>JAJEBF010000015.1 GCA_022824025.1 Caldilineaceae bacterium
AAGTGTTCAACCAGTGATACGACCTTTCTATCCGCCATGAGCCCCCCCTTGTCTGGTGAAAGGACTCTCAATCGTATCAAATCGTTTCTATTCCGTCATCTTACCCACTTTTCAACCCAATTTAGATGCGATTGCCCTGCCACTGACCACTGCCTACTACCCTTTCCCCCACTCCATGCTATAATGCCGTCCCATGCAAAAACAGCGCATTGCGTCAGCCGACCCGCTCGACGACCACCGCGACTGGCGCCAATCAGATTGGGCCTCCGACGTCGATGACGGCTGGTTCTGGCAGCTTATCCGCGGGCGGAGGTCCGTCCGCCGCTACCTGCCCGACCCGGTCGAGCGGCCGCTGCTGGAACAACTGCTGACCGCCGCAATCTGGGCGCCTTCGGCCCACAACCGCCAGCCCTGGCGCTTCTGCGTTGTCACCACCGATCAGACCAAGCAGGCGTTGAGCGACCGCATGGGCGCGCGCTGGCGCTCCGACCTGAGCGCCGACGGCGTCGACGAAGCGATCATTGAGCGCCGTGTGCGCATCAGCCACGCACGCATCACCGGCGCGCCGGCCCTGGTGGCCGTCTCCCTCTCCCTCGAAGGCATGGACGACTACCCGGACCCGCGCCGCCAGGAGGCCGAATGGCTTATGGCCGTGCAAAGCACCGCCCTGTCCTGCCAGAATCTGCTCCTGGCCGCGCACCGTTACGGCCTCGCCGCCTGCTGGATGTGCGCGCCCCTGTTCGTGCCCGACCTGGTGCGCGATGTCCTCGACCTGCCTGAAAGCTGGCATCCCCAGGCGCTGATCACCCTCGGCTACGCCGCCGAAGAAAAGCAGCGGGAGCGGCTGCCGCTGGCCGAACGGGTAACCTGGCGCTGAACCGCGCACTACACAACTCTCAACCAGAAGAACGTGTCCAATGGCCCCCAAACACGAAATTCCGTCCCCGGTCGTGGCTCTGGCCGGCGGCGTCGGCGGCGCAAAACTCGCGGCCGGCCTGCAGGCAACCCTGCCTCCCGGCGCGCTCACCGTCATCGTCAACACCGGCGACGACTTCGAACACTGGGGCCTCACCATCTGCCCCGACATCGACACAGTCCTCTACGGGCTGGCCGGCGTCAACAACCCGCAGACCGGCTGGGGCCGCGCCGGCGAAACCTGGGGCGTGCTGACCGAAACGGAGCGTCTCGGCGGCGAGGCATGGTTCCGTCTCGGCGACAAGGACCTCGCGCTCCATCTGCTCCGCAACCGGTGGCTGAACGAAGGCGCCACCCTCACCGAAACTGCCGACCGCCTGCGCCGAGCCCTGGCCGTGCCCTCCCGGATCCTGCCAATGTGCAACCAGCCGGTGCGCACCCTCGTGCATACCGACGAAGGCGATCTCCCCTTCCAGGACTATTTCGTGCGCCGCCGCTGCGAACCGACCTTCCGCGGTCTCACCTTCGTCGGCGCCGGCAAGGCGACGCTATCCCCCGAAGTGGCCGAGTCGCTGCGCGCCGCCGCGCAGATCATCATCTGCCCCAGCAACCCCTACCTGAGCGTCGACCCGATCCTGGCGGTGCCCGGCCTCAAAGAGACGATCCAAGCCAGCGCCGCGCCGGTGGTGGCGGTCAGCCCCATTGTAGGCGGGCGCGCGCTCAAAGGGCCGGCAGCCAAGATGATGCGCGAAATGGGCTATCTGGAGCACCTGCCGCTCACCATCGTCGAGCACTACGCCGGTCTGCTCGACGGCTTCATCCTCGACCAGCAGGACCGGGCCGAGCAAAGCCGGCTTCCCCTGCCGTCGCTGGCGACCGACACCATCATGACCGGCCTGCCCTCCAAACAACGCCTGGCCGCGGAGGTCCTGCAGTTCGGCCGGTCGCTCATGGCTGGCTGATTTCGTTTTCTGCAAGTTGATCAACTGTTGAGAGGTGAATGGGGTTATATGCCGCACCAGACCGAACCGAGCGTCAACAACGCAATGGGAACACTGCTGGGGGCTATGCTGCCTCGTAGCGAAGTGCGCTCGGAGAACACACAAGCCATTTACGGACACCCGGGCCTGAGGCCCGACATCCTGATCACAGCGCCCGGCCGCGCGCCCGTTGTTATCGAGGCCGAGTACATGCCCGCCGCCGGCGTCGAAGCGGAAGCGAAGGACCGCCTTGGGCATAAGACCACTGCCTACCATCGCGTCATCGAGGCCGCCATCGCCCTCCGCTACCCGGACGAAATAGGCGACGCGCAGGACCTCTCCGCTGCCCTTTCTGATGCCTGTCTGTCATACTGCGTCTTCACCGAGAACGACGGCGCCAGCCGTTTCCCTGAGACCGGCTGGCTGGACGGCTCTGTTGACGACCTGGCCGACATGGTTCGCCTAATCTCAGTTCCGCAGCACGCCGTTGATCGGGCTACAGAAATCCTGCAGGAGGGCATCGACGGCGCCGCCAAAATCCTCGACGAACTGGACCGTACCCGCCCCGGCATCACAAAATCAATCGCCAATCTGTTGGGGATGGCCAACGTGCGCCAAACCCGCCGCATGGCCTGCGCCATCATCGCCAACGCCCTCGTATTCCACGATCAGATCGCCGGCATGCACGCCCGCATCAAGTCTCTTGCGCACGCCTGCGGCGACAATGTGGACAATCCGCAGGGAGAAGTGCTGGCAGCCTGGACCGCTATACTCAATATCAACTACTGGCCCATCTTTTCTATCGCCAAGGATATCCTCGAGCATCTGGACTCCGCCGACGCGGCCCGAATACTGCGGCGTCTGCGGAATACGGCCCAGGGCGTCAACGCCACCGGTGTCGAAAATGCCCATGACCTCACCGGCCGCATCTTCCAGCGGCTCATCGCCGACCGCAAATACCTGGCCACCTTCTACACCCTGCCAGCTTCCGCCGCACTGCTTGCGCGGCTCGCCGTCGCCAAGCTGGAAGGCGTGGACTGGTCGAACGCCGAGGAAATCGGCAAGCTGCGAATCGGTGACTTTGCCTGTGGCACCGGCGCGCTGCTCTCCGCCGTCTACGAGCAGATCGCCGCCCGCCACGAGCGCGCCGGGGGCGACGGCAGCAAACTGCACAAAGTGATGATGGAGGAGGTTCTCTACGGCTGCGACGTCATGCCGTCAGCTATTCATATCACCGGTGCAACATTGTCAGGCGTTGAACCGGCCGTCGGTTTTACCAACTCTCGTCTCTACACCATGCCTTACGGCCGCCAAAGGGACGGCGGCGTGATGATTGGCTCGCTTGAGCTGCTTCAGTCTTCCAGGGTGCAGACGCTGTTCAACATCAGTGATCCGGCCTTGCGTACCGGCAGCGCGGGCGAAGAGACGGCTGCACAGGTCAGCACCGAGGTACCCGATTCCGGCTTTGACCTGGTAATAATGAACCCGCCCTTCACCAGCGCCACCAACCACGAAGGCGCGCACGCCGACATCACCAATCCCGCCTTCGCTGCATTCGACGCGACTGATGCTGACCAGAAGGAGATGGGGCTGAAGGCCAACAGGCTGGCGAAAGACACTTGCTATCACGGTAACGCCGGCATTGCCTCCGCCTTTGCTGCGCTGGCCCATAAGAAGCTAAAGCCCGGCGGCGTCCTGGCGCTGGTTCTTCCCCTGTCAGCAAGTGCTGGTCTGTCCTGGCAGGGTTTCCGCAAAATGCTAGCGGACCATTACACTGGGTTGACTGTGCTATCCATAGCTGCCGCTGACAACGATGACCTGTCCTTCTCCTCAGACACGGGAATGGCTGAATGCCTGGTTGTCGCCCGCAGGCTCAGAGTGGACGAACCGCCCGATGACGCTAGCTGTTTCATATCTCTCAGCCATACTCCACAGGGGTTTGCTCACGCGAGCGCACTGGCAAGAAAGGCGTTTGACAGTAATCGGATCAGACGCATTCAGGACGGGCCCTACGGGGCTACGCCCCTGACGGTCGGGCAACAACTGACTGGAAAAATGATCAGCGCGCCGCGCGTTCCAGGCGGTTCAAGCTGGGGCGCCGTGCGTATGTCCGACTTCTCAGTTGCTCAGACCGCATACGCCCTGTCCCAATCCAGGTTGTGGCTTCCTGGGAACGAATCCTCAGTTGAGCTAAAGATGGCGGAGCTTGGATATGTAGGCAAACTCGGCTTCTTGGATCGCGACATAAACGGCCCGGCCCCCAGAGGGCCCTTTGACTTTGACAAGGTGCCTCCAAGTGCCACGGCCACCTACCCCGCCTTGTGGAATCACGACGCAAAAAATGAGACCCGCATGGTCTGCTCTCCCGATTCTCAGCTGCAGGTAAGGCAGGGCATGGAGGGCAAAGCGGCCGATGTTTGGGCCACTTCCAGCCGGGCGCATGTCAACCGCGATTTCCGATTTACTTCTCAGCCTCTGACTGTTGCCTTTACCGAGCAGGCAAGCATTGGTGGTCGAGCTTGGCCGAATGTGATATTCGATGACAGACGGTTTGACTATGCCTTCTCAATTTGGGGCAACAGCACGTTGGGCCTGCTATGCTATTGGTGGCATTCAAATCGTCAGCATGCAGGCAGGGGAACGACCACAATAAGGGCAGTGCCTTTCCTCCCCTCACTGGACTTTCGCTGCCTTACAGACGAGCAATTGCTCTTTGCTGAGACGATTTTCGAGGAGTTCCGAGACAAGGAACTGGAGCCCGCCTACCTTGCCGACGCCGACCCCAACCGCGCCCTCCTGGACCGGCGCGTCATCTGCGATCTCCTGGACTTCGGCGAGGAGATCTACCAGGCCGTCCGCCTTCTTTCCGCCAAATGGTGCGCCGAGCCGTCAGTCCACGGCGGGAAGAAGCGCCCTAAGGGTGCCGATCTGGTAGTCTAATGGCGTTTCCACTATACTTTGACCCTAAGACCGTCCCTCCGCCCGATTGGTGATTTACTCCAATTCTTACACCTTAGCTTGCGGTCCAGCTTTTGGGGCCCACTTCACTCTTGCCAAGCACGGGAGGGAAGGCAGCTTGACCTGCCCGAATTCTCAATCGATTCCGGCTTCGAATCCGGCCACTTTATCGTCGCGGTGGCTCTTACGCACGATGGGGAAGTCCTGGTTGCCCGACTCGGACACAGTTCGAGTCCGCCCAAACTTGCCTAACTGTCCCGCCCCATTCAGCCAGTTTGCGACCCGTGTAGTGAACTGCTGAACACGCATGTCGGCCCGGAGAAGACCATGAGAGACTATCTAAAAAACTGGATAAGACAATCAAGACCACCCTATAGCGACGAATGCTTGATTTGGGGCTGGCCTGAATCAACGATTACCGAATTGTGGAAACCCACAGGACCTCAGTCATATGAACTTCGAGGGCATCTTGTGAATTCTAAACGTGCCGGTGGCTTTTATGTTCTGTGGCGAGAAACAGCAACTCTCTTAGAGGAACTTGACAGTGCGCAACGAGCAAAACTTACAAGCTGGCTCATCGATCAAAGAACACAAGGCGACCCTGCGCCAGAAATTACCCCTGACGCGGCCCAATACGCTACTCAAATTCCCAGGCTTCAAGTACATGAACGAGCCGAACGACTGCTCAAGTGTCTCGCAAACCAAACCGACACTATTGGCATCGGCGTAACTGTTCGGCAGGACACGCCACTCCCTTATGCTTGGTCCGAATCTACCAAATGGGAGGAGGTTCTGTACCTTTTCAACTACCTCCGTGAAAATGAATGGATACTCCCCGGCGGTGTCATATCGGTCGCGGGCTACAATAAGATCGCAGAACTTCTAACTACGCCTGATTCCTCCCAAGTGTTCGTGGCAATGTGGTTCGATCCCGAAGTGAAACAGATTTACGATCAAGGAATCGCTCCAGCCGTGGAAGCAGCAGGCTATACTCCCTTTCGAATTGACCAAGGAAACTTCCTCGGCAAAATAGACGACCAAATCATCGCCGAAATTCGCCGGTCACGCTTCCTGATCGCCGACATGACCCACGGCGACCAAGGCGCAAGGGGTGGCGTCTATTTCGAAGCAGGTTTTGCCCTCGGACTCGGTTTACCCGTGATCTACACGTGCCGGTCTGACATGTTTGACGAACTCCACTTCGATACAAGACAATACCCTCACATCGGTTGGACCAAAGACGCAATCGAAACGTTCCGCCAAAACCTCGAAAACAGAATCCGAGCGTCCATTGCCTAGATTTAGAGAAACTGTCACATCGCGTGACGGTTGACTCTGCGCCTACCACTGAGATATAATGTGGGCAGTGAGGAGTGGAAATGACTTCAAAGTGAAGAACCCCGAACGATGTAGAAAACGTGACAGAATCACGCCCCCGACGCCCCGTTGGTCGCCCTCCGCTTGAACTCCCCGAACCCATCCCCGACACGCCAGAAGACATCGCACGGGTCGTGCTGAACACCAAACCCAAGAGACGCGGAGAATGGCGTTTCGAGAAGCAACGACGGAGAAAAAGCGACAGGTAGAAGTGGTTGATTTCCCCTCTGTCTACCGCTCATCGTTGCGCTTGGCTACTTAGGTATATAAGCCCTTTTCAAACGTGGCATTCTGTTCTATTTATGCGGCCATAGAATAATGCTATTCTCGTCTAAAGCGTCCAAACGGGCATGAACACTTGCTATAGCTCTGTACCCAGAAATGATACTGTTGTCTATCCAAGTGACATAGGTTCCGGTTTGAGGCTTTGACCAACACCTGCCAACGCAGCACACACTACACAGCTACCTCCAAACAACCACCTCAAACCCGCACTCTGCCGCAAACCCGGGGGGGGCCCGAAATGCAAGGAACTGAAGAACCTGGCGTACTCCAAATCCTACTTGGTTGTCTATCCATTCCGGTCATAGCCGCCATCTGGTTTTATATCCACTTCAAAAACAAGATTCAGCCCGAAATGAGGCGGCAAGAATTCCAACGCAAAGCAGCCGGGCGCCATCTTGAGCAACTTCCGGAAAGAAGAAGAATAATTGAAGAGTTACGGAACGAGAGGGCAGAATGGGAGCAAATCGCCTATGTTCTTAATGCCAACGGCTTTCGCGAATACACCGGTCAAGAGATCACAAGCGAAAGAGTAAAATCCGAACACGCCCAAATGTTGGCAGAAAAATACGCCAGCCGACGACACTAGCCAAACACCCCGTCCGCACCGGGGCAGCTACACACCCGCAAAAAACGAGAAGGGAATTAAGTGATTTGTGAGCTTGGCCCCAAAAACTGGACCACGAGCTAAGGTGTATAATGGAGCAATTCTCCAGCCTGTGGAGAGGATATGGCGACATGAAGGGCTAAAGGTGCCTGTGAAGCAGCCGCAGAGAGGGCGTCTGTGGTTCAATGACGGCTCGTGCGCGCGTCTGCGGCCTGCGTGGAAGGACCATGTGTGGGCCTACGACTTCGTGCATCTGAGGCTCCATGACGGCACAGGGTGCGGCTGCTGACCGTCATCGACGAATACAGCAGAGAGTGTCTGGCGATTCGTGCTGCGCGCAGCAAACGGTCTGCCGATTCCTCCACGAACGGTCGCATCATCGCTTCCCGCTCTTGACGCACCCGTTCCATAATCTCGTCGAAACTGGCCTCCGGCCTCTCACTCCGCCACGACCACAACCGTTCGTGCATCTCCCCCGCTGACTCTTCCAACTCCCCTTGGCTCCTCTTCTGGCTCAGCTTCCGTTCCATCTCACTCTCCCCTTCCTATTCAAATTATCTTCCTATCCCGTCCTATCAGTATATCTCACCCCCATTTTGGACTGCACCCCACTATGGTCACCATTTGACAATTCGCCGCGTGTCGTGTATACTTATTCTTTGATACCGCGGCGTAACCCTGAAGTTGCGTGACTCCAGTTACGGAAGGAGGTTTGCCCATGTGCATACAAATTTGTTTTCAGATTTGTGTGCAGATGTAAAGCGAGTCTGGGTCGACCCCATTGAACTTATCCAGGCCCGTCTACCTCAAGCCAGCCATAAGCTGGTGGCAAGTCCAGGGGAACAGCGACCCATAAGGGTCGCTTATCGTTTTCAGAGTCGCGCGCCCAGCACTTTGCTGGCGCGTCTTCATTTGTGGCACTTTCCTACTATAATTCCCTTTAAATTCACCAGGGCGTCAACGGGAACTCAGGTGTAAAGTGTTGGTTTTGCTTGTGGGTGTAGGGGGCGCCAGTGGGCAGTTCTGGCAAGCACAGCAAGATGCCCTGTTCTAACTGGACAACCCCCTACCGCTGTGCTAAGATTTTTTTGAAAATGCTTGGACCTCCCATGAAGGAAAAGAAGATGACCAAAGACGAACTATCAACAAAACTGGAAGAAATGTGGGGTGCAGCGCCAACTCGCGAAAAGACACCCGTGTTCCATCTTTTCGGGATCAGATACGCTAAAGAGTTGGCAGGGTTTACTGTCAGCGACTTGAAAGAAATTTCTGTGGGCGCAGGTCAAAGTGCCAGTTTGGGCCAGGAAATCCACAAGGGACGCTCATTGGGACCCTATGTGACAGAGAGGCCCGACGTGGTGCTGCTGCCATATCCAGTGAGTATGTTACGCTTTCATATCCTGAAACTCGTGTCGCTCGAACATGGCATATCGAGTCACGTTATCAGAGATCGCATCTGTAAGGTCTTTGAAGTCACAGCAGAAGAAATCAGAGATGAAAGATCGAGCATGAGGTCAGACAAACTCATCGACTACGGTGGTGGTTCTCTTCGCCATAGCAATACTATATCGGAAAAGGGCAAGAAGCTGCTCTCTGATATTGAGGCTCACTTGTACCCGTCTTCACCCAGCGTGTACGAGGAGCGGGGCATTGTGACGGTGTGATTCTGAAATTGAATCTCATTTGTACCCGTCTTCTATAGTGAGCCCCAATCTTTGGACCACGAAATGGGAAAAACAAGGTGCTTCCATTGGATTCCAGCCACCGGACTCTGAATTGAGTTTGTGGACAATTGTCCCCGTCAAACCCTTCAACGAAGGCAAAAGCCGCCTGTCCGCCTGTATCTCTCCCCAGGAGCGCCGCGCCCTCAACCGCGAACTGCTCACCCGCACGCTCTCCGCCATCAACCGGGCCCAGCTCGACACCGAGATCCTCGTCGTCAGCCGCGACCGCCGCGCGCTCGCCGCTGCCGAACGCGCCGGCAGCCACGCGCTCGCCGAAGAAAGCCAGCCCTGCACTACCCCGCCATCCTCCCGCATCCCCGATGACACCGGGCCGGAACGGCAACTCAACGCCGCCCTGACCCAGGCTGCCGCCTACGCCGCGGCGCACGGCGCCACCAAAGTCCTCATCCTGCCCACCGATATGCCCAACCTGACAGCCGGGGACGTGCGGGCGATGGCCTCCCCCAGCAACCGCGACCCGCAAATCATCATCGCCCCCAGCCGAGATGGCGGCACCAACGCGCTCATGCTCCAGCCCGTCCATGCCATCCCCTTCTCCTTCGGGCCCGACAGCTTTCTGCGCCACCAGCGCCTCGCCGCCCAAGCCGGCATCCCCGTGCGCATCGTCAAGTCGGACTCGCTGCTCTTCGACGTTGACCGTCCCGAAGATTACGAGGCAATCCTCACCAGCCGCCGCGCCTAGCCCTTAACCGCCAGGCCCCAACCCATCCGCGCCCCTCCCCCATCGACCACGGCAGTTCCCCCTTCCCTCCAGACCCCGCCGCCCGCCCACAAATCAATTCCCATCCCCCAAATCCCTGTCCAGAGAACTGACCACTGTCGTCTTTTTGCAGTAATCCAAAGGTAGCCTGAAGCTCGCCCCAAAATTCGAACTGCGCACCGCCCGTTGTCCGGTTGGACAAGCGGAGCGTTTTGACGTTCAATGGGATCCTGCCCACCTGTCCACCGGAGTTTTTCTTTTGTCCCGCTCGCACGACCCCTATGCCGCATTCCGCATACACGACTACCGCCTATATGTAATCGGCTGGATTGTGGCGCGGATGGGAACCTACATTCAGAGTATCGCCATCGCGTGGGAGATGTACCAGCGCACGGGCGAAGCGCTCTCGCTGGGACTGGTGGGGCTGGCGCAGGCGTTGCCGCTGATGGTGCTTGCGCTGCCGGCGGGGCTGCTGGCGGACCGCTATGAACGGCGGCGGCTGTCGATATTCAGCCTGCTGGGGATGACGGCTACGTCGCTGGCGCTGGCCTTCTTCTCGGTTACGGAGGGGCCGATCGCGTGGATGTACGCGCTGCTCTTCCTGGATGCGTGCGCGATGACGGTGGGACGCCCGGCGCGGACCGCGCTGTTGCCCCAGCTGGTGCCGGCGGAGGTCTTCCCCAACGCGGTGACGTGGAACATGAGTTTGATGCATATCGCGTCCGTGGTGGGGCCGGCCCTGGGCGGCCTGGTGGTTGCGGTCAATATACAGAGCGCCTATTTCGTGGCGGCGGCAACTTCACTCTGGCTGGCCTTTGTCCTGACCCGCATTCGTTTTCGGCCTCTGGAGGAAAAACCGGAACCGGCCAGCTGGCATACGCTGTTGGGCGGGATCCGGTTTGTGTGGGACAAGCGCATTCTGTTCACGATCATGGCGCTGGACCTGTTTGCGGTGCTGCTGGGCGGGGCGGTCTATCTACTGCCGATCTTTGCCGAGGACATTCTGCAGGTGGGCGCGACGGGGTTCGGTTACCTGCGGGCCGCGCCGGCGGTGGGCGCGTTCTGCATGGCGCTGTCGATGGTCTATCTGCCGCCGATGAAGCGGGCGGGACGGGGGCTGCTGCTGGCGGTGGCCGGTTTCGGCGTGGCAACGATCGTTTTCGGCTTCTCGCAGAACTTCGCGCTTTCATGGGCAATGCTGTTTCTGACCGGCGCGCTGGACAACATCAGCATGGTGGTGCGGCAGACGCTGACGCAGCTGCTGACGCCGGACAGGATGCGGGGCCGAGTCTCGGCAGTGAGCGGCATCTTTATCGGGGCGTCCAATGAGCTGGGCGGCTTTGAGTCCGGGTTGGTGGCGCAGTATTTCGGGCCGGTCATTTCCGTGGTGAGCGGAGGGATCGGGACGATCCTGGTGGTGGCGGGTGCGGCCGCGCTGTCGCCGCAGCTGCTGCGGCTTGGCGCGCTGCACGAGGCCCAGCCTGAGGAAGAGAGCGCGTGAGGGCGACAGTTCGTCTTTCCCATCGCGATGGCGGGAACAGTGACATCGCCGCCGAGGGAGATTCCCGTTGCCTGTCCTGATTGTGGACGTTGTTCACGCGGCGTAGTGGTGATGGGAAGACGGTTGTCGACGTGTGAGGGTGAGGGTTGGCGGGGCGTATCCCAGTCTCGGAGCCCGCTAGCGTAACGCAGCGTTCGTTTGTGCCGTAAGCTGTCTACATCCGGATGCAGTCAGCGTGTTTCTCATTCAAAGGGATTATGTAAAGCAACGCCAAATTGGCCAAAGTCACGTACATTCCGAGTGACTACAATCAGGCGGTGCACGTTGGCTGTCGCCGCGATCATCGCGTCTTCTGCAATCGTGTCCGACCTCCGATGCATGAGCCGAGCCCACTCTCGGAAGGCTGGCGCGTCCATAGGCAGTACACCGTAGGAAGCCAGAACCTTGTCCAGCCAGACCTCCAATTCCTTCGCTTTCGCTTCATCCTGCTGGCGAGTGATCTCGATTCCGGCTTGTATCTCTCCCACAGTAACTGCAGACACGAAAAGTTGCTCAGCAGGCACTTTCGCGATCCAGTCGAGGACGGCGCCGTGTGGACGGGGCCGGCGTAACTCAGAGACCACGTTAGTGTCCAGAAGGTACATAGCGCTATTCCACAGCCAGAGGCGCTCGACGGCGGTGCTGGCGGCGCGGGGGCGTAAGGTGGTTGGTGCGTGCTTCAGGGGCGAGGAGTAGTTCCTTCAGGTCCGGCCTGATCAACTGCTCCAGCCTCCGCCACTGGTCGATTGGAAGAAGCACTGCAGTTTCGACGCCGCGCCTGGTCACAATCTGTGGTCCTTCAGCGAGGGTGGTATCCAACAACTCGCTGAACCTCGATTTAGCATCCTGAACAGGCCATCTCCCGTTCATAAATCACCCCTATTGCAATCTATCTGACTAGATACATGACTAGCCACCAGACTAAGTCATACCGGCATCGATGTCAAGGTGGAGATTGGCTTGAATACATAGGCGCATCCAGAATTTCAGGGCTTTCCGACATTGCCTTTTCACTCTGCGGAAAGAGTCCTCCAAATGGCAGCCGGCCCTTAGTCTGAAGCCCTGAAAATACCCAGATCAAGTAAGCCCTTATTCAGGCAGCGGATGTCTGAAAGAATGGGTGATACACATGCTCACCAATTGCCACTTGACAGATCGCGGCATTTTGTGTACTATGTAGTACACATGACATTCGGTAAGTATATCCGTACCGCCCGCGAAAAGAGGTTCAAGGAAGACCGAGCATACTCGGTGCGGCAGGTTGCGCAGCGCATCGGCGTCGAACCGTCCTACCTGAGCAAGATCGAGCGGGACCAGGTCGCGCCGCCTTCGGAGGCCGCGATCGGGCGTCTGGCCCGGGAGCTGGGCGAGGACCCTGACCTGCTATTGGCGATGGCGGGCAAGGTGTCAAGCGACGTCCAAGACATCATCCTGCGGCGGCCGCAGCTGTTCGCGGAGCTGTTGCGGCAGCTCAAGGATGCGCCGGATCAGGCGATTGAGGAGGTCGCGCGCGAGATACGTGACGGAGATTGGTAATAAACCATGCTGCATATGGAAAGGACCCAGGAGAATTTGGCCATGATTGAACTGAAAAGAAATCAGCTGATATTTCGATTCCCGGAGGTACATAAGGATGCCAAGTGCCGGATCTCGTTCCAGCGCACGTTGCGCATACCCGACGACAACCGGGCCTATTCGCTGCCGCCGGGGTTGGGCAGGTTTCCGCTCAATCTGGTGGACGACTACACGGAGAGTGTGCCCGCGGGCTGGAACGCGCACGGCGGCGTCTTCCTGCCGATGTACCAGGCGGAGGCGATGTGGCTCAATTTCAGCGGTTCGTACCCGATGGCGGTGAAGGTGGCCGCGGGCAAAATCAATGCGGTGACGGGTGAAGTTTGGGAGAACGAGCTATCGAGGCGGCCACAGGACTATGTTGTGATCCCCGACCAACCCTGGTTGGACGGATTTTCAGTCATGAAGGGGATGATCCGGCAGTTTGTGGCGATGCCGCTGGGAGAAGGCTACACGGCGGAAGAACAGCTGACGGGCGAGGCGGAGCACGGCGGACTGCAGATCGTTGTCTATCCGATCAAGGCATCATACTACAAGAGGAGTATGGAGGAGCTCAGCTTCATTACCTACAGCCCGCGGATCAAGCAGGCTCCGCCGCGGGAGATGGGACTGGCGCCGGGAGGTCTGATGCGCCAGAAGATTTATGAAGACGAGTACGGGTTTGGGGCGTGGGAGACATCGGTGCGCTCGCGTTGTTACGTGCATATTGTGAACAGCCTGCAGTTCCTCAGTGTGACGGGCGCGCAGCCGCCCAGCTTGCCGCCGACGGCGAGAGAGTATACGGCGGCGGGGCTGCCGTGGTTTGACTACTACGGAGGTGATCTGAAGGCGTTGGCGGGCGCGGAGAAGCTGGCCGGGTTGGACAGTGTTGCTGCGAAGAAGCTGAAGAAGGGCGAAGGCGTGTTGGCCGATAATGAGGCGGTTGAGCCGAAGGTGGTAAAGAGGCTGGGGAAGGGGAGTGTGCGGGAGGGGGAGTTTTAGCGCTCTTGCCCAAGGTTGGACGAGGGAAGGATTGGTGGAGTGGATGACCAGGGATCGGGGCCCGTGAGCGGCGCAGAGTACACTCGACTGCGGTTGCTATCGCGCTCTACCTGTCTCAACGGAGATTGTTTCTGCCCCTAATTCTGTTCCGCTTCAGTTCGATCATAACCACATTCCCGGCGCGGTCCACTCCCAGCAGGCCGGCAGATCCTCCCAGGTCGGTTGTCACTTGGCATCCGATAATGAGAAGCGCACCATCTTCAAGGACCCCATCCGGATTGCGCTCTATCCTGTTCTAGATTTTTTTCTTCGTGCTTCACTTGAAATGGTTCTTGCGTAAACTCACTGAACGCGCCGTCGGGATGTATACTAAAGATTCTCATGTGTTGCCTTCTCCGGCTCCGCCTGGCAGTGAACGATTCAAACAGACGTATGCCGCACAGCAAGTAGACAGGATTGAACAGTGCATAAAGCTTGACGGTCTTAAAAGGCTGAACAGTTCGTATGTTCTCATTTTGGCGCTGGACATGGTAAGATGGAGTCTACATCGAGTCAGCGTTTAGAGTTTGTTATCGGATTGGAACAATGGAGAAAAGAGGACGATGCTAAGAACGTCGGGAAAAACGACGCGTGTCGTGACTTCGGAATGGTCGGAATGCGCGACTGAAGAAGAAAAAGCGATCTTGGATCGTCTGGAATCAAACAAGCTCGGCAAAGTTGCTCGCAGGCTCAACAGCCTGATCGAGATGTTCGACGAAGATCCGGATGTAGATCGGTTGGTTCTGGAGTCGATACAGTCAGTCGCTGAATTCTTCATACGCAACAATCCTCCCCATCCTGCGATTGTGGCTGACTACGATGGTACGCTCGCGTTAGAATGGAGGTTGCCTTTAACGCCGCCGCCTGATGACAGGTGGCAGAACTGTGACGGAATCCTCTGCATGGAATTTCTGCCATCGGGCGATATTGAGTTCTTTGGCGATGCAAGAGCAGTCGGAGGTGAGGAGGAGCTGAGAATAGGAGGAGTTGCCTCACAGAAACAGATCATGAAGGAGATCGAACCGTTTCTCAGCAGGTTGGGCAACTGATGGAGGCAAATGGATATGATCTCAGCAATTCTCACCTGATCAGGCATTGCCGTGCATGGCAGATCGACAACAATATCCCTACCTTTAAGGCTTTCAGACTGCGACCAAATGAACAATATCTTTCGTTCAACTGGTTGGAGAAAATCTGCGTTGACGCCGGGATTGAAGTAGATCACAAGAGGGCCATCCAAGAGCTAGAGAAGGCGCCCCCTTTGGAAATCAGCGTAGGGCAACTGTGGGCCGTTCTTGGTTGTGAAACGGTATCGGCGGTAGTCCAGGAAGCCGCATCGGTGTTGCCGGAGATATTTCCTGTGCTGAGTCCGGACAATGCCTCACATGTTGGTGTAGCCGGCTATCCAGCGAGATTCAACAGGGCTGTTGCTGTAGAACTCGCCAAGAGAATCCGACGATCTGATCTGTACCCGATTACACAGAAGAGACGACGGTTTCGTGCATCAAGGTAGCTCCCCATCTTCGCGGCGTCCATGATCGACACCGGCTCATTTTGTGCCCCATAGCCGGTTCAGACTTACCCTGTACCTCCTCACGCATACAACACGACTTTCTCACCCTCCACCTCCACGCGGTAGGCGCGGACGCGGAGTTTAGGGTCGTAGAGGGCCTGGCCGGTCTTGATGTCGAACTCCCACTGGTACCAGGGGCATTTGAGGATTTCGCCTTCGCGCGTGTAGCTCATGCCGGTGAGCCCGTCGGGGAGGACGAGGGGGCGCAGCCGGCCGCGGCAGAGCGGGCCGGGCCAGCCACACTTTGAGGTAGTAGGTGGGGAAGCCGGCGGGGTTGGACAGTGTTGCCGCGAAGAAGCTGAAGAAGGGCGAGGGCGTGCTGGCCGACAATGAAGCTGTGGTACCGAAGGTGGTGAAGAGGCTGGGGAAGGGGCAGGTGCGGGAGGGGGAGTTTTAACGCTCTTGGAAGTCTTCAAGTTGGAAGAGTGTGACTCCTACTAGCGCTCTTCCAACTTGCCCAAGCTTCGACAGGGAAGGGGCTGTCGAGATGTGGGGAGGGGAATCGAGGGTCGTGGCCAGCGAACAGCACGCCAGGTATCGACTCCCACCAGGGTTTGCATTGTGGCGTCAGTTATCGCTTGAGCCCGTGTTTCTGAACAGAATCCGCAATATTCTTCAACAGCGCAAGTAAAGTAGTGATTTCATCGTCCGATAGACTGCGATCAATTGGACATTTGAAGTCTATCGGTCCATTGGGCAAGAGGAGGCTAGTCGAACCGGCCTTTTCTCTTAAGTTTCGGTACACATCCTCTGGTACAGCGCCCTTCCTTTCAATTTCCCTGAAGGTAACGACGAGTACTTGCTTAGGCCCCGAAGCGGGGGGAAATGCTCTACAAACGGCAACGCTCGCATCGCCAACAACAACGTGCGAAGCAAATCCTTTTCTTCCCCAATTGATCCGCTTCGACTCCTCTTTGGACCATTCGATTACGCGAGCAAAGACCTTTCTGCCATTGTTGTCAAGCGATGAAAGAAACGTGTCTTGGTCAACGAAAGGGGAAGATCCTGAATGGTCTTGGGCATTCCTCCAAGATTCTCCGCGGATTACGGTTTCTTGGGACATCAGACTGTCGCCGCCAACAGCCTGAAAAAAGGAAAACTCGACACAAGTCACGCAAACGCCTTTGGAGTTCAAAAACTGTGCCGTCTGCCTGATCTCAGGTGTGATGTATTGACCCACGATCACAATGCTCTGGTCCTTGTTGAACGACACGGCATCGGATTCGTCCAAGTCGAAATGTTCCCGATGATATTCCGCTAAGCGAAGCGACTCGTTATCCTCATGGGCGTGTAGGATTGACTCAAGTTGGTCGGCGCCAATACGTTCAACATAGGCGGCGTATTCCAGAGCTTGGGCGACCGTTTCCCGAGGAGTTTGATTCCTCTTCAACTCGACCACCACCACATTCCCAGCGCGATCCAGACCCAAGAGGTCAATGGACTTGCCCAGGTCAGTATCTACTTGGCGACCGATAATCAGGAGTTCCCTGTCTTCGAGTACACTCTCTGGATTCTTCTCGAGCCAGTTCTCCAGCGTCTCTTCCCTGTATGCCTTCTGGAAAGGCTTTTGGATGAACTCATTGAACACGCCATCAGGTTTTAAGCCAAAGATTCTCACCCTTTCTCCCTCTTTTTGACTGTTTTTTGCAGTATCAGAAAAGTATTGGAAGGCAGATTGCTTCGGAGGGCCGTCTACTCACTTCTGCGGATTGCCGTGGCAGAAGTAGTGCCTCGTTGCCTCACGCATACAACACGACTTTCTCCCCCTCCACTTCCACGCGGTATGCCCGGACGCGGAGTTTGGGGTCGTAGAGGGCCTGGCCGGTCTTGATGTCGAACTCCCACTGGTGCCAGGGGCATTTGAGGATTTCACCTTCGCGCGTGTAGCTCATGCCGGTGAGCCCGTCGGGGAGGACGAGGGGGCGGAGCCGGCCGCGGCAGAGCGGGCC
Organism: Caldilineaceae bacterium; assembly: GCA_022824025.1. Classification (GTDB taxonomy): domain Bacteria; phylum Chloroflexota; class Anaerolineae; order Caldilineales; family Caldilineaceae; genus Bin5. The sequence goes on from JAJEBF010000015.1 coordinate 17,219, forward strand.
GGCCTTGTGGGGGCAGATGTTGCGGAGGGCGTAGTAGTCGCCGTCGAGGTTGAAAACGCCGATCTCCCGCCCGTTGACGGTCACGATTTTGCGGCCGCCGGGCGGGATTTCGTCAATGGCGGCGATGACGTGCGCAGGCATCAGTTTAGACCGTAAAGCTCGGCGGCGGTGTCGTACATGACGCTGGGGCGCAGTTTCTTGTCGAGCAGACGCATGAAGCCGGCGGGTTCTTCCCAGTCCCAGTGGGGATAGTCGCTGGCGAAGACCAGGATTTCGTCGGCGTGGAGCCAGTCGAGGAAGGTTTCGAGCGCCTTGCGGTTGGGCGCGTTGGGGAAGGGCTGCGTGCCGAAACGGATGTGGTCGCGCAGGTATTCGCTGGGCAGGCGCTTGATCCAGGGCGTGTAATCGCGCAGGCTCTTCCAGTCGGCGTCCATGTGCCACATGAGGCCGGGTACCCAGAACGTGTCGTGTTCGATGAAGAGGAACTTGAAGTTGGGAAACTTTTCAAAGACGCCTTCGCAGATGAGGCTGGCGGTATGGGCCATGGCAATCTGGGGCCGGGCCATCCGCATTTCGAGGTAGTAGGTGGGGAAGCCCGCCGCAGTGGGGGGCGCGGAGAAGCCGGCTCCCTCGCCGCCAAAATGGGTGCACATGGGCAGACCGTTGCGCTCGCAGGCCTCGTAGATGGGGTGGTAGATGCGGTTGCCGAAGGGGTGGAGGCTGCCGGCAGGCATCAGGACCTGGGCGACGCCGGGATGGTCGCCCAAGCGGTCGATCTCGGCGGCTGCCTGTTGGGGATCGGCGGGCGCGATGTGAATCGAGGCTTTCATGCGATCATCTTTGGCGACCCACTCTTCCAGAGTCCAGTCATTGAAGGCGCGGCAGTAGGCGGTGGCATAGTCGACGGTGGGATGCACGGCCATATTGTAGGGCCCGCCGGTGAGGACGGCGATGTCGATGCCGTAGGCGTCGAGGTGTTTCTTGCTGCAGACGTCGGGAAGCGTTGACGGGTCGGGCTCGCCTTCCACGCCTTCCCAAAGGTCGGGGCGGGCATGGCCGCCGGGCATGTTGGTGTAGCCCACGTGCGGGGTCATCGAGCCGAAGTCTTTGATCTGCTCGACATACTGCCGCGGCAGGTAGGGAAAGAGTGCCTCTGCGTTGGGGGAATTGTGATGCACGTCGCAGTCGATTATCCGCTGCCGTGCGGCGGTCTCCTGCGCGGGCCTCTCTGCCTGTTCCGGTTTGGCGCCATTTGCAAGCGAGACAGTGGCATTGCCGGTCCGCTCTTTCACCTCTGTGGCCATGATTCGGCTCCTTGCGTTTACTTTTTCCGTATCCTCTACTGACCGGGCCGGAATTTCGCCCGTTGATGCGCGTATGGTCGGGGCCAACCGGCGCGCCGCGGCTGTGACAGTCTGTCCAGCCGCTACTCTTTGGCTTGCTGGAGCAAGGCACGCGCCTGCTCCAGGATTTCCGAACTGGGTGGATAGTGCCTGCCGGGCACGACCTTTTCGGCCAGGATCCGCTCCTTGGCCAGCCCCTCGGCGGTCTCATAGACCTCGGTGAGTTCGACGCACTCTTCGGCGAACCAGGAGGGCACGACAACGACGCCGTCATCGTCCCCGACAAGCACGTCGCCGGGCCGCACAAGCGCGCCGCCGCACTGGATGTCGCCATTTTCCTCCGCCGGGAATGCCCAGGGGCCGCCGCCGTAGGGCGTTCGATCGCGGGCGTAGATGATCAGCCCGTACTCCTCCTCAACCATGATGTCGAGATCGCGGATGCCGCCGTCGCAGACGACGCCGTCGGCGTTGTTCATCCTGAGCTGCAGGCCCTTCACATCACCAAAAACTGCCGCGGACGCGTTGCCCATGATATCGACGACCAACACGTCGCCGGGGCCGCAGCGGGACATGGCCCGGTAGTCGATGGCCTCTTCGCCGCCGGGCGTCTGCGCGGCCAGGTCGGGTCGGGGCGGCAGGTAGCGCATGGTGCGGGCGCGGGCCGCGAGGCGTTTGCCGGGGGTAAACGGGCGCACGTTATCCATGTAGGGCAGAGGTACGTCGGCATAGCTATGCACGATGTGCCACACGGTGGCAACGGGCAGCTTTTTGAAACGATCCAGAACTGATTGCGGAACTTCGACGGGTGTGAAGGAGCGTTCGGTCATCGGGCGTCTCCTGTGGCCGGTTCGTCGTTGATGGAGAACAACACATCTTCTGCTGTTGCCTGATCATACGCGAAAACCGGCGAAACGTCTACCGGAAATGCCCGGTGGCGACGACGACGGCTCGGACTGGGCGACCGACTGGCCGGAATGCCGATTGATTTCGCTACCCTTGCGCCTGCTTGCGGGCGGCGCGCACCTGCTCGTAGGTCTCCTCTCCGGGCGGGTAATACTTGCCGGGCACGACCCCTTCGGCCAGGATGCGCTCCTTGACCATCGTCTCGGCTTCTTCGTGTACTTCGGTCAGCTCTACGCACTCTTCCGCGAACCAGGAGGGCACGACGACGACGCCGTCGGCATCGCCTACGAGGACATCGCCTGGGCGGACGAGGGCGCCGCCGCACTGGACGTCGACATTTTCCTGGGCGGGGATGGCGTAGGGTACGCCGCCGAGGGGCGTGCGGTCGCGGGCGTAGATGATGAGGCCGTACTCCTCCTGCACCATGATGTCGAGATCGCGGATGCCGCCATCGGTGACGACGCCGTCGGCGTTGGTCATTTTGAGCTGCAGCGCTTTCACGTCGCCGAAGATACAGGGCCGGGCATCGCCCATCACGTCGCAGACGAGAACGTCACCGGGGCCGCAGCGTCCCATGGCGATATACTCCGGCGAGTCTTCGCCGATCTGCACCTCAGCCTGCAGGTCGGGCCGGGGGGGCAGGTAGCGCAGCGTGCGGGCGCGGGCCGCGAGCTGCTGGCCCGGTGTGCAGAGCCGCACGTCATTCATATAGGGAAGGGGCACGCCGGCATAGCGATGGACAGAGTGCCATACAGTGGCGACGGGCAGTTTCTTGAAGCGATCCAGAATGTGCTGCGGCACTTCGACCGGGGTAAAGGAGCGATCGGTCATCGGGTGTCTCCTGGTGGGGTGGGTACGCGGAATTTCTGTGCAAGCCGGGCGTGCCGGGATTGAGAAACGGCCAGGCAGTGAGCGCGATGGTCGCGAGCGGCGTGGTCAAAATCTGCTTTTTCCGGGGCTCATCAGCAGGAGTTCAGGGAGGACCCGACCACGCCGTGATCATAACTGAAGACGGTGGAAATGCCTATCGGAGAGGGGGTTGAATTCGGTCAGAAACGGAGACCGTTTGGGGTGCTCCCGAACCCTGTGCCTGGCGAGCGTGCCTGTTTGCGGAAGAGAGATATGTCCAAAACAGTTTCGTTTCGGGGTCGCTTCCAGTGTAAGATAGACAGAGTGTGACCACTACGGGAAAGCCCATTTATGAAAACGAGTGAATCCCCGCCAGCCGCTGCCGCGACTCGTTCGCAATGGGGTCTGCTGATCGCGCTCATGATACCCGTCGGCATGGCAACGATCAATATGTCGATGTTCGGCGTGGCCCTGCCGACGGTGCGGGATACGTTCGCGGTGGAGGCCGACATGGCGGCCTGGCTGCTGGCGGCTTACAGTCTGCCGTTCGTTATCTTCATGCCGCTCTACGGCAAGCTGGGGGACAGCCTGGGCAAGGCGCGTCTCTTCCAGAGTGGAATTGTCTTCTTTTTCGCGGGCTCCGCCATCTGTGTGCTGGCGGGAAACTTGACGCAACTCCTGATCGGCCGCGTTCTGCAAGGGATGGGCACGGCCGGCTTCTACCCCCTGTGCATGGCCATCATCACGGAGCGCTTTCCGGCGGCGCAGCGGGGCAGGGCCATGGGCACGTGGAGTTCGGTCGCTCCGGGCGCGTCAACGTTGGGTCCCTTGTTGGGCGGGTATGTGGTTGATCAACTCGGCTGGAACTATGTCTTTGTGCCGAGCTTGCTGGTTGCCCTCATCGCCCTGTGGGTGGCGTACCTGCGCGTGCCGTCGCAACGCCCTATTCACGGGGCAGGACTGCAGGCCTTCGACTGGTTGGGCGCAGCCTTACTGGGCAGCGCGCTCGTTTTTGTCATTTTCTTCCTCTCAAGCCGCACGGTCACCGGTGTCGAACCGCTACGCGATTGGCGGTTGCTCGCAGCCGCAGTCGGCTTCGGGCTCCTGTTCTGGCGGCGGGAGGGCCGGGCGCCTCGTCCCCTTGTCAATTTCGCTCTTTACCGGCGCAAGAACTTTGGGGTTGCCTCGCTGGCGGCCGGCTGCCGCATGGTGATGATGCACACGGCCATGTTTCTGAACGTGCTTTTTCTGACCGATGTGTACGGATTGAAAGCGATTGAACTGGGGGTTTTCTCAACGATAATCTCCGGCGCGATCTTTGCCACGACCCACTGGGGAGGCCTGTTGTCGGATCGAGTGCACAGCCGCTTGATAGTGGGAATCAGTTTCACGATCCAAGCCTGTGCGTTTGCCGGCTTGGCCTTGTTCCCGCTGCCGCTTCCGGGCGCGGCGGCTCTGATGCTGACGCAGGCTTTGGCAGGCGGCGCGGCGATGGCAACGCTTCATCGCGCCGCGCTGGAAGATATCCCGGGGGAAGAGAGCGGGTCTGCGGCCGGGCTATACAGCACCGCGCGAATGGGCGGCGGGGTAGTCGGCGCCACGATGGCAGGGGTGGGGCTGCAGCAGGCGCTCCTGTTCACCCCGGGGCCGGGGGAGGCCTACCGGCTGGTGTTCGGCGGGGTTGCGGCGATCAGTCTGGCGAGCCTGGCGGTGGCGTTGAAGTTGGAGCGGTGAACTGCAGTAGTCAGTGGTCAGTGATCAGTGAACTGTGCCGAGGACCTGGCAGGTTTGGACCTTAGTCTGACTGGATCATGGTGTTATCTTTTGGGGTCTTCGCTGCCGTCTCCCGCGCCCCAGCCGCCGCCGCCGGGGGTCTCGATGCGCAGGCGCTGGCCGGGCTGCAAGCGGCGGGTGACTTTGGAAGAGAGCTCCTCCTCGGAGCCGTCCGTGTCGATCAGCAGGTTGCGGCCGGGCGCGGCCGGCGCGCCGCCAGCCAGGCCCCAGGGGGCGATGGCGCGGCGTTCGCTGAGAATGGTGGCCGTTGTCGGGCGCAGAATCTCATACTCCCGCACGATGCCCTCGCCGCCCCGGTGTCTTCCGCGGCCGCCGCTGCCCTCCCGCAGGTGGTAGCGGGTGAGGCGGAGGGGGTAGGCCATTTCAAGGGCCTCCACCGGAGTATTGAGGGTATTGCTCATGTGGACGTGCGCGCCGCTGAACCCGTTTCCTTGCGGGTGGGCGCCCATGCCCCCTCCGAGCGTCTCGTAGTAGGTCCAGGGCGAACCGTCGGCGTATTCGCCGCCCATTGTACAGTTGTTCATCGTGCCCTGTCCGGCCGCGGCGACGCGCTCGGGAAGTGCCTGTGCCAGCGCGCCGAATACGGCATCGGTGATGCGCTGTGATGTCTCGACGTTGCCGCCGGCCACGGCAGCGGGCGGGCGGGCGTTGACGAGGCAGCCGGCCGGGGCATCGACCAGGACGGGCGCAAAGCAGCCGGCGTTGACCGGCACATCTTCGCCGACGAGACAACGCACGACGTAGTAGCAGGCCGACCTCGTCACGCTGAGGGGCGCGTTGAGGGAACCGTAAATGCTGGGGCAGGTGCCGCTGAAGTCAAAGGTTATGGCGTCGCGGCTGACGGTCGCGGTCACGCGGATAGGCGCGGGTGTTGTGCGCCCGTCCACGACCGACTCGATCGGATCCTCGAAGCTGTATCGTCCGTCCGGCCAGCTGCGAATGGCTGCGCGGGTGAGGCGTTCGCTGTATTCCTGAAGGTGGCCGGCATAGGCCAGCAGCTCGCCGCTGCCATGGCGGGATGCCAGCTCGTGAAGGCGGCGGTCGCCGACCGCGTGGGCGGCCCGCTGCGCTGCGAGATCGCCGCGGCGTTCATCCGGCGTGCGCACATTGCGCAAGATCAGTTCAAGCAGGGATTCCGCCAACGCGCCGCCTTCGTAGAGTTTCAGGGGCGGGATGATGATGCCCTCCTGAAACAGCTCGGTGGAGAGGGGCAGTGAGCCGGGCGACATGCCGCCGACGTCGGCGTGATGGGCGCGGCTGGCGGCGAAGAACTGGGGGCCGGGCGGCAAGGCGTGGACGTTGAACCCTTCCGGACTTTCCTTGTCGCTCTCTTCCGTGTTTGGGTCTGGCAATTCTGACAGGAAGACGGGCGAAACAAGGGTGATGTCGGGCAGGTGCGAGCCGCCGAAGTAGGGATCGTTGAGGATTACGACGTCGCCGGGCTGCCAGTGGTCGAAGACGGCGAGCGCGGCGGCGACGCTGTCGGGCATCGCGCCCAAGTGCGCGGGGATGTGAGCGGCCTGGGCCACCAGGCGGCCGGCGCCGTCAAAAAGCGCGCACGAGAAGTCGAGGCGCTCCTTGATGTTGGGCGAGTAGCTTGTGCGCTGCAGGGTGATACCCATCTCCTCGGCGATGCCGCTGAAGCGGTGGCGGTAGAGCTCGAGGGTGATGGGATCGGGAACCATGGACTGCAGTGGTCAGTGGCTAGTGGTCAGTGGTTGGACGCCGGAAATCAGGCGTGGGACTCTTGCGATTGGGCCCAGGAGAGGACGCGCAGCCCGAAGAGGATGAGGAGAGCGGCGGCGCCAGTCCAGACCCAGAAGCGGAAGAAGGCGCCGCGCAGGGCCCACTGCGCGGAGAGCGCGTCGTTGATCGTTCTGGGGTAGGCCAGCTCGTGCCGTTCGTCGATGGCCACGTTGGTGAAGCGCTGCGCGCGGCCGTCGGGCCAGAGAACGGTGAGCGCGTGCGCCTCTTCGTTGTCTTCGAGATCGAAGAGGACTGTGCGGTTGGCCGCGTCTACTTGCGCTTCCACCGTTTCAAATTCGAGTTCAAGCGAGAGCATCGCGCCGTTGGTGGTGTAGATGTCGTCTTCGGGCACGGTAAAGGCGACCCAGTGATGGCCTTCGGGCACGTCCGCTTCGTAGATTTCGGCGTCGGGCATCCCGACTTCGAGCGCATCGCGCACCGGAATCCAGAGGAGGAGGGCGGCCGCAATCAGCGGCAGCAGGAAGAGCAGAAGACGTTGCTGGGAAGAAAGTGTCAACATCGCACAACTCCGATAGGAAGTTTATCTCTATTTCGGTCTCCGGTTTCGCCAGCCTGGCAGAGCCGTCCGGAGGTCGGAACTATGATAACACAGCCGGGCCGCAAGACCAGCTTTAGCCACCCGCGCGCGCCAACAGAAGATTGTGCCTTTCGTCGATGCTGGCCGACCAGCCGGGCCCGACGACGGTGGTGGTGTCGAACTGGAAAACGATGGCGGGGCCTTCGAAACGGTGGCCGGGTCGGAGGCGGACGCGATCATAGCAGGATGTAGTCGTGGGGCCGTCCGGGCCGAACCAGACCGGCTTGGCGGTCACGCGCGCTGCGTCCGGGTCGGGCGGGCCGAGCGGCTCTTGCGGCAGATTCAGCTGGGCGCCGGAGCCGGTCGCGCGCAGGCGGACGGCGACGGATTCGACTGTTTCGGAGAGCATGGCGTAGCCGTAGCGGGCTTCGTGGGCCGCGTGAAAGGCCTCGATTGCGCGCTGCACCGCGTGAGATGCCTGGGCGGGGCTGGGCGCGGGGAGAGCCAGGGGAACGGAGAGCTCGTAGCTCTGGCCGCGGTAGCGCAGGTCGAGAGAGGCATCCAAAGCGGGGGCGTGGACGCCTTCCGCGGCGAGCACGGCTTTCACCCGCCTTTCCAAGGCAGCGGCGCTTTCCTGCAGGGGGGCGGGGTCGTCGACAAGGCTGCTTGCTTCGAGCAGCAGAGCGCGGGAGGACTCGTGGACGACGTCCGCGATCAGGAGGCCCAGGGCGCTGAGCACGCCGGGGCTGGGAGGCAGAAGGATGCGGGGAATGCCGAGAGCGTCGGCCAGGTCGCAGGCGTGAAGGGGGCCCGCGCCGCCGAAGGGCACGAGGGTAAAGGTACGCGGGTCGTGTCCCCGCTCGACAGAGACGCGGCGCAGCGCGCGTTCCATGCGGGCGTTGGCGACCCGGACGACGCCAAGCGCGGCCTCGTGCGAAGAGAGTCCGCCGAGTGCCGCGCCGAGGTCGGCCAGGGCGGCTTCAGCGGCGGCTGCGTCGAGCGCCATGGCGCCGCGGCCGCCGAGAAACTGGCTGGCGTCCAGGCGTCCAAGGACGAGATTGGCATCAGTGACGGTCGGCTGCTGACCGCCGCGGGCATAGCAGACAGGACCGGGCACGGCGCCGGCGCTCTCCGGGCCGACGCGCAGGCCGCCGCCTGCGTCCACGCGCGCCAGGCTGCCGCCGCCCGCGCCAACAGTGTGAATGTCGATGATCGGAAGCCGCAAGGGGAGCCCGGCAACCTCGCTCTCTGTGGTGCGAGGAATGCGGCCGGGGCAGAGGGCCACGTCGGTGCTGGTGCCGCCCATGTCGAAGGTGATGATGCGGGGGCCCTGGCGGCTGACTTGGGGCCCGGTTTGCGCAGTTGAACTGCCGGCGTCGGCAGGATCCGCGTCCGCCGAGCCGGCAAGCTGCGCCAGGCGGAAAGCGCCGACGACGCCGCCGGCGGGGCCGCTGAGCACAAGGCGGGCCGGTTCGCTTGCGGCCTGGGCCGCGCCGATGGCGCCGCCATTGGATTGCATGACCCTGAGGGGAACGCGGTCCCGCTGCCGCCCTGTGTTGTGGGAAGGCCGTCCCGCGGATTCGGCCAGGGCCTCTGTGAGATGGTCGAGGTAGCTGCCCACGAGCGGAAGCAAATAGGCGTTGATGACGGTGGTTGCGGTGCGCTCATACTCACGGTATTCCGGCAAAATATCGCTGCTGAGCGAGATGGCAAGGCGCGGGCAGGCTTTGCGCACGATCTGCGCGGCGCGCCGTTCGTGGCGGGGGTTGCGAAAGCTGTGGAGAAAGCAGACAGCGAGACTTTGGGGCGCGGCCGAGGCGATTTCGGCTGCTGTTCGGGCGAGGGCCTCTTCATCCAAGCCGGTGAGGACTTTGCCCTGAAAGTCCAGCCGTTCCGCGGCCTCGAAGCGCAGATCAGGGGTGACCAGGGGGTGCGGCCGGCTCTGATGGAGGGCGTAGAGGTGGGGTCTGTTCTGACGGCCGATCTCGATCACGTCGGCGAAACCGGCGGTGGTCAGCAGAGCGGTACGCGCCCCCCGGCGCTCGAGCAGGGCGTTGGTGGCAATGGTTGTGCCGTGTACGAGCTCGGCGTCAACAGCCGCCTCTCCCCCGGCGGCAGTCACGACTCCCAGATGGGAAAGCCCGGCCAGAATCGCCTGGCTCTGATCGGCGGGCGTTGTGGCCTCTTTATACGCCAGCAGTTGGCCGTCTCGCAGGAGCGCAAAATCAGTAAAAGTTCCGCCAACATCGATTCCAACCAGAGTCGTGGGCATCGTGGACATTCCTGAAGGTGGGCGCAAGGTCGGCGTTGCCTGGCCGGCGGCTGGCGGCTGCTATCGGTCTGAAACGATGCGCACCTGCGCCACCCACTTCACCTGCCGCAGGGCGTCGTCGGTTTCGCTGGGGACGATGAGGCGGACGAGGCCGTCGGCCCGCGACAGCGGTCGGCCGTCGAGCGTATGCGCGAGAATGATTGGCCGGGCCGTGGGTTCGGTCAGCTCGCGGCGCTGTGCGCGCGTGCCGAAACCGTCGCCGCTGACCACCTCCACCTTCGTCCAGTCGCCTTTCCAGAGCAGGTCGACGAGATCCAGCAGGCGCAACCCGGTGAATGAAAAGGGGCCGGAGGCGCCGTGACCGGTGGAGACAATGTAGCAGTTGGGTAAGGTCACCTGCTCTGCTGAGGCCGGGCGCTCGGCGACACGATCGGTAGGCGCGAAATCCAGGCTGCGCAGGGCTGCGGCGGCGATGCGGCGGGATGTGCCGTCGGGAAAATGGACGGTCAAATCAGCGTCGGGCGAGGGCGGCAGGGGATTGGGCTCGTGCGAGTGCGGGGCCAGTGGATCGTGGGCGGTCACGATTTCGGTTCCATCGAGAAAGTGAGGGGGTAGCCGGCGGCACGGGCGAGGGCGTGCGCGTCGCTGATCAGTCGATTGGCCTCGGACTGGGGGCGGGAGCAAACCGGGGCCAACCCTTTGGAATGCGCCTCCCAGGTAACGGTTTCGGCAATTTCTCGGGACAGACTGAAGATGCGGCCCAGTGTATCAACGACAAACTCGTAGGGCGTCACGTCATCGTTGTGGACGAGAATGGTCCATGGCTCTTCTCTGGCGGTGTCGACGGCCGAATCCGCGTCCGGATCGACGCGGGTCTGGGCGTCGGCATTCGCGCCGGGTCCTTGCGGCGCCGGGCCGAAAGAGAGGCCGTGCGAGGGCGCTGTCGGCGGCGGGATCGATTGGGACGAGTGACTCTCGAGCATAGAGCAGAAAGTAACACAGTGAGGGTGAAATGGGCAAGATTCTTGCGTGATCCGGGTCGTCAGTTTTGCGATGCCGGCGACCTGGGTTGCTCGACGGGAGGGAATCTCTCTGCACAACAGCAGGGGTCAGGGAAGCGACCATTTGCGCCGGGTCATAACATGAGATTGCTTTGGCAGGCGACGAACTGGGGCCAGGCAGGCGCTGTTTTTTGATTTGTCCGGACGTGAAGGCCATGCTATACTGCCGCTGTCCTCTAATTCTCCTTTTGAGTTGTGGTCGCTCGGCGACTTGGCGACCGGCAACTCCTATCCGACATTTTGCTGTGCGTTTCGCGTGCCTCAGCGCTGTGCTTGCGCCATCCGGCGGTAGCATTGCCTCTGAATCCAATTTGGATCCGCGCTGCGAAGCAGCGCGACAACCACTGTCACGCTTTCCTCTTTGTGGACGGTTTTGGCAACGAGTCCCGCCAGGCGGAAAGGAGTTTGTGCTCGCCTCCGTTTGCGCGACCGAACAGTTCTGCCGCAGAGAAGAAAGTGTATCAGGCTCACCGGCATCCGAAGCCAAAGAGGTAGGTGAGCCCAATCTTCACCAAAGGAGCAAAGTACCCAAATGGCAAGTGTAACCTACGAACATGTCTACAAGCGCTTCGGCGATGTTGTGGCCGTCAATGACCTGTCGATTCACGTCGAGGACAAGGAGTTCCTGGTCTTTGTCGGTCCTTCTGGCTGCGGCAAGACGACCAGCCTGCGCCTTTTGGCCGGTCTGGAGGAGATCACGGAAGGGCAGATCCTGATTGGCGATCGCATCGTCAACGATGTGCCGCCGAAGGATCGGGACATTGCGATGGTGTTCCAGAGCTATGCTCTCTACCCGCACATGAGCGTCTATGACAACATGGCGTTTGGCCTGAAGTTGCGCAAGACGCCCAAGGATGAGATTCAGAGACGTGTGGAAGAGGCCGGCGGGATTCTGGGCATTGAGCATCTGCTTGACCGCAAGCCGAAGCAGCTTTCGGGTGGACAGCGCCAGCGTGTCGCGGTTGGCCGCGCGATTGTGCGTGAGCCGGCGGTTTTCCTCTTCGATGAGCCGCTGTCGAACCTCGACGCCAAGCTGCGTGTCCAGACGCGTGCGGAGATTTCCAAGCTGCACCAGCGCCTGGCCACGACCTTTATTTATGTGACGCACGACCAGGTGGAGGCGATGACGATGGCCTCCCGGATCGCGGTGATGAAGGAAGGCGTTTTGCAGCAGGTCGATTCGCCGCAGAACCTGTACGACCATCCGTCGAATATCTTTGTTGCCGGCTTCATCGGCAGCCCGAGCATGAACTTCTTCGATGCCACGCTGGTGGAGAGCGATGGCAAAATGGAGGTAAACGCGGGCGGATTCCGGCTGGATGTGCCTGGAGATAAGGCGACAGAGTGGCGCGAGCATTTGGGCAAAGAGGTTATCTTCGGCATTCGCCCGGAAGACATCCACTCGAAAGAGTTTGCGCCACCGCAGATTCTTGAGTCCGACATGTCTGCTGGGGTTGATGTTACCGAGCTGATGGGCAATGAGATCTTCCTCTACTGTTTGACGCCGGATGACAAGCAGTTTATTTCCCGCGTCGATCCTCGTGTCCGTGTCTCCACGGGCGACAGTATCGAATTGGCGGTCAATATGGCCAACGCGCACATATTCGATCCCAAGACGGAGCTGTCACTGGCCAGCTAAGTCTGAAACGCGAGAAGCGGGAAGTGAGGGCCGGTCCGGTATCCTCGCTTCTCGCTTCTGTCCTTTCGCAGTTCCCCTCTTTTTGCCAAGAGCCCCTTGCGCCTCTCGCTGGATGCAAGCAGGGCCTATGATGGGCCAGTTTCTCCTCAAGAAAAGAACACATCAAAAAAGGGACCAAGTCATGAGATCGCCTTATCGATTGACCATTCTTCTTGTGTTGCTCACAGTCCTCTTGGCGGCATGCGGCGCAGACACGACCGAGCCGGCCGCTGCGGACGCGCCGGCCGCGGAAAGCGAGAGCCAGACGGAGGAGATGGGAACGCCGGAAGACTATCTCAATGCTTCACGCGAGGAGACCGTGATTCTGGACCGCACAAGCCCGCTGCAGGGGTCTGACAACTGGAATCCCTACGTGCGCGGCAGTGCAGTCGGTTGGGGCTATACGGAGTTTTCGGACGTGCTGACACTGCTGAACTACGGCAGCGGCGAGATCGAAAACTGGTTGGCCGAATCCCTGACTCCCAACGAAGATCACTCTGTCTGGACGCTTACACTGCGCGCAGGCATTACCTGGCAGGATGGCACGCCCTTTACGGCAGACGACATCGTTTTCTCGACCGAGTTGCAGATGAATAACGATGCGCTCGGCCAGCATTTTGCCTACCAGGAATGGATCGAATCGGTCGAAAAGGTTGACGACCTGACGGTTGTGTACAATCTCAAAAAGCCGAATGTACGCTTCAAGCTGGAGCGCTTCTCCGATAACATCTGCGGTGTCGACTACTTCGTCCCCAAGCATATCTGGGAAGATGTCGAAGATCCGGCAACGTTCAAGAATTTCGATTTGGAGAAGGGGTTGCCGATGGGCACCGGCCCATACATTCTGGCCAAGGTCACTGAGAATGAAACGATCTGGGTGCGCAACGACAACTGGTGGGCAGCCGAAATCGGCTTGAAGAAGCTGCCGGAACCGAAGAAACTGGTCATGTCCTACACCGGCACCGAGGAAGTCCGACTGGCGACCGCGATCGAGGACGACTATGACGGTCTGCACGATATCACCTTTGGATCGTTCCAGGCATTGGTGGCACAGAATCCCAACTGGATTGCGTTCCAGGATGAGATGCCGTTTGTGTGGCCTGATCCGTGCGCGCGCAGTCTCTCTGTCAACAATTCGATCGAGCCATGGAACGACAAGGATATGCGCTGGGTGCTCAACTATGTGATGGACCGCCAGCAGATAATCGATATCGCGTATGAAGGCACATCGATTATGGGCCCGTATCCTTTCCCGCTCTATCCCTCGATGCAGAAGTTCGCGGATCTGGTGCCGGCCGAGACGATCGCCAAGTTCACCCAGCCCAATCTGGCCGCGGCCGAGGAGATTCTGCTCGCCAAGGGGTATGAAAAATCGGGCGACTATTGGTCGAAGGATGGAGAAGAATTGGGCCTGGAGATTCAGGTATACGAAGGCATCAGTGAGTTGGAGCGTGTCGCCGACGTATACGCGGAGCAGCTGCAGCGTTTCGGCATCAATGCCGTCAAGGTAAATCTGATCGGCGGCACATGGGTGGAATACCTGGACACGGGCAACTACGAAGCGCAGAGCGGCTGGCAGACATGCGGCTCGATTGTCGAACCGTGGAATACGCTGCGCACGCTACGCGCCGATGAGGTGCCCCCACAGGGCGAACGTCACCAGCTGCCTCACTCCAACCGCTTCCGCTGGCATAACGCCGAGTTTTCTGAACTGGTGGACCAGATAAGCGAGCTGGGTTGGGACGATCCGTTGTTGTACGAACTCACGGCACGCGCCCTGGAGATCTATTACGACGAGATTCCGGCCATCCCCACAGCCCAGTCCAAGAAACTGGTGCCATTCAACACCACCTACTGGACCAACTGGCCGACGATCGACAACTACTATCAGAGGCCGGTGATCTGGTGTCCCAGCTTCGTGGGCATCCTGCCTGAGATTGAATCGACGAGCAAGTAAGATCGCGACAATGGTTGGCGGTCGGCGGTAGGTAACGCCGCCGACCGCCAACCATTGAGATTCTGCCCATGCGCGGACTGACGAAAGAGTACGTTCTGCAGCGGTTCCTGATGTATCTCCTGACCATCTGGTTGGGCTCTACGTTGATCTTCGTGATCCCGCGTCTGGCGCCGGGCGACCCGGTGAGCGAAATGGTCGGCCGTCTTTCGCTGGATGCGGGCTATATTGAGAACGCCGACAAGCTGATCGCCAGCTGGAAGGCCCGTTTCGGGCTGGATGCCCCGATTCATGTGCAGTATTTTCGCTATTGGGGCAACGTGTTTCGGCTCAATTTCGGGTATTCACTGTCGCACTTCCCGACCGAAGCGTGGTCAATGGTCAGCAGGGCATTGCCGTGGTCGCTGGGTCTGCTTACGGTGTCGACCGTGCTCTCCTTTTCCATCGGCGTGACAGTTGGATCGCTGATGGGCTGGCGGCGCACGCCGCGTTGGTTGCAGATGATCCTGCCCAGCAGCTTGGCCTTCACTGCGATCCCATACTTCATGTTCGGTATCATGCTGATCTATCTCGTTGCTTTTGAGCTGGACTGGCTGCCGGCGACGGGGGCCTACTCGCGCCGTGTCGATCCCGGATGGAATCTGCCTTTCATCAAGAATATGCTCAGTCATGCCATTCTGCCGGTGGTGTCGATTGTGCTGACGTCGATGGGCGGCTGGGCGCTGGGAATGAGGGGATTGATGATCAGCGTCAACAACGAAGATTACTTTTTGCTGGCGCAGGTCAAAGGTCTGTCGCCGGCGCGCATCTTCTTTCGGTACGGCGTCCGCAACGCGATTTTGCCGGCGTTGACCGCGCTGGCGCTGGGGCTGGGGGGGTTGATCAGCGGTTCGATCCTGGTCGAGTTCATCTTCGCCTACCCGGGCACCGGCTATACGCTGTATCAGGCAATCATCTCTCAAGACTATACGGTGACCCAGGCCATCGCCAATCTGATCATCCTCGTGACTGCAACGAGCGTTTTCCTGCTTGATCTGCTCTACCCCTTCATCGACCCGCGCATTACCTACAAGAGGACTATGCGCTAGGACAAGAAGCAGAAGAGACCATTGGCTGTCGGACAACGAACCCCTGAAGATGCCTCCGCTCCCGCCCAAGGCTGGGGGCTGAATACGTGGGACTCCCCTTGGCTGAACTTCAAGTTCCTGCTTGGCGCCGGCATCGTCCTGCTGATTCTTCTGTTCGGCCTCGTGGGTCCCTTTTTTTGGGACACGGACTTAGCCTATACGGGCGCGGGGCCGTTGAACAAGCCGCCGGTGTGGGCTGAGGGGGGCCTGCCTGAACACCCCCTTGGCACGGAAAGTAACGGGCGCGATATGCTCGCCCAGCTGATCCTGGCTACACCCTCCTCGCTCAAGGTCGGGTTCCTGGCGGCGATCATCGGCATGGGCATCGGCATGGCGCTCGGTTCCGTGGCGGGTTACGTAGGCGGATGGTGGGACCATGTAATCCGTACGCTCAGCGACTCGGCGGTCACGATTCCGGCGCTGGTTGTGCTGGTTGTCATCGCGTCCTACGTGCAGATGACTGACACGACGGCGATGGCGCTTATCCTGGCGCTATTTGCCTGGCCCGGCCCGACGCGCCTGGTCCGCTCGCAGGTGCTCACCTTGCGCGAGCGCAGCTATGTACGGATGGCGCATCTGTCGGGCGCATCGGCGTTAGAGATCATGTTCGTGGAGATGCTGCCGAACATGCTGCCGTGGCTGGCGGCCAGCCTGACCGGCGGCATTTCGGCGGCGATCCTGGGCGCCACCGGGCTGGAGGTGCTGGGGCTTGGCCCGACACGCGTGCCTTCGCTGGGTCTGATCATCAACCAGGCCACGACGAACGCTGCCCTGGTGCGCGGTCTCGTGTGGTGGTGGCTGCCGCCGATCATCATTCTGATGATCATTTTCGTCGGCTTCTTTCTGATGACGATCGGTCTCGATGAAATCGCCAATCCGCGTATCCGGCAGTTCAGCTCGACGCGGCGGGAGCGGACCGCGGCGGGGGAACTGCCGCCGGTCGAGCCAATAGAGGACGGAACTGCTGGTGAGGAAGAAGCCGCCCTCGAAGTCGACGACTTGCACGTCCATTATTTTACGCCGCGCGGGGAGGTCATTGCCGCCAACGGGGTAGACTTCAGTGTGCGCAAGGGCGAAATCCTCGGGCTGGTGGGGGAATCCGGGTGCGGCAAGACGACGGTGGCCATGGCGATTCTGCAGGTGGTGCAACCGCCGGGGCGGATCGTGCAGGGGGCGGTGCGAATCGAAGATCGGGATCTGGTCAGTCTCTCCGGCAGAGAGCTGCGCCAGGTCCGCTGGCGCGATCTGGCGCTGGTGCCTCAGGGGGCCATGAACTCCCTTAACCCGGTCACGCCGATCCGCGAACAGATGGCGGACGCGATCCTGGCGCATGAGAACATAGGCCGCGTTGAGCTCGAACAACGCATTCTCAACCTGCTCAACGATGTCGGACTGCCGGAACGGGTGATTGACATGTTTCCCCACGAACTGAGCGGGGGCATGAAGCAGCGGGTCTGCATTGCGATGTCGATCGCGCTCAACCCACAGGTGATTATCGCCGACGAGCCAACCAGCGCCCTGGACGTGGTTGTGCAGCGAGTCGTGGCCCAGACGCTGCTGGAGGTAAAGGAGCGGCTGGGCGTCTCCATGGTGATGATCGGCCACGACATGGGATTGCAGGCCCAGCTTGTCGACCGCATCGCGGTCATGTATGCCGGCAACCTGGTCGAGGTGGCGCCGGTGGAGTCTGCCTTTGCCGGGCCGCTTCATCCATACACGCAACTCTTGATCGAATCGATTCCGTCGATCCGAGAGCGCAAGCCCTTGAATGTGACCGAAGGGCTTACGCATGACCTGCGCGACCCGCCGCCCGGCTGTATTTTCCAGTTCCGCTGCAAGCATGTCGAGCGGATCTGTCGCGAGCGCCGGCCGGAACTGGTGGAAAGAGAAGACGACCATCTGGTGGCCTGCTGGCTGTACGAGCCGGAACGCCACGCCCTGATCGAATTGGAAGAGGCATGACGCAGCCGGGCAAAGCGGAACCTCTCCTTCGAATCCGTGACGCCACGATGGAGTTCGGCGGCGGCTTTCTGAGTTCGCAGCCCCCTCTTGTGGCGCTGGACTCTTTCAGCCTTGATCTGCACGAGTCTCCCGCGCAGATCACGACGATTGCAGGTGAGAGCGGCAGCGGCAAGACGACGCTCGCCAACCTGGTCCTCGGATTTATCTCGCCGACGCAAGGGCAGATACTCTACAAGGGTGTTGATCTTTCGCGGTTGGATCGCAAGCAGCGCCTGACCTATCGCCAAGAGGTCCAGGCCATCTTTCAGGACCCGTATGACGTCTTCAACCCATTCTTCCGCATCCAGCACACGTTCAACCTGGTCATGCGGCATTTTGCCCTGGCCCAGGACAAGGTTGAAAGACGTGAGCTGATCGAGGACGCTCTCAACGTCGTGGGCCTGCGCGGCGACGAAATCTTGGAGAAGTACCCGCATCAACTCAGCGGGGGGCAGCGCCAGAGGGTAATGGTGGCGCGCGCCTACCTGCTGCGTCCGCGGCTGATTGTGGCCGATGAACCGGTTTCAGCCGTGGACGCTTCTCTGCGGGCGATGATCCTCGACATCATGCTGCGGCTGCGAGACGAACACGGCATTTCCTTCCTCTATATTACGCACGACCTCTCGACCGCTTACCAGATCGGCGACAATATGATTGTCCTCTTCCAGGGCATCACCGCGGAGAAGGGGGATACCGGCCAGATTATCGAGAACCCGCAACACCCTTATGTGCAGGAGTTGATCAATTCGATCCCGGTGCCGGACCCGAAAATCAAGTGGGATACGGATATAAGGCTGCCGGCAGAGGAGACGATGCGCACGCAGAACGCGGAGGGCGCCCCGAGAGGCTGCCGCTTTTACCAGCGCTGCCCGCACCGGATGGACATCTGCCTTGAGAGTCAACCGCCTCTCATCCCCGTTGAAGGCCAACATGCCGTGGCCTGTTACCTGTACGAGTCTTGAATAGACGACCGGGTATAGGGCCGCCACTTTCCCCTCATCGTAGCTCGCGCCCCGCATATATCTTTCTAATCTTGCGCAGACCTCCATCTAACGATTGATCGGCTATTCTTGTCTGTGAACGCGGCAATGCGTAGGGAAGCCGCAGCGTTTTTCAGACAGATTCGTCGGTTGAAAATTCTATGGAGGCAAACAATGAATCGAGTTGTGAGATGGGACCCATTCCGTGAGATGTTGTCGGTGCGCAATCAGATGGACCAGTTGGTTGGCGATCTTCTGCGGGAGCCGTCCGGGTGGCAGGGCAACGGGAACGGCGAATCGTTGCGGCTGCCGCTGGATGTGTACGAGGATGACCATGCGTTCAACGTCAAGGCCTCTCTGCCAGGGATTGCCCCGGATGAGATCGACATCAGCTTTTCTGAGAACACGCTGACGATACAGGGCGAGACCAGTGGCGAGAGCGAGGAAGAGGCCGCCAAATGGCATCTGCGAGAGCGCCACTTCGGCAAGTTTATGCGCAGCATCACCTTGCCGGCGGCGATCAACAGCGCCGATATCAGCGCCGACTTCGCCGATGGCGTGCTCACGCTGACGCTGCCGAAGGCCGATGAGGTGAAACCCCGCAGGATTTCGGTGAACGTCGGCGGCGGGACGGTAGAGGGTTAGTCATCACCTCGTTCCTCCATCAGCGGGCACAGCCAAAAACGTAACTTGAGACGCACCAGAGTCCCAGGCCATATGGCCTGGGACTCCTCTTGTTTTGGGCCGCGGCGCCCGAACTGAACGCCCTGGCGGTGGGCGGCCCTTCTCCCAATGCCGCGCAGGCAGCGCAGGAGCGTTCCCTGTTGGGTCAATTTTGCCCCGCCCCCATATCGCTGCCCCGCGGCATATACGCGCCCCCGTCCCCTCACATGTCCGCCGGCCTACGTTTGCGCGCCCCGCCGCCCCCTGTAGGGGCACCCCTTGTGGGCGCCCTCCCCGCAGTTTCCCCGCAGTTCCCCCTATCTGGACCGCGCCCCGGATTGACCATCAGGAAGAACTGTGTCACGCGCGAGATTTGTCTACAGTCTGTCTTGTTTGCGACAATAGGGCCGTTCTGCTCCCGCGAAGACAGCCCGGGATGGGGCAACTGGAACGAACTGCCGAACCCGCGGCGCAGCCCTGAACGCCGGCGCCGCGCGTCTGCCCTGCACAGTGGACCGGCTGTGCGCCGCCCTCCCACAATAGGAGAATACAGATGGCATCGCCATTTACCGACTTTGATCTGATGCGCAATCTGCGACAGGACGGCGGCAAAATCGTTCTGCTGGTGATGGATGGCCTGGGCGGCCTGCCCGCAACGCCTGGGGGAAGGACGGAATTGGAGACGGCCCGCACGCCTAACCTGGATGGGCTGGCGGAGTCCGGGTCGTTGGGTCTGAGCATCCCGGTTCGGCCCGGGGTGGAACCGGGGAGCGGGCCTGCGCACCTGAGCCTGTTCGGTTACGATCCCGTGCGCTACATGATCGGTCGCGGCGTGTTGGAGGCGCTTGGGATCGGCTTCCCGCTGCAGGCCGGCGACGTGGCCGCGCGCGGCAACTTTGCCTCGGTCGATGGTGATGGCCTGATTACCGACCGGCGGGCCGGACGCATTGCCACCGAGGAGTGCATCCGGCTGACGGGCAAGCTGCGTGAGGCGAGCGCTGGGCTTTTCGACGACTGTGAAGTATTCGTCGAACCGGTGCAGGAGCATCGTTTTGTTTTCGTGCTGCGCGGCGAGGGGCTGGGGGGCAGCCTGACGGATACGGACCCGCAGGCAGTAGGGCGGAGGCCGCTGCCGGTGCGGGACGAAAGCGGGGGAAGCGAAGGCGCGCGCACGGCGGAACTGGTGAACCGGTGGACGGCGCATGCTCGTGAAACGCTGGCCGACGAGCCGCGGGCCAACAGCCTGAATCTGCGCGGTCTGGCGCAGGACCCGGGACTGCCGCTCTTTCCGGACATATTTGGGATGCGGGCAGGGGCGATTGCAGTCTATCCGATGTACCGGGGAGTGGCGAGCCTGGTAGGCATGGAAGCGATCCGTGTCGAGGGAGAC
Source organism: Caldilineaceae bacterium (assembly GCA_022824025.1). GTDB lineage: Bacteria > Chloroflexota > Anaerolineae > Caldilineales > Caldilineaceae > Bin5. The sequence goes on from JAJEBF010000015.1 coordinate 37,518, forward strand.
CGACCGCGGCATGAGATCGACGCGCTGGTGGAGGCGTGGGAAGATTTCGACTTCTTCTTTGTTCATGTCAAGAAGACGGACAGCTACGGCGAGGACGGAGATTTCGATGCGAAGGTCCATGAGATCGAGGCGGTGGACGCGGAGATTCCCCGCATCCTGGAGCTGGGCCCGGGGGCGCTGATCGTGACCGGAGATCACAGTACGCCGGCGGTTCTGCGCAGCCACAGTTGGCACCCGGTCCCGACGCTGCTGTGGAGCCCAAGTGCCATGCCTGAAGCGGCGCGGAGCTTTGGCGAGCGCGCTTGCGCCGGCGGCCAGCTGGGAATCTGCCACGCGACAACGCTGGTTCCGCAGGCCATGGCCCATGCGGGCCGGTTGAAGCGATTTGGGGCATGATAAGACAGTGGCCGGTGATCAGTGCTTGGGCTCAGCGCAGAGGATTGGGGCACGGCGAATGCGGGGAGTATGAGAGAGGATATCGATAGGGCCGCGCGCTGTCTTGGGAGCGCTTCAAGGGTTGTTTGCCTCACGGGGGCCGGGGTGAGCGCGGAGTCCGGTGTGCCGACCTTTCGCGACGCCCAGACCGGTCTGTGGAGCCGGTTTGACGCGGAGGAACTGGCCTCTCCAGAGGGCTTCGAACGGGACCCGGGGCTGGTCTGGCGCTGGTACATGTGGCGGTTGGACCTGCTGAAGGCGGCTGTGCCCAACCCCGGACACCTTGCTCTGGCGCAGCTTGCCGGGCTCTGCGAGCGGTTTCTACTGGTCACGCAGAACGTGGACAGTTTGCACGAGCAGGCGGGCAGCGGGGAGGTCCTTCACCTGCATGGCAGCCTCCTTCATTTCCGCTGCAATGCGTGCGCCGCCCCGCACAATCTGACCGGCGAGCAACGGCGCGCAGAGTCGCCGCCCGCGTGCGGCCTCTGCGGCGGCCTTGTGCGGCCCGATGTGGTCTGGTTCGGCGAGAGTCTGCCCTGGGATGTGGTGGAAGAGGCGGCGGAGGCGGCCCAGCGCTGCGATGCAATGCTCGTCATCGGCACAAGCGGGCTGGTCTATCCGGCGGCGCAGCTGCCGCTGATCGCGAAACGGGCGGGGGCCGCGGTGATCGACGTAAACCCGGAACCGGGCCCCATTTCCTCCATCGCCGACCTGTTCCTGCAGGGGAAGAGCGGGGAGATACTGCCGGCGTTGGCCGGTTCTGTCGCGGACAGGCGGGCGAACGCCTGAGGGAGCGGCTCCATTGCGCGGGCCTTCCTCCGGGCGCGCCCGCGCCGGTCTTGAACCGGGAAACCGACTGTCAAATCCTGAACAACGTACCTACGAGGAGTGGATAATGGAGATCGTCGTCGCGGTCATTGCAGGCGTCCTGATTGGGGGCGCGGTCTGCTGGATTTTGCAGGGCTCTCGGGCCAGGAGCCGCCAGTCCGGAATGGAAGCGGATTGGGTAAAGGGGGAAACTGCGCTGCGAGAAGAGATCGCGGGGTTGAAGGGCCAGTTGGCCCAACGAGACAGTGCCGAGAAGATCCTGGAGACGGCGAAGGAGCAGCTGAGCGAGAGTTTCCAGGCGACCGCCAGCCAGGTGTTGCAGGCGAATAACGCCCAGTTCATCGATCTGGCGCAGGAGAACCTGGGCAAGACGCTGGAGGAGGCAAAGGGCGATTTCAAGCAACGCCACGAGCAGTTTGAAGCGCTGGTCAAGCCTCTTCGGGATAACTACGAAAAGCTCAACCCGCAGATCAGTCTGCTCGCGCAGAGGAGCGAAAGCATTGCCGAGGAGGCCACCAGGCTGTCCAGCGCGTTGACGGATAACAGGCAGATAGGCAACTGGGGCGAGGTACAGCTGCGCCGGGTCGTCGAACTGGCCGGGATGCAGGCGTACTGCGATTTTGCGGAACAGACTGCCGGCAGCGGCTCGCAGATCAGGCCCGACCTGACGGTGCGGCTGCCAGAGCAGCGGGCTGTTGTCATTGACGCCAAGGCGTCCACGGCTGCATACATGGAGGCGCAGAAGGCCGACGATGAGGCGGCGCGAGACGATTCACTGAAACGGCATGCCGGCGCCCTGAAAGCGCAAGTGGACGACCTTGCGAAGAAGGAATATGGGGCCAAAGTGGAAGGGTCCCTGGATTTTGTGGTGATGTTCGTGCCTGGCGACCAATTTCTGTCAGCGGCGCTGAACGCCAACCCTGAGCTGATCGAGTACGCCATGCACAGACGGGTTGCCATCGCGACGCCGGCGTCGCTGATCTCGCTCCTGTGGTCTGTTGCCAATGGCTGGCAGCGCCAGCGCATTGCCGAAGATGCTGAGCGCATCCTGAAAGAGGGGCAGGAACTGCACAAAAGAATGCTGACCTTTATGGATCACTACAAGGATGTGGGCGCAAGGCTCAACAGGGCCGTTGAAACCTTCAACAGGTCCGTCGGGTCCTTCGATAGCCGGGTCTTGCCCCAGGGGCGCAGGTTTGCCGAGATGGTCACCGACAAAAAAGAAGAGTTGCCGCAGCCCCTGCAAATAGAGAATCAAGCCCGAATCTCCAGTTACGCCGGGGAGTAGATTGAGCGCCGCGAATGAACGACAGCGCAGGGAGGACGCCGTGTCTGAGAGCAGGTTGGAACTGGAAAGGGAGATCGCCAGCGCCCTGGATGAACTTGAGGCAGCGCGACGCAAGCTGGTGAAATTGCGGCGGCAGCTGCCGCCCGAGCCGGTGGAAGATTACGAGCTGAAGAACGCGGACGGGCCCGTGAAACTCTCGCAACTGTTCGGCTGCAACGAGGATCTCATCCTCATTCACAACATGGGCGCCGGCTGCTCGAACTGCACGATGTGGGCCGACGGATTCAATGGCGTGTACGACCATCTGCAGAGCCGGGCCGCGTTTGTCGTGGTGTCGCCTGACACGCCAGAGGCGCAGCAGGCGTTCGCGCGAAAACGCGGCTGGCGGTTTCCAATCTATTCCGCGGAGGGGACGACGTTTGTGAAAGACATGGGCTTCCAGTGGGAAGAGGAGACATTCATGTCCGGATTCCAGCCTGGGGTTTCGGTCTTTCGAAAGGAGGAGGCCGGAAGGATCGTGCGGGTAGCCAAAGACTCCTTCGGACCGGGCGACCCCTACTGCGGCGTGTGGCCGCTGTTCGATCTGCTTCCGGACGGGCCGGCCGGCTGGGACCCGCTATTTGCGTACCCCGCTGACAGTGGTTGACGAAAATTCTGGCCGGGCGGGCCAGCCAGCGCAGGGTCCGCCCAACCCAAAATCAGACATGAGCGCCAGGAGCGGGAAACCTAATGTTGCCTTGGACCGTACAGTTGTCAGACGGGCCTCATCGGATGCAACGATGAGGCCGCCAGAGAACCCCTGAGACAACGCCAAAACAGGTGCGCGTCTCCTTCGACGTGACGGAATCGGCCAAAGAACGAAGGAGGCGATCACGACAAGGAGGGCAACAGTGATACGCAGACCCGGCAAAGACGCGAGAAACAGGCCGCCAGCCCGCAGATGCAGTCCGCGCAGTAGTTGGCGCAACCTGGCTGTCCCGCTCTTACTGATGCTGGCGCTTCTTTTGGCCGGCTGCGCGGCGCCGTCACAGGATGAGCGGCAGGCGGCTCCAGGCTCAAGCAGACAGTCGTATGTCAGCCAGGCTCCTTCGCAATCCGCTTCTTCAGGCTCCAGGTCAGGCCCTGTCTCGCCCGATTCAGGACGCCGCAACCGCCGCGGCCCGCAGCCGGAAGCGCAGCTGCCGCCCGTCGTGCCCACAAGCCTCGAAACGACCTCCACGTTCGGTCTGGACGCCGATGACGCGTCGTGGCGCCGTTCGCTCGCCCTCGCGCGCCAGGGCTTTGTGCTCGAACCGGATGACGTGCGGGTGGAGGAGTGGCTCAACGCGCTGCGCTGGGACTATTCCCAGCCCGAGGGCGAAGAGACGTTTCATCTCGATCTGACCGTTACGACCGACCCGCTTGACCCCGAATCCTGGCTGGCGTTGATTGGGCTCAGCGCGGCTGCGCCCCGGGAGCTGCCGACCAGGCGTTATGTATCGGTCGTCCTGGATGCGTCCGGCTCGATGGGAGAGGACAATAAGCTCGATACCGCGCGTACGCTCGTCGAGACGCTGCTCAGCCGCCTCTCCGAGGGGGATCGAGTCTCCCTGGTGCAGTTTTCAGAGGTGGTCCTGGGTGAGTACACGGTGCCTCACGCGGCCCCCGACGATCCCGCGCTAACCGGTTCGCTGCGCGGCTTCCGCCCCAACCAGAGCACGAACGCCGAGGCGGGGCTGCGCAGGGGCTATGAACTGGCGCTGGAAGCGCGGAGGCAGGACCCCGACGCGCTGCACTACGTCTTCTTCATCAGCGACGGTGTGGCCAACGTGGGCGACACCCGCGCGGAGTCTATCATCGAATCTCTGGGGGGCCAGCGTGCCGAGGCCAACCCGATCCGCCTGGTTGCGGTGGGCGTGGGCATCGAAAACTACAATGACGACCTGCTGGAGCAGGTGAGCAACGACGGCGACGGATGGTACCGGTACGTGTATTCGCCCGAGGAGGCGCAGGGCCTGCTGTCGGCGGACTCATTCGCCGCGCTATTCAGCCCGGCCGCGGACGAAGCCCGGGCGCAGGTTTCATGGGACGCGGAGACAATCGAGGAGTGGCGCCTGGTGGGCTACCTCAACCGGGCGGCCGCGAATGAGTCCTTTGAGGATGACGAGGAGGACTTCGCGGAGCTGCACGTGGGCCAGGAGAACACGGTCGTGTACCGGCTGAAGGCGCGGCCGGGGGCGGCGGGGCCGCTGGGCACGCTGGCCTTGCGCTGGCATCATCCTGGCAGCGGGGAGCCACAGACACAGGCGTGGACGCTGGCTTCGGAAAGCCCGATGCGCTGGCAGGATGTCGCTCCGATCCGGCGCCTTGCGCTGCTGGTGGCGCTGGCGGGCGAGAACTCGGCCGAACGTCTGGATGACGCGCAGGCCCGGCGCAGCGCGATCGAGCAGGAGTTCGCGCGGCTGGGCGGCCTGACCGAGACACGCCAGGGGCAGGAGTTCGGTGAGATTCTGGCGGCGTCGTTGCCGGAGCCGCCGGCGTGGTTCGAGCAGGGCAGTTCGACGCGGGGTGAGTGACAGGGCAATTGCAACTAGATCGAGTTGAGAAATGGTGAGATGACGTAAGCGAGACGATGAGATCCGAGGCAGCGGCCACGTGGATGCTGCGGCTACAAGCGAGTCGTTTCAAACATTGCGTACAGAATCTGTCACGTTGAACGGTATAAGAAGAACCCTCCGGCGGCACGCGGCTTACGAGTCATTTGCCGGCAGCACGCGCCGACTTCTGATGAACACAGGCATCATCTTCCGAGCTATCCTGGCGATCGCCTCGCTGGCGGCCTGTGGCACAGTTAACGAGGCAGCGCCGGATACATCAGAGGTTGCGCCGCTTTCGATCCCGGCGTTGCTCGAGCCGAAATATGACGGTGCGGGTGTTGCGCATTATGACCTCAAAATCGGAGAATCACGCCACGACTACCGGCAGACGGCCCTGACGGACACCTATTCCTACAACGGCATGTCTGTGCTCGGCCCCACGCTTCGTCTCAGAACCGGAGACTCGGTGGTTATCAGCGTCACGAACGAGTTGGAGGAGGTCACAACGACGCACTGGCATGGCGCCGACGTCCCGGCAGAGGACGACGGTGGACCCCACAGCCTTATCGAACCCGGAAAAACCTGGATAGCTGACTTCGAAGTGATCCAGCCGGCAGCCACCCTCTGGTATCACCCCCATGTCCATGGGTCCACGGCCGAGCAAGTCTACCGCGGCGCTGCAGGACTGATTATCATCGAAGACGATAACTCTGCTGCCGCAACGCTTCCGGCAACCTATGGCGTTGACGACATTCCGGTCATCATCCAAGACAGGGAGTTCACCGAGGACGGCCAGCTCGACTTCGCCATTGACGATGGCGGGAGGGGAAAGCTCTATTCCACGCTGACGGTAAACGGCACGATCAATCCGTTCGTCGACGTGCCTGAAGGGTTAGTCCGGCTGCGGCTGCTGAACGGCAGCCAGGCCCGGATCTACAACCTCAGCGTCGAGGGAGCCGACATGAGCATGATCGCCTCCGACGGCGGCTATCTGGCCAGCCCTGTCGCTCTCAGGCAGCTTGTGCTCGCACCGGGGGACCGGGCCGAGATCGTCGTCAATGTCGGCATGGAATCCGCCGCTTTGGTCGATAGAAGGTTAGGCCGGGTGCTGGAGTTGCGTCCGAACGGAGCAGCCTCAGGCACGGGATTGCTTCCGGACAAGCTCGCCACCATAGAGCGAATACCCGAGTCGGAGATCACGGTGGACCGGATCTTCGACATGGACGAAGAGCGCCGCTCCCGACAGTCCGGCACACGCTGGACAATAAATGGCGCCGAGTTTGATATGAGCAGGATCGACTTTGAAGTGCGACTCGGAGACACCGAGCGTTGGACTCTCTCCAGCGACGAGGGCCAGCACGTGTTCCACCCCCACCAGACTCAGTTTCAGATATTGTCGATCAATGGCGAACCGCCGCCGCCTGAGGAATCAGGTTGGGAGGACTCCGTGCTGGTGAATGACGAACGCGAGGTCGTTATCGTCGCCCGATTCAACACGTATGCCGCTGAAGACACGCCATATATGTTCCACTGCCACATCCTTGATCACGAAGACCTGGGCATGATGGGACAGTTCCTCGTCATTGATGAGTAACCTGGTGACCTGATGGGTGAATGCCACCCGCCGCCACTGGAGCATCGACAACACAGCTTACCGGGTCTTGGATGCCGCCTTTCGTGAGGACGACAATTGGATCCGTCAGGGCCATGCACAGCACAACCCGGCCATCTCGCGCCGCCTGGCTCTCAACCGCTTACACACCGAGAAAAGCGCCATAATCGGTATCTCTGTCAAACATTAAAGAGCCGGCCGGAATCATGACTATCGCCTCAAGGTTCTCTTTCTATAAGATGCGTATGCCCTGGGGTGAGTGAGGGTTGGCGTGACCATGACTGAGTGGTAAGCTCAGGGTAGGAAGTTGGAGAAACGAAACACACGGAGTTTCGGTGAATCGTTCGATTCGTAATCCACGGGTTGGACGATCAAGCTTCGCTTCCTGCCCTGATTATTCGTTTCTTGTCAACGACCGTCTTACTTGGGCATCCGACTGACAGGCAACCTACTTTCGAAAGAGCAAGCCAAAATGGGCACACAGGTTGTACTGGATGTTCCGGAGGACATATATGAGCAGGTGGAAAAGGTAGCCGTGACCACGGAACGCGACGTCTCGGATGTACTATTGGAAACAATAACCCGCACTTTTTCGCCCTTTCCGGTCAATCCAAACCGATCCGTTATGAATCAGAATGTAGAGGCATACAGAGATTTGCACGCGGAACTGGTTGAGACCCATTTGGGTCAGTTCGTGGCAATTTGTGAAGGCAGGCTGGTCGATCATGATCCTGACCCTGTCTTCCTTTTGCAACGAGTACGTACACAGTATCCTGACAAGGTTGTACTGCGTAGAAAGGTTGAAACAGTTCCTGAACATTCATTCAGGATACGACATCCACGAATAGAGACTCGGAAATGAGTGACGTCCTTTCCTTTGTTTACGACGATTCTTATGTTCCTTCCGCACCTTTTATTTCGGTAACAGTCGATGGATATGCCTCCAGCAGGTCACCAGTCACCGTACATGCTTTCGCTGATTCTGGTGCGGATGGTACGATGCTTCCTCAAGACATATTGATGGAGGTTGGCGCAGAATACGAGGACACAGTCCTATTGCGCGGCACAGCAGGCGGTATGCAAACGCTCGATCGATATACAGTAAGAGTCCGCATAGGTGGAAAGACGGTTGATTCAGTCTCGGCCGTAGCTACGGCTGCTGGCAGTGAACCACTTCTTGGCAGGGATGTTCTCAATCATTTGGTCATGACTTTGAATGGACTCGACGGATTTACAGAAATTAGAGTTGGATAGAGACTGTCCTTGCGGAGTCACGCGGCGGTAGGGCATGAGGCGAACATAGGACGGCCAAGACATAGACTATCGTATCTGGGTCTTTTTCCCAGTCCCAACAATCTTCTACGACCGGGCAGTCCGGTAATCTTTCCCCGTTAACAGCAAGCATCCAAAGAGCCTCCAAGGAGATTTGCAGGCGCGGCAAATCGCTTTGTTGTCTGTGTAGGACTCTCGTAGCCAACCCGAGGATACCATATGAAATGTACAGATCTTTCGATGGATGGACACAATCTTTCCTGCAAATTTCGGTTATTCATTGTGCCGTCAGTGTGCTATGATCGCTCTATTTCCCACAAACTGTCCGCTCTCATTTCGCGAAGTGAAAGCGTGTCTCACTTGTCTTTAAGGATTGCCAATGTTGTCTCCGCGCTTATTTGCTCTGGTTGTTGGCGTTGATCAGTACAAGAGCAGTGTTATTTCCGATTTGGGTGGCTGCGCCAACGATGCCAGAGCGATTTATGGATTCCTGACCCAACGGCTGGGCGTGCCCACTGAAAACATCCGGCTACTGACATCGACAGGCGCGGAACCGGACGAAAAGCTCCCCTCGCGACAAAACATCATAGACGGCTGGCGGTGGCTGATCGAGCGGGCCAACACCGGCGACCAGATTTTCTTCCATTACAGCGGGCACGGCTCACAGGCCCTTTCATCCGATCCTAATGAGCCCGATGGCTACGATGAGACGCTGGTGCCCTGCGACAGCCGCACGACGGACGACAGGGGCAGACCCGTCTACGACATATTGGACAAAGAGCTGGCCGCGCTCATCGCTTTGGCGGAGGAGAGAGGCGCGCAGGTCACAGTTGTGCTGGACTGCTGCCATGCAGGTTCAGGCACGCGGGCGCTCGTTCCAGTGCGTCGGACACCGGCGGACCGCCGCGCGCGGCCAGCCGGCGCCGTTCTGCCCGAAACGCAGGGCGCAAAAACGGTAGCCAGCCGCCACTGGTCAGGGAAGCTGGGCAGCGATCACCTGTTGCTGGCCGGTTGCCGCGATGAAGAGATGAGCCACGAGTACCGCTCGCCGACCAACGGCGCCTGGTACGGGGCGATGACCTATTTCCTGTTGCAGAAGCTGCAGGAGCTGCATCCGCGAATGAGCTGGCGAGAAGTCCACGACGCGGTGCAAACGCAGGTCCACAGCGTCTATGCGAGGCAGATCCCCCAATTGGAGGGCCCCGTAAACCGCGCGGTTTTTGGCGATCTGATGCCGCACGCGGGCTCCTACCTCAACGTTATCGATGCCCGCGAGGCCGGGGAGACGGGAAACGATGTGATCATACGCATCGGCGGCGGCGCGGCGGTTGGCCTCACCCCGGGCAGCCATGTGGAATTGTACCCGGCCGGCAGTGAAGCCCTGTCGGGACGCGGCCTTGGCCGCGGCGAGGTGTTCGAGTCCAGGGTCGATTCGTCCTACGCAATGATCAAGGGCGTTCACCACACACAGTTCAGCCTGCCGGCAAGGGCGAAAGTGACGGCTTACGGCTACCAGAGGCTGATGTACGAGGTATCGACCACAGATCCCTTTCTGCTGGCGGAGTTGACCACGGCCCCCTCTTCACCGTTCCTGCACGCGGCAGGAAGAGGCCAGCCCGATGGATTTACCCGCTTTCACGTGGCTGTCGAGAACGATGCCTACGTCATTCACGACGGCAGCGGCGGCCAGATCGTCCAGGACACGCCGCCGCGTACCCAGGCGGGCGCGGCCAGGACAGCCGAATATCTGCATCATCTCGCGACCTTCCATAATGTGCGCACGCTGCGCAATCCGGCGCCCATGGCGTTGATGGAAGAGGCGCTGAGCTTGGAGGTTCAGTCCTACACGCGGGCCAGTTTTACCGAACCGAAGGATGGCGAACCTCTGGGACGGGATGGGTTGCTGCCGCCTGGCAGGAAGATCTGGATCACGGTTCGGAACAATAGCGCGGAGAATCTCTATGTCACCGTCTTCGCGCTGTCTTCGAATTACGGCATTCGCCGCGTCTACCCGGAGCGGGCCCCCTATCAGTTGGTGTCGCCGGGCAAGGCCTTTTTTGTCAACAACATTGAGCCGGTTGTATTGGACTCCGGAGCCGAGAGTGAGACAGAGATTTACAAGGTCTTCGCCACGCGGGTTCCCACTTCCTTCGATGTGCTGGAGTTGCCGGAGTTGAACGAACCCGGCGGCGCCGAACAGACGCGTGCATTCGGCCCGCTGGCCGAGCTGTTGAACGGCATTCGCTACGACGGTCCGCGCGTGCGCAATCTGATGGTGCAGCGGGACGATACACATGATCGCTGGATCACGAAGCAGGTGACGGTCAAAGCCTTGAGCAAACAGGGGGAATTCCTGCTCCCTCAGGGCCAGAACAGGATCAATGTGGGCACGGACCTGGACATTACGGTTGAGAAGCCGGCGGGTTTGGGCGGCCTGCTGGTGGTCAGCAGTCTGGGCCACTTCGCGTGGGACCCGACCGACCCGATCACCCTGCCGCCGGGTTTGAGCAGTCCGGAAGCCGCCCCGTTTTTTCAGCCGCTCTCATTTTCGGGCAAGGCGGGGGCGGCCGGCGCTTCGCCCGGCGTGCTGGTCCTGGATACCTCAGCCGACCAGCTCGCGACGATCAGCGAGGAGTCGCCGTTGCGGATTGCGCTCAGCGTGGAGAATGATCCGGACATTGCCGGGATTGCGGCGGTCGCGTTTGACGGCGAATACTACTACATGGTTGGCCATCCAACCGATGCCCAGAACCTGTCGCAGGACGGCGACAGGAGGCGCATGGCGGTGGAGATTACCCACTTGCCGATTCCGGACGCGGCGGCTGCGGAGTCCGGTTCCGCGGGCGCCAGGCGAAGGTTCGGGGCAAACGAGGCGGAAGAGACAGCGGTTGAAACGGGGCATGGGACAGCGCCTGGCAGGGGCAAGGGAGGGCTGTTCCGGCGGCTGATCAACTTTTTCCAGGAAGAGTGGCGGTTGGCGGAAGCCGCGGCGCGCAAGGACCCGGCAACGGATGAGGCGGACGCGGAGCCGGAAGCGTCCGTCAGAGACGCAAAACATGCCGTGCGCGTCCTTTTCTACAAGCTGTTCTACCAGAAGCTTCCGCCTGATCTTGGCTTGCGCCAGGTGCGGATGGAGGCGGGGGGCACACCGGTCTATTCGAAGGTTACCGCGCGGGACGTGGCCCAGGCGCGCCGTGCCCTGCTGATCACCCACGGTTTCGGCAGCAGCACCGAGAAGCTGGTGCAGAGGGCTTTGCCGGTTCTGAAGGAGTTGGACGAATACGATCTGGCGCTTGCGTTCGACTACGAGACGATCAACACGAGTATCCGCGAAAGCGGGCTGCTGATGACGGCGCAACTGCGCCGCCTCGGCTTTGGCACTGACAAGGGGCCGCCGCTCGACATCTTTTGTCATAGCATGGGGACGCAGGTCGCCCGCGTGTGCGTGGAGATGGAGAGCGGTCATCAGTTTGTCGAGCGCGTTATCATGGTGGGCGCGCACAACACGGGCACGGCTCTGGCCGAATCTCACCGGCTCATTCCGTGGCTGGCAACCATCATTCTCAACCAGGCAGGGCTGATGGACTATGAGCTTCTGGCCCAGCTTCTGGTGATCGGAATCTCGCGGCTGACCAACGGCATACAGGACCTGGCGCCCAGTGCGGAGCTGTATCAGAAGCTCAATGACCCGCGCAATGAGGTGAATGTGAAGTACTATATCCAGATTGGCGTCAATTCCGGGATGGACGGCCCGGTGAATTGGCGCAAGCTCTTTTCCAAGACGGAGTTGACGCGTATTTTGGATAAGGGGCTGGACCAGGTTTTGGGTCCGAATGACCTGCTGGTTGGGGTGGCGTCGGCCCGAGGCGTGCGCGGCGGAAACTGGCCGGACCTGCAGGTGGATGTCATAGGCTGCCATCACTTCGAGTACTTCTACGCCAAAGAGTCGCTGGAGGCTCTTCGCCGGCAGTTCGAGTAATGCGTGTCGCCCGTCTTCAGATTCCGGGCCAGGGCCGCGGGCTTCAGGCCTCCTGACGCTCGGACAGTTCGGCCCAACGGTTGAAGGCCGATTCCAGCGAAGTTTCGACCTCTGTCAGTTTGGCTGACAGGCTCTGCAGGGTCTGGTAATCGCTTCCGCTTTCGTTGATCTGCTGCTGCAGACGCAACTGTTCCTCTTCCCAACCGGCGATTTCCGTTTCCAGACGCGCCAACTCCTGGCTTTCCTTCCAACTCAATTTCATCGTTGCCGCGGCCGCGCGCGGCTTCGTGTCCGCCTGCCCATTTTGGGTGGGCGGAACTGACGCGAGTCGACTTGGCGCATCCACGGCGGGGCGAGCGTCCTTGTCCTGGTTGTAGAGGCGCCGGTAGGTTGCGTAGGGGGCGGGGTAGCGCTTGCCCAGACGTCCGTCTTCGAAGGGAATGATGAAGTCGACGGTGCGGTCGAGAAAGTAGCGGTCGTGGCTGGCGACGAGGAGGCAGCCGGTAAAGGCGTCCAGAAACTCTTCGAGGACGGTGAGCGTTTGCACGTCCAGATCGTTTGTCGGCTCGTCCAGGAGCAGCACGTTGGGCTGGTGGATCAACGTGCGCAGGAGGTAGAGACGGCGGCGTTCGCCTCCGCTGAGGCTGCCGATGCGCCCCCACTGCATCTTGCGCGGAAATAGAAACCACTCCAACATCTGGGGGGCCTCTACACGGCTGCCGTCGCGCGCTTGAATCAGCGGCGCCTCCTCTTCAATGAACTCGAGCAGGCGCTGCGCGTCGTTCAGGTCGCGCGTCTGCTGGTCGTAGTAGCCGAGCCGTACGGTCTCCCCCCACTTGATATGACCCGCGTCGACTTTGACTTTGCCGGCCAGCAGGTCGAGGAAGGTGCTCTTGCCGGCGCCGTTGGGACCGAGGAGGCCGATGCGGTCGCCCGGTTCCAGCGCAAAGTCAACCCGGTCCACCGCAGGCACGCCGTCGTATGTCTTGGTCAGCCCTTTGGCGGCGAGGACGCTTTTGCCCAGCCGGCGGGTAGCCAGGGCCATCGCGACACGGTCGGTGTCGGAGTCGTAGTGGATGCGCTGGAGCTCGACGGCCCGTTGCTGGCGCGCCTTCTGCTTGGTGCCTCGGGCCATCGGCGTCCGCCGGATCCAGTCGAGCTCTCGTTTGAGGAGCTTCTGGCGTTGGCGCTCCTGTACGGCCAGGCGTTCGTGGCGCAGTTGGCGGAGCTCCAGGTAACGGCTGTAGTTGCCGGTGTAGGAGACAAGCTCGCGGCGGTCCAGTTCGACGATGCGATGGACGACGCTGTCGAGGAAATGGCGATCGTGGGTGACCATGAGGAGCGCGCCGGGCGCGGCGGTGAGGTAGTTCTCCAGCCACTCGATCGTCCCGATGTCGATATGATTGGTGGGTTCGTCCAGGACCAGCAGATCGGCTCGGTCGATCAAGGCTCGCGCCAGGGCTACGCGTTTGCGCTGCCCGCCGCTGAGCGTTTCGATGCGGGCGTCGAAATCGGTGATGCCCAACTTTGTGAGGATGGATTTTGCGTTGGCCGCGGCTGCCCAACCGTCGCTGCGCGCCAACTCTTCGGAAAGTTCCAGCAGTTGCTGCTGGAGGGCCCCGCTGGCCGGGTCCTGCTCGAGGCGCTGGCTGACGCGTTCATAGTCTCGCAGGAGGCGCATTTGGGGCGAGTTGCTGCGGAAAAGCTGCTCCAGAACGGTGGCGCTTTCGTCCAGCTGCGGCTCCTGCTGCACCATTTCGATGCGCACGCCTCCCCAAACGGTGACGCCGCCGTTGTCGGGCGCCTCAAGGCCGGCTATGATTCTCAGGAGAGTCGTCTTGCCGCTGCCGTTGACGCCGATGAGGCCAATGCGTTCGCCGGCATTGATGGAGAGTGACACCGCATCGAGCAACAGCCGCTCGGAGAACTGCTTGGAGACGTTTTCGAGGGTAAGGAGGTTCATGCCGACTTCTGGATTGCCTGCAGGGTGGCGGGGTCTTCGAGCGCGCTGATGTCGCCCAGTTCTTCGCCCAGGTAAGCGGCCCGGATGAGACGGTGCATCACCTTGGCATTGCGGGTTTTGGGGAGCGCGGCGCAGAATCTGACCTCTTTGGGTCTAAGCGGGCGCCCCAATTCGGTGGTGATGCGCTCCTGCAGCGTCGTACGCAAAGATTCACTGGCGTCGACACCTGGTTGGAGGACGGCGAACACGACGACATCGTTGTCCTTCACAGGGTGGGGCACGGCGACAGCTGCGGATTCGGTCACGGCCGGATGGGCATTCACCAGAGTTTCGACTTCAGCCGGGCCGAGCCGCTTGCCAGCGATATTGATGGTGTCGTCGCTGCGGCCGAGTATGAACCACATGTCGTCTGCGTCAATGGCGCAGAAATCGCCGTGGACCCATACGCCCTCAAAGCGGCGCCAGTAGGTGTCGAGATAACGCTCGTTGTCGCCCCAGAAGCCGCGTGTCATCCCGATCCAGGGTTGACGGACGATGAGGTCGCCCACCTGTCCGCGCACGGGGCTGCCGGATTCGTCGACGACATCGGCATCCATACCTGGAATGGGCCCGCCAAAGGCGGCAGGCTTGAGCGGTTTGAAAAAGTTGCCCGCGAGGATGCCGCCGCTGATTTCGGTGCCGCCGGTATAGTTGAGGATCGGCTTGCGGCCTTCGAGCGCATGATCGAAAATCCAGCGCCAGCTGGCAGGGCCCCAGGGGCTTCCGGTGGAGCCGACTGCCCGGAGTCGGGACAGGTCGTGCCGGGTAACGAAATCGGCGCCGTGGGGCATGAGCGTCCGCACCAGCATCGGCGAGAGGCCCAGAAGCGTGATGCCGTGCCTGGCGCAGAGTTCCCACACGCGGTCGACAGATGGATAGTCGCCGGCGCCGTCGAAAAAAAACATGGAGGCCCGGTTGAGCAGCGTGCCAAGGACGAGCCACGGTCCCATCATCCAGCCCATATCGGTCATCCAGTACACACGGTCACCCGGTTTGACATCCATCGCGTGGCGCATATCCTGTGCCGCTTTGATGGGAAAGCCGCAGTGGGTGTGGACGGCGCCCTTGGGCGGACCGGTGGTGCCGCTTGTATAGATGATCATAAGGGGATCTTCGGCGGCGGTCGGGGTGGTCTCGGCCTCGTCAGCTTGTGATGGAACCAGTTCATGCCACCAGTGGTCCCGTTGCTCCTGCCAGGCGATCCGCGATGCGGACGAGGAGGCGGGGAGCCGCTTGGCGACAATTACG
Source organism: Caldilineaceae bacterium (assembly GCA_022824025.1). Classification (GTDB taxonomy): domain Bacteria; phylum Chloroflexota; class Anaerolineae; order Caldilineales; family Caldilineaceae; genus Bin5. Next base: position 52,758 of record JAJEBF010000015.1, read on the forward strand.
TGGCGGACGCTGGGTACGTCTGCCAGCGCCATGTCCAAAGTCGATTTCATTCTCACCGGCTGTCCCCGGCGCAGGAACCCGTCCGCGGTGAAGACGGCTTTGGCGCCCCCGTCCTGGAGGCGGCTGCGGATGGCGGACCGGCCGTACCCGCTGAAAAGGGGCAGGATGATGCCGCCAATCTTTATCACGGCGAGAAAGGCGATGGCAAGTTCGGGGATCATCGGCATGTACAGCCCGATGGCATCGCCTTTGCCCAGTCCCAGGCCGCGCAAGGCGTTGGCGCAACGGCAAACTTCCCGGTGGAGTTGAGCGTAGGTAAGGGTGGCGGTTCGGCCCTCTTCCCCTTCCCAAATGAACGCAATCTGGGACGCGGCGGCGGACTCCTGCCACTTGTCGAGGCAGTTGTCGATGATGTTCATCTGTCCGTCGACACACCAGCGGGCGAAGGGCGCGCCTTCGGAAAGATCGACGACCTGCGAATAGGGACGGGTAAACCTGATATCAAGATCCTCCATCACGGCATCCCAGAACCAACTGATATCCTCGAACGAGCGCGTCAGCAACGCATCATAGGAACCGATCGCGTGCCGATCCATAAACTGTTGCAGATTGCTTTGCGCGATCCAGTCAGGATTCGGCTGCCAAGCTATGTCCTGGCCGAAGGGAAAAGTGTGGGTGGACATGACCTGTTTCGATGTGGGGCTGGCATCATCTTCGCGTACCTTGGTATCGGCCTATTATAGCGGAGAGAGGCGGAAACAGGGAAGGGTGGGGATGTGCAGTCCAAATCCCGTCCCAATCCCCCCACCCCCCACCGCACAGAAACACTCCACCAACCTGAGACGCCAACACAGTCCCCGCGCCCTTCCCCGGCGGTTCCTCTGCCCTTCTCCGTGTCCCTCCGTGGATCAAAAAGGTGTTGCCGTTCCCCGCAGTTCCCCGCCCCACTCCTGGCCCCTTGCCCCTCACCCCTGCAGTGGAGACATTGCGGTCTGCTGAAGGACTGCGGTTTGGCGGTTACGCGAGTAGGGGAAACTGCAAACTGACTGGGTCCTGAAGCGCTGCCCAGATAGAGACGGCGATCAGGGCCTGTCCGGGGACGCGGAGCAACTGGGCAGCGGCGTTGCTCGATGAGGGGAGCCCGTGCCGGTTTCCCTGTGCAGCTGGCCTGGACCTTGGTGAAAACGACAGGCTGGAGCCCAGTTCGAGCAGGAGAAGCAGATCGCCGGAGACGAGGAGAAACGCGCCCGCTGCCAGAACGCCGAAACGGGGGCCGGTAAGGGCGAGACCGACGGCGAGGCCTGTGGCGGAGGAGAGCAGGAGCGCGAACGCGGCGGCCGTCCACGCCTGAACAGGACTTTGGCGGCGTGTTCGCAGAAGAACGGCGCCGGCGGCCGCTGCGCCGACGAGCAGTCCCAGGGACAGAAAAAGTATGCGTACGCTTTCGAGGGTTGCGCCATATTGCGCGACGGCAACGGCGTACAGAAGGTAACCGACAGCGATGGCGGCGATGCCGACCACCGAGAGCCGGGACCTGCTCCTGCCTGCAAGCTGGCCGCCCACCAGGCTCAGCGTGATGGAAGCGGCGATGCCGGAGGCGTAGCGGGCGTCTTCCGCGCCGGGGCGGGTGAGGAGAAAACCGTACCAGGGCAGGAGGAGCAGAACCAGCGCGGAGGCAACCTGGATCCTGTGAGGGAGGAACGGCCGGCGCCGGCGTTTCCTGCCGAAGAAAAGACCGCCGGCGAAGAGCGAGGCCCAGATGATTAGGAGAACCCAGGCGATGACATCGAGGACGGGCATTGGAGGCTCGGTTAAGGCCATGGCCCGGCGGCAGGAGGGGGGAACAGGCCAGGGCAGGCCCGGCACCCTTCACTTCCCACTATCTTCGTCTCGTTGCGGGGCCGTGTAGCCGAGCAGCTGCGGTTCGGCCCAGACAGCCCAGTTCCAGCGGCTGTTGCCCAGGCCGTCGGTCATCAGTTGGAGGACTGCCTGCTGGCCTGCCTGATTCGGCAGATCGATAGCGAAGCGCTCCCACTCGCAGCTCTGTTTGGTACGGCTCCAGATGCGTACCCCGTTGAGAAGGACGCGGAAGGCGCAGTGGTTGTCGTCCTGCATCTGGGCGCCGTCGCGGATACCGATCGCGAACTGCATGCGCAGACGCTTCACCTCCGAAGGGACGCGCAGGTCATATTCGACGACGGCGCTGCCCTCTACGGGAGGATGCTGCCAGAGCGCCGGTTGCTGCACCATGCCACAACTGGCCGTGCCGACGCGCACTTCCATCAGGTCGGGCGCGCGGGTGGCGCTATGGCGGGATTGGGGAAACAGCGCCAACAGGTCACATTTCCATTCGAGGGCAAACCCGGCTTCGTCACTGCTCTCCTCTTCGAGAAGACTCTGCCACAGTTCCTCCTGCCATTTGAGGTAGCCCAGATACTGGGAAAGCTGCAGGAGGGAGTGTTCGTTCAGATCGTGGATTCGCCGGATCACGGCATCCAATGTTTCCTGCTGGGGCCTGGTCATGGAGGTCTCGTGCGGGTGATTCCTGGTATCGGGTGGAGGCAGGCCTGTCAGTTGAGGCCGGCTAGATCGCTGCGTTCATCATCGTCTCCCAGCGGGAGGCGGCGGTTGGATTGCTCAAGAGAACGAGAGCGACATAGGTCGGTTCAAACGGACGTCGTATCAACTTCATGCCCGCTTCGCGGGGGCTCATGCCCCCCTTTTTGCAGTTACAGCGTTTGCAGGCGGTGGCCAGGTTGGTCCAGCTATGATCGCCGCCGCGGCAGCGGGGGATCACGTGGTCTACGGTTAACGCCTGTTTGCCGGGTGTTTCCCCACAGTACTGACAGGTGTATGCGTCTCTGAGGATTACGGCGCTGCGCGTGGGAGGCACCGAGCGATGCGGCAATCGGACGTAGCGGGTGAGACGGATCACCAGCGGTTCGGGCAGGGCCTGGTTGGCGCTGTGCAGCAAACGTTCGGTTGCCTCAACCAGCTCTGCCTTTTCCCGTAGCAGCAGTACGATTGCGCGCCGCACAGAGACGAGGCTCAATGGTTCGAATGTTGCATTCAGTACCAGCACGGAACGGGACATGATATTGGCGAAGACGTGTTGATGGTGTTTTGGAAGCGTGGGAAATGGGCAAAGTCAGGTAAGCCCCCGTGTTGCCCCGCGGTCGACTGTGCGCAGCTTCGTGAAGTCGGACGGGAACCCCGCTGGGAGCGGATTATGCCAAAACCACGACGCGGGCCCTAATGATTACCTCCATGAGAAAAAAGCAGACGATTGCAAACAGAACTGTCTTCACATTTTCATCACGCAACCGGCTCAGGTAAAGGTAGGCTGCGGGCAGTGTGATGACGGCGACGGTCGCGTAGAGAATGTGCACGAATCCGCGTGACAGATTTGCGGACAGGCCCTGCCCGTAGAGTACCCACCCCAGCAGAAAGTTGGCGGCGATGAGCAACTCGCCGATTACGGCGGCGCCGTACCAGCTGCTGTCAAGCGGGCGGGCGCGAATGCGGAGCCAGATGGCCCATACGCCCAAGGCGATAAAGAAGAAGATGCCGGATTGGGCAAGGCCCCCATGGATGTCGCTCAGAGTTTCCACCGTAACAAAAGAGGTTGATGACCTTAGCGTTTCAGGAATCGGCTCTTCGGTGTCAGCCCGCTTGCCGGCATGAACGTCATAGGGATTACCGCTGCGGGTGGACACTCAGGTACTGGTGCAGCACAGACTCCACATGTCCGCCGATTTCATATGATTCCCAGCCGGGGCTGGCGGCCAAGGCGAAAATGCAACCGCCGAGGACGTACGGATCCTGTTGCATCGCCTGATCGTACCAGACAAGCTGTTCCGCGTAGGCGCCGGGTCCCCAGGAACCGAAGCCGTGTTGCGCCCAATAGGTTTGAAAGTGCTGCCATCCTTTGGCGTCGGGCGGGCCTGGCCGGTTGGTTACCAGGCCGTCCACGCCCAGCTCGGTCATGACGAGGGGGATGGCGCGGCCGGCGGGCTTCAGGAGCTGATTGTAGACTTGGCGGTATCGCAAAGTCAGCCAGCCGGAGTCATGGGGCGCGACGCCTGGGTAGCGCCCCTGTCCTTCACGAGTACTGGCGAAATAGATGGTTGGGGCGGAGTACTCGTGCAGCCCCAGCCACCCGTCGTGGGCCTGGGCTTCGGCGATGGCGGGCAAAAAGTGCTCCCACATTTCGAGGGGGGGCTGCCCTGTGCCAAAGTTGCCGATCACGCTGCGCAGACCGCCATGGGCGAGGAGCCGGGTGCGTTCGGCTTCAAATTCGGCCAGGCGTTTGAACTCGTCCAGGTTTCCGGCCACCGGCTCGTTGTAGGCTTCCCAACCGTCGTAATGGAGGCGGCGTTCGGGGTGATCGGCGATGGGCCAGAGACGGTTGACGAAGTCCTGCGCGGCCGCCTTCGGGTTGAGATTTTGCAGCTGCAGCTGGGGCAGGTCGATGCGGCCAATCAGCTTGGTTGTCGGAGCCGTCTCTTTGATCTGACGGGCGAAACGGAAGTCCAGCTCCAGTGTCTTGACGACGGAGACGCCGCCGCTGCGCAGCAGGTTGAAGACGCTGGGATGGTTGCGGGTAATGAAAAGTCCCAGCTTGCTGGGCGGCCCCGGCGGAAAGGGAGTCACGGTCGGCGTCGGCGTGTAGGTCGGCGTCGGGGGGACGGTGGTATCGGTCGGGAAAGGTGTCGTCGTGGGGAAAGGTGTCTCGGTGGGAATGGGCGTGACCGTCGCTTTGGGCGGTGTTGGCGGGAAGGCGGGCGCGGCGGGGCGCAGCCCCCTCATTTCGACCCAGGGCAGATAGCCGTGATACGAGCCGGGGGTGGATGAAGGCGCGGGCAAGGAGGCTGCGTCGAGCGACGGCTCTCCGTTGCCGCAGGCGCCGACAAGCATGCCAAGCCCAGCGGCCGCGGCCGCCAGGAAACGGCGGCGAGACCAGACGGGCTCCCCTTTCCGAGGGCCAGCCTGTCTCTGCCGGGGCGGTTTGGACCCTGGAAATGGCTCGGTATTCGGCTCGGAATCTCTGTTTCCGTCCTTGCTTGAAGAGGTGGGAAGGTTCTCTCCTGTCATGCGATTACTATAGCACCGAGTCGGCAGCGGTTCAAAGTATCGGGTACAGTTGTCCAAGCCGGACCATTCGCCGGAGCCCGCGTCCGGCCATCACTGGGAGAGACTGATTAAAATGGCAGCGGGATGAGAGTGAAATCGACTTCGGCAGCGGCGGCCTGAACGGACTTAGCCCGATGCCAACTGGCCCCGTCCCGGCTCATGCGGTCGAAGAGCGGAGCAGAGTCACATACGCGCCAGGCTTTCTTGTTCTTTGCGGCCCAGGTGTAGCCCAACGCCATATCGCGATGGAAGTGGGCTTTACTGGCATAGACCAAACGAGTCTCCCGGCGGCAGTGTTGCGCATGCAACTCTTGAAATCGTTCCATGGAGGCCGCACGTTTCTGGGGGCGGCCTTCTTGAGCGCCTTCTGGCACTTCTTCCAATGCGTCTGCGCTGCCTGAGGAATCTGAGGTGTGAATTGCTTGGGACCAGATTTTGGGGTAGCATTGTGGCGGAGAGGCGCCGAGCATTAAACGCGCGTGGATGCTTCTGCGCCTTACAATGCCACTGAGGCAGTCTGGCAGATCCTGCGCAATGACAGAAACTTCTCCTTTTGCCGTCATCATAGCAGACTGGTGGGAATCCTTTCCACCACGATCAAGATCTCGGGGAAATATCGCGGGCGGACTCGTCATTCTTGAAAACCTGCGTGACAACTTCGATTTGGACATTGAGGCGCATAAGGCTACCGGCAGCGATCAGTTAAGGAATGCAAGCCGCCAAAACGTCCAAAAAATACTGGCGCGCTTTGGCGAGGAAAGAACCCTGTTGCAAGAGGGAGGTCGAACAAATCGCGGCTTGATGAAGAATCTCCAGCCTCTGCTGCAAGCGCTTGCGGACGCTGGTATGGATCAACTCTCCCTGGAAACCAGGGAGAGTGAAATAGGAAATCTGCAAGCAGTTCTTGCCGACAAAGCGCGAGATATCTTCAACGCAGAAAAATTACTTTCGACTTTAGGCTCGGCATGACATCACAAGAGCTGGTTGGCGCGATTTTGGCGTCGGCTCGCAAACGACTGAGAACCGGCGAAGTCGCGGAATATCTGGTTGGAGCAAAGCGCCGCCGACCGACAGACGGAAGAACAGAGAGATTTTCAGATCAACGATAATGTCATTAAGAACTCTGTCTAGCGGACCAACAGATCTGCCCATGACTTTCGTAGAGTATTTCGCAGGTATTGGTCTCTTTCGCATGGGCCTTGAAGCGGCGGGCTGGCAGGTCGTCTTTGCAAATGACTGGAGCCCCGAACGCGAGCAGATGTATAAGGGCTTTTTTGACGAAAGTTACAAGGCGCAAGACATTTTTTCCTTGGCAGCCGAGGAAATTCCGCAAGCGACATTGGCGACATGTTCCTTCCCCTGTATCGATCTGTCGCTGGCCGGCAAGGGCGAAGGCATAAACGGAAAACACTCGGGCGCCTTCTGGGGATTCTATGAAATTCTGGCAAAACAAGGAGAGAAGGCTCCGCAGATTATTCTGTTGGAAAATGTAACAGGGTGGTTGTATTCCAATGGAGGCCAGGACTTTTGCGCGACAGCGAAATCTCTTAATGAACTAGTGGTATAACAGGAACGGTTTGACGGATAAGTAAACTGTGGCACACTCTCCATAAAGGCAAACACAAGGAGAGGGGAAATGCCAGCGAAACGATATCGAGTGCGCTTGACCGCAGAGGAGCGCAAGGAACTGGAAACA
>JAJEBF010000037.1 GCA_022824025.1 Caldilineaceae bacterium
ACGCATCCAGGCGATCAAACAGGGCAGTGACGTCATCGGAAACCGGACGCGGGTCACCGTGCGCAAAAACAAGGTGGCCGCGCCGTTCAAAGTGGCCGAGTTCGACATCATGTACAATGAAGGGGTCAGCACGCAGGGTGATCTCCTCGACCTCGGCGTTGAATTCGACATCATCGAAAAAAGAGGCGCATTCTATCGCTTTGGCGATCTCCGCCTGGGCCAGGGGCGCGAAAACGCCAAGGCCTTTCTCAGCGATAAAGCCGACATCGCCATTCAGATCGACAGCGAGATTCGCCAGCAGGCCGGGTTGCCCACCGACTCTGCATCCCAAAATGCAATCGAGGATGCCACAGCCTTGGAGAGCGGCGTGGCTGCCAGCGCGCAGGAAAGCCTCCTCGCTGCAGCGGCCTGACCGCGCCGCCACAGACGACAGGCGCAAGGAACAGATCCGGATGCACGTTGTGGAGACATCCTGCTGTCCTGCAAATGAGGAGTCGTTGTGCTGCCACAGCGGCAGGTGGTAAACTCTCCCCAGCGAGATGCGACACGCGCTGAAGCACGAGCGGACGAAGAGGAGGAGCATGGCCCGCAAAGAGATCGCGCAAAACATTCGTCAGAAGCCGGCGGAGACCGCCCAGCCGAACGGCGCGCCTCTGCCCGAAGGACCGGCGAATCGCGGCGCGCCTTCCCGCACGGAGAGCGCCACAGACCGGGCTCCCGCCCATGGCCTCCCCGTCACCCTCGAAGAGTACTGGGATAAGTGGTATGAACGGCCTCACAAGCATATCGACGTCAGCTACGAATGGAACAACGGCATGCTGGAGGGCAAACCTTTGCCCAACTTTGCCCAGACCGAACAGTACCGCTGGTTCTTCCGCCTCCTGAGCTGCTATCTCGAAGTGAATCCCATTGCCAGGATACTGTGTTTGGAAACCGGAACCTACATGTCGGTCCAGGACGCAAGTCTGCCTTCAGGAAAGTGGGAGGTGGTATTCAAACCTGACATCGGCATCATCCTGCAGGACAATCCCGCGCCTTGGGGCGCGGATGATCAGCGCGCCTACATCGGGGTCTGCGACATGATTGTGGAGGAGTTGTCCGATTCGACTTCGGCGGAGGTCAGACGGGATACCGAAGTCAAGAAGGCAGGGTATGCCCGCGCCGGGGTGAAGGAATATTTGATTCTTGATCCCAAGAACAGGCACATGCGCTTCTACCGGCTTGGCGTCGCGGGGCGCTATGCAGAGATCGAGCCGGACGAAGCAGGCGTAATCCGTTCGCAGGTATTGCCCGGATTCCAGTTCCGCCAGGTGGATCTGCTGCAGGAGCCGATGCAGGCCGACCTGGCCCGGGACGAAGTCTATGCGGACTATGTCATTCCCGAACTGCAGGTCGCTGAGTCCAGAGCCGAAATCGCGGAAGAACGCGCCGACACCGAAACCCGGCGCGCAGACACAGAAGCGCTACGCGCCGACACGGAGGCACAGCGCGCCGCAGCCGAAACAAGGCGCGCGGACACAGAAGCGCAACGCGCCGACAAAGAAGCGGCCGCCCGGCGCGCGGCAGAAGAAGCGTTGCAGGCAATGAAAGCCAAAATGGCCCGCCTACGCCAAAGTCGCCCCTGAATCCGGTTCGCGTCATGATGCGCTGCGCCCGCGCAACCGGCTCTATCCCATATTGTCGTCGGTAATATGGGACCGAATGAGAGCCCGGCTTGAAATCACCGCTGGTCTGATGGCTTCCCCGAGAGGTTCCGGATGTACCCGTTTTGGGTCCAGTCCGGCCTTTGGGTTGCCAGGAGAAGCAGGCTGCAGAATTCAGCCGTAATACCCCAGTGGAAGCCTGCAATTCGCCCCGCTCTGCCCTGCCCCCGGTATGCTCGCCCTCTTCGTGTGTTCACCACGGCACGCCCCGACCGCTGGCCCCTGCAGTGGGGGGCCTCCCTCACAACGTCCATTCCACCCAAAACACTCCGTCAACCCCGAGACGCTGTTCGACGCACCCCTTCGCGTAATTTCGCGGGCAGAAAGACGCTCTCCGCGGTCCTCGGTGGCCAAAGGGCCGTGCGTGCAGTCCAGATTTTATGAGAGCAGGAATAGAGGTAGACTTGCAGTCAGGAGTAGAGATAAGTCAAAGTGGGAGGTCAGAATAAATCGGGACAAGGCAAAGGCGAAGTTCATGCGTGAAGTGAAGGAGAGGTTTGAGGCGGTGTGGAAGTGGGGGGAAGAGCATCCTGAAGCGAGTTTCGATGAGATAGCGGGCAGGTTGTCAGAAGAGCGGCGGGCGTTGATGGAAGAGATGGTGAAGGAGATGTTGTCGCAACGCGGAGATGGGAGGAACGAGGAGGCCGAAAGTCCCGAACGCAGGAAGAAGACGCAGTAGAATGGAACGCGAACGCGCAAGCGTTGCGGTTATGCGGTGAGATACCCTATACGCTTGCGGCCAAACAGTTTCGGGAACTGACGCATGTGACCAAGTCGAAGAACAGTCTGCAGCGGCTGGCGCAGGCGTATGCGCTATCGCCGCTTTCTTAAGACAGGCTATCCCATCGGCAGCGGCGCCGTCGAATCCGCCTGCAAATATGCCGTCCAGCGGCGCCCAAAGCATTTCAGTATGCGTTGGTCCAGGTCAGGCGCCCAAGCTATGCTCGCCCTGCGCTCAACTCTACTTAGCCAACCCCATCTTAACCCCGTTGCCATCCTTGGCCTGACCTGTCAATGAATGTGGGATGCACACCTCAGATTGCGCAAAATGAGTTACACCGCTCCATCCAAGCTGCCCCAACATCGGCGCCGATCAGGTGTGACCAACCAACTCCCTCAACGCCTCTCGAAAACATTGAAAGGTATGTGAGCAGTTGCCTTGGAGGCGCTCGCAATCCTCGTTATCTCTTCTCCAGCAGCACTGCATTTTTGCAGTGTGAGGGAGTCCATGGCACGAGCTGCTGATCCTGGGTGACGCAAGCCGTATTGACGGGTGGTGGAACGGTGGGTAGACGCAGAGCGCTCGCTAAACCTGCGCCGATGGACACATGTCGGCCAGGGTGCAGTTGGCGCAGTCCGGCTTGCGGGCGTCGCACACACGCCGCCCGTGGAAGATCAGCAGATGGGCGATGTCGATCCACTCTTCGCGGGGGATGAGCGCCATCAGATCCTTCTCGATCTTCTCCGGGGTTTTCTGCTCGGTCAGGCCCAGCCGCTGCGAGAGCCGCTTAACATGCGTGTCCACCACAACGCCGTCCGCCAGACCATAACAGACCCCGCGCACGACGTTGGCCGTCTTGCGGGCCACGCCTGGCAGCCTGATCAGTTCATCCATCTCGCGCGGCACTTCGCCCCCGAATTCCTGGCATATCAGAGCGCTGGCGCCTTGGATGCTCTTGGCCTTGTTGCGGAAGAAACCGGTCGAGCGGATCAGCCCCTCCAGCTCTTCGCGGTCTGCCGCGGCCATCGCCTCCGGCGTCGGAAAACGTTCGAACAGGGCCGGCGTAACCTGGTTGACCCGCTCGTCCGTGCATTGGGCCGAAAGGATCGTCGCCACCAGCAGCTGAAACGGGTTCTGGTGATCCAAAGCGCAGTGCGCATCAGGGTGCGCGGCCCGCAGGCGGCGTATCAGCTCCGACATCAGGAAAGCTCCGGCGCGGGTGAGCGGAGCGACACGAGGTCGTCCGAGTCGTCGATCCGCTGCCAGGGGTAGTAGATCCAGTCCTCGGTCAGTTCAGCGTAGTAATCCGGCTTCTCATTCTCGAAGAGATTCTGTCGCTGCTTCCAGTGGAGCACCGCTGTCTCGGCGGTGGCGCCGCTGCCCTGGACACGGCTCTTGACAGAGACGATGGTACGGCCTCGATCCCAGATATTGTCGACTATCAGGACCTTCTTGCCGTTCAGGATTGTATCTGCGGGAAACTGCTGAAAGCGCGGCCAGCTCATCTCTGCGCGGACGCCCGGCCCGCTCTGAAACACAACCGCCGCTGTCAGGACATCTTTCATTTTCAATGCCTCCGCGATCATGCCGCCGGGCACGATGCCCCCGCGGGTGATCAGAAGGAGCGCGTCATACGGGGTATTGAGCTGCATCACGACCTTGGTGATCAACTCTTCAACGTCGTGCCAGGTCAAGTAAACTCTTTCCATCTGTGCCTCCACTGTTGGCCCGCCGCCCGTTGTGAAAACAGCTCAATCCGGCTAGGCCCGGGCGCCTCCTGTGGGCGGGGGCGCCGGCGAAATCTTGTCATCAGGGCTCCGTATGACCTGCCTGCTCCGCAGTTCCAGCCCCATACAATACGCTGAACAGCGCGCTGGCCGCGCCGGCATCAACGCGCCGATCACGAGCCGAAAGTTCCACCACCGTCGCCCGGCCCGGCTCAACCTCTACCCGCAACACCGCCGCGGAGCCGTCGGAAGGACCTGCCGGCGCCAGCGGCGTGACCTGCTCGGGCAGCGCGAAACGCAGACTGTACGGGCCGGGGCGCAGGTCGAAGAAGCGGAACTCGCCCAGCGCGTCGCTCTCCGTCCGGGCGATCACCGCGCCGGCGCCGTCAGCAAGTTCAACCGGCATGTTGGCGACCTGCGCGCTGCCGGCGATCCACGCGCCGCCGCCGGGCCGCACTGTCAACACGAGCGGATCGTGGTCGCTGGAGCCATAGATTGACGAGGGCCCCTGCGCTGCCTCCGCGGGCCCGGGCTGCGCGCTGGGAAAGTCGGCGTTGATATGCACGATATCCATCCCGCCAAAATCGGCCTTCATGCCCGGCGACAGCAGCAGATGATCCAGCGTCTGGCTGGCCCCGTTGAAGTTGTAGGTATAGCGGTCCTGGCGCGGCAGGGCCTCAAACGCATGCCAAAGTAGAGTCCGCCCCTCTTCGCGAACCGCGCCTTCAGCGGGTTGCGGCCCACTCTGCAAGGTCACCACCGGCTCACTGGCCTCGAAATCGTTCAGGTCGCCGAGGACGACCACATGCGCGTCGGGGTCCGCGTCCAGACGGTTTTGCGCAATCAAGGCCACGTGCTCTGCCTGCAATGTGCGATGCACGACGTTCACCGACTCGTCGCCGCGCTTGCTGCGCCAGTGGTTGACCACCACCGTCAGCGGATAATCCTCCCCCCAGGGCCCGCGCACAAGCAGATCTGCGACCAGCGGCGGCCGGTTGAAGAGCGGAAGCAGCCGCGCCGGGCACTGCCCGGGGATCAGGCGTACACTGAAACTGAAACGGGAACAAGCCTGTTCGTTCTGCGCGTGGAGAACTGTCACACGATCGTCGCGTACCAGCAGGCTGTTCGTCAGCGGGAAATCGGGGCTGCTGGTACCGGGGCCGGCAAATGCGATCGCGCGGTAGTCCAGCCGGCTGATTTCAGTCAGAACCCGCGCCAGGTTGGCGGCGTCCTCCGGCTTGCCCGTCTCCTGCAGGCCGATGATTTCACAGTTCTGCAAGCCGTCCGAGATGGCCGCCGCGCGCTGACGCAGCGCAGCCCCGTAGGCGGCTTCATCCGACAACTGATCCAGACCCCGTCCCAGCCCCTGCACATTAAAGGAACAGACCCGGAACGCGCCCGCGTCCGGTTGGGCCGTCCGCTCGTTTGCCCCGCGCCGGGAAAGGACCTGGATATCCTGCCCCGGCAGAGGCAGCAGCAGATACTTTCCGAAACTGTAGTCGACAACCGCCCGCACCGGCCTCCCCGGCTCGGTTGCGCGTACGCGCACGCGGTCTCCCCAGCCGGCCTGCGGCAGCTCTGCTCCCAGCCCGTTGCCCAGGAAGATCAGCCCGGCGGCATCGGCCGCGTTTGATTGGAAGACGCGTCCGCCTTGCACGAAGGGCAAGGCCCGCTCCGCGATCAGCGCAATCTCCACATTGCCGTTGCTGAACTGCCTGGTCGGGCCCTGGACGACGCCCTGCAGTTCGTCAAACGCGACGAGCATGCCTTCGAACGGCTCCAACAATGACGCTGGCTCAACATTGGGCGCCGGCAGCGGCGCCGGCGCGGCAGACAAGGATCCCCCGCCGCACAGCTCATCAGAGAGCGCCTCTAGCGAGCGCGGCGTGGTCAGCTCTGTCTTGTCATAGTATTCGGTCGCTTCGGCCGCGCGCACGAGGATGCATGCACCCGCTTTTACCCTCGGCGCAGAGGATGTGTAGACGAAGACGCCGTCGCTGGTTTCCGGATCGCCATCGCCGGTCGGGTCTTGCAGATAAAACCCGTTCGATTGCACGCCGCTCACCAGCCCAAAAGTGGACACGCGCTGCCGCGGCAAGGGCGTCCTCGGGCCGTCACCCTGGATGAGGTAAATCGGCGTCAGATCGTCCGGCAGAGCAGAGGATGCCGGCGCTGCCGCCACTGGGCGGGCCGCCAGCCCCAGCGCGCACACCAGAAGAAATTGGATGACCAGCGGCCGCGGCGGAGACAGTCGGGATAACATACGTTCGATGGACAGGGGCAAGCCGAATCGCTTGAGGCGCTATTCAATATGATGTGTTCGCATTATAGCACACGGCAAAAATAATCGTCGCTATTTCGTGCCTTCTGCAGTGGTCACTCGCCACAGGTGATTGCAGCCTCTTATTGCCTGCAGCCGCGCTGGCGGCGTATAATGCGAAGGCAAGCATGGCCGCCGCGCGATCCGCGCAAGCTGACAGACGGCGACTCCAAAAAAAGCGAAAACCGGATGAACCCTGAATTCAAAGAGCTGGCAGACGGCCTCGGTGTTGGCCGGCCCCCCGCCGGCTGGGTCAAAATTGTCGACATGCCTGTTCTGATCCTCGTCGGGGTGACCGGCGTGGGCAAGAGCACTGCCGTCGATGCCTTGCGCGCCCGCATGGGCGGAATCTCACTCCTTCCCAACAGGCGCAAGCTGGCCGATCTTCTGGTCATCCCGACGGTTCAGGGCTGGGACGGAGACCCACCCACCGCGGTGACCGACCGGCGGCGGCGCTTCGACTATACGGGGCGCTACCGGCAGCGCCATCGCGGCGGTCTGGCCCACGCCTTCAGCCGGCTGGTGGCGCAGCGGCAGCCGGCTGCGCCCGCCAGCGGCGCGGTCAACATTTTCGACGGACTGCGCGGCGCGGACGAAGTCGCGTTTGCCGCGCAGAACCTGCCGCTGGCCCGCTTCGCCGTCCTCAACGCGCCGGACGTCGTGCGGGTGGAGAGGCTGCTGCAGCGCCAGGATGTCTTCGATCAGGTCGGTGACAACGGCGGCCGTTCACTGCAATCCCTACGCCATCCCGGCCCGGCGCCCGGCAGCGAATTCCGCTGGGAAGAGACGCCGGAGGGGCGCGAGCTCTTTACACACGAAGAACGGGCGCATCTGTCTGCGCTGGTGGACCGGGGCGAGGTGGACGGCCCCGAGCTCGCGGCCAAGATCGCGATCGTCGCGGCCGAGCGCCGCAACTACGATCCCAACGCCGCCATCGAGATCCTGCGCGCCGCGGCCCCCGACCGCACCCTTGTCGTCGATACCACGACCCACGCCCCCGCCGAAGTCGCCGCAAAACTGGCGCGGCTCGCGGCCAGCTGACTGCCGGACCTGCCATGCCTACCACCATCGAAACCATCGAACCGATTCCTTTCCGCCTTCCCCTCCGGGAACCGCTGCGCTGGGGCGCGGCCAGCGAGATGCAAGAGGCCCGTCACGTCCTTGTGCGGGCGCGGCTGAGCGACGGCGCCGTAGGCTGGGGCGAAGCGCCGCCCCGCCCCACAATCTACGGGGAGACCGTATCCAGCATCTGCAGCGTGATTCGCCAGGAGCTGGCGCCCCGCCTCGTCGGCGAAATGCTCGACGACACCACCCTCTCGAACCTCTACGCACGCCTGCAGACGGTCAAGAACAACCAGGCCGCGCGCGGCGCCCTCGACATGGCCCTCCACCATGCCCTCGCCGTCAGCCGCAACCGCACTCTCTACGATCATCTGGGCGCCGGCCGCGCCCAGGTGCGGGTGAGTTACATTTTGGGCCTCGGCGAAATCGAGGACAGCCTGGCGGAGGCCGAACGGATTGTCGCGCAGGGCGTGCGTGTGTTGAAGGTGAAGGTCGGGCAGGACTGGGCCGCGGATCTGCAGCGTCTGCAAGGCTTGCGGCAGCAGTTCGGGGATCAGGTCGATCTGTATGTTGACGCCAATGAGTGCTTCCAGCCGCAGAACGTGCGTCAGCGCCTGCAAAAGATGGCCGAGCTCAACGTGCTCTACTGCGAAGAGCCGCTGCCGGTGGAACTGATCCTGGCCCGCGCCGCGGCGCGCAAGGCCTGTTCGCGCGCCGGCGCTCCCGCCCTGCCCCGCCTCATCGCCGACGACAGCGTCTTCAGCGCCCGCGACTTGCGCCGGGAGTTGAGTATGGACACCTTCCACATCCTCAACATCAAGACCGCGCGCACAGGGTTCACTGAATCGGCGCAGATGCTGAACCAGGCCCTGGTCAGCGGCAAGGCGGTGATGGTCGGCTCCCAGGCCAGCGCCGGCTGGGGAACGGTTCTGGCCGCGCTCTTTGCCGCCAAACCCGGCATCGACCTGCCGTGCGAACTGAGCTTCTTCCTCAAACTGAAAGAGGACCTGCTGACCCAGCCGCCCGTGCTCCGCGACGGCTATCTGGACGTGAGCGCCCTGGCCCAGGCGGAAATTGACGAGGACCGGCTGCGCGACGCGCGGGTAGAGGCGTAACCATAGGCGCTCATTCGCGCTGTGGAAACGAACTGGCGCCTCCCTTTCTGTCTCTTTCGGGCCATAAGTAGCCGCTGTTACGAAAGGGGCCGATGTCGAAGCGTTTGCGGCAACCTCACGCGGGCGTTGACTATGCCTCAGGTGTGGTGGATGATACGAAGGGATCAACGCGGTAAGGTTTGGAACCGTTGCGCGCGGTAATGGGAGCCGCTGGGCGACAGTTGCAGACGTGCGACACGCATTCCTCGGGCACAGCGGGCACTGTTTTGAGAGAGGAGCAGGTTTCCAATGACAAGAACCGGCGCCGAAGAATCTGCAGAGAATCAGAGTGTCAATGTGTCGTCGTCGAACGGCAATGGTCGTAAGCAGGACGGAGAAGTTGGGCAGCGCGCCGAACGGGAGAGCGCGCCTGCGATTCCGGTGCTGTCCGACAAAGTAGTCAATGTTGCGTCAGTGCCACAACGGAGTCCCCTGCGGTATCCAGGGGGGAAAACCTGGCTGGTGCCTGAAATCCGGAAGTTTCTGAAACGGCTCGATCACCGTCCGGAGGTGTTCGTTGAGCCGTTTGCCGGCGGGGGCATCGCGTCGCTGACAGCGGTCATGGATGACTATGTGGATCGAGCCGTGCTCTGTGAGAAGGACCCGTACGTATCCAACCTCTGGCGGTGCATGCTTGATGACGCCGAGGAATTGGCCCGACGGGTTGAATGCTTCGCAGCGACTCCGGAGAACGTGCGCGCTGTGATCGCTGATGCCGAGGTATCAGACATGGACGCCGCGTTTCGAACTCTGTTGTGGAACAGGATCAGCCGCGGGGGCATTATGGCGAAAGGCGCTTCCATCATGAAGCAGGGAGAGAATGGCAGGGGAATCTCTTCGCGCTGGTATGCAGACACCCTCGCCGCACGGATACGCACGATAGGAAGCTATGCGGCGCGCCTTGACTTCTTTGAGGGAGATGGAATGAGCTTGATTGAGCTATGCAAGGACAGGCATTCGGCCGCATTTTTCATCGACCCGCCCTATACGGCCGCAGGCAAGCGGGCGGGGAAACGTCTGTACACGTATAACGAGATTGACCATGAGGCTCTGTTTGAGCGCATGTCCAATGTGCAAGGTGTCTTTATGATGACTTACGATGAGACCCCCGACGTGATAGAGATGGCGCGAAGGCGGGGGCTCCACCTGGCGAAGGTTCCCATGAAGAGCACACACCACGCGATCATGTACGAACTGTTGATCACGTCGCACGAGTTGACACCATGAAGAGGGTCCGCCGTTTTGGGATCGGTGAATGGTATGGACGCTCTTATGCCGGTCTGACAGCCAGCGAAAGGCAGGCGTATGCGACCGGAAACGGCTCGCACCCATGCCCCTTCCGGTCGGATGGGGGAAAATGCACGAAGAAGGGCGGTGTCTGTTCTTTCAGACTGTATGAGAAAACTGATGGGGCGACCGTGCCGGCGACAGATGAGGATGCCGGATTGAGAGTGCTCTGTCCGCGTCGATTCGAAGAGGACATGACGATCTTTCAATGGGTGGGGGAGGTTGTTCTGGGGACATCTGAACCCGAAATAGCCACCGAGGTTGGCTTTCTGAAGACGGCAGACGGCAATACAAACGTGGGGCGGATTGACATGGTTCTGGCCAGCCAGGAGGGCGGCGCGGCAGCGCTCCACTGGTGCGCATTGGAAATCCAGGCCGTCTACTTTTCCGGTAGAAGCATGAGTGAGGAGTTCCGCAACATAATGCATTTTCAGGGGGACTCTCTGCCTTTCCCCAGCCATCCTCGACGGCCAGATTACCGAAGCAGCGGTCCGAAGAGGTTAATGCCGCAGTTACAGATAAAGGTACCTACGCTTCGCCGATGGGGCAAGAAGATGGCCGTCGTCGTAGACAAGCATTTTTTCAGATCTCTTGGGCATATGGAGGAGGTCGGGGATCTGTCCAGCGGGGACATCGCGTGGTGTGTCGTTGATTTCGTGGAAGAGGACGGCGGCGGACAATTCAGGCTGGTCAAGGACAGTATCCACGTGACGACTCTGGAAAGGGCCACGGAGGGCCTGACGGGCGGTTTGCCCGTTACGCTGCCGGAATTCGAGGAAGGCATCCGATCCAAGCTGGCGAGGTGAGAGATTTCTCTGTCCGTACACATCCAAGCCAGAATTTCCTGTTCTGATCAATTCACCGTCTATATGTCCGCTTTCTCCTCCCCCCTGTTTGGCCCCCCTTTAAGATGGCTCCAGGAGCGTTGTCCGGGGCGCGGACAGCGGACAGCCTCCATTCACTTTTGCTTACATTCTCCATGGCTGGTTTCCAACATATCCGAAGCCCGGATTAGGATGCAGTTGCCCTGGCGACGCGTCTAGGGCGGCGGAGCGTTATGCAGATTGCAGGCTCCAAGAGTAGTCGACACCTTCACCCTTCCGTGCGATAATGACGGCTCCAAGACTTCGTCACAGACATAAGAGAGAGCCACATGAAAAGCTTCAATGGGATCTTCCCGGCCATCATCACACCGATGACCGCTGACGGCCATCTCAACGAGGACGCCTTTCGCCAGGTAATGGAGTTCAACATCCAGGCCGGCGTACACGGATTCTGGGTGGCCGGCGGCACGGGGGAAAGCGTTCTCCTGGACGACGCCGAAAACCGCCGCATCGCCGAGATCGCATCCGATCAGAATCAGGGCCGCATCGCCAACATCATGCACGTCGGCGCGCCCACCACCGCCCGTTCCGCCCGCCTCGCCGAACACGCGGCCAAAGCCGGCGTCGAAGCCATCTGCTGCGTCCCTCCCTTCTTCTATGGCCAGAGCGACAAAGCCATCGTCGAACACTATCGAGTCGTCGCCGCGGCTGCCGACCTGCCTTTCTTTGTCTACAACCTTCCCAGCGCCACCGGAGTCGAAATCACGCCGGATCTCATGACCGGGATCCAGGAGCGCGTCCCCCAACTGGCCGGGCTTAAACATTCCGCGCCCTACATTCCTTATGTCAAAACCTTTGCTGAAATGGGTCTCTCCTGCCTGATCGGCAACTCGCGCCTCTTCCTGCCTGCGCTTCTGATCGGCGCAACCGGCTGCGTTGACGGCCCGCCCAACATGGCCCCCGAACTCTGGGTCGCCATCTGGCGCGCGTACGAGGCCGGCGACATCCCGGCAGCCCGTCAGGCCCAGGAGAAGGCATCCTCCGCCGCCGAAGCGCTGAGCGTGCCCTCCAAGTTCCACGGCGCAATCAAGGCCGTTCTCGGCCAGCGCCTCGGCTTCGACTGCGGCGACCCGCGCCCGCCCGGCGAGCCTCTCACCGACGCGGAGCGCGCGCAACTGGCCGACACGGTCGTTGCCCTCGGTCTGGACTGCAGCGGTTCGTGATTGTAGTGGTCAGTAACTGTTATGGGGGGTGATCGATGGCTCGTTGCCCTTGGCCGAAAACGTCCGGCAACGAGCCATTGCAACTACCCGTCAGACGCGTCCACCACCTGGCGCTGCCAGGTTTCTTCGAACTCCTCATCGGTCAGTCGCCCCTGGAGCCAGACTTCCGCCGCTCTCGTTGCAACCAGAGTCGCGGAGGTTGTTCTGTTGAAGGTGCCGGCAACGACCACCAGGCCGTCCGGCTCCGAGGTCATTCTGGGCAGGATGCGGGACAACTCAAAGATCAGCTGGCGTTCCAGAAGGTCGTAATCCTCGCTGTCGACGGCTAAATCGACGGCATAGGCCACCACCAGCGTCCGCTGCCCCTCCTCATTCTCCTCCACGTCCAGGTAGCGGATCTCCACGTCCGCTTCCTGCAGCACCGTCACCGCAACTGACAATGCCTCATCGTCTTCAAGCTGCATCGAGGGGTCGGGCGTCGGCTGCGCCGCTCTCTCCTGGCAGCGCGCCAACACGCCTGCAAGACCTTCGCGCTCTTCATCGCTGTCGGCCTCATCCATCAGCCAGCGCAGGTGTGGCTCCGCCTCCTGGCAACGTATCTGCGCCAGGAACAACAGAGCCAGCGCGTTGCGCGCCACGATGTGGTCACTGTTCAGCTGAATCGCTTCTTCCAGCAGCGGCTGCGCTTTATCAAATTCGCCCATGCGCGTATATGTCTCGCCCAACACCGCCAGCACCGTCGACGTGCGTGCGCCCCGTTCCAACGCGTCCAGGGCAATACTCTGGGCCGCCTCGACATTGCCTTCGTACAGCTGCACAAAGGCCAGGCTTTCGCGGGCGTCCAGGCTTTCCGGCCGCAGCACGCCCCACCGCTGGGCCGCAGCCACCGCCTCCTCTACCTCGCCCAGCATCAGATGCGTCTCATACAACGCCTGATAATAGAGGGGATCCTCGATGGAGAAGGCCCGGACCTCATTCAAGGCCGCCCGCGCCTCCAACGCCTTTTCGTCGCGCGCATAGGCGATCGCCAGCAGCCTTGCATCGCTCACCGAATGCGGCAGCGCGTCGAGCGTCTTGCGGAAATAGGTGGCCGCCGCGGTGAAATCACGCTCACAAAGATAGCTCACTCCCACCATGCGCATCGCCGAAATGCTGTAGGGCCGCGCCTCCAGCCAATCCTCCGCCAGGGCCCGCGACTCGGCGCAAAGGTCCCGATCATTGAGCAGCCGCATTCGAATCAGGGTCACATCCCGCCGGTGAACCGTGGCCCGCTCCTCAGCCAGCGCCTGGTAGGCCTCCGTCTCGGCATTCCGCTCCTGCTGCAGCAACATCAGCGCCATGCAGCTGTACGCATCCGGGAACGGCGTATGAGGCTGGTCCAGCGCAATCGTCTGCATACACTTCGCCTCACTCGTCTCCCAGTCGCCTTCTTCCGCCGCCATATCAGCCTCGAAGAAGAGTGTGGAGGCATGGCCGGCCATGAGCTCCACCGCGCGCTCCGCAATCGACCGCGCCGCATAGATGTCGCCATAGACATTGAATTCATGGCGGGCATTGATGATATGCCAGGCGAAAAAGTCGGGCTCCAGTTCCCGCGCCCGTTCATACGCCTCCCCTGCCCGGTCCCAATCGTGCATCTGAAACGCGATCGAGCCCAGTGTCGCCCATCCCGCGGCCGACTCCGGAGCCAGACGCACCGCGGCCTGGGCGTGTTCATAGGCCCTGTCGACCTCATACATGCTGACGAGGATGTCGGCCAGAGCCGTGTGCGCGGTCGGATTTTCGTCGTCCAGCTCAACCGCCCGCAGTCCCAACTCCTTCGCCTCATCAAAGTGGTGGGCCCCCTGCTTTGCCCAGGCCAGGTAGGCAACGGCCGTGCTGTTTTCCGGCGCCAGCGAAGTCGCATTCTCCGCCGATTGCAGCGCCTGTTGCCAGTACTGGGACTGGTAAAGGTAGACATCGGTCAGACCCAGGTGAGCGGGCAGATAGCTGGGGTCGGCGGCAATCGCATCGATATAGGATGCTTCAGCCCCGATCAGGTCGCTCGCGCCAAACAGCGACTTCCCTCTGGCGCTCAATGACTCCGCCAGGCTTCTGTCGGGGTCGGCCAGGGGTTCCGGCGTGGCCGTTGGCGTGGGCCCGGGCGCTTGCGTGGGAATGACGATTGGCGTCGGCGTATGCGTTGCCGTCGAGGCCGGGGGGGCTGTTCGCGTCTCCGCAGCCGGTTGGCTGGGCGCCGTTTGGCAGGCCGCCAACACCAGGGCAAGCGCGGCCAAAAGCAAAGGGACTGCGCCCATCCGCGGCAGTCGCTGGTGGCTGTTCATAGGGGGTCCTCCCATCTGAGGAGCGGAGAGGGAAACGTGAGCAATGGCAACCGGTCATGCACCGGTTATTTACTCTTTGCTCCTCTCCACTCACTCCCCGCCCTTCGACGGGCGTAAAGGCATCTTGCGAGTCGGTTGCCGACGGTATCTTTGCACGGTTGGCAACGGGTGAGTATACTCAGGATATGCCGCTTTTTGACGAACTTCTGTATTGAATACGGCAATGCCAACCAGTCGACCAAACACTTCGACCAATCCGCTGGTTCAACTCCAAGATGTCAAAGTTCATTTCAGTGTTCGCAAAGGTCTCTTTGGCAGCGAGTCGATCCATGCTGTAGACGGTGTAACGCTGAACATTGCAGCCGGCGAAGCCGTCGCGGTCGTCGGTGAATCCGGCAGCGGCAAGACCACCCTGGGGCGGGCAGCGTTGGGCCTGGTTCGGGTGACGGATGGACAGGTCCGCTTCGAAAGCAGGACGGTTACCGCCCTATCCCAGAAGGAGCAAAAGGCCTTTCGCCGCAGGGCCGCCGCCATTTTTCAGGATCCGTTCGCCAGCATCGATCCATTTATGACGGCTTACGAAAGCGTTGCCGAACCTCTGGTCATCCATGGTATCGGCAGCGACAGCGAACGGCGCGAGAGAGTGTTTCAGGCCCTGCACGATGTGCGTCTGCGCCCGCCGCAAGAGATCGCTGAAAAGTACCCGGACCTGTTGTCCGGCGGTCAACGACAGCGGCTCAGCATTGCACGCGCGCTCGTGTTGCAGCCGCAGTTCATCGTTGCCGACGAGCCGGTCTCCATGGTCGACGCATCAAGCCGGGCCGAGTTGCTGGCACTGCTGCGAGAGTTGCAGGAGCGGTTCAACATCGCTTTCCTGTACATCACACACGATATTGCCACGGCCCGTCATTTTGCCCAACGGATCGTCGTCATGTATCTGGGCTGCGTCGTCGAGATTGGAGAGGCGGCAGATGTAGTGCGCAATCCCATGCACCCATATACCCAGGCCCTCATCGCATCAGTGCCTGAGCCGGACCCGGCCAACCGGTTGCGCCAACGGCCCAGCCTGCCGGGCGAACCGCCCAGTCCCGTCAATGCGCCAAGCGGATGTTCCTTTCACCCCCGCTGCGCTTCCTTCATGTCCGGCCGGTGTGAACTGACGACACCGCGACTCCTTGAAGTCGAGCCGAATCACTTTGTCGCCTGTTTCCTGCATGAAGGGAGTGACGCCTACCAAAATTGAGAACGCGAATCGGCTATTATAATATCATTTGACACCCGTACCGTTGAAATCCAATTTCAGGCTAACCGCCGCGAAAGCGGGCAGTCGTTCGTCCGCCAGTTCCGCCGCGAAGCGCCCAAAGGGAGCCCGCAGCGGCTGAACCGTAGCCGGCGTTTAACGTACACATAAGGAGCACTGTACCCCATGCATAAGTCGCACAAGGTCAGACGGCCCGCCAACTGCCTCCGGCTGGGTCTGCGAATCCCCCTGCTGCTATTGGTCGTCGGCCTGCTGGCAATGCCGCTGCCGGCAGCGGCGCAGATACCGGCGCCCCAGCTGCCGACGCGCGGCAAAATCAGCAAAAACCCAGCCGATATTCAAGACGCCATGAACCCGATCCAGGATGTGCTATCCGGGCCTGCATGGCTCATGGCTCAGGGTGTGGACAACCGGGTTTTCATCGACCGGCCCGGCTGGAATACGCTCGATCGTCAGAATCTGTCCAGCCTGTCCGGCAGTGGAACAGATACGCCCCTGCTGCAGTCGGCCGGGCCGGGTATCCTCGTGCCCTACCGCGATCCAGCGCCCGCGTTCAGCCGCGACCTGTTGGTGACCCGGGATTTCAGCAACACGCCCTTGCAGACCGAGCCCGATATCGCGGTCAATCCGCATGATCCCGATCATCTGGTTCTGGGTCTGATCGACTATAACTTCCCCAACAACTCCGCCTATGTCAGCATTGATGGCGGCGTGAATTGGGAAGGGCCGCAGCAGATCAAATACCTGCGCAAAGATCGCGTCTCCGGCGGCGATCCGGTGGTGGAATTCGATAGTGACGGCAATGTCTACATGGCTTCGATCTCCATCGGCGTCAAAGAGTACGCGGTCGGCAATGCCACCGGCTTTGCCCTCGTCTCCTCCATCGCCGTCTCGACGTCGAAAGACGGCGGCTTCGTCTGGGAGGAACCGGTCGACAGCGCCCGCAGCGACGTCGAATCCGACGCTGTGCTGGACCCCACCGGCCGCATACGCGGCACGGTGAGCCTCAGCTTCCTCGACAAACCGTGGCTGACCACAGGCCCTCATCCCACGATCGAAGACCAGACCGTTGTCTATGTCACCTTTGTCGAATTTAACACCATCTACGACATTCTCTACATCGGCGAGCTCCCCACCCTCGGCGCGCCGGAGGTGCAGACCACGCCGATGCTAGCCTATTCGCTCGACCAGGGTGTGACCTGGTCCGAACCTGTCCCGGTCGGCCCGACCGTGAAGCGCACCTACGGCGAGATCGACGATACCGAAGGCCAATCAAACGCCATCGGCACCAAACGAGTTGTGCAGGGGCCCGTCCCGGTTGTTGATTCCACGGGCACTCTCTATGTAACCTGGATTGACAGCACCGACGACGAGAGCATGAAAGGCCTCGCCGAATTCTATATGTCCAAGTCTGATGACGGCGGCGAATCCTTCGGCGAGCCCAAACGTATCGCTCGTTTCCTTGAACCGGGGTTCCGGCCCCGCAACGCCTACTTCCGCTACTGGGCATCCGCCTTCCCCAAAGTATCGGTGGGGCCTGAAGATGAGCTTTATGTAACCTATGTCGCTCTGCCCGCGAACAACCCGCTCGACGAGGGCGACGTATACTTCATCCGCTCACTCAACGGCGGAGACCGCTGGTCGCGGCCCGTACGCATCAACACCGATGAGACCGACGCCGTTCAGTTCTTCCCGGCCATGGACGTCGGGCCGGATGGCGTCATCCATATCATGTGGGGTGATATGCGCGACGACCCCGTCCAGACCCGCTACCATATCTACTACACTCGCTCCGAAGACCAGGGGGAGAATTGGGGGTTTGAACTGGAAGAGCTTGACCTCAAGGTAGGCGACACGCGCGTGACCGACTTCCCCTCCAATCCCAACAAGGGCTTTCCCAGCGGGCTGTTCCTGGGCGACTACTTCTCCATCGCGGCCAGCGAAAACGACGCCTACCTGGTATGGGCCGATACCCGGCTGGGCGAGTTTGGACCCACCAACCAGAAGATCGGCTTCAGCCGCCAGCGCGCCATCGCCCGCCCCGAAATCTTCATCAGCCCCGACACCGGGGCCGCAGGCGAAACCATCACCGTTCAGGGGCACGGCTTCCAACCGGATATGGATATCTACCTGCAAGTCGGCGGCGCCAACGCCGCATCCGGCCGCACCGACAAACTTGGGCGCTATACACAACAGATCTTCGTTCCCATCTCCGGTGAAGGCGCCCACCGGGTGACGCTGGTCGACGAATCGGGCAACTTCGCCTCGACATCTTTCTATATGGAATTCGGCTTCGACAATGTCCAGGACCTTGAAGAGAAGCTGGATGCGCTGGACGAAAAACTGGAGCAGTTGAACGGAACGTCAACGCAGGCCGGCCTGACGCCTGCTTCGAGCCAGGTCGCGGTGGAAAGCGCGCCGGCAGCGGTCGCGCTGGCCACAACCGCAGTGCCCGGCGGCAGCGCGACCTGGCCGGTGGTCGGCGGCGTCGGCATCGGCATCGCGCTTGGCCTGCTGTGGGTTTCGTTCCGCAGGCGAACAGGATGAGCCGTGCGCGGCGCATAGGTCGCGGCCGCTCCGGTTGCCAGTCGCCCAAAGAGATCCGCGGCGGGAGGCAGCCGGGCGGCCGCTGGCCGCGGGAATTGGTGAAAGGATCTGCAATATGAATACCACTAGGTCAACCAGAATCCCGGCATGGCTGCTCAAAGTCGTCCCGATCAGCCTGGCGATCATGATCGGCCTCTCCTCCTCTGCCCTGGCCCAGTACAGCCCCCCGCACGAGGAGCCCGGGCCCGCGGTCGAGCGGCTCTACTTCAAGGCGTTCAACGTGGACCGCGCCCCGCTGGACCTGGAAGCCGGCGAGATGGACCTCTACTACTTCAATCTGAAGATCGCCGCAGCCCGCGAGCTGCGCGACAACGAGGGCATCCAGCTCTTCGAGGCCCCGGCCAGCACCATATCGCTGATCCTCAACCCGGCGCCCGCGCCCGAAGGAAGATTGAATCCCTTCTCGATCAAAGAGGTGCGGCAGGCCATGCAGCGCCTGATCGACCGCGAATTCGTGACCCGGGAGATCTACCAGGGCCAGGCCGCGCCGATGTACACCAACGTGGCCTCCACCGACTATGACTATCTGACCGTCTTCGACGTGATCCAGCAGGCCGATTTGGACTATGATCCCGAATACGCCCGCCAACAGATCGCAGACGCCATGACCGCAGCCGGCGCCGAATTGGTGGACGATGTCTGGCATTTCAACGACCAGCCAATCCGCCTCAAGTTCATCATGCGCGTGGAGGACGAGCGCCGCGAGGTGGGCGACCTGATTCGATCGGCCCTGCAGGACGCCGGGTTTGCCGTCGCGGCCAACCGCCAGTCCTTCGCCCCCGCCATCCAGACCGTCTATGCCACCGACCCGGCCCAGTTTGAATGGCATCTCTACACCGAAGGCTGGGGACGCGGCGCGCCCAACCGCTATGATTTCGGCGGCATCAACTCCTTCTACGCCCCCTGGCTGGGAAACATGCCCGGCTGGAAAGAGGTCGGCTTCTGGCACTACGAGAACGAAGAGCTGGATGAACTGGGCGAGCGTCTCTTCAAGGGGGAATTCGCCGACCAGGCCGAACGCGACGACATGTATCGCGAAATGACCCGCATCGGCCTCGACGAGTCGGTCCGCATCTGGATTGCGACCGTCATGAACGCCTTCCCCGTGCAGGCCGGCGTCGAGGGCATCACCCAGGACCTGGCCGCGGGGCCGCGCGGCCTCTGGAGCCTGCGTTCAGCCTACAAAGCCGGCAGCGACGAACTGACCGTAGGCCATCTGTGGGTCTGGACCGAACGCACAACCTGGAACCCGGTCGGCGGGTTCGGCGATGTCTACAGCAACGATATCTGGCGGCACCTGCAGGATCCCGCCGTTTGGAATGACCCCTTCACCGGGATCCCGGCGCCCTTCCGAATCAGCTATGAAGTTGAGACCGCCGGGCCGGATGACACATTGGAGGTGCCCGCCGATGCCATCTTCTGGAACGCGCAGCGGGGCCAGTGGACAAACGTAGGCGAAGAGGTGACCGCCACCAGCAAAGTGGTCTACGATTACAGCAAATACTTCCAGGCCCCCTGGCATCATGGCCAGCCGATCAGCATGGCCGATGTTCTCTATTCGATTCACCAAGGCTTCGACCTGTCCTACAACCCTGACAAAGCCAAGATCGAAACGGTCATCGCCACAACCTCCCGCCCTTTCCTGGAGACGATCAAGGGCTACCGCGTGCTGGACGAAAATCGCATCGAAGCCTATGTCGACTTCTGGCATTTTGAAGAAAACTACATCGCCTCTTATGGCATTCCCTCTGGTCTGAGCACCCCCTGGGAAATGCTCTACGCGCTCGATGAGCTGGTCTTCAGCCAGCGGCGGGCCGCCTACAGCGACACCGCTGCCGCCCGCTACAACGTGCCCTGGATCAGCCTGGTGCTGGATCGGGATGCCCGGCTCGTGCGCAAAGCCATTCTGGACCTGCGCCGCGCCGAGACCCTCCCCGCGAATGTCTTCACCCTGCCCACTGCCGACGGCGAAACTGTTCTCATCAGCGGCGAAGAGGCCGTGGAACGTTATACCGCGGTGCTCGACTGGTTCGACGAGAAGGGCCACATGGTGATCAGCAATGGCCCCTTCACGTTGGAGCGCTATGATCCACCGGCCCAATTCGCGGAGCTGACCGCCTTCCGTGACGAGAACTACCCTTTCACCGCCAGCGACCTCTACCGCGGCCTGCCGGACCTGATCGAATATACCGGGATCGAGGCGCCGCCGATCGAGTTGGGCGCCGACTATGAAGTCACCTTGACGCTGGACGGGCCTGGCAACCTCTCCTTGCGCTATCTTCTGATCGACACCGCCAGCGGCGAGATCATCCAGCAGGGCGATGCCGACACCCTCGACCCCAACTGGTTTGCAGTCAGGTTGACCGCCGACACGACCAACGAGCTGGAGCTGGGAATCTACGAACTGGTTCTGGTTGCCTACAGCGATGAGCTGGCGCGCATGGCCGAGCGCCGCATCGAGCTGGAAGCCGATATCGCCATCATCGAGGAGGAGCCGGCAGCGGAAGACTCTGAGTCGACAGAAACAGAGGACGCCGCGTCCGACTCGGATGAGGAGTCGGACGAAGCCGCAGCCGGCGAGGAAGAGAGCGAATCCGAAACCGCGGCTGAAACCGAAGCGGAGTCCGATTCGGCAGAGTCCGATACGGAATCCGCTTCAGAGAACGAGACCGAAGCAGAGGCGGAAACCGAATCGGAGAGCGCCGCGGCCGAATCCGAAGAGACCCAGTCTGATGCGGCCGAATCCGAACCGGCCGGCGGGCTGCCGGTGAACGCAGTGGCCGCTGCCGTCGTCGTCATCATCGTCCTGGGCGTCATCCTGCTCGTACGACGCAGACGTTAACCGCAGTGGAGGGTGGATAGTGGATGCATATTGCAGCCTTGCACTGACCACTGTCCACTAACCACTGACCCCTGCCGTCATGTCCCTTCTTCGTCCCCTCCTCGTCCGCTCCCTCACCATGGTCGGGGTCTTCTTCGTCGTCCTGCTCATGCTGGTGCTGACGCTGGGCCTGACCGGATTCTCCGACCGCATTCTTTCCGCGACGATCGGTGAGCAACTGCGCGCCGAACGAACCGCGCTGGCCGAGACCATCCGCGACCCTGACGAGATGGAAAAGGTGCTGGAGAAGCGCCGCGAGGAGCTGGAGATCTTCTATGGGCTGAGCACGCCCTGGTACTATCGCCTCCCGCGCACCGCGCTGCGCGTGCTGACCCTCGACCTCGGCGAAGCCCGCACGCTGCGCAGCTTCGACGGCAGCAACCGCGTCTTCGATATCGTGACGGAGCGTGTGCCCAACTCCATGCTCCTGCTCACCACTTCGCTGATCATCACCGCCACCATCGGCATCATCGCCGGCGCCTACCTTGCCACCCGCCAGGGCTCCTGGCTCGATCGCTTTGTCTCCGGCTTCGCGGCCGTTTCCTTTGCCGTTCCCACATGGTGGATCGGCATCCTGCTCATCCTGATTCTCTCCATTCAGCTGCGCATCCTTCCCTCCGGCGGCATGTACAGCACGCCGCCGCCCACACAGCCTTTGCCCCGCTTTTTCGATCTCGTAGCCCATGCGCTGCTGCCGGTGATCACCCTCGTCCTCGTCAGCTTCGGGCCCTCCATTTACTCGATTCGCACCATCACGCTCAATATCGCCCAGGAGGACCACGTCAAGATCGCCCGCGCCAAGGGCCTGCCCGAAAGCCGGGTGCGGCTTCGCCATATTCTGCGAGTGGCCGCCCCGCCAATCGTCACCGGCCTCATGTTCGGCCTTGCAGGGTCGCTGTCAGGCTCGATTCTGGTGGAGACCGTCTTTAACTGGCAGGGCATGGGCCGGCTCTACTACGACGC
The DNA here is from genome assembly GCA_022824025.1 of Caldilineaceae bacterium. Lineage (GTDB taxonomy): Bacteria > Chloroflexota > Anaerolineae > Caldilineales > Caldilineaceae > Bin5. The sequence goes on from JAJEBF010000037.1 coordinate 22,058, forward strand.
CCTCGCCGGCACTCCCGATGAAAACGTGATCGTGGCCCTCACCTTCATCTTCACGCTCATGTACGTCGTCATCCGCATCGTGTTGGAAGCCCTGTACGTCTTTCTCGATCCTCGTGTGAGGTACACAGACTGATGCCGAACGGCAGCTTTCCGGTCGGGGCGCCATCCGGCTCCCGGACGCAGACCGGCGCGAGGAGGAAAACGCAGTGAACATGGCCAGCGCCTTTCGGGAGCTGCTGCGCAGCGGGCCGGGCTTCGGCGGCGCCAGCCTGATGGCCCTGCTCCTCACGGCGGCGCTCTATGTGTTGCTCGCTTTTCCACTTGATTTCGGCGAGAGCCAGTGGAGCAATCCCGTCATCTGGGTGGATAACCCCAAGGCGGTCCCGCCGGCCTGGACCAACCCGCTCCGCCAGGACGCCCGGCCTCTCCACCGTGTCTTCGAAGGCGCGGAGCCGCAGACCGTGCAGACGGCCCGCAGCGGCCCGGTCCATAGCTGGCGTTTCCCCTTCACTTATGCCTCGTCTCACCCGCCGACCTTCCTGGCCGTCACCCTCGCCGACGTCAACTACGCCGAGCGGCCGCCCCTGGTGCTGATCTCACTCAAACGGCCGGACGGCAAACAACTGCGCATCTACCGCCACACAGTGCGCGGGCCCCGCGAAGATGAGAACGGACCCTTCCTGCGCTATGCCGAAACGCCGTTGCGCGTCCAGCTGAGCACCGACGAAGCAACCGTGACCGCGGCGCAAAACTTCCTGGCCGAGGAGTTCGACCTGCGCCTGGACGGCGGGCAAATCGGCGGCCGCGTCGACCGCATCCTCTTCGGCGTGCCTGCCGGCAGCGCGGACGACGCCTTCGCGCCCCTGACCGGCGACTATGAAATCATCATCCAGGCCGCTCTCCGGGAGGAGGGCGACAGCGTGGGCAAGGTGCGCTTCGTCGTGGGCGGCGGCGTATTCGGCCTGATGGGCACCGACAGCCTGGGCAGAGACCTGGCCCGGGGGCTCCTCTTCGGCCTGCCCGTCGCGCTCTTTATCGGCGTCATCGCCGCCCTCATGTCCACTGCGATCGGTACTTCGCTCGGCATCGCCAGCGGTTACCTCGGCGGCCGCGCCGACATCGCGATCCAGCGCTTTTCCGACATCGTCGCCAACGTGCCGGTGCTGCCCCTGCTCATCTTCATGCTCTTCATCATCGGCCCCAGCCTGTGGATGATCATCGTCATCCTCGTCGCCTTTGGCTGGTCGGGCCTGACTATCCAGGTCCGCAGCATGGTCCTCCACATGCGCGCCAATCAGCTGATCGAGGCGATCCAGAGCCTTGGCGCGTCGCGGCGGCGGGTCATGTTCCGCCATATCCTGCCTCAGATCACGCCCTATGTCCTCGCCCAGCTCATCTTCGCCGCGCCTTCCGCGATCCTGGCCGAGGCGGGTCTCAGCTTTCTCGGCCTCGGCGATCCTTCCATCCCGACATGGGGACAGATTCTGGAGACCGGCTTCCGCACCGGCGGCATCTATGTCGGCTACTGGTGGTGGATCGTGCCCCCCGGCCTCTGCATCGTCCTCACCGCTCTCACCTTCATGCTGCTGGCGCTGGGCATCGAACCGATCGTGAACCCGCGCCTGCGGCAACCGGCGTCATGACATCGCTTCTCGACGTCCGCGATCTCACCTTCCACTATGCCGACCGGGCCGGGCCGGTGCGCGCCGTGGACAATGTCTCTTTTTCCCTCGCCAGCGGCGGTTCCGCCCTCGGCCTCGTGGGCGAATCGGGCAGCGGCAAATCCTCGCTCGCGCTCGCGATCATGCGCATGCTGCCCACAAACGTGGCCCGCTATGACGGCGAAGTCTGGTTGGACGGGCAGGAGCTGCTCGGCATGGCGGAAAACCGTTTCCGGCAGGAGATCCGCTGGCGCAAGCTGGCCCTCGTGCCGCAGGGCGCGCAGAACGGCTTCAATCCCGTCCTGCGCGTGGGGGAGCAGATCATCGAACCGCTCGTGGTGAGCGGGGCCGCCGGCAAGCGGGAGGCCCGCGCCCGCGCCCAGGAGCTGCTGGCCTACGTCGGGCTGCCCGCCGACGTCTATCTTCGCTATCCGCACGAACTCAGCGGCGGCATGAAGCAGCGCGCCATGATCGCGGCCGCGCTCATCCTCGAGCCGCCCGTTGTGATCATGGATGAGCCGACCTCTGCCCTCGACGCCAGCGTTCAGACCCAGATCACCAACCTGCTCAAGCGGCTCAAGCAGGACATGAACCTCGCAATCATCTTTATCACGCACGACATCGCCCTGGCGAGCGACCTGTGCGATGACCTGGCCGTCGTCTATGCCGGGGAAATCGTCGAGATCGGCAGCGCCGAGCAGGTGCTGCTGCACCCCAGCCACCCCTATACACAGCGGCTGCTGGCCAGCATCCCCCGGCTCCACTCCGACACGCTCCCGCAGTTCATCCCCGGCGCCCCGCCCGACCTGCGCGAGCCGCCCGCGGGCTGCCGCTTCCACCCGCGCTGCCCTCTCGTCTTCGAACCGTGCGCGCAGAAAAGCCCACCGGCCTTTGAACCGGCTGATGGGCAAATGGCAAGATGCTGGCTGATTGAGGATGGGTCAGGGTAGAGGTCGATGTACGAATCTGGTCGGAGTAAGAGGACGTGGACTTCTGGCAAAAACAGGATTGTCTGTTGCGACCCCATAGCAGTTCGCTATGGCCTATTCACAAAGGACAAGAACACCGCACCTAATCGGTACAATCTAGCAGTACTTTCGATCTCAACGGCACTCTGCTTTGTGCGTCTGGGCGATGGGCGACTCCGGACTGCTGGATGGAATTACTCCATCACCTGTATGACAACACGACCGCCATCGGTGATCTCCACGTACAGGCTATGGCTGTCGAGTAGGAGCATACCTGCCAGTGGCGTGGCATCCGCCTCGTCTGCCTCGACAAACCTTGGCTGGCCGTCCCACAGCACCGTGACGCCCCAAACAGCAAAGGCGACCTCGCTGCCATCGGCCAAGGTCGCTCGACCATGACTTTGAAAGGGCAATTCCAGTTCCGCAACTATCGCTGGTGGCAGGGTCAGAAAACCGTTGTAGCCGGTGTCAATCACGGCGTCAATTTTCCGCGCCTGCCCCGACGGGCCGCGCAGTGAAAGCCTTACGACTGCTTCGTAAGCAGCGTTTACGGCTCCATGGATCACTCAGTTTTCCGCAAAGGTCGGCCCCCGAAGTTGCGTAGCGTCCGGGATCCGACTCTAACGCTCCAGACATCGGCGCCCGGACGTTTCTCCCTTAGCCGCTCCGATGCGATCAGGACTGTGCCTCCAATGGCGTAGTCGCCGCTATCGATGTCTATGGCGACTATTTTTCCGCGGCAAGCCGCTTCGACCTGTGTCCGGATGTCTCTTTCGTATATCTCGTCGCCGAGACGGCCCACCTCCTCAGCAGACCGTTGAACTGGCATTGCCACTTCTTCACTCCTTTCTAAGGCATCTTTCTTGAAACCGAATCATACCACCTGCTGGCGGTTTTCGATAGCAGATGCGGGAAGTGGTTACCGAATCATCTCTATTGAGCACGACCGCCACGCTCCCGTAGTTTACCCTGGGCCCGTCCCTGAGAAAACAAAAAACTCCCTTAGCGGGAGTTTCCGAGCTACTGATATATAAGAAAGAGGAGGTTGGCAGCGGTCTACTCTCACACGGGGTCGCCCCCGCACTACCATCGACGCTGGTGGACTTTACTGCCGGGTTCGGGATGGGACCGGGTGTTTCCCCACCGCTCTTGCCACCAACTCCTCTTTGCTCGCGTAGAATGCGGTATGCATGCCTTGGTATGCATGCTGGTTTTGGCGCAGGGCCTGCAAGGTGATGCGTACTGGCTCTGCCGTTACGTCACACTGTACAAGGCCGCCCGCATTGGCCCACTAAGAACTGAACAGGATTAGAGAAGGACTGCTGTCGGCGCAAGATGCGCACAGGTTAAGCCCTCGTGCGTTAGTACGGGTTCGCTTAAAGCCTCTCAGCCCTTACACGTCCCGCCTATCTAACTGGTCGTCTACCAGCGCACTTACCAGACTTTCTCTGTGAGGGAACTTATCTTGAGGCTGGCTTCCCACTTAGATGCTTTCAGTGGTTATCCGTCCCAGACTTAGCTACCCAGCTATGCCGTTGGCACGACAACTGGCACACCAGCGGTCTGTCCATCCCGGTCCTCTCGTACTAGGGACAGATCCTCTCAATTCCCTTGCGCCCACAGCGGATAGAGACCGACCTGTCTCACGACGGTCTGAACCCAGCTCGCGTGCCACTTTAATGGGCGGACAGCCCAACCCTTGGGACTTGCTCCAGCCCCAGGATGTGACGAGCCGACATCGAGGTGCCGCACCTTCCCGTCGATGTGAACTCTTGGGGAAGACTAGCCTGTTATCCCCGGGGTAGCTTTTATCCGTTAAGCCACAGCCTTTCCACTCAGTACCGTGGGTTCACTAACGCCGACTTTCGTCTCTGCTCAACATGTCCGTCTCGCAGTCAAGCTCCCTTTTGCGTTTGCACTCTTCAACTGGTTTCCATTCAGCCTGAGGGAACCTTTGCGCGCCTCCGTTACCTTTTGGGAGGCGACCGCCCCAGTCAAACTGCCCACCTGACACTGTCCCCATACCGGGTCACGGCACAGGTTAGAATCAAAACTCAATCAGGGTGGTATTTCACCAGCGACTCCACCGATCCTGGCGAACCAGCTTCCCAGTCTCCCACCTATCCTACACAGAGTAAGCCCTAATCCAATATCAAGCTGCAGTAAAGCTCCACGGGGTCTTTTTGTCCTGCTGCGGGTAAGAAGCATCTTCACTCCTACTTCAGTTTCACCGGGCCCTCCGTCGAGACAGCGCCCCACTCGTTACGCCTTTCGTGCGGGTCGGAACTTACCCGACAAGGAATTTCGCTACCTTAGGACCGTTATAGTTACGGCCGCCGTTCACCGGGGCTTCAGTTCAAAGCTCTCACCTCTCCCCTTAACCTTCCGGCACTGGGCAGGCGTCAGCCCGTATACGTCGTCTCTCAACTTCGCACGGACCTGTGTTTTTGGTAAACAGTCGGCAGGGCCTTTTCTCTGCGGCCTCCTCAAGCTCAGGCACGTCTGTACCCTCACTCTACCGAGGCGGTCCTTCTCCCGAAGTTACGGACCCTTTTTGCCTAGTTCCTTGACGAAGGTTCTCCCGTCCCCCTTGGTGTTCTCCACCTGTCTACCTGTGTCGGTTTGCGGTACGGTCGCATAGGTCTCACTAGAGGCTTTTCTCGTCAGCTTGGGTTCAATCACTTCCACCTGATTCAGGCTCGCCTTCACCCCTCAGCTCAGACGGTCTTTTAACCCCGTCCTCATCACCTACAGGCTTGGCACCAGCTCTTCCACCCGCTGGCTGACCTACCCTTCTGCGTCACCCCTTCGCTCAGACAACCTGATGCGGTACAGGAATATTCACCTGTTATCCATCGACTACGCCTTTCGGCCTCGCCTTAGGTCCGACTAACCCGACGCGGATTGACCTCCCGTCGGAAACCTTAGACTTCCGGGGACTGCGGTTCTCACACAGCTCTCGCTACTCGTGCCAACATTCTCGCTTCCATCCGCTCCACGGCTCCTCTCGGTACCGCTTCGATGCGTATGGAACGCTCGCCTACCTCTCACGCATATCCGCAGACATACGCAAATCCGTAGCTTCGGTGGGTGACTTCAGCCCCGTTATATTTTCGGCGCAGTATCACTTGACCAGTGAGCTGTTACGCACTCTTTCAAGGATGGCTGCTTCCAAGCCAACCTCCTGGCTGTCTCTGTAACACCACTTCCTTTCCCACTTAGTCTCCACTTAAGGACCTTAGCTGACGGTCTGGGCTTTTCCCCTCTTGACCACGAAACTCATCTCCCGTAGTCCAACTGCCGTTCTCAAGCATAGGCATTCGGAGTTTGGTTGAGTTTGGTAAGCATTTCGCCCCCTACCTCATCCAGTGCTCTACCTCCTATCCTCAGCAAACGACGCTAGCCCTAAAGCTATTTCGGCGAGAACCAGCTATCTCCAGGTTCGTTTGGCATTTCACCCCTATCCACACCTCATCCGAGCACTTTGCAACGTACACCGGTTCGACCCTCCACGAAATTTTACTCCCGCTTCAGTCTGGACATGGATAGCTCACCTGGTTTCGGGTCTACTGCCAGCAACTTTACGCCCTATTCAGACTCGCTTTCGCTTCGGCTCCGGCTATCACGCCTTAACCTCGCTACTGACCGTAACTCGTTGGCTCATTCTCCAATAGGCACGCCATCACCCGGCCTGGACGCATCCAGGCATCAGGCTCTGACTGCTTGTAGGCATACGGTTTCAGGCTCTCTTTCACTCCCCTATCAGGGGTCCTTTTCACCTTTCCCTCACGGTACTTGTCCACTATCGGTCGCCAAAGGTATTTAGTCTTGGAGAGTGGTCTCCCCAGCTTCTCACAGGGTTTGCGTGCCCCGTGATACTCAGGATACCGACCAAACCGTCCCAGATTTCGCCTACGGGACTCTCACCCTCTCCGGTCCGCCTTTCCAGTGCGGTTCCGCTATCCAGTTCGGCCCTTCCGTCGGTCCTCCTACCCCGCACCAGCTTGCGCCAGTACGGTTTGGACTCCTCCGCTTTCGCTCGCCACTACTAACGGAATCTTTTCTTTTCCTCCGGGTACTTAGATGTTTCACTTCCCCGAGTTCCCCGCTGCGCAGCTATCTTTTCACCGCGCGCTGCCCCGGCATTCCCCAGGGCGGGTTTCCCCATTCGGACATCTGCGGCTCTTTGCCTTACCACAACTCCCCGCAGCTTTTCGCAGTGGTACACGTCCTTCCTCGGCCTTTGGCGCCAAGGCATCCTCCGTATGCCCTTCGTAGCTTAACCTGCTGTGCGCTGAAGCAACGGCCTCGCAGCCGCCGCTCCCTCCTTACTCCTACAGCAGTTCTTCTCTATCCTATTCAGTTCTTAATGTGCCAACACTACCGCTTGCTGCCTCGCAGCCAGCCAGGCTCTCCGCCGCAGCCAACTGCGCTTCGCTCCGACCGGGCTTGCAGAACCCTGACTCGCTGCCATCGCCGCCTTCAGCCCTTACCTCAGCTTCAAACCAGCGACTGTGGGCCTGCGTGGACTCGAACCACGGACCCCTGCGTTATCAGCACAGTGCTCTAACCGTCTGAGCTACAGGCCCTTCCTTCCACTCGCCCTGCCTTTACTTCAGAGGCGCATTAACCCCTGAAAAGTGACAAGATAACCAGCCCCCCGCAAACCTCTGCACTTCTTCCTGCCGCAGACAACTCCGCTTCCCCGGCAACACATGCCCTGCTCAACTTCCTCGCTGCGCATTCGCTGTGCCGCCTCCACAGAGCCGCCCTGCACTTCCTTAGAAAGGAGGTGATCCAGCCGCACCTTCCGGTACGGCTACCTTGTTACGACTTCGTCCCAGTCATCAGTCCCACCCTAAACAGCTCCCTCCAAAAGGTTGGGTCACCGTCTTCAGGTCTTACCAACTCCCATGACGTGACGGGCGGTGTGTACAAGGCCCGGGAACGTATTCACCGCAGTATTGCTGACCTGCGGTTACTAGCAACTCCGACTTCATGCAGGCGAGTTGCAGCCTGCAATCCGAACTATGACTGGCTTTGATGGGATTCGCTTCAGGTCTCCCTTTCGCTTCCCTTTGTACCAGCCATTGTAGCGTGTGTGTAGCCCTGGACATATAGGCCATGCTGACTTGACATCATCCGCACCTTCCTCCGGCTTGTTACCGGCAGTCTCGCTAGACACTTGTAACTAGCAACACGGGTTGCGCTCGTTGCGGGACTTAACCCAACATCTCACGACACGAGCTGACGACAGCCATGCAGCACCTGTCTACGCTGCCCGAAGGCTCGTTCCGGTTTCCCTTCACTACTACGTACATGTCAAGCCCAGGTAAGGTTCTTCGCGTTGCATCGAATTACACCACCCGCTCCGCTGCTTGAGCGGGCCCCCGTCAATTCCTTTGAGTTTTAGCCTTGCGACCGTACTCCCCAGGCGGTGAACTTATCGCGTTTGCTCCGGCACAGACGGCTTCTACACCGCCCACACCTCGTTCACATCGTTTACAGCGTGGACTACCGGGGTATCTAATCCCGTTCGCTACCCACGCTTTCGTGCCTCAGCGTCAGTAAAATGCCAGGAGGCCGCCTTCGCCTCTGGTGTTCTTCCCGATATCTACGCATTCCACCACTACACCGGGAGTTCCGCCTCCCTCTCATTCACTCTAGCCATACAGTTTCCAACGTCCTCTCCCAGTTAAGCCAGAAGCTTTCACGCCAGACTTGTATCGCCGCCTGCGCACCCTTTACGCCCAGTAATTCCGGATAACGCTCGACACCTAGGTATTACCGCGGCTGCTGGCACCTAGTTAGCCGTGTCTTCGTCCTGGGGTACCGTCCTCTCTCTTCCCCCAGATAAGGAGTTTACAATCCGAAAACCTTCGTCCTCCACGCGGCGTTGCTGCGTCAGGGTTTCCCCCATTGCGCAATATTCCTCACTGCTGCCCCCCGTAGGAGTCGGAACCGTGTCTCAGTTCCCGTGTGGCTGGTCTTCCTCTCAGAACAGCTATCGATCATCGCCTTGGTGAGCCTTTACCCCACCAACCAGCTAATCGACCGCAGGCCCCTCCCAAATCGCCTCAGCTTTCCTCACCGTAACATCCGTCACGGCGAAATTATGCGGTATTAGCCACAGTTTCCCGTGGTTATCCCCCATTTCAGGGCAGGTTACCTACGTGTTACGCACCCGTTCGCCACTCTCCACGGCGTCTACCCACCGAAATGAATAGCCACCGCTTCCCGTTCGACTTGCATGTGTTAAGCACGCCGCCAGCGTTCATCCTGAGCCAGGATCAAACTCTCCGTATTTTCGCCAGTGCACACCGAACATACCTCCTACTCCCAGTACACCCGACTACACCAGCACCTCTACGCAAAGCT
>JAJEBF010000017.1 GCA_022824025.1 Caldilineaceae bacterium
CACATGCTGCAGTATGTCTGGCAGATCGCCAATCAGGCAATGGAGCCAGCATCTGCCGAAGCCTCTGCCTGGGTCAATGCCCAAAAAGCCGCGCTGGCTCGCGGTCAACTGGGCCTCTTCTTCAGTCACATTTTGCGTCTCGACCCCATGCTGGGCGATGCGCCTCCTGAAGTCAAACAGGCCGTCGCTTACCTGTTGAAAGACCGGCGCCGCGTGCATTACGCCGCCTATCGAAAGGCAGGCCTTCCTATCAGCAGCGGCGCAGTCGAATCCGCAGCCAAAACGCTTGTCCAACAGCGTATGAAACAAAGTGGCATGCGCTGGTCCCGTGACGGTGCTCAGGCCATGCTCGCTCTGCGCGCACGCCTTCTCAGCGACCGCTGGCATGAAATACCCATCTGACCATCTCACCCCAAATTTGGACTGCACGCGAACGGCAGGGCCACGGCGGGGGAACGGCGGGGGAAACCCTGGGCGGCCGCAAACGTACTATTGGCAGAACGATAACGATGTTTGCACGCCGGCCGGATGATCTTGACATCACTTGGGGTCAGAACTATTTTGCAAGCAATGAAAGAGCCAGTCCTCACTTCGCGGCGCCTGTGCAAGAGATACGGCAGCTTTACGGCCGTTGATGTACTATCGTTTGACGTCTACCCCGGCGAGATATTCGGGCTGCTGGGCCCGAACGGCGCGGGCAAGACGAGCACGATTCGGATCCTGATGGACATATTCAAGGCGGACTCCGGCGAGGTGGAGATATTTGGTTCGCCGCCTGGCGAGGGCAGGGAGCGGGTGGGCTATCTGCCTGAGGAGAGGGGCCTGTACCGAGACCAGAGGCTGCTGGAGGTCCTGGTCTATCTTGGGCGGCTCAAGGGCGCGGCGAAGGAAACGGCTGAGAAGCGGGCGCTGGCGTGGCTGGAGCGGGTGGGGCTCGAGGAGTGGACGGGAAAGCGCATCAGGGAGCTAAGCAGAGGGATGCAGCAGAAGGCGCAGCTTGCCGCCTGTCTGATTCACGATCCGGAGCTGCTGATTCTGGACGAGCCGTTCCAGAGCCTGGATCCGGTCAATGTTGAACAGATAAAGGAGTTGATGCGTTCTCTGGTTGCTGACGGCAAGACCATCGTGTTGAGCGCGCACCAGATGAACCTGGTTGAGGAACTCTGCGATCGTATCCTGCTTATCAACGAAGGACGGTCAGTGCTCTACGGTCCGCTAAAGCAGATCAAACGGGACTACGCGCCCAACTCGGTCCGCGTTCGGGCGGCGGGCTTGCCGCAGGACCTGCCGGGCGTTGTACGGTGCGAACGCAATGGGGAGGCGGCGCTGCTTACGTTGGAGGGGGTTGACGCGCAGGAAGTATTGGCGGCGCTGGTCGAGCGGGGCGTCCAGGTGGAGAGTTTCGAGCGGGCAACCGTACCGCTGAACGACATATTTGTTGCGCTCGTGCAGGGGGACGGCACGGAACGGAACTGATCAGAACTGCGGCGGCGGGTGGCCGGAACGTCGACATCTGTCTGCTCGGCGGGCGAGCATGGGACGGCGTGGGATGGACCTGGCTGCAGTCAAACTCTCTGGAGGGGGAGTTGAATCGGGTACTGATAATTGGATGGCACGAATACAAGGTAAATGTGCGGCGGCTTGACTTCATCATCTTCACGTCGCTCGTGCCGTTGCTGGGTCTGATTGGGTTGCTTGTGACTCTGTTCTTTGGGCGACAGGCCGGCGGCGCGCTGGTTCGCATGTTCGACAGCGGACCGGAGGTGACGGCCGTGGTTGATCAGTCGGGCCGGGTGACGCCGGTCTTGTCCCAGTTTGCGGAGGCGTATGCGGCCTATGATGACGAGGCCGCGGCGCGCGCCGCGCTGGAGGCGGAGGAGGCGCAGCGGGTCGTGGTGGTGCCGGCCGGGTACCCGCAGGCGGGAGATGTGAAGGTGATAACGGCGGATAGCCGGTTCTCTGGGGCCGCGACAGCGGGTTTGCGGACATTCTTTATCACGCACCTTGTGCAGGAAATCGAGGACGGCGCGCTGCGAGCGAGGCTTATCGATCCGTTTGATGCGCAGATCGAGTACATTGGGGAACGGGGTCGGGCTTCGGGCGGTGTGGCGGGAGAAGTCCTGAGTTTTCTGGTCCCATTCGTATTCAGCATTCTGCTGGCTGTGACGGTATTTGTGTCATCCGGGTACCTGGTTCGCAGCGTGGCGGAGGAGAAGTCAAGCCGGGTGATAGAGATTGTGCTTTCCTCGGTGACGCCGCAGCAACTTCTGGCGGGAAAGGTGCTTGGGTTGGGCGCGCTGGGTCTGACTCAGATTGCCGTATGGATTGCATCCGCGACGGGATTTGGCGGCGGGCTGGCGGTGCTGGCGGGGGTCATACTGCCTTTCTTCACGCGTATGGAGGTATTTGGGCTGGCGCTGGTCTACTATATTTTGGGTTTTGGCGTCTATGCAGTGTTGATCGGCGCGATCGGGGCGATGGGGTCCAACTACCAGGAGAGCCAGCAGATTACCGGCATTGTAATCTTTATCGCCGCGATTCCGATGATGCTGACGGGAGTCATCATGACGAATCCCGATGCGATGTTGGTGCGGGCGATGTCGTGGTTTCCGTTGACCGCGCCGACGACGATGATGCTGCGCCTGCCGCTGGCGGAGCCTCCGCTGCTCGACATTGTCATAAGCATTGCGGGTCTACTGGCAGCGATACCGTTAGTCGTGTGGTTTGGGGCGAAGATGTTTCGGTTGGGGATGTTGATGTATGGCAAGCGCCCCGGCGTGCTGGAGATTGTGCGCTTGTTGCGGCACGCGTAATGCGGATCAGGCGGCGGCGGCCCCCTTCTGGAGCGCGCGGATGAGCGTTTCCAGGTCGGCAGGTGAGTTGTACGCCTGGACGGAGATGCGAACGCCGGGCCGGCCGCCATGCTGGCCGACGGGTATGATGATGCGGTTCTCTTCCCAGAGCCGCTGGTAGGCTTCGACCTTGCCGGGAAGCAGGACGACGCGCATTTGGGCCCACATATCCGGCGGGCTGATAGGTGGCAGGCCGGACATTTCGAGAAGGCGCCGCTCAGTCTCCTGCAGGAGGCGGTGGCAGGCTTGGCGGACCTGGGGCCAGTCGTTCTGTTGCTGGAAGTCGATGGCTGCGGGCACACTCAGGTAGGCTGCGGGGTCAATGGTTCCGAAGGATGTGAAGTAGTCCTGGAACTGGGAGTCACCGGGTTCGTCTTTGGCCCATCCGTGGCTTACGACGAGAGGCTCGAGCAGGTGCTGGCGCTCCGGCCGGGCGTAGAGAAAGCCTGTGCCGCGGGCGCTGCTGAGCCATTTGTGGCAGTTGCCGCCGTAGAAATCCGCGCCGATTTCGTGCATATCCAGGTCCAACTGACCGGGCGCGTGGGCGCCGTCGACGACAGAGATGATGCCCGCTTCCCTGGCCCTTCGGCAGATCTCGGCGACGGGAAGAATCAGCGCGCTTGGCGAGGTGATGTGGCTGAGTGATATGACCCTGGTGCGCTCGTCAACGCCGGACCAGATCTGATCGACGACGGCGGCAGGGTCCGTTACGGGCACGGATATCTGCTGGTTGACGAGCTCGGCGCCCTTTTTTTCACAGCTGAAGCGCCAGGCGCGGTTGATCGCGCCATATTCGTGCTCGGTCGACAGGACGACGTCGCCTGGCTGCAGTTCCAGCGATCGGGTGACGATGTTGAGCGCGTAGGTGACGTTTGGGACGAAGGTGAGGTCGTTGGCCGCGGCGTTTATGAAGGCGCCGAGTCTTTCCCGGGCGTCTGCGAGCAGTTGGGGGAGGCGTCTGCCGAGAAAGTTCACGGGGTTGGCTTCGAGCTCTCGTTGCCAGTGTTGATAGGTCTCGAATACAGGACGGGGAACGGCTCCGAAGCTGCCGTGGTTGAGATAGACGACGTCAGGGTCGAGCAGGTACTGTTGGGCAAGGTGAGGGAGGGGTAGCGAGAGGTTCATGGGCAGGTTTTCCTACAGGATCAGATGACGGAGGGCGGCCCTCAGTCGGTTGGCATACGGGCGGCGCCGCGAAGGCGAAATCAGGAATCGTTCGCGTGTGCGGATGTACAGGTCGTCGCCGGCGCGGCGGGGGAAGACATGCTGATGGAAGTGCCAGACATCCTGGTTGCCGGCGGGTTCGTTGTGCTGGCGTGTGGAGATGCCGTCGCAGTTGTAGGCGGCTTTCATGGCGAGCGCGACGAGGCGGCTCGCGCGGAAGATTTCAGTGGCGCGGCTTTCCGGCAGGTCGTAGATGTTCTCGTAATGGTCACGGGGAATCAGGATGACGTGGCCTGGGTTGTTTGGCCACCAGTGTGAAGAGATGAAGCCGACTGTGAGGTCGGTACGATAGACGACGTCACCGGGGACTGTGTATGTGAAGTCGTTCTCGAGTCCGGCGGCAACGGCGCAGAAGGGACAGCGATAGTCTGGAGGCGCGTGGTTGTACACGGAATCAGGCCTCAAGGTTGGTCAGGCCATCGTCAATGACGGGGGCCAGTTCGCTCATCTGTGTCAGGGCGGCGGCAACTTGCTTACCGAAGCCGGTCTTTGTGAAGCGAACCGGCAGGCTCAGCCTCTCCGTGAGGTTGGTGCGTGAGAAGCGGATGCCGTCCGCGTCCCAGCTTTGCACGATTTGCTCCATCAGGTCGACGGTCAGTTCGTTGAACCGGGCGCGATCGAACAGATTCTTGTGGCAGACGTGGAGATCGATTGACAGGGATTTTGCGTCGAGGCTCTCCTGCGTCAGGCCGAATTCGAAATGGATGCCGTCGAGGCCGTAGTTGTACCAGTTGCTCTTGGCGACCTGCATGTAGATACCGGCGTGATAGGGGCCGATGAAGGAGGACCAGCCGCCGGTCTGGTACCACTCCAAATTGCTCAACTGGCGCAGCACCTTCATGCACTGGGGATGCTGGTCGACGAACAGTTGCCAGGCTGGGGAAAGAGTGGACATTCGTAAAGCTCCGAGAGATTCAGGAAGTGATTGCTCTTGTATGTTCGATAACGGTCAAAAGGTCTTGGCTGTTTGGGTGTTCAATCTGGCAGTCGTTCGAAGCGCTCTCCCGTCATTTCAACTGAAAGGCGCCACAACGCCTGGGCCGCTTCCGTGTCATAGGCGCTCTCTTTTGCTCTATGCTTCTTCGGATACCCTCTCATTTGCATCCAGCCGTCCGGTCCAATGTAGTCGCCGCCGGTGACGCCGGGCGCGGTGGCGGCGTACAGTTGCGGCAAGGCTCCCTGTTCGGCACTCTGGGAGAGTAGGGCGTTCAGGACCCGCATCGCAACCAGTTCGATTGCGGACCCTTTCTCTCTGGCCGCCGCGTACTGCAGATTGGTGGCGGCAAATCCGGGATGAGCGGAAACACAGATCGTGCTTGCGTCAATGGATTCCAGGCGGCTCTGCAGTTCAAGTGTGAAGAGTAGGTTGGCGAGCTTGCTCTGGGCGTATGCGCCAAAAGGGCTATATTTCCGCTTGCCGTGAAGGTCGTTGAAGTTCATTCTTCCGCTGCGATGGGCCATGCTGCTGACGTTTACGATGCGGCTGCCCTGTGTTTTCAGAAGGATAGGTAGCAGGGCCCCGGTCAAGGCAAAGTGGCCGAGGTGATTGACGCCGAACTGCCGCTCGAATCCTTGAACGGTCTCCTGGCGGGGAATGGCCATGACGCCGGCGTTGTTTACGAGGAGATCAAGGCGCTCCAAGCCGGTTAGGAGGCTGTCGGCGCAGCGCCGTACGGATTCCAGGTCGGCCAGGTCGAGGGAGGCTGCCTCCAGTTGGGCGTGGGGAAGCCCCTTCACGATCTCCGATCGGGCCTGTTCGCCGCGTTCGGCGGAGCGGCTTGCGAGTAGGACACGCGCGCCGGCTGCGGCCAATAGGCGGCAGGTATGGAAACCGAGGCCGCTGTTTCCTCCGGTCACGAGGACGGTGCGGCCAGTTTGGTCGGGGATATCGGCGGCGGTCCAATTGGTAGCCATGGTTGGATTTCAGTCGGTTTGCAGGATTCCAGGAGGAGAGAGGCGGCCGCGCAGATGAACTGTGTGGCGCGCGGCAGGAAGGGCGCTGTCTCCAACTGACAGAATGTTTCGCGAGATTTACCTATCATATACGTCGACCGCGCCGAGGGCAATTTGCCGTGATGGTCACGCGCATAACGCAGGCGGTGAAGGGGCAATTCCAATGCCAGGCGACCATTCAAGGGGGCAGGGCAGAATGGCGGGCGTGACAAGGTTTCTTTGGGAGACCGCCCTGACTCTTGCCGGCTTCATCTCCTAACAAATCCAGGAAGCGGGCTGCATTGGGTTTATCCGGGGCGCCTTCCATGAAGGGGTCAACTATGGTAAATTGTAGCGACTGCGAGAATCGACCCGTCGGCGCGGATCTCCCACTTGGGTTGGCAAGTGGTCGCCGCGATCCAGAATAAGGGAATGGGGGGAGGAGCGGCGTGCTGGTGGGCGAAGCCAAGCTGGCGGGGGAGGCGTGGGTACGGCGTGAAGGGTCCAGCCTGCCGGGCATGGCGGGCGCTTTTCTGGCCGGTTCGGTCACGACGATGGCTGACGATGCGCGGTTGCCGGCCAGTTCCGACGTGGACATCACGGTCGTTGTGGAGAAACCGCCGGCGAGAAAGTTAGGAAAGTTCAGGTACCGGGGCGCCTTGCTGGAGGTGACGTATGAGGCGTCGGACAGGTTTCGTTCAGCCCAGGCTGTTCTGGGCGATCCGCATCTGGCAGGCGGGGTCCAGGCGATGCAGATCGTGGCCGACGCCACGGGGATGCTGGGAAGACTGCAGAGAGACGTTACCAGAGAGTATGCTTGCGTCAGATGGGTGCGGAGGCGCATCCGGTCGGCGTTGGAGACTGGGGAGGAGCGGTTGCAGCCGCCGGTCCGTTCGGCGGCACTGCACGACCGGGTCACGGCCTGGCTGTTCGGTGCGAGCATGACGGCGCTCATCTTGCTGGTGGCAGGGTTGCGGGCGCCGACGGTCCGGCGCAGGTACGTTGAGGTTCGGAAGCTGCTGGCCGGACAGGGAAGGCAGGCGTTCTACGAAGAGCTTCTGGGGTTGCTTGGCTGCGCTGACTGGAACCGGCGCCAGGCTGAAAGGCATATGGATGCGGTTGAGAGGGCTTTTGACTGTGCCAAAGGCCTGCCCAAAGGGGACTTTGCGTTTGCGGCAGACATCAGCGATGCGGGTCGGCCTGTGGCGATCGAGGGCAGCCGGGCGTTGATTGGGCAGGGCAGCCATCGCGAGGCGGTCTTCTGGATGGCAGCGACGTATTCGCGTTGCCAGTGGATCTTTCATTTCAACCGGCGCAGCGGCTGCGAAGACCGACTCCAGCAGGACTACCTCTCGATGCTGAACGATCTAGGAGTCGGGTCGGGGGCGGATTTGGAGGGCCGGCGCAGGCAAGCGCTGGCGTTTTTGCCGCGCGTCATGGAGATGGCGCAAGCGGTGACGGCCCAGGAGACAGGAGAGAGGGGAAAGACGTGAGAAACACCTTTGGCGGCCGGGTTCAGGTTGGTAAGTGGGCGATGAGTAGACCGTTTCCCAAACCTGCAGTCCAAGGCCTGGGGTGCGCGCACAGGTTTCAGTTTAGCCGCTATCGCTTTAGTCGGGGGCAAGTAACTGGCGCCAATATCCGGCGGAGGGATAGTATTCAAGCGTGTTAGGTGGAGTGGGCCGCGGGTTTCCGGCGGCTGAGGCGGCCACGAGGGAAGGGCACCAATGCAGGCAATAAGCAGAGGGAGGATTGTGGTAGATGTCATTACGTAATTGGTCTGAGAACATTCGATTCGCGTCGGGGACGCTGCACGCGCCGCGGACGGTAGAGGCATTGCAGGAGATTGTGAGGGCGAGCCGGAAGGTGCGGGTGCTGGGGGCCCGGCACTCCTTTAACGACGCAGCGGCGATCGATGGACAGGTCGACGTTGACGGGACGCAGGAGGTAACGGGGGAGGCTGCGTGGGCCTACATTTCGTTGGAGGATCTGGACACGCCGGTTACGTTTGACAGCGAGCGCGGCACGGTCACATGCAGCGGCGGCATCACGTACGGCGAGTTGTGCACGCGAATGCACGCGGAAGGCATCGCGCTGCACAATACGGCTTCGCTGCCGCACATTACAGTGGCGGGCGCATGTTCGACGGCTACGCACGGTTCGGGGGACGGCAATGGCAACCTGGCCACGGCGGTTGTGGGCCTGGAGATTGTGACGGCAGACGGTGAACTGAAGACATTGAGTCTTGTGGAGGACGGCGAGACGTTCGAGGGCTCGGTGGCGGCGCTGGGGGGGCTTGGCGTGGTGACGCGCATGACACTGGCGACGCAGCCTGCGTTTTCGATGCAGCAGTATGTTTACGAAGACCTGCCTTCGGCCGCGTTATACGAGAATTTCGATGGAATCATGTCGGGCGCGTACAGCGTCAGTCTGTTCCCTGACTGGCAAGGGGACAAGGTCAACCAGGTCTGGTTTAAGCACCGCACTGGTCTGATGGGCGGGCGCGGCCGTGGAGAGGAGGCTGGGTTGGAGCCGGTCGACCTGGGGCTCCCTTCAGAGCTCCACGGGGCGAGGGCGGCAGCGACCGATCTGCATCCGGTGCCTGGCTTTTCGACGGAAGGGCTGACGGTTCAGATGGGCGTGCCAGGGGCGTGGCACGACAGGCTGCATCATTTTCAGATTGACAGCACGCCAGCAAGCGGCGATGAACTGCAGACAGAGTATTTCGTGCCGCGACGTTACGCCGTGCCCGCGGTGCAGGCGGTGGAGGGTTTGCGGGACAGATTCAAGGGCATGCTGTGGATTTCGGAGATTCGGAGCGTGGCTGCAGACAGGTTGTGGCTGAGCCAGAGTTACGGAACGCCGACGATCGGCATTCATTTTTCATGGAGGAAGAACTGGCCGGCGGTACGGGAGGCGATGCCGTTGGTGGAGGAGGCGCTGGCCCCGTTCGAGGTGCGTCCGCACTGGGGCAAGTTGTTCACGATTTCGCCCGATGAGGTGCAGGCGGCCTATCCGAGAATGGCTGATTTCAGAGCGCTGCTGGAGTCTGTGGACCCGGATGGGAAGTTTCGCAACGGGTATCTGGACCGTTATGTCTTTGGTCAGGGGACCAAAGGGTAACGCGGCGAGA
Source organism: Caldilineaceae bacterium (assembly GCA_022824025.1). Classification (GTDB taxonomy): domain Bacteria; phylum Chloroflexota; class Anaerolineae; order Caldilineales; family Caldilineaceae; genus Bin5. The sequence goes on from JAJEBF010000017.1 coordinate 9,142, forward strand.
GGCCTGGGGCCTATTGCAGCCCTTTGAGGAAGCGGGGCGCGATGAGGAAGCGGAGTTCGCAGTTACCCCAACGCAGCTGGCGCCAGCGGGCGATGTCCACCTCAAAGTGGGCCAGGCCGGCTGTGGGGAAGCGCAGGTTGACGCGGCTGTCGGCGCCGGAGCAAAGCCCGGCGACCAACTGGGCAGCGCCCGGGTTGTGACCGATGAGGAGGACGTGGTCGGCGCTGTCGTGGGTCTCCTGAAGAATGTTCAGAAGGGTGTAAGGCGCGGCGGCGTAGATGCGGTCGTTCCAGCCAAAGTTGCTGGAATAGCCGATAAGTTCTGCAACCCGTTCGGCGGTTTGCCGCGTGCGCAAGGCGGGCGAGGAGATGATCCAGTCCGGTCTTTGCTTTACTCGTTTCAATACCTGGGAGACTCGCTGCAGTTGCCTGAACCCGCTCTTTGCGAGAGGGCGGTCGACATCACCGCCAGAAGGGCTGTTTTGCTTGGCTCTGGCGTGGCGAAGAATTGTTACGTAGCGGGTATTCATGGCGGTTGCGCTCTCATTGGCCATGGCCCAGCCAATAGAGTATATCCTTAAAACGCTCATTTTATTGTAGACGGAAGGGTGAGAGTAAGTCAAGAGGGAAACTTCAACAGGGTGCAGTCCAATTTGGGGGTGAGATATACTGATAGGACGGGATAGGAAGATAATTTGAATAGGAAGGGGAGAGTGAGATGGAACGGAAGCTGAGCCAGAAGAGGAGCCAAGGGGAGTTGGAAGAGTCAGCGGGGGAGATGCACTCACGGTTGTGGTCGTGGCGGAGTGAGAGGCCGGAGGCCAGTTTCGACGAGATCATGGAACGGGTGCGTCAAGAGCGGGAAGCGATGATGCGACCGTTCGTGGAGGATTTGTTGGCGGAAGCAGGAGAAGGGGAGGTGGAGGTAAGTTGTCCCGAATGCGGGGGATGTGTCGAGAACAAGGGGAAGAAGGCGAAGACGGTTCAACACCGAGAAGGGACGGTGGAGGTCAAACGAGAATACTACTATTGCCCTTCATGCAAGCAAGGGTTTTTTCCCCCTGGATCGGAGAATGGGGCTGAATAGGTCGGGTTGGAGTCCGGAACTGCTGCGGCTGGCGTTAATGCTTGCGGTCGAGATTCCCTCCTATGCACGCGCAGCAAAGAGTTACAGCGAGTTGATGCGCGTGCCGATGTCGGCCAGTACGATGAAGCGGTTGGTGAGGACCTATGGGAGCGAGGTTGTGGAGGCCGATGAGCGGGAAGCGGAGGCGATGGTGCGCGTGCCCAAAGAGGAGGAAGAGGTCAGCTATCGGCGCATCCCGGAACCGGACAGTGAAGTGATGGCGGTCTCGGCAGATGGGGTGATGGTCCACCTGCGGGAGGAAGGCTGGAAGGAGGCCAAAGTCGCAGCTGTTTCGGCTGTGCCTGTACGAGAGGCGGGGGCGAAAACAGAGGAGGAGGTGCGTTTAACCAAGCACTCCTATCGGGCTGGTCTTTGGGATGCCAAGCGCTTCACCAACCACGACTGGGCCGAGAGTTGCCGGCGGGGCGTGGAAAAAGCCAAACGGATCGTCTGCGTCAACGACGGCGCCATCTGGATCTGGGCGATCGTCTTTGTCTGTTTCTCCCGCCGCATCGAAATTCTCGACTGGTGGCACATGCTGCAGTATGTCTGGCAGATCGCCAATCAGGCAATGGAGCCAGCATCTGCCGAAGCCTCTGCCTGGGTCAATGCCCAAAAAGCCGCGCTGGCTCGCGGTCAACTGGGCCTCTTCTTCAGTCACATTTTGCGTCTC
>JAJEBF010000014.1 GCA_022824025.1 Caldilineaceae bacterium
CAGGGCGCCCAAACCTTCTGTGCCATCCGTTCCTATCTCTCTACCGCTCGCAAACACGGCCTCAATGCCATTGATGTCATCTACAATGCTTTTCTAGGCCATCCCTTCAGCCCTCCTCTACCTTCAGGCTGAGTAGTTACGATCTAAGAGTGAACAGAAACTAAAAATTTCACAAAACGTTCACTCCTAGTAGAAGTGGCGCGACGCTCAGAACGAGCGGCGAGGCCGGTGAACCTCTTTACGCGCCACTTCTACGCCATCATAATAAACCTCACACCGAAGGTGTGGGGTCACGGCAGAGCCGTGAACCTCGGTCAATTATACCGACCAAGATATATGACTAACTTCCTGCCCGAAAATGACAATCAATCATTCTTGAAATGATTGACGACAATCATGTATATCTGACTTATGCCTTTACGAGCTTGCCGAGGCAGAGCCTGTCGTAACAGGGGTTGTAACATCCTCGATGGCAAATGTAGTAGTAAAACTTCTTGGAAAACTTTCCAAGCTCTGTAAACGAAAGGTGGCGATGCTAATGACAACAATAGCGTTCCTTCTGCTCGGCTATTTCGTAGCCATTACGGAACCTGAAATAAATCAGTATCTGCCCTCTGTTCGGCAAGCTCGTAAAGGCATGAACTCGGTTACTTCTCGTTAATTATAGCATTGTTTATTAGATTATATCACCCTTTTCTTGTTTCGCGCGCGTCAAGAAAATGCTATACGTCTAATCATGTATATAGTTCCCAAAGAAAGGGACAGCAATGACATTGCGCATCGGATTCATCGGCTATGGCAACTGGACCCGGATGGCCTACCTGCCCGCGCTGCGCCGCGACGGCCGCGCCCGGATCGTATCCGCCGCCGCGCCCAGCGCCGCCACGCAGCAGCGCATCGGCAGCGAACTCGGCCCTGACGTCGCGGTCTTCTCCAACGCCGGCGATCTGCTGGGCGGGCCCCCCGTCGACGCCGTCTTCATTGCCGTGTCCGACGCAGCCCATGAGGAAACCATCGGCGCGGCGCTCGACGCCGGCATCCCTATCTTCTATGAACCGCCGCTCGCCAACCGGAGGACCCGCATCCGCCCAATGATTGCCCGGCTGGTGGATGCGCCGCAGGCAACCCACGCCGACCTCGAAATCGGATTCATCCCCGTCTTCGTCGAGGCGGCCCGCCGCGTGCGCAGCGGCCTCCTCGGACAGGTGCATACCGTATCCGTACGACTGCAATCAAACTGGGGCGCCGACCCGCAGGCCGACCTGAGTACGCTCAACCATATCGCGCCCTGGTACGTGGACACGCTCAACCGGATTCTCGGCGCGACGCCTTCCCGCGTACTAATCCTTGAATCAGACGACCTGCCCGGCCGCGCGCAGCGCCAGTGCCAGGGCCTCTACGATTACGGCGGTGTCTGGGGAAGGGTGCAGGTCAATCTGGGCTGCGTTGTCGAGCTGGAAACGACCGTCGAAATTAATGGGGAAGACGGCGACCTGATCGTGGACCTTTTCTCCGGCGAACTGCGCCAGCGCACGCGCCAGCAGAGCGAGTGGACGGTGGCGCGCGTGGCGGAATCCCAGCCGCGCGCCGGCTGGCCCGGCATGAATGAGTGCGTTAGCGCCTTCCTCGACGCTGTTGCCGGCGAGCCGCTGACCGAATCCAAATCCACCGCAGCAGAAGTCAACGATCTCAGAGAAGTGCCAAGCGCCGGGCCACTGCCTGCCGACGCACCCGCCGTCGCCCAACTTTCGCTTATCGGGCTGGCTGCGGAAGCCTCAAAGGACAGCGGTGGCTGGGCGGAAATCGAAGATTCAGACTCCCTGTGAGCGATAGCTGTTCAGCAGCTTCCCATTGTTCAAGAAGTCTGATGGACCGGAAACACGTCAGACGCGATCCTCTCCATCTGGTCCTGGATGGCCCCCGCTGTAGGCGTTGTGTTGAAGTCAAAGAGCATATGCTCCACACCGGCTTCGGCGTAGCGGCCGATCAGGTCGTTGACCTCGGCGATTGATCCTCGCATCGGGGTCACCTCCGGATCGGCCTGTTCGCCAAGTTCAGTTCGGGCATGGAAGATGACCGTGCGCGGGCTGCCGTCCGCCCAAGCGCGCAGCTTGGCCACTCCGGCGGCGACCTCTTCCGGCGCTATCTGGATCGGATGCCAACCGATTCCCTTGGTCGCGGCCCGGCGGATTGCTGAGTCGCTCACCCCGCCAATTGTCAGGGGCGGGCCCCCGTTCTGCGCCGGCTTGGGTTCGAAGGCGGTCTCCTCAAAGCTGATCCACTCCCCCTTGAATGCCGGCTGCTCCTCCTTCCACAAGACCTGCATGACATCGATCCATTCATCCATCATGCGGCCGCGCCGCCTGAAGTCGGCGCCCAAGTAGCGGTACTCGTCCTCCATCCAACCCACGCCGATTCCCAGGATAAGCCGGCCGTTGCTGTACTGGTCGACTGCCGCCGCCTGCTTGGCGGCCAGGACTGGTTCGCGCTGCGGCAGCACGAGCACTGTCGTGCCCAGTGTGATTGTCTCGGTGATGGCCGCAACATAGCCCAGCGTCACGAAGGTCTCGATCAGGCAGAAGTCGCTGAACCGCTGGTGAACAAGCACGTGGTCGGCTGCCCACAGTGAATCGTAGCCGGCCTGCTCGGCGGCCTGGGCAACCTGCTTTACCGCCTGCGGCGATTTCGCCGGTCCGTGACTGGGCAAAAAGACACCAAATTTCATAGTGGACCTCCTTATTGTCCGCTTGTCCTTCTCAAGCTACCCGGCAGCATGGAACGGCTAACCAGGAGATGCGCGTCCCGCTATTCACGTTCGTTGATCAGGCGTTTCCAGGCACGGGGATCCCGGATATGGCCAGTTCGTGCACCGGATCTAACAGAAATACGTGCGCGTCCCCTGTGCGCTGCGCCTCGGCCTGGAGATAGTCGAAACAGGCAGTGCGCGCCTGGTCACATGCGGGATCGTAGAATCGATTATTCAACTCGTGGGGATCGTTCTCCAAATCGTACAGTTCACACAGATCGGTCAGGTTCCACACCAGTTTCCAGCGGCCATCGGTCACCATACGGGAGGAGTAGTGTCCCCAGGGGTCGCCGTGATACTGCGCGTAGTGCATGGTACGGGGCCACGCCTCCTCGCCCGCCGCCAGGGGCAGGAGCGACTGCCCGTGCAATTGCCGCCCCCCCAAACTCTCCTGCGCCGTGCCGGACATCAACTCCAAACAGGTGGCGGTCACATCCATCAGATGAACAAAGGCGCTGCTGCGCGCTGCCTCCCTCTGCCCAGGCGTCTTGAGAAGCATGGGAATGCGGTAGGTTTCGTCATACATGTAGGCGCCCTTATTCATCAACCCATGGGACCCAGCCATATCGCCATGGTCAGCCGTGAATATGATGGCGGTGCTGTCGTACATGCCGAGTTCCTTGAGGGTAGCCACTACCTGGCCGACCATCTCGTCGATCAGCTCAATGTAGGAGAAGCAGCATGCCAGCAACTCCTTTAGCTCCGCGTCCTGCTCTTCTGAGGAAAGGCCGCCTGCATTGGCCTCATTCAGCAGCCGCAGCTTCCTCTGGTTGATTGGCTTGCCCTCAAAGGTGTCATGCCGGTTGGGCCACATCTCAATGTCGGCCGCGTCGTACCGAATGCCCCACTCCTCCGGAACCATCCAGGGAAAATGGGGGCCCGGGAAGGAACAGGTAGCGAAGAAGGGCCGCGTCGTGTCCCGAGTGCGCAGAAACGCCTGCGTATAGCGGGCCGCGACCACATCGGGAAAGCCCTCCATCCCTATGTCCAACGTGCCGGCTGTGCCCCGCCCCACGCTTTGGACCAAGGGGGCGATGCGCGTGTTCGGGTGCCAGTGCGAGCTGTCCAGAAAGACGGGCCCGCCTTCGTGCGGTTCGTCGTGCGTATGGTGAAAGCGGGAGTCGAACAGGTCCTGCGCAGGGCCAATGTGCCACTTGCCAAACCAGGCCGACTCATACTCGCCCTCATCGTCGGCCCAGTCCTGAAGCATCGTCATGTCCGGCCGCATATGTTCGCAGTAGGAATAATGCGGCGTCGAATTGTTGAACATATGGTGCCCGTGCGGGTAGAGGCCCGTGAGCAGGCTGGCTCTGGCGGGCGAGCACAGCGCTAGCGGCGTATACGCCCGCTCAAACAGGCAGGAATCGTTGGCCAGCGCGGTGATGTTCGGTGTTCGAACCAGTGTCTCCTGGTAACAGGTCAGCAGATCAATCCGCAACTGGTCGCAGAGGAAAATCAGCACATTGGGTTTGCTCAGGGTAGTCATGAAATTCGCCTTTCAGGTATTCATCGTCGATCGAGAGCAGTCGGATCCAGTCGGATAGTGATGAGTTCATTTCCTCTGGGCGAGTGCTAGCCTGTCAATGGATTCGGAGGGCAGCAGTCCCCGACGCCGCCGACTCGATTTGCGGGTTCAGCATCCGCAACTGATCGTCGTCCGTTCGCTGCGCTTCCGCTACCAGATAATCAAAGTAGGCGGCGCGCACGGATTCCAGGCCTGGTTCGTAGAAGCGATTGCGCAACTCGTAGGGATCGTTTTCCAAGTCGTACAGCTCACACAGGTCGGTCAGATTCCACACCAGTTTCCAGCGGCCGTCGGTCACCATCCGCGCCGAGTAATGACCGTACCAGTCGCCGTGGTATTCGGCGTAGTGCATTGCCCGGCCCCAGTCGTCGTTTCCCTGCACGAGGGGAAGAAGCGACTCGCCGTGCAGGCTGTGCCCCATCATGCTTTGCTGTTTGTCCCCCTCCATCAAGTGCAGACAGGTCGCGGTTACATCCATCAAATGCACAAACGCTTCGCTGCGTCTGGGTTGCGGCGTCCCCGGCGGCTTGACTATCAAGGGTATCCGATATATCTCGTCATACATATACGCGCCCTTGCTCATCATGCCATGGGAACCTGCCATATCGCCATGATCCGCAGTGAAGATGATAGCTGTCTCCTCGTACAAATTCAGCTCCTTCAGCGTTGCCACCACCTCGCCAACCATCTGGTCAATCAACTCCATATAGGAGAAGCAGCAGGCCAACAACGCCCTCAACTCTCTGTCCCTTCTCTCCTGCCGCTGCTCGTCAGTCCGCTCCCCAAAGGGGCGGCCCGCGCGCCGCAAGCGTTCCTCCCCGCGAACCTCCTGCATCAGGCGCAGCTTTTTCTGGTTGAAGGGCTTGCCCTCAAAGCTGTCGTAGCGATTGGCCCACATCGGGATGGAGTCTGCGTCGTAGCGAATGCCCCAGTCATCCGGGATCATCCAGGGACTGTGCGGCCCGGGGAAAGAGCAGGTCAGGAAGAAGGGCCTCGTCACGTCTCGGTTGCGCAGAAACGTCTGCGAGTAGCGGGCCGCCACCACATCGGGGAATCCTTCCATCCCAATATCAAGCGTGCCCGCATTCCCGCCTCCGACGCTTTCTACCAGAGGCGCGATCCGCGTGCTGGGATGCCAGTGGGAACTGGTAAGGAATTCGGGGCCGCCCTCGTAGGGCCTTTGCGTATGATGGAAGCGGGAGTCAAACAGGTCCTGCGCTGGGCCGACGTGCCACTTACCAAACCAGGCCGACTCGTAGTCGCTCTCCGCGTCGATCCAGTCCTGAATCATCGCGACGCCGGGCCGCATGTGTTCGCAGTACGAATAGTGCGGCGTGGAGTTGTTAAACATGTGGTGGCCGTGAGGATACAGCCCCGTCAGCAGACTGGCGCGGGCTGGCGAGCAGATAGCACAGGGCGTATAGGCCCGCTCGAAAACACAGGAATCCTGCGCCAGGGCAGAAATGTTCGGTGTTCGTACGATCGTATCGGCATAGCAGGAGAGGAGATCGATGCGCAACTGGTCGCACAGAAAAACCAGGACATTGGGTTTACTCTCGTTGGCCACGCGGCTATCCTCGCTGGCATTAAAAGGTTAGCGCCCCCGCCAGCAGTTTCAGTCTGGGGACCTATTCTAAAAAAGCTGACTTGCCTGTTTTTCCGATGCGCCTATCTGTCCCAGGGGAAGACGCAAGTTGGCCTGTTGGCATACCGAGTCATCCGTCGTTGCAATCTGCTGCCGCAGCCCGGCCCTAGCCGCACAGTGAAGTTGTCGCCATCGATCGAACTCTTCACCCCGTTGTGGCTTACGCTCACGAACTGATGCTCGCCGTAAGCGCCCCCCTGGACGACAACTGTGCGCGACTTTAGCTGGTCAGTATTGACCAGCGTCAGCGTCATCTCGTCGGCGCCCATGTTTTCGACCAGCGCGCCAACATCTTCCGGCATGCCGGCCCTCCGCCGTTTCGGATCGAAGTACCGTACGCGGCAGTGGAGAGGGAAGCCCATCCGTTCCGTCGGCAGACCCCCCAGCATCAGTTCGGTTAACCGGCTCACCATCGCGGGGTTGAAGCGCCCTTCGATTTCAAGCGAATCGCCGGCCCAGTCGAGGCCGGTCGCCTTGCGCATCATCGGGCCGCGGCTGCCGTTGAACCTGCTGCGGATGACGCGGCGCGCCGCGTCATAGTTGTGGGCCTGTGGATCGCTGCCCATATAGAATCCGGCAAAGCGTTCCATACGCTGGCGCGCCAGGTGGTTATACGGGTCCGACAGCGGCTGCAGGAGAAAAACCGAGAAGCCTTCGCCGTTGTGCATCCAGTCAAACATGACGGGGAATTCTTAGTAGTACATGCCATCGCGGGCAAACGACACCTCGACAGTCCTGGTTTCGGCGTACTGCCGGAGATCTCCCTCCCAGCCCTTCCTATAGAGCTCCAGCACAATGTCCGGCGCGCCCAGCGCGTGCAGCATGGTCCATCCCGCCAGGTTTTCCGCGGCGTCATCCGGCCCGTCATCTCCTCCTCTGCGGGGAACACAAAGAAGATAGCCGCGCTCGTCAAAATAGCGGGCGTAGAACGCCTCGACGGCCGCAGTCTGGTTGCGAGTCAGTTCCCACTCCAGGAGGGCCCAGTAGGGCGGGGGCGTGGGCGTGTCGACTGAGATGATCTTTGTACGGTTGCTTGGTTCTGGCATGTTCGGTTCAGTCTTTCTCTGGTGTGCCCTGACGCGGGGTTTGGATCGCAGTTTGTCTATATAAGTGGGAATTCGCCCGCGGTAATCATGGCGGTCACGTTTCTGTTGGCCGGTTGAAAGACAATCGGCGCCGGCAATGCGAACCTATTCCATCGCCTCTAATCCCGCGACCAGCCGTTCCAGATCGTCTTCGTTGTTGAAGACATGCGTGGATACGCGGATCATGGAGCCGTCCAATTCCAACGGGGCGACCAGTACTTTCCGTTCCTTCAAGCGCTCCTGAATCTCGGCTGACGTGTAGCCTTCGAGACTGAAGGTTACGATACCCGACGATTTCTCGTAAGGAAGAGGCGTGTGCAGAGTCAGCCCCGGCACATCCCGGAGCGAGGATTTCATGCGGTCAGTGTAACCGGCGATATACGAAAACACATTCTCCCACCCGACTTCCGCCCAGCAGTCGAGCGCCTTGCCGAACCCGATCTGGTCGGCCAGGTTGCGCGTCCCGAACTCGAAGCGTTTGGCCTCATCCAGCAACGTGAGGCCGCCGACGAGGTCGAAGTCCTTCTGCGAGTGGGAGCCGATCCAGCTGGGCTGGATCCAGGGAATCCGGTCGCGGCGCACGAAGAAGCCGCCGGTACCCTGCGGGGCCATGATGTACTTGTGTCCGCTGAAGGCGTAAAAGTCGCAATCCAGGGCGCGCATGTCGACGGGGACCGCGCCGTAGGCCTGTGCGCCGTCCAGGAGGACCGGGGTGTCTCTATCGTGCGCGAGGTCGATGAGGGCCCGCGCGGGCAGCCTCTGGCCGGTGCGGCGGCAAACATGGCTTATCGAAACGACCCGCGTGCGTTCATCGAGCAGGCGCTCAAACTGTTCAAGCATCTGCTCTTCATCATGGACGACCTCGAGAAAGCGCAGTTCGATGCCGTAACGGTGGACATGGCTGTACCAGGTGATGCGATTGCCCGGATGCTCTTTGTCGCTGAGGATGACATTGTCACCCGCCTGCCAGTTTATGCCGTTGGCGACGATGTTGATACCGATCGTGGTGTTTTCGCCCAACACGATCTCGTCACTGTCAGCGTTCATCGACTGCGCGACTTTGTCGCGCGTCGCCTCGAATCCGTCCATCATTTTTTCGTGAATACCCGGCGCGGCGCCGCCGGAATTCTGGAAGTGCGCCCAGCGATTGGTTTCCTCGATCACCGGCTCCATCTTCGGCGAGAAGCCGCTGCTCTGGAAGTAGGCGTACTCTTGGGTGATGGGGGTTAGGCGGCGGATGTCGGGTAGTTGCATGGTCTGATCTTTCATAGTGGCCTGTGAATGCCCGCGATTCCGAATTGTCAGACGAAGTTTCAGCCAGATACACAGGAATCGCAGGCCCTACGGCTGTTTCGCGGCCGTGTGCCAACCATTTTTGCGGGGTAGATCACATTCCCGGCGCCACCTGCAACACGGTCACACCCATTTCGATGTATTTGTCCCGCTCCTCCGCGCTCGCCGCGCCCAAACTCACCTGCACAGGACTGTCCTTCATCTGCGCCAGCACGTGGCCGATGCACTCGTCTACCGTCTTGAACGGACTGTGCGGCAGACTTTCCATGCTGAATCGCAGGTCGTTCGGCCCGAACGCCAGCAGGTCGACCCCCGGCTTGGCCAGCTTGCGCGCGTTGATGACTGCCTCCACCGACTCCAGCTGGATTGCGAGAAAGCCGTTGCTGTTCCACCAGTCGGCGTAGGCAAGGCGGTCGATGATAGAAGGATCGGTCGGTTCGCCAAAGGCTCTCAGATTGCGGCGGTTGACTCCGCCCGAACTGCGCCGCCCCACCTGTGGATAGTAAAAATACTTGATCGCCTCGTCCACCTCCGCCGCACTCTCCACTTCCGGCACCATAATCCCCGTCGGCCCTAAATCGAGATAACGTCCGACCAGGTATGTATGGCGTGTATGCGGGATGCGAAACTGAACGGGTATCCCCAGCGCTTCGGCGTGGCGGCAGAAGTTTTCCAGGTCGATTTCGCAAAACGCCGTGTGCTGGCTATCGACGTAGACGAAGCTGTAGTCGCCCTGCGCCAGCAGATCTTCGAGCTGGCTGCGGTTGAAATGCACCTGTGCGCCGACGCCGAAGATCGGTTCGCCGCGGTGAATGCGCTTTTTCAGATTGACAACGTCCGACATGCCGGAACCTCCCTCAGTACTCTCTATCCAATCTCCCGACCGGTACTTCAATCAAGGTCGGTTTGCCGTTCTGGTCGGCGGCCGCCTCTTCCAGCGCCGCTTGCAGTGCCGCGGCGTCCTCGGCGCGCACGCCATGGGCGCCGAAACTTTGCGCCAGCGCAACGAAGTCGGGGTTGTGTAGTTTGGTGCCGAGAACATGCCCGTCAAACTCCTCCATCTGCGCGCGCAGGACATTGCCGTAGGCGTTGTCGTTGAAGACGATGGCGATCGCGTTGATCCCGTACTGCACGGCGGTGGACAGTTCGTGCACGTTGTAAAGAAAGCCGCCGTCGCCGGAAATCGAAACGACGGTCCTGTCCGGGCAAGCGACCTTCGCGCCCAGCGCGATGGGGTAGGCGCAGCCCAGTGTGCCGTGTGACGAACTGGTCAAGTAGGCGTGCGGCGCTCTGGGTCTGAAGTAGTTGCGGCTGTAATAGCCCATCTGGTTCATGCCCTGGATCACGATGCCGTCTTCGGGCAAGGCGGCGTGGATCGCCTCCATGAAGTCCCACTGCGGCTGCAGTTGGGAGGACGGATCGAAGCGGGCCCCGTTGATGGCCGCGACCTCTGCCTGGACGGCCTCGGCCTTGTCAGCGCGGGATGGGCTGGCAGCGGCGACGGCCTGATTGAGCGCCATCATGACGGGATAGGCATCGCCCTGAATGGCCAGCTGGTCGCTGTCGCCATCGAGCTCGGTCTCGTCGACGTCGATGCGGATTACCTGCTGGCCGTCGCCGCGCCTGAAGTTGCTCGCGCCGACTGCCAGAATCAGGTCCCGACCGGTGAGCCAGCTGCGAAGCGGCTGAAAGCGCATTTCGGCCATGCCAAGAGAAAGCGGATGGCGTTCCGAAATTGCCCCCTTGCCCTGTCTCGTCGTCACGACCGGTACCTGCAGGTAGTCTGCCAGCTCGGCCACAAGCGTAGCGGCCCTGGCCCGCATAACGCCGCCCCCAGCCCAGATGACCGGCCGCCGCGCCGACACGAGCAGTTCCGCCGCCTGTTGAATTAACTGCGCATCGTCAAACTTGGGCTCTGGTGTATCGGAGGCTGGCTGTGCCATGCCAACCTCCTCCGTCGCGGCGAACACCGACGGAGGCACCTCGATCCCCACCGGCCGCGGCCGCCCCGTGCGCAGCTGCCGAAACGCCTCCCGCACTATCTCAGGAATCTCGGCCGGACGCCGCGCACGGCCAACCCACTTCGTCAGCGGACCCAGCCACGCGCTCTCGTCGAGTTCAAGCCCCTTCTTGCGATGGTGATGGCCTCCCGTCACCACCAATATCGGCGATGACGTTGCGAAGGCGGTTGCGACGCCTGAAAGGGCGTTGAAGAGACCTGGCCCCTCCACAACCAGGGCTGCCCCGATCTCGCCGCCGGCGCGCGCATACCCGTCCGCCATGTAGCTGGCCGCCTGCTCGTGCCGCACCGAGATGTAGCGGATGCTCGGCGTTGAATACAACGCGTCGATCGCTTCATATTGCCCCGCCCCCGGCACGCCAAAAACGACTCGCAGCCCTTCAGCGGCCAGCGACCGCACCAACGCCTGCCCTCCATTCATTCTCGCCATTTATCAGCTATCCTGACTGTGTTGATTCAAATCTGCTATTGTATCGAGCGGGACGTTGGCCCGGCCCGACGAGGATCCTACGGCAGCTCGGGCACGATCTCGTTGGCCAGCGTCTCCATGCAGGCGAGCCACCGTTCCTTGTCATCCCAGTCGTGCGCAATCATCAGCAGTGTGCCCCAGCCGCCGGTCTCTTCGTACAGTTCATGCAATCGCCTCAGACACTCATCCTTGTCGCCGATGATGCACAGTTTCTTCAGCATGTAGTCCACGGTGACATCCTCGTCGGGCATCGCCGGGTCGTCTTTTAATACCTCGACCATGCCCGCCGACCCGATCAACCAGCGCAAATAGGCCATTGATCCTGCCATGGCGCCGCTGCTGGCCCGTTCCCAGGCGGCATCGGTCGTCTCGTCTATGAAGATGCTGCGCGAAACTCGCCAAATTTCCCGGTCCGGCTCTGGCAGCCCGGTGGAAGCGGCCCCCTTGCAATAGGTCTCCCAATGTTCGGCAAGCGTGGAGCCGGAAACAACGTTTGTGCTGAGGGGGATGTATCCCCTCTCGCCCGCCATGTTGGCCGCGCGAGACTGGCCGCGGATGATACTCATCCCGATCGGGGGATGCGGCTTCTGATAGGGCTGCAGCATCTCGCCGATTCCATACTCAGGGTTTCCGCCTTCAAGCTTAATATGGTAGAAGTCCCCTTTGAAATCAAAGGGCGGATCGGTCTGCCACAGCTTCAGAATCATGTCGATGCTCTCGACCGTCATCAGGCCCTGCGTGCCCGGATCCGGCAGGTCGAACAGGCCCCAGTCTGTCGGCACGCCCCCCTGGCCGAACCCGCAATTAATGCGTCCGCGTGAGAGGTGATCCAGATAGGCCAGTCGCACCGCCACGTTGACCGGATGATGCTGCGGCAAGATGGAGACTCCGCTCCCGAGCCGGATGTTTTTGGTGCGCGGGAGCACGTTGGCGATGAAGACATCATTTGACGGGATCGGTTCCCATGCCAGCGTATGGTGCTGGCCGATCCACGCCTCGGTGAACCCCAACTCGTCCGCCCGCACCACAAATTCGATGTCCTCTTCGAATCCGAGCGTAAAGTCCTTTTCCGGCGGATGCAGTGGCATCATGAATGTGCCAAGTTTCATTTCAATGCCTCCCTCTATCCTCTGTGAGAGCTGTTAGCGCGGCGGCGTGCCTCTGCTTTGGGTTGGCTTCAGATCGAGTGCCAGCGCCCTGAAATTCTTGATGCGGTGCAAAGTGACAAGATTCGTGTCATGCTGGTTGTATCCCCCTTGAGAAGTGCGCGAAATGACCAGCAGATCGTCGCCCCGGATCAGTTGCGAGGCATAGCTGAAGGCCTCGAAAATGCTGCTGCTCATCGCCACACAGCTGGCCTGGAACCAGTTGAGGGCATCCAGGCTGTACATCAGCATCGGGATGCGGCTGCAACCAGTGAGGGCCTGATGATGTCCAGCGCCGCAGTCCTGCGCCACCGGTTGCCGTCGTCGTCGCTCACAAGGATTTCGAGCTGGTCGGAGACCTTCTCAACGAGCGGCGGCGGGCGAAACCATTCGAAACTTACGACCAGGCGGCCCGAAGGCAGCTGCGCCTGACATGGCGAGCCGGTATACACGCTCTCTCTGTCGGGAGACTCCGCCAGGACCAGAAAGTCGCCCGCGAGAGTTTTATTCATCAGCTGCCTTGCGAGGTCTGTTGGAAAGAGTGCGGAAGGATTGAAATGTTGTCTTCAGCTGCATGGCATCTTTGCGCCATTGGCCTTGAAGGTGAGGTAGAGGGAGCGGCAACCTTCTTCCGGCGGCCTTGGTGTCACACCGCGTGACAGGCGACCCAATGGCCGGGCTCAGCCTCGCGCCACTCCGGCACTACATGATCGCACGGCTCAAAGGCAAGTGGACAGCGGGGATGGAAGCGGCAACCGCTGGGTGGACTGATCGCGCTCGGCACGTTGCCTTGAATGACGATATGCTCACGTTGCCGCTCCTGGCGCGGATTGGGCACCGGCACCGACAGCAAGAGCGCGTTGGTATAGGGATGCAAGGGGTTGTCAAATAAGCGCTCTTTCGGCGCCATCTCCACCACCCGGCCCAGATACATCACCGCCACTCTGTCGCTGATATGGCGCACCACGGCCAGATCATGAGCGATGAAGAGATAGGTGAGGTCATACTCTTCCTGCAGGTCCTGCAGCAGGTTGATTATCTGGGCCTGAATCGAGACGTCCAAGGCCGAAATTGGCTCATCGCAGACAATAAACTCCGGTTCGCAAGCCAAAGCGCGTGCAATACACACGCGCTGCCGCTGGCCGCCGGAGAATTCGTGCGGGTAGCGGAACGCAAAAGCAGGGTTAAGCCCGACATCGTTCAGCAGCCTGGAAATCCGTTCCTGGGCCTCCCTCCCGCTTGCCAGCTCATGCAGCCAGAGGGGTTCGCCAATCGCGTTGCCTATCGTCATGCGCGGGCTGAGCGTAGAATATGGATCCTGAAAAATGATCTGCATTCGCCTGCGCAGCGGCCGCATCTCCTTCTCCGAAAGCCCGGTGACTTCCTTCTCTTCAAAGTAGACTTTTCCAGAGGTCGGTCGATGCAACTGAAGCAATGTCAGGCCCGCCGTAGACTTGCCGCAGCCGGATTCGCCCACAAGTCCCAGCGTCTCGCCCCGCCGCACGTCAAAGGAGACTTCGTCCAGCGCATGCACCGTCGCCTTGGTCTCGCCATAGGCTCCAATGCGCACGGAGAAGTGCTTGGTCAGATTCTCAACCCGTACAAGGGGCGCCCTGTTGCTGCTGTCAGTCTGGCTCATAACCGATTCTGGTATTCCATTATCTGGATAGGCTCAGGTTGGCCCTGGCTAAACGCTGCCGGCCGCGGCGCCGGCCTCCAATTCTACCTCGCGGATGTCGACCCAGCAGGCGGCGCGATGGCCACCGTCACTGGCGTCGATAACCGGCTCCAGCATGGGGTTTTCTTTTCGGCAACGGTCGATGGCATACGGGCAGCGGGGGTGAAAGGGGCAGAAGTCGGGAAGATCGACCAGGTCCGGCGGCGAACCGCCAATCGTCGTCAGGCGTGTTCCCGTCTCACCTGCCAGGCTGGGCAGCGCGCCCATCAGCCCAACCGTATAGGGGTGACGAGGATCTTCGAAAAGCGCATCGACCGGCGCCTCCTCGACAATGTAGCCTGCGTACATGACGATGACCCGGTCGGCAATGCCCGCGACGACGCTCAAATCATGCGTAATCCAGATCACCGCAACGCCCGACCGGTCGCGCAACTCCTTGACCAGCTCGACGATCTGCGCCTGAATCGTAACATCCAGCGCGGTCGTAGGCTCATCCGCGATCAGGACAGCCGGTTCACACGACATCGACATGGCGATCATCACCCGCTGGCGCATGCCGCCGGAGAACTGGTGCGGATATTCCCGCAGCCGCGCCTCACCGTCAGGGATTCCCACCATCCCCAGCAGTTCTGCGCTCCGGGCAAGCGCCTCACTCTTGCTCATCCCTCGATGATAGATGAGCGGCTCGGCCATCTGCGTTCCGATGTTGATGAACGGGTTGAGCGAAGTCATCGGATCCTGGAAAATCATGCCGATCTCGCCGCCGCGCACGTCTCGCAGTTGCCGCAGGTTAAGCTGAAGCAGGTCTTCGCCCCGCAGCAACACCTGGCCGTTCTCTATGCTGGCGGCCGGGGGCAACAGCCGCACAAGGCTGAGCATGGTTACGCTCTTGCCGCAGCCGCTCTCGCCCACCACCGCCAGGGTATCGCCCTGGTCCAGTTGGAAGGAGACGCCGTTGACCGCGTAGACGTATCCCTTGCGGACTTGGAAACGGGTCTGCAGATCTTGAACATCAAGGAGAACTGACATAGCGTTTGTAAGTTCGTTCTCTTGCTGTGGCAGGTAACCGGGTGTAGGCGGGCTTCAAACGCGCAGGAGCTGTTGCTGGAGCCTTACCCTCCCCACTGGCGGGGATTGAGGGCATCGTTGAGGCCGTCGCCCAGCCAGGCAAACGACACCGTAATGATGGCCATCATCACGGCCGGCCCGGCCAGCAGATAAGGATGGGTCTGCCACATTCTCAGCCCGTCACTGATCATCTTCCCCCAGCTGGGTATGGGCAGCTGCACGCCAACGCCCAGGAAACTGAAGGCTGACTCCAGCACCATGGCGCCTCCCAGGCCGGCGCTCACTGCCACGATCAGAGGGCCCATTGCATTTGGAATCACGTAGCGCGTGAGGATTCGGCCCGTAGGCATGCCCAGGGCGCGCGCCGCCAGCACGTAGTTGCGGCTGCGGATCGACAGAATCTGGCCCCGGATCAGGCGGGCGTAGCCGGGCCACTGGATCAGCGCCAGCGCGCCAAAGACCAGGACCAGGTCAACCCACATCGTCTGGCGGAAGAAACCGTTCTTCGTCGCCAGATACATCTGCTCCATCCAGGCTTCGAGCGGAACCTTCAGGGTCAGATTGATGACAATTGCCAGCAGCAAAGCCGGCATCGAACGTGTCATGTCGGTCAGCCATACCACCAGCATGTCGACCCGTCCACCCAGGTATCCTGCCAGGGAACCCATGATCAGCCCAACGATCAGGCTGATTGCGGTCGAGACCAGGCCCACCGCCACAGCTGTGCGGGCGCCGTAGAGAATGCGGCTGAACACGTCTCGTCCCAACTCGTCTGTGCCCAACCAGTGTTCGCTCGACGGCGCGGCCAGCCGGGCCGTAAAGTCCTGGGCCAGAAAGTCGTAGGGCGTCAGGTATGGACCAAATATAGCGATGAAAAAGAGGAGGACGATGGGAATGATGCCGATGACCGCGAGCTTATTCGCGGCCAGGCGCGCGAAGGCGTCCTTCCAAAGATTGGTGCGGCTGGCCTCCGCGATGCCAAAGTCGTCTGTTGGCGTTATTTCCTGGGTCGTCATCTCTCTATGGTCTGCTGGTCAGTTGAGAGCGAATTCGCTTCACTTTCAAGACGGGCTCAATAAAGGGGTTTCGGTGTCCCTTTCCGCTGAAACCTTTTGAGCGCATTCGCAATGGATCGTGGGGCGAGACTTGTCCTTTGTAACTTGGGATCGGTTATTCCTCGACACCGGTCATTGCCTGGGCGGCTCTTGGGTCCAACAGCGGATAGGTGATGTCAACCAACAGGTTCAACGCCATCACCAGGAACGCGCCGATCAGGGTGATGGCCACAATTACTGGATAGTCCACTCCGTAGGTGAAGTCGATCGTCAGGCGGCCCAGACCGGGGATGCCGAAAATCTTTTCGACGATGATTGCGCCGTTTACAATGCCAATTAACATCTGCCCCAATACGGTGACGACCGGCGTCAACACAGGCCGCAGCATGTGGCGGACAATGACCATGAACTCCGGGACCCCCTTGGCGCGCGCTGTCCGCACATAGTCCTCCGACAACACCTCCAGCACGCCCGAACGCGTCTGACGAATGATGATCGCGATCGAGCCGAAGACCATCACGAACATCGGCAGAATCGCCTTCTTGCTGAACAATCCTTCCCAGCCGTATGGCGTCGTCTTCATAATTCCCAGACCCAATACGAGAAAGACCATCAGCATGGGTCCAACAACGTAGCTCGGAATCCCGCTGATAAACAGCGCGGAGCCGAGTATCGAATTGTCGACCCAGTTGTTGTGGTTTAATCCCGCAATGATCCCCAATGGGATGCCGATCAGGGCCACCAGAATCACTGTCGCAAGCCCAATCTGAAAGGAGACAGGCGCAGTGGCGCCGATCATGTCATTCACTGAGCGCCCCGAAATCACCGACATGCCGAGGTCGCCTTGCACCAGGTGCCAGGTGTATTCTCCGAACTGAACGAGAAAGGGGCGGTCGAGCCCCTTTTCGCGGCGAATGGCATCCAGCCTCTGCGCGTCGTAGGTTACGTCTCCTTCTTCGCGCAGAAACATCAGCTTGATCGGATCGCCCGCGCCAAAAAAGGCCATCGCATACACGGATAGGGCAAGAAGCAGCAGGGCCGGAATCCAGTAAAGAATGCGGCGCAGTATGTATTGACCCATTGCTAACCCTAACCCTTCATAGCTGGAATCGGATCGCTTTCACCAACCAGCACCTGCCTGCGGGGAACGAGAAAACGCGCGTTGACGAATCTGTTTGAAGGGTAAAGCCGCAGGCAAAGGCGCCAGATGGCTACTGACGCCTTTGCCGCGGCATCAAGTCGAGTTCAGGTTCGCGTAAACGCTATTCCATGTGCTCGATGTAGATCTTCCAGGGTTCGATGAACTGGGCGTCTGCGTTGCGTCGCGTGCCATGCACCCAGGGCATCGCGCCGCCGCGGGCCGAACCGCCGCAGCCGGTACCGATCGGAATCACCATATACTGTTCGTGGAAGAGCCGCTGGGCCTGTCGCGCCAGTTCAATGCGTTCAGGATCGTCGGCCCCCTTTGTTACTGCCTCTTCGATCAGGGCATCGACCTCCGGATCATGGTAGCCGCCCATGATGTTGCGCGCCAGATTGGACGAGGAGTGCAGCGAGCCGAGCACCATCAGGGCTGCGTCGGGAACGCGGACGCCGGCGCCGTCACGGAAAAGGGCCGGCGCGCCGGGGCCTTCCCAGCTGTCAAACTGCGGGCTCATCTCGATCGCCTCGATGCCCAAGATCTGCCGCCACTGCTCCGCCATGTACTGTGCCAGGACTTCCAAGCTGGGGTTGCTGACGCCGGCCATGATCATCTTGGGCACGTCAGACACGTCCGCGTACCCTGAGGCAGCCATCGCCTCCTGGGCGGCTTCCGGATCGAAAGGATGCGGAACGAAGTCTGGATCCGAACCCGGCAGCGCCCGCAGAGGCTCGCCGCTGGGTACCCAACCGCTGCCGTCAGGGCTGGACAGATTGAAAACCTGCTCTCTGTCCACTGCCAGGATCAGCGCCTTGCGGAAGTTGATGTCGTTGGTCGGCTCGATGGTGGGATTCAGGAAGAAGCCGCCAATGCCGGGGGCTTCAGCGCACTCGAGGTAGTCGGCCCCAAGCAGCGCCTGTGAAGTGGCGTCGTTGGGCGGCCAGCCCTGGTCCAGCTCGTTGTTGGCCAGCATCGTCGTGACAATCGTCGTGTCCTCAATCGAGGTGACGGTGAATCGGTCGAGCATTGGCTCCGCCACCCAGAAATTCGGGTTCTTTACAAAGGTGACGACGCCCCTGTTCAGATCCATCTCGTCCGGCATGTAGGGTCCGCTGGTCACGGGATTGTTCTTCGGATGCCACCACTCGGCAACCTCGAAGCCGTCTTCGCCGATCGCGACTGAGGCCTTGACCGGCCCAATCAGGTTGGTGGCCAGCTTCTTGTGGAAGAGCGGATCCGGCCCTTCCAACGTTACCTGGACCGTGCTGTCGTCGAGCGCGACCACTCCGGGCATCTCCATCGCCTCGCCGTTGAACACGTCCTCAAAGCCGACAATACCTGTCAAGAACAGCGTGACGCGCTGGTGCGTGGTCGCCGGATGTGCAATCAGATTCCAGGTTGCTACAACGTCCTGAGCGGTAATGGAACTTCCGTCAGAGTAGACCGCATCAGGATCGATCTTGAAGGTCCACTGTGTCATGTCTTCATTAGGCTTCCACTCGTTGAAGACATAGGCATGCAGTTCGCCGTGCTCGTCAATGTACATCGGCCCAGCGATCCAGAATGCCAGGTAATGCACGTTCCAGCCCCCGCCGCGCAGCGGCGACCAGTCCTGCACAAAGAACGGAATCGTTGCGCGGAAATGCTGCTCCTCCATCATCTCGTCCCCGGCGTCTGCGGCCATCTCTCCCGAATCGGCCGCCGGAGCCGCCGGAGCCGCACAGGCCGAGACGACGAGGGCAAGCGCCATCAGCGCCATCAGCGTGATCCACAACTTTGGGACCTTGCGTTTCGACAACATAAACGTCTCCTCCCTTAAAGTGTTGAACGATGAAGAAGCAAGTGGATGGTTCAAAAACCGATAGGAATTGAGCGTCTGTGAATTGGCAGGAAGGCCCCGCCTAAGGGTTGCGGTCAAGAGTAGGAGATCCGAACGTTACAAATCTGTAGACGGGCTGGGTGAGCCGCAATATAGCACGACGCCTCGAGCGTGTCAAAGCCCTTTTTTGCTATCCTCCGAGGCATAGGCATGCCTTCTGAAGGCATTGATCTGGCAGGTAAAATGGGGTTGTGCAAAGCGTGTCAAACTGGTGTAGGATACCCGTATTCAGTTCACCCAGACATTTGCCAGGGTAGTCTTGCAGCTTCGCCACCAGCATCCTCACCTTCCAGCGAGCGGCGCCATGCAGATCATCGACAGCGGCATTCTCTGCCGCGGCCAACGGGGAACGCCTCGCGCGCTTCTCACCTTTCCAACAGCAGTCGCGCTCAGTGACGGCTCTCAGATCGCCACCTATCGCACGGGCTCAAACAAAGACTGCGATGACGAAACAGTCGAATTCACCCGCTCCTCAGACGGCGGCCGGACCTGGAGCGAACCCTGGAAGCCCTTTGAGAATCCAACCGTCAACGGCCTGTACGGATCGCTGCGCGTCTGCTATCTGACCGAACTGGCTCCCGGCCGTCTGCTTGCCTCAGCCCTGTGGATCGACCGCGCAACCTGGCCCGGCCGCGGTCTGTTCAACGAAGAGACCGAGGGCTGTTTGCCCATGGCGGTCCTTCTGTCCGATTCCGACGACAGCGGAAACAGCTGGTCTCCCTGGCGGCTTGTGCCCATGCCCGCGGAAATCGGGCCCCCCAGCCTTACCGCGCCTGTCCTCAAACTGGCCGACGGCTCGCTCGCCTTGAGCGTCGAAACAAACAAACAGTACGACGACCCGTCGCCCTGGATGCAAAAGGTCGTATTCATCCATAGTCTTCGCGATATGCCCGGGCCCGTGAACGCCGTCGAAGGGAAATTCCCCGAAGACGCGGCCTGGGCAGATCCCGTCGTCGCCGGCGAAGATCCCAGCGGCCGTATCTTCAATTGGGACCTCCGCTGCGGTGTCGCACCGGACGGACGCATTGTCACCTTTTCCTGGACCTACGACACGGTGACAACCCGCTACCTCAACATCCACCGGCGCATCAGCGCTGACAACGGCCATACCTGGACGGAAGCCGAAGACCTTGGCTTCGCCGATCAGGCCGCACGTCCTGCAATGCTGGCTGACGGACGCGTCCTGCTCCCCTATGTGGACCGGTTTGGAAGCAGGTCCATCCGCGCCCGGCTTGCCGGCGCCGTAGATGCCCCCTTTGACCCTGCTACAGAGGTCGTCATCTACAGCCAGGAGCAGGGCGCCGCAGGCCAGACTGACAGCACCAGCGAGCTGCTCAGTGAAATGAATCTCTGGACATTTGGGCTCCCCTATGCCGAGACGCTTTCCGACGGAACGGCTCTGGTCGTCTATTACGCCGGCGACGACGAAACCATGAACATCTACTGGGCCAGAATCGATCCCGGACGCGCATGACCCGAAAAACAATCACAAAAGTGTGTCGAACAATCGCAGCATATCAAGCCGTAAACCAAAGGAACTGCAATGCGCCAGAGCAAAATGCTTCAGAAATTCCGCAGCGACGGCTTCGCCCGCGTCTGCGGGTTGGGCCACTATCTCCCCTTCTACGTCCGCTACGCGGCGCACTACAAATTTGACGGAATCTGGTTTGACCTCGAACATCGCGCCATGGACGCGCGCGAGGTGCAGGCAATTATCATGATGTGCCACCATAACGATATCGATTGCATGGTTCGCCCTCCAACATTGGAGCGAACGAAGCTGTACCGGTACCTTGAGGACGGGGCAACCGGTTTCCTGATGCCCCTGGTCTCCGATCCGCAAACGGCCTCCGACATTGTCCAGGCCGTGAGATTTCCGCCGCTGGGCAACCGCGGTATGGACGGCGCCGGTCTGGACGGAGATTTTGGCATAGGAGTCTGGCGTCCTGAGAGCAACTACAACGCCGATTCAAATCGGGAGACTTTTCTGATCACCCAGGTCGAGACCCTGCAAGCTGTCGCAAACGCCGAGGAGATTGCTTCGATCGAGGGCATTGACGGACTATTCATCGGGCCCGCTGATCTTTCGCTCCGTATCGCGACGCAGGGGGACGGCGAGTTGACCATGGAGAAAGCCATCGAAACGGTTGCCGCCGCGACGGCGAAACACGGCAAGGTCTGGGGCATCACGGCCGGTTCGGTGGAAGAAATCCAACGTTACCGGGAGATGGGCGCGCAGATGGTTCCGTGGGGCGGAGACTTCAGCCTGATGAATGTTCTGAAGGAATGCAGCGAAGGCCTGGACAGCGTCCCGGGCGCGTAAACACGCGACCAGCGGAAGAACTTCAAGAAGAGAGAGGCTAATTCGCATGAAGATAGCAATCCTGCAAGGCCCGCGCGATCTGCAGATCGAGGAACAGGAGCTGGACGTCAGCCAGCTTGCCGACGACGAAGTGTGGGTGAAGACCCGCATCTCCGCCTTCAAGATCGGCACCGATCGCGGCAACTATGAGGGGGCAGACCAGGTCCCCGGGGCGCCAGGATACCCTCGATGGGTCGGCGACAGTAACCTGGGTATCGTACAGGCGGCCGGAAGCAAGGTTTCGCGCGTCAAAGTGGGGGATCGAATCGTTACCCGCGCGCCCCACCAGTCCGAATACATCATGGCTGAGTCGGAGAGCCTCGTCGTGATCCCGGACGGCGTACCGGATGAGGATGCCGTCTACGCCCATCTTTACGCGCTCAGCGCGCACTGCTTCCACAAGGCCCAGTTCCGACCGGGAGAAAATGTGGCTGTCGTGGGCGTGGGCGTCCTGGGCCTGGGCGCCATTGCTTTGGGTCCTCTCTTCGGCGGTCGCGTCGTGGGAATCGCCAACAGCCCCATCCGAATGGAGATGTCCGACAGGATGGGCGCGCACGCCAACTTTCTCTATAATGATTCCGACCTTGAGGCCAAGCTTGACGCCTTTACAAACGGCCAGGGCATCGACCTTGTCATCCTGACCGCCAATCCGTGGCCAGCCTTCCGGACTGCCATGGAAATCGTCCGGCCCGGCGGGCGCGTCTCGGTCGTCAGCCTACTCGGCCGCGGAGAGCCGCCCCTGGACTTCAACCCGCTTGCGATGGAGCTCTTCTACAACAAAGGCACGTCGTTGATTGCCGTTTCCGAAAGGGCCGGCTACCTCTATCCCGGGGCCGGGTCAGACCCTTACAATACAGCCGACCGTTACGCCTGGGACAACATCGCCGACCATGTCGTGTCTCTCATGGCCGATGGACTGCTGGAACCGAGCCGCCTGATCACGCACCGTTTCCATTACAGCGAGATGGTGGAGGCCTATGAGATGGCCTTCCATCGCGAAAAGAATATGTTGGGCGTGACTTTCAACTGGCAAGAGTAGATTCCCGTCTCCTGTCACGGGCATGGCGCCCGTCAACAGGCAAAGCGGAGGCCAACATGACCTCGTTCCCAAATGCCGCTGCACACAGTGTTTCCCGCTCGCTTGATCTATACGACCAGGCGGAGGAGTTGATTCCCGGTTGGACACAGCTGATCAGCCGCCGCGCCGACCAGTTCGCCCACGGCGTAAGTCCCATCTATGCCCAGAGCGCCAAGGGTTCTCGCTTCATCGATGTAGATGAGAATGAGTACATCGACTGGATGAACGCAGTTGGCGCCATTATCCTGGGTCATGCGGATGATGTCGTGGACGCTGCGGTGAAGGAACAGATTGACCGCAGCAGTCTCTTTTCCGCCAACAGCCCCCTGGAATTGGAACTGGCCGAAGAACTCAACGACACGATTCCCAGTTCCCAGATGGTTCGTTACTCCAAAGGGGGAGGCGATGCCTGTGCAGTAGCCGTGCGCATCGCACGCGGCACGACCGGCAGGGACAAGATCCTCTTCTGCGGCTACCATGGCTGGCACGACTGGTACCAGGCCGCCAACTTCGGTGTTGACCCGGAGAGCGGAGAGTATCCATTTGCCGGTATCGAGCCGATCGGAGTCCCCAAAGCTTTGGAAGGGACTGTGATACCTTTCAACTATGGTGATCAGGAGATGCTCTCCGCGTTGCTGGAAGAACATGCTGGCGAGGTCGCCGCCATCATGATGGAACCAGCCCGCTCCGAGCTGCCCCCTCCGGGCTATCTTGAAGGGGTCAAGAAGCTGGCTGCCGACCATGGTGTCATTCTCATCTTCGACGAAGTCTCTTGCGGTTGGCGCATCGCCGTCGGCGGCGTGCAGGAGGCTGTAGGCGTCACTCCGGACATGACCGTCGTCGCCAAGTCGATGTCAAACGGTTACCCAATGGGCGCCGTGGTCGGCTCGCGCGAGGTCATGGAACCGGCCAAGCACATGTTCATCTCAAGTTCATACTGGAGCGACAATATCGGGTTGGCCGCCTCGCTGGCAACGATTCGTGAACTGAAAAAGCGCGAATCGCCCCGTCGCTTCAAAGAGATTGGCGAGAATCTGCGCAGCGAACTGAACAAGGCGATCGAGGAGTCCGGCCTCGACGGCGCCTGCACCGGTCTGCATACCGGCCCAACCGTTACGCTCAATACGCCGGACGACATCGATCCGCGCAAGGTCTCTACCCTGTTTATCCAGGAGATGGCCCGCCGCGGGGTCCACACCTACATGAGCTTCAAGGCGACACTGGCGCATACCGATGAGGATATCCGGCTGACGGGCGAAGCGGCCGCTGAGGCGCTGCAGGTCGTTCGCGCCGGGCTGGAGCAGGGCAATATCGACGACCTGCTTACCGTCAATCTCAAGAAGGAGCCGTTCCGCCGTCAAGTCAGATAGATCTGCGTGTTCCTTTTGCGGAACAGCCAGGGCGGCATACCGCCGGGAATCTACCATGTTTGAATATGAGTTTACCGAGGCAGACCAGACATTTCTTGAGAGAGAGGTCCTGCCCTTTCTGCCGGACCGCATTTTCGACGCCCACGCGCACCTCTTCACCCACGAGCACTATCCGGAAGGAGGCCCCCCCGCCGGGCTTGCCTCGACCCCGCCGCGGCTGGGTCTGTCCGAATTCGAGCAGTACAACGAGTGGCTGCACCCGGGAGGACGCGTTGTTGGCGGCCTCTTCTTTGGGCTGGCCTTTCTCGGCGACCGTCGGGCCAACAATGAGTTCATCGGCGCAGAGATCAGCGGCACTTCACCGCTGGCGGCCAACTCGCGCGGGCAGCTGATCATCTCGCCAGACATGGACGCAGAAACCATATTGGATGATGTCCGCCGTCTGGGCATGACCGGCCTGAAGTGCTACCATACCATGGCGCCGCTGAATCCAAAGCTGGGCACAGACGAATCCGAAGCCGGAACCTACACGGCCGATGACCCGACCTGGACTGCGCCGATCGAGGCCTATCTGCCCGAGGAGCATGTTGCCGCGGCCAATACTTTGGGGTTGACCATCACGCTGCACATGGTGCGCGACCGCGCCCTGGCCGACCCGGTCAATCAGGCAACAATCCGCCGATACTGTGAATCCTATCCCAAGATGCAGTTGATTCTGGCCCACGCGGCGCGCGGCTTCAACCCATGGCATACAATCGAGGGCATCGAAAGCCTGCGCGGCCTCGATAACGTATGGTTTGATACATCCGCGGTGACGGAGGCCGGCGCGTTCGAGGCCATTGTCGAGACGATGGGCCACGAGAAGCTGATGTACGGAACCGACTTCCACGTCAGCCACACGCGCGGCCGCTGTGTTGCCATCGGCGACTCCTTCCACTGGCTCTACGCCAACGAGATGGACCTGGACGAGAAGCATATCTCTTTGCAGCCGGTGCTGGTCGGCCTTGAGTCGTTGCGCAGCATCCGGCTCGCGTGCGACCGGATGAAATTGAGCGAGCGCCAAGTCGAAGACATCTTCTACGGCAACGCCGCGTCACTCCTTGGTATCGAGTAAGGAGGAGGATTATGCAGGTAGTTTCCCCACCGGAAGAGATTAATTTCGCCCACAACAAGCAGCTGCTCAACCGCTACCGCTTCATCGAATATGAGACGCTGCGTATTCTGGCCGCCTGGCTGCCCGGTACAGCGAACATGGACTGGAAACTGGCAATGGGGCGGCTGCTTTGGGAAGACGCCCAGCATGTCCAGTATCTCTACCAGCGCCTGCGGGAGATCCAGACACCGGCTTTTCGTCCTCCCGGCGACGACGCGCTCGAGCACCTGATGGCGGAAGCGGTTCACGCGCCCACAGCAGCCGACATGTTGGCCGGCCTTTTCCGCGTGATCAAGCCCGCCCTGGTTGAAACCTATCGCTGGCACTGTGAGCAGACGTTCGCCAATCCCGACGCGCCGACCCTGTATGCGTTCAAGCACATATTGATCGATGAAGAGACGCATCTCGCCTGGGCGGACGAAGCCCTGGCCGGCCATGCGCCCGGTGAATGGGAAAACTATATAGCCGAGCTATTGGGCGCGGCTGGGGGCGTTTCAGGACGGGAGGAGCGAACCGGGAAACCGGCGCAGCCCGCTTGCCGCAAGCCATTTGAATGCCCGGCCGACGCTGCCCGCGACAGCCGCTTCAGCCTGGTCAATCGCGACGCCGGAAAGCGCGTCACCGCGACCGATCATGCAACACAGCGTCTGCGGGACTTCGAGAGCTACAGCCAGGAGATGCTGGCCGCCGAAACGGTTGCGCTCATCATCCACCTATCGCCCGACATGCCGTGGGCTTTCACCTACGACAGCGCACGCCACTGTTATGACGAGACCCGGCACTGCAAACTGGGCATCGAATGGCTTGCCCGCCACGGACTCGACTACACCGATGTACCGCAGAATACGCTCATCTTCACCTGGCGCAGCCAGTATGACGCTGCTACACAATACTGTCTCCTGACGATGGGAAACGAGACACACGCGTTCCCGCACCGCCACGAGCAGATGGCCGCCTACGCCGAAACCGGTGACCGCCTTTCGGCCCAGTTTGTCAGTTACGACATGGCCGACGAACGGCAGCATGTCGCATTCGGCCATAAGTGGCTGCCGGCGTTGATGGCCCAGCACGGGATCGACAGGCCGGTGGATGAGTTCATCAAAGAGACTGTGGCCCTGTGGGAACAGGAGTACATGTCGGGGGCACTTCCCATCCACGAAACAGAAGCGCCCGAAAAACTTTGACCATCAGCCTTTATCCGCATCAGCCGCCTCCTTCAAGCCACTGGCACGAAACCCATGGACCGCAGTCACTATCGCACCCTAGGACGAACCGGGCTGTCCGTTTCTCCCATCGCTTTAGGCACCGTTGAATTGGGAATGGACTACGGGATCCCCGTGCCCGGCCATTACGGCCAGCCCTCCAAATCTGCCGCCGAACGGCTGGTCGGCGCCGCGCTGGACGCCGGGATCAACTTCATTGACACCGCCCAAGCTTACGGCAATAGCGAGGCAATTCTGGGCCGGGCACTTCGCGGCCGGCGAACACGAGTGGTGATTGCCACCAAGGCCACGGTGCAGGCTGACGGCAAGACGCTGCGCGGCGAAGCTCTGCGCAGAGCCATGCTTGCAGGCCTGGAAAACAGTCTCCGTTCACTGCAGACCGACTATGTGGACATCTGGCAGATTCACAACGTGGACGGAGACCTTCTGGACCAGGCAGACCTTGTGGCCGAGGTCTTCTCGCAGGCGCGCGCCAGCGGGATGATGCTCTGGCGCGGCGGTTCCTTTTACGGGCCCGACCTGCCCCTCGCCGCTCTCGAATTGGAACTGTTCGACACCGTTCAGGTTACCTATTCGCTCTTCGACCAGCGCCTGGCCGACCGGCTCTTTCCCGCAGCGGCAAGAAGACGTGTCGGCGTGATGGTGCGCTCGGTCCTGCTCCAAGGCGTCCTGACCGAACGCGCCGACTACCTGCCCGACAGGCTTGAGCCGTTGAAGGCCCGCTCGAGGCGCTTCCGCCAGTTGGTTGCCGAGGCCGCCAGGAGCCCCCGGCAGACGACCGGCGGCCTTACTCCGGCGCAAGCGGCGATCGCTTTCGCTCTGGCTGAACCCCGCATCGGCTCAGTACTCGTCGGCATGCGCACGCAGACCGAGCTCGAAGAAAACCTGGCCGCGGCAACGGCAACGCTGTCGCCCGATCTGATTCACGAACTGCGTCAGCTGCGCATCGACGATCCTGCGTTGCTAAATCCGAGCAACTGGCAGGCCGACTTACTCTCGGCAGCAAAAAGGATGCGTCTATCTTGATTCGGGGCGACCTTGAGTCGTCGAGATTGCGATCGAGCGATGGGCCAACCATACGCCGGCCGCCTGGGGAGTCACTTCAAAACCAAGTACAACCTTTCAGGCATGTCAGGAGGTATAGCAGATGGAATTTCGCCAATTGGGCAACTCTGATCTGAATGTCAGTTCAATCGGCCTGGGCAGCGTGACCTTCGGCCGCGAAATCGACTTGGAAACGTCCTTCTCGATTCTCGACTACGCCATGGACAAGGAAATCAACCTGATCGACACCGCCGAGGTCTATTCAGCCGGCGGCTCCGAGGAGGTGCTTGGGCACTGGCTCTCCCGCAACGGCAACCGGCAAAAAGTCGTGCTCGCGACCAAAATCGCGCCGCCATTGGGCCGCGAGCGGGTCCTGCAGTTCGCCGACGACAGCCTGCGCCGGTTGCAGACCGACGTCATCGATCTCTACCAGCTCCATGCTTACGACGACAGTACCCCCTTCGAAGAAACGCTGGACGCACTCAATACGCTTGTCGAACAGGGGAAAGTACGCTACGTGGGGAGCAGCAACTTCGCCTCATGGCAGCTGTGCAAAGCGCTCTGGATTGCCGACGTAAACGGTTGGGCGCCCATGGTATCGGTGCAGCCCAACTATAACGTAGCCATCCGGGACATTGAGGCCGAGGTGCTCCCATTCTGCGCCGACCAGAACATCGGCGTGATCTCCTACAGCCCGCTGGGCGCCGGGTTCCTCACCGGTAAGTACACCAAGACCTGGACGGCGCCCAAAGGGACGCGTTTCGACGTCATGCCCGACCACTGGGAGATTTATGAGAACGACGTTTCGATGCGCCGCATGGAGGGTCTGCGCGAAGTGGCCGCGGAAACGGGAATCTCCATGGTACAGCTTGCGCTGGCCTGGGCGATAGGCCAGCCCGGCATTACTTCCGTGCTGATCGGGTGCCGCACGACCTCCCATGTTGATCAGGCCTTCCAGGCTGAGGCAATGGGGCTGACACAAGAGATACGAGATAGAATCAATGCTCTGGGCTGACCAAAGCACGTTCACACGGTTCGCCACGAAACCTTGCCCAACAGAAACTGCACGAGGAGGGTGGAAGCGATGAAGACTTACCGGGCCGGTGTAATCGGTTGCAGCAGGATGGGCGGGTTTATCGACAACGAGGTAATCGGCCATTCAAGAATTGCGCTCCCCTACTCGCACGCGGCCGGCTACACGACCTGCGATCGCACTGACCTGGTCGCATGCGCCGATCTGCGCGCCGATGTGATGGCTGAGTTTGGCAATCTGCACGGTGTGCCCGCGCAAGGCCAGTACACCGACTACCGCGAAATGCTCGCTAAAGAGAATCTCGACATCGTAAGCGTGGCCACCCAGCCGGAGCCGCGCGCCGCGATTGTCGCTGACTGCGCCAACCACGGCGTCAAGGCGATCTATGCCGAAAAAGCCATGGCCGCCTCAATGGCCGACGCCGACGCCATGGTCGAGGCCGTCGAGCGCAACGGCGCCATTCTCAATCTCGGGACCAACCGGCGCTGGGATGAGAAATACGACCGTATGAAGGAAGTCATCGACAGCGGCGAGTTGGGCACGTTGCAGCACCTGATTATCTATAACGTCGGTACGCTGTTCAATACCGGCAGCCATTTTCTGGATCTGGTGCTTAGGCTCAATGATGACGCGCCGCCCGAGTGGGTGCAGGGCTATTTGCCTGACGGTGACAGTATGATTGACGGCGATTTGTTGTTTGGCGACCCACAAGGCGAGGGGACAATACAGTTCGCTAACGGGGTAAGGGCCCATGTGCTGCTTACCGCGCGGGCATCGGAGACGGAAGCGATCTGTTCCAACGGGACGATTACGGCCTTCAATGACGGTCGCGAATTGCAGGTGCGTAAGGCGGAGCCGGTCGGGCTGCGCGGGCGCAACGAACTTCAAATCGCGCCCGCGCCGCAAACCTCTCCCAGCAGTTCTACGTTGCGGTTGATCCAGGACTTGGTCCGGGCGCTCGACACGGGGCAACCCCCCAGGGGCGGCGTGCGCGCGGCCCGCGCCGGTAACGAGCTAATCTTTGGCATTATCGAATCACATCTACTGGGCGGTGCGCGGGTTTCCCTGCCGCTCGAAAAGCGCACGACCCGCATGGTCCGGGACCATACGCCGCGGCAGCCCAAGTATAAGCCTGACTGAATGAGGGAGTGTGACTCCTTGCTGACTCGTCTGAGTTGCTGGACGATTTAGTCAGCGGTCAACGCAAATATGGCTTGGGATTCCTGTCCACCTCGGCCAGGAGCGTGTCTACGTAGCCTCGAATCCCGAACAACCGGCAGGACGCGTCTCCGACTCGTCCGTGCCGGGGTTCCCCTGAACGTTCCCAGAACGCGCCCAATTTGACCCGATCCAGGGCTGGGAATCCCGGCTCGCGCTTTGTATTCCGGCTCCGGCCGCGCAACATGCGCCAGTACATCGCTTCGACCAGATGGACGTAGGTCGAAGTGTAGTAGTCCACCCCCAGCATGAGCAGTTTCCCGCCGGCCTCGTAGGCCTTGTACATGGGCGAATGCAGGCCGAACGTTTTGCCCCACGGCTCGCGGTCCCAATGTGAACCGTACCCCTCCTGACGAAGATGGCCCCCGACGAAAGCCCTCGCCCCTCTGCCGCGCGCCGCCACCGAGTGTGAGTAGTGGTCTGAACGAAACACGCCCGGCAGCTGTCGGAACCTCTCCGTAATCCAGCCAACAGTGGAAGGCGTATTCTGTAAGTCCCACGTCTCCGGCCGCAGCTCCCACGTCACCAGGTTGAAGGAGGGCATCAGCAACAGCCCCTCCGGCCCGATCGCGTCCTCCAACGCCTGGATCACGCTATCGGCGCCGCCCTCGACCGGCCCCAAAGATTTGAAAGAGGAGTGAACAAAGAGGATATCGCCCGTCGCAACGCCAAGACGCCGCAGATCTTGCGTAAGGTCACTGCTGCTATGCGGGGACATGAGAGAGAGGACTGTGGGGGCCGGTTCGGTGCGCTATGGGGCTACGGCTGCGGAAACGTCCATCACATACACTTGGCGCGTTCCTTCGTGGATTGAATCGAAGCAGACCTGGCGTTCATCCCGGCTCCAGCGCGGGTGCATGTCACAGCGGATTTCGCCGCGGAAAGGGGGAGGCGAAGCAAACTGCCCCAGATGAACCAGCCGCTCCTCCTCCATATTCCACAGCATCAGAGACTGCAGGTTGTTTTCGTCCGGCCCCGTGTCGGTCAGCATCCAGGTTCCGTCCCGGGTAAAGCTGTTATGGCCGTTGCGGGTGAGAACGTCAGGCCGCAGCAGTTCATATTCGCCGCTGGGTTCGTCGATCCGGTACCAGTTTTCGCCCTCCTTCATCGTGACCCAGCCGATGAGCGTTCTCGCCGACTGCCAGTCGAAGTGCGACGCGCCCAAATCGGTCAGTATGCGCAGATCGCCCCCTTTGAGGCTGGCAGAGACCAGGACCGTATGTTTTATTTCGATCCCCGGCTCGTTCCAGCGGACGACGAAAACGACGCGAGTGTCGTCGCGGTTGATGACTGTGTGGTTGAACCACAGTTTGTGAGTCTGCGCATCGGGGTCGTCGCGCAACAGGGCGCGAGCCTCCTCGTAGGACACGAGGACATCCGCTTCTCCCGTCTCGGTGTCCATCAGGTAAATGCCGTCGTCTTCAGGATGGTTCTGTCCGGCAAAGAGGTCGGGCAGGCCGGCGTACCCGACTACCGGACGCAAAGACTTGAGCCGCGCATAGTTCAGGCTGACCGCCTTACGGCCGTCGCGCGTCACTCCGCTAATTGGACGGGGCAAAACGCGTTTTTTGCCCGTGTGAATGTCAAGGACCACTGCCACATATCTGTCGCCCTGCCGGTCATTATATGTGATAAGGCGGTCAGGCCCGGTGGGAAGCCAGTGCAGCATACAGCCCTGTTGCAGGTTCCAGGCCCCCGTTTCAGCCAGCGGCTCGAATCTGCCAGTCGCCAGCTCAACCAAACCGACCACCGCGCGATCGTCAGCCCCGGGCGGCCGTTCGTGGAACTCTGACTCCAGGCAGAGAAGATACCGCCCCGTAGCATCCCAAGGACAGATGCCATAGTAGCCGAAGAAGTGGTGCTTTGGACCTTGCGTTACTGCTTTCGCCTCGAAGGCTCGTGAGGACATGAAGAGGGCCCCTGTTTGGGTAAGGAAAAACTGTCGCGCAGCGTTCACCCTTACCAGACCTGGCAAAACTGGCGGCACGGCGCAGGCTATGTGGCTGTGGAAAGGTAGGTGAGAGATTTCTTGCGCTTGATTTCGTCCTCGGACATGGCCGCGATCAAAGTGCCCCAGTGTCTGGGCGGCGTCCTCGGCTCGCCGGTGAACTCAAATCCCTCGTCCATCAGGCGCACGCCGCTGCCCTCCAGGCCGTCGTAGCCCAATTCCTTACGTGAATCGATCATCTTCAGGGCTGCGGCCAGGGCGCGTTCGTCGAAGAGTCCCCGTTCCTTCTCCAACTGCTGGATGTAGCCAAGATGGCCGTAGCTCTGTTCCTGGACCTCACGGTTCATGTAATGTACGTAGAAAGTGCGGCGAAGATCGGGAGTGCGGTTGCCGGCAGAGCCGTGCGGAGCGGACAGGCAGTGGAAACTGACATCGCCCGGCCCCAACTCGATTGGCACGGCCCCCAGTTCGTCGAACAGCATCTCCTCCGAATAGTTCTCAACTTCAACGTGGCCCACCAGATGGTGCCCCGGAATCGCCCAAACGCAGCCGTTCTCAATCGTTGAATGGTCCAGGTAGATGTCGGCGTCGATATTGGGGATTGGGTGCGTGTCCGGCCACTCCGGGTCGCCGAAAGGCGGGTCCTGGTGCCAGTGGACGGGCACGTCACCTTCCGGAATCTTGCACACGAAAGAATCGACGATCGGCATGAAAGGATGTCCGACCAGCTGACCGTAATGCGCCAGCAGCGACGGATTGGCCGTCACCGCCTGAAATACCGGGTCCCGGTCCCACATGAACTCGCTGCGAAAATACGTGCGCGATCCGTCCGGGTTCGGCCGGTAGCGGTGCCCCTCTTCATCGATGCCCGCCATCCCCTCCTCCATCACCCGGTCGGCCGCCTTGCGCAGCGCGGCCAGCTCCTCACCCTGTACGACTCCCTTTGCCACGATGAATCCGTCGCAGTGAAACTGGTCGATTTCGGCTTGTGTGAACATTTCGATGGATTCCTCTCAACATAAGTGATCGGAACTTACCCGTTAAGCTGTGTCGTCGCGGTCAGCTTTTTCTGGCACTGTCCTGGACATAAACAGGACGGCCATCCATATTCGCTAAATGGGAATCTGCCGGCAGGAACGTCTGTGAAGATGCTCACCCCGTTATTCCAAACTCCACCTCGAACTTCGCCCAAACCTTATCGTCTAGCGGCGTCGCTGCAGCGCGAATATTCGCCTCCAGCTGCGACGCATTCAGACTGCCGATCGGGTTGCCGTGGATGCGTGTCTCCCGCAGGCAGAACTGAATGGCCAATTGAAGAAGGTCGACCTCCTCCCGCTGACACCACTGCCAAATCAGGCGAGCCGATTCTATGTCGCTCTCGTCTCGGTAGCCGCCCTTCTCCAGCGCCTCATCAATGTCCGTACCAGTGAACAGTCCCCGCAGGATCGACCAGCCGTTGAGAACGCCGACATCGGCCGCGGCCGCGGCAGGCAGAAGTTCGTCAACGGCCGTCTGGCGGACCAGATGATAGTCGTTGAAACAGAGAAGGAAGTCTACGTCACCGGTTGCGATCGCTTCAAGATGGAAATGATGCTGGCGCATGCCGAAGCCGACGTGGCGCACCTGGCCGTTCGCCTTGAGCTTAAGCAGCCCGGCCAGCGTGCCATCTTTGGCCAGGGGCGGTTCGATGCGGGGCGGATCATGAATCAGCATGCCGTCAAAGTAGTCAGTCCCCAGGATTTCAAGCTGTTCTTCCACGTCGCGCACAGCGCGATCCGCGGTAAAGTCCGCCTCCCCGTCACCACCGTATCCGCCCCAGGGGGCGTTGGAGTGGCAGCAGAGCCGCCCGGTTATGATGACGTCAGCCCGCGGGATCTCGCGCAGCGCCAGTCCCAATTTGCGCAGAGAGTCACCATAGCAACGTGCGCAATCGAAATGATTGGCGCCCAAAGAAACTGCATGCTTCACCAGTGCAACCGCATCCTCGTCGCTGACAAAGCCGAAGTTGTTGCCAAAGCCCTGCGTTCCGAAAGGAATGACCGGAATTTCGAGTTCGGTGCGCCCGAGACGGCGGCGCGGCATTGCGGGAACGGCTGGTGTCATGGTGCGTCTCCTGGGTTGAATTGAGGGTCTTCCATGCAAAGATGCTCGTCAGCATGGCCTGGTAGAAAGACTGGACACGCTGTGTCAAGAATTTTCTTGTTGCGGTTCGATACCAAACCTTTCCTGAAAGCTGGTCCAAACGCTTTCCTCCAGCGGCGTTGACGCAGCAAGGATGTTGGCCTCCAGCTGCTCTACATTCAGACTGCCAATCGGGTTGCCGTGGATACGCTCCTCTCGCAGGCAGAACTGGATCGCCAGTTGCAATAGATCGACCCCTTCCTCCCTGCACCACTGCCAAATGGCGCGAGCCGCCTCGGCGTCGTCGTCATGCCGGTGGCGGCGTTGCGCCATCACCTCGTCGATGTCGGCGCCGGTCAGCAGGCCGCGCAGAATCGACCAGCCGTTCATAACGCCGACATCGGCTGCGTGGGCCGCGGGCAATACCGTGTCAGCGGCGGTCTGGCGGATGAGATTGTAATCGTTGAAGCAGAGGATCAGATCGACGTCGCCCGTCGCAATTGCCTGTACGTGGAAGTCATGCGGTTCCATCCCATATCCGACATTTCGCACCAATCCCCGTGCTTTCAACCGCAGCAGACCGGCAAGTGTACCTTCTTTGGCCAGCGTGGGTTCTATGCGATTGGGGTCGTGGATCATCATGCCGTCGAAATAGTCGGTCCCGAGTAATTCCAGTTGGTCCTCCACGTCGCGAATGGCGCGTTCGGCCGAATAATCGGCTTCCCCAGCACCGCCATACCCGCCCCAAGGCGCATCCGAGTGACAGCAAAGGCGTCCGGTGATGATGACTTCATGGCGGGGGATCTCGCGCAATGCCAGGCTCAGCTTGCGCATCGAGTCTCCGTAGCAGCGGGCGCAGTCAAAATGGTTGGCGCCCAGTGACACGGCATGTTTTATCAGGCCAACCGCATCCTCGTCGCTGACAAAGCCGAAACTGTTGCTGAATCCCAGCGTGCCAAAGGGAATGACGGGTATTTCGAGTTCGGTGCGGCCGAGGCGCCTGCGCGGCAACTGCGGAGTGGCTTGGCTCATCATATTCACCTTTCCCTATGCCGGGCTGCACCACGCCAGGCTGTTGCGCAGCAGAGTTTGGTACGACGGGTGGCGCCACACTTCAAGATTGTGGCCGGGCGTCAACACGCAAACACGCCCCTTTCCTGCGGCGCGTGTCCAACCGGCCGGCTGCCTGCCATGTTCTGAGTCAGTATGGAGAAAAAGATCCACGTCCGGGTCGTTCATCTCCATCATGTAGTGCTCATCCATCAGCGTAAAGGAACTGCTGCCAGCGGCAAGAGGGTGGTCAGAATTTGGCGCAACGGTCACCGGGCACTGGGGTGGATGGCCTGTGAAAATGCCTCCCATCAGGCGGCAAAGAGATGGCGAGCTGTCGTACAAGGCCGTGCCTGAGTGCAGGAAAAGGATACCGTTGCCGGCGGTAACGAAGTCGAGAAACGTTCTCCCGGTCTCCTCGGTCGCCCAAGGTTCATGGTCCGCCTGAGAGCGATTGTTGGCCTTGGAAAAGATCACGAGCGGGTACAGGGCCAGACTTTCAGGTCTCCAGGCGCAAGGATCCTCCACCCAGTCAAACTCCAACCCGCACTCTCCCAGCGCAGCCAGTCCGTCTCTGGTAAGTGAGGCCGGGTGGGCGCTGTCATCGCAAAAGACCAAGGTCTTCACTTTTGCTTTCCTTTCTGCCAGTAACTGGTTTTCACCTGATGTATTCTCAGGCCTGTCGGTTGCTGGTAAGCGCTGTCAACAAGCGTTTAGCTCAGGCCTTCACCGCCGCCAATGTTTCACTCCACATGACAAGCAAGCGGACCAGTTCGGCGCGGCTGGCCGGGCTTTCATCCGAGTCGGCGAGGGCCAGAACTTTGGCGCTGGGCGGCGCGTTCATAGGCACATGCTCGCCGGCTTCCAGCAGGTTGGCGACCGTCTCCAGCAACGCCAAGCCCTGCGCGTAGCCAGCATCCGGCGTACCAAGCCACGCCTCCGCCTGTGCGAGGACGCGAGCGCCGGCTCCCTCCTTGTCCACGGCCGGGGGGATCATATCCGGCCCCCGGCGGCGGTAAAAGCCGCGAATCGCGGCCGCGATGCTCGGGTCGCGTACCGTGCCGTCAGGATAGACGACCCCGTGTATGTCCCGCCAGCGGCTCACCCCGATCATCAGTTCCCACAGATACCAGCCGATGCCGATCTCCTCGCAAAGTTCCAGCGTAACGTCGTATGGGTTGGCCCGCGCCAGGCAGGCCAGCTCCGAAATGAAGACCGGCTTCTGGCTGGCTTCAGCGACCTGAATGCCTTCTTCAATGTTGGCGCGTATGGCTGCCCGCGTCGGTCTGTAATCGTGGAACGAAAGAACATCCACGTGGTCCACGACCGGCGCCAGCGTGGCGGCGTTGGCCACGCCAACCGTGATCGGATGGGCGCTGTCGAGGTCCTTCATTACACCGCAAAAATGATGAACGAAAGTCCAAATAGTGCGGATACGCTCTTCCCGCTCCGGCACGTTTTCACCTACCCAGCTGGTGATCAGCGGCTCGTTCATGATGTCCCACATGGCCAGGCCCGGTTCAGGGCCCAGGGCCTGCACGATGTCGCGACAGTAGGATTCGCCGGCAGGCCAAAACTCCGGCCCAAGCCGCTGGACGCCCGGATTAGGAATCCACTTGTTCTCAGTCGAACTGATTGTGGGGCGCGTATCGTCGAAACAGGAGTCCCACACGACCGGCATGACGCTGATTCCCCGGTCGTGGGCCGTCCGCACGAAGTGCGTAAGCCGGGCCAGGAAGCTCTTGGGATCGTGTTCATAGACGACGTATGCCAGGAAGGGGCGGGCGCTGTTCAGCCCAAGCCGCTGGGCGAACGTCAGCTCCCGTTCGACCAGAGCCTCGTCATAGTCGCGCCAGAAGGCGATGTCGTTGACCGCGCTGCTGGGCACATAGTTGAAACCGCGCAGATGTCCATAAGCCTTGAGTCGTTCCACTTCTTTGTTCCTCTCGCGTTTACTGAATCGGGCAGCTGTCGAGCGGCGCGATCGGCTCGCCCTGCTGGTCGCGGAGAAGCAGTTGCGCGGCCTGCGCCCCGGGCGGCGGCCTGCGCACGCAGTCGACGCGCAGCACGTTGAGCGGATTGACGAGGGCCAGCGTTTCGCCCGCCACTTCCAGCCCGCCGCCGTCCAGCCAGATAAGCTGAACACTCCCCAGGTGAAAGAGGCCAAAAACCCCGGTAAGACGGATTCCCGCGCCGATTGCCTCGGCTTGCAAGGCTTGGTGGGCGCAGCCCGCGTCGTTCACGTTTACGATGGGGCCGGGGCAACGGGCAACGAACCAGTCGATATCAAGGCTCTGTGTTTCTCCGGGCGCCATTTTGCGCAGGGGGCCGAGGATCTCGGCCTCCATGTGAAAGAGATTCAGCTTGCCGAAGTCAAGACCGGCCACAGGCTCGCCGTGACCGGTCGTCCAGCACTCGACCGTGGCGCCGTCGTCCGGATACATCTCGTCAGGGAAGTGCGTAAAGCGCTGGCAGAAAGCGTAGTCCGTTTCCCGGTTTACGAAGGCGATCCATCCAGCGGTTGAATCGACGCCGATCTTTCCGACATGGTAGAGATACTGCGCGCCCAGCAGATCGGGGCGCACATCCGGCTGCCACTCGGGGTTGTCCTCCTCGCCAAACATGACGTTGTAGCCCCTCTCAAATACGCTGTCGGGATTGGTCGGAATGTAGAGCCAGGCCTGTTCACTGTGCGATTCGCCGCCTTCCGGGTTGCGGTGCGTGGCGTCGACCTGGACGACGTCCCAGATACTCCATGTGCGCGCCCGATCGGAGACGTTCGTCATCTCAAGGTGAAGATTAACGCGGCCGCCGCCGGCATGGAGCGTAACTTGGCGGGAGATCTGGACGCCGGTGCGAGGGTCCGGCTGGCTTGTCATGCGAACTGTGGCGGCAGAATCAGACGAGTCTACAGTCTCCAGCGTGTAGCGTCCCGTATCCAGCACGGGATCGGGCGGGCCATGCCACTGGTCCGGGCTGTCCCAGCCCTGGGGCGCGGGCCACGTCTTGTCGCCGCCATAGTTCTTCCAGGCCGAGATGCTGCCGTCCCCCATGTTCTCCTCGGCAGAGAAGAGCCTGCCCGCAAGAGTCCGGTCGAGCCACAGGTAGGGGTATTCCCCCAGGTTGTAGGCCATGACGCGCCCGCCAACGTCCGGCACGGCGACCAGGCTCACCAGCCCGTTGCTGAGCCTGACCGCCTTCCACCCATGAAAACTGATCTCCTCAATGAGGCACTCCGAACTTGCCGCCGACAGCTTGGTCATGAAAACTCAGCCTCCGGTTAAGGGTCGTACGCGTGGCGATGTGTACCACGGGCTTCCATTCGAGAAGAGCGACGCGAATTGTCTCCTGGCGGTTCGACTCAATGCCCTCAGTCCTTTTCGAACGTCGCCTTGCGGATGTATAGCTCCGTTTCGGCTGCGGGACTCTCTTCGTAACCTTTCCAGGCGTAGGGATCGACGCCGGCCACGGGAATAACGCGCCGTACGTCTGCGCGCGCCACCGGCTGCTCATCGGCCGTCTTGACCCAGGGAAGCAACGATTCACTGCTCAAATAGTGGTTGACCAGCACCCGGCGGTAGCTGTCCTGCGTACGGTTGCGCAAGGACTGATGCAGCAGATACCCGTTGAAGAAGACGACGCTGCCGGCCTTGACCTCGACCGGAATCTGAGGAGACTCGTCGAAGCCTGTCGCCATCTCATCGTGCGTGTCGAACTCGTCCGGGTTGCCGTGCCTGCGCGTAGGGTACAAATAGCCCGGCCGCTGCGAACCTGGAATCACCCACATGCAGCCGTTCTCGACATAGGCATCGTCGATCGCGATCCAGGCGCCGATCAGCGAACGATCGCGCGTCGGGATGTAGTTCTCATCCTGGTGCCAGGACTGTCCCTGGTAGCCGGGCGGCTTGATGAAGAGCATCGACTGCATGCACTTTACATTCCCCGACCAGTGCGCCAGATGCGCGCCGGTGATCTGGCTCAGGACGCCGCTGATCTTAGGGTGACGCGTGTATTTTTCCATCACAGGACTTACATAGTGCGGCTGGTGGATGGCGAGAATCTTGGAGAGCACCTCATCGTCGGTCAGTGCGTCAGAAACCGGCCGGATCGTCTGATTGGGATAGCCGCCGCGCGCCAGGTAGATGATGTCCCTCTTCAACTCATCCAGTTCTGCCGCGTTCAGAAGGTCCGGCACAGCCAGAAAGCCGTTGTCCACGTAGAATTCGACCTGCTCACTGCCCACCATTTCAGGCACTTCGATGCATTCACGAACCGGCGCATCCGTCGTCATTCGACTGGCTCCCCGCGGTACTCACCGCAAAGTTTCCGAGGTCTCTTCAAGCTTTTCTGCGGAGTCGTCCACTCCGGAAAGACTTCAGTTCAAATCCGTGATCGACTCCTGCACCGCCGTGATCGTGTCCTCGATATCCTGCTCCGTGTGGGAGAGGGTGAGAAACATTGGGTGCATAGGGTGAAGGTAAAAGCCCCGCGCCAGGCACCCCTGGAGCATGGCGATGCAGCGGTCCTTATCCTCCTCGTCCATCACCGGCGTCGGCATGGGACCGGTACCGGTCAGCCGGTATCCCAGTCCGCCCGCTTCACAGGCCGCGTTCACGCCCTCCATCAGGCGGTTGCCGAGCTTCCACTGGTAGGCGATGCCGTCACGGCGCTTAACCTCATTGATAACGGTCTCGATGCTGACCAGGCTGGGCAAATCACAGTGAAAGGTTGCAGCCATCCAACTGGACTGGCACTGGGGCGAGCCCAGTATGTCCTTGCGCCCGCCGACGAAGCTGCCTGGATAGCCGTTTGCGCAGGCCTTGGCAAATGCGGTGAGATCAGGGGTAACGCCGTAATATTCGCCCGCGCCGCCAAATGCAAGGCGAAAGCCAACCTTGACCTCGTCAAAGATACAGAGGGCGCCGTACTCGTGCGCGATGTCGACGCAGCCTTGCAGATAGCCGTCGGGCGGCCCCTCGCCGCGAACCGTCTCCATGATCACGCAGGCTACTTCATTGTCGTTCTGTTTGAAGAGGTCTTCCAGGGCATCGAGATCGCCGTAGGGGACTTCAAGCGTGAAGGGCGCGATCACGGAAGGCGCGCCCTCGTCCTCGGTGCGAGACCAGTCATGCCAGCCATGGTAGCCGCTGCGAATTACCTTGTCCCGGCCTGTGTAGGCACGCGCCAACCGCACAGCCGCCGACGTGGCCGCGCTGCCGCCGATCAGAAACCCCAGCATTTCGACAGCGGGAATTAAATCGATCAGCATCTCCGCAACCTCAAGTTCCTTGGGATGCGCCGTGCTGTAAATGGTGCCCTCCTCCATCTGCGCCTGTACAGCGGCGTTGATGACCGGGTCGTTGTAGCCGAGCAGGATCGGCCCGAAACCCATCAGGTAGTCCAGGTACTCGTTTCCGTCAACGTCCCAGAAGCGGGCGCCGGCCGCGCGCTGGGTGAAGACGGGATAGCCGAGCTCCAGCATGTCGTGGCTGCGCTTGTGCCCTTGGCAGCCGCGGACCATCAACTGGTCGGAGCGCTTGAGCAAGGCCCTGGACTGTTCAATATTGTATGGTTTGACGGGCATGGGTCCTGCTCCTGTGGTGAAGAGTGTGGCGGGCTTTCCTTCGATTCAGGCTCGGGGCAGTGAAAGCCTTTACGTTTGGTTTAGGAGTTAAGTACGGTGAAGCGGCGAAGTCTCTACCCTGTCTCGGTCATCCAAAAACGGTGGGGTCGCCATAGATGACCGGACAGTAAGAGGGATCGTCGATGAAGGCAGTCAGCCCCTGGCGCAGGTCCTCTTTCGGGCGGGACTTTTCGGTCCGCATGTGGACGGCGAAACTGCGCCTTGGCCCCCCTGAGTGGTTGGGACCGCTGCCATGGAAGGTCAGCTTGTGGTGGAAGCTGGCGCCGCCTGGCGGCAGGATAGCGGGAACCTCGCGCCATTCCTGGCCGTGCGCGTTCCGGATTCTCTCACGCAGTGAATCATACGCCTGGGATTGAAAGTCACTCTCCGTCGAAAGTCCCCAACGGTGTGAACCCGCGACGAAGTTCATCGGCCCAGATGCCGGCGTCACGTCGCTTAGCGCCACCCAGGCGGTGAACAGTTCGCTGTCCTCTTCCCAGGCGCCCCAGTAGTTGTAGTCCTGGTGCCAGCCGATGTTTGTGCCGGCCTGCTGACCTGGGAGTGATGGCGGCTTGTAGAGCAACTGGACCCACCATACCTGCACTGCTTTCGCGCCGCTAATCTCTGCGGCCTTTTCTCCCAGCGCCGGATGCGATACAAGCTCCATGATGGCGCGGCTGGCGATCTGCGGCTTTTCGATCTTGCAGAGAACGTTGGGATCGTCGCCCGGATTCCAGCGCGAGGGACGCGGCGGCGTGCCGGTGTCATATTCGCCCGCACGCACCGCGTCCATGCCGGCGGTGGCGCGCTCCACGACATCCCGCGGGATTAATGGCTCCGGGCAGACAACAAAGCCGTCCTCCTGGTAGAGTCTTCTTTCCCTTACCGTTTCCTCTACTCGCATCCCCGTTCTCCCTTATTTGACATTCGGCGCCGTCCTGTCTATCACTCTCCTGTTTCGCGTTCTTACTTTCCTGTCAGCCGCAACGCCTCCAGCGTCTCGTAGCAGGCCCCCAGGGGATGATAGTCCGTTTTGGAAGGCGGGCTTTTCAGGTCGTCATACTGCCGGTTGTTTGCATCAAGGATGCGGTACCAGCCCCCGAAGTCATGGTCGATGAGGTGCCGGTCGGAGTAGGCCCACGCCTTGTCGTACCAGTCCCAGTATCTGTCGTCGCCCGTGCGGAGCGCCAGCGCGGCGGCGGCCGCAAAAGTCTCCGAAAGTACCCAGTAGTAGCGATCGCGGTCGAGAATCTCTCCTTCTGGCGAGAAAGTGTAATGCATGCCGCCTTTTTCATGATCCCAGCTCTTCTCCAGAGCCGTGTCGAAAAGAAGGCGGGCGCGCGGCAGCATCCAATCCTCGGGCTGGTATCGTTCCAGGATCAGCAGCAACTTGGACCATTCGGTGAAGTGGCCGGGAAGATAGCCATAGGGCTTGAACAGGTTTTGCGGGTCGTCCTTGTTGTAATCCCAGTCATGTGTCCAGTCGGTGCGGTAATGCTCCCAGACCAGCCCATCCGCCTTGTCGGCCAGGTCCACACAGATACGCCGGGCCAGCAGATGCGCCCGGTCCAGGTAACGGCCCTCGCCGGTCGCCTCGTATGCGC
Source organism: Caldilineaceae bacterium (assembly GCA_022824025.1). Classification (GTDB taxonomy): domain Bacteria; phylum Chloroflexota; class Anaerolineae; order Caldilineales; family Caldilineaceae; genus Bin5. Next base: position 41,637 of record JAJEBF010000014.1, read on the forward strand.
ACAGCATCGCCTCGCACATGTGCATATTGGCGTTCTGGCCGCGGTAGGGATCGATTGCGCTCCAATCGCCGGCCGCGATCAGGTCGACGTAGAGTTGCGCCTGCGGCTCCCAGAAGCGCGACTCAAGCAGTTCGTAGACGTCGGCGGCAAGTTCTCTCGCGCCGTCAACGCCCGCCTTGGCCGCGGCCGCCGCGGCAAGCAGTACGAACGCGTGCCCGTAACAGTGGCGGTCCCCGTCTTCAATCTCTCGACCGTGCAGGACCCAGGCGAATCCGCCATCCGGTTGTCTGTGGGACGCCTGCAGGAAGCGAAGTCCGTGCGCGGCCGCGTCGCGGTACGCGGGTTCGTCCAGCGCCAGAGACGCCATTGAAAAACAGTATATGAAACGGCAAGTTCCGACCAGGTGCTTGGTCATGCGATCGAATATCGACCCTTCGTCGCGCATCTGGTTGATGTAGCCGCCGTACTCCTCGTCAATGCAGGTTGGGTGGTAGAAGGAGATGATGTTGCGAATGTGGTCTCGCAGGAATTCCGGGTCGCGATATGACATGACCAGCGCTCCCGTTGTCTGGTATAGGGTCCATCAGACCCTTTGAGGGCGGCGTCGCTAGATCCAAGGTCCCCAGGGATCGCACTTCTTCAGCCTGTCACCGAGCGCTGCGTAGACGTCAGGCAGGTCGAACGTCCCGAGACAGTTTTCAATGAAACACGATAATGGCCAGTTGTGCAAGGGGTTGTCGATGAGCAACTGGTAGCTTGGGAGATAGTGGACAAGCGCGCACGAAAGCTCCGCAGGGTGCAAGAGCGCGGCCAGGGCAACCGGCACGGAGCCTACGCCGCGACCGATCAGATGCACGTCGGCGCCGCCATCTTCAAGAAAGTCTATCGTGCGCAGCAGATCATGGACCCGCCTTCCCAGGTAACTCTCGCCCATCATACTGCCGAAGCTGGCATAAAGATAGTCGGATCCATAGGGTTCAAGCAGGCTGCCGGAGCCGCAAGAAGCGGGGAAGCTCTGGCCCGTCCCCCTGACGTCGGCGGCCAGAATGCGTTGTCCCTCGCCCAGACGCCGCTGCAACCAGGGCAGCGCGGCGCAATCCTCCTCGCTGGAAAGATGGCCGACGAATAGGGAAACGGGCCCCCGCGGGCGTCGGCACTGGTCCTCAAAGTCGCCGAACATGGACAAAATGACCTGAATGCCCGGTTCGCTTTCCACCGCGAATTGATACCCCTTGCCGGTCGCCGCGTTCTGCCCCCCGCTGCGTCGCAGATACCGGTAGTGGGGCGGTGTGTCCGTCACTTCGATGTTCAGGAGCCTTCTTGCCGTCTCCCGTAAGGCCGAACGGTCAAGAACGGTGCGCTTCGCTTCAAGCTCCCTGGCCCGCGCTTGCGTAAAGCCAAAGATTTTCTTGCCGCCGAACGGGACAACCTCCCCTTCGGCGGCGTTAAGCTGCGCCTCCGGAATTTCATCCATCGGAAGCTCCTGGCATGGGACGTCGAGTCCGGCATGTTTTGCAAAGAATCCGTACATCGCTTCTCGTGCATGTTTGTGGAAGCCGTGATCCAGGTGGCCGACGCTGATTTCGGTCGTGTCGGGCGAACCCAAAAGCGTGTGGATTTTTTTCATTTCGGCGTGGGCCCGGCGTGCGCCGCGCAGGTCGAAGTAGCAGTTTTCCTCGGCCAGGATCATGGTCGGCCGCGGCGCGTAGGCCAGCAGCAGGTCGACTTCGTCCAGGCCAAACGCAAGCGCCCGCGGCGGATTCTGTTCCGCGTCCGCCGGCAGCTCGTTTTCAAGGTTGCAGAGCCAGCTGGTGATGTAGCAGTCGGGCGCGGCCATCGTAACACGCGGGTCAAGGGCAGTGACCTGCGTGGTCTGGGTCCCGCCGCCTGAACAACCGGTGACGCCGACGCGGCTCGCGTCCGTTTCGGGTCTTTCCAGCAGGTAATCGAGACCGCGAATCGCATCCCAGGCGAACCAGCTGCCAACAAAGTCTCCGGTCAGCAACATGCGGTTGCCGATCATATTGTGGGCGACCGTCGAGCGGGGCCCCGGCTCCCCTGCTGGCACGCCCTCCTCGCCGTAAAACTGCCGTCTCTCCCCCTGAGACACGGGGTCCACAATCAGGACTGCAAAACCTTTGCTTGCGAGCCCGCGCGCAAAGAACTGGTACGGCCCGTAAGCCTTTCCAGTATCTGAATGCCCGCACAGGCCCAGCACGCAGGGCGCTTCGGCCTCAATCCGCGCCGGCAGGTAAAGGTTCGCGCTGACCAGGAAGCCGGGCCGGCTTTCGTATACGACCTTTTCCAGCCGGATATCTCCCAGATCCATCCTGCCCGTAATCCGGGCATTCAGATCCGTTCGGGCGGGAAGCGCGGGGAAGCAGCGCGCCGCCTTCGCGCGTACGTCCTCCACATACGCCTGGGCGTCTTCCCGCGTTCGGAGGGCGGCAATCCTCTCGGCCCGCTCCTGCAAGATGCCGCGTACGCGGCCGACGGTGTACTCGTGGACCATGTGCCCGTATCGATTCCTGTACATTTTGGGATATCCATTGGTGGTTGTAGGGCTATCAGTCTAACCCTTGATGCGGGCCATGACAACCCCCCGCGCGGCCTTCTCTTCTCCAAAGCCGGCAATGGCTGGCTCGGGCTTCAGTGATGTTTCACTGAGGGCCATGCATTGTCTGAAGATCCCGGTATGGAAGCGGACCCGATTAGGAGTGAGTGATACGTTGGCCCCCGTTCAGGCATGGGACACACAGTAGCGTGCCGCACAAGCCGACCCTCAGACCTGCCATTCCTCTCCTGAAACTGCTCAGATGACAGATTCTATTCCCATTGACTCAGGCCGACTTACGCGGTATAAATGTGCTAATCCCTTTATGAGTGAAAAGGAGGAACGTATGCCCAGCCCATTCCCCGGCATGGACCCATTTTTGGAACTCGGCGCGCGCTGGCCGGATCTGCACCAGCGCCTCATTGCCTATTCGTCCGAGTTTCTTCAACCGCAACTGCAACCCAAATACATCGCTCGAATTGACGAACGTATCGAATTGATGCCTTATGGCAGCGAGTTCAGACCTGATGTCATGGTTGTAGAGGCGCCAAGTGAACTCTCGGAAACAAGGGTTGCCTACGGTTCCCTCATAGCCGATGAGCCGCAGACGATTAGGGTTCTGGATGATGAACGGCGCGTTCCTTACATCCAGGTCGTCAGTGTTGCGTCCGGAGATGTAATCACGCTTATCGAGATCATTAGTCCGGCCAACAAGACCGGCCGGGGGAGAGACAAGTACTTCGAAAAGCAGGACGGAATTCTTGATTCCCCCGTCAACTTCATAGAGATCGATCTCCTGTCGAGGCCAACTGCAACCTATGCACGCCTTTTCGACGTGAACTCTCCCCACGATTGGCGCTACATCGTAAGCGTTAGCCGGCCTCACAGGCGCACGAGTGTGGAAGTTTACGCAGTTCCCCTGAGAGACCGGCTGCCTCGCTGCAAGATCCCTCTTCTTCCTGAGGATGATGACGCTGTCCTGGATCTGCCTGCAATACTTGCGCGCTCCTACCAAGTTGGCGGTTATGACCTGCTGCTCGACTACAGCAAGCCGCCACCGGTGACTTTGAGCCGAGCAGAAGACGAATGGATGGAGGCCATGCTCGTGGAGAAGGGCTTTCGAGAAGCGACGGCGCCGCAGTAGCTCCACGCCGCCGGCAACACGGGCACATAGCCGGTCAACGCCTCCGCCTATGCCGAGACTGTCATTACGTCCCCGTCGGAAAAGCGGGCAGTGCTGCGGCTAGGCTTCGATGACTGGATGAGTGTATGGGTCAACGACCAGCTCATCACCACTTTGAGGCATGATAACGGCTTTGCAGTCAGCGAGATTCCTGTAACGCTAAGTCGGGGCGACAACAGACTGCGACTGAAGCTGTGCAACTTCGACAACATCGAGTGGCGCTGTTGGGCGTTCAGCAGTGCAGTTCTGACCGCCGACGAAACGGCCCAAGCGGTTCCATGCGCCCTAGAGTGACATCTCCCATACCTTCACGTTGCTCACCGTCGCGCTGCCGGCCTCGACCGCAAAGCCCAGACGGCCTCCCGGCTGATGGTCCATCGTATAGCACTGGATATGCACGTCGTCGATGTAGAGTTCCACGTGCGCGTCGCGCGCCAGGAGCCGCCAGCGCGCTGGTTGGTCGGCAGTCTGCCGGTAAGGCTTTCGGTCCTGCGGTCTGAACGAATAACCGTCGTATCGACCGACCTCCACCTGCCCGTCACTCTGCGCAAACAGCAACGTCCCCTGGTTTGCCGACTCTCCTTCTATGAACAAGCCGGCGCCTTTGAGCAACGCCTCGGAGCTATGCCTCGTCAGCTCCGCCTCCAGGATGACGCCGCATTTCGTGTCGTACTGCGCCGGCAAAATGGCCAGGCCCCCCGAAGCCGCGCCAATCTGCGCCTTCCCGGCCGACAGTGAACAGGCATCGTCTTGCAGGCCATATAGCTGGCAGCCTTCGAGTACGACAGGCATTTCTCTCCCTTTCAGGGCCTCGTTGCCCGGCCACCAGCGCAGGTTCAGAATGCCGCTGTCGTCACGCTGCACCGACTTCAAAGGCGAGAAGTAGATGTCCTCTGGTCCGGCGTGTCCGCTGCGCGGCACGGTGTGGTGGTTGAGCAGGAGTTCCTCGCCGCAATGGTAAAAGCGTGCGAAATAGGTGTAGAGCATGGGGCTGCTGCTCAGGAAGGGGGCCTGGTCCGGGTCGAGCTCATAGGGACCGGCTTGATTTACAGAGTTCAGCACGAACATGCCGCCCTCGCCGGCAGGCAGCCGCGAATGATGGCGGGCGCCCAGCGGCGCGGCGCCGACCCCCAACAGCATGTAGTAGCGGTCCCCGAACTTTTCCACCGCGCCGACTTCGACGCGATCACCCCACACGCCGGTCTCGATCACCGGCGGCGCGGCCCGGAAATGCCTTCCGTCGTCCGAGACGACGCTACCGGCCGTGCCGCACAACCCGGCCGGACCATGCCTCGCCACAGCGGTCAGGAACCCGATATAGCCGTCCCCTTCCTCGCGCGGCAGCGCCCAGATGCAGTCCCAGCGCTGGCTCGTGAAAGTAGGGTCGTCGGCGTACCAGCGGGGATCCGCCCGGCAGACGTACTCCTCATCAGGAAGGCGCGTCCAGTTCAGCAGGTCATCGGACTCGGCAAAGAATATCTCCTGAATGCCTGCCCGTTCCTCGGAGAAGTTGAGCATGAACTTTTCCCCCGCGCGCCAGACCATGCCTGTGCCCAGCCAGACCGCGTCATCCGCCTTGTGGATGATGGGACCGTGGTCGTCAAAATGAACGCCGTCATCGGAAACGGCCACACTCATGCCGTCCCATCGAACATCGGCGCGCGAGTTGTGCAAATAGAAAAGATAATGTCTACCCTCGTGGAAGTAGAGCCAGGTGTCCCACATGCGCGCGGCGATGCTGGGTTTGAAGATCACAGAAGGCTCCTTTCCGATAGGAGTTGCCTGTGGGTTGCGAAGAAGGGACGCCGCCTGAGGCTTTACCCTTTCACGCCTGTGATGACAATGCCTTGGATATAGTGCTTCTGCGCCACAAAGAAGAGGAGTACGGGCGGGAGCATTGCAATGAAGGAGACCACCATCAACTCGGACCACAAAACGCCGTGCGCGGCGCGCAGGAACGAGAGCGCAATCGCAAGCGGGAAGGTCTCCATCCGGCTCAAATAGATCAGCGGCCCCAGAAACTCGTTCCACGCCCAGGTGAAAGCGAAGATCGCGGTGATGCCCAGCGCCGGCTTGCTCAACGGCAGAAGGATGCGCAGGAACAGTCCTATCACACCGCAGCCGTCAATGCGCGCAGCGTCGTCCAACTCTCGAGGAATCGTGGTGTAGAACTGGCGCAGCAGAAATACAAAGTAGGCGTTGGCGAAAAAGTGCGGGACGATTAACGGGTTGTACGTGTTGATCCAACCGAACTTGGAAAACAGGATGAAGAGAGGGATCATCGTGACCTGCTGCGGCAGCATCATCGTGCTCAGGACGATGATAAACAGAACGCGGCTTCCTCGAAAACTCAACCGGGCGAAGGCAAACGCAACAATTGCATTGGAAAGTACTGTTCCCAGCGTGATCATGAGACTCATGTACATCGAGTTTCGGATAAATACCAGGAACGAAACCGGGAAGATCGTGACCGCCCGAACATAATTCGACCACACAAACGGGTCCGGAATCCAGATCGGTGGGAACTTCGTGATCTGATGCGGCGGCTTGAGCGAAGTGGAAAGCATCCAGGCCAAGGGAACCATGACGATAATCCCCCCAGCAACCAGCGCAGCATGGATCAGGATCGTCTGCGTCCTCTGGACGCGCCTGACACTCGCTCGCCCGCTGCCCATGCCAATCGCCGCGCCGCTCATGACCTCTGTCCTCCAATTTCGGTCTCATAGTAGACCCATGCCTTCGATGACCGGAAGAGCAGCAACGTGAAGACCAGGAGTATCAGGAAGAAAATCCAGGCATAGGCGCTCGCGTACCCCATCCGATACTGCCGAAAAGCCACCTGGTACAGATATAGCACCATCATCAAGGTGGCGTTGGCCGGCCCTCCATCCCCCTCGGTCATCACGTACACGTTTGTGAATACCTGTGCCGACCAGATGATCTGCGTCACCACCACAAAGAACAACGTCGGACTGATCATCGGGATCGTAATGTTGCGGAAGCGCCGCCAGATACCGGCGCCGTCGATCGTTGCAGCCTCATACAACTCGGTTGGGATGCCCTGCAGTCCAGCCAGAAAAATGAGCATATTGGAACCAGCGCCCCACACGCTCATCAGTACCAGGGCCATCTTGGCCGTGCTCCTGTCGAACAGCCAGCGCGGCCCCTCGATTCCAACCAGCGACAGCGCCCAGTTGATCAGCCCAAACTCAGGTTGAAACAGCCAGAGCCACAACAGCGATGTGGCGATCGAAGGAATGACGGCAGGCAGATAATATACGATGCGATAGGTGGGCTGTCCGGAGATGTTCTGGTTAAGCAGAATCGCGATGAAGAACCCAACGCTAATCGTCAGGGGGATGCTCAGAAAGACGTAATAGGCCGTGTTGTACAACGTGGTCCAGAAGAGCGTTCGAGTCGTGTCAAATGAGAGCAGATTGGTGTAATTTTCGAAGCCCACAAATTCAAGCGTGAAGAGGTCGGTTTCGGTGAAGCTCAGACCGAGAGAGGTAAGCATCGGTCCCAGAATAAACGCCAGGAACCCAACGACCCACGGTGAAATCAGGAGGTAAGCGATGAGCTCCTCCCGCTGCCGCAATGTGCGGCGAGACCAGGCATTCGATGTGAGCAATCTCGACCACAGCGTCTGGCTGCTTTGAAGTTCCGCGCCCATGTTTTCAGCCTGCCTTCCGCTTCAAGGTTACGGCAGCGTCGGAGCATACGAGCGACGTGAACAAAGAGAAGAAGAGCGCTTTTTCTCCCCCGTCAGGCGCCTCGACTTCCCCTCGTCCCGTCCTCACCTGTCGACGTTCAACCTTCTTACGCAAATATCTCGTCAATGCGCTCCACAATCAGATTGACGCCTTCTTGCAGGCCGATCTCGCCTGTCACCCATATCTGCTCCCAAATCGGCGTGAATACCTCCGAGTTGACCTTCTCATTTTCCTGGAAAGAAGGATTCAGGCGCGTATGATCCATAATCCGGGAGAATGCCGCCACGTCATAGCCGGCCTCCGCGCCCATTGATTCCACATCCCAGGCGTCACCGGCCACGCTTCGCCGTGCAGGCTGCAGGCCGACGATGCTCAACGCCATTACCTTCTCAGCCTCCGGCGAGGCCAGGAATTCCACCAACCGGACAGAGGCGTCGGGCTCTTCCGTCTTCTTGGCAATGACGTAGCCATTGCAGAATGTGAGGCCCGCCTTTACCCCATCGCGCGCCGTAGGAAGATCTGTGAAGTCCCAGGCAAAGTCGTTCTCCCGAATGTAGTTGGTGACTGTCCAGCTATGAGACTCCGTGAACGCCACTTTACCACTTGAAAAAACGTTCCACCAGCCCATCTCAGGAATCGAGCCGGCAACCGGCGCCACCGGATTATCACCGTAAATCTGATCGTGGTTGAACTTGAGACCCGCCAAAGCCTCTTCGCTGTCAAGCAGGCATTGTGTACCGAAGATCTCGCCGTTCATCCACTCCCCGCCATTCATCCAGACGTAGTGTTGAATATACTCCTGGGCCACGTAGTTGCCCCACTGGACTATTTTCCCGCTGTCATCGCGCTTGGTCGTTGCCTCGTATGCCGCTTGGTAGTCGTCCCAGGTCCAGGTTCCATCGGGATGATCCACGCCGGCCTCATCCAGGATATCCTTGTTGTAGGCCATCACCACCGTCGATACATATTTGGGGATTCCGAACAACTGTCCGTCCAAGAGATGGGCCTTGACCAGGGCGGGATAGAAGTCCTCCAGGTAAGCGCTGTCGAAGTAATCGTCAAGCTGCAGCAGTTGGCCTTTCTGCAGCAGGTTATAGTTGATGTTGTCCCAAACAAACATGACGTCGGGTGAATCTCCGGCAACCGCCTGTGTATACAGTTTGTCTGCGTAGTCAGGCGACTCTGCATTCTCAAAAGTAACGCTGATGCCGGGATTCTCTTCCTCAAAGCTGGGTATGATTTCGTCCGTCCAGAAAGCGATGCCCTCCGGCCCAACCCAGCTTCCCTCCGCCAGTCTGATCTCGATCGGCTCCTCAGACATCGAAGCCCCTGATTCGTCAGGGGTGGCTGCCGGGCCAACGCAGCCGGCTAGCAGGCCCCCGCCCGCCGTCGCCGCCGAAAGCCGCAAGAAACTCCGTCGATTCATTTGCTTGCCCATTCTTCCTCCCAGTTCTGACTCAGAGGGTTCCGTGCCTCGGCTGGCGAATGCCGAACCGGGCTGACTCAAGCCCTGCCAGGTCCGCCCAGCCAGACCGTCGCATCTTCCGACCTGTTTCGCCTCGTGCAGAAGAAGCCGGAAAACAGTACGGTCTGGCCAGGATTTGTCCGGAGGCAATTCGTTTGCGGTCCTCCACGATTAGACGCGGGCCTGGCCAACCACCTTTCCCAACACTAAGCGAAAATCTCGTCGATGCGCTCCACGATAAGATTGATGCCTTCTTCCAGGCCGAGATCACCCGTGATCCAGATCTGGTCCCAGATCGGGCTGAATACCTCCGAGTTTACCTTTTCATTCTCCTGGAAGGCTGGGTCCAGCCGCGCGTCATCCATAATGCGCGAGAACGCCCCCACATCATAGCCGGCTTGCGCGCCCATCGAATCCACGTCCCACACTTCACCGGCCACGCTTCGCCGCGTCGGCTGCAGGCCAACAATACTCAGCGCCATCGCCTTCTGCGCCTCGGGCCCTGTCAGGAACCGCACCATCTCCACCGAAGCGTCCGGCTCCTGGGTCGCCCTCGCAACCCCGTAGCCATCGGCAAACGTCAGGCCGGCCTTTCCGCCGTCAGGAGCGACGGGAAGATCGGTGAAATCCCAGTTGAAGTCATTCTCACGCACATAGTTTGTCACCGTCCAACTATGCGACTCGGCAAACGCTATCTTCCCGGTCGAAAAGATGTTGTGCCACCCAACGTCCGGTACCGAGCCTGCAATCGGAGCCACCTGGTTGCTGCCGTAAATCAGGTCGTAATTGTGCCTGAGCGCCGCAATCGCTTCCTCACTGTCAAGCAGACATTTCGTGCCGAACAGGGGCGCGTTCATCCATTCGCCGCCGTTCATCCAGACGTAATGTTCCATGTACTGCTGGGCGACGTATCTGCCCCACTGGACAATCTCGCCGTCGTCGTCGCGCACGGTCGTCGCGTCGTAGGCAACCAGGTAATCGTCCCACGTCCACGTTCCATCCGGATGCTCGACCCCGGCCTCGTCCAGGATGTCCTTGTTATAGGCCATCGCCACCGTCGACACATACTTGGGCATACCGTACAGCTTTCCATCGAGAAGATGCGCATCCAGTTTGGCGGGGTAGAAGTCCTCCAGGTCGTCGCTGTCGAAATAGTCATCCAACTGGAGGAACTGGCCCTTTTGCATCAGGTTATAGTTTACGCCGCCCCAGACGAACATCACGTCGGGAGCGTCACCGGCGACCGACTGCGTATAGAGCTTGTCGGCGTAGTCGGGCGACTCGGCGTTCTCAAATGTCACACTAATGCCTGGATGGCCTTCTTCAAATGCCGGAATGATTTCATCCGTCCAGAACGCGATTCCTTCCGGGCCGACCCAACTGCCTTCGGCCAGCCTGATCTCGATCATCTCCTCGGCCATTGAATCCCCCGTGTCGGCAGGGGCGGCCGCGGGCGCTACGCAGGCGGCAAGCAGCCCGGTTCCTGCTGTCGTTGCTGAAAGCCGCAGAAAGTCACGTCGATTCAGTCGCTTGTTCATTGTGTTCTCCTGAATGTGTGCCCTGGTCTGCGAACTGAGAACAAGGCTTGAAAGATTTTCCTTTGCGTGAACTCGGCCGACCTGCGCCTGGGTCACGCTTGGTCCGAAATAGGGTCTCGCTACAAATGTGCAGAATCGTCTTGCTTGGTAAAGACCGTCGCCGCTGCGCCGACCAACCCTGAATCGGCGCCCATCGCCGCTGGCAAAATCGGTAAGCTACGGCTGTTCTCCGCCCAGATGTGTGCCCGTGTAGAGGCAACAAATCTGTCCCAGTACAATCCTCTTGACGATCCTAACCCTCCTCCCACAACGATCGCCTCTGGGTCTATCACGTTGACCAGAAAACCGACACTGTTGCCAAGAGCCTCACCGGCGCTCCGCACGATCCCGATCGCCGCCTCGTCGCCCGCCTCCGCGGCGGCCGTCACCTCTTCCCCGCGCGCCGCTGTCCGTCCGCTCTCCCGGTTGTACCGCGCAACCAGCGCCGGTCCGCTGGCGTACTCCTCCAGGATTGGATTCAGAACCGTGCCGCACGTACTGCATTCCACCGTGAACGGGCTGCTTGCCATGATCAGTGCGTTGCCGCGCGCGCCCGCAAATGGCCTGCCATCCTGAACCAGCGTACTCGAAATCCCGGTCCCGACCGTCACGTAGACAAACAGCCTGTAGGGCCGCCCCGCGCCGTACAACCCCTCAGCCAGCGCCCCCGCCCGCACATCCGACTCGACCACGGCCGGCGCCAGCGAGGCGAATGCCGCTTCGACCGGCGCATCCTGCCAGTCCAGCGTGTGGGAACTGGTGATCCGCCCATCCGGACCAACAAGCTCCGGTACGCCAACGCCAATGCCCTGTAGAGCCAGTTCTTTCCTGTCGGCTTCGACCGCCATCTCTTCGGCAAGGCTTAGAGCGTCCTTCAGAACCGCCTCGCCGCCTCGCCGCGGCTCCGTCGGGACTATCCTCCGGGCAAGAACCGCGCCCGAAGAGAGGGTGACGAGTCCGGCTGCAATCTTGGTTCCCCCTACGTCCAGGCCGATTGCGCAGGCCCCGCGGTCAGGGCTCTCTGCCATTGGAGAACACTTCCGGGGCCCCAGGCGAATACCTTGGCGCGACCCCGCAAAGAAACGTAACCGGCGCGTCCGACATATTGTAGTACTGGTGCGCCGCGCCCTCAGGCACGAAAAAGCCGTCGCCCGGCCGCAACTCAAACCAGCGCGGCCCGTCGTTTTCGGGCGCCCGTACGTTCAATGTACCTTCCAAGAGGTAGAGACTTTCGTCTCCGCCATGAATTTCGACATCGCTGCGCTGTCCAGGCAACAACTGCATCTTCCCAACGGTCAGATGCTCGGTCGCCGCCAGGATCCCAACCAGCAGTTGTTGCTTCGCTCCCTCCAGACGCCACAGCAGGTCCGCCTCGCGCACAGGTCGGATCGTGAAGGTGTCCGCGGCCTCCGCCTGCGCGCCGGGCCAGCGTCCCATCCACTGTTCCTGCGCATACTTGAGCGAATCCAGGTTCGGCTTTGTCTGCGCGTATGATCCCGAGGTCCCCTGGGAAGGCGGCGGCGCGAAGAATTCGATGACTCGCAGCGGCTCTGTACTGAAATTGAACGCGTGATGCCACGTATCCCGCCGGAAAAACGCTGCCTCTCCCGGTTGCACGCGGTGGACCTCCCCTGTTTCAGGGTTGCTCAGCGCCATCACGCCGCTGAGAACGTACAGCACTTCATCCGCCGCAAAGATCGTGCGATAGCTGTCTGAGTGACGGAAGGCCCCGCCGGGCGGCAGGCCGAATACCAACTGGTGAATCTTCGCGCTCGACACGTAGATCCAGTCCGCCACCTCCCCCGACTCATCGTCTCCCCAGAGATGGCGCGTAACCGTCTCGTAAGGAATGTGCGCGGGCCCGTCGAAAGTGGGCCGGGGCGAAGCCGAATAGCTCATCAGCGCTGTGTCCTGTCGTGAACCATGTGCGGCGCCACTTCCTCCCGCCCCTCCTCGAATGTCGGCGGCGTGAAACTGCTTTCGAGCAGCTTCTCCTGCCCGTCGCGACCAGATTCCTGCGCCTTGAGCATAATTTCGAGCACGTGGTAAGCATGTTCCGGCTTGACATCCGGCGTCCTATTGTTGCGGATGCAGTCGATCATGTGATTCATACCGTCGGTCCAGTGCCAGTTCCGGTCCGTATCTTCATATACCTGCCATGCGCCAACGTCATTTCGCCACAACTCGTAGCCGGAGGGGTCCCAGTCGTCTCCCATCATCTGAAGCGTGCCCTCGCTGCCATACAGTTCAAGCGCGGGACTGCGGTACTTCTGCATCGTGAAGCCGGTCGAAACAACGCCAAAGACCGAATCCCCCCAATCGATTAACACGTGGGCATTGTCTTCGGCTTCCGCTTCCATCATCTTGCCCCCGACGAGGCGCTGGGGAATCGCCACGCCCGTCATGGCCATCACCCGTTTGGCCGGCCCGAGCCAGCCGGTGAGGCAGGTGATATTGTAGACGCCCAGGTCGAACAGAGCCCCGCCGCCTTTGAGGTAGTACCACGGCCTCCAATCGGGTCCCGAATGACCGTACCGCGCCCGCGCCATCAACACTTTGCCAATATCGCCGCCATGGATGTGGCGCCACATCGTCTGGTACGTCGCGCTGAGGACGACGTGCGGCGCGCATACCAGTAAGCCGGGACTCCGCTGCGCAAGCGCCACAATCTCGGCTGCCTCCTCCAACGTCACCGCCATCGGCTTTTCGACCAGTACGTGTTTGCCCTCCTCTAACGCCGCGCGCGTGATCGGGCCATGCTCCAACATCGACGTCAGCACCATCACCATCTCGACTTCATCATCGCCGACAACATCCTCGTAATTTGTGCTGAACCGGGGAATGCCGAATCTTTCCTTCAACATCGGCTCCAACTCCTCTTCGACATCGCAGGCGATGACAACCTCACAATGTCCCCGCGCGCGCAGGCCCTCCATCAGCCGCATGTATGAGCCCTGCATTACGTGCCCGGAGCCGACAATCCCGATTCGCGTGGGTTGGGTCATCTGAAATTTCCCTCAGTGAGTATTTGAATTGTCGCGCGACATTGCAGCTGTCTGGCCTAGGCTGCAGAGGACCGGATCTTGTGCTGAGCGAATCGCTTCGCCCGCATCGCCTCGTGCGCTTCGTCCGAACCGTCGTGGCTCGTGCCAAACCAGTAATCAAACGGCATGTCCGGCTCTCCGTAGTTGCATTCAAAGTAGCGGTGATGCAACTGGTGAAAATAGGACGCCGCCGACAGGTTATACTTGCCGTTGACGATGACCGCTTCAAAACCGACATGGCCCTGCGCCGGCGTCAGCCCCGCATGCTGCAGGTTCAACACCACGTGAATCGGGTGTGAAGGAACAATCCAGTGGATCGCCGCGCAACTGAAATAGAGAATGTGCTCAATCGGGTGCATCGACAGTCCCGACCAGGGGCCAACGTTTATGTTGCGGTGATGAAGGTAGTGCCCCGCCTTGTACAGGGGCGGCCAGTGCAGCAAGCGGTGTACCCAATAGAAATGAAACAGCCGCCACAGTGGGATGGCGGCCAGTAGAAGGACAAAGTATACGGGATGGGCTCGCGGGTCCACGTAGGGGATATACTCATTCGCATACATCCACAGAGTGACCACCTCATAGGCCGTCCAAATCGTGCCCCCGCTGACACAGCTCCAGAAGATGTTGTCAAACAACTGGTTGCCGCCCAGGAACTGCTTCTTCCCTTTCGCCATCCAGTCCGGCGTATACTTGAGCTGGAAACCCTGTGACTTGCGCGCCCATAACCACAGATGCCACGCGCTCACAATGACGATCAGCATCACCTGGTTGCGCACGAAAATGTACAGAATCCAGTCGGCGCTGAACCGCGTCATCCGAGACATCTCCGGTTGGAGATAGATCACGGTCAGCGCGGCGATGACCGCATAGATGAAATTCCACGGAAACAGATAGTTGTAAAGCCACTTGGCCGCCTCCATCGGCTTCGGCGGCCACGCGAATATCGGATTGGGCAATTTGACCCCTTCCGGCTGCCAGTTTCCGCGCGCATCGCGCGGCATTCCGTCGACCAAACCCTCCCGTTCAGCGCTGATGTCTGCCATGATACCCCTCCTGGAGTCTGACTCTGAGTTACCGCGGTTGGCAGCAGTTGTCCTTTGTCTTCGGAGGCTCTCCACCCCATTCTACGAATCTATGCCATATGCGCAACGCCAAATCACAGTACCCTGCGGCCCTCAGCTGCCATGCTCCTCCACCGGCACGCCAGCCAGTAGACCGCTTTCGTGCATGTCGACCCATTCATCCAGAAAGACCTTGTTCCAATGGTCCGTTAGCGGGTGATCGAGCATGTCCCGGTATACCGTCCACATCGTGACCAGTTCGTCCGCGCCGTCGCGGAAGGCAGCGTGCGCCGTCTCCACCGAGCGCACCAGCGCGGCCATGATGTAGGGCCTGTCGTCCCAGCCGCGGAACATGCGCGCGCACTCGCGGATCAGCTTGGTCGGGTCCCCTCCCATCTCGCGTACCGGATCGCAGAAGGGCAGGATGTGGTCGACCCCAGCCTGCGCAACCGCCGCTGCCTGGTTCAGAGAGAAGACCGTCGTGCAAAATGTCTCGACCCCCTCTTGCCTGAGAATGCTGAAAGCCTTGAGTCCATTCAGCGTACACGGAATCTTCAGGATGATCTGAGGCGACATGTCTGTGAAGACCTTGCCCACCGCCAGCAACTCCTCAACACTGTGGCCGTCAATCTCGATGACAACTGGCTTGACCGTCATCTCAAGATATGCCTCTGTCAAGGCTATGACGCTGCCGTACGGTTTGGCGTATTCATTGAGCACGACTGTGTTGGTTACGATTCCGGCTATGCCCAGCGGCATCAGTTCCTCCAGGTCTGCCGGCGGCCCCGCCAGCCAGATTGTTGGACCTCGACCGGTGGAACGCGTCTTTTTTACCAGCCCCTTCTCCTGCATGGTGTCTTCCCTCTTTTTCTTGAATTCCTGCAACAAACCTGTTAAATGTCAAAATGACGCCCTCTATTCCAAGCGAAACAGCCTGCAGGCTTGCGGCCCTTCCTCGGAATGCTCCATTCTCCTCTTCACCGTTGGGAAACCGGGGCGAACGCCTTGCATACCAGCCCCCTCGTTTGACGCCTACAGGAGCCCATCATCGTTTTCGCTCAGAGCCGTAGTGTCTTTCCCTGTGCGAACCAAACGAAACCGGCGTCCTGCGGAGCGTTCATCGATCTTCGCCTCAGCGCACCGGCCGGAAAACGGTCTATCAGACGGCAACGCCTCCTTCAGCAATCAAGGCAAAGGGAAGGGCTCATCTTCCTCCCTGTCTGTCATTCCGAGAGGTTCCAAGGTGGATCCTGAACGCCTGCGACTGTCATCGTCCCGCGACAATCGGATGAAACTCGTGTTCCCAGGGGCCGCCAACCTCCATCTCTTCTTCCGCCCCTGCCGGGTCCTTGCCTCCGGTAAAGCGCGTGTAGTCCGGGATGTAGATGATGGCGAAGGCCCGCCGCGGCTTTTTCGTGCGGTTGGGGCCGGCGTAGTGAAACGTGCATCCGTGGTGAAAGGTAACGCCTCCTGCGCGCATCGGCATCGCCTTCGGCTGGGGCGCGTCGTAGCCCTGTTCCTTGAAACGATCGACCACGCTGTCGCCCTCGTCGGTCAGGCTGATTGGGTCCAGCCTGCCGTATTTGTGCGTGCCGGGCACGAAGTGCAGACAGCCGTTTTCGACGTTGACATCGTCCACCGCGATCCATGCTGACAGCGCGCCGACGGGGTCCATCGGCCAGTATGGGGCGTCCTGGTGCCAGTTGGTCTGTTTGCTCTCCTGTCCCCCTGGTTTGATCATCGCATGGTCATGGTAAATGCGCACGTGCCGGCAACGGCTCAACTGCCGTGCGTATTCGGCCAGGCGCGGGTCGAGCGCAATCTCCTTCGCCTCGGGGAAATCGGTCCACAGGTTGACCATCTGGTTGAAGACGCGCTCATATTCTTCGGAGAATCGGCCGCCTTGCTCCGCTCCGCGAATGCGTTCGCGCTCGGAGGCGACTGCGCTGTCCAAGGCCTGCCGCAGCGAGGAGAGCTGCTCCTGCGAAAGGAAGTCGTGATACTGAATGAATCCATTTTCCTGGAAAAACTCGATGTCGGCTGGATCAACCACAATGTCTGGCATATTTTCCTGTCCCGATTGTTCGTGAAGAAACGCAGACTGTGCTGCGTCTTTCCCCTCTCTCCCGCTTCGAAGGATAAGACCCTGTTCCGACCCGGCCGCATCGTCCTGGCATTTACCTGCAGACATTTCGGGAGGCGCCGCGATCGCCTCTGCCAAATACGGGCGGCACTCCCAAGCCTCAACATGGACGCCCGGCGCAGCCTCGATCACCAGTGATGCTATCGGAGTGGGAAGATATTCGACCGTCTCAGGCGCGAATCTCAGCAAAAGATAGAATCGACCAGATCGCCGTCAATCCTGCCTGTCTGCCGGCGGGCCGGTAGTTCGCGGGGCGGTTGAAATTATATATGGAGCGGATAGGGAAAAGCAAACAGGTCCTGCAGAGGCCGAATACCGATTCACTTGGAGAGACCCGGTCCGGACCGCCTGGCGGCGGTGACCATTCCGCGTCCTAGCCCTTGATCCCGGTGATCACGATCCCCTGAATGAAGTAGCGCTGGGCAATGAAAAAAGCGGCCATCAGCGGGATGATCGACACAAGCGTCATGGCCATCAGCGGGCCCAATCTGACATAGGTGTCGCCTCCCCCCATCTGAGTTTCGAACAGACGCAGACCCAGCGCAATGGGAAATAGCCTGGAATCATTCAGATAGATCAAGGGAGTGATGAAGTTGTTCCAGTTGAAGGAGAAATTCAGGATCGCCAGGACGCCGATCACCGGCTTGGACAGAGGTAGGATGATATGGCGGTAAATGCCAAACCAGCTGCAACCATCGATTCGCGCCGCCTCATCCAGGTCGGTCGAAATCGTCATATAGAACTGCCGCATCAAGAAGACATCATAGGCCGCTGACAGCCATTCCGGCGCCATAATCGGCCAAAATGTGTTGACCAGGCGCAGACGGCTCCAGAAGAGATATGTCGGAATCATTGTCACCTGCGGCGGCAGCATCATCGTTGCCAGCAGGACAAAGAAGATGATCGTGCGGCCCTTGAACGGGATGCGCGCAAAACCAAAGGCCACCAGTGAGTTCGTAATCAGTATGATGGCGGTATTTGTTACTGTGATGAAGATTGTGTTCCAGTAGAAGAGCAGGAACGGCATCTCCACCCAGGGATCTATGTAGTTCGCCCAGCGCAACTCCGGCGGAATCCAGACGATCGGAATACGGTTGATCAGTTCAGGCGATTTCAAGGAGGTGGAGATCATCCACAACAAGGGCGTGGAAAAGATGAAGGCCCCCGCCGTGATCACCAGATACAGGACGACGCGCCCCGAAATATGCTCCACCCGGTAGCGGCCTCTACCCCTGTGTATGGACGGCAGCGACTGTCCCCTGATCATCCTCTGACCTCTCCCGCATAGAACACCCACGCCTCAGAGCTGCGCACGATCAACACAGTAAAGAGCATCACAATCGTAAAGAGCACCCAGGCAATGGCCGAAGCGTATCCAAAGTGAAACTGCTGGAAACCCTTGCGGTACAGCAATAGAACCATCGTTAGTGTCGAATTATCGGGTCCCCCCGCCGTGATAATGTATGACTGCGTGAAGATCTGCCATGCGCCGATGATACTGATAATCAGGTTGAAGTAAATTGTCGGCGTCAACATCGGCAGAGTGATCCGCCAGAAGCGGTGCCAGGCATTTGCCCCGTCTATTGAAGCCGCATGGTACAGATCGGTCGGGATCCCCTGTAGCCCGGCCAGATAGAGCAGCATGTTCCCGCCCGCAGCCCAGACTCCCATCAGGATAAAGGCCGGCATCGCCCATGTCGTGGAAAAAAGCCACTTCGGCCCTTCGATGCCGAGGAGAGCAAGCCCCTGGTTGATCAATCCCCAGCGCGGCTGAAGCAGATACTTCCACAGTATGGCCACCGCAACCCCCGATACGATTGACGGCAGGTAATAGACAACGCGATACACACCCTGAAACTTCACATTCTGATTCAGAAAGAGCGCAATCACCAGCGAAAAAACGAGCGCCAGCGGGACCATGCCAAACGCATAGTACGCGGTGACCGTCAGGCTCTTCCAGAAGAGAGGATCGCGGAACAACCGTGTGTAGTTGTCGAACCCAATGAAATCAAATGTCGTGAAAAAGTCCGTCTTGAACAGGCTGATCCCAAGCGAGACGATCATTGCCCCCGCGTTGAGCGTCAGGAATTTGAGAATCCAAGGAGTGATGAACAGATAGCCTGCGATGTTGATACGCGCCTGCGGCGACAGGGCAAACCGGCCGCGCGCCGGCGAATTTCCGGACACTGCTTGCGCCATGATTCCTCCCCATTCGAGAGCGGAATGCAAAAGAGTGAGGAGAAAGAGCCTCTCCCTCCCCCCACTCTTGCCATCCCGTTGTATGTTATTCCAGGCTCGCCTGGTAGGCCTCCACTTCCGCGCAAACCTCGATCATCAAGCTCGGATCGGCATCGCCCAAATTGAATATCCTCTCCATGGCCGGGCCGATCAACTCAAACGCGGCAGCGTTGTCCTTGAACCAGATCACGTTTTCAAGATAGCCCATCTCCATCATCTCAGGGATGATCTCGAGATGCTTGTCCGCCACCGCAGGAAACTCCTCGCGGTATACATCTACGGCTTTATTCATCAGCGACTTGCGGATCGGCAGGGAGCCCTCAGAGCGAAGCGTGCCCAGCTCCTGGAACACAGGGCCCGACAGGAAGTTGATGAAATGCCATGCTTCGTCAGGATGGCTGCTGCCGTTCCAAATCGACCATGCGTCAGCATCGCCCAAGGCGTCTCGCCGCACAGGTCCGCTGGGCACGTGCGCGTAGTCCCAGTTTATCTCCTGGCCGACCTGCTCCGCCTGCTGCGCCGGCCGCACATTGAACCAGGGTATTGCCACCCGGCCGGACACAAAGTCGTCGTAGGTGCCGCTCACGTCTTCCGGTCGGATAAAGGGATTCGGCTCCTTCACCCACATGTTTTCAAACACCCAGTTCATGGCTTCCTGCGAAGCCGGCTCATCCAGCCAGCAGTCGGTGTCGTCGTTCGGATTGACATAATCGCCGCCAAACGCGCGCAGCCAGCCAAAGAATTCCGCCGACGAGGTGGGGACAATTCGGCTGCCCCAGAGGTCGATGGCCCCGTCACCGTCCTTGTCCTGCGTGAGCGCCTCCGCCATCGCGGTAAACTCCTGCCAGTCCCAGTCTGCGCCGAAGTTGGAAGGATACGCGACGCCGTATTCGTCGAACAGGTCTTTGTTGTACGCCATGCAGCGTACGTCGATGTATTTGGGCATGCCCACGCGAATGCCGCGAATGCGCAACCTTGTCCACTGCGCTTCAATGAAATCGTCAAGATCGGCCTGGGTCAGGTCGCGGTCGACATAGGGCTGAATATCCAAGATCAGGTCCTTGGCTACCCAGACGTAGAAAATGTCAGGCCAGGCCTGGAAAATGTCCACAGCATCACCGGCGATCATCGAGGTCACCAGCTTGTCTGCCCAGCCGCTCGCGGCCGTTTCTACATTGACATTGATAGGGGGATCCGTGTTCGCAGTAAAATTGTCGGCAATCAGGTCGGGGAAAACCTCTTGCGCCAGCTGAGAGTGCGGTCGCGACATGAATCGCAGCGTTACGCCTTCTGCCGCCGGCATGTCGCTGGCAGGCGCCGCTGTTTCGGCCGGGATACAGGCCGCCATGGCTACGCCGGCCGCGCCAACGGTCGCGCCCTTGAGAAAATCGCGCCGCGTGAATCTCTTTCCGTTCATCTTATCGTCTCCTGTACACTCGTGAGCCCTTCGCCGCGATCTGGCCAAGGTCTTCCTGAAACGAGAAATGATTTTCACGGCAATCACGTAACACGTTGTTCCCCTTTTCACCTCCTTTCCATTCAGGTAGAAAAGCGCCCAATTCGTTCATCCCTCGCTGCGTATCCGCTCGACCGCGGCCCACAGCGCAGCCGCCATGTACTCCTGCTCCTCTCCGGTCATGAGCGGATGCAAAGCCATGCAAAACAATCGCGCGCTGAGTTCGTCCGAAATTGGGAGTTTCTGGCCCGCAGTCTGCCTGCGCAAGTACCCGGAATCCTCGTACACCGGCCGGTTGTACACACCGCAACCCACCCCGTACTCCTTCTCCATCACTTGCAACAAGCGGTCGCGCTTCTCCCCCGCCCATCCCCGCGGGACCAGCATCGTATAGAGATAGTAGGTATGTTCATATCCCTCTGGTTCGTAGGGCAGCGTCAATTCCGGGATGCCTTGCAACATCAGGTTCCGTCTCTTGGCCGCCTGCACACGCTGTGCCGTCATATCGTCCAAACGCCGCAGCTGCACCAGGCCGACTGCTGCCTGCACCTTGGTCAGCTTGTAGTTCGTTCCCCATCCGTCGTGGGCTCCACCGAACTGCCGTATGCCCCGCAGCCGTCGCGCGGCTTCCGCATCGTTCGTGGTGATCGCGCCGCCCTCGCCCAGTGTCGTCATCAACTTCATGGTGTGGAAACTGAAGACCGTCATCCACCCCTTGGCGCCTATCTTTGTCCCCTTGTACCCGCCCGCGCCTGCACGCGCCGCGTCTCCAATCACCTTCAAAGGGCCGTGTTTGGGGTGGGGGCGGCGTTCAGCAAGCTCCAGCAACTCATCCATCGGCGCTGAAAGCCCGTTCATGTGCACGGGGAAAATGGCCCGCGTGCGCGGCGTGATACGCCTCTCCACGTCCGCAGGGTCCATGTTAAATGTGCGTCGATCGACCTCACTCCAGACGACCTTGCCCCGCTGTCCAACCACCGCCATCGCCGCCGCTCGAAAGTTGATTGCCGGCACGATCACTTCATCCCCCGGCTCCAGGTCCAGGCACATGATGGCCATGTCCAGTCCAGTTCCTGCGCCGTTGATCGAAACTGCCTCACCTGCGCCGCAATACCGCGCAAAGGCTTCTTCAAAGTCAACGATTTCAGGGCAGATGAAACCGAACCCCACCGTGGTGGGGTCCATCGAGTCGCGA
Source organism: Caldilineaceae bacterium (assembly GCA_022824025.1). GTDB lineage: Bacteria > Chloroflexota > Anaerolineae > Caldilineales > Caldilineaceae > Bin5. Next base: position 63,266 of record JAJEBF010000014.1, read on the forward strand.
ATTGCCTTGGTGGCCGCTTCGACCTCTTCCTCCGTATACCACCCGCCCAACATCGGCTCTGCGGGCCAGTACCGCCCTGGCCGTCCCTGTGAAAGGATCTCCTTGCGGCGGTTCTCGTCCATAGTTCGATTCTCTTCTCCCTGCACTGGTCACCACTGATATCTACGCCGCGTATCCGGATTCCCACTGAGTCGTGTGAACGCCCTGTTGGTCCTAAGCGAACGAGCCTGAAGCCCTCGGCTGCCAATCGCAATTCAGTGCCGCATCAGCGCCCAGACGACCCGGGGCAACGTCACAGGACTGGTACAATCTCCAAAAGCGAAGCAACCTGCCTCCACTGCAAGTGTCACCCTCAAACGACTGGTGGGGAAATTATAGTATATCCTTTTTTCGGACGCAAGGCCCTGAATTTCGAACCTGCAGTCCCGCGCCGCGGTAGTCAGGATGAGCCTACTGCAGGCCTCTTCGTGGATCCCCAGATGCAGCCAGTAACCTGTGCCCGTATTGCCCCGTCCGCTTCATCGTTGCCCCGCGGCAAGTACCCCGCGCCGCCCACTGTAGGGGCGATCCTTGTGGGCGCCCTCCCCGTCGCTGCCTCATTTACCTGCCCCACGGCGCGTCCCCGTCCTGCCTCCTACCATCCACAATCCACAGCAGTTCCCCACCTCCTTCCAGATCCCGCCGCCCGCCCCCCCAATCGCCGTCCAGACTACATCGCCCACGTTGGTCCGAAATCCCCCTCCGAATCAGCGCGTTTGACAATCCGCCATTCTTCCCTATAATTCTGACACTGACTGCCCAAACAGTCGGCCGCAGTCCCCAGACTCTGCTTGCGCCCTTCCACGAGAGCCGCCTCCGTGCCCTCTGTCCGAGTAAACTCTGTACGCCAACTGATCAATGACGGCATGCACAACGCCTTCACCGACCTGTGCCGTTTTCGTGATCGCCTCTATCTGACTTACCGAAGCTGCCCCGACGGCCACATGCTCTTTACCTCGTCGCGCATCGTCGTCATGTCAAGCGACGACGGCATGGAATGGCAGCCGGTACACGCCTTCAACGTCGCCAACCGCGACGTTCGCGACCCGCACTTTCTCGTCTTTGACGGCAAACTCTTCGTGTACTCCGGGACCTGGTGGGTAAACACCGACAGTTCCGAGGATAGGAATGTCAACGATCATCTTGGTTTCTGCGTCTGGAGCAGTGACGGCGAAGAGTGGCACGGCCCGCGCATGTTGGACGGCACCCACGGCCATTACATCTGGCGGGCTGCCGCGCATAATGGCACGGCCTATCTCAACGGACGCCGTATCCGCAACTTCGACGTGCTTGCCCGTCGCGACGAGCCGCCCCAATGGATGGAGTCCTGGCTGCTGCACAGCCGGGACGGACTGGCCTGGACGCCGCTAAGCCTGATTCAACCCGCCTACGGCGATGAGACCGCCCTGCTCTTCGAACAAGACGACGGCCTGCTGGCCCTTGCCCGCGCCGGAGGCCGGCCCGCCCAGCTCTGCCGCGCGCGCCCGCCCTATACCGAGTGGACCTGCGCCGAGCTGGACCGCCACATCGGCGGCCCCCTTCTGACCCGCTGGGGCGGCGTGACCCTGGTCGGCGGTCGCAAACATACCGAAGACGGGCCGGTCACTGCCCTGTACGAGCTGGCTGACGACCAGCTGAACGAGATCGCCATCCTGCCCAGCGGCGGAGACAACTCATATCCCGGTTTCGTCGCACTGGGCCCGGACCGAGCTCTGCTCTCCTACTATTCGAGCCACGAGGGCAGCGGCACAGGCCTGGCGCCCTCGTCAATCTACCTGGCTGCACTGCAAAAGATCTGATACCCGGTCAATCGCCAACATGTGGTCATTCATTCTCCGCCGTATCCTGCTGATGGTCCCCACGCTGATGGTGGTCTCCGTCATCTCCTTTGCCATAATAGAGGCGCCACCGGGCGATTTCATGGACGCCTACGTGAACCAGCTGTTGCAGCAGCAGGAGGCAGTCGACCCGGCCGAAATCGAATCCCTGCGCAAGCGGTACGGCCTGGACGCGCCCACTTATGTCCGCTACTTCCGCTGGCTTGGCAATATCCTTCAGGGCAACCTCGGCCGCTCGCTTGAATGGAACCAGCCCGTCAGCAAACTGATCGCCGACCGTCTGCCCTGGAGTATGGCCATCTCTGTCGCTTCCTTCCTGCTTGCCTACGCGCTGGCCATCCCGATCGGCCTCTACTCCGCCACGCGCCAGTATTCCATCGGCGACTATCTGTTCACCCTGATTGGATTTGTCGGCCTGGCCACGCCCAATTTTCTGCTCGCGCTCCTGATCCTCTGGTACTATTTCGTCGCGACCGGCAATGTCGCGGTCGGCCTCTTTTCAGACGAATACCTGGTCGCGCCCTGGAGCTTAGCCAAATTCATCGATCTCCTGAAACATCTCTGGCTGCCCGCGCTAGTCGTCGGCACAGCCGGCACAGCCGGCCTGATTCGCGTGATGCGCGCCAACCTCCTGGACGAACTCGAGCGTCCTTACGTCATGGTGGCCCGTTCCAAAGGGCTTTCCGAGGGCAAGCTTCTCGTCAAATATCCCTTCCGCATCGCCATGAATCCGGTCGCCAGCACCATCGGCTGGACGCTGCCCACACTGGTCAACGGCGAGCTTCTCGCCTCTCTCGTTCTGGGTCTGCCGACGGTCGCGCCTCTCTTCGTTGGCGCGCTCCTCAACCAGGACATGTTCCTGGCCGGAAGTGTGGTCATGATTCTGAGTACGCTTACTTTGGTCGGCACGCTGCTCTCCGATATCGTGCTGGCATGGCTCGACCCGCGCATTCGCGGCGCCATCTGAGAACTGATTTGAACGGAGCGCGCCTCTCCAACCGACGGTGAGCGCCGCCCTGAGAGACTGGTAAATCTGCTATGACCGCAATCGAAGAAAGAGTCCAGCCGGGCAATGCCACGCTGAACGCCGAAGAAGAAGACCTTTCGGTTGCAACCCAATGGCAACTGATCCGCTGGAAATTCGTGCGGCACAAAGTCGCTGTCATCTCCCTGGTCGTAATCGCGATCTTCTACCTGTTCGCCGCCTTTGCCGAGTTTCTCTCACCTTACGACCCGGCCAACCACGACACCGATTACATGTTCATGCCGCCGCAAAGGCTTCGTTTCTTTGACGAAGGGAAATTCCAGCTGCGCCCCTTTGTTTACGGCATGACCTCCAAAATGGACGAAAATACCTTCAGGACAACCTGGGAACTGGATAAAACGCAGAAATACCCTGTCAAGCTGTTCGTGCGCGGCGACCCCTATGAGCTGTGGGGCCTCTTCGAAGGCAACCTTCACCTGGTCGGCGTTGACGAAGGCACCCTCTTCCTCATCGGAACCGACAAAATGGGCCGCGACCTGCTCTCCCGCATCATCTTCGGCGGACGCATCTCGCTCTCCGTCGGCCTGCTTGGCATCGCCATCAGCTTCGTGATCGGCGTCATCATGGGGGGCGTCTCCGGTTACTTTGGCGGTGTCACCGACCTGGTCATCCAGCGCATCATCGAGTTCCTGCGCTCTATTCCCACCCTCCCCCTCTGGATGGCCCTGAGCGTGGCCCTGCCCCCAACCTGGACAGTCGTGCAAATCTACTTCGGCATCGTTGTCATCCTTTCGCTCGTCGGCTGGACAGGCCTGGCCCGCGTCGTGCGCGGCAAATTCATGTCCCTGCGCGAGGAGGAATACGTCATGGCCGCCCAGCTCAACGGCTCCAACGAGGCGCGCGTCATCTTCAAACACATGCTGCCCTCCTTCACCAGCCACATTATCGCTTCGCTCACGCTCAGCGTCCCGGGCATGATTCTGGGCGAGACCGCCCTCAGCTTCATCGGCCTGGGTTTGCAGAATCCCGCCATCAGCTGGGGCGTCCTTCTCAAGGACGCGCAGCGAATTATCGTTCTTGCCGACTCGCCCTGGCTCCTGTCTCCGGGGCTGTTCGTCATCATCGCCATACTCTGTTTCAACTTCGTCGGCGACGGGCTCCGTGACGCCGCCGATCCCTATTCGTCAATCTAGGCCGCCCGCGAAACCGTCCCATGTCCCAGACACCGCTCCTGCTCAGCGTAGACAACCTGGCCACGCACTTCTTCTCCCAGGAGGGCATCCTCGAGGCCGTCGACGGCGTTTCTTTCGATATACATGCCGGCGAGGCGCTCGGCATCGCCGGCGAAAGCGGCTGCGGTAAAAGCGTTACCGCCCAGTCCATCCTGCGCATCGTTCCAAAGAACGGCAAAATCGTCACCGGCGCCATCAATCTCTTCCAGAACGGCGACTCTGTCGATCTTGTGCAACTGGATGACCGAGGCCAGCAGATCCGCCAAATCCGCGGCGGTGAAATCGCCATGGTCTTCCAGGAGCCGATGGCCGCATTCAGCATGGTCTACACCATTGGCAATCAGATTACCGAGGTCATCCGCCTCCACCAGGAATGCAGCCAGAACGAGGCGCGCGAGCGCGCCGTCGAAATGCTGCGCAGAGTGGGAATGCCCCAGCCCGAGCAGACCATCGACGCCTACCCGTTCGCCCTCAGCGGCGGCATGCGCCAGCGGGCCATGATCGCCATGGCCCTTTCCTGCCATCCCGCGCTTCTCATCGCCGACGAACCCACCACCGCAGTCGACGTGACCATCCAGGCCCAGGTATTGGAGCTGATGAAAGACCTGCAACGCGACATGGGCATGGCGCTGATCGTCATCACCCACGACCTGGCCGTCATCTCCGAACTGTGCGATCGCGTGATGATCATGTATCTGGGCAAAGATGTGGAAAGCGCGCCCGCCGATGTCATCTTCCGCGACCCCAAACATCCCTACACCGTGGGCCTGCTCCGCTCGGTTCCGGAGCTCGGCGAAGGCCACACACAGGAGCTTGACCCCATCTCCGGCTCAGTGCCCAGCCCCTACCGGCGGCCCACCGGCTGCCCATTCCATCCACGCTGCCCGGAGTTCATTCCCGATGTCTGCGATGTCGACCTGCCGCCCCAAATCGAGCTTGCCGGTGGGCATCGCGTTCGCTGCCATCTCTATGTCCAGGACTGAGAACATGGCGCAAGCAGACGCTGCCGCAAACAACCTGAATGCCGGATCGGACGCCTCGTCCCCCAATCCTTCACATCGCCAGGCCGGTGTCAGCCAGGCCAATTCCTCCGACAACGTCCTCGAAGTGACCGACCTGCGCAAGTACTTCCCAATCCTGCGCGGCTTTTTCCGCCGCCAGGTCGGCGAAGTAAAGGCGGTGGACGACGTTAGCTTTCATGTTGCCCGCGGCGAGACGCTCGCCCTGGTGGGCGAAAGCGGCTGCGGCAAGACAACCACCGGACGCTGCGTCATGAGAGCGATCGAACCCTCCGGCGGCTCTGTCCTCTTCCGCAAACGCGATGGCGAAGAGTTCGAAATCACCACGCTCGCCAAACAGGATCTGCGGGCAGTGCAGCAGCACATGGGAATGATCTTCCAGGATCCCTTTTCTTCCCTTAACCCAAGACTCACCGTCCTTGAAATCATCGGCGAACCCTTCATCACCCGGAAACTGATCACCAACCGCCGTGAACTGGAAGAGAAGGTCGCCCAGCTCCTGCGCAGCGTCCGCCTGGACCCGACATACATGCGGCGCTACCCCCATGCCTTCAGCGGCGGCCAGCGCCAGCGCATCGCCATCGCCCGCGCCCTCGCGCTCGATCCCGATTTCGTCGTCGCCGACGAACCGGTGTCCGCGTTGGATGTCTCCGTGCAGGCCCAGATTCTGAGCCTGCTCAAAGAGCTACAATCCGAGCTCCATCTCACCTACCTGTTCATCACGCACAACCTGTCGGTCGTCGAATACCTGAGCGATCGCGTCTCCGTAATGTACGTAGGGCAGATCGTTGAGCTGGGGCGAACTGAATCCATCTTCAGCCGGCCCCGCCATCCCTATACCGAAGCCCTGTTGTCCGCCGTGCCTGTCGTCGAAACCGGCAAAGCGGGGCGGCGGCGTGAGCGGATCATCCTGGAGGGAGATGTAGCCGATCCCTCCAATGTGCCCACCGGCTGCACGTTCCATCCTCGCTGCCCCTATGTTCAGGACATCTGCCGTGAGGAAGAGCCCCAACTGATCGACCTGGCCGGCGCGAACGGGAGCCAGCCCCACTATGTGCGCTGTCACTTTGCCGACGACCTCGACCTGCAAGGTGTACGCAACGCTCTGCAATGAGCTCTTCCAGCTTCTTTGCCAGTATCAGCCAGGGCCCTGCGCCCAAACTGTTTCAGTTCACAACCAGGTACAGCCTTCACTGAACGCCGAAAGGAGGTGCGTTTCTCTCATATTGGCCAGTTCTCGTAACCGTGCAGTGCAAAATCAGAGGAGCAAAACTGTGGATCCACGTAAACTGTTTGTACATCGACGCGGCAAGGCCACCCGTGCAAGGATGGCCAGGAGCGCTTCCAGGATTGTGCCAATCCTGATCATTCTTTCCCTCCTGTTGGCGGCCTGCGGCTCCGCTGACGCGCCCGCCGCCAGCGAAGATGCCGAACCTGCCGCCCAGGAATCCGCGCCCGCTGCGGACGAGTCCTCCTCAGAAGCGGCCGCGATCACCGGCCCCGTTCTGACCGACCCGCCCGCCGGAGCAGGCGAACGCGAAGTCCAGAGCGAAGTCTATAACACGCCGGCTGACGCCGGGGGCATCGAATCCTACCAGGAAGCCCCAATGCTGGCCGAGATGGTCGCCAGCGGCGCACTGCCGCCAGTCGAAGAACGGCTCCCGATCAATCCCATCGTCATCAAGCCCGAAGAAGCTGTCGGCAAGTTCGGCGGCGAGTTGCGCAAAACCGTCAGCGGCCAGCGGGCTATGGGCGAAATGGGCTGGTGGGTCGATGAGCCGCTCACGCTACACAATCCCAAAGGCGTGATCGTTCCCAACGTGGCCGAAAGCTGGGCCTGGAACGATGACCACACCGAGCTCACCATCAACCTGCGCAAGGGCATCAAGTGGAGTGACGGCGAACCTTTCACCGCCAACGACGTTCTGTTCTGGTGGGATGATATCATCCTCAACGAGGACCTGACACCCTCGCCCTCCACCCTGCTCAGCCGCGGCGGAGAAATGGCCCAGGTCGCCATGATTGACGACTTCACCGTACAGTTCTCCTTCGCCGAGCCCTATGCGCTCTTCCCAACCTACCTCGGTAGTTGGGGCGGACCGCGTCGCGGGCCCACGACAAGCCCCAAACACTACCTCTCCCAGTTCCATCCCGACTACGTCGACCAGTCCGAAATCGAAGCCATGATGAGCGATGGCGGCTTCGACAACTGGATGGACCTCTTCGGGCAGAAAAACAACTCGGTCAACGCCGAGAAACCGAGCCTGGCAGCCTGGCTCCCGACCACCGTGCCGCCCAATCCGGTCGAGGTTTACGTCCGCAACCCCTACTTCTGGAAAGTGGACACGGCTGGCAATCAGCTGCCCTATATCGACGAGGTCCATGAAATCCGCGTCGCCGACGCCGAAGCCGCGTTGCTCAAGACCATCGCCGGTGAACTCGACTTCGTGCGCGGGCTGGGCACCGCCAATATCCCAGTTCTCTCCGAAAACCGGGAGTCTGGCGACTTCCGGTTTGCCTATGCAAACTGGATGCCCAACTCCTACGGCAATATCATGTTCAACTACACGACCGAGGATGAGGACAAGCACCAGCTCTACAACGACAAGAACTTCCGCCGCGCCCTATCCGTCGCGATCGACCGCGAAGAGATTATCAAGTTGATCTACAAGGGCGGCGTATTCGCCTCACAGATCGCGCCCCTGCGCGGGCCTCCCTATCACGGCGAAGACGAGCTCTTCCAGTCCTGGACCCAGTTCGACCCCGACATGGCCAACCAGATGCTGGATGACCTCGGCCTCACCGAACGCGACGATCAGGGCTTCCGCCTTGGACCGAGCGGCAACGAGCTGCTCATCATCATCTCGGCCACAACGGCCTGGCCTTCCGAAACGCCAGAACTGATGGAACTGGTCAAAGGGTACTGGGCAGAGGTCGGCATCAACGCCACCGTGACCCCCGAGGCGGGTCAGCTCTGGGGCACGCGCCACAACACCGGCGAGCACGACGTGTCCGCACGCGGCGGCCACTTCGGCGGCGGCCCCGTCCATCCGACTCTGAACTCCAATACCTTCGCGATGCGCGGCTGGCAGTGGGCGCCCGACTGGGCTGCCTGGCTCGATACCAACGGCGAGCAGGGCGCGGAGCCGCCGGAAGATGTGAAGCGGCTGCGTGTGCTGCGCGACCAGATCCTCGGCGAACCCGACGAGGATACGCGCAACGCTCTCATGCGGGAAGTCTTCGAAATCCACATGGACAACATCTGGTCGATCGGCCTCGTGGTCGACGATCCCAAGTTCGGCCAGCTGACCAACGTGCATAACCGCCTGCGCAATGTGGTAACATGGTCGATCTCCGGTGAATGGACACCGACCATCCCGGCGCAGTGGTTTATCAATGAATAGACTGAACAGACCGCCGCGGCGAACGAAACGGCCGGCTCTTCTCACCATCTGAGCGGATCTGGATTCTCTCCGCCCTGGCGGCGTAAGAACAAAAAGAGACAGCGAGGCCGGCGCCGGCCTCGCTGTCTTCAATCTGGCGCCAAACGCAATTCAGGAGTGGGACCTATGGAACACGATGCCGACAAACACCTGGTCTACCTCAACGGAGAGATGCTGCCGCCGGACCAAGCCAAAATCTCGGTCTTTGACACCGCTGTCACCCTCGGCGATACCGTGACCGAATCAACCCGCACCTTCGGTCACAGACCGTTCAAATTGGACAATCACATCAGGCGCCTCTACAAATCGCTCAAGGTCAGCCGCATCAATCCCGGGCACTCTCCTGAGGAGATGACCGCCATCACGCTGCAGGTGCTGGAATCGAACCTGCCGCACGTGCCCCCGCACGAAGATGTCTGGATCGTGCACAACATCTCGCGCGGGATGGGCGCGGCCGCCGCCGACCCCACCCTGCAACGCTCCCCCGCCACCGTCATCATCAACACTGCGCCGATGATTCTGAAGGACTGGGCCGGCTTCTACACCGAAGGCTGCCATGCCGTCACGCCCTTCAGCCGCGCCGTCCCCACCCAGTCGCTGGATGCCCGCATCAAGAATCGCAGCCGCCTTGCCTACACCTTGGCGGAAGCCGAAGTCAAGCTCGTCGACCCGCAGGCGCAGAGCATTATCCTCGATACCGACGGCAATGTCACTGAAAACAAGGGCGGCAACTTCTTCATCTGGGCTGACGGTCTCCTCAAGACCCCGCACGCCCGCGGCGCTCTCGCCGGCGTCTCCCGCGAAACCGTCCTCGAACTGGCCCAAACGCAGGGCATTCCCACGCAGATCACGGACTTTCAACCGTACGACATTTACACTGCCGACGAGGCATTCTTCACCAGCACGCCCTATTGCATCATGCCCGCCACAAAGTTCAACGGCCTTCCAGTCGGCGACGGCGCAGTCGGCCCTGTCACCAAACGGCTGCTGCAAGCATGGAGCGACCTCGTGGGCCTCGATATCGCGGCCCAGGCCCAAGGTCATCTGTAGTCTGTAAGAGGCGATAAAAGGAGTTTGACCTACGCCGCAGAACCCGATCCAACCCGTTCAAACACTGTGATCTGCCACATCCCTTCCGTTGCCGCGTGAACCGGCTCCAACCCATCCCCTTCTGCGATCAGATGTACCTCTCGGTGGGGATGCACAAATGTCCGAAAATCCTTGCGTTTTATCTTGAGGTACAAATTGAACAGCCCGAATGCCAGGCGCACCCACCAATTCTCACGAGGATAGCTCAGCGCCAGGAACCGCTCCGCCTTGCTTGCGGAGGCCCCCAGCAGCTGCTTCAAATGGGGATAACAGCAGATCACACGGTCAAGGATCACCGCGTCTGCCGGCTCGACCAGCGCGGCCGCGCTGGTGAAGTCGCCGTGCATATATTGAACCTGGCTCTCCTGACCGAGCCTGGCGCCAATCTCTTGCGCCGCCTTGATATATGCAGATGAGGCTTCGACCGCGACCACGCTTTCGACAAGGCCGCGACGAAGCAGCTCGTGGTGCACGCCACCCGCTCCGCTGCCGACTTCCAACACCCGCATCGGCCCGTCACTATTTTCCTCAAGATAGGCAATGAGCCGCTTGGCGCGCGTTTCGAGCCCATTACGAATGTATGCGTCGGCTTCTCTGCCTGCCCAATCCGCATCGAACATCCCTTCGTAATCGCCAGATTCCGGTTGTCCACAGCAGCTGCAAGGCATGGAATGCCTCCCTTTTTCATCTACCTGCCAACCCGCTTCGCGCCAGGCTTCGGGTCCTTCCCGGTCGTTTCAAATGGCCTCCACCGTGTTCTCCAGCACGCCCAGCCCTTCGATCTCACCCTTGATCCGGTCGCCCGGCTCCAGCCGGACTTTCTTGGCATGGCCGACGCCCGCCGGTGTGCCCGTGCTAAGCAGATCGCCCGGCTCCAGCGTTACGAATTGCGAAACGAAGGAGAGCGCCTCCGCCGGTGAAAAGATCATCTGTCCGGAGTTCGCGTCCTGCTGTAGGGTGTCGTTGTGCCACAGGCGCATGCGTAACTGATCGGCGCGGGGGACCTCGTCCCGCGTCGTGATCCACGGCCCCATCGGCGCAAAGGTGTCCAGCCACTTGCCCACCAGCCAGTCGAAGAACCAGTCTCCTTCCTGCTCCGCCAGCTGATTGCGGAACGTCAGCTCCCGCGCCGATATGTCATTGAATATCGTGTAGCCCATGATGTGCGCTTCCGCCTGTTCCGGCGTGAGGTCGCGGCCGCGTTTCCCAACCACCACCGCCAGCTCCAACTCCCAGTCAGCGAAACCGGTCGACGGCGGAATCCGGATCGGCTGCTTCGTTGCCGTCACCGATGAACTGGGCTTGATGAAAAAACGCGGGATCATCTTCTCCTTGCCGATGTAGGAGCCGCCCCCTTCCTCGATATGGCTGGCATAGTTGCCTGCCAGACACATCAGCTTGCCAGGACAGGGCAGCGGCGCCTTCAAAGTGACTTCGTGCAGAGGAATCTTCAGGTCCGGCCCGTTCTTGTTCCTGGCCCAGTCTAACGTAGCCTGAACGCCCTCCATCGCGGCCTCCCCCGCTCCCAGCAGCGTCAGCATGTCCGCGACCGAAGCCGGGTCCCCCAGCCGGCACGCTTCCATCGCGCCCTTCAGATCGTAGATGTGATCCCCTTCCACCGCGCCCACACGTTCCCCTGCTTTTCCCACATACGTCGCCAGTTTCATCGTTCTATTCCTTTATCCCGGTCTGTGACAAACTGAATGTCTGAATTTTCGTCCATTCTTGATATGAGCACTTCGCTCATTTGAGCCCGCCGGACTGTTGCAACAGTTTCGCCACAAGACCTGTCCACCCAGTCTGGTGGCTGGCCCCCAACCCGGTTCCGTCGTCTCCGTTGAAATACTCGTGAAATAAAATATGCTCTCGCCAGTGTGGATCCTCCTGGTAGAGGGGCTTCTCCCCATGGAATGGACGCCTTCCGTCGCCGTCGCGCAGGAAAAGCCGCATCAGCCGCCGCGACAGTTCCACCGCCACCTCGTCCAGCGTCATCCAAACTCCTGACCCCGTTGGGCACTCAACTTTCAAGGCATCTCCATAATAGTGGTGATAGCGTTGCAGACTTTCAATAATGAGAAAATTGATCGGGAACCAGACGGGTCCCCGCCAGTTGGAATTTCCGCCGTACATTCCGGAGAGGGATTCCGCCGGCTCATACTGTATTGTAAATGTCCTGTCACCGACATGAACGTGATAGGGCTGCTTCTCGTGGGCTTTCGACAGCGACCGGATTCCATAAGGAGACAGAAACTCCTCCTCGTCCAAAAGGTAGCGCAGGATGCTTTCCAATTTGTCACGTGACAGCAAGGAGACGAGGTATCGCTCCCCCACGCCAGGCGTGTCAATGCTGCTAATCGTAGCGGTCAGGCGCGGCCTGTTCTTGATAAACCAGTGCGTGCGCCGGTTGAACTCCGGCAGCGAGGACATCAAACGCGGCTCCAACGTCTCCACGGCAAAAAGCGGGATCAGCCCGACCATCGACCGAACCTTCAGTGGAATCATGGACCCGTCGTGCATGTGCAGCAGATCGTAGTAGAAGCGGTCCTTCTCATTCCAAAGCGAGGCTCCCTCACCCCTTTTTTCGTTCATTGCCGTGGCAATGCGCAGGAAATGTTCGAAGAACTTCGTCGCCATATCCTGGTACACCGAGAAGTTCGTTGAAATATCCTGGTAAACCGTATCCTGCTCGGCCAGCTCCAGTGCTATCTTCATCATCATCAGACAGTAAAAGCCCATCCACGCGGTTCCGTCCGACTGATCGATGTGGCCCCCTTCGGGCAAGCCCGCGCTGCGATCGAAAACGCTGATATTGTCCAACCCCAGGAAGCCGCCCTGGAAGACATTGTTGCCATCCTCGTCTTTGCGGTTGACCCACCACGTGAAGTTGAGCAGGAGCTTATGGAAAAGCCCTTCCAGAAACGGCCTGTCCGGTATGCCGCTCTGACGGGCGTCGATCTTGTAGACCCGCCACACGGCCCACGCATGCACCGGCGGGTTGACATCGCCGAAATGCCACTCATACGCCGGCAAGGCGCCATTGGGGTGCATATACCACTCCCGCGTCGAAAGCGTAAGCTGCCGCTTCGCGTAGTCTGCATCCACCATCACCAGCGGAATGCAGTGGAACGCCGTATCCCAGGTGGCGTACCAGGGGTATTCCCACTTGTCCGGCATGGAAATTACGTCGAAGTTGTGCAGATGGTCCCAGTCGCCGTTGCGCCCGTTCCGGCGCCCTTCAGGCGCCGGCAAAATCGGATCCCCCCGCAGCCACTGCGGGATGTCATAGTAATACAACTGCTTCGTCCACAACATGCCGGCCAGCGCCTGCCTCTGTACCCGCCTCTCGTCCTCACTCAGCGTATCCTTCTGAACTGCCGCATAGAACTCGTCCGTTTCAGCAATCCGCCGCCGCAAACTGTTCTCGAATCCTCTGCCGAAAGGCTGCCGATGATCCCGGTTGGAAAGACGCCAGCGGTAGGTCCGCGAACCACCCGCCGGGATGAAGTCAAAATAATGGACCGCCGCCTTCGTGCCGTGCTCAGCAGGGTTGACCGATTCGAGTTCACCGTTTATGACAAATCGGTGGAAGGCGTCCTTCACGTATGGCGTTCGATTCGGCGCGCCGAACAACAAGGCCGAATTGGTATCATTCTCAGTGAAGATCACTTCCCGCGCCTCCTCGGCCCAAAAGTGATAGGGCCCGAGCGCGGGATGTTCCACCTTGATCGCCATCGCTCCGTTCGGGCTTGGATGACGCGTCAGACTAGGCTGCTCGCCGACGTCGCCCAGCGGACCGCTCTCGTACCCCCAGCTCCACGTATTCCGAAACCACAATGTCGGCAGGAGATGGAAGCGCGCGCCTTCCGGCCCGCGATTCGTGACCGTGATGCGGGCCAGAATATCGTTCTCGTCCGCCTTGGCATACTCCACCATTACGTCGAAGTACCGGTTCTCTTCAAAAACGCCCGTATCCAGCAGTTCGAACTCGCCGTCTTCGTAGCCCCGCCGCCCGTTCTCCTCCACCAGCTGACTGTACGGAAACTCCGCCTGAGGATACTTGTAGAGCATCTTCATATAGCTGTGCGTCGGGCTGCTGTCCAGGTAAAAATAGCACTCCTTCACGTCCTCGCCGTGATTGCCTTCCGGGCCCGTCAGGCCGAACAGCCGCTCCTTCAATATCGGATCGTTGCCGTTCCACATCGCCAGCGCCAGGCAGAGGTACTGATTCCGATCGCAGATTCCCGCCAGCCCGTCTTCATTCCAACGGTAGGCCCGGCTACGCGCCTGGTCGTGGGAAAAGTAGTTCCACGTATCGCCATTCGCGCTATAATCCTCTCGCACAGTCCCCCAGGCCCGTTCGCTCAGATACGGCCCCCAGTGCTTCCAATTGTTCGTGCGCTTGCGATACCATTCCAGGCGCCGGTGCTCCGCCGTCTGCCCTGCATTGAGCCTGGAAAGCCCTCCCGTTCTGCTCGTCACATTCTCTCTCCGCTTCTCACTCCGATTCGCCCTGCGCCTGCCCCGCGGCGTAACACCGCTTCGTCAACCCCTCTATCTTCCCCACTACCTGTCCGCGCCCAACATCCAGCTGACCGCAGACCGCAGACCACTGGCCACTGACCACTGACCACTGCTTTTCAAATTTCGACGCGCCGACCGCTGCGGCTCGACTCGTAGGCCGCGTCCACCACCTTGGCGACCCGCACCGCGTCCGCCCCGGTCGCCAGCGGTTCACCCTCGCCCTGACAGGCGCGGATGAACGCGCGTAAAAAGGACTCCCCGGATGCCCCGCCATACGCCGGCGACTCGCCAAACGTGTACGTAAACGTCCGCCGCGGCGCGGATGCCCAGCTCGGGTGCGCGCTCTCCACGTAGATGCTGTTCGGCGTTCCATTGGAACTGTAGGTGATGCGGCCCAGGCGTCCGTTCACGCTCACGTACGTGTCATAACCGACGGCATTGTGATATCCGCTTCCGCTCATCGCCAGCATATACCCGGCGTGAAACGTCCCCACCGCGCCCGAGGCGAATCCCAACGACAGGGCCGCCACGTCTTCAACGTCAATATCCTCTCCGCTGCGCGTCGCAATCTGCGCCGCCACCGAAACGATCTCATCCTGCGTGATGTTCAGAATCTGATCGATGTAATGGCAGCCCAGCCACGATAAGATGCCGCCCCCGGCCTTGTCCATATTGAAGAGCCAGTGGCGTGGATCGCGCACCTGAACCTGCGTGGTCACCATCCGCATCTCCACCGAAACCAGTTCCCCGATCAAGCCCTGCTCCACAACGCGCCGTGCGTCGCGGATCGGAGGCAACGCCCGATTCTGGTAAAAGACTCCCAGCTTGCGCTGCGCCCGGTCCGCCGCCGCGGCGACCTCCGCGCTTGCGGCGGCCGTCTTGCCGATCGGCTTGTCCGTGATTACATGTTTGCCTGCCTCGAGCGCGCGCATGAAAATCGGCGGACCCAAATCATTCCGCAGCGCCCCCACCACAAACAGGATCCGCTCATCCTCCAATACCGAATCCAGCTCCGTCGTTGTCCTCCCGACCTTCTCCCCTTGCTCCGCCAGCGTCGACTGCAGCAGCGCCTCGTCCTTGTCCCACAACGTGACGCTGCCCACCTCCGACACAGCCTGCAACGTGCGTAGATGGGCCAGCGAATGGGGATGCGATAGTCCTAATAGGGCTGCATGTACGTCCGACATATGTCCTGCCTCCACTTATGTACGCTCGTCGTCCAGAGACAGCACCGCTTTCACTGCCGCCGGCGTCTCCAAGTCGACAGAATCCTCTCTCTTCCCCTCTCCCGCTTTCGCCTGCGGGGCCTCCCCCACCCCCCACCCTTCGGACCGCACGCCAGCGCCATCGGATCGCGGCCCCTCCGCGCCCCGGCCTTCCCGCCAGCCGCCGGTTCGCAGACCCAGCCCCACCGCGCCTGCCGCCCTGCCCTCTGCGCGACGGGCCGGGGCATGCAGGGAACATGTCTCTATGCGTCGAACTTCAAAACCCGGCGCCCCCTCCAAGGCGGGCCCCCGGTCTCTCGCCCTGACCAATTCGCCAGTCTCCAACCGTCAGTCAGGCGTGTACCAGGTCCGCCTCGGGAAGAGGCGCTAGCGTCCACTGTGCTGATAAACTCAGGTGGGCGTTGTCTTTCGCGGTAGCGCAATTCATGGAAATACGTTAGCATATCCTAAAGGCGATTCAACTGCGTGTCAACCCTTTTGTGGTCCCTGAATGGGGCCGCATCCCGCAATTCAAGGCCCGCGCCCTGGAGGTCCTTCATGTATAGAGCGGCAGTAATCGGCCTGGGACGAATGGGCAGCACATTCGACGATGAAATGACAAGGGGCGGGTCGATCTTCCTGCCCTACTGCCATGCGCCCACCTACATGGCATCCCCCCACACCCGGCTCGTCGCCGGCGCAGACCTTCACGCCGAGCAGGGCGCCATCTTCGGCCAGCGCTGGGGCCTCGCGCCAGACCGCATCTATACTGACTATCGCGACATGCTCGCGGCCGAACAGCCCGATATCGTCAGCGTCTGCACCACCGCGCGCCACCGCGCCGCCATCATGAAGGATGCCATCGAGGCCGGCGTCAAGGCCATCTGGGCCGAAAAACCTTTCACCATCAGTCTCGCCGAGGCCGACGAAGTCATCGACCTCAGCCAACGCAACGATGTCTCCATCGCTGTAAACTGTTCGCGCCGTCACAACCCCTTCCTCACCGAAGCGCGCCGCATGGCGCAAGAGGGTGAGCTGGGTGAAATTCTCCAAATCACCGCCTATGCCGAATGCCATATCTCCCACAACGGCAGCCACGCCATCGACACCATGCGCTACCTTGTCGGCGGCGACGTGGAATGGGTCTTCGGCGAAATGGAATCCGATGAAGAGGCGGCCGCCGACGAGGACCTCAAGGGAAACGGCTATCTTGCCTTTGACAACGGCGTGCGCGGCTACCTGCGCGCCATGCCAACCGGTATCGCCCCCTGGGAGTTCGACGTCATTGGGACCGAAGGACGCGTGCGTTCCCTGGCGAACGGAACCGATACCCAATACTACCGCTGGGTCCCCGGCGGCCTGCGCGACGAGGGCCTCCCTGCCCGCGCGCCCTTCCCCTTGCCGCTCAGCATCCAGGGGACCGGCCTGTCCGTCATGGACGACCTCGTCGCCGCAATCGAAACCGGGTCCTCCCCGCGCTGCTCCGCTGAAGATGGACGCAAGGCCCTCGAAATCGCCATCGCCCTCCGTGAATCCCACCGCCAGGGCGGCCGCCGTATCGACCTCCCAATCGACGACCGGTCCCAGCGAATTCTTTCCGTCGAAATCGGCGGCGATGCTCAGCCCGCACGTGTGCGCCGTTTGCAACAAGCTGCTTCAGCCGCCCGTTAGGATTCCTCCCGCCGCCCGCAACAGCCAGGAGCAACCAGCATGTCCGATCCAACCTTTCGAGCCGCCGTTATCGGTCTGGGACGAATGGGCAGCACATTTGACGATGAGATCAAGCAGGGGGGCCAGTTCTTTATGCCCTACTGCCACGCGCCAACCTATGCGGCCTCCCCCCACACTGAGCTCGTCGCCGGCGCCGACCCCCACGCAGAACAGGGCGAGATCTTCGCCAATCGATGGGGCCTCGATCAGAACAGCATTTACGCCGACTACCGCCAGATGCTGGAATCCGAAAAGCCCGATTTCGTCAGCCTCTGCACCACGGCCCGCCTGCGCGCCCAAATCATGATCGACGCCATCAATGCCGGCGTCAAGGCGATCTGGGCCGAAAAGCCCTTTACGCTCAGCCTCGCCGAGGCGGATGAAGTCATCGACCTCGCCTCGCGCAAAAACGTAGCCATCGCCGTCAACTGCTCCCGCCGATACAATGTATTCTTTACCGAAGCCCGCCGCATGGTCGAAGATGGCGAACTGGGCGAAATCCTCCAAATCACCGCCTACGCCCAGTGCAATCTCTCCCACAACGGCAGCCACGCCATCGACACCATGCGCTACCTGGCGGGCGGCGATGTGGAATGGGTCTTCGGCGAAATGGAGTCGGACGAGAAAGCAGCCGACGACGAGGATCTGATGGGCAACGGCTACATGGTCTTTGACAACGGCGTGCGCGGTTTCCTGCGCGGCACACCCACCGGCGCCGCCCCCTGGGAGTTCGACCTGATCGGCGCCGAAGGGCGGATCCGCTCCCTCGCGCAGGGCATGGAAACGCAGTACTACCGTTGGGTGCCCGGCGGTTTGCGCGGCCGCGGTCTGCCCGCCCGCGCCCCCTTCCCTCTGCCTACAACCATCCCCAGCATGGGCCTCGCCGTAATCGATGATCTCGTCCACTGCATCGACACCGGCGACCAGCCGCGCTGCTCCGCCATGGACGGACGCAAAGCGCTGGAAATCGCCATCGCGCTGCGAGAATCGCACCGCCGCGGCGGCATTCGCGTCGACATTCCGCTCGCCGATCGTTCCCTGCAGATCCTGTCGTCCGGCATCGCCCAAGACGCTGTGCCCGCCCGAATCCGCAGACTCCGCGCTCAATGACCAGTTCACCGGTGAAACCAACAGTTCCCACTTCCGACCGCCGCCACCCGGAGAAACAAGCATGACCGACAGGACCTATCGCGTTGCCATTATTGGCCTTGGTCGCATGGGCAGCACGATCGACGACGAGTTTCCAGACAGAAGCCCTCCCTACTCGGTCGCCGCTTCCTGCCAGGCCAGCGACCGCTTGCGCGTCGTTGCCGGGGCCGACATCGACGCGGCCAAACGCGCCGCGTTCTCCCAGCGCTGGGGCGTCGACGCCCTCTACGAAGACTACGTCGAAATGATCCGCCAAGAGGATCCCGACATGATCGCAGTCTGCACTCGCGGCCACCTCCACGCCGAAATGGCGGCCCGGTCCGCCCAAGAGGGGGTCGGCCTGATCTTCTGCGAAAAGGCGATCGCCTGTTCGATGCTGGAGGCCGACGCGATTCTCAACGCGGTCCGGGAAAGCGGTTCGCTCTTCAACTCGGGCGTCCTCCGCCGCTTCGACCTCCGCTACCACCAGGCGCGCGACCTCATTCGCCAGGGAGAAATCGGCGAACCCAAGGCCGCCGTCCACTACGCCGCCACAAATCTCCTCCACGGCCACATTCACTCCATCGACACGCTCAGCTTCCTATTGGACGACCCGAAAGTCGAAAGCATCTGGGGGGAACTCCACTCCATCGATCATCGCATCCCCGACAACCGGTTGGATGAGGACCCGTACGGCATATTCCAACTGACCTTTGCCAACGGCGTCACCGCCGCCAGCGTCCCAGCCGGAAACTGGGAATTTGAGGTGCTCGGCGACCGCGGCAGCATTCGAATGCTTGACAACGGGACAGGCCTTCAGCTGCGAAAAAACGATGCCGGCAGGGCGCGCGTCGCCTCCGACGTCCCCGTCGCGCAAGTGGCCGAACACAGCGCCACCCAGTTCTGCCTGGAGGACCTGGTCCTGGCGCATGAAGAAGGCCGGCCTACCCTCGGCCCCGTTGAAGTCGCCCACCACCTGACCGAGGTCTGCCTGGCCCTGGCCGAGAGCCACCGCCAGGAAAAGAGGATCAACCTGCCTTTGGAAAATCGCTCACTCTACATCTTCCACCGCTGACCATTCCTGTGGCGCGCCGCAGCCAACCGTCCCTGGACGGTTCGCTTCACAGAGACAGGGAAAAGAGATATGACTAAAGTGAAAATCGACGACCGTGACTGGTCAAAACTGAGCTTCGGTCAACATGTCTATCAGCTCGAAGTTGAAGGTTACACGGTCTTGCCCGACCTGCTCTCTTCCGAACACCTCGACCGCCTGCGGGCCGAAACAGCCCGATTGGATACCTTCGGACTGGACTACAGCGACAAGCAGCAGGTCCGTCCCAAGATCCACTTTACCGGCGGCCCGCTGACAGCGCTGATCGCCCATCCGCCAACGATCCGGTTCCTGGACCGGCTCTTCGGCGATGAAGTCGTCTTCATGTCCTACGCCTACGCACGGTCGGAGCCCGGTCATCCGGGCATCAGCATTCACACCGACGGCCAGCCCTATGGATCCAAGATCTTCGGCTACGAAGGCAGCTGTCCCTGCATGGTGCGCGTTCTATACTACCTCCAGGATCTGACCGAGGAGGTCTCCCCCTTCCGCGTGGTCCCTCGTTCCCATCTTGCCATGCACGCCCATGGCAATCCCTACCTGCGTTACGAATCCCACCCTGAGGAGGTCATGGTGACCGCCGCAGCCGGATCTGCCGTCCTGATCAACCATCGCGTCTTCCACGGCAACTTCCCCAACGTGGGCGGCTACGCACGCGAGCTGCTCGCAATCGCCTATCGCCCCGCCTGGGCCGGCCCGGTCGAGGAAATGGTTGAGCAGTGGCCCGCCGATGAGGTGGCCAAGTTGCCGCCCGATGTGCAACCCCTCTTTATCGACCGCAACACGCGCAGGTGGGACTACGGCGCCGGCAACAAGCCGGCCGACATGGCCAGCGAAGCCCCCGGCATCAACCCGAGCCGCTGGGATCTGCCTTAGCCAAACACCGCCGCGAATCGCCAACCTGGGCATCCCCAGGTACAATCGCCGACTCGGATGTCTTGCTCGGAGAACAGAATGCAGATACCGGATGAAACCGTCGCAGTCCCTGAAATCGCGTGGCGGCAGACCGTCGAACTGCCCGCCCAGGACAGCGCCGTAATCGTCGTCGACATGCAGAACGACTTCGTGAAGCAAGGCGGCGCACTCGTCGTGCCCGACGCCGCCGCAACCCTGGGCAGCCTGCAGCGGCTCCTCGCCCGGGCCCGCGGCGCCGGCGTCCGCATCGCCTACACCCAGGACACCCACTTCGCCGGCGATCCCGAATGGGAAATCTGGCCCCGCCACTGTGAAGCAGATACCTGGGGCTGGGAAATCGTCGAGGAGCTCGCGCCCCGCCCCGACGACCTGGTCTGCCGCAAGAGCCGCTACGACGGCTTCTACGGCACCTGGCTGGAACACTTTCTCACCAACGTCTGGAAGGCGCGAAATCTCGTGATCGTCGGCACAGTTTCCAGCATCTGCGTCCTCCACACCGCCGCCTCCGCCGGACTGAGATGGTTCTCCGTCGTCGTGCCGGCCGACTGCATCTCCGCGCTGACCGACTTTGACCAGGCTCTCACGCTGCGTCAGGTCTCCTGGCTCTATACCGGCAGCGTAACCAAATCGGCAGAGGCCATCTCCTTCACCGGCGGCGACAGTGACTAATCATCAGCGGCTCAACGCCCGGCCCAGGGCCGCTCGCCGGCCT
The DNA here is from genome assembly GCA_022824025.1 of Caldilineaceae bacterium. Taxonomy (GTDB): domain Bacteria; phylum Chloroflexota; class Anaerolineae; order Caldilineales; family Caldilineaceae; genus Bin5. Next base: position 84,213 of record JAJEBF010000014.1, read on the forward strand.
CGATCCGTCTGAACATGACCCCCCGTATCTTCGTTGCCTTCGATCTGGAGACAACCGGCCTCAATCCAAAACGCGACGCCATTATCGAGTTCGGCGCAGTCCGTTTCCAGAAAGACCGTTCTCGCCAGCGCTACGCAACCTGCATCAACCCCGGCCGCCCCCTCCCGCTGCGCATCCAGCAACTCACCGGCATCCGACCTGCAGATGTGGAAAACGCGCCCTCCTTCGAAGAGGCGAGCCCCGAGATCCTGGCCTTCTTCGGCCAGGGCGCCGGCGCCGTCGTCGCCCATAGCGCAGGGTTCGATATCTCCTTTCTGCGAGCCGCCGGCATCGAACTGCATGCCCCGGTGCTCGACACATACGAGCTGGCAACGATCCTCCTGCCCGGCCAGCAAAGCTACAGCCTTGGCGAACTGTGCAAAAACTTGAAGATTCCCCTGGCAGAGGCCCACCGCGCCGGGCACGACGCCGAGGCGACTGCCGATCTGCTCCTCCACCTGCTCAGCCGCGTCGAAGCCTTGCCTGGCCCTGTCCTCGAAACGCTGTGCGAGGCCGGCCGCGGCGCCGAATGGGGTCCGATTCTCCTCTTCGAGGACGAGCTCCGCCGCCGAGAAACTGCCGGCAACGGCTTTCCCAGTAAAGGAGCGCAGGCGCCGCAGCCGCCAGTCAAACCGGTTCCCCGGCCCCTGAACCCAGCGCTTTCACCCCAGGAAGTCGACGCCGAACTCCTGACCGCGGCCTACGCCGAAGGGGGGGCGCTGGCTTCGGAGTTCGCCAGCGAACGCGGCGCCGGCTTTGAAAGGCGCGACGGCCAGCTGCAGATGGCCCTTCAAACCCTGGACGCCCTCAACAGGGGCGACCACAGGATCATCGAAGCGGGAACAGGGACCGGCAAAAGCCTGGCCTACCTTTTGCCCGCCGCCGCCTGGGCCATGGCCAACCAGAGCCGCGTCGTGATTGCCACAAACACCATCCCCCTGCAAGACCAGCTCCTGGAAAGGGAGCTGCCCCGTGTGGCCCGCGTCCTGGCCGAAACTGACGCGACCCAGTACACCGGCAGCCCTTTCAACCTTCGGGCCGCGGCTTTGAAGGGCCGGTCCCGCTACCTTTGCACGCGCAGGCTCGCCCACTGGCTGGACGCGCCCCGCAGCACCGGCGTCCTCTTTGCCGAGCCTCTGTCCCCCCTCGAACTGCGCTTCCTCGCCAAACTCCTGGCCTGGCTGCCCCACACCCAATCCGGCGACCTCAGTGAGCTGCCAATTCATGACCGCCAGGAACAGGCGCTCATGGCCCGCGTCTGCTCCCATGCCGACGAGTGCAGCCCGGAACGCTGCTTCGCCGAAACGCCGCCCGGACGGTTGGCCAGCCTTGGCCCCATCTACCGCGACTTCTACATCGAAGCCCACCGCCAGGCCAGGTCGGCCCACCTTCTCGTGGTCAACCACGCGCTTCTGATGGCCGACGTGCAGGCGGGCGGACAGGTCCTGCCCGACTTCGACGCCCTCATCATCGACGAGGCCCACCACCTCGAGTCCGCGGCCACCGACCAATTCACCCGGCAGTTCGAGCTGCGAATGTTGCCATCTGTCCTTGAAAGGTTGGAAAGCGCCGCAGCGCAGCTGGCGCTCCAGCTTGACCAGGACCACTTTCAGGACCTGACAGAGGAGCTGGAAACCGAAAGCAAAGCCCTGCAGCAAAGCCTCCCCCCCTTTGTCGAGGCCCTGCACGAATTCGTTCAACGTCACAGCGACGGCAGGAGCGCCGCCCGCGCTTCCTCCGCCTTCCCCCAGCAACTGGCCCTGGACAGCCGCATGCGCACCCAACCCGCCTGGAGCGAAATCGAAATCCAATGGGACGGGCTCAGCGCAGAGCTCAGCATCCTGTTGGCCCAGGCCACCGAGCTCGCCGACCTGCTGGACGCCTCCCAATGGTGGCAAACCCAATACCAGCCCGGCAACCCCCTGCCCGGCGGCAGCGGGATGACCTTTGCCCTGCAGGCCATTCACGAGGCACAGACCGACCTCGCCTCCATCCTGCAGATCGCCGACGACGTCATCCTTCGCCCGCTCAACTACCAGGAAGAGTCTGTCGCCTCGCTCGAGCTGAGCTCCAACTCACAGTCCCGACGCCGCGGCAAGTCAATTACGCTTCGCAACGCGCCGATTCAGGTGAGTGAAAAACTCTCCTCCCAACTGTTCGAACGAAAACGGGCAATCGTGCTGACCGGCGCCACGCTTCAGGCGGGGGATCGCTTCGACTACCTGCGTGATCGCTTGGGATGCTGGGACGCCAGCGGGTCCGCCATCGACAGCCCCTTCGACTTCAAGCGCAGTGCGCTCCTCTACCTGCCCACCGACATGCCCCCGCCCGACCACCACAACTACCAGCAAGCGCTGGAGCAGGCAATCCAACAGGCCGCCCTGGCTGCCGAAGGAAGAACGCTCGTCCTCTTTACCAGCCGCAACCACCTGCGCGCCAGCGCCGACGCCATTCGCACGCCGCTCGCGGCCGCCGGGCTTACCGTGATTCAGCAAGGCGAAGGCAGCCGCCGCCGCAATCTGCGCGACTTTCGCGCCAATCCGCGTTCCGTCCTGCTCGGCGCACGAAGCTATTGGGAAGGTGTCGATCTCCCCGGCGACCAGCTCCTCTGCCTGATCATCGCCCGCCTGCCATTCGCCGTACCGACCGATCCCCTCTACGCCGCCCGCAGCCGCCTCTACGAAGACCCCTTCCACGAGTACGCCGTGCCCGAGGCGGTGATCCGCCTGCGCCAGGGCTTTGGGCGCCTGATTCGCAGCGCCGCCGATCGCGGCGTCGTCGTCCTGCTGGATAGCCGCCTCTGGCAGCGCGGCTACGGCCAGATCTTCCTCGACGCGTTGCCCGACTGCTCCCGGCGTCAAAGCCCCCTCTCGCATCTGGGCGAGGCTGTGCGCCACTGGCTGAACAGCCCTTCCGAGGCGCATCGTCCCCTCTACCGGCACGATGAGCCAGACCTTTGGGGAACCGGTGATGCCTGACAAACTCGGGTCCCCGCCGCCCAGAACCGCTGCCGCCCCTTTCCAGAATCACCATGCTGCCCGCGCCCGGCTGCAGGTTGCTCTCGACGCCGGTCCCGCCGTTCACCAGGGCGCTGGCCTGGCCCGCTATACCGAGAGCCTGGCCGCGGCCCTGTGGCGGCACTGTCGCGATACGATCGACCTGACCCTCTTCTATAATCGCCACAGCGGCAATCAACCGCCTCCCGACCTGCAGCCGATTCCCGCCCGCGCCATTTCTTTGGGTCAATATTCCTGGAGGCTCGGCGTCCTCGCTTCCCAGCTGCTGCGGGCCGGCGCCGTAGAACGCAGGCTCCCGGCGGGAGGCGTCTTCCATGCCACAGAACATCTCTTGCCGTGGATGGACCGGCCCAAAGTGATGACCGTCCATGACCTGATCTTTGAACGCTTTCCCCAGCACCACACGCTGGCCAACCGGATATTCCTGCGCGTAGCCATGCCCTTGTTCGTGCGCCGAGCCGATGCGATCATTGCCGTGAGTCATCACACGAAACAGGATCTGCTGGAACTGTACCGCACGCCCCCGCAGAAAATATCCGTCATCCACGAAGGCATCGAGAGTCGTTTCCATCCGGCCAGCGAAGACGAGGTCCGGCTTGCCAGAGAAAAATACGCTATCCGCCGTCCCTACCTCCTGATGGTGGGCACACTGGAACCCCGCAAAAACCACGCGCTCGCCTTTGAGGCCCTCGCCCGCCTCAAGGCCGAAGGTCTGCCCCACTGTCTCGTCGTCGTTGGCCGCCGCGGCTGGCTCTGGGACGCCGTGCAGCGCAATTTGGATCGGTGGCAGCTGGGCGGCGATGTCGTCTTTGCCGGCCGCGTGCCCGACGCCGACCTGCCGGCCCTTTACACCGGCGCCGCCTGCCTCCTGATGCCCAGCCTCTATGAAGGCTTCGGAATCCCCGTGCTGGAAGCCATGGCCTGCGCCGCGCCCGTCGTCTGCAGCAAGGCCAGCAGCCTGCCCGAAGTCGGCGGTTCCGCGGCACGCTACATCGAACCAATGACGAGCGAACGCCTCGTCGAAACGGTCCGCCCAATCTTGACCGACCCAAACGCGGCAAGGCAAATGCGTTCCGCCGGCCTGGGTCAGGCAGCCCGTTTCCGTTGGAAAGAGGCGGCCTTGCAAACTGTGGACGTCTACCGCGCAGCTGCGGGAGGTCCGCCTTGAAGCCGCTGCGCATCTGCCTTGTCAGCAAAGAGTACCCGCCGGAGGGCAAAGGCGGAATCGCCAACTATGTCCATCTTCTGGCCCATGGCTTCGCCAAGCAAGGACACGACGTTACGGTCATCGCAGGACCAGCCCAGAATGGGAGCATGGCGTTAAGATCATCTCAAGTCTCCGCAAACGGGCCAAAGGTGAGCCGCATCGTAAACAGGCGGCTTCCCCTGCCGCCCCCTATCCGCCGAAAAGCGCGCGGCATCTGGAATCAGCTGGAGCGAAGTTGGGCCGTGGACGGTGAGATCGCCCGCCTCGAACGTGAACAAGGCCCGTTCGACGTGGTCGAAATGCCAAACTGGGGCGCCGAGGGTCTCTGCTACGCCCTTCATCCGCGCGCCCCACTGGTGATCCGCCTTGCTACCCCCCTGGCCCAGGTTGACGCCCTCAAAGGTGGCCGGGCCGCCAGGCCGGGTCTTCGCCTGGCCTGTTTTCTTGAAGCGCTTCCCGCCCGCCGCAGCGCCCGCATCATCGCGAACGGCGAATACATCGCGCAACTGTGTGGCGAGCTCTACCGAATACCGAAAGCGAAAACCGACGTAATTCCGCAAGGCATCTCTCTGCCGAATTCACCGCCAGAAACGAAATATACCAAGAGAGATTCGGTCACGATCCTCTTTGTCGGTCGACTGGAGAGGCGCAAAGGAATCGACCAACTGCTCCATGCCATTCCCAAGGTGATCGACAGCGAGCCCCGGTGCAGATTCATCATCGCCGGGGCGGACATGGGCGAGGCGCCCCAAGGACACTCCTACCAGAGTTACTTCGAAAGCTTTGCTGCGGACGCCGCGTGCGGCGCGACCACCTTTCTTGGCTATGTGGAAGAGGACGCCCTCCACCGCCTCTATGCAAGTTGCGACATCTTTACTGCGCCCTCTCTGTCCGAGTCGTTCGGACGGATTTATCTGGAAGCCATGGCCCGCGCCAAGCCCGTCGTCGCCTTCCAGACCGCCGCGGTACCCGAAGTTGTCGAGCAAAACGGGTCAGGCATTCTGGTCGAACCCGGCAGCGCCGCCGAACTTGCCCGCGCTCTGATCAAATTGGCCCGAAATCAGGACTTGAGGCAGCGCATGGGAAAGTCCGCATACGAGCGTGTGAGAACGAATTTCACCGCAGAGCGGATGTTGGCTGACACACTGTCCTGCTACCGGCAGGTGATGGCGCAGGTTGGGTACGGTCGCGAGGCCGGCGCCGCGTAGCCCCAATCTGTAGGCCGCATTCCGAGCGCTCGTGCCTTCCGCTTTCAGTCCGTGAAGCCCTTCTTTCGAGCTTCTGTCGCCCGCGGCCCTAAGGCAGACCAATGACGGTCTTTCAAACCATCGCAAGAAATACCTTCTGGAGCGCCCTCAGTACGTTCGGGGGACTTCTCCTTGGTATCGTCACCAACATCGTGCTGGCTCGCATGCTTGGCGCGGCGGCCCTGGGCCAGTACAACTACTGGCTCTGGCTGATCGGCCTCCTTGCTCTGGTCGCCTCCCCCGGCATCCCCCAGGCAATGACAAAATTCGGTGCGGAATACCTGGGCCAGGGGGAAGAGCGAATTGCTTCAGCCATCTTTGGCCGCCTCCTGCAACTGGAGCTGGCCCTCGGCGCCGCGGCCGGCGTCCTGGTTCTTGCCTATTCCTGGATTGTCCCCGAAAGCGACACGCTCGCCCTGGCCGCCGTCGCCCTTGCCGTCGTGCTCGTCGTCGTCGAGGTCTTCTTCTTCGCGGCGGCCAAAGGGGCGCAGGACTTTCGCATATTCAGCCAGGCCAGCCTCATCGGAGGTCTCTTTTACGGATTCGCCGCGATTGCCATCGTGTCGTTCGGTTTTGGCGTCTACCTCCTTCTACTCGCCTACATCGGGCGCCGCATCCTCGCAATCCTCCTGGTCGGCTGGAAGCTGCCCGCGCACTATCTGTTCCAGGGGGCTTTGTCCCTCAATATACCGCCGCAGCTGCGCCGCCGCATCCTTCTCTATTGCCGGGATATCATTCTCATCTTTGCCGCCAGCACGATCCCTTATGAGCGGTTCGGAATCTTCTTTCTCAAAAGGCTGGCCACAGACGTGGACATCGCCTTTTACAGCCAGTCCTTCGACCTGGCGATTCGCGCAATGGCCATCCCCGCAATCTTTACCGCAACCCTGTTGCCAACTTTCTCCGCGCTGCAAGGACAGGACCAGCGCGAACGGATAAATCGGATCTACCTGTCTTCCAATCGAATCGCAGCGGCAATCGCCATGCCAATCGGGCTGGGAGGAGCCGCGGCCGCCTACTCGGTCGCGCTCCTCTATGGTCCGGAATTCCTGGCCATGGCTCCTGTCCTGGCGATCTTCTTCGTCGGTCACATCGCCGGCGCCATTGCTTCTGTCAGCGTATCCATGCTATACAGTATGGAGGAGCAGAGCTTCATCGTCCGTCTGAACGCGGTCATGGCGCTTTTCAACCTTGCCCTTTCGCTCCTCCTGATCCCAAATCTGGGCGCGACAGGCGCGGCGCTGGCCACCTGTAGCAGCCACACCATTTCCAGCATCGTTTGCATGACCCATGTCGCCCGACGCCTCCAAGTGACCTTGCCCTTCCGCGTGCTCAGCCGCGTCTCCATGGCGGCCCTGTTAGCCGCAGTGGTTGCCTGGCTCGTCAGCACCTGGCTGGGCGGCCTGGTCGTCGCCGTCGCCGCCGCCGCCCTCACATACCCCGCCATGCTCAGAATGTTCGACGCCCTGGACGACACCGACCTGCACGTGCTCAGCCGGCTGAGCCAGTACCTGCCCCAGAACCTGGCGCCGGCTTACCAGAACCTCCTCCATTTCATCGTGCGCAGATAAGAGATGCCTGACTCTCCCCTCTGGTCTGTCATCCTGCCCACCTACCGGCGCGAAAAGGTGCTATGTGACACAGTTCAGCATCTGCTCAACCTGTCCTATCCCAACTACGAACTCCTGGTCATCGACCAGACGCCTGACCACGAAGCCCAGACCGAACAGTTCCTCCTTGACTGCCGCAAGCGGTTCCCGGACCGGTTTCGCCATCGCATCGTCGCCAAAGCAAATCTGCCTCACGCCCGAAATATAGGCGCGCAAATGGCCAGAGGCAGCTCTCTCCTCTACTGCGACGATGACATCATTCCACCTGTAGATCTTATCGAACTGCACAAGGCAAACCTCGATCGCCCCGGCATCGGCGCCGCGACCGGAGGCGTATACGTGGAACGAAAGAAGATGCCTCAAAAGCCAAGACCATGTATCATCTCCCCAAATGGCCGCGTCGTCGATTTCTGGGAACACGAAGTCCCCAAAGGAACCACCGATAGCCTGCGAGGCGCTAATATGTCAATTTCACGCAAGCTGGCAACCGATGTCGGCCTCTTCGACGAGAACTACATCGGACGCGCCAACAATGAAGAAACCGACTTTTCTCTCCGGATTCTGCGCCGCGGCTTCCAGATCGCCTATGACCCTGCCGCGGCCATCGTGCATCTCGGCTACCCGACCGGCGGCTCACGCGCCAGTAAAGACAGTGATGAAGGGCGCTACTTCTATGAATCCCACCACAACAACGCCTACTTTTTTGCCAAGAATTTTCAGCAACGGTACCTGCCCTTCTTCCTCAAAAGGGAGCTGGGTTGGATCCTGATCAAACAGGCCATCTTCCAGGGGCACCCGGAACGCGCAGTCCCTTCACTTCTCGGCCTTTGGCGCGGTTACAGGGCCGGCCTCCGCAACCGGAGCTGACCGATTCATCATGAAGATAGCCGTGCTTTCCGCCCATCTGCCATCGCCCACCCGCGCCAAAACGGGCGGCGTCGCCTACGCAGCCCACAGACTGGCCAATGCCCTGACCAAACGCGGCCACATAGTGACCGTCTTCACGACCGATCAAAGGCCGCCTGGCGCCGCCTACAGCGTCCACAGAATCCTCTCCTCTCCACCCGCCAACCCCCTGCGCGCCTGGCTCTGGCACTGGCAACTGGCTTGGCGCTTCCGCGGCCAGGACTACACCGGCTACGACATCATTCACGCCCATGGCAACAACGCTCTTATACGACACCAGGGCAGGCCGCTGGTGAGAACGCTCCATGGCTCCTCCTGGGCCGAAGCAATCTACGCAAACAGCTGGAAACGACGCCTCTGGTACCTTACACTTACCCCCGGCGAACGTTGGGAAGCCGCAAGAGCCACCTGCGTCGTCGCCGACAGCGCAGGTACCCGGCAGTTCGCGCCCAACATCGACCTCGTGATCCCCAATTCGGTGAATCACCAGGTCTTCTACCCAGGCCCCCAATTGAACCATCCTCTCAGACATCCCCAGCCCGCCATCCTCTTCGTGGGAACGACAGGCGGACGCAAGCGGGGAAAACTGCTCCTGGACATCTTTCACGACCAAATTCGACCTGCCCTTCCCGGCGCAGAACTCTGGATGGTGGCCGAGCGCAGCGTCCAGGCCCCTGGTGTCACCTCCTTTCACAATCCCAGTGATGACGCCCTGGCCGATCTGTACCGCCGCGCCTGGGTCTTCTGCCTACCCAGCGCTTACGAAGGCTTTGGCATCCCTTATATTGAAGCAATGGCTTGCGGCACACCCGTCGTCGCAACACCGAACGCCGGCGCGCGCGAACTGCTTGAGGACGGAAGGTGGGGCCTGCTGGCCCGGCCGGCCGAACTGGGATCTGGGCTATTGGCGCTCCTGAACGATCCGGCCCGTCGACACGCCCTCGCCCAGCGCGGCCTGGAGCGCGCCCAAGCCTTTTCCCAGGAGCGTGTCGTTGACGCCTACGAAAGCCTCTTCGCCAGCCTGGTCGACAGCCAGGCAGATGGCGGCAACGGGCAGCAGGAGTAGGAGCCCGTCCAATGTCGAGGCAACCAACGCTCTCCCCGCCCCAAACCTCAGCCCCTCCGCGACCGAGAGTTGCCCTGCTTACCCTGGACTTTTACCCGCGCGTCGGTGGAATGCAGCAATATCTATTTGAAATAAGCCGCCGTATCGGTCTCAACTGCGACCTGACCATCGTGTATCCGAACGGCAACCCCTCTCTTTTCGGCGAGGAGCCATTCCAATTGGTCAGTCTGGAGAAGGACCGGAGAGGCCCCTTTTCCGGCTCCGCCGTACAGTCGTCCTGGCGCATCTTGCGCATGTTGGGCGTTCTTCGTCCAAACATTGTCGTCGTAGGACATGCACACCCTCGGCTTCTGCTGCCAGCCGCCCTTTTCCGGAGACCCTACATCGCCCTTGCATACGGCAACGACTTTGAGGCCGCGCAGCAGCGGTGGCATGCCCCCTTCTTCAACCGGCTTCTTGCGGGCGCGCAATCGCTGGTGACAATTTCGCGCGCCAACGCCCGGCGCTTTCAAGATCTGGGTCTGCCGTCCCCTGAGATTCTCCATCCCGGTACCAACCCGGAACGCTTTGCCCCGGCCCCCTCGCCTCCGCAAGGGCCTCCCGTCCTCCTCACCGTCGCCCGGCTCGTGCCCCGTAAGGGGATCGACACTGTCCTCCTGGCATTGCCCCCACTGCTAGGCCGGTTTCCCCGTCTCCAATACTGGATTGTAGGCGACGGTCCCTCCAGAGAATCGCTTGCCAGGCAGACCCGGCAGCTGGGGCTCCAGGATGCAGTGCGCTTCATGCAAAACGTAACCGACACCGAACTGCCGCAAATCTACCGGCGCGCCGCCATTTTTGTCATGCCCGCACGCGCAGACTATTATGCCGGCAGCGTCGAAGGCTTCGGCATCGTCTATCTCGAAGCCAGCGCCTCCGGCCTGCCCGTGGTCGCGGCCCGCGCCGGCGGAGCCGCGGAGGCCGTGCTCGAAAACGAGACCGGCCTCCTGGTCCCTCCGGACGACCCCGCGGCCCTGGAACAGGCCCTTGCCCGCCTGCTCAACGACCCCGGACAAAGACAGCGCATGGGCCGCGCCGGCCGCCGCTGGGTCGAGCGCGAAATGAACTGGGATCGAGCTGGCCGTCAATTCATGTCGATCGTCGAACGAACCCTATGACACCGCGACCAATCCTCTTCGTCGACCACGCCGACGCCCTCGGCGGCGCGGAGCGAAGCCTCCTCCTCCTCATGACCTTTCTGGATCGGCGCCGCTGGCAACCCCATCTCATCGCGCCCCCCGGCCAGCTGGCTTCTGAAGCCGGCGCGGCCGGCTTCCCCGTGCATCCGCAAGCCCTGCCCCGGCTGCGCGGCTCCTCTCGCAGCCTGCTCAACCTGTGGCGCAACGCCCGCAGCATCGCAACAACCGCGCGCGATATCGGCGCCGCGCTGATCCACAGCAACACGGTGCGCGCAACCGCCTACGCCTCGTTAGCTGCCCGCCTCGCTTCGCTTCCGCTGGTCTGGCACATGCGTGACTTCTGGCTCTCGGAAGCCGAGCCGGATGCCAAATGGGCCGACCGGCTGGGAAAACGCGCCTTCACCGCGCTTGCCGCCCGCGTTGTCACAAACTCCCATGCCGTGTCCCAACACCTGCCCACCTCCCCCAAGGTGCGTGCTCTCCATAACGGAATCGATCTTTCTCACTTCGACCTGTCGCACATCACCGCCGCCAATCGAGTCGAAATCTGCAGCGCAGCCGGTTTTCCAGTCGATGCCCCTCTCGTTGGCATGATCGGCAGAACAAGACCATGGAAAGGGCAGGAAACATTCTTGCGCATGGCGGCCCAGCTCAGCGAGGCCGAGCCCGCCTGCCGCTTCCTCATCGTCGGCGGCGACCCCTTCGGCGTGCGCGACGACTACGAGGCGCGCCTGCTGGAGTTGGGCTCGCAGCCCGGCCTCGCCGGCCGCGTCCATTGGACGGGCCAGCTCGCCGACGTGCGCCCCGCCCTGGCAGCACTGGACTTGTTCGTCCATCCCGGCGCTCCCGAACCTTTCGGGCTCGTCAACATCGAAGCCATGGCCATGGAAAAACCGGTCGTCGCCTTTGCCCACGGCGCCCTGCCCGAAATTGTCTTGCCCGAAGAAACTGGGCTGCTCGTTCCCCCCGGCGACATACACACTCTCGCCAGCGCTGTCTCCCGCCTCTGCCGGGAACCCATAGAGGCGCGGCGCATGGGCCACGCCGGGCGGCTGCGCGTGGCCAATCATTTCCGCATCGAACGAACCGTATCCGGCTTGGAAACCATCTACGACCAGCTGCTGGAGGGCAAGTGAGAGCGCTGTCAACCGATCACCTGGAGCGACTTCGGTCTGTCCTATGAGAGTTCTGCTCCTCTACAAGGACTACCACCCCGTCATCGGCGGGATCGAAAACCACATCCGCCTCCTGGCGCAGGGCCTGCGTGCAGAAGGAGTCGACGCCCGCGTGCTCGTCACCAATACCGGACCCCGCACCCGTCGCCAGACAGTGGGAGGCGTACCGGTCACCAAGGCAGGCAGGCAGGCCCACATCCTGTCAACACCCATCAGCTTGCCCTTCCTCTTCGCGCTGCGCCGCCAGGCCGCGGACGCCGACATCGTCCATCTCCACGCGCCCTATCCCCTGGCCGAATTGGCGCAACTCGTCCTCGGACAGGGCAAAACAACCGTGATCTCCTATCACAGTGACATCGTCCGCCAGCGGCGGACCGGAGAACTCTATGCGCCCCTGTTGCGCCGCGTCCTGCAACGGGCCGCGCTCGTTGCCGCCTCCAGCCCTGCCTATATCAACTCCTCGCCCTTCCTGTGCGAACTGCAACACAAGTGCCGCGTCATCCACTACGGCATCGAGGTGGACCGCTTCTTCCCGTTTCCGCCGCCAGCGCGTGCCGAGGCCCCAAACCTGCGCGCCCGCTTCGGCGGCAGGCCGTTGCTCCTCTTCATCGGCCGCCTGCGCCACTATAAAGGAGTCGATGTCCTCATCCGCGCCATGCACAGCGTCAATGCCCATCTCCTCGTCGTGGGAACCGGGCCCATGGAGGAAACTTGGCAAGACCTGGCCCGTTCCGAAAACCTTGCCGATAAAGTCACCTTTCTGGGCGACTGTGCCGAGGAAGAGTGTCTCGCGGCGCGCGCCGCCGCCGACATCTTCATCCTGCCCTCCACCAACCGAGCCGAAGCCCTGGGAATCGTGCAGATCGAGGCCATGGCCTGTGGTCTGCCCGTCATCTCCACCGAGCTCGGCACCGGCACCTCCTACGTCAATATGCACGACCAGACAGGGCTGGTCGTTCCCCCAGGCGACCCTCGCGCCCTGGCCGCGGCCATCAACAAGCTCCTCGCCGATCCGCAGAGACGCGCGCACATGGGCGAACGGGGCCGCAGACGCGTTCGCGAGGCGTTCTCCGCTCCTGCGATGGTCCGCAATACGATCGCCTTCTATCAGGAAGCAGTGGAGCTCTCAGAAGGGGACAGGCCTTGAAAGCCTTCCACACTTGTCACGACGTCCCATGAGCCACTACATTCTCGACGCCCGGACAGCAGCGCCCCGTTTTCCCGGCATCGGACGCTACGTGCGCAGCCTTTCTCCCGCGCTGATTCCCCAGCTAGCCGCAACAGAAAGTCTGACCGTCATCAACAGCCCAGCCGCAGCCAGCCCGGCGGGAACCCCTTCGCCCCGCAGCAACTTCGTAACCTCTCCCGTCTCGCCATTCGACCTCAGCCAGCAGTGGCGCATCCCCCTCCAGCTCAGGCAATTTCGGTCAGGCCCTCCGGCACTCTACCATAGCCCCTACTACCTCATGCCCTACCGCCCCGGTCTGCCCACCATCCTGACCTTCTATGACCTGATTCCGCTCAAATTCCCCGAGACCGTTTCCCCCAGGGCAAGGCTCTTCTTTCGTCTGACCGCGTCGCTCGCCCTTCGCGTAGCGACCCGCGTCATTGCGGTTTCCCGGTCCGCCCGCAGCGATCTCATCAGCGCCTTTCGCGTCCCCGCCGCCAAGATCGCCGTCACCCCGCTCGCCGCCGGCCCCGCCTATCGCCCCCAGCCGGCCGCCGCTGTGGACCGCGTGCGCGCGCAGTATAACCTGCCTGAGAGTTTTCTCCTCTACGTCGGCATCAACAAGCCTCACAAGAATCTCCCTGCCCTCGTTGATGCCTATGCCCGGCTCGCCTCGCCGCGCACGGCCCCGCTCGTCATCGCCGGCGCCTGGGATGACCGCTACCCCCAGCCCAAACAGCGCGCCGCGCGGCGCCAGCTCACCGACGCCATCCGCTTCCTCGGGCCCATCCCCGAGCGGGACCTGCCTGCGCTTTACAGCGCCGCGACCCTGTTCATCTTTCCCAGCCTGTATGAAGGTTTCGGGCTCCCGGTGCTTGAGGCCATGGCCAGCGGGACGCCCGTAGCCTGCGCAAATACCCCAAGCCTGACAGAAATCGTCGCCGATGCCGCCCGCCTTTTCAACCCCCACTCCATCCCGGACATCGCGGACGCGATCGCCGAGCTCCTCGAAGACGGCCCGCAGCGCGCCCGCCGCCGCGAGCAGGGCCTGGCGCGCGCCGGGCGCTACAGTTGGCGCGCCACCGCCGCCGCCACGCTCAACTGTTACCGTAAACTTCTGGAATAGAAAAAGCCAGGGCGAGGAACGCGCTGCCTTGGCTTTGGTTCAACCTCTGGTCGAATTGAGCTGGTAAATCCTGCGGATCCCGGCCAGCGTCAGCCATGGATCGTACTGATCGATAGCGCCTGTCAGCGAGGTGATGATCCGCCCCGCCCCTCCGGTCGCTATCACCGTAACCGGCGCGGCCAGTTCTTCACGAATCCGGCCCAGGAGACCCTCCACCAGCCCCGTATAACCAAGAATGATACCCGACCGAAGGGCGCCATCGGTGTCGCGGCCTATGGCGCTGCTCGGAGCATCCAATGCTTCCCATTGCCACCCCAGAACCTTATCAACAAACGCTGGGGCCAGCCCGTGCAAACCGGGAGCCCTGTCCAGCAGCGACCCAGCCGCCGCGGAGAGTCCCGGCGCAATCGCTCCGCCCCGAAACCGCCCCTCCTCGTCGACAACATTAAATGTCGTCGCCGTTCCGAAATCGACCGCAACTGCCGCGCCCTCTGCCCGGGCCCTTACCGCAACCGCATCCGCCAGCCTGTCCATCCCCACTGCGTCAGGACTTTCCAGGTCAAGAGCCAGGCCCACGTCCATTCTTTGGTGGAGCACCAGCGGTTCGCGTTCGAGCGTCTCCGCCAGCAGGCCCCGCCACACCTCCGTCAAAGGTCCAACTACACTGCACAACGCCGCGGCCCCGAAGTCCTCCGCGCCCAATCCGGTCTCTCGCCAGAGCTCCTCCAGAGAACGCCTGATCTCCTCCGGCTGACTTCGCCGGTCCGTCGGCAGCCGCCAGCTTGCAACGGGGACCTCCCCGTCGCCAAACGCGCCCACAACAACGCTGCTGTTCCCGATATCAATGGTCAGTAGCATGAAATTGCGAGAATGCCGCGACTCTAGCCGAGATCTCCGTCAGCTCTCGCCACCCCCGTCGCTTGCGCTGTTCTCCTCCGGAGTCGGCGTTGGCTCCTCCACGTCGGTTACGCCGGGTATGACCGTTCCCGGCCCGTACAAAAACATGGCATTCCAAGGCCGGTAGACAGAGACGATCCTGTCCTCGCGTGTGTTTCCATTTTCTGTAACCTGGCGGATGACCGTCGCCGTCATGCCTTCCTTGGCCCACTCTACCTGCTTAACCTGACCCGCATCCAATGAGGCATCTAGCTGGTAGATCGGATCACCCGGCTCCTTGATATCCTTGTACTCCGCCTCTCCGATTACGACCTCCCTGTCCGGCTTCGTTCCGTAAAAGCGGAAGGAAAGAACGCCTTCTACCGTGTCCACCACCGGTTGAATCAGCAAGTGCGCCTTCGTATCATTGAGAAATCTGAAATCCACATACGGCGTGTATATCGTCGCGTCAAAGCCGGGGTCCCCGTACCAGCTCACAACATAACCGTGGTTATGCCGCTCAAGCATCGGGAATCCCGCCTCCAGCGCCGCCCGGAACACCGTCGTACTCACCTGGCAGACACCGCCGCCAACACCAACCGCCGTCCGGTCCCCCCAGATAATGGCCGAATCTTCAAACCCGTTGGCCCCGCTCACCGCCTCAACCGTTGAATTGAAACTGAAAACGCCCCCGGGCGGAACGACCGCACCCACGAATTTCTCTGCCGCCACCTCTATGTTGTAGACCCGCGTGCTGCTGCTGCCGCGGAAATACGTAGTGCCGGTCGCGATCAGCTCCCGTATCCCCAGTTCGTTCAGCCGGTTGGAGTCGACCGCCGGTGGAACCGAGATAATCGGCAGCGGACCCGTCCTCTGCTCGGATGCGAGCGCCTGGCGCACTGCCTCGACCGTCAGATCAATGTTCAACCTCTGTCCCGGCCGGCTCGCCTCCAGCACCGAAAGCGTCGAGGTCGCGTCGTTAAATCGAAGACGGGCATCCTGCGGCGGAAACGAAACCTGGTTCGCCCAACTCTCAACGACAAGCCGCAACGCCGCCTCATTCAGAAAGTTGGGATCGCCGCTGGGCATGATTCTCTGCAACAACGCCGCGTCCAGCGCAAAGGCAATCCCCGTCGGCCCGTGCTGCAACACGACCGGCGGCGGCAATATAAGTCCAGACGCCATTCCCGGCCCGCCCCCAAGGCCGGTATCCTGGGCGCCGGCGGATCCGCCGGACGACTCCGAGGACGAGACCTGGGCCCCTGCCGCAGTGCTGAACGTCTGCAAGGGCACGGCGCCCGAGCGGCCGTCCGCCACCTGCGCCATCACCAGATGCGCCGTGCCCGCCACATCCACATCCAGGCCCGCCCGCGGCGGCAATGAAAGATCGCCGATCTCGACTGCCGGGCGGCTTGGCCGCCGTACCTCCGCGGCCGCGCTGCTTACCGCCTGTCTGACAGCCCCTTCACTGATGACCACTTCCGGCCACACCGTCTGCCCGCCGTTGAACGCCTGCCATTGGGTGAAGAGCCGCTCCAGAATGCCGCCCCGCCGGCCAATCTGATAGGCCAGGTTGACCGCCTTCTCCAGGTCCGCCTGTGGTTCCAGCAGTTCAGCGCCCAATGCCCACCGCCTGTCCGCAGATCCGGCGAAGCCAACGCTTTCCCCGCTAACCGGGCTGAATTCAAGGAATACAGGAGCCACTGGATACGGAATCAGCTCCCGGTGCAAACGCAGCAGCGCCGACGCACGCGTTTCCCCCCCCACCGGGACGCCGGCCACCCGCACGCCGCTGAATATGCGGTCCGTGTGCCAGAACTGCCATGCCACAAACAGGCCGGCGCACGCAACGACCATCACGCACACCCAAATCAGGATATACTCGACGCCGCTTGGGGGTCTGTCCCCGGTCGTTTGGACGCCGGGCACTTCCGGAGTGGCTGCTATCTGTCTGGCTGGAGGCAATGGAACGGTCGAACGCATGCAGACCTTTACCTAGGAATCAAGCCGTGGACCATGCGGGCCACAGGAACTGCGCCGCAGACGCATCCGGCGCAACGCGACAATATCGCGACGCGATCGAAATGCCCCGGCAGAAAAACACCTCTTTCACGATCGCAGTTGAGGGACAATATACAGGAACGGTATGACGATGTCCATAGCTGCCAGGGCCAGAAACAGGACCCCATACAAGATCGGATGCAAAACACCGTCTTTGCGTAGATGCGAAGGCGGACCGAAGCCGCCGCCAGCCTTCTCGCCGGACCTCCCTCCTCTGACAATCCTTTCAACCCGGTGGGAGAACAGCCCGTACAGCAGCAGGCCCACCCCCGAAGCGCCCAGCAGCAACAGGGTCCACCGGTCTGCCTCGTTGCCCAACAGCGTCACCAGGAGCAAATAGCCCGACGATGCCACCAGAAGGATACCGCCTGCAAAGAGACTGGCGCGTCGTTCCAACACGACCCACCACCCTTGCGCGAAGAACAAGCCCCACGCCGGCAGCGCCGGAAAAAGATAGCGGCCCTGGTGCTGAATGAATCCAAGATTGTACCAGCCGTAGGCAGCGAATGTTGCCAACCATAACAGTATCAGGGTCATCCACGGAGACGAGATGAACTCGCGCCACTCAGTGCCGCCTCTGGCCGTCCGCCTCAAGATTCCGAACAGAAGGCCCAGCCCCGCCATCGCCGACAAGATCAGCAGAAGAGTGTAGATGCGGGCATCCACGAAGACGCCCATCCAGCCGAATACGCCCCAGAAGCTCTTGGCCGTAAACGTCCAGGCCCGTTCCCAATAAGCTCCCCAACCGTTCTCGGCAATCCAGCCCGCCGCAGTCGGTTGACCGGTCACCACCGCATCGTGCCAGCGAAGCCCAAGAATATCCAGGTCTCCGTAGAGCAAGCTGTTCCGGATCCACCACGGCAGGCCCAGAATCAGGGCAGGCGCAACGAGCAGCCCAAACCGGCCTATTTGTCTTCTGAACCCCCCTCCCGCGGCCTCTCCGGGCCGGAATGCGTTCAGTGCAACGACCGCTATCGCCACAGGGAGAAGGATGTACGCGGTTGCTTTCGTGAGGAAACCCAGCCCGATCAGGATCCCGACCGCCGCCATGGTCCCGGGCCTCTCCACCGCCCCGCCCGCCGCCACCGTCCGCTGCCAGCGCAACAGGAGCAGAACCGTCGCGGCAATCAGCAGTTCCGCGAGGGCGTCATTGTTGACCGACGCCATCAGCGACGTGTGCATCGGCAGAAACGCGGCAAACGCGGCCGCCCCCAACGCGATGTGGGGAGACTCCGGCGCGACCACCCGCGCGCACAGAAAGATCAGCAGCACGACGCCCGCGCCCAGCGCAACGCTAAACAGCCGCAGCGCAAGCAGACCGCCCCGCCCCAGCCAGTAAAAGGGAACTGAAATCAGATAGTAGAGAGGAGGTTGATGTGACTCGTATCGGACCGGCTCAACCGAGAGCGCAGGAGGGAACTTCTCCGCCTTCAGCCGCTGAAGATACGCTTCGTCGTAGTCGCCCATCTGCAGCGCAGGGAACCGGCCCTCAGTCGCAAGATGGGCAATGTAATTGTAGTGAGCCGGTTCGTCAGGATTCTGCCAGGCCGGCGTGGTGACGGCGAAGAGCGCGCCCAAGGCAGCATAGGCAACCAAAATCAGGAGTAAGGCATATGCGGCTGCGCTGTTGCTTCTGAGCATTTGCCCCTTCACAGATTACCCGTCCGCCTCGCCCAGAACCTCTGCCGGATCCAGCTTTGTGAACAGAGGCGCAGGCTTTCTCAACCGCTGACCGGGAGCCAGCCTTTGCGCCTGCCAAACGCCGCTCGCCTCCCCATGGTCGTACCGCAACACCACATGGGCGCCGCGCGCGTCCTCAACCGCCTCCGTGCTGAGCTGGCCGAATAGCGGCTCGGAATAGCCCATCAGCTGGTGCAACCGCTCACTGCTGTGCGGCAAAATCGGCGCCCAAAGCAACTTCAGCCAGTCGATCGCCTGCAGCGTTACGTACACGGTGGTCGCCGCCGCCTCCGGGTCCGTCCGCACCGTGCGCCACGGCTCCTTTTCATTCAGATACTGGTTCACCCGCTGGCTCAAACGCCGCGCCTCTTGCAGGGCAGCCTTCAGACGCACCGCTTCGTAGAGCGCCGCGACGCTCTCAAAGCCCCCGCGTATCTCCGCCAGCAGTGACGCGTCGGTCGCGTCCAATTCGCCCGGCTTCGGCGCCGCCCCGTCGTATCGCCTGTAGGCAAAACCCAGCGCCCGGTTGACAAGGTTGCCCCAGTTGGCCACCAGCTCGTTGTTCACCAGCTCAATGAAATCCGGCCACGTGAACTCGGTATCTGCCGTCTCGGGGGCCATCGCAGTCAAGGTATAGCGCCAGGCATCCGCCTCGAACTCCTCCAATACTGTATTGAAGCCGATGACATTGCCCCGGCTGGTGCTGAACTGCGCGCCGCCAAAGTTGAGATACTCGTTGGCCGGCACATCATAGGGCAGTTGCAGACGCGCAGTCTTCAGAGGCTCCGCGGTTGCCGAGAGTCCGGAGATATTGGCTGCTTCGCCCTCGACATTCGTTTCAGCGTTATAGGCCATGATCATGCCCGGCCAGATCTGCGTGTGAAAGGGAATGTTGTCCTTGCCGATGAAGTAGTAGTGACGCGCCTCCGGCGAAAGGTCCCGGTCCCACCATTCGCGCCACTGGCCCCCGCTCAACGCCGCCCACTCTATCGCCGCGCTCAGGTAACCCTGCACCGCGTCGTACCAAACGTAGATGCACTTGCTGTCATAACCTTCCAGCGGGATGGAGATGCCCCAATCGATGTCGCGCGTGATGGCCCGGCCCCGCAGCTCCTTCAGGTTCAGCTGACCCTGCGTAAAGTTGAGCACATTGTTGCGCCAGTGCTCCTTGCCGCTGCCTATCCATTCCAGCAATGGCTCATTCAGCGCGCCCAGATCAAGGAAGAAGTGTTCGGTCTCCCGGACCTCCAGCTCGCGGCTGCCGCTCAGCTTGGACCGCGTATTGGTCAGCTCCAGCGCGTCGTAGAGCCGGCCGCAGTTGTCGCACTGGTCCCCGCGCGCTTCCGCAAACCCGCAAAAGGGACAACTCCCTTCCACGTAGCGGTCCGCCAGAAACCGGCCCGCCTCCGGATCGAACCACTGCTTCTGCACCTCTTTGTAGATGAACTCGTTCGCCAGATGACGCGTGAAGACCTGCTGTGTGACATCCCAGTGGTTCTGCGTATCCGTATGCGTGTAGAGGTCGAACGTCAGGCCCATCGCCTGGCAGCCTTCCACGAACAGTTCGTGGTACTTGTCCACCACTTCGGCCGCGCTGAGACCCTCCCGCTCAGCCTGCAGCGTAATCGGCGTGCCGTGCGTGTCCGAGCCGCTGACCATCAGTACATCGTTCCCGGCCATGCGCTGGTACCGGGCAAAGATGTCGGGCGGCAGATACGCGCCCGCGATCTGCCCAATATGTTTCTCGCCGTTGGCATACGGCCAGGCAACACACACAAGGATCTTCCGGCCCTGATTGGTCATCAGTCATCCTCCACTTGAGTTGGGGCGGACACCAAGCCACTCAAGTGTCCTTCCCCTGAGCGGACTTCTGCGCTGCTCTCCCGCAAGCTGCCGTCCCGTTGGCTGCGACCGGCACGCCGCGCGCCGCCCTTCCGGCCCCAATGCCGCGCCTCGGGACTTTGCCCACAATCTAAGCCTGGCAGCCCCTGTCAATGACTCCTGCGCGTCTGCAGCCCAAAGAACGCCCGCTCGCGACTCGAAAATACCTCCCGAACGCCTAGCCTCATCTTCCGAGTCATTATATCTGTCCCATTTCGTTCGTGGCAAAAGCTGGCCTCCCTCCCTCTTCCGTATGCCGCGCCGCTGCGTGCTCCCAGATCTGACGCCCAACACTTGCTTCGGCCGTCAAGTCGGCCATGGTCCCGCCCGTATCTGATTCCAACAATCCGGCTTGCTGCTGCTATAATGGGGGCAAAGTGACCCGGCGCCAGACAGGCGCCTCGTTGACGCAAGCTCCGCGCGGGATTGCAGCCATGCCGTTAGTAGGATCAAAATGAAAGCATTTACAGTCATGTGGCGCACCATCAAGGCGCTCTACGAAGACCTGCTCCTGTGGGTCTGGCTCAGCGTGCTCTGGTGGATCGGGATCTTCCTGGTGTTGCCCGCGGGCCCGGTCACGTCGGGCATCCACAGCGCCGCCAACCGCGTCGCCAACTACCGGCGCGTGGAGAGCGCGTTCTTCTGGGATGGCGCGAAGGCGACAATTGGCAAAAGCTGGCTGCTCCTTGGCATAAACCTCCTGATGATCGGCGGCGTTGCAATCAACATCCGCTTCTACAGCTCCAGCACCGCCAGCTGGGCACAGATTATCAGCATCGTATGGGTCTGGATCCTGATAATCGTCCTCATGGCGGGCCAATATTTCTTTCCCCTGCTCTGGCAACAGGACGAAATGAGTATCAAGATGGTCCTGCGCAACGCTTTCATTCTCGCGCTGCGCCACCCTCTCTATACCTTTCTCATGTTCCTCTTCCAGGTCCTGTTGCTCGTCGTCAGCTTTGTCACCGTCCTGCCCATCTTCCTGCTTACCCCGGCGGCCGTGGTCCTGGCAATGAACTTCAGTCTCGTCGGCCTCTTGCAGGAACTGGACCTCGCGCCGGACCCGCCGCCAGGCGCATAGCGCCTGATGCAGACACGCTGAGGCCTGCAGCGCCTCAACCCAAAGATTACATAACCACTATGGCGATACTCGCGGAATATCACAAACCAACATCGCTGGCGCAAGCGTTCGAACTCCTGTCAGACCCTGCCTTCCGCCGCGTGCCCCTTGCCGGCGGCGCCCATCTCGTCGGCGTGCTGGAAACCAGGGAGCGCCGCGACATTGAGGGCGTTGTCGACCTCGCCGGGCTAGGCCTCTCGTTCATCGAGCAGGACGGCGCCTACCTGCATGTTGGCGCAATGACGACAATCACCGACCTGATCGAACATCCCCTGTCCGCAGAGCTGGCCGGAGGAATCCTGCCCGACACAGCCCGCTACGAAGGCCCCCTGAACCTGCGCAACGCCGCCACCCTCGGTGGCGTCGTTGCCCTCGCCGAGCCCGACAGCGAGACATACGCCGCCCTGCTGGCGCTGAACGCTTCGGTCGTCACTGCCGACCCGAACGGACAGGATACCATCAGCCCGCTGCAAGAGTTCGCCGACGCCTGGCCGGCAGCATCCCAAGCCCCCAGCCTCATCACCGGGATCAGACTGCCTCTCGGTCAAGCCGCCGCCGGCCATGCCCGCATCGCTCGCACACCCATGGACCGGTGTATCGTCGCCGCCGTCGCTGTCATCCGCGCAGACGGCAAGTCGGCCCGGCCTGAACCTGCCGATGGCGGCGGGAACACCGCCTCCGCCCGTGTAGCCCTCTGCGGCGTAGGCCCCCGTCCAAGCCTGGCGGGCGGCCGGCACATTCCCGAAGGAGACTTCAAGGGCAGCGCGGAGTACAGGCTGGCCATGGTCGAAGTCGTCGTTCGACGCGCCCGTGCCGCAGCCGCCGCGACCCGCATTTAGCCGTGGGCGCCTTCCATTTCGATCCATCCACCCAATAGCAACTCGAATATGCCATCACCGATTACGCTCACCATCAACGGATCCCTTCACTGCATCGATATCCAACCGGGAGAGTTGCTGCGTACAACCCTGCGGCGGCTGCGCGTCTACAGCGTCAAGCACGCCGACGAAACCGGCGAAAGCGGCGCCGACGCCATCCTCTTGACGCGGACACCGGAAGATCCAACCAGCTATCGTCTCGTCAATAGCGGGCTGATCCTGGCCGCCCAGGCCGACGGCGCATCCATCATCAGCCTGGAAGGGCTGGAAGAAGAGGGCGAAGAGAGCGCAACCAGAAGCCGGGAAGAGGCCCTTTCCCCGCGCCTTTCCGCGCTCCAGCAGCAGTTCATCGAATGCGGCGCCATTCAGTGCGGCTACTGCACGCCGGCCCAGATGCTCGCCGCCCAACATCTGCTCGACAAGGATCCCCAACCCAGCGAAGCCGCCGTCCGCGCCGCCATCGCAGGCGTCCTCTGCCGCTGCACCGGCTATCTCAAACCGGTCCAGGCGGTCCTGAGAACCGCGGCCCAGCTGCAGGGCAAGACCCCTCCGCCGCTTGAAATCGACGTGCGCGACGCACCCGCGACCGGGGAATGGCCTACGCCAGACGAACTGCCCCCGGACGGCTGGCGCGGCGAAGGGCCCGATACGCAGACCCAGACCCGCAGCGTCCCCGTCACCGTCGCGCCGCCCCAGACGCAGGTCGTCAACAAGGCGGAGCCCAAGGTCGATGCCGTCAAACTGGCAAAGGGCCGCCCCGTCTTTACCGACGATGTTGACATGCCCGGCATGCTCTACGGCGGCCTCCTGACGAGCCCCGTGGCCCACGCCCGCATCCTGTCGATCGATACCTCGGCAGCGCTCGCTCTGCCGGGCGTCCACGCCGTGCAAACCTACGCCGACCTGCCCCGCGTCATCTATGCCAGCGGCGGCCAGAGTTATCCCCAGCCGCCCCCGTACGACCAGGTGTGCCTTGATTCCAAAGTGCGCTATGTCGGGGATAGAGTCGCCACCGTCGCCGCCGAAACGCCGGAGCTTGTGCAGGAAGCGCTGGAACGCATCAAAGTCGAGTACGAAGAGCTGCCCGCCGTCTTCTCGCCGGAAGACGCAATCCAGCCCGGCGCGCCCGTGATTCACGACGAAGACGACGCGCAGATGATCCACGACGCCAAAGGCAACATCGCCGTCAAACTGCGCGTCGACCACAACGACGTCGATGACGCCCTGGCCTCCGCCGCCTTCGTCTTCGAAAGCGAATACAGGGTGCACCAGGTGCAGCAGTCCAGCATCGAGCCCCATATCGTCATCACCTATTGGGATGAAGACGACCGCCTCGTCATCCGCACCAGCACGCAGGTCCCCTTCCACGTGCGCCGCATGGTCGCGCCCCTGCTCGGCCTGCCCGTCCGCCGCATCCGCGTCGTTAAACCGCGTATCGGCGGCGGCTTCGGCGGCAAGCAGGAAGTGCTGATCGAGGATCTCTGCGCCCACCTGACAATCGCAACCGGCCGCCCGGTCAAGTTCGAATACACGCGCAAACTCGAGTTCACCTCCGCCCGCACACGCCATCCGCAGCGGCTGCGCTTCCGCAGCGGCGTCGACGCCAGTGGCAAGCTCGTCGCCATGGACGTGCGCGTCGTGGCCGACACCGGCGCTTACGGGACCCACGGCCTCACGGTTCAGATGGTCACCGGCTTTCGCGCCCTCAGCACATACTGGCTGCCCGCGGCCCGCTTCGACTGTGACGTTGTTTACACCAACAAACCCGTGCCCGGCGCATTCCGCGGCTACGGCGCGCCCCAGGCCCTCTTCGGGCTCGAGCAGCATATGGAGGAGATGGCCCTCGCCTTCGGTATGGACCCGGTCGAATTCAAGCGTATCAACTGGGTCAAAGAGGGGCAATCGCTCCCCATGGCCGTGGCGATGGGCGAAGGCCGCGAGGGGTTCCCCCAAACGGTGGAAAGCAGCGGCCTGGCCGAATGTGTCGAGACCGGCGCCGCCTCGATCGGCTGGGACCGGCGCAACGACCCCGAATGGAAAGCGCCCCCCGATCGCCCTCACATCCGCCGCGGCATCGGCCTTGCCATCTGCATGCACGGCACCGGCATCGCCGGTCTCGACATGGGCGCCGCCAGCATCAAGCTCAACGACGACGGCTCCTTCAACCTTCTCGTCGGCGCAACCGACCTCGGCACCGGCTCCGATACCGTCCTGGCCCAGATCGCCGCCGAAGCCCTCGGCGTTCCCCTGGAGCAGATCCTCATCTACAGCAGCGACACCGACTTCACGCCCTTCGACACCGGCGCCTACGCCAGCAGCACGACTTACATCTCCGGCGGCGCCGTCCTCAAAGCGGCCGAGGATGTCAGCCGCCAGATCAGGCGCCACGCTGCCGCTCACCTCTTTGACGGCATTGAAGCCGATCAACTCTGGCTCGAAGGGCAGAAGGTCGTGGCACCGGATGGCGAGACCGTTCCGCTCGAAACGGTCGCCCTCCACAGCATCCACCAGGAGGAGCAGCATCAGATTATGGCCACCGCCAGCCACATGAGCTACGTCAGCCCGCCTCCCTTTGCCGCCCAGTACGTCTCGCTTGAAGTGGACACCGAAACCGGCCAGGTGACCGTTGAAAAAGCCGCCATGGCCGTCGACTGCGGCATCGCCATCAACCCCGTAACCGCCAGCGGCCAGGTCGAAGGAGGAATGACCCAGGCCCTCGGCTACGCGCTCTGCGAAGAAATGCCCTACGACCCCAACGGAAAACTGCAGATCGACCGCTTCGGCGACTACAGAATCCTTGCCGCCGACGAGATGCCGCAACTCGATACCGTCCTCGTCCAGACCTACGAACCGACCGGCCCCTTCGGCGCAAAGGCGATCGCCGAAATCCCAATGGATGGCATGGCCCCAGCCATCGCCAGCGCCATCTTCGACGCCACCGGCGTCCGCATCCGCCAGATTCCCTTCACACCGGAGAGAGTTTGGCGGGCTCTGCAGAGAGAAGAGTCCTGAGCTTTCCTGCCCAAAGACGCGCGGACATGCGCCGAACGCCCAATGGCGCCGGCGCTACGGTCGAGCCCGAGGAGCCGGCGACTGTCGCCCTGACCCGGCCCGCGGCGCCAACCGGCGCGTAAGCGGGACAGAATTTCCATTCACTTCAGGATGTTTCGAAACTTTAGAGGTAAATTGGCCGAGAAGGAAGTTGAGAGGCTTCTGCGCAAAGGAGTGAATCGAGCCGCAACTACTGCGCCGTGTACCCCCCATCCACCGGCCACACGCTCGCCGTTACAAACGAGGCATCGTCCGACGCCAGAAACGCGACCACCGCCGCAATCTCCTCAGGCTCTCCCATCCGTCCCATCGGATGCAGCCGCCGCATCTCCGCATGGACCTCCGGGTCGCCGACGACATTCTCAGTCAGCGGCGAATAAACGAAACCCGGCGCAACCGCATTGACGCGCACGCCATCCACGCCAAAACGGACCCCCATCTCCCTCGTCATCTGCGCCACCGCCCCCTTGCTGTGCGGATATGCGGTGAAACCGTCGGAAAATGGCAGCGAAGTCGGGTAGCCGACCATGCTCATCACCGATACAAGATTGACGATCGAGCCCCGGCCTGCCGGACGCATCACAGCCAGCGCCGCGTGCGACATCAGAAATACGCCCTTCGCATTGACCGCCATCACCGCATCCCAGCGCTCCTCAAAGTCCGCCTCAGGCGGCAGCGTGCGCGGCGTAATTCCGGCTGAGTTGACAAGACAGTCCAGCCTTCCGCCCAGCGAAAGCGCCTGCGCAACGCTCTCCTCCGCATCCGCCCGTTTCGTCACATCACATATCGCCGTATAAAGGCGGCCCTGCCCGCGCCCGGCCGCCAGCTTCTCCAGCCCTTCCCCGTCAATATCGCACGCCAGCACAACGGCGCCCTCCTCCAGAAAACGCCGCGCGCAGGCCCGCCCAATCCCCGACGCCGCCCCAGTGATAATTGCCACGCTATCGGTCAATGTCATCAGCTTTTCAGCGCCCCAAAGTGCGTCCGCTTACCACAGCCCTGGACAGCCTGACACCCGTTTATCCTCAAAAACACGCCTAGCCCAGGGCCGCCTCTACACTCCGGATCACCGTCTCCAGCACCTTGATCCGGGCAAACCGCTTCTGCTCCGCCGCCACGATCGTCCACGGTGCCAGCACAGTATCAGTCTTCTCGACCATCTCCACGATCGCCTCTTCGTAGTCCTTGCGTTTCTTCCGGTTCCGCCAGTCCTCATCGGTTAGCTTCCACTGCCGCAAGGGATCCTCCGCCCGGCTCTCGAAACGCCGCTTCTGTTCCTTTGAGGAAATGTGCAGCCAGAACTTTATCAATATCGTCCCGTCGGAGACAAGCAGAGATTCCCAGTGACGAATCTCCTCGTACGCCCGCCGCCAGTCCGGTACACTCGCGAAGCCCTCCACCCGCTCAACCAATACGCGCCCATACCATGTGCGGTCAAAGATGCACATGCCCCCCTTCCCGGGAACGGCCGGCCAGAAACGCCACAGAAAATGGTGCCGTATCTCCCGATCCGTTGGCGCCTGGTACTGGTGGACAGAAAAGTGCCGCGGATCCAGCGGCGCCGTCAGCCGGCGGATGCATCCCCCCTTTCCCGCCGCGTCCCATCCCTCAAACAATATCAGCAACGGCGGACCCATCTTGCCGCCGATCTGCCCCCCCAACCTCAGACGCAAGGCCAGGAACTCCTCCTGCCGCTCCACCAGAAGCCGATTATACTCCTTCCGCTTCAGGCGCTGGCCCAGATCAACATGACTCAACAATGAATGTTCCATCTATCCCTCCCCTTGCTATGGGGCGGTCAGCCGCAAGCGGCTCTCCCTGTGCGAGAGGATTCCCCCCGCACCGCCCCCCTGACACCTGCTCTTCTCCGCCTTCGCGTCAAATCCCAACGGTCCTCCGCCGACCAAGATCGCGCTGCCCTGCGCCGTTCTCCGTGTCCCTCCGTGGATCAAATAAGGTGTTGCCGTTGCACTTCGCCGTTCCCCTGCGTGGATCGGAGAGAAGCCGCTCCTCTCGTCCTTTCGCAGATCCGCAGCCCGGTCAACCATCTTCCGACCCGCACACCGCTCAGCTGACCTTGCCACCTCTACAGCTTGGCTAGCTTTGCCACCAATGCCGTCGTCGAAGGCTCGGTCATCACATCCCCGTCGGGAAAGACAATCGTCGGCACCGACATGTTGCCCCTGTTTAGCTTCTGCACCAGCTCCCTGGCCTCCTCATCGCCCTCGATGTCGATCTCTTCGAACGCAACACCTTGTCCCTGCATCACCGACTTGGCCCGCCAGCAATCCGGACACCATTCGGTGGTGTACATTTTGATCTGGGCGTCGTTTCCGTTTACGCTATTGGACATTCGATTCTCCTGTTGTTCAACTTGAGTGGGAACGCCGCTTTATCAGGCATTTCCCTGACAGACGCTACCTGTACCGTTATGTGTTTCTCTCTTTTGTGATACGCGAGTATACCGCAACTATGGATTCTGTTAAAGTGCAGCCTATTTCCAGCCTTGCCGAAATTCACCCAATCCCGGAATGGGCCCGCTACCCGAAATGCGCCCATTTCGAGAACTGATTGAAGGACAAAAGGATTACCCTGCTATGACGCAACAGTCCCCGACCCAAGCCCCTGCCGCCCTGCCGGCGACCGCTTTTTCCGGCCCGCATCAGGATGCGCAGGAGCTCGTCCATCAATTGGAAAAGGTCGTCGAAGGCGAGGTCCTTTTTGATGGCTATAGCCGCATGCTGTACAGCACCGACGCCAGCCAGTATCAGATCCAACCTCTCGGCGTTGTCATCCCTCGGTCAGCGGATGACGTGCAGGCCGCCGTGGAAACCGCCGCCCGCCACAATGTGCCCCTCCTGCCGCGCGGCGGCGGCAGCTCTCTGGCCGGGCAATGCGTCGGCCCCGGCCTCGTCATCGACATGACCAAATACATGGACGGTATTCTGGCCGTCGACCAGGATGCCGGCACAGCCACCGTACAGTCGGGCATCTCCATCGGCGTGCTCAACCGCACGCTTTCCCCGTTGGGCCTGATGCTGGGCCCCGATCCCGCCAGCGCCGACCGCGCTTCGGTTGGCGGCTCCATCGGCAACAACGCCACCGGCAGCCACAGCATCCTCTACGGTATGATGGCCGACAACCTCCTGGAAACGAATGTCGTCCTCAGCGACGGTTCCACCGCCCGCTTCGGGCCCGTTGCCCCCACGGAACTTGAAAGCCGCAGCCGCGGCGATTCGCTGGAATCCCGCATCTATCGAGAAGTTCCCGGAATCGTCCGAGCCCAGCTGGAACAGATTCTGGAACGCTGGCCGCGCCACTGGCGCAGAGTTTCCGGCTACAACCTCGATCGTCTCCTCAATGCACTGCTTCAGGACGCGGCCCTCGCCGGCGCAAACGGTCGCGAGTCCGAGCAAGCCGCTCTCCTGCGCGCCCGCCTGGGCTTCGACAGCCTCTACCGTTCCCCGTACTGCGACAGCGCCCAGATCGACCGCTTCAACCTCAGCCAGCTCGTCGCCGGCAGTGAAGGCACCCTTGCAACCGTCACCAGCGCAACGCTGAAGTTGGCGCCCAAGCCTCCCATGACCGCGCTGGCCGTCGTCCACTTCGACCGCCTTGTAGACGCCTGCGCCTCCATTCCCGACATCCTCGAAACGAGCCCCAGCGCCTCCGAGCTGCTCGACAAACACCTCATGGACCTGGCACGCGCTCAACCGGAATGGGCCAAAAAACTTCACTTCGTCGTCGGCGATCCAGAAGCGGTGCTTCTCACCGAGTTCTACGGCTCCGACGAACGCGAACTCTCCGCCAGGTTGGACGGCCTCGAGCGCCACCTGCAACTGCGCGGCTGGCAGAGCAACGTCGTCAAACTGCTGAACCCCGCCCGCCAGAAAGACGTCTGGGACGTGCGCAAAGCAGGGCTCAACATCCTGATGGGCCGCCGCGGTGACTACAAACCCGTCCCCGGTATCGAGGACGTCTCGGTGCCGCAAGAACAGCTGGCAGACTATCTTCAGAAGATTCTCGATTTCTGCGGCCAGCAGGACGACGTGCCCGGCATCGCCGTCTACGCCCATGCCTCCGCCGGCTGCCTGCACGTGCGCCCGCTGCTCAACCTCAAAAACCAGACCGGCATCGACACGCTGCGTTCTGTCGGCGAACACGCCGTCGACCTGGCCGTCAGCTTCGGCGGCGCGATGAGCGGCGAACACGGAGACGGCCTCGCCCGCAGCTACCTCCATCC
Organism: Caldilineaceae bacterium; assembly: GCA_022824025.1. Classification (GTDB taxonomy): domain Bacteria; phylum Chloroflexota; class Anaerolineae; order Caldilineales; family Caldilineaceae; genus Bin5. The sequence continues at coordinate 113,742 of JAJEBF010000014.1, forward strand.
CCGCCTCTTCGGCAAAGAGCTCTACGGCGCGATGCGCCAGGTCAAGGATGTCTTCGACCCGGACAACCGCATGAATCCCGGCAAAATCATCGACGCGCCGCCCTCCTCAGAAAACCTCCGTTTCGGCCGCGACTACGAAACGATCCAGCTGAAGACCGTTTTCGACTGGAGCGGCGATTTCGGCTATGCCGGCGCAATCGAAATGTGCAACGGAGCCGGCGTCTGCCGCAAACTTGGCGTGGGCACAATGTGCCCCAGTTTCATCGCCACCAAAGACGAGAAGGACTCAACCCGCGGCCGGGCCAACGCCCTGCGTAACGCCATGGCCGGCCGCATTCCCCGCGAAGAACTTTTTACACCCGAAATGTACGACGTGATGGACCTCTGCATCGGCTGTAAAGCCTGCAAAAGCGAATGCCCCTCCGCCGTGGACATGGCCCGCATCAAGGCTGAATATCTCGTCCACTATTACGACCGCAACGGCCTTCCCCTCTTCAACCGACTCATGGGCCTCCTGCCCACCCTGAACCGGCTGCTCTATCGCTTTGGCCGTCCCCTCATCCCCATCGTTAACGGGAGCCTGAAGGCCGCGCCGGTGAAAGCCCTCCTCGCCCGCATCGGCGTCGATCCCCGCCGCCACCTGCCCTCCTACGCCCGCCAGCCCTTGTCGGACTGGTTCGCCCGCCGCAGTGGCCCCCAAGCGGAACAAGCTCCGAACGGGACAAGCGCCAACACGGTCATTCTTTTCCACGATACCTGGGCCGAATACAACCATCCGGAAATCGGGCAGGCCGCCATACAGGTGCTGGAAGCCGCCGGTTACCACGTGCGCCTCGCCCAGGGCAGGGCCTGCTGCGGGCGCCCGCTCATCACCGGCGGCCAGGCCGGCAAGGTCCGCGGCTGGGTCGATCACAACGTCGCCCTTCTCGCTCCCTTCGCACGCCAGGGCCTGCCCATCGTCGGCCTGGAGCCCAGCTGTATCCTCACCCTCAGAGACGAATACCTGGAGCTGGCGACCGACCGGGAAAGCGCGCTCGTTCTCGCCGACCACGCCCTAACCTTCGACGAATTCATCGCCCGCGCGGCAGCCTCGCCGGATGCAATTGAAGTCGGGACCGATGACGACAAGAGCAGCCCGCCATCCCCCTTCCCTGCAATCTGGCGCAGCAAGCCGGGCACCGTATACCTGCACGGCCACTGCCACCAGAAAGCGCTGATCGGCAACGACGCCAGCCTGGCCGCGCTCCAGGCCGCCGGATACACCGTTCAGCTGATCGACAGCGGATGTTGCGGCATGGCCGGCGATTTCGGCTATACCGCGAATCACTACGAGGTTAGCCGCGCCATCGGCGAAGAACGGCTCTTTCCAGCCGTGCGCGACATGCCCGAGGACGCGCTGCTTCTTGCCAGCGGTACAAGCTGCCGCGAACAGATCCTCCAATTCACCGAAGAAGCGCCGCTCCACATGGCCCAGGTTCTTGCCAGGGCCCTGAAATAGAATCGAAGCAGCGCCCTGCCGCCGTGCAGGCCGCCGCCCCCGTCACTGCCGCACAAGGCCCGGCCTGGAAACCAGGCCGCAATCGGAGAGGGCCGGGCCCTTATTCACGTCCAACTTGAACCGCCCCCACCCATCACCAGTACCGCATCGCATCTCGAAACAGCGCCTCCAGATCCTCTCGATCCGCCGGCCGCGGTGAGAGCTTCGTTACGCGGTGTTGGGGCAGCGTCCCCTCCACCAGCGCCTGGATGTCATCCTCCGTGAACCCAATGGCCCCCAGGCCGTTGGGCACACCGGTCTTCTGCATCAGGCTGATGATCGCCCCCGCGAGCAGCTCCCCCGCATCCTCCTCCGCCGCGCCCGAAGTGTCGACGCCCATCAGCCGCGCCGCGTACAAGTGCCTCTGCGGGTTCGTCGGCGCCGTAAATCGAAAAACTGCCGGCGCATTCAAGATGACCGCCATCCCGTGCGGTATGATCGGATGATCCGGCGGGTACCCCGGCGGCCTGTAACTGCGCACCATGCCGCTCACCGGATAGCTCATCCCATGCGGCAGATGGACGCCTGCGTTGCCGAACCCAATGCCCGCGTATGCGGCCGCCAGCAGCATGCCGCTGCGCGCCTCACCGTCCTCCGTGTCCTGTATCGCACGCACGATATTCGCCGAGACCATCTCGATCGCCTTCGTCGCCCAGATGTCACTGATCGGGTTCGCCCCCTGATAGGCCGGCCTCAGCTCCGGTGACTCCGGCGCAACCCGGCTGTCGTACGGCAGCGCCGTCAATGACTCCAACGCATGGCTCAGCACGTCCAACCCTGTGCTCGCGGCCGCCATCTGCGGCAGCGTCCGTGTATTGTGTGGATCAAGGACGCCCATCTGGGGCCGCAAAGCCCGGTGCGCGATCCCGGTCTTGACATGCATGTCCGTCAGATCGCAGATCGCCACGCCCGTCGTCTCGCTGCCTGTGCCCGCAGTCGTGGGCACCGCAATGTGCGGACGCAACGGCCCGGGAACAGGGAGCCCTTTCCCAATGGGCGGGTTGACATAGTCCAGAAAATCAGCCGGATAGGTAGCGTAGAGATTCGCTGCCTTGGCAGTGTCCATCGTCGAGCCGCCCCCAACCGACAGGTACCCGTCAAAGTTCCCCGCCCGCGCAAAGTCGATCGCGTCCAGGAACGACACGTCAGTCGGCTCGACCCGTACCTGGTCGTACAGGACACCATCAATGCCCTCCGCCCGCAAAGCCGCCAGCGCGACCGCCACCGGCTCGCTGTCGGCCAGCCGGGGATCCGTAACCACCATCACCCGCTCGGCCCCCAGCTTCTTCATGTCATACCCGACTTCACGCGTCACGCCCGGCCCGTACTTGATGCTGGATGTGTCCAGCATGAACGCGCTCTCCTTCGTTGCGCCGCCGCCTTGGCCGCCGTGACTGCCATGCTGAGTCCGACCGCCGCCCAGGGCTCTTTGTTCTGCCATATCCCATCTCCCCTTGATGAAGACCTGCCGCAATTCGCCCGCCCTGTTAATCAGAGCGCCACACTGCCACAAAGAATAACATCGCCCCCTTGCGCCTAAAAAATGGCATCCCGTCGCCGACCCACCCCTGTCCCCCAACCCCCTGCAGTGCCCCGCAGTTCCCCTGCCCTTCTCAGTGCCCCTCCGAGTCCCTCCGTGGACCAAAAGGTTGTTCCCGTTCGCCGTTTCCGTTCCCCTGCAGCTCCCCCGCAGCTTCCCACACTGTTTGAATGTTTTTTCTGTGCAAGGTATACTTTTTTATACGAGTCAAGCGAGTCCCACCGGCCTCTCCAGAGCACCGGCAACGCGCATCCGTGGAGACGCCGCAAACTGCCTCTGTCTCCCCTATCTCCGCCAAAGTAGCCCAAAAAGGACCTTGCACCAATGCCCACCATCTCCCATCGCAGCTTGAGAGAATATGGCACAGCCATCTTTTCCGCAGCCGGCTTTCCCGCAGACCAGGGCCAAGACGTCACCGACCATCTGGTCGACTCCAACCTTGTGGGACATGACTCCCACGGCGTGATAAGGCTGCCCGGCTATATTTCGGCGGTACGGGAAGGAACCATGAAACCGGTCGGCGACCTGAAAATCGTCCGGGAATCCCCCGCCTCCCTTGTGATCGACGCCCAGCGGATGCAGGGCATCGTACTGGCCAAACAAGCAATGGAAATGGCCGTCGCGCGCGCCAAACAGCACACCTTTGGCGCAGTCGCCGTTCACCAATCGACCCACATCGGCCGTCTGGGCGCCTTTCCGCCCATCGCCGCCGAACAGGACTGCATCGGCCTCCTGTTCCTCAACGGCGGCGGTCCGTTTACCGTCCCTTTCGGCGGGACCGGAAGGCGTCTGCCACCCAATCCCCTCGCATTTAGCGCCCCTCGCGCCCGCGGCGCCCCCCTCATGCTGGACATGACAACAAGCATGGTCGCAGGCGGCAAAGTAGACGTGCAACGGGCTCGCGGCCTCCCCGTGCCTGACGACTGGCTCATTGACGAAGAAGGCAACGCAGTCCTGGACCCAAATCAGTTCATGGAACGCAAAGCCGCCATGCTCCCGCTAGGCGGCTCGGTCGGACACAAGGGATACGGCCTGGGCATGATGGTCGAAGCCATCGCCGGCGGCCTCTCCTGGGCCGGTTGCAGCGCCGACCCGCCCACCCGCGGCGCCTCCGGCTGGGTCGCGCTGGCCATCAAGATCGAGAGCTTCATCGATCCTGACGAATACAAGCGGGAAATCGAAAAACTGGTCGAATGGGTCTGGTCCTCGCCCAAATTGCCAGGCGTCAAGCGAATCTACTACCCCGGTGAAATCGAAGAGGAACGGCGCCAGCATCGCCTCGAGAACGGCATCCCCATCGAAGATAGCACCTGGTCCCGCATCGTCGAGAGCGGCGATGAAGTAGGCGTCCAGCCCCCAACAGATCTGCAGTAAATCCAATGCGCGCAACGGCCGCGCCCAAACCGGCTCCAACTCCCGGAGGGTGAACCATGACTACCTACAGCAAGCTGTTTCGATCCCCTTACGCAGTGCCAAACGGCCTCCAAATGACCGATGACGGCCTCTGGATCGTCGATCAAATCACCGATCGAGTCATGCTCGTCGAACGTGACGGCGAGCTCGACTACTACGGTGTCCCCAAGATGATCCGCGATATCCCCAGCGATTCCTCCAACACCAGCGGAATGGCCTGGGGCGAAGACAGCCTCTGGCTTGCCGCCAACGGCTCCGCCGAACAGTGGCGGCCAATACGGGACCGCGATGCCCAGAAGTCTATGGGCGAGGTCCTGCAGGTCGATCCCAACAGCGGCCAGACCATTTCCCGTCACCCGCTGCCCAATGGCGGCGGCACGCACGGCATTGAGTACGACCACTATGACCCCGGCCACCTCTGGCTCACTACGCTCAAGGACCAGACCCTGACCAAAATGCGAATCAACGACTGGTCCGTCCAGCATATCATCCCCCTGCCCTACACCCGCGCCCACGGCGTCGTCCGCGTTGAAGACGGTGTCTGGGTCGTCCATACAGGCCACCGCGTCATCGTCAAACTGAGCCTCAACGACGGCGCCGAACTCGACCGGATCACCGTACCCGATTCCGAGCCGGAACCCCACGGCCTCAGCGCCGACCCGGACTGCCGCTTCATCTACTGCGACGCCTCTTCCGGTTCCGTCATGGCAATCCAAGAGGCCTGATTCCATGCCGTTCTCCTGCCTTCCCGTCTCCCTCTACCCCGCCATTACCGCCGGCGAGCGAACCCTTGCCGACTGGTTCGGCCTTGCCGCCAGGCTGGGGCTGGACGGTGCAGACATCAGCGTGGCACATCTGGATTCCCTCGATGGCGGCTACCTGAACGAGCTGCGAGGGCAGGCCCACGACGCCGGCGTTGTGATCGCCGGCATGGTAACCTATACTGATTTTACCCACCCCGACCCGGCTGAGCGGCTCCGCCACCGCCGGGAACTTGGCAACTACATCCATGCCGCTGCCCAGCTGGGCGTCTCCTTCCTGCGCGTCACAGCCGGCCAGAAACACCCCGGTGTAAATCGGGCCGATGGCGTAGCCTGGGCCGCGGAGGGACTGAACGCCTGCGTCGATGAAGCCAGGGCAGAAGGCGTCGACCTAGTTTACGAAAACCACGCCATCGGCTACGGCTGGACCTACTTCGACTTTTCCCAGACAGCCTCTGTGTTTCTCGAAATCTGTGAACGAACCGCCGCCAGCGGACTTCGGCTCCTCTTCGACACCGCCAACCTGCTCGCCGTCAATGACGACCCGCTCGCCGTGCTCGACGCCGTCATGCCGCGCGTCGCAGCCCTCCACGTCAGCGACATCAAAAGGAAAGGGGCCTTCGAACCGGTCCTTCTGGGCAGCGGGATCACGCCGCTCGATCAGATTTTCAGCCGTTTGCAGACCTTTGGATTTGATGGTTGGATATCTATAGAAGAGGCAAGCAACACCGGTGAAGAAGGATTCCAGCAGGCTATTCAGCACGCGCAGAAACTCTGGCGGACCTGACACTCTCGAACCGAAAGATTGCCCGATGCCCGAAAAACGACCCAGCATACTCCTCGCCTTTAACGATGTCGTTCGCCACAGCCATCTGGCTTCGCAGGACCTGAGCCGCCTTGATGCCTTCGCCGATTGGGACTGGTTCCCTTGCGAAGGAGGCGGCATCTATGATACCAACACCGATCCTGAGGCCGCGCGCCTCCTCTCCGAAAGGCTGCCCGGTCACGAAGCGCTGGTCGTCTGCCTCGGCGCGCCCACTTTGACGGCAGACATGCTCGCCGCGGCCCCTTCTCTCAAATTCGTCGGCGAAATGGAGGGCGATCGCTTCGCCAGCCGCATCGACCTAAACGCCGCCTGGGAACGCGGCATTCGCACCGTCGATACGACCAACGCCTCCTCCTACCCGGTCTCGGAATGGGCGCTGGCGATGATTCTCGTCTGCCTTCGCAACGGCGGCGCCCATTTTCGCAGGATGATCGCCGGCCAGACGCCCGCCGACCGCAACGTGATGAACGGCTTGCCTGGCGTGCTCTGGGGGCGCCGCGTCGGCCTGATAGGCTGCGGCCACATGGGCCGGCGGCTCATGAAATTCCTGCGCGCTTTCGAGACCGAAATCTGGGTCCACGACCCGTATCTTCCCCAGGAGCTGCCCGAAGCGCTGGGCTTCCTCCAGACAAGCCTCGAAAACGTGCTCTCCTGCGATGTCGTCGTCTGCCTGGTTCCGCATACGCCCAGAACTGAGGGCATGCTCGGCAAAGAGGAGCTGGCCCGCTTGCGCCCCGGCGCCGTCTTCGTCAGCGTCTCACGCGGCAAAGTCACCGATTCCGCCGCCCTCATCGATCGACTCAAACAGGGGGACATCGTCGCCGGCCTCGACGTTTTCGACCCGGAGCCGGTGCCGCCCGATAGCGAGATCCTGCAACTGCCCAACGTCTTCCTCAGCCCGCACATCGGAGCCTATGGCGGACCAACCGGGCACCAGGGCTTCTTCACCCTCATGGTCGATGAACTAGAGCGCTTCTTCCACGGCCACGAGACCCAGTTCGACCTCACCCCGCGCGCCCAGGCCAACCGCACCGGGCTGGAACCTTAGGGGGGCCGGCATCACAAGTATCCTGAACGAAGGAAATCAATGAATCTGGAACTCACAGGACAGACCGCCGTCGTCGTCGGCGGCGCCAACGGCATGGGCCGCATGATCGCCAAAACCTTCGCCGCCGAGGGAGCCGGCGTCGCCCTGCTCGATCGCGATCCCGTCGTAAAGGAAGTGGCCCAGGAGGCCGCCGCCCTCGGCGTCAAGTCACTGGCCGCGCAAGTGGATGTCACCGATTTCGCCGCACTTCAGGCAGCCGCAACCCGCGTCGAACAGGAGCTCGGACCCGTTCGCCACGTCGTCTACACCGTCGGCATCGATTCGGGCAAAGGCGGGTTCCCCTTCTGGAACCTCGAACCCTCTGACTGGCCCCGCGTTCACGAAGTCAATGTGCTCGGCGCCGTCAACACCGCCCATGCCTTCTATCAACCGATGATTGCACGCCGCGAAGGCACATTCCTCTTCTTCTCCTCTGTGTCCGGCCAGATCGGCTCCCAGACCGACCCCCCCTATAGCGTCTCCAAGGCCGCCGTGCTCAGCTTCATGCAGATTGCCGCCAAAGACTTCGCGCCCTACAATATCCGGGCCAACGCAATCTGCCCCGGTATGGTCGACACGCCGCTCCAAAGGCGCATCCACAAGTTCTCTACCGCAGAACTGCCCGAAGATGAAAGACCCAGCTACGAAGAATGGTGCTCTGAGAAGATTGGCCGCCTGGCCGTGTTGGGCCGCCTCGTTTCCCAAGAAGAGATCGCGGCCACAGTCGTCTTTCTGGCCTCCGAACACGCCCGCAATATCACCGGCCAGGCCGTAAACGTTGACAGTGGCTGGGTTATGCACTGGTAAGAATCCTGCCTTATCCATGGGGTAAAACCATGAGCGAAACGAAGGACACAAAACCGAACGCAACCGAACTCGACGCCGAACACTGGCTCCAGGCCTACGAGCAGATGGCCAAGATCCGCGCCTTTGAGGAGGCGGCCAACGAGCTCTACACCAGCGCCCGCATGCCCGGCATCACCCACCTCTACATCGGCGAAGAGGCGATCGCCGTCGGCGTCTGCGAAGCCCTGCGCCAGGACGATTACATCACCAGCACGCACCGCGGCCACGGGCACTGCCTGGCCAAGGGAGCCGCGCTTGACAAAATGTTCGCCGAGCTGTTGGGCAAAGAAGCCGGGTACTGTCGCGGCAAAGGCGGCTCCATGCACATCGCCGATCAAGAGACCGGCAACTTGGGCGCCAACGGCATCGTCGGCGGCAGCGCCGGCATCGCCACCGGCGCCGGAATGTCCATCAAACTGCGCGGCACCGACCAGGTCGCCGTCTGCTTCTTCGGCGACGGCGCCCTCGGCCAGGGCCTCCTCTACGAATCCATGAACATGGCCCAGCTCTGGAAACTTCCCGTAATCTACGTCTGCGAAAATAACCAGTACGGCGAATACACGCACAACTCCAAAACAGCGGCGGGGTCCATGGTCGGTCGCGCCGCCGGCTTCGGCGTCCACGCGCAGGCCATCGACGGCCAGGATATTCGCACTGTGCACGCCACCGCCCGCCTCGTGATCGACCGCGCCCGCAAAGGCGGCGGCCCTGCCTTCCTTGTCTGCAATACCTACAGGTTCCACGGCCATCATGTCGGCGACATCGACCGCCCCTACCGCACCCGCGAGGAAGAAGCGGAGTGGGCCAAGCGCGACCCGCTCAAGTTGTTGGAAGACTGGCTCGTAAAAAGCAAACAGGCTGAGTCGGATGTCTTCGAGCGTATCCAGCAGGACGTGAAATCGGCCGTTGAAAACGCGGTAAACTATGCCCTCGAAGCATCATTCCCCAGTGAAAGTGAGGTGGACCGGCATGTCTACGCTTGATAACGGCGTCATCCGCAGCCCGGCTGTCCACGCCCCGGGAGAGCGCCAGATAACCTTCGGCCAAGCCATCCTCGAAGCCATCACCGAAGAAATGGCGCGCGACGGGAGTGTCTTCATTATCGGCGAGGATGTGGCCGAGGCCGGCTCGGTCTTCAAGGTCCTCGTCGGCCTGCTGGACCAGTTCGGCCCCGAACGCGTCATCGACTCGCCAATCTCCGAGGCCGGCATCGCCGGTATCGGCGTCGGAGCCGCCATCACCGGCATGAGACCCATCGTCGATATCATGTTCGGCGACTTTACCACCCTGGTGATGGACCAGCTCGTCAACCAGGCCGCCAAGACCCATTACATGTCCGGCGGCAAGCTGAAAGTGCCAATGGTCCTGCGCACAACCCTGGGGGCCAGCCGCCGTTCCGCCGCCCAGCACAGCCAGTCCCTGCATGCCCTCTTCAGCCACATCCCTGGCCTCAAAGTCGCCATGCCCGCCACGCCATACGACGCCAAGGGCCTGATGAAGAGCGCCATCCGCGACGACAACCCCGTCGTCATCTTTGAAGACAAAATGCTCTACCAGGAGCGAGGCCCGGTTCCCGAACGGGAGTACACGCTCCCTCTTGGCCAGGCCGATGTGAAACGCGCCGGCGACGACCTGACCATCGTCGCCACCAGCTCGATGGTGTACGTGGCCCTCGAAGCAGCCGACAATCTGGCCTCAATCGGCATCAGCGCCGAGGTCATCGACCCCCGCACCACAAACCCGCTTGACACTGAGGCCCTGGTCAACTCCGCCAAGAAGACAAGCCGCGCCCTCATCATCGACGAAGGCTACCAGCAGTACGGCGTTACGGGCGAGTTCGCCTCCGTCATCGCCGATGGCGCCTTCTACTATCTCGACGCGCCTGTGAAGCGCATCGGCGCCATGAACGTTCCCGTCCCTTTCTCGCCCGTCATGGAGGACCTCACAATCCCCACCGCCGAATACGTTGTCGAGACAGCCAAGGCTCTGTGCGGCTGATCCAGTCCATCCACCCTGTTTCCTGACCTGAGGACGCCGCCAAAGAAGGGGGAATGAATGCCCAAAGAAGTGATTATGCCCGCCCTGGGAATGGCCCAGGACGAAGGGGTCCTGCTCCGCTGGTTCAAAAGGGAAGGCGAGGAAGTTACCGCCGGCGAGCCCCTCATGGAGGTCGCCACCGACAAGGTTGACGTGCAAGTGGAAGCCCCCGCCTCCGGTGTATTGACCGCAGTCACCGCGCAGGAAGGCGATGAGATTCCTGTCGGGCAGGTCATCGGCCTGATTGCCGCTGAAGGCGAAGAGTTGCCTCCGCCGCCGGTGGAGAGCCGCGCCAAAGACGCGCCCGTCGAAAAACAGAGCGCGGATCCGCCGCTTCCTTCCAGCCCTGTCGCCGCCCGTATCGCCGCCGAACACGGCGTCGACCTCGCCGACGTTCAGGGCTCCGGCGGCCGCATCTCCAAGGAGGACGTGGAGGCCCACATCCGTTCAGCAACCTCCGCCCCGCGCGTCCTCGCCTCGCCCAAAGCCCGCCGGCTCGCACGCGAACGCGGCATAGACCTGGCATCGCTGACCGGCAGCGGCCCCGAAGGCGCCGTCCTTGCCGCCGATGTCCCTCTTGCAGCGCAACCTCTGCCCGCCGCGCCGCCCCAACCTGCGCCTGCCCTTCCCGGCGCCCCCGCAGCGGCAGAACCGGAGCCGCAGGCCGTATCGCGCATGTGGCAGATCATGGCCCAACGCCTTACCGACAGTTGGACCACAGTCCCGCACTTCTACCTCGTACGAGAGGTGAGCGCCGATCAGCTGATCAACTGGCGTAACCTCCTCGCCGCCGACGAGGCCGAAGGGACGAAAATCACCTACACCGACATGCTCACAAAGCTGGCCGCGCTCTCGCTGGCCCGTTATCCCCGCGTCAACTCCTACTGGAATGACGGCGAAATCCTGATCAATCCGCACATCAACGTCGGCCTGGCGGTCGCCGTCGAGGACGGGCTCCTCGTGCCCGTAATCCACAATGCTGACAGCCTGCGCGTCGACGAGATCGCCGCCCGCCGCGCCGACCTCGTCTCCAGGGCCGCCAGCGGCGGACTGGTCCCCGATGACTTTGCCGGCGGTACTTTCACCATCAGCAACCTCGGCATGTATGGCGTCGATGCCTTCAACGCGATCGTAAATCCGCCCCAGGCCGCCATCCTCGCGGTCGGCCGCATCGCCGACCGCGTCGTGGCCGTGGACGGACAGCCGGCCGTTCGCCCGATGATGACCCTGACCCTTTCCTGCGATCACCGCGCCGTCGACGGCGCCCGAGCCGCCCAATTCCTGGACGCCTTTGTCAACCTGATCGAAGAACCCTTGCGGGCGCTGTAGGTTCACGCCCTTGCAAGAAAACGACAACCTTCTAATAGGGAGATAAGAGATTCATGCCGCGCATTAACAGAGCCATCGAGCTGCTGGAAGCAGGACAGCCCGTCTACTACTCAGGCGTCCGCGGTGGACTGACCTACGAAAACGGAACGGCCCATCGAGACACTTGGGCCGATTACCTGATGGTCGAATTTGAGCATGGCGCCTTCGATCCGGTCGGGCTGAGTAACTTCATGCGCGGGCTCGTCGATGCCGGCGAGACCAGAAGCGGGCACCGGACGCCGGCCGTCATCTGCACCTTGCCCACCGACGGCACGGACGAACACGTCATGCGCGCCAACGCATGGATGGTAAAACAGGTTCTGGCGCGCGGCGTACACGGCATCCTGCTCTGCCATGCCGAAACGCCCGGCGCCGTCCGCGCCTTTGTCGAGGCCTCCCGCTATCCCGTCCATTCAGTTGGCGTTTCCGACGGCCCGAACGGGCTCTCGCAAGGACGAAGAGGCGCCGGCGGACAGGGCTCGGCCGCCGCCATCTGGGGCCTCACGCCGCAGGAATACGTCCAAAAGGCTGACGTCTGGCCGCTCAATCCTGAAGGTGAAATCTTGCTCGGCCTCAAAATCGAGAACCGCCGCGCCCTGGCAAACGCCGAAGCCAGCGCTGCTGTGCCCGGCATCGCCTTCGCCGAGTGGGGGCCAGGCGACATGGGCATGAGCCTGGGACACCCTGACGCGCACGACCCGCCCTATCCTGCCGAAATGAGCGCCGCCCGCGCCCGCGTCAAGGCCGCTTGCGACGCCTCCAATGTCTTCTTCCTCAACGGCGTCCGACCCGACGACGTAAAGGAACGCATCGACGAAGGCGTCATGATCGGCTCCGCAACCGAGGAAGCGGCACGCCTCGGACGCGAGTATTCCCAGCGCCAGATGCCGTGGTAAGATAAAATATGGGTACGATTCAGATTTCATAGCCTGGTCCATGTCAGCAAGAACGCAACCGTAGAAGGGCTCTACTATCCTATGCACCGACAACAACGGCAGCGCGCGAGTCAAATGCTCGACGAAACCGGGGTCGACCTGGCTCTGTTTTCGGATCGCGACAGTGTGCGCTGGTTAACCGGCCTCGATCTGCCCGCGCCGGCGCTCCTCCTCTTCGAGCGGGGTAATTTCGCGCTTCTGGCCGACGAAGGCTTTGCCGGCGCCGCCGCTTTTGCCGCTGAACCCGGTTGCGCCTACGTCCCCATTGTCGGCTATACAATCCAGCAACCGATCGATGCCCCAGCGCGGCTCGCGGAGGCGCTGCGCGACCTGCTTGCGGAACTCAGCCGACCATCAGGTCCCGTCGGCGTGGAGGAAAAGAGCCTGCCCCTGGCCCTGTGGCAAACAGTCCGCGAAGCGCTGCCCAACTGTGAACATCGCTCGCTTGAGGGCAGCCTGCTGCCGCTGCGAGCCGTCAAAACCGATGAGGAACTGGCCCGAATCCGCGAAGGCTTCCGTCTCGTTACGATCGGCCACCAGGCCGGCCGCAAGGCAGTACGGCTCGGCCAGCGCGAAATCGATGTCTGGACTGACGTGCAAACTGCCGTCGAGCGGGAAGCCGGCATGTGGATGCAGATGGGCAATGACTGCATCGTCGGACACCGGCCGGCCAACATTGGCGCCGCCCCGCTGGACTACGACATCATTGCCAATGACTCACTGATTCTTGACCTGAGCGTCGTCGTTGACGGCTACTGGACCGACAGCTGCGCCACCTACTATGCGGAGCGGCCCACCGCCCAGCAGGTCGAAATGCACAAGTTCGTTGAAGAAGCTCTCGCATACGCCGTCTCTCTTATCCGACCCGGCGTAGTCGCCCAGGATGTCGATAGCAAGGTGCGCAGCTACATGGCGGCCGGCGGCTACGAAGTTTATCCCCACCACACCGGCCACGGTATCGGGCTGACCGGCCACGAAGCGCCCCGTATTGTCCCCTACAACCAGGAGCGGCTTCAAGAAGGAAATGTGATTATGCTGGAGCCGGGCATCTATATCCCCGGCGTAACCAGCGTACGACTGGAAGATGCCTTCCTGGTCACTTCAGACGGCGTCGAACCCCTTAGCCATCACGACAAGGGCCTGCCGTAGCATTTAGTGGGTTCCAGGAACGCCCCGGTCTCGGTCCAGCAACGCGCAAGGGCCCGTCTAATAGACCCTTGAGCCAGCCGCCGGCCGGCGTTTCTGGTCCCTTCAGTTCTGGTCTCGCCTCGTCGAAACGTTCTCTACCCCCTAGATAAGCAGCGAGCGACGCCGATTTTTCGGAAGGATACTCCATCCCCCCATGGAGGCGGGTCTGTTGTCGGCCCAGATCAGATGATGAGAGCAGGGAAAGTTGATGTTTGAGAGGAGAATCTGAAAAGAAATGGTCCCAGTGGCTCTATCCCTAAACAATCTAAAACGGCTGCCGCCAACCTACCGGCTCCTCCCAACCCTGGTTGCAGTGGGGATTGTTCTCACCCTGACTTTTGTTGTCGTACTGACGCGTTTCTATCGCCTTTCCGAAATCCCCCCGGGGATCATCAACGATGAAGGGGCAAATGGTGTAGACGCCCTAAGAGTTTTGCACGGCGAACACGCTGTGTTTTTCGCCGAGAGGGCGAGCGGCCGCGAGGCCATGGCCGTCTACGCCACCGCTCTTGCTACTCGCTTGCTCGGGCCTTCTCTACTGTCATTCCATCTGCCTGGCGCCCTCGCAAGCGCCGCGACAGTTTTTGTCGTATTCCTCCTCGGTATGCTTCTGTTCGGTAGAGATTCAGGAGCCGGGAAATCCAACCTCTGGCGCGGACTGATCGTGGCAGGAATTGGCGCCGGCCTGCTTGCGGCTTCACTGGGCCAGACCTTCCTGGCGCGCGGCGGCTTTAGAGCCAACTTCCTGCCGCTGGTTCTGTCCCTCAGCCTCGCGCTGCTTTGGTGGGCATGGGGGAAAAGCTCGACGCAAGGCAGTTCTTGGTGGTGGCTGGCGCTGTCAGGCGCCTGCGCAGGTCTCTTGCCCTATACCTATATCCCCGCCCGCTTCACGCCCCTCCTATTCCTCTTACTTGGTCTGAGTTTCCTCTTTCCTCTTTGTCCGGCCACCAGATCGATCATCCGGGCCAACTGGAAGAAGGCCTGCCTCTTCACCACCGCCGCCGGCCTGGTGGCCGCGCCGATTCTTATCTACTTCATTCTAAATCCCAGTGATTTCTTCTTTCGCAGCAAGGAAATCTCGCTGACGCAGGATGGTCAACGCACGATCTGGGCAGCATTCCTCACCAATGCGATGGACTATCTCCTGGCATTCGGTGTACGCGGTGACCGCAACTGGGAGTACAACTTCGCCGGCAGGCCGCTGTTGAACGCCTGGGAAGCCCTCTTCTTCTGGATAGGTGTCGGCATGTCTCTGTGGCGCTGGCGTCAGCGGCCCGCCTACCGCCTTCTCGTCATCTGGCTGGCTGTACTGATTGTGCCCGCAATGCTTACCTTCAATCGAGGCTTGGGTCCCAACTCCTTGCGTATCATCGGCGCCGCCCCTGCCGCCTTCCTTCTCGTCGGCGTCGGCATGTGGGAAACGACGCGTCTTGCCAAGCGGATTCTCCCCAATTTCAATCGGACTCTGGGCGCCGCCTTGGTTGGAACGACCATCGTCAGCCTGATTACTGTGCAAGGCGTTATTTCGTTTCGTACATACTTCCACGAGTGGCTGGGCACGCCTTCTTTTTACGCCGCCGCCGACGCAGAACTTGCCGAAGTCGCGAGCGTCCTGAACGAACAAGGCGCCGATTCCGATACCGTCTATCTGATCCCCTACAGCCTGTCAAACGGGCATTTCGGCTTCGACTACCTCTACCAGGGCGAAGCGCCTGCCCATGTCATCCACGCAACCACCACGCACCTGCCCCAGAATATCCAGGCAATCCTGAACTCTCACCAAGGCGCCTCCACCGTCAATGTCATCGACTGGAACGACGACCTGAGTTGGATCGGCGGCGGCGAAGAACACACGCTCGCACTCCTCCAAAAATACGGAACCCACCTGGCCAGCCAGGAGTACCCTTACTTCCAGATACACACCTTTGCCGATGTCTCTCTTGAACCGACCTGGACATTTTACGACGAACTGGGGCCTCCGATCGTCAACTACGACGGCGGAATCTCCTTGCTGGGTATCGCCTTGGGGCATGGCGAGTCGCAACACCCAATTCAGCAACCAATCGATCTTGGCCCCCAACGCTCCTTCTGGATGGCGATGCAATGGCAGACCGCACCCAAGCTCCAAACCGAATACGCGATATCCCTGCGTCTACACAATGATGAAGGCCGCGGGGTATACCAGAAAGACATCGTTCTGCTCAACCCAAACCGTTCCCGGACCAATGACTGGAGGCCCGATAGACCTGTCGAACTAATCAGCCATATTGAGATTCCCCACCATCTCGAATCCGGCCAATACGAACTGCGTCTGGTCGTCTACGACTACGAGACCCTGAAACCAACCGTCGAACTAGGCGTCTGGGAACCGGAAGCAGTCATCACCAAATTTCAGATTTCCGGCCTGCAGTGAAACCATAAGATGGCCCCCTGAGTTACTCAGCCGGGCCATCCTCCCTTTACCGGAAATTGGCAGGGACAACTGCTTCGCCAACGTCTGCCTGCAGCGCATCCTAACCCTCGGCGTATTTCCGACAAGCTACCCTCTGAACACCGATCTCTGACCACTGCAGTTCGCGTGCGGTCCACATTTGGGGCATTCAAACGAAGCAGACTGCCGGTCTCGGTGTCATTCCCCTGAGGCAGCTTGAAACGCCCCTATGCTCTGCGCCCGCCCGTTCCCTCCCCCTTGCGATCGTACCCAATCTGTGGCTAAGTAGATGCATTGCGGCAGCTGCCCCACCACCATGCTGTTCTGGGCAAATCCCTCTCGACCGAGCTTGGGCCAAAGTGGTTCCGCCCAAAAGAGAAACAAAGAACCCACAAAATGTCCGACGCCTCTGAACTACCGCAGAGCCCGCCA
The DNA here is from genome assembly GCA_022824025.1 of Caldilineaceae bacterium. Classification (GTDB taxonomy): domain Bacteria; phylum Chloroflexota; class Anaerolineae; order Caldilineales; family Caldilineaceae; genus Bin5. Next base: position 130,143 of record JAJEBF010000014.1, read on the forward strand.
AACGCCTTCCGGAAAAAAATATCCGACAACAGGCATGTTAGGCTTGTGGTATGGATTATCGTTCTCGCGCTGGTGTTGGCAGTCTGGCTGCTGCGTTTCTACCGCCTAAGCGAACTTCCGTCCGGCATCCAGAGCGATGAGGGGGCCGATGGCGTATACGCTCTTCAGGTCCTGCAGGGAGACCACGCCATATTCTTCCCTGAAAAGGCGAGCGGCCGCGAGGCAATCGGAGTTTATGCAATTGCTCTGTCCACTGCCTTTCTGGGACGCACCTTGCTGGCCTTCCATCTCCCCACTGCTCTGGCGAGCGCAGGTACTGTCTTTCTCGTCTTCTGGTTGGGACGCCTGCTCTTTGGCCAGGATATGGAGACCGGCCGCAGCGCTCCCTGGCGAGGGCTCCTTATCGGCGGCGTCGCCGCAGGTCTGATGGCGGTTTCCGTGAGCCAGGTCTTCCTCTCACGCGCTGCCCTCAGAGCCAACTTCCTGCCGCTTCTCCTCACGCTGTCTTTGGCATTTCTCTGGCTGGGCTGGAGGCAGCGGAGCTGGAAAATGGTCGCGCTGGCCGGTCTTTGGACCGGCCTTCTTCCTTACACCTACCTTGCCGCCCGTTTCACACCGTTTCTCTTCCTCCTCCTGGGTCTCAGTTTCCTCAAACCACTTGGTCCTGTCTCCAGGGACAAGTGGCGGGCAGAGCTGCCTTTGTTAGGCCTGTTCCTGGGCACAGCAGGCCTCGTAGCCGCGCCTATTCTCATTCACTTCGCCCTGAATCCTGATCACTTCTCGATCCGGAGCGGCCAGCTCTGGGTTTTTGGTGAAGAGCAAGGGGGCCTCGTTTCAGTAATTCTGGACAACGTCTGGGAATACCTGCTTGCCTTCGGTTTCCAGGGCGACCTGATTACACGCTACAATTTTGCCGGGCGGCCCTTGCTCAACTTGTGGCAAGCCTTGTTTTTCTGGATTGGTGTTGTCGTCGCCGTTTGGCGCTGGCGCAACCCCGCCCTCCGCCTCCTGCTCATCTGGCTCTGCGTAATGACCTTCCCAGGAATGCTGGCCGCGACTCGCGGTATGGGTCCTAACTTTCTGCGCATGTCCGGGGCTGCCCCAGCCGTCTTCCTGCTCATCGGTGTCGGCATATGGGAAGCCATCCAATATCTTGCCCCGCATTTCGCCGCCCTGCAGACTCGCGCTCGCTTCAACTTCCCGGTGGACAGTACACCGTCAGTCGCCGCGGTGGGAGTCCTCATCGCAACTGCCGTCCTGCTTCAGGGCGTGGACTCCTACAGAACCTTCTTCAGCAAATGGGCGGGAACGCCTGCCTACTCTCGCGCCTATCATACCGAGTGGACCGATGCCGCCCGCTTCTTGAACGCGCAGCCTTACGAACAAGGTGTCGTCTACATTCTGCCCTATCCCAGCCTCAATGAGCATTACGCCGACGAACATTTCGGATTCGAATATCTGTATCAAGGAGAACTACCCGCCCGTATCATTCACGCGACCACGCCTCACAATCTGGCCCAAAAGATCGAGTCCGCGCTCAGCCTGGAGGAAAATCTCTCAACTGTGAAGTATCTGGACTGGGACAATGAAGTAGTGGGTGGAGATGCCAGGGCCGACGCGCACGCAATCGCCCTGCTGGACAAGTACGGATTGTTCCAGGACAGCGAGGAGGTCGACGACTTCCTGATTCACACCTTCGATGATCTGTCACTGGACCAGCCTTGGCGGTTCTACGAGAATATCCAACCGCTGGAGATTCAATTCGACGGCGGCATTTCGCTCAATGGACTTACCAATGGTCGGGGAGTGGACCCCCCACCGTCGCATCAAGAGCTCACCACGGATGAATCTCTCCCTCTGTGGGTCGCCCTCCTCTGGCAAACCGCTCCGGGACTGGAAATCGAGTACTCCATCTCTCTTCGCCTACATAATTCCGCCGGCGATAGAGTGCACCTGCAGGACTTCGTCCTCCGCGACCGCTTCACCAATACGACCCGCGACTGGACGCCGGAAGAACCAGTCGACACCTTCCATTACCTCGATCTGCCGTCTGATCTTCCACCAGGCCAGTACGAACTGCGCCTGGTCGTATACGACTTTGAATCACTGAAACCGACTGTCGAACTCGGCGTATGGGAACCGGAGACCACAATCGCCCATCTGCAGATTGGCGAGCCCAACTGAAACGCCGCCTTAACGCCGTACCGATATCAATGTGGCTCACTGCCCTTATCTCCCTTAACAAAGTTGAGTGCCTGCGTTATATTTTATTGGAAGGCTGCAACTCCCCTTCCTTAGCATACGCAAAGTAGCTTCAAACCAAGTCTTGGTGCACGAATAGCTTTTCGGAGTCTAGAGGAGGAGAACAGTGAAACCGTTGTTTTCAATCGTTCTGAAGGTCTTGGCGGTCCTGGTTTACGTGCAGTATATCGCCTCCCAGTTCTACGATCCGACCGGGGACGCCGCCGCTGATACAGTCTACCGCATCCTTGATCCGCTCCTGGTGGTGGGTATGATCATTGTGGTCTCCTATGCCTACCAGCGTAAACGGACAGTGGATGCCTCTTCAGAGGTAGCCGTCACCAGAGAATACCTGGAGGCAAACGTAGTACTCTATATCAGTGTTGCTCTGTTCTTCGGCCTCCTTTGGAACTGGATTGGATTCCAGTTCTCCAATCCTGAGAACTCCGCCGGCTGGCTATGGGGCGTCCTTGACCTGGCTCTGCCCCTACTCTTTTACGTGACCAGTGTGCAACTCGTCAAGAGTGGGGAATAGCCGCCCCTAACGATTCAGTGCGCGCTGCTCCTGGCAACAAAGCGCGCGCAACGACCCACTTCATCCTATAAAGGACCCCTCATGGACAAGATCCCTCTCGCTATCGTGGGCTGCGGCGGAATGGGCCATCGCCATCTGTACGGTTTGGCCGAGCTTCAGAACGCCGGACTCTCTCCGTTTGAACTGGTCGGCGCCTGCGACCCCGTGCGGGCCAACGCCGAATCGCTCGCCGACGACGCCGAGGAGCGCCTGGGTAAACGCCCTCAAGTCGTCGAATCCCTGGAGGAGCTCGAAGCCCTCGGCGTGGTGGCCGTCGACATTACCACCACGCCCCGCTACCATCATACGGTCGCCGAAGAAGCGTTGGAACGCGGTTGGCACGCCATGGTCGAGAAACCCGTCGGCCTGACCGTCCGCGCCAGCAATCGCATCCGCCAGGCCGCTGAACGCAGCGGCCGCATCCTCAGCGTCGCCGAAAACTACCGCCGCGATCCCATGAACCGGCTCGGCAAAGCGCTGCTCGACGCCGGCGTGATCGGAGCCCCCCGGTTGATGATTCACAACACCATCGGCGGCGGCAGCCATATGACCATCTCCGTCTGGCGGCACCAGAAAAACGAGAGCGGCGTCCTGCTCGACGTCGGCGTCCACTTTGCCGACATTCTTGAATTCTACCTCGGGCCCGTTCACTCCGTTTACGCCCAGTCCCGGCTGCACGAGCCCATTCGCTACAACCCCGCAGCCGGACCCGCAGGACAGTCCTCCAGCAACCCCGCCGGCGTCTACGGAAAGTGGCAGAAGCAGATGCCCGCCGAGTTTGAGGCCACCGCCGAAGACGCCTCCTACGCCACCCTCCTCTTCGAAAGTGGCGCCGTTGCCCAGTACATCGAAGACCACGCCGGCCACGGTCAGGGCATGTGGACAAGACAGATCCACGGATCTGAAGGCTCGCTCGAACTCCCCTCCGACCGCTCCGGCCAGCTCATCACCCTCCACAAAGACGGCGAATCGATCTGCGACGCCAGCCTGCTCGACCTGGCGCCGGACTTTCACCTCGAGCCGATCACCGCTGCCCTATTCGGCGGCGGACGCCTCTGGGGCTACCAATTCCCTTTCCCCGAAACCGATCGCAAACTGCTCGCAGTCGAATATGGCGAACTGGGCCTCGCCATCGAGGATGGCGGCCCTATCGAAGTCGATGCCACACAGGGAACGCGGTCGGTGGCGCTCTCCTACGCTATGCTGGAGTCCAGCGTGGCCGGACGCGCCTTATCAATGGAGGAAGTGCTGGCAGAGAAGGTAAACGCCTACCAGTCAGAGATCGACGAAGAGCTGGGCCTGGCATAACAAACCTGCGCCCAGCTCTTCCTCGTGCAGTTCAATTATTTGTTTGGGGGGAGGCTGCAACGCGCGCCAAATCGCAACCCGGGCCATCCATTCCGCTGCGCAAGCGTGTTCCGCCAACCGAAAAGGGAGCCGCGCCGCGCCAACTCTTGCCGCTCCGGCATCAGAGGTAGGCCGGCGCAAAATTCCTCCCGCCTCCCCCTTGGGGCAGTTCTGCGCGTGCGAAAAATCGCTACCTGCGCTTCAGCCTGTTTCAAACCACCCACCGCTCCTAAAGCGCCGGTATCACCTCATTCTTCAACAGCTCCATCGAGCGCAGCCAGCGCGGCTTGTCATCCCAATCATGGCCGATGGCCAGCAGCGTGCCGAATCCTCCCGTCACGTCACAGATCTCCTGCAACCGGCGGATGCACTCGTCCGGGTCCCCCACGATCGCCAGCCGTCGCACAGCATATTCCGCCGTAACCTCTTCATCCGGCATCTCCGGGTCCTCTTTCCAACCGTCAAGCCTTCCGGGCCCGATCAAGTTGATCAGATATTCGAATGAACGGCCAAAGGCGCTGTTCAAGGCAAACTCGAACGCCTCCTCATTCGAATCGCCCACAAATATATTGCGCGCCACCCGCCAAATGCTCCGGTCCGGTTCGTCCCGCCCGGCTTCGCGCGCCCCCGCGCAAAACGTCTCCCAGTGCTCCGCCAGCGTGGCCATCGGTACCAGGTTCGTGCTCACCGGGAAAAACCCGCGCTGCCCCGCCATGCGCGCGGCCATCGAGGTGCCCTTCAACACTGCCATCGCCACCGGCGGATGCGGCTTCTGATAGGGCCTCAGAATCTCGCCCAGGCCAATGTCCGGGCGGGTCTCATCAATATGGATATGCCAGTAGTCACCCTTGAAGTCGAAAGGCGCGTCCGTCGTCCACAGCTTCAGCACCATGTTGATGCTCTCGACCGTCATCAGCCCCAAAGTCCGAGGATCAGCGGGCAGGTCGAACAGGCTCAGGTCCGTGGGAATGCCGGTCTGACCAAAACCGCACATCAGCCGGCCGCGCGAAAGATGGTCCAGCATCGACAACCGCACTGCCACATTGACCGGATGATGAAAAGGCGCAATGGTCACCCCCGTCCCAAACTTGATCGTGCTTGTACGCGCCATCGCATTGGCGATGAACACATCGTTCGAGGGCATCGGCTCCCATTTGACCGAGTGATGCTGGCCGATCCACGCCTCCGAATACCCAAGCGCTTCGGCCCGCACGATCAACTCCATGTCCTCCTCAAGACTCTGCGTAAAGTCCTTCTCAGGCGGGTGAACAGGCATCATGAAATAGCCGAGTTCCATCGTCTCTTCTCCAGTTTTGTGGGACGGAATGTTGTGTCGTTGCTCGCCCGTAGCCAGCCCCGCGCGCCTGGGCGCTTCTACCTCGCCTCGGCTCAGACGGTGACCTGCTCCAACCACGCCTCGTCGATTTCAAGCCCGAACCCCGGCGCGTCGCTCGGACGCACGTACCCATCCTCGATCACTGCCGTTCCCGGCAGCTTCACCATCTCTGCCAGCGGCACGCCCGGCGCGGAAACGCCTTCCGAACGCTCTCCCCATGTCACCGCCGGCATTGCCATCGATAAGTGTTGGCCGAAAGGATAGTTCATGCCGGCATGCGCGATGACCGAAATGTGATTTGCCTGCGCCAGATGGCAGATCTTGGCCGCAGCAGTGATCCCCCCGCACCAGAGCACGTCCGGCTGAAAAATGTCCACCAACCGCTTGCCCGCAGCCGCCGCAAAGGGCGCCAGATTGTACCAGTGTTCCCCCGTTGCCAGCGTCTGCCACGGGACCCGCCGCCGGATCGATTCGTACCCCAGCAGGTCCTCCGGCTGGATATAGTCCTCCAGCCACTTCAAGTTGTACGGCCGCATCCGCTCTGCCACCCGCACTGTGTACTCCGGGTCGTAAGCGGTCCACCCGTCCAACATCAGTTCTACATCGTCGCCGATGGTTTCGCGCGTGCTTGCCACCAGCTCCTCCATCTTATTCAGTCCCTCCAGGCCCTGTTCAGGTCCCCATGGGCTGAACAGCTTTGTCGCCTTGAAGCCCAGCTCCATGTACCATTCCTGGTCGAAACCGGACGCATAGCAAAAGATCTTTTCCTTCTGCGGCCCGCCCAGCAGCTCGTACACCGGCAGCCCCAGCAACTTGCCCTTGAGGTCCCACAGCGCCACGTCCAGGGCGCTGATCGCGTAACTGGTGATGCCTGTCGGACTGAAGGCCGCCGAAAGCCGCACCATCATGTCCCACAGCTTCTCGGTCGCCATCGCGTTCTCACCGACCAGGTTCGGGCCGAAATGCTCGTTGATCATGCGCACCGCGACCGGGCCGTATAGGGAGATGCCGAATCCCTGTGTTCCGTCCTCGGCTGTTACCAGTACGGCAGGCCTCTTCCACGGGGCCATCGATACGTGCCCCTCACCGTTGGGATAGCGGGGATAGCGCGCCATCGGCCGGTTCATATGCACCGTCTCCGCCCGGCTCGGCCTGCGCGGCTCCGTCTGCGGCCGCGCCTCGGCCGCAATCTCAAATGCTCGGATCTCTTTGATTTTCATTGTCGCCCCAATTTCTGTGAAGGAACGCCCTGCAGCCAGGGATCGGAAAAAACAGTAGACCCTAACCCTTAAGGTCCGAAACCGTAATCCCCTTGAGAAAGGCGTTCTGGGAGAAAAAGAAAAGGATTAGGCAGGGAAGAATGATGATGAGCGCTGCCGCCATGTAGAGGTGCCACGGCGTACCCCGATAAGCCACATTGAAGTTCGCCAGGAACAACGTCAACGTGAAGTTCTCCGGCGTCTACTCGACAGCAATGAAATAAGACGGCCGAACTGTGACCTGTATGTTGAGTCCCGCCCGCGTCGACTGCCGGTCCGACAGCCGTCACGCTGTCAGCCACAAGACTGGCTCGCCAACGAATTCGCGCACCGTATTCAGAAAACGCGCCGCCGGCGCGCCGTCCACCACGCGATGATCAAACGTCAGACTGAGCGCAACCATCTGCCGGGGAACAACCGCTCCCTCGTGCACGGCAGGCTTGCAAACGATCCGGCCAATGCCGAGTATCGCGGCCTGGGGCAGGTTGATGATCGGCGTAAACGCGTCGACGCCATACATCCCCAGGTTCGTGATCGTGAACGTCCCTCCCTGCATCGCCTCATTGCCCAAGCGTCCCTGGCGCGCCCCCTCGATCAGGCTGGCCGTCTCCTCCGCAATCCGGCGCAGAGACTTTGCCGCCGCGTCCCGCAGCACCGGCGCCAGCAACCCCTGCTCACTTTCGACCGCAAACCCGATGTGAACGTCCCTGTGAAGAATCAACCCGTCGTCTCGCCAACTTGCGTTCAGCATCGGGTGTTCCTGCAATGCCGCTGCGGTCAACTTGAGGTATATGTCATTGTAACTCGGGACGGGCAAGCCGCGCCGGGCGTAGCTTTCCTTCAGTTGCCCACGAAAAGCGACCAGTTCGGTGGCGTCGGCCTCGGTTGTCAACGTAACAGGAGCCGTCGATTGCGCCCCCTCCGCCATACGAAGGGCAGTAATCTGGCGAATTCGGCTGTGCGGTACAATCTGCGTTGCCTCTTCAACCTCCTGCGTCTGCTGCTGCCGCCCCGCGATCGCGGCCTCCACATCCTCTCGCTGAATGCGGCTGCCCGGCATCTCCGCCGCCAGCGCGGCCAAACTGATCCCGGCCTCCTCCGCAAGACGCCGCGCCACCGGGCTCGCGTCTACCTCCACGCCGACCGGCTGCATCTCCGCCGCGGCCCGTACGTCACGTTCCACGATTCGTCCCGTGCGGCCGCTGCCCGTCAGCTGCGTCCAATCTACGCCCAGCTCCTCTGCCACGCGTCTTGCCCGCGGGCTCACCGTCGGCGCGCCGCGCCCGTCCCCGCGCCCTTGCCGCGATGCCGGCCCCGTTTGCGCGGAAGATTTCGCCGCGCCGGCCTGCGCCCCAGGTGTCCCCTGCCCCTCTTGCGGCACAGGTTTCAACGCCTCGCCGCCCTCCGCCGGCAGCGATTCCCCGGCCTGCACAATGTAGCCAAGCAGCGCGCCTACCGGGATCACGTCTCCCGGCGCAGGCGCGCTGGCGGGAAGATGCAGGATGCCGGCCTCGAAAACCTCCACCTCCTGCGTTGCCTTATCTCCCTCTACTGTAAACAGCAGGTCGCCCGCCTGCACTTCGTCGCCATCCTGCTTCAGCCATTCGCCGAAGACGCCCTCCTCCATCGTCCATCCCAGGCGCGGCATCGTCACTTCGTAGGCCATCGGATCTCCCCTATTGCACAGTTCGGGTCTTGGACGTGATGGTGAAACCGTTCATGCCGGAGTCGGTCATGCTCACTCAGCCAGCAGGTCACGAATGCTCTGCTCGATCTCCGCCGCCTCCGGGACAATCGCCTCCTCCAGCGTCGGGCTGTACGGCGTCGGCACATGCGCGCCGTTCAAGCGGCGAATCGGCGCGTCCAGATCGTCAAATCCCCGGTCAATGACCTGGGCCGAAATCTCCGCTCCCACGCCGCATGGCTGAAAAGTCTCATCCACAATCAACAGCCGACCCGTCTTATGCACCGACGCCAGTACGGTCTCCATGTCCAACGGCGCGATCGTGCGCGGATCGATCACCTCGCACGAAATGCCCTCCTCCGCCAGCCTCTCGCACGCAGCCAGCGTCTTGTCTACCATCGAGCCAATCGCCACCAGCGTACAGTCCGTCCCCTCGCGCGCAACGCGCGCCTGCCCAAACGGGATCGTGTACTCGCCTTCGGGCACCTCGCCCCGGTTGAATAGCAGCGACTTGTGCTCCAGAAAGAGCACCGGATCGTCGCTCTGCAGCGCGGTGGCAAACAGCCCCTTGGCGTCAGAGGGAACTGAAGGCACCACCACCCGAAAGCCGGGCAGGTGCGCGAAGATCGGGTAGTAGCTGCCCGAATGATGCGTCGCCGCCGAATGCCCGATCCCGATCGCCCCCCGCAGGAGGATCGGCATCTTCAACCGCCCGCTGCTCATGTACTGCATCTTCGCGATCTGGTTGACCAGCTCGCCGAACGCGTCAAGAATGAAATCGAAAAACATGAAGTCAACAACTGGTCGCGTTCCCGTCATGGCCGCGCCCGCGCACATGCCAACAAAACCGCGTTCGCTTATCGGCGTGTCGCACAGACGCTCCGGTCCGTACTTGTCAAACAGACCTACTGTGGTATTGAAATTGCCGCCCCGCGCGCCTATCCCCTCACCCACAACGAAGATCGATGGATCGCGGGCCATCGCGCTGTCCAACGCCTCCAATGTGGCTTCAACGAAAGTCAACTCTCGCATGGCCTTCACCTCTGGCTGAATACATGTTCGCTGACCGTGTCCGCCTCCGGCCACGGACTGTTGCGGGCAAACTCCTCCGCATCCGCCACCATCTCCTTCACTTCCGCCTCAATCGCGGCAAGCGTCTCCGGGCCCGCCTCCTCATTTTCCAGCAGCCACCCGTTATAGCGCGTGATCGGATCGCGCGCCTTCCACGCCTCTACCTCTTCCGGCGTGCGATATCCGGCGTCCCGCATTCCCTCCGCGTGCGCACGCGTCCGATAGGTTCGGCATTCGATCAATGTCGGCCCTTCGCCCCCGCGTGCCCTTTGTATTGCTTCCCCCGCAGCTTCGTAGACGGCCAAAACGTCGTTCCCATCTACAGTCAAACTCTCCATCCCGTAGGCCGGTCCTCGATTGCCCACGTGGGGGTTGCCTGCTGAATAGGCAAATGGCACCTCGGTGGCGTACATGTTGTTTTCACACACGAATAACGTCGGTAGCTTCCAGATGCTCGCCAGATTCAGCCCCTCGTGAAACGCCCCGTTATTCACCGCGCCGTCGCCAAAGAAGGCAACGCCAATCTGGTCGCTCTTGAGCAGCTTGAAAGAATAGCCCGCGCCCGTCGCCTGCAAAATACAGGGCCCGACAATGCCGCTCGTCCCCATCATCCCCACCTCCGGCTTAAAAAGGTGCATACTGCCTCCCCGCCCCTCTGAACAGCCGGTCGAACGTCCAAAGAGCTCAGCGATCACCTCGTGCGGGCTTACCCCCTTTGCCAGCGCGTGGCCATGCCCGCGGTGCGTGCTGAACACCGCATCGTCAGGCCGCAGATGCGCGCACACACCGGTGGCAATCGCCTCTTCCCCCACATAGGTATGGCACGCCCCGTGTATCAGTCCCATCTGATGCGAGCGCGCCAACTGCTCTTCCGTGTAACGAATAATGAGCATCTCTCGGTAGAGCGCCAGCAGTTGCTCGGATTCAGGCATGATGCCCACCTCCATGATGATGCGGGGACCGGGTTGCCGCCGTCCGAAACGCCCAACCCATATCCCCGCGATAGCTCGAAAAGTCTCAGGACGGGACAACGGCCGGCATGCCCGGATGGGAGCCGCTCACATTCTTCGCCAGATTGCCCCCGTCCAGGGGAATCAGCGCCCCCGTCATCCAGGCCGATGCATCGGAAGCCAGAAAGATCGCCGGCCCCTTGATGTCGTTGGGATGACCCATCCGGCCGATCGGCAATCCCCGCAGATAGGAGGCGCCCAGCGCGGGATCGGCCGCGATCCGTACTTCCAAATCCTGGTTCATGATCTGTGCGCACACGATCGCGTTGACGCGCACGCCCAGGCTGCTCCATTCCGTGCTGAGCTCCCGGGTCATCGCGGCCACCGCGCCCATCGCCATGCTGTAGGCAATGTGGCCGCGGCCCAGCGCTGTAATACCGGCTATCGAAACGATACTGAAAATGCTGCCGCGCCCCCGCGCCATCATCCGCCTCGCCGCCTCCTGCGTACAAATGTAGCGGCCCACAACCAGATTCTGCATCACCTGCTGAATCTGCTCCTCGGTCAGCGTCAACGGATCAGTGCGTATTCCCTCGCCCGCGATGTTGCTGAGCACGTCGACCTGCCCGAATTCGCCGTCGACCTTCTCGAACATCGCTCGAATCTGGTCCGGTGCCGAAATGTCGCAATTGATCGCAAGAGCCCGCACGCCCAGCCGTTCGATCTCGTGCGCCGTCTCCTGCGCGCCAACCTCATTGATATCCAGCAGCGCCACGTTTGCTCCGGCTTCGGCAAAGCCCAGGGCCGTGACGCGCCCCATTCCACTGGCCGCTCCCGACACGATCGCAACACGGCCGCTCAGATCGAAAATTGGGTGGGTCATTCGGGCGTTCTCCTTTAATTCTTCGACGAACTCACGACTTCATTAACCGGCGCCCGCGGGCGCTCCCCGCGCAAAACGCGGACCACCTCCTCCGCGCCCTGTACCCGCACATCGACTTTGGATTCCTCAGAATACCACCCCGCGTGTGGCGTCAGCAAGATGCGTTTCTCCGCCAGAAAGGGGTGGTCGGCCGCCACCGGCTCCTCTGCCAGCACATCCAGCGCCGCGCCGGCAATCTGGCCGTCCCGAACCGCTGCCAGCAGCGCCTCCTCGTCAATCAACCCACCGCGCGCGGCATTCACCAGGAACGCCGTCGGCTTCATCATCCCCAGCGTCTCCGCATTGATCAGGTGGCGCGTCTCGTCCGTCAAAGGCGAATGCAGCGAAATAAAGTCTGACTCGCGCAACACCGTCTCCAGGTCTACCAATTGTACCCCCAACTTCGCCATCGCCGCCGCGTCCACATATGGATCGCAGGCCAGCACCTTCAGCCCAAGCCCCAGCCCTTTGGCCGCCGTCGCCTGACCAATCCTGCCGCAGCCAATGACACCCAGCTTCTGATCACCGAAACGGTGGAGCACGCCCCCGGCCTCGCTGTCCCAAATACCCCGCCGCGTTGCATCTAAAAGACCGGGCAATCCACGCGCCTGGGCCAGCGCCAACGCGATCGCGTGTGTAGATACCTCGTCAACTGAGTAATCCGGCGCATAGGTCACCCAAATGCCGCGCTCCGTGGCGGCCTCGATGTCGATCGCATCCAGCCCTGTACCCACGCGACAGATCAGCCGGCAGCGTTCCAGGCTCCTGATCAAGTCGGCCCCAACCGGCTGGATTGTCACCATCAGGGCATCGCATCGCCGCGCTGCCTCCCGGGCCTCCTCAGTATCCAGGCTGACGGCATGCTCTATCTCCAGACCGGCAGCGCTGAGAATCTTTCTCTCAATCTCAATGTCCCCGAAACCGGGGTACGCGATCACGACCTTTGGGTTCATCGTTTCTTCTCTTAAGACTTTTCGTATGGGATGAAGGTGGGGGGATTACTAAAGTGAATGACCTGTCAGCGGCGCACTCACCGAGTAGCACGCGGCAAGCGCCCGTGCAAAGGAGCTTCAACTCGTTCTGAAAAAGGACTTCGTAGTGGCAGCCAAAGGTTCAAACCGTGCCCCACCACGCAATGAGAGATGCGTCTACCTTCGGGGCCGGCATGTCGACCAATCTCGGAAGCAACAATTGCTCATTCGAGAACCACTCTTGAATCAGAACGAAAAAAGGTCGTGTGCCCGAAGATTTGCCTTCCGTTTCTCCACGGACCAATCAACATCTCAATGGCGAATTATTGTGTAAAACTGCGCATAATGCAAACACTGCCCAGCCGTCTATAGCAGCCCGCCTCTTCCCCCGGGCGGCCTCAAGCATCGAATCTACTTCCCGTGCATTGAGTGGCGGTATAAACCTTGCCAGCGCCGTAAAGCGCGCTAACCCGTCGATACGTCCTTCAGACTCGATGCATCGCTGATCTCAATGTGGACATCGGCTCTCGCCAGCACCTCCGGCCGCAACGCCGCGCCCAAACCGGGCCTGTCGGGAAACTCCAGATGCCCGTCCCGGATCACCAGCGCCTCCGTCATCACATCGTTGTACCAGCCCTCCGTGTATGCTCGCACCGTCTCCATGATCATCGCATTCGGCGCATGAGCGGCCAGATGCGCGGCCGACCATAGCGCCACCGGGCCTATCGTGTCGTGCGTGGTGAAGGGAAGGTAATAGGTATCCGCCAGCGCCGCGATCTTTCTTGTCTCCGTCAGGCCGCCGGTCCAGGCCATGTCAGGCATCACGATGTGCGCCGCGTTTTTCTCAACCACCTGCCGGAAACCAAACCGTGTGAAAAGCCTCTCGCTCACGCACAAGGGAACCTTTGTCGCCGCCGCCAGGCGCGCATAGGAATCAACGTTGTCAGGAGGTATGATCTCCTCCAACCACATAATGTCGTACGGTTCCAGCGCGCGGCCAATGTCGATCGCAATTGGCAGATTCCAACGCGCATGGCCCTCAATTGCGATCCGCATCTTGTCGCCAACGGCCGCCCGAATCTGCTGAACCGGTTCCAACCCGCGTTTGAGATCTTCCGGGTCCAGGTAGTGACCAACAGGCCCCACCGCGCCGACCCCCGCGCGCTGCCCAACCGGCCCCCCCAAAGAGACGCCGAACTGGTCCCACGGCCAGATCTTCATGGCCCGAATGCCCGAAGCCAGCAGCTCCTGCGCCAGTTCCCCTGCCCGCCCTTCCATCCACGCGTGGTAATCCATGTGAGGCCCATGGCTGACACACGTGTTGTAGATAGGAATCCGATCACGGTTGCGCCCGCCGAGCAAATTGTATATGGGCTGGCCCGTGTACTGACCCAGCAGATCCCACAGAGCCACATCGACTGTGGAAATGGCGCGCGTCTCCGCGCCGGCAAAGCCAAAGAAATTCACTGTCGCAAACATGTTGTTCCAGTGATTCTCTATGTCGAAGACCGAGCGCCCCACCAGCAGGTTGGCAAATACATCATGGATCACCGCGGCAACCGCCCGCGGCACATAATACGTCTCCCCCAATCCAATCAGCCCCTCATCGGTGTGGATGCGCAGCCACAACGTATTGAACTGCTCCTCAAACCAGATCGTCTCCAGCTTCTGGATTTTCAACTCTGCCTCCTCCTCTCTCTTCACGGCTTTCTGGGCGGTCAACCGCTAGCGGCTTCCCTTGTGCGGGGGGACACCCCCCTCAACGCCCCCCGCGGGTCACGCCCCGCACCGAATGTGAGGCCAGTGCGAAGGTGGCGTCCCGGTCCAAATCACCAGAAACCGACTTCCGGTGACGCCTCGTATCTCTTCTGCTCACTCCCACCCTAAGGCGCCAGGAAACGTCAGCCACCGCTGCCGCAGATTCCACCCCCTGCGCTTCTCACCCCAAGTATGGACTGCAATGGTGACTTCCTGTGCGATTGACAGGTCAAAACCGGAGAAAGTATACTCGTGATAGGCGAAATCTTAGCATAGCCCCGGACTGCCCGCAACCGGTTTCGGGGCGGCAAACAAGCCCGAAGACGCCTCTCCATTTGCAGCCGCAGCAGGCTGCGGAATAGCGTTCCGGGCAGAAGAAAACTAAGGGCCAACCAATGTCCGAATGGAGCCACCTTCAGGATTTTCGCGTCGTGCGCCTCAACGCCGCGCTATCGCCAATGTCCCAGTTTGAAAGGGATCTCTTCCGCGAACACCGCCTCCACCCCCTGGAGGCCGAGGCAAACAGCCCCGCCACCATCGTTCCCCGCGTCGCCGACTGCGATGCCATCTTTGTCGTCTCCACCGCGCTCCCCGAAAGCGTGATCGAGAGCCTCAGCCGCTGTCGCGTGATTTCACGACTCGGTACCGGCACCGACAAAATCGATGTTGCCGCCGCGACCCGCAAAGGGATTCTTGTCACCAATGTCCCTACTTTTTGCGTCGAAGAGCAGGCCGACCACACGATGGCACTGCTCCTGGCTCTGCTTCGCAAGCTGCCGCAAATGTCCCAGGCTATGACACAAGGCGCCTGGAATACGGCTCGGCGCCAAGCTTCTGCCAATCAGCGCCTCGACGGCTCAGTCCTCGGCCTGATCGGCTTCGGTAACTCTGCACGCGCCGTCGCGAAAAGGGCCCGGGGATTCGGCATCCGCGTCATCGCCACCCGCCGCAACATGGAGGCGCCCACAGACCTCGCTGACAAGCTCGGTGTCGAAATGATGGCCCTCGAAGATCTCCTTCAAAAGGCCGACTACGTCTCCCTTCACCTTCCCCTGACCGATCACACCTACCATCTCCTCGACAGAACCATGCTGCGCAAAATGAAGCCCGGCGCCTACCTGATCAACACATCGCGCGGCGCCATCGTCGATGAAGAGGCGCTCGTGGAGATCCTGCGCGAGGAAAGACTGGCGGGTGCGGGGATCGACACCTTCGAGGGCATCGATGTCTTTGTCGAAGAGGAGAAACCGCCCGACCACCCCCTGCTGTCGCTCGACAATGTCATCCTCACCCCCCATGTCGGCGCCATCTCACTGCAGGCCATGCAGGACGTTTCTACCGGGGGCATCGCCAACGCCGCAGCCGTGCTGAGCGGATTCTGGCCCTCCCCTGACAACCTTGTCAACCCGGAAGTCGTGCCCAGGTTTCCTCTCGCCGAACCCAATGCCTGATCCAACCGGCTAACATCCCAGCCTGAAGCGCCAGCGAGGGATTTCAACACGACTTCGGTCTCCCGCCCCGCTCCTCTATGGCCCCGCGCAACCATAACGGTCTTTCGCGCGCCACGACCTGCCCGGCTTCTGACAGCCAAATGGTAAACGAACCAAAAAAGATTTGCACTGGCTAACGTATCTGTTGTATTGTGGCTTTGGACCGTAGGCAACAGCGAAGTTAGATGTTAGCGGTTTACGTCCAAGTTTTTCTTTTTCTGACAGAGGAGTCAACCCAATGACCCATGTGATCTTCGACCTTTGCATTCGGGACGGCGCCTGCGTGGAAGTTTGCCCCGTGGAATGCATTATCCCAGGCATGCCGGAAGACGAGTGGCCCTGGTACTATATCGATCCCGAAACTTGCATCGACTGCGGCGCTTGCGTACCCGAATGTCCGACAGACGCCATTCTCGCCGAAGAAGATCTGCCGGAAGAGTACGCCTACACAACCGAACTGAATGCCATGTACTTCGAGGAAGGTCCCGGTTACGAAGCCCTCGACATGGTTTGACAGAGCTTGACTTCTTCGCGCGGGTCCGCTCTGTTCTTGTCGGCGATCGCTGAAGACGCGACGTTTTCGCCCACACCTTTCGCGGCAAAACGTCCCGCTTCAATGCCGGTTCGTTCGAAATGAAACATCGCCCCTGCCCTCGCAGGGGCTTTTCTGTCCGCCCGCTTTCCCGCTGAATCTTCAGTTGACTCTTCCGATGTATCAGGAGGTATACCCATGACCGATACCCGCGACCGCAAGCCACCGGACTGGTCGGAGGTCGAACGCGCCCTCATTATCATGGCCCACCCCGATGACCCCGACTTCTCCTGCGCCGGTTCCGCAATCCAGATGGCGCGCCAGGGCATCGAGGTCACCTACATGATCTTGACCAACGGTGACAAAGGCAACCACAACCCTCTCGTCACCCGCCACCAGCTCATCCTCATGCGTAAAGAGGAACAGCGCAAAGCGGCCGCCCTCTGCGGTGTCAAACATGTCCTGTTTATGGATGAGGAGGACGGATTTCTGCGCCCCACTCCCGAAATCCGCAAACGCGTCTGTCGCGAAATCCGCCGTATTCGGCCCCAGCTGATCATCTGCAACAGCCCCGATCGCTATGTCTCCGGCCGCGGGTACATCAACCATCCCGACCATCGCAACGCCGGCCTCATCGCCCTCGAAGCCATCTTTCCCGCCGCTGACAACCCCATGTTCTATCCCGACCTGACCAACGAAGGCTACCCGCCCCACAATATCAGCCAGCTCTACATAAGCCACGGTGACCAGACCGATGTTGAAGTGGACATTACAGATGACCTTGAACTGAAGATCAAGGCGATCCTCTGCCATGAAAGCCAGTTCGACGACCTCAAAGCCACCGAAAAGCGAATGCGGGAGTGGGGCGGCGAGGAACAGGAAGACGGTACCAAGCGCCACTTCGAGCGCTTCCAGCAACTGGATTTCCGCAGTCGACCGCGGCGAGGACCCAAAGCGGACGACAAAAACGCCCAAAAATCGGATTCCTGAAACAAAAAGAGTGGAGGGGAACCCCCTCCACTCCCTTAACTGCCGTTGTTCTGTCAATCGGATGACGGCGCATCCGACACAAGCTACTACTCTACCTCACCCATCAACTCTTCCTGCAACTCATTCGCGGTCTCCGTCAACGCGTCAAGCGTCGCCTGAATGTCCGCGCCCTGCATGATCTCGTTGAAGGCAGTCTCTGCAGCGTCCCGGACAGCCTGGTAGGAGATCAACTGCGGCTCATACGCGCCATAACCCAACAGGGCCAGCGCCTCGCCGTACTGAGGATTCTCGTCTACGTATCCGCTCAGGTGCGCTTCGGTTCCCGCACGCGTCGGGAAGTAGTTGCTGGCCTCCACCCACCGCGCCTGCACCGCCGGAGACGTGAACCACTTGATGAACAACCAGGCCGCCAACTCCTGTTCCGGCGCCCCCGCTGTGATCATCACATCCGCGCCGTAGATATTCTGCACCGGATTCTCTGTCGTGTGCGGAATCGCCGTGACGCCCCATACATCCATGTCGCGTCCCTGCTCCTCCGCAATCGTCACCATATCATTTGCGTAGAACGGCAGACCAGAACTGGACCCTGTCGTAAAGACCGCACGCCGCGCCGCGAATTCAGGATTCGGGTACCCTTCGGTGAAGAAATAGGCGCAGCCGTTGTCCAGCATGCGCTTCAGCATCGTCAAGCTGTCGATCGTGGCCTGACTGTTGTAGACATAGCCCGTGTTGTCTTCGTTCAACACGTTTCCGCCGCGAGCGAATGTCCACGATGCCGTCGCGGAAGCGTCATCTCGCAAAATGTAGCCGCCCGTGCCGTCGCCGTTTGCCTCCGCGGCAGCGCACGACATCGCCTCAAACTCTTCCGGTGTCGTCGGCGGCCCGTCGAATCCCAACTCCTCCAGCCATGTCAGATTGTAGTAGAGCACCTCCATCGACCGGTTGGGCGGGAAGCCAAGTCGCTGGCCGTCAAAGACCGGATGGACGCCCTGCTCGACGAAACTGGCGAAGTAGTCAGCCTTCTCGTCAGCGGACAGACCCCACGTCGGATCGTCGATGAATGTGTCGAAGTCCGCCAGGACGCCGTTCAACTGGTAGAACGCCTGATCATTCTGGTAGCCTACCAGCAGACTGGCAGGCTGCTCACCCGATGCCGTGCTGGCGTTCACCTTGTCCCGAATGTCGTTGTAACCGCCCTGATTCTGGGCGTCAAGGACGATGCCGCACTCATTGTTGGCGTTGAAATCCTCAACAATGACCGCCAGCTTCTCCTCGCGGGAACCGCTGTGCTGGTGCCACCAGACGATGGTCTGACCGCGCGGGTCAATGCCCGCCAGGGGGCCGTCGGCCGCCGGCGCGCAGGGTCCCGTATCCATCGCCTCTTCCGCAGCTGCCTCCTCCTCCATCGCTGCCGGCGCTTGAGCCGCCGGCGCCGGGCACGCGGCGAGTACAAGGGCGGCGACCAGCAGCGTTGCCAACATCCACATGCGTTTTGTATTCATTGGGCTTGGTCTCCTGTTTGGGTTGAATCCTGAAACGTAAAATCCGATTTAGAAAGTCGCTGCCCATCCCTCTTGGACGCGAGTTTTCCTACACTCAGTCTGAACCGCCTACACTACCCCTTCAAGCCAGTGGTGGCGATTCCCTCGATAAAGTGGCGCTGCGTAAAGAAATAGAGAACCACGATTGGAAGCATCGTGATTATCGCGCCCGCCATCTGCAAATGCAGCAGCGCGCCTGCCTCGTCCAAAAACGAAAGCAATCCGTACGAAATCGGCCGCCAGTCCGGGGTCGTCGTTACCAGTATCGGCCACGCCAACGCGTTCCAGGCGCCAACAAATCCGAATAGGACCAAGGTCATCACCGCCGCGCTCGAAAGCGGCAGTACCACTCGAATCAAATAGCGCAAATGGCCCGACCCGTCGATTTGCGCTGAATCCCACAACTCGCGCGGGATCTGCTGAAAAAACTGGCGCAGCAAAAAGATTCCGAACGCGCTCGCCATAAAGGGAATCGTCAGCGACGGCCAGTTGTTCAACCACGGGACGGGGCTGATTCGCCCCAACCAGGAAACCGTAATAAAGTTCGGCACCCAGGTGATCGCCTCCGGCAGCATCAGCGTCGAAAGCAGCAACGTGAACAGAAAACTCTTGCCGGGGAACTCCATCTGCGCGAAAGCGTAGGCCGCCAGCGCGCAAAACACAAGCGCTCCGCCAACCGAAATCAGTGTGATCTTAACGCTGTTCATGAAATAGAGCGAAAACTGGGCGTCATGCCAGGCCTCGACATAATTGCTCCACTGCGGCGTCGTCGGCAACGCCCGGCCGCCCGTCGCCTCCGTCAGGTTCATCAATGAAACACTGACCGTATAAAGAAAGGGCAGAACCGAAACCACCGCCCCAAAAATCAGGACCGCGTAAATCAGCAGCTTGTTGAGCGCGGCGCGACGCGTTGCCAGATCGACCAGCCGGGCGCCGACCGGCCTTCCTGCCATGGCATCACTAACCATAGAAGACTCTCCTGCTGGCTATCCGGTTGTTAACCAGCGTGATCACCATGATGATGATCAAGAGCAAAATCGCCAGCGCGGACGCGTATCCATATCTCGTGTCCCGCTTGAACGCCTGAAATATGACGATGCTTGCCGTATCCGTCGTGCCCAAAGCCGCCGCCTGCCGCAACACGAATATGTGGTTGAATGCCTTGAATGTTCCGATCACCGCATACAATGACAGAAAGTAGATCGTCGGCGATAGCAGCGGCAACGTCACATGACGAAACTGTGCCCAACCCCCTGCCCCGTCGATATCAGCGACTTCATACAGCTCGTTGGGTATCGCGCCAAGCCCAGCCAGGAAAATCACCGTGTCGAAACCGACATACGTCCAGATGCCGTAAAGCATAATCGCGACCAGCGCCAGGCTCGGGCCGGAGAAGATCGGCCCCAGGTCAAACCTCCCTCCAGTGATCATCTCGATAATCCCGGCCGGCTCGCTCAACCAGAGCAATGGCTCCGCGCCGAACAGATCCAGGAAACCGTTCAGCGGCGCCGTCGGCCTGTTGGAAAATATGATACGAAAAACGGCCGCCGTGCCCACGAAGGGCGCCACGTAGGGCAAGAAGTAGAGCACGCGGAAAAACGTCTGCCCGCGAATCTTCTGAAAAAGCAGCGCCGCCAGTATCAGCGCCAGCCCGAGTTGAATCGGCACCGTCCCCATTACGTAGAAGACAGTCGCCATCAATCCATTCCACCAATCCTCGTCGCCCGCGTTGACAACCCGCGGCAACTCCGCAATCAACACCCACGCGCCGGCCATCAACGTCACCGCCCCCACCAGCCGCAGCGCCATGCCCGTGTTGGAAGACCGCTGCCCCGCGCTCTCCCACAAGCGCCATGCCACCAGCAGCAGCAGAAATCCCGCGCTGATCGTCACGATCTGAGACCAGATTTCCAACCCCGCGCCTTCTTCCATTGCCTCGGCATAGGCCGCGTTGATCTCCTGCCACGTCAACCACAGTAGGGCCGCGCCGCCTATCAATCCGATGCCGGCGCTGAAAAAAGGCATGAAATATATGGGTTCGCGACTGTCCCGGGCCATCCTTCGATTGACGTGCAACCCCCAGGCCGCCCCCGCAGCCAGCAGGACGACGGCAACCCAAAGCGCGATCTGTACCTTGGGCAGCCACCAGGTCTCCACGACCAGACTGCGGAACGCCTCCTGCGTGTTCGCTTGCCCCCGCAGCTTTGAAGGAATCAACAGCATCTCAGGAAGCAGAATGAACACGAAACGAGCAAATAGGGCTGCCCCGGTTGCTGTCAGAAACCCGGGCAATGCCCAGCGCAACGCATCCGTCTGCTCCTCCCGCTGCTCACGGACGGCGCGACCAATCGTGCGCGCTGCAAAGTAGACCAGGGCGGCGGCTATCCAGAACGTCAGAATGTATATGAGGTTGTCTATCGCTTTGACGTAGTTGCCCAGACCGTCATACGTGCCAACGATCTTGTTCAGACCGCGCAACGTGCTCTCATACGCGGCAAAGGCGAGGGGAAACAGGCCAAAAAGACCAATGATGATGAAGGCGGGGGCCAGAAACGAATAGGCCAACAGCATCTCGCGCAGACGCCTGCCCTGCCGCCCGCGATACCAACTCGGGGCGGCTCGCGCCTGCTGTCCGAGATCACTGCCAAATGCCGCAGGTCGAGAAGCTGTACTATCCACGTGGAGGCCGCTTTCCCAGATCTTCAGAGCCACTGCGCCGACGTCGGATTTTCCGTCCATAGTATAGTGCAAGCGAAGCCTAGCGTCAACGAATGTGCCCTGAGTTGGCCGCGCCACGCCCAGATTCCCACTGAAACGAATATAGCCCGCGGCCAACCGCCGCCAGCCTGCCATAGCCAGCCCCAATCTTCGCGAACCTGCATTAACATTCGGTTAATGCAAAGTCAACGTTGAGAACATTCGGTTGTCTTCCTTCCTCCTTCCGCAATCATGCTCAGGCTCAATCGACAAGCAGCCTTCCAATCTCGCAGGTTTCCGCATTGCAAAACCACAAGACGCCTTCATGTATCGTCATCCCGTGCACTTCGTCCGGCGCCTCAACTCGGATCACGTCATAGATTCGCCCGCTTCCCGGGTCCAGCAGACACACTGTGCCCGCCGATGTATCCGCTGCCCATAGCTTTCCATCCTCCGACCAGGCGATTCCGTGCACCCGCAAACCCGGCGCCCGAAAGCAACCCGTCTCCTGCCACCCTTCCGGATCCATCACATGCACCATCTGTGACGGCGGACTGGCTACATACAGCCTCCCTTGCCGCCACTCCAACCCGTGCGCGCCTGTCTCCTGGGCATCCGTCGCGCTTTCCCGCCAGGCCACCACACCCGCGCCGGGCGTGCTGTACTTTGCCACCGTCCGGCCTGTCTCCGCGTCCAGCTTCGCAATCTTCCTGTCATAGGTCGACGCAATCCACACATACCCCCCGCCCACCGTGATCCCGCTCGACCGATCCGTATCGGTCTGGACGTCCAACAATACCTCTCCCGTCTCGTAGTCCTGCCGGTAGAGCCGATTGTTTCCCTGGTCAATACACCACAGACCATCGCTGCTTGCCTGCAGCCCGTTGGGATGCGGCCCCGGACTGGAAAACCGCTTCTCTACCTGCGCAATCTTGACCGGCATGGCTATGCTCCTCTCTCTTTCGGATAGAATTCGAATCTGCCTCACTCTACGCTGGTCCTTCGGATTCCGTACGATACAGGCCAACCGACTCGCCGTCAAATCAGAATCCAACACCATGGTCAGCAACCAGCCCGTGCCAGCTCACTGAATTCTCCAACCTCCGTAAGGGCACCTTTTATAGGCTCTCTCCTCGTCGATCCTCCTTGCGTGCGCCGCCCCGCGGCGCTTCTCCGTCCAGACACAGACCATCCCCCAATCCCCGGAATCCCCCCAAATCTTCGTCCAGACAAGAACCATCCCCGTCCAGCCAACTGCAGTAAGTTAGGCCCGAAAATTGCATCGCCTCCCCGTCCCAACTATAATTGAGCATCTTGAGATGCGCGCCGGGACGGAATCCGCGCAGCGCGCCGTGAGCGAAAAGCGCTTGCCAGCGCTGTGCCTGCGTTCCCCGCGCAACGAAAACGTTCCACCACTACGGAGCACGACTATGCTGAAGACCCATACCTGTGGCGAACTGCGCGCCAGCGACGCCGGAAAAGAGGTCACCCTCTCTGGCTGGGTCAACCGCCGCCGCGACCACGGCGGCCTGATCTTCCTCGACCTGCGCGACCGGTCCGGCATCACGCAAATCACCGTTTCGGATGACCCGGAAGGCAATCCGCCCAACGGCGCGAACCCTTCCAGCACATCCAGCAACGGCAACAACTGCGCCGGCGCGCTCGCAACTGCCTCCCAGGTGCGCAGCGAATTCGTCGTCCAGGTAAGCGGCTCCGTGCAAAAACGCCCCAAGGGCTTCGAAAACCCGGAGTTGGAAACCGGCGAAATCGAGGTGATCGCTTCCGAGCTGCAGATTCTCAGCGAGGCCCGTACGCCCCCGTTCGTCATCAGCGGAAACCAGGGCGACGAGGTCGACGAAGCCGTCCGCCTCAAATACCGCTACCTCGATCTGCGCCGGCCCAGGTTGGCCGCGAATCTGCGCCTGCGCCACGACATCGTCCGCTTCATTCGCAACTTCTTCTACGATCGTGACTTCCTCGAAGTCGAAACGCCCATTCTGCTCAAAAGCACGCCCGAGGGCGCGCGCGACTTCGTCGTCCCAAGCCGCATCCATCCCGGCAGATTCTACGCGTTGCCTCAGTCTCCCCAGCAGATGAAACAACTGCTCATGATCGCCGGCTTTGAACGCTATTTCCAGATCGCGCGTTGCTTTCGCGACGAAGACCTGCGCGCCGACCGTCAACCCGAGTTCACCCAGCTTGACCTCGAAATGAGCTTCGTCGAAGCCGCCGACGTGATGGCCCTTATTGAGGAAATGCTCATCAGCCTGTCAGCGGAAGTAAGCGACAAACCCATCCAGAAACTTCCCTTCCCCGTGCTGACCTACGACGAAGCCATGGATAAGTACGGCATCGACCGTCCCGATCTGCGCTTCGGTCTCCAGCTATTCGACGTCACCGAGCTTGTGCGCAACAGCCGCTTCGGCGTCTTCAAAAACGCGGTCGCGGCCGGCGGCATCGTCAAGGGCGTCCGCTACCCGCAGGGCGCGCAACTGAGCCGCAAAGACATTGACGATCTCATCGAATATGTAAAGCCCTACGGAGCAAAAGGCCTGGCCTGGATTGGTCTGACCGGCGATGCCGGCGACAATGGACAGTACTCGACCGATAACCTGCGCAGCCCCATCATTAAATTCCTAAGCGAAGAAGAGAGCGCGGGCCTCGTCACAGCCTCCGGCGCCGAAAAAGGCGACCTGATCCTGCTCGTCGCCGACGAACCCGACGTCACAAATCCCGCGCTGGCCAATCTCCGCCTCGAAATCGGCGCCCGCGCAAACCTGGTCGATCCCAACCTTCTCGCTTTCTGTTGGGTGGTCGACTTCCCGCTGCTCGAATACGACAGCCAGGAAGACCGCTGGGGCGCGATTCACCATCCCTTTACCAGCGCCCGCGACGAAGACTGGAGCATCCTTGAAGAGCGCCCTGCCGATGTGAGGGCCAAAGCCTACGACGTCGTACTCAACGGCTGGGAGATCGGCGGCGGCAGCATCCGCATCCATCGCAGCAACCTGCAAATGAGGATGTTCCAAAGGCTTGGCCTCAGCGAGAAAGAGGTAGACGAGCAGTTCGGCCATATGCTTGAAGCATTCCAGTACGGCGCGCCCCCCCACGGAGGCATCGCCATGGGTATCGAGCGGGTCGTCGCCCTCTTCGCTGACGCCCAGAGCATCCGCGAGGTGATGGCCTTTCCCAAAACCGCAACCGGCACCGATCTGCTCCTCGAGGCCCCAAGCCCCGTTGAAGATGACCAGTTGGCCGAACTGCACATCGCGGTCAGGGAGCGGAATCCGGTATCGAATTGAGGCGCAAAACGCGCCCTGCCGAAGAAGAGACCTGCCCCCGCGGCCAGAAACCGATACGCTGCTTCGCAAGTCCCGGCCTGTAACTGTCCAGCGTCCCTGAAACCTGTTCCAGGCCCAAACTGCCTGAAATCCACGTTTGTCAGGCATGCGCAGTTGTGCTATATTTTTCTCGCAACCCTGCAGTGTCCGTGATTGACTAGTTTGAGGGCGAACCAACAACAAACTCAAGGGAGCTAGGCAAAGGTCTGTGGATGTGATAGCCCGCCCCACGAGGGTAGGGCAAGACGGAAGCGACCAGCCGGCGCCCACCTGCGAACCTCGGTTCGTACCCACTGGATCACACGACTTTGCGGGGTTGGAACAGCGTCCGGGGCCACCCGGACGTTTTTCTTTTCCAGACCCGCGGCTCCTGTCAACAGACGTGTGCATACCCTTGGACAGCAGCAATCGGAACCAACTGCCATGGAAACCCAGCGCGACAGTTTACGCCAGCCCTATCCGGTAGACCTGCAGGTCCACAGCATCTGCTCTGACGGAACCGACACGCCGCAGGAACTGATCGCCAAAGCAGCAGCTCTCGGCATCCAGGTTCTTGCCGTGACCGACCATGACAGCGTTCTCGGCGTTGCCGACGCCCTCAAACATGGCGCCAAAGCCGGAATCCATGTTCTCCCGGCCGTCGAATTCAGCACCGCCCGCGACCGCGAAAACGACTTCCGCGACTTCGACATCATCGGCTACGGCATCGACCCGGCCAATCCCACCCTGATAGCAACACTGAACCGCCTCAAAGAAAGCCGCATCGAACAAAAATCGCGCCAGGTCGAACGCCTTCAGAGCTACGGAGTGCATGTGCCCGTCGAGGAAGTGTTGGCCCTCGCCGGCGGCGTTCCCGGCCGCCCCCACATCGCCCAGATAGCGCTCAAGTACAATCCCGACAGATTCTCCTCCTTGAACGACGTCTTCCAGCAGTACCTCGCCTCAGACGCTGAAAACTCCACAAACGTCCCCCGTTCCTTCATTCTCAGTGTCATCGACGCCATCGAACTCACCCATGAGGCCGGCGGCAAGGCCGTCCTCGCACACCCAGGTATCTACCGCCGCATCCGCAGCCTCGAAGAGTCCCTGGCGCGGCTGACAGATTTCGGCCTCGACGGCCTCGAAATCCACTACCCCTACGCCGACGAAGGAAGGGACTCGACCGATAGACCGATCGAGTGCTTTGCCGAGCTGGCCGTCCGCTTTGGCCTCTTCCAAACCGGCGGCAGCGACTACCACGGCGAAAGAAAGCCAAATCGACTCGGCGAAGCAGGCCTCGAATTGGAACAATGGCAACAGCTGCAGGACATGAATGGATGGTAGCCCCCAGCCCCTCCGCCCCACAACAACGACTGCAAAAACCGCTGCGGCCAACCTGGCTGGAAATCGACCTCTCAGCCCTCGCCGCGAATATCTCCGAACTCCGCCGCCGCATTGGGCCGAGCCGTCTGCTCTACGCCGTCGTCAAAGCGAACGCCTACGGCCACGGAGCCGACCTGATCGCCCCCGCCGCCCTGGAGGCCGGCGCAGACCGCCTCGCCGTCGCCGCGGTCAACGAAGCCATCTCCCTACGTCAGGCCGGCGTCCGCGCCCCAATCCTCCTGCTCGGCTACACACCGCCTGAACTGACCCCAATGCTGCTCGAATACGACCTCGCCGCCACCGTATACGAAGCCCGTGCCGCACTCGCCTTCGCCCAGGGCGCGGCACAATACGGCCGGCCCCTGACAGCGCACCTCAAAGTGGACACCGGCATGCGCCGCCTCGGAATCGACCCCAAAGACGCCCCCGAGCTCTGCGCGCGGCTCGCCTCCAACCCCAACATCCATCTCGAAGGCATCTACACCCACTTCAGCACCGCCGACGAAGCGGACAAACAGTACAGCCTCGAACAGCTGCGGCGCTTCAACACGCTCCTGCGGAAGCTCGCGCGTGCCGGTATCCGTCCCTCCATCGCCCACGCCGCGAACTCCGCCGCCGTGCTGGACCTGCCGCAGGCCCACCTGGACGCCGTCCGCTGCGGCATCCTTCTATACGGCCTTTCCCCCAGCGACCACGTGCCTGCCCCCGCCCCCATGCAGCCCGTTCTTGCCTGGAGAGCCCGCATCGCCCAGGTCCGCAACCTGGACGCCGGCGAGCCCGTATCCTATGGAAATACATGGCGGGCGCCCGGCCCCCGCACCGTCGCCGTCGTACCGGTCGGATACGCCGACGGCTTTCCCCGCAGCCCCCGAACCTGGAAGACCGTCCTCATACGCGGCCGCGAACTGCCTGTCATCGGCCGCATCTGCATGGACCACTTCTTCGTCGACGCGACCGAGCTCGTTGCAGCCGGCCTGTCCGTTTCTCGCGACGATGAGGTTGTGCTGATCGGCGAACAACAGGCCGTATCCATCTCGACCGAAGACGCAGCCGCCCGATTGAAGACAAACAACTACGAGGTCATCAGCCGCCTCATGGCGCGGCTG
Source organism: Caldilineaceae bacterium (assembly GCA_022824025.1). Classification (GTDB taxonomy): domain Bacteria; phylum Chloroflexota; class Anaerolineae; order Caldilineales; family Caldilineaceae; genus Bin5. Next base: position 157,315 of record JAJEBF010000014.1, read on the forward strand.
CCCCGCATCGCGATTCGGTCCTAGCCGAATCCTTCAGTTTCCGTTGGAAGTAACCGAACAATGAGCGAAGCAGACCCCCAACGAAAAGCCAAAGCCCGAAAAGTCTACGAACTCCTCCTCCAGGAATATGGCGCGCCCGAATGGCGGCCCCGACGTTCAGGCTTCGAGCAGCTCATTCACACTATCCTCAGCGCCAACACAAATGATCGCAACGCCGCCACAGCCTTCGAGACACTCAAACAGCGCTTTGAAGGCGACTGGGACGCTGTGCGCGCCGCCCCCCTCGATGACATCAAAGAAGCCGTCCGCGTTGCCGGCATGTACAACCAGAAGGCCCCCCATATCGTCGAGACTCTCGAAATCCTGCACAGAGAAGAGGGCCGTTACAGCCTGGAACAGATCCGCGCAATGGAGCCTGCAGCCGCCCAAACCTACTTGCAACGCTTCCCCGGCGTCGGCCACAAAACCGCCAGCATCGTCCTCCTCTTCAGCTACGGCATGCCCGCCTTCCCAGTCGACACCCATGTTCAACGCCTGACCCAGCGACTCGGCATCAGCGGAAGGCGCGCCTCCGCGCAGAAAATCAAGGCTGTCTGGGAGCAGCTGCTGGCCCCCGACACCTTCTTCACCCTCCATGTCAACCAGATTCAGCATGGCCGCACGGTCTGCAAAGCGCGTAACCCTCGCTGCGCCGTCTGTGTGTTGAACGCCGATTGCGACTTCCATGCCCGCCGCGGTGACTGGACTCCCGACCCATCCTGATCCAAACTGGCGAACGCGAAAAAGCCGCCTGCAACGCACACAGGCGGCTTGTTGTCGAGAACTCGACGCGGACGCCAATTCAGTCAGCGCCAACGCACTCTCTCAGCTGGTACTGACCAGCCTCTTATTCCGCTAAAGACTTATTCAGCTGGCTCGTCAACCTGCTCTTGCGCCGGGCCGCATTGTTGGCATGGATCGCGCCGTGCTTGGCGGCCTTATCCAATGCCATGGAGGCCCTTCGCACCGCCTCAAGCGCCTCAGGATCCGACTCCTCTATGAGTACGCGAGCATTCTTGACCGCAGTGCGCGCAGCGCTGCGGTAGCTCCGATTGCGTTCACGGCGTCGCACGTCCTGTCGCATCCGCTTGGCGGCTGATCTGATTATCGGCATCTGTTTCTCCACCACGGCCCCGCAGGCCGCTCCGTCTGATTCTCCTTCAATTCCGGCAAGTCCCCCTATTCTAGCAAATCTGAAGGCCAAAAGCCAATTTCAAACCGACTGAACGCGGCCCCATTTCGGGTCTCCCAGGAAAAGCGGTCCCCATGCCTCAACATGAATTCCCGGAAACAGCCTCAAACTCGCGCCTGCTCTGCCCCGCCCTCATATCGCTGCCTCGCTGCATAAACGCGCGCCCATCCCCCATGTTCGCCGCGCTACGTTTGCCCGCCCCGCCTCCCCTTGAAGAGGCCCCCCTTGTAGGCGCCCAGTTTCTTCCGCGCAGAACTCCTCTTATGATCAAAAACGCCAACACGTCCCTCGCTCTTTTCCCCCTCAGTTCCCCCGCCCTGCCATCATCGCCAAAATGTGGCGCGTTTCCCCCATTTGCGCTACAGTAGGCGCGGTATAGGTCAGCTAACCATACCCATTCTACGAGGCCTCTAATGAAGATTTCCAAAGTAACGCCCATGGTGCTGGGCACCGAGTGGCGCAACCTGACCATCGTCAAAGTCGAAACCGACGAGGGCCTGGTCGGCGTGGGTGAATGTCGCGCCCTCAACCGCACCGACGGCGTGCTTGGCTACCTCAGCGAAGCCGCCCCCCGCTACATTCTCGGCGAGGACCCGTTCAACGTTGAAGCGCTTGTCGCCCGCATGTTCCGCGAAGACTTCGGTCGCGCCGGCGAAATCACCCAGACCGTTACTGCCCTCCTCGAAGTTGCCTGCTGGGATATCATCGGCAAGGCGCTCGATCAACCGGTCTATAAGCTGCTCGGCGGCGCAGTCAGGTACCAGATTAAGGGCTACGCCAACGGTTGGTATACCGGTGAACGCACGCCCGACGAGTTCCACGCCGCCGCCAAACGAGTGCTCGACAAGGGCTACCGGGCCCTGAAATTCGATCCCTTCGGCGCCGGTTTCTACGAGATGGAACGCGCTGAGAAGAACTATGTCATCAGCCTCGTCGAAGCTGTGCGCGACGCCGTCGGCCCGGACGTCGAGATCCTGATCGAAATGCACGGCCGCTTCAACCCCGTGACCGCCGTTGAATTTGCCCGCGAACTCGCCCCCTTCAAGCCTTCCTGGCTCGAAGAACCGGTGCCGCCGGAAAATATCGCCGCCCAGAAAAAGGCAGCCGATGCCATCGCGCCTCTGGGCATCCCTGTCGCTACCGGCGAACGTCTGCATACCATGTACGAATACCGCGAACTGTTCGAGCTGCAGGCCTGCGACATCATTCAACCCGACATTACACACTTCGGCGGCATCCTCAATACCAAAAAGCTGGCAGCCTGGGCCGAAGCCTACTACATGCTTATCGCTCCCCACAACGTGGGCGGACCCATCTCGACCGCAGCCGCGCTGCATCTTGCTGCCTGCACGCCCAATTTCAAGATCCAGGAACATTTCAACGACTTTGCCGAAGCCTACGTGAAAAAGGCCGCGCCCGGCAATCCCGAAATCGAGGATGGCTACTTCGCCCTCCCCTCCGGGCCTGGCCTCGGCGTCACCCTGGACGAAGACGTTGTCGCCGCCAACCCGCGCCGTCGAGTCCACTTCAACCTCTTCGCCGAAGACTGGCATCGCCGCTCAGCCGAAATTGACTGACAGTCCTCGCGCCTCACGAATCCTGATTTTCCAAAAAACCTGATCGGAGCCTTCCTTTCCATGTCAATGCAACCACTACTGATCAACGGTGAATTTCGCGCCGCCGCCAATCCAACCGGCAGCTACCATTCGACCAATCCCATGACGGGCGATAAGTTGCCCTGGTCATTCCCCTACTCCGAGTGGGATGATATCGAAGCGGTCCTGCAGGCGGCTGCCGAAGCTGTTTCCGAGCTCCGTAGCGCCCCCCGGCAGCTCCTGGCAGATTTCCTCGACACCTACGCCGACCGCATCGAACAGAGAAGCGATGTCCTCGTCGAAGCCGCGCACCTGGAAACCGGCCTGCCCGCGCCCACGCGCCTTCAATCCATCGAACTTCCCCGCACCACCGATCAGCTGCGCCAGGCCGCGGCAGCCGTTCGCGCCCGCTCCTGGACACAGGCAACCATCGATACCGATGCCAACATCCGCTCCTTCTACGGTCCCCTGGAGGGTGCAGTCGTCGTCTTCGGGCCGAATAACTTTCCCTTTGCCTTCAACGGCGCAGCCGGAGGAGACTTCGCCGCCGCCATCGCCGCCGGCAGCCCGGTCATCGCCAAGGCGCACTCCAGCCACTCCCGCACAAGCCAGCTGCTCGCGGAGGCCGCCCTCGAAGCGATCGGCATCACGGGCGCGCCCAAGGGGCTTGTACAGCTGATCTATCGCTTCAAACCGGAATACGGCTACGATCTGGTTGCCGATCACCGTGTGGCGGCCGTCGGTTTCACCGGCAGCCGCAGCGGCGGAATGCGGCTGAAGGAAGTTGCTGACCGCCTCGGCAAGCCAATCTACCTGGAAATGTCCAGCATCAACCCCATCCTCATCTTGCCCGGCGCACTTTCTGAGCGCTCCCAGGATATCGCCGAGGAGTTCTTTACATCCTGCACCATGGGGACCGGTCAGTTCTGCACCAATCCCGGGCTTGTCATGACCATGGCCGGCGCAGAGGCGGAGACTTTTGTCGAGCAGTCCGCAGCGCTGTTCGACGACGGCGCAGCCGGCGTCTTGCTCAACCGCGGCGTCTCGGAAGGCATGGACGAATCGATCCGGATCCTGACCAGCAACGGGGCAGAAGTGGTCGCCGGCGGCGCAGCCGCGGATGCGCCCGGTTATTTCTACGAAAACACACTGCTCACCGTGTCCGGGGAACAGTTTCTCGCCAATCCCCAGGATATGCAGACCGAGGCCTTCGGGCCGTCCTCGCTCGTCATTCTGGCCAGGGACGCCGACCAGATGGCGCAGATCATCCAGTGCTTCGAAGGCAACCTCACCGGCTGCCTCTACACAGACAGCGCCGGCGCCGATGATGAACTGTACGACCGCCTGGCGCCGCAACTGCGCGCCAAAGTCGGCAGGCTCCTGAACGACAAAATGCCCACCGGCGTGGCCGTCACACCTGCCATGAACCACGGCGGCCCCTTCCCGGCCACCGGACATCCCGGCTTCACCTCCGTCGGCATTCCCTCTAGCATTCGCCGTTTTGCCGCGCTTTACAGCTACGACAACGTGCGTCAACACCGTCTTCCGCCGGAGTTGCAAGACAAAAATCCAACCGGAAAGATGTGGCGCCTCATTGACCAGCAGTGGACACAGGACGACATCGGCGCCTGACGCCGGCAAACTGAAACGGGCGACGATGCAGTCGATGCAGTCATCGCCTTCGCGCGAGGGGGAGCGGGTCGGCCCTAGAGCCCGTACGCCTCCTTCGCCAGCCCATATGCCAGGGCGTGCGCCATGGCATAGGCGTCCTCGTCATCAATCTGGCCTTCCACCAGCAACCCGGCAAGCCAGTCACAGGCGATGCGCCGCCACAGTTCATGCCGGGAAGGAATCGAAGCAAACGCACGCGTGTCGTCATTGAATCCGACCGAGTTGTAAATGCCTGCTGTCTCCATCACCTGGGCAAAGAAATTTCGCATCCCGTTGATGCTGTCGTAGAACCACCACGGCGGGCCGATACGTAGAATCGGATAATGCCCCGCCAGCGGAGCAAGCTCCCTGGCGCTGGTTGACTCGTCCAATGTAAACAGAATCAGTCGCAGGGAAGGATGGGAGCCAAATCGGTCCAATAAGGGTTTCAGGTTGCGTGTAAAGTCGAGCGCATGGGGGATGTCCGCGCCCTTGTCCGCGCCGAAGCGGCTGAAGACAGCGTGATTGTGGTTGCGAATCGAGCCTGGGTGAAGCTGCATCACCAAGCCGTCCTCGCTGCTCATGCGGGCCATCTCTACGAGCATGTGTCCCGTAAAGCGCCGCGCGTCGTCGGCGGACGCCTTGCCCGCCAGCCCGCGCTGGAAGATAGCCTCGGCCTCAGCCGGCGACAGTACCTCGGTATATGGTGTCTCCGCCGCATGATCCGTGGCCGTCGCGCCCATCTCCTTGAAGAATGCGCGCCGGCCTTCAAGGGCTGCTATGTAGCCGCCGTAGCCGCCAATGTCCATGCCTGATACTGCCCGCAGCAGCTCAATCTGCTCCTGCCAGTCCGGCTGATCGAGACCGTTCACAACCTTGTCAGGACGAAATGTCGGGAAAATCCTGCCGTTCCAGTCCGACTCTCTGATAGCCTTGTGGTGTTCAAGCGTGTCGGTGGCCGCGTCGGTCGTGGTCAAGGCTTCCACCCCGAACTGCTCGTACAGCTTTCGCGGCGTGAAGTCAGGCGCCGCCAGCCGCTCGGCAATCCTGTCGTAAACTGTCTGCGCATTCGCCGGCGTCAGCTTCTCGGTGATGCCAAACAGATCGTGAAGCTCGTCCCGCAGCCACAACCCGGTCGGCGTGCCCTGAAAGAGATGATAGTTTTCCGCAAAGGTCTGCCATATTTTGCGGTGGTCCGTCTCGACCGCGCTCGCATCCTCCCCTTCGTTTACAGATACGCCCTGCGCTTCGAGCGGAACGCCCTGGGAATAGAGCATCCGAAACACATAATGGTCCGGAATCAGAAAGAACTCCGCCGGGGATTCGAAATGGTAAGAAGCCTCGGCGAAAAGCTGCGGGTCCACATGACCGTGCGGGCAGATCAAGGGGAGTTCGGCCACGCTCTCGAACAAGGCCCGCGCCGCGCGGCGCTGTTCACTGCTGCCGCTGAAATAGCGATCAGCCCGTTCAGGCATATAATTGCGTAAAGACGGTTTCACGGAAATTTCCTTTCTCTGTTACCGAGCCGGAATATAGGATTGACGTAAGAGGCAGTTGAATCAATGCAAGACCATCCTGCGCCCGTTTCCCACTGATTATAGCTGAACAAAACCGCAAGACGCGAGGAGGACCCAATCCCGGAACAATCCTGCCTCGCTCCTCACAGTTAGGAGATCGCCATGAGTATCTGGGAACAGTTCTCACTGAATGGAAAAGTTGCCGTCGTCACCGGCGGCACCGGCGTCCTCGGCGGCGCAATGGCGCGCGGTCTGGCCGCAGCCGGCGCGCGCGTGGCCGTCATGGGCCGCCGCGGCGACGTTGCTCGTCAGGTCGCCGCCGACATCGTATCCGCCGGCGATGAAGCCATCCCTCTGCCCGCCGACGTTCTCGACGAGGAAAGTCTGAAATCAGCCTGCCGGACCCTCATCGACAGCTGGGGCAGCGTAGACATCCTGATCAACGCCGCAGGCGGCAACCGCCCCGACGCCACCGTCTTCGGAGACCTCACCTTCTTCAATGTCCCGCGCGTCGCGCTCGAAGGCGTCGTCGGTCTCAACTTCACCGGCACCGTTCTCCCTATCCAGGTTTTCGGCGAACCCATGGCGCGACAAGGCAATGGCTCCATCATCAACATCTCCTCCATGGCCGCCCAAAAGGTGCTTACTCGCGTCATGGGCTACTCCGCCGCCAAAGCAGCCGTAGACAACCTGACCCGCTGGCTGGCCGTGGACCTCGCCCAAAAGCACGGCGCCGGGCTGCGCGTCAACGCGATCGCCCCCGGCTTCTTCATCGGCGAACAGAACCGGGCCCTCCTGACCAATGTGGACGCCCCGCCCCGCCCCGACGGGGCCCCGACCCTCACCGAACGGGGCCAGCAGATCGTCGACCATACGCCCATGGGCCGCTTCGGCGAGCCCGATGAACTGATTGGCGCCGCCATCTGGCTGGCCAGCGACGCATCCCAATTCGTCACCGGCGTTGTCCTCCCCGTAGACGGAGGTTTCTCAGCCGCCAGCGGCATCTGATCACACGCGGCAAGATGCCCTGCCAGAGCGGGACGCGCGCCGCGCGCCGCCCGCCCGCAGCGCTTCCCCTCCCCCTGTTTCTTGCCCCGCGCACTGAAGAAATGTATATTGTCTTACAGTGACTAGAAGGAATGACAAGCCGGTCTACACCCGCTTCTGATCCGTCCGCAACCGGCGGCGCGTCCGTTCGCCCAGGGAGTTACGATGAACGAATCATCTGAATCGGCCAGGGATTTCATCCGCGAAGCGATATCCGAAGACTTTGCCGAGGGTCGCTTTAATGGCCGATTTCAAACACGCTTTCCCCCAGAGCCAAACGGCTACCTGCATATTGGGCACGCCAAAGCCATCGGCCTCAACTTCGACGTGGCCGAAGAGTTCAACGGCCGCTGCAACCTGCGCTTCGACGACACCAACCCTCTCAAAGAGGAACAGGAATTTGTCGAAGCGCAGCTGAAGGACATCCGCTGGCTTGGGTACGAACCGGCCAGCGTCCTTTACGCCTCCGACTACTTCGACCAGCTCTACCAGTGGGCGCTACAACTCGTCCGCGAAGGTCGCGCATACGTCGACGATCTCAGCCAGGAAGAGATTCGCGCCCACCGCGGCACCCTGACCGAACCTGGCGCAAACAGCCCCTATCGAGATCGCTCAATCTCCGAAAACCTCGACCTGTTCCAGCGCATGAAGGCAGGCGAATTCCCTGATGGCGCACGCGTCCTGCGCGCCAAAATCGACATGAGTTCGCCCAATATCAACCTGCGCGACCCCGTCATGTACCGCATTCGCCATGCAGAGCACCAGCGCACCGGCGACAACTGGTGCATCTACCCAATGTACGACTGGGCCCATGGCCAGTCCGACTCCTTCGAAGGCGTCACCCATTCCCTCTGCTCGCTCGAGTACCTCAACCACCGCCCGCTGTACGACTGGTATCTCGAGTCTTTGGGGGTTTACCACCCCCGCCAGATCGAGTTCGCAAAGCTGGAGTTCACATACATCGTGACCAGCAAGAGGCGCCTCCTGCGTCTCGTCGAAGAAGGTTATGTGAGCGGCTGGGACGACCCCCGCATGCCCACCCTGGCCGGACAACGCCGACGCGGCGTGCCCGCCAAAGCGCTGCGCGACCTCTGCCGCCACGTTGGCGTCGCCCGCACCAACAGCACAGTCGAAATCGAGCTGCTGGAGCACTTCATCCGCCAGGAGCTGAACCAGACCGCCATGCGCGTGATGGGCGTCCTCGATCCTCTTCCAGTCGTGATCACGAACTACCCCGAATCCGAGACCGAATGGCTTGACGCAGTCAACAATCCCGAGGACGACAGCGCCGGCGTCCGCAAGGTCCCCTTCAGCCGCAATCTCTACATCGAGCGTGACGACTTCATGGAAGACCCCCCGCGCAGGTTCCATCGCATGGCCCCCGGCCGCGAGGTCCGTCTCCGCTGGGGTTACTTCATCCGCTGTGAAGAAGTGATCAAGAACGACGACGGGGAGGTTGTCGCCCTCCACTGCACCTACGATCCCGAAACCAGGGGCGGCTACGCGCCCGACGGCCGCAAAGTGCGCGGCACAATCCACTGGGTGAGCGCCGACCATGCCGTTCCCGTCCAGGTGCGCCTCTATGACCGTCTCTTCAACGCCGAAGATCCCTTTGACGCGCCCGAAGGCCAGGACTTCATCGCCAACCTGACGCCCGACTCTCTGACCGTCCTCGAAGGCGTGCAACTGGAACCCAGCGTGACCGACTTGGCAGTCGGCCAGACCGTGCAGTTCGAGCGCAAAGGCTACTTCTGCCTCGATCCCGACAGCGAGGAAAGTCAACTCATCTTCAACCGCACGATCACCCTGCGCGACACATGGGCGCGCATGCAGTCAAGGAAGGGCGGCCGTCGTTAGCTTCCAGGGCTTGCCGTGGCAGTAAGTCCATTCGGGCTCCGTCGATCTTACGGGCTCTTTCGGGTGGATCTGATCAGTTTCAGGTCCCGAAATCCTTCGACTCCTGCGCTTCCCTGCTCTGTACACGAAAGGACTTGAACAATGCCAAACGGGGGTATTGCGCGACTACTTGAGAATCGCCGTGCGGCATTCTATGAGTTCGGCGAAAGGGGATGGGGCGATACTCCGGAGGAAAGGCAAGTTGAAAGCGCGCTGAGAGCCCAATTTGAACTTGAAGATGTGGTACTCACCCTGCTCGTCCAAGCCAAAATCGATGGTGAACGGGCCGGTGCATCGCCGGCAGAGTACAGTCTGAGCCCCCGACAGATCAGCGAAAGGATCGGGATCTTCTCCAAAGCGGTATGGGGCGCCAACACAGACGAAATCGTCTGCGGCATCCTGGGAAAACTGATTTCTGATGGGCTGGTCGCAAAATGCGACGACGCTACAGGCGGCGCCGGGGGGGCCAAGGCATACACGGTTTTGGACGTGACCGATTGACCCTGCCCGTCACCTCCGCTTCGGTGGCTTTGGAACCAGGATGTGCCCCTCCTCCAACGAACCATATTTCCTTGCCGCCCTCGGCCCGTGCCACCACAAGAATGAAGCAATGTACGCGCAAGTTACCGCGTCCAGCTCGTCCTCATACGCCTGCATTGCAGACCCGCGCAACCCGTGAACGTCCGTGCCTTTCAGCAGCCGCCTGGTCCTCCGCAGCCGCGGATTCGCCTTCCTCAGCTTTCTCAGCAGCGAGCGGTACCGGTCCAATTCCGACCAGCGCTCCTCAAAACTTCGCCCCCGCCCCCGCTTGTACTTGAGAGTGCGGTCCAGCCCAAACAACGCGACCAGCGCCGGATGCGGATATACCTCGCACACCAGCCGCGCCTTGGTGCGCCGGGGAACAACATCGGACTCTGAGAACTTGAAGCGCTCCGACAGCGCCGCCGTCAGGGCCTCCCCGCGCACGACGCCGTCGCGGGCCAGCAACCTCCGGTTCGCCGGGTACGCGCCCGCCTGAAAACGCTGCCAGTCCGCCGAAAGCGCTCGGTCGCACGCCCTGATTCCCGTCTCGTTCGGCACCCGCAGCGGCGCATCCACCGCCACAATCGAACCGTTCCGCCGCGACAGGTGCGCGCCAACAAAATCGACGATCTCAGACAACTTGACCAGGCTGCCCGTACTCGCCACCAAACGGCCCTTCCGAATCACCGCGACGCCGGACGGGTTCCTGTCGCCCCACGCCAAATCAATTCCGATAAAGGAGGGCTTCCCTCGTTTCTTTGCCATTCAGGACCTCCCTCTGTTGCGCTGACACGCACTCTCTTTCCCCCTCCAGGCTCCCGACGGGCGAATCCGGTTGGCGGGCCCGATTCCCGATCGGCCTGCCCCCCGGGGTACAGTCCCCCAACGTGGTCAACTGCCCCGCCGCAGGCAGACCTTGTCCACAGTCACCTCCTCCAGATACGCCTCGTCCACCACCGCGCCGTGTCCCGGGCCGTCCGGAACGGTCAAGGTGCTGTTGCTGTTGAGCGTAAAAGGATTGCTGACAATATCCCGCTTGTAATAACGGTCGTTGGCGCTGATATCGCCCGGCAGCGTAAAGTTGGGCAGGCTCGCCAGCGCCACGCTGGTCGCCCGTCCGATCCCCGTCTCCAACATGCCCCCATGCCACACGGGAATGCCCGCCTCTTTGCACATGTCATGCACGGCCACGGAATCGGCCAGCCCGCCAATCCGTGATGGCTTGACGTTGATCACGCCGCACGCATTCAACTCCAACGCCCAGCGCGCGTGATCCGGCGATACGATACTCTCGTCCAGGCAGACGGGCGTCTCAATCAGCTTGGCCAGCTTGGCATGGTCAAATATGTCATCATGGTCAAGCGGTTGTTCGTTCAGCAGCAGATCAAACGGGTCCAGCTGCCGCAGATGTTCCGCATCCTCCAAATGATAGATACTGTTGCCGTCTACTTGCAGCAGCAACTCCGGCCAGCGTTCCCGTACCGCACGCGTCGGCTGAACGTCCCATCCCGGCTTGATCTTCAGCTTGACCCGCTGGTAGCCGTCCTCCAGGTACCCCTCCACCGTGTCCAGCAGCTCGCCAACGCTCGCCTGAATCGGGACACTCACGCCGACCGCCACCTCCTCCCGCGTGCCGCCCAGGAGTTCGGCCAGCGAAACACCCTTCGCCCGCGCAAAGAGGTCCCAAACGGCAAACTCCAGGCCCGCTTTCGCCATCCGGTTGGCGCGCACACGCTTGAAGATCCCCCGCACATCCTCCGGCCCGGCAATCTCCGCCTCCAGCAACATCGGCCCCAGAAACTCCCGCTGCATCATCAACGCCGTGTGATACGTCTCCTCGTTGTACCACGGTCCGTCACTGACCGGCGACTCGCCCCAGCCCGTGGCCCCGTCTGCGTCCACTCGGACGATGACGGCATCGCTTCCCTCGTGCCGCCAGCCGCTGGTCTCAAAGGGGCGCACGTAAGGCATATGTATGCGGCGCAGTTCAATTCGATCGATTTTCATGGCTGGATTCCTGTTTTCCTGAATTGTGGAATGTTCGAGGGGCAATGAAATGGCGCTGCCCACTGGGAACGGGGCCGCGCCCCGCGGCAGAGATCGCCGGCGCCTATCCTTCCATTTGAGCGCAATCTGGTGGGACGCGAACTGGTTGCCGCCCAGGAGCGTTCAGTTCAACGCCGCGTTGAAAAAGATCGGCTTTTCATCGGGGGAGCCTTCGCGACAGAGCCGGCGTTGTCCTCATGGGGGAAGCGGGCGAGGAGTGTATCTTCAAGGGGGGCAGCCCGCCGGCGCTGATTCCTTCTCATCCCCGACCAGAAAAGTTGACGGTCCAGGGACTGACCGTACCAGAAACCGGCCCGCGGGCCGCCCCCCCTCTGAACGTTCTTACGTTCTGTCTTCTACGCCGCGTATACGCAGTCTACCTGGCGTTTGCTTGCCGCCGACTCCAGAATCGCGTCGCAAATCACCGCGTTGCGATAGCCGTCCACAAAATCGGCGCCGATGGGAGACACCGCGCCGTCATTGACAATGCAATCCAACAGATGCGTAATCTCATGCACAAAGGCATGTTCCCAGCCGATCATGTGCCCCTGGGGCCACCAGTTTTCCCACCAGGGGTGGGACGGCTCAGAAACAAGCACATTGCGGAAACCCTGGGCCTCAGCCGGTTCGTCGCCTACCCAGAAGATCTCCAGCTCATTCAAACGTTCCAGGTTGAAGACGATGCTCGCCTTCTCGGCATTGATCTCAAGGCGCTGACCGTTCTTGCGCCCTGCCGCAAAACGGCTGGCCTCAACCGTGCCAATCGCGCCGTTATCAAACTCGAGCAGCGCCGTGAAGGCATCGTCCACGTCCACCTTGCCCATCGTGCCGTCGTCCCAGGGCCGGTCTTCAATGAAGGTGCGCGTCATACCCGAAACACTCTTCACCTCGCCCACCAGGTAACGCCCCAGATCGATAATATGCGCCCCCAGGTCTCCCAGCGCGCCGCTGCCCGCCGCCGACTTCTGCAACCGCCAGATCATCGGCAGGTCGTAGTGCGCCATCACCCACTCCTGCAGATACACTGCGCGGAAGTGGTAGATCTTCCCCAGCAAACCGGAGTCTACCAGCTTGCGAATCTGACGGATCGCCGGCACGAAGCGATAGTTGAAGGCCACCATGTGCTTCACATTCGCCTTCTGCACAGCCTCCAGCATGCTCTGCGCCTCATCCGCCGTCCGCGCCAGCGGCTTCTCGCACAAAATGTGCTTGCCCCGCTCGGCCGCCAATATACACGGATCCGCGTGCGCGTCATTCGGCCCGCCGTTGTCAAAGAGCTGAATGTCATCGTTATCCAGCATCGCCCGCCAGTCCGTGTAATAGCCCTCGTAGCCGTAACGCCGCGCGGCCTCCGCCACGGCATCCTCGTTTCGTCCCGCAATACCAACCAACCTCGGCACTGCCGGCGGCGGATACATCATATGCGCAATGTTCAACATCGCATGGCTATGGGCCTTGCCCATAAAGGCGTATCCCAGCATCCCCACACCGATCTCCGGGGCGTCGCCTTCTGCACGCGCTCCGGCCATCGAAGTGAATCCGGATCCTTCACTCATAGGTCAGTCCCTCTTCTGTTCTCTGATTTCTGGCGTCAATTGTCGACCGCCTTCCGCCCGCCCGCATCTTGACGAACAGCCGGCTGAACTGTCGGCGGTCCCGTCAGCTTCTATTCGGCAAAGGCCGCGTCAAAAGCGATCTCTGACGGCGGGAAGTCGATCTTGCGAGTGTATGCGCAAGACTCCGTCGCGCCATGCTCGCGATCCATGCCCGCATCCTCCCACTCAATCGATAGGGGGCCGTTGTATCCAATGTCGTTCAACGCCCGCATGATCGCTTCAAAGTCGATATTCCCGCGCCCAACGGAGCGGAAATCCCAATACCGGCGGTGATCACCGAACTCGGTATGGCCGCCAAAGACGCCCGCCTCTTTGCCCCCGTCCGCCCAGCCTACATCTTTCATATGCACGTGAAAAATGCGATCGGCGAACGTTCGGATAAACGCAACGTAATCCACGCCCTGGTAACCGAAATGGCTCGGGTCGTAGTTGAAACCGAAGGCTTCGTGGCCGTCCAGAGCGTCGATTGCATTCTGCGCGCTCACAATGTCAAACGCGATCTCCGTCGGATGAACTTCCAGTCCGAACTTTACGCCGTTCTCGCTGAAAACATCCAGAATCGGAGTCCACAGCTCGGCAAAGAGCGCCAGTCCCTTTTCCAGAAAGTCGAGCGGGTTCGGCGGGAACGAATAGACCAGATGCCAGATCGGCGAACCGGTGAATCCAGGCACGACCTTCACGCCCAGCTTGGCCGCCGCCCGCGCTGTATTCTTCATCTCCTCCGCCGCGCGGGCGCGCACGCCGTCCTCCGACCCGTCGCCCCAAATGCGCGGCGGCAGTATGCTCTCGTGGCGTTCATCGATCCTGTCGGCCACGGCCTGGCCCATCAGGTGATTGCTGATCGCATAGCACTGCAACCCGTGCTTGTTCAGCGTGTCCCAGCGTCCCTGTACATAGCTGTCGTCCTCAAGGGCCTTGTCCACCTCAAAGTGATCGCCCCAGCAGGCAAGCTCCAATCCGTCATATCCAAACGATTTTGCCTTTTCGCATATGGTCTCGAAGGGCAGATCAGCCCACTGACCCGTGAAAAGGGTGACTGGTCGCGGCATGCGTTCCTCCTTGAATTCGTTGAAACAGTCTGGTTTACAATCTGGGAAATCCGAGTGGAATGGTCACTGTGCGCTCTGGCCGTCCCCGCAAGAAAACGATTGCAGGGGACCAAATATATTGAACTATCGTCACAGCAACAACAATTCGTAACTGCTAAGGCCATCGCCGTATCGCGTACCTGAACGGAACGAGCAAAGGGTTCGCGAACCACTCACTTCTCAGCTTTTGGGGAGGTCGCCCGCAAGCGGGCTCCCTTGTGCGGGGGGATTCCTCCAACAACGCCCCCCTGGGGTCACGCCCCGCTGCGACCATGCCGCGGCGTTACAAAGTTGGCGCCCCGCGCAACCAGTCTTGCGACCAGGGCAGTTACGCCGCGTTCCGACTCAGGCCGCCATGCGATCACACGCCTTAAACTGACACGGCCTGCAAGCGCCTGGTGACTCCGCAAGCCACCCAAGACACAAAATCGCGTCCCCGCCGAAAACGCCGGCAAAACCTGCCCAGGGGCTGCGCAACCCCCTTCCTCAAATTTCGCCTACTATACAACCATCGTCTTGATATGGCAATCCCGCGCCCACTCCGGCAGAAGCGCCGGCCTCGCCCTCTCCTCCGGTCCGCCCCACTTCCCGCCCCGCGGCGCATCCCCGTCACGGTTCTTGTCCGCACCCCAGCCAAATCAAAACTTCAGATGTCATTCAAATTGGAATCCGGCCGGAACCCCAGCCTTCATACTTCGAGAAGGAACCACCGCGCCGCGTCGTTACCCCGAGGCAGTCCCAGCCTCACAGAAGACAACGCGCGCATTGACAAGAAGCTGCAAAAGCCTGCGTCAAGCCTCAGTTTCCGCTCCCAACCCATTCGAAATCCCGCGCCTCTCCAGGACCGCTTGCCGCCTCAAGGCTGCGCTCCCCTTCCGCGCTTGTCAACACACGCACGATCGAAGCCTGCCACCTGTACGTGACGTCCCGATCCGGCGGCGGCGCCCACTGGCTCGGCAAACGATAACTGGTTGCCTTCGTCCAAACGGGCGGCGGCAACTCAAACAATCCTTCCAGCGGCCAGATGTAAAGAACGTACCATTCATTCTCCTCCAACAGGCCCCCGCTCAACCACCGAAAGAGCACATCCTCAGATTGATCAATCTCCTCGCCGTCTTCCGGCCCAAGCAACTGGAGGGGCAGGTACATCTCCCCCGAACCTCCCTCTTGATGCGGCGATACCGTCCCGCCCGACGCCAGAATCGTTGACGGTACGCCCGAAACTGGCAACTGCAGCGCCTGGTCGGGCCGGATTATGTCGTCGGGGCCAATCCCGTTCGCCTCCTGAATCGCCGCCACGGTTGTGCCGAATCGCACCGCAATCGAAATCACCGTATCGCCTGGCTGCACAATATAGCTGAAAACGGTCGAAATCGTCGGCGCGGTCTCCTGGCTTCCACTTTCCGAGATCGACGCCGGTATCGGAATCATCAGCACGTCACCCACCCGGATCAACGTGCCGCTCAGATTGTTCGCAGCCTGAATCTCTTCCACTGTGACCCCATAACGTCCCGCAATGCCAATCAGCGTCTCCCCCGACTGGACAGTATGGCGTCCAACGAACGCATCAGCCCGTTGCCCGTCCGTCTCTGCCGTCGGCTCCGTGTCCACTCTCGCCGGCGACGACGGGCCGGGGCTCGACTCCGATCCGTTCGGCAACGGCAGGCTGACGCCCAGGCTGCCAAACTGCCACCAACCGATAACGATAGCCAGCAGAACCGCGACCAGTACCGCGTCGCGTAAATTGAGACGCGCCGGCCTCACCCGCGGCGTTCCGGTCAACTCATGACCGCAAAAGTAACAGGTTTCAGCGTTCTGCGCGACCCGGGATCCACAATTCGAGCAGCGGCGCCCCGCTGTAACTGTTGAGCCTGCATCCTGTGTCATTCGAAAGAGTTTGGCCTGGGAAACCGTTCGTTGAATGCCAGTAAAATATCACCGGCCAACTGCTCGCGGGAACAGGCGGCTTTCACCCTCGCCTGCTTCGGAGGGTTGGCCCGCCGCAAATTGCGAAAACGCCTACTCCGGCGCAAAGACGATCTTTACGCCCTCGCGGCGCTCGAAAAGGTCAAACGCCTCCTGCCATTCATCCAAGGCAAGTCGGTGACTGATCAACGGACCGGTCTGCAGCTGGCCCGTGGCCATCAGCGCCAGTGTCTTGCGCCACGAGCTGGCGACTGTCGCGAAAGTGCCCTGCACCTGGACTTCCTTGATGCAGACCTGCTCCAGGTCCCACAACACCGGCCTGCCAAATAGCCCCACCTGCACGTAGCGCCCCCGATGCCGGACCAGGTCAAGCGCTGTCTGCGCACCGGGCCCCGCGCCTGAACACTCAAAGGCGACATCAACCCCGAGGCCGTCCGTTCGCTCCGCCGCAGAGCCGGCCAGATCGTCCCTTCCCGCCACCAGGACTTCGTCCGCGCCCAACTGCTCTGCCAGCGCCAGCCGCGCCCCGTCCGTTTCCGTCCCGATAACCAGCGCCTGCGCCCCCGCCGCCTTCACAACCTGCAGCATCATCAGCCCGATCGCGCCCGGCCCGGTGATCGCCGCCACATCCCCCGGCTCCACCTTCGAGTTTTCCAGCGCATGCACGCAGCAGGCCAGCGGCTCCGTCAGCGCCCCCGCCCACTCATCCACACCCTCCGGCAACAAATGCAGCGAACGCGCAGGCACAAGCACGTAGCGCGCAAAAGCCCCGTTCACGCCGCTGCCAATCGATGCCCGCCGCGGGCAGTGGTTCGGCATGCCCGCCCGGCAATAGGGACAGTGACCACAGAGCGTATAGTACGGCTCACTGGTTACCGAGGTACCGGTCGCCCAGCGCGTCACGCCGGCCCCCACGTCCACCACCTTCCCCGCGACCTCGTGGCCGAGGATGACCGGTGGCCGGCACGGATATTCGTCGTGATAGATATGTGCGTCTGTCCCGCACAACCCGGCTGCCGCAACCTCAATCACCACATGGCCCGGCGTCGCGGTCGGCTCCGGCGCGTCCAGCAGACCCACCTGGCCCACGCCCGCCCGCAGTTTGGCTACACCTCTCATTACGCCCCGCCCCTCACCATCCGATTCTCCCGTCTCCTGACCTGAGAGCCTCCTGCGGTTTCGCAATGCCGCCGCGAACAAAATCCACCGCCTTGCGGAGGCCGGCCCGTTCCGTCAATCGTGTGCAGAATAGATCACGGGATTCAGCGGCGTGTCAATCGGTTCGCCTACACGCGCGCCCGGCAGCCAGCGATCCCAGTCCCGCTGCTGATTCTCATTCTTTGGCGCGGCCACCTGCATCCCGTCTTCCATGTATATGATGGTCATCACTGCCCGCATCGCCTCGCTCCCGTTCGGCCCCGCCCGGTGAAATGTCCACCCCGAATGAAAGCTAACCTCCCCCAACGCGTAGGCAGAAACATGCTTCGGATAGTCATGCAGAGTGCGTCCAATCTTCAGTTCGCTCTCATCACTGATCGAAAGATCCCGATGCCGCAACAGATTGTGGCTGCCAACGCAAAACGATAACGGGCCCATCTCAACCGGAACCGGCTGAAGGGGAATCCACGCCGTCACTGTATTATCGTTTGACAGCGGCCAGTAGAACTGATCGACATGCCACGGCGTAAACCCTCCGCCGGGCTCCTTGTACAGAGCCTGATCATGATACATCCTTACCCCGTCAACGCCCATCAATTCCGCCGCGATCTTCCCCAACCGCCGGCAGAGTACAAACTCTTTCACCTTCTCGCTGTGCTCCCACAAATTCGCGATCTGTAAGAACGCCTTGCCGTACGTGTTCCGCTCCGCCAGCGGCAAAGTCTGCCGGTTCAACACATGGACCAAACGCGTGAACTCAGTCCCGTACGCCTCCAGCACCGCCCCCGACAGCACATCGGGCAGCTTGACAAAACCGTCCCTCCGGTAGGCGGCCACCTGCTCCTCGGTCAACGCATAATCGGCATTCAGTTCATCCATTGCCTGCTTCTTTCGCATGCCTGCAGTTCGAGGCCTCCTGCATCCTCAGCCCGGCTGCAACCTTCCAGAAAGTTCCCTGCCCAAACCAAAACCGGCCCTTGAGGAGCCCAAAAATTGAGTGGTCAAAGACGACACGCATATGAATCACATATACCCATCCTGATTATAATCGAACCAGGGAGAAAAAGCATTCACCCCTTCACAATGGGTCCAATCCACTCCCGGCGCGGCCAGCAGAATCTGATGGCAGGCGACGGCCAATCTCCCAAACCTTGCCTGAAACGCACCCCCTTTTCCCCGCCCACATGTCCATGCCCATCAGCATGCACGCGCGCCGCCTCCATCGCGTCCGTTCCCGCAGTTCCCCCGCAGTTCGCCCCGCCACTCACTCCCAAATCACCGTTCAATCAACATCCCCCGTCCTGCCAACAGCCCAAGACTCGCCTCCATTCTGGGACTACCCCCTTCACTATGCTGCCTTCGTGCGCTTAAGGGGTTATAATCACACCTATGGCAGGCCGGCCCTCGCCTCCCGCCTTATCGATCAACGACTGGTTGCCTTTGGCCGGTTATTCTCCTTTGACGCTGAGGCCGGGTTAGCCAACGGATTCCCGTTCATCGTCCCGCTCGAAAACGCTGCCAGGTGAATTTCCATGACCCACACAGCCTACATCGCTCTTGGCGGCAACATAGGAGACCGCGCCGCCTACATCCACGACGCGCTGGACCACATGGCGTCCTACGCCACTGTTGTCGAGACATCACATCTCTACGAAACAGACCCCATGCTGGTCACCGATCAGCCGCTCTTCCTCAATGCTGTCTGCCAAACCTCCACAGAGCTCACGCCTTCAGAACTCCTGCGCGCCGTCAAACACACGGAGAAAACGCTCGGTCGAACAAAGTCGATCCGCTACGGGCCCCGCGTCATCGACCTGGACATCCTGTTCTTCGACGATACAGTCGTTGAAGAACCTGATCTGATCATTCCCCACATCGGCATCCCCGAACGCGACTTCGTCCTGGCCCCCCTTCTGGACCTCAACGCCACTCTGCGCCACCCCAGGTTGGACGTGACCGTACGCCAACTCTGGCAGCAGCTTGCCATGCCCCGCCCTCCCCGTGTGATGCCGGTCGCTGAACGCATCTGGCGCTGGAGCCAGCGCCCCGGCATTATGGGCATTCTCAACATCACGCCGGATTCCTTCTCCGGCGACGGCCTGAACGCAGCCCAGGACCCGGTCGCCGCCGCACTGACCCAGGCCGCCAACTTTGTCGACGCTGGCGCAGACGTCCTCGACATCGGCGGATACTCCACCCGGCCTGGGCATGTCGACATTTCCGCAGCGGAGGAAATCGAACGCGTCGTTCCGGTTATCGACGCCCTGCGCCAAGCCTATGACCTGCCCCTCTCGGTCGATACCTTTCGCGTTGAAGTCGCCCAGGCCGCCCTCAATGCCGGGGCATCCTGGATCAACGATGTTTCAGGCCTGCTCCTGAAGTGCCAGGACGAAAACGCGGCGCAAGATGGAGCAGAAGGCGCCCGCGTTTCTTCAGCGCCCGGTCAGCCCGCCTCGCAAGGAATGGCCGCCCTGTCGGCCCGTCGCCGCGTCCCCCTTGTCCTCATGCAAAACCAGGCCCCGCTTAGCGCCATTCCGGTCCGCGCATGCCCCGACAACAGCCCCGCGCCGTCTCTTCCGCTCCCTTCCAACGACATTGTCGCAGACGTCGCTCGCGACCTGGCGACCGCGACCGAGTTGGCCCGACGCGACGGTGTGCCCCGCTGGCATCGTATCATCGATCCGGGAATCGGCTTCGGCAAGTCCCCTGCCCAACATGCCGAACTGATCAACCGCCTCGATGAACTGCAAGCGCTGGACTATCCACTTCTCTTCGGCTGCTCGCGCAAGGGCTTTCTCGGTAAAATGGCAGGCGGCGCCGCGGTGGAAGACAGGCTGCCGGCAACGATCGCCGCCAATGTCATGGCCCTGGAGCGCGGCGCAAACATCCTGCGCGTCCACGACGTGCGCGAAAACGTGCAAGCCGCCAGAGTCTTCAGCGCAATTCTACACGGTTACACCGACCCGGAGGTACCTTCACTTTTCCGCAGCTGAGGAGCGGCTACGCAATGCGATTCCCCTTGACCCTGACCAATCTTGACGGACGTACCGCTGTGGTCGTCGGCGGTGGAACTGTCGGCGAGCGCAAAGTGCGCAGTCTGCTCGCGGCGGACGTCCCCGTTCGCCTGATCAGCCCCTCGGCAACCGAGCAGCTGACCGACTGGGCCGATTCGGGCAAACTCGAGTGGAACCGCCGGCGCTACCGCGACGGCGACGTGGACGAGGCCGGCCTCGTTTTCGCCGCCACCAACGTACGCGCCGTCAACCGCGAAATCGCGTCGGCCGCCCACAGACACAACCGGCTCGTAAACGTGGCCGACGCGCCTGCCGAGGGAAACTTCCACTCGCCTGCCGTGCTGCGCCAGGACGACATCATCGTCTCCGTCAGCACCGTCTCGGCCCGCCCGCGCGCAGCCACATCCACCCGAGACCGCATCGCGGCGCTATTGGAGCCAGACCAATGATCGCACGGCCTGTAAGCAACCGGCTTCTCTCTCCCCCACGCGCCCGCGCCGGAGAGCGCGCCAAATGACCGGCAAGGCATTCCTCGTCGGGGCGGGACCCGGACGCGCTGATCTGATCAGCGTGCGCGGCCTGAATCTGCTGCGATGCGCCGACGTAGTCGTCTACGACCGCCTGGTCGCGCCTGAACTCCTGGACGAAATCCCATCCCAGGCCGAACGAATCTTCGTCGGTAAAATGGGCTTCGGGCAAAGGATGATGCGGCAAAGCGAAATCAACGCGCTTCTCGTCGAACGCGTGCGCTCCGGTTTGCAGGTCGTTCGTCTGAAAGGAGGGGATGGATTCGTCTTTGGCCGCGGCGGCGAAGAGTGCCTCGCGCTCGCCTCAGCCGGATTGAACTTCGAAGTTGTGCCCGGGATCAGCGCAGCCGTCGCCGCGCCCGCCTATGCCGGCATTCCCGTCACAGACCGCCGCCTCGCAAGCGCATTTACCGTGATCACCGGCCACGAAGACCCCGCCAAAGAAGAGTCCGCCATTGACTGGTCTCTCATGGCCAGAACGCCTACCCTCATCGTCATGATGGGCGTCCGCTCCGCCGCCAGAATCTGCGACGCGCTCATCGCACAAGGTCGCGACCCGGGCTCGCCCGCCGCCGCCATCGCAAACGCAACCACCGCCCAGCAGAGGGTGGTCCGCTCTAGCCTCGCCGAACTCGCCAGCTCCATGGCCTCGGCCGGCATCCAGGCCCCAGCTGTGCTCGTGTTTGGCGAAGTCGTCGCCCTGCACGACCGGCTTGACTGGTTTTCCCCCGCGGAAGGCGGGCAAGGTTTCCTGCCAATCGAACAGCGGGACCAGTGAAACGCGCCATCTAGTCCCGCGTCAACTGCCCTTTACCCCGGCGCCGCGCCTGCCGCGCCGCCGCTACTCGCGATAATGGCAACCGACACTATGCCGGTTGGCCCACGCTGCATTGGCGACGATGATCGCCGCCCGCACTGCATTGCGCAACCCGATTAAATCGTCTGTCAACGCCTGGCTGCGGTAAAAGCGCTCAATCTCATTCTCCAGCGTCCGCAGTTGGCGCACCGCTCGCGCCAACCGTCGCGTCGTGCGCACCAGCCCCACGTAGTTCCACATGATTTGCTGTAAAGCCCTCATGTCCTGGCTGATCAATGCCGGGTCGGCCGCGCCGTCCTCCGCGTAACTCCATTCAGGAATGTCATCGGCATTGTGTAGTTCGGCCGGCTCCCTTCCCCGCTCTTCGGCCAGCCAGTTGCCGCCCCCGCCGCCGGCCTCCCTTTCCCCGCCGGCCCCAAGCCGGGCTTCAATGTGACGGGCCGCGCGCCGCCCCCATACAAGCCCCTCCAGCAGCGACGCGCTCGCCAACCGGTTGGCCCCATGCACGCCAGTACACGATACTTCGCCGACACTGTACAGACCGTCCACCGTTGACCGGCCCCACTCGTCTACCCAGATTCCGCCGCACGAATAATGCGCGGCCGGCACCACCGGCACAAGGTCTTTCGCGATGTCCACGCCGAATCCCAGCGCCCGCGCCCGGATCGTCGGAAAATGCGACAAAATCTCGCCCTGGTCGATATAGGACCGCAGGTCCAGGTAGACGTTCGAAACGCCGCGCGACAGCATCTCTCTGTGAATGGAACGGGCGACCACATCGCGCGGCGCCAGGTCCTTCCATTCCGGCGCATGGTTCTGCATGAACGGCTGCCCGTCCCTGTGCGCCAGCCTTGCGCCCGCGCCGCGCACCGCCTCCGATACCAGAAAATGGACCTGGCCCTGATGGTAAAACGCGGTCGGATGAAACTGAACGAACTCGGCGTTGATCACCCGCGCGCCCGCCCGATACGCCATCGCCAGACCGTCGCCCCGCGCGCCTCGCGGGTTCGTTGTGCGCAGAAAGATCTGACCCAGACCGCCGGTGGCCAGCACCGTGAACCTGGCTATCGCGCGCTTCACCTGTCCGCTCGCCCTTTCCAGCAAGTACGCGCCCACACAGGAGCGCCGCCCATAAACCGCCAACCGGTTTCGGCCATGATGATCAGGCGTCAGCAGATCCACTGCAGTATGCCCCGTCAGAAGGGTCACCTCGGGATGGTTCTCCAGCGCGTTTAGAAGCGCCGCCTCGATACTCTTCCCTGTGGCGTCCGCGGAATGGATGATCCGCGGCAGACTGTGCCCCCCCTCGAGCGCCAGCGACAACGCCTCCTCGCCATCGCGATCAAATGCCACCGGCGCGCGCGTCAGCAGCACCTCGCGCACTGCCTCAGGCCCTTGCTCGGCCAGAATGCGGACCGCGGCCGGGTTGCAGTGGCCTGCGCCGGCCCGGCGCAAGTCCTCCGCAAGCAGCGCGACGCTATCACCCCTGCCTACGTAGATGATTCCGCCCTGCGCCAAATATGTGTTTGAACTGTGTGGCTTTTCCCCGCGGGTGACGAGCGTCACCGCCGCGCCGGCGTCTGCCAGCTCCAGAGCTGTCGTCGCGCCCGCAATGCCCGTGCCAATGATCAAGACGTCGCAGGTCAGCAGATCATCCGCCATTGGATCTCACTGGGTTTGCTCGCGTCCCTCTCGGCAATCCGAACCCCATCCGGTAAGCCCTGGGTTCCCTTGCCTGCCATCAAAGCTCGGCAAGTGTCCCCGCAGGGCTAACCGATCTCCACCATCCGTTGCACCGACCGCGCCGCCCGCGCCAGAATCTCCTCAGGAACGCTGATCTCGTACTGCATCTTCTCCAGCGCCGCCAGCGTATCCTCCATCGTAATCTGGCCCATGTGCGGGCACCGCACAGAGCATAGGCGCAGCATCTCCTTCTCCGGGTTGGCGCCGATGATATTGTCCCCCATCGAGCACTCCGTCAGAAGCAGATAGCGGGGCGCGTCCGTCTCCTCAACGTGCCGTATCATCGCCGTCGTGCTGCCGGTGAAGTCCGATGCTGCCACGACCTCCGGGCTGCATTCCGGATGAGACAGGATCACAACATCCGGATACTCGGCGCGCACCAGCCGGATGTCATCCACCGTGAACTTGTCATGCACCTCGCAGCGGCCATGCCAGCCAATCAGGTCGAAGTCCTCCCCATCCAGCGGAATAACCGGTTGGCCGGTCTCCGGATCGCGGGCGCCTCCCCCTTCCAAATCTAACGAGATCGGCGTCGACACGCCTTTGTCGTCATGCCCGGAGTCTGGCCCGGCAGAAACCGGGAAGATAATCCGCTTGCCCGTCTCATCGGCCACGTTTTTCGCCAGGTACTCATCCGGCAGAAAGATCACGCTGTCAGAGTCCAGCGAATTGACCACGGCCACCGCATTGCCGCTCGTGCAGCATATGTCCGTCTCCGCCTTCACATCAGCATAGGTATTTACATAGGTCACCACCGGCACGCCAGGAAACCGCTCCTTCAGCTCCCGCACATCCTCGGCGGTGATGCTGGCCGCAAGCGAACAGCCCGCCTTCTCGGCGGGAAGCAGCACGGTCTTGTCCGGGCTGAGAATCTTGGCGGTCTCCGCCATGAACTCCACGCCGCAGAAAACGATCACGTCCTTATCGGTCTGCGCCGCCATCCGGCTCAGAAACAGCGAATCGCCGACAAAGTCCGGAATCGAATGAAAGAGGATCGCTTCCATATAGTTGTGCCCCAGAATAACCGCGTTGCGCTCCTTCTTCAGAAGGTTGATCTGGGCCGCCAGCTCCGCTTTGATCCGCAACTCAACGTCCAGCGCTACATCGCTAAGCTTCCGCGCCAGCGCTTCGTACATCAACTTGGCGTCTGTGATCTCCGCCAGCCGGTTTTCCAACGTTGTCCCTGTCATGTTTGCTACCTCACTCCCTCCCGCCACTGACCTCTGTCCACTGCAGTTCTGCCCAATGCAGTCCCAGTATTTGTCTACCCTTCTCAGCTACGCCGCCATCTCCAAATCGAAACTGATGTCCAGCGCCGGCGCCGAATGGGTAAGCGCCCCAACCGAAATAAAATCCACGCCCGTCGCCGCAATTTCAGAAACGTTCTCCAAGACCACGCCCCCTGAAGCCTCAAGCGGCGTTCGGCCCGCGGCAATCCTGACCGCCTTCCTAATCTGGTCCGGTACCATATTGTCAAGTAGAATGCGGTCTACGTCAAGCGTCAGCGCCTCCTCCAACTGAGCAAAATCCGCCACTTCGACCTCGATAGCGATGTCCTGGTATCGACTCCGAATCCCCTCAACGGCCGGCGCGATCCCCCCCGCGGCCGTAATGTGATTGTCCTTGACCAGCGCCATGTCAAAGAGGCCAAAACGATGGTTGCTTCCTCCCCCCAGCGCCACAGCTCTTTTGTCGAACAGCCTCAGCCCCGGCGCGGTCTTTCTCGTATCCAGAATCACCGCGCCCGTGCCTCGGGCCGCCTCAACGTAGCGCCTCGTCAACGTGGCAATGCCCGACATTCGCTGCAGAAAGTTCAGCGCCACCCTTTCCGCCGTCAAAAGCGTGCGTGCGCAGCCGGAGGCCCAGGCGACTTCGGTACCCGCCGCGACCTCCTCCCCGTCCCCGACGCAAGGGCGGAACGAAACCGGCTGTCTATTGCCGGCTGCAGAAAGGCGCGCCGATCCATCACCCTTACCCACCGATAGTTCGGGCCCCGCCAAATCTCCGTTCGCCTGACTCTCCGCAAGCATTAAGTACGTCAGACCTGCAACATCCAGCCCGGCCACGACGCCCGCAGCCTTCGCCAAGAAACGACCCCTCGCCTGCTTCCCGGCCGGAATCGTTGCCAGCGTGGTCACGTCTCCACCGTCGATATCTTCAGCCAGAGCCGACTGCACCGCCGGCCTGGCGCGGTCCAGGAACCAGTCCATACGCTTCCCTTGGAAGAGGCGAGCGCCTCCAGGATCGTCCAACTTGTAGGGGTTCACCGGTAGAATACCACCAGGGCCGATTCCATTCAAACCCAGCCTTCTTGGGGGCGCGCTTTCTTGAAATGGAGTAGCCTGCAGAAGCGGGCGGCAGGCCAGGTAACGCATTCCCGCAGCCAGCCTCACTTCGCCGTTGCCCTTCTTCGCGCCTCTACGCGTCCCTTCACGGATCAAACTGCCGTTGCCGTCTGCCGTTGCCCCTCTCCGTGCCCCTCCTCCGCAGACCCTACGCCGCGAGGATCCGCGTCCGCTTTGCGCGCACCGGCTGTTCGGTTACACTGAAACCCACATTCCGCCCAGCCGTATTGATCAATGAAACGTCGATGATGAGCGAATCAATACTGTCAGACACTATCGCCCCTCCCCCCGCCGGACAGCACGCCGCGGCGCCGGTTTCCATGTCCGTTTCCAGCCTGAAGTTCGACTGGCTCATGACCGCCCTCAGCGCCCTCTTCGTAGGCGGCCTCTACCTCGACGGCTGGGCCCACAACCACGGTCGCGTTGACGAATCCTTCTTCACCATCTGGCACGCCTTCTTTTACAGCGGCTACCTGCTGGTTGGGATTGCCTTCGCCGCTGCGACAATCTCCAACCTGATGCAAGGCTACCCCCTGCCCCTGGCAGTGCCCCGCGGCTATCGGCTCACAGGTATCGGCCTCTTCATCTTCGCCGCCGGCGGCGTCGGCGATATGGTGTGGCACATTCTCTTCGGCATCGAAGATGGTATCGAAGCCCTGTTCAGCCCAACTCACATCATGCTCGGCATCGGCATCGGCCTTACCGTCACCGGCCCGCTGCGCGCTGCCTGGCGCAGGCGCGCGGAAGACGCCGGCTGGCGAAAACTCGCCCCTGCAGTGCTCTCACTGGGCATCTTTCTCGCCGCCCTTACCTTCTTCATGATGTTTTTCTTTCCCGTTACCGTACAGCTCGGAACGCCCGGAACCGGCCGCGGCTACTTCCATGATGATCTCGGCAAAACCGCCGGCCTGGTCGGCGCCATCCTTACCGCCGCCGCCCTGACAGGACCCACCCTCCTGGCCCTCCGTCGCTGGCGGCTGCCCTTGGGAGCCGTCGCCGCCGCCCTCGGGCTGGCTATCCTGGGAGCCACAATCGTCGATTACGAAGGACCCCGCATGATCTGGCTGGCGCTCGGCATGGCGGCGGCAGCCCTGGTTGTAGACTACCTGGCCTGGCGAGCCCAGCCGAGCCGCCGCCCCGAATCCCTCCGCTGGCTCGCGCCCGCCATCCCCTTCCTGCTTTACGCCGGCTACTACGCCGTCCTCCTCCCAACCACAGGCACAACCTGGTCCGTTCATATGTGGACCAGCACAATCATCATTCCAACCCTCGTTTGCTGGCTGCTCAGCTACCTCCTTCTGCCTCCGCTACCTCCGGAACCCCAACCGTGAACCTGCCCGCCCTGACTACAGAACAGATGAGGGAAGTCGACCGGTTGATGGTCGAGAAGTTTGGCATTCAGCTTTTCCAAATGATGGAGAACGCCGGCCGCAACCTGGCCCTGCTCGCCGGACGCCTCCTCGCCAGCGATGACGATGAAGACGACCTCCTCGACCGGCCCATCGTCGTGCTGGCCGGCCCCGGCAACAACGGCGGCGGCGGCCTGGTCGCCGCCCGGCACCTCCTCAACTGGGGGGCCTGGGTCCAAATCGTCCTGACCCATCCTCCCGGTGAACTGCCCCCAGGTGTGATGAAGAGTCAGCTGTCGATCCTGCAGCAAATGCACGCGCCCCTCGCCTGGGCAGAGGAGGGCTGGGAGCTCCCCCCTGCCGACCTGGTTATCGACGCCCTCATCGGCTATGGCCTCTCCGGCATGCCCCGCGGCCGCGCCGCAGACCTGATTCATCTCGCAAACAGCAGTGTCGCGCCGATCCTCAGTCTTGACGCGCCCAGCGGCCTCGACACCACCAGCGGCGCTCTTTACGATCCGCACATCTCCGCCGCCGCAACCATGACCCTGGCCCTGCCAAAACTCGGCCTCCTGCACCAACGCGCCCGCGCCGCCTGCGGACGCCTTTTCCTCGCCGACATAAGCGTCCCGTCAACACTCTTTGAACAACTCGGCCTTGACGTGCCCCCTCTCTTTGCCGCAGACACTGTCATCCCCCTCAAGGTTGTGGATGGCTCTGCCCGCGTCGCGGAGTAGATCACGGTGACAGATTTTCTTAGCCTTCTCTCATCCAACCTGGTCTTCGTGATCGCCTACCTGCTCCTGTTCCTCGGCATTGTCGGCGCGATGGTCCCTGTCCTGCCAGGACCGCTCCTGATCTGGCTCGGCGCATTCGCCTGGGCCTGGGCCGACGGCTTCATCCGCATCGGCTGGCCCACTCTGCTCGTCCTGGCGATCCTCACCATCGTCTCCTGGGCGGCCGATCTGGGCCTGAGTTTTCTCAGCAGCCGCAAATCGGGCGCCGGTTGGCGTTCTATCGCTGTCTCCATTCTCGGCGGGCTTCTCGGCGCAATCCTGCTCGCCAGCATCCCTGTCGTCGGCGCCTTCATCGGCGCCGCCATCGGCTCGGTCTCCGCGCTGTGGCTGATGGAATACCGCCGCGCCCAGGTGACCGCCCCAGCGGCAGGCAACGCCCCCCTGAATCCGCAGCGCAGCAAGGCCGCCGCTACCCGTGCCGTAAAAGGCTATGTAGGCGGCTTTCTTCTCGCCATGGTCGTCCAGTTCGCGTTCAGCGTCATCATGCTGACAATTTTCGCCTGGCAGGCCTTTCTGTAGATGGGCGGATAAAAGTGCGAGCCGTTATCTTCGTAAACGGGGAGATTGACAACTACCAAATCCTGGCGCGCTGGCTGCGCGAAGACGACTTTCGCATCGCCGCCGACGGCGGCGCCCGCCATCTGGAGGCCCTCGACCTGGCCCCGCATGTCATCGTCGGCGACATGGATAGCATCGACGAGCCCCTCCTCACCCGTCTCCAGCTAAGGGGCGCCTCCATAGAAAAACACCCCGCAGCCAAAGACGCCACCGACCTGGAGCTGGCGATCGCACGCGCGGTCCGCGATGGAGCCGCTGAAATCCTCTTGCTCGGCGCCGTCGGCGGACGCCTCGACCAGACCCTCGCCAATCTCCTCATTCTCGCCCGACAGGCAGGGTCAGTGCCCGTCGCCATCGCCGAAGGAGACCAGCTCGCACGCGTCCTGCGCGGTCCCCAAACTCTGAACCTGACCGGCCCCGCCGGCGCTTACGTCAGCGCAGTCCCCCTGAGTGAGGAGGTGACCGGCGTTACCTACCGCGGACTCGAATACCCGCTTCACAACGCTACCCTCAGTCTCGGCAGCACCCGCGGCGTCAGCAACACCCTGGCCTCGTCACCCGCACAGATCACCATCGAAACCGGCATTCTGCTCGTCACCCAGCAGTTCCCATCACCGGCAGAACCGTAGAGCCCTCGCCAACTTGCCCGTCTCGGCTGCCGTATCTTGCGCGCTAGGCCTGCCCTGCGGACGAACTGCCTGCCCCTTCCTGTTCGGCACCCGTTTGCCCATGAACGGCGTCGCCTGCCCCCCTTGCCAGGACGCTGGCGGCCCCCAATGCAACGATTAGCGCCGCCAGCTGCGTGACCCGCACCGACCCCAGGAGCCCCGCGTCCGCCGCAAACCCGTCCGCCCCCAGCCGCAGCAACGCATAGGCCAGCGCCGCCTGAACCGCGACGCGGAACGGCCTGTCCCACCTGCCCCACAGCAAGAAACCGCCCACAATGGCCATCATGCCCATCGCCCGGTACAGCGCGACGGGATGACGAACAACACTCCCCCCGGATGAGGCCAGATCGGACGTGCCTCCAAGAAGGGCCAGCGCCCCCTGCATCGCGCCCCCCGGCTCGCCGGCGGCGCCCACCACTGCGCCCGTCAGAAAGTTCGAGACCTCCAACACCGCCCCGCCCGCCAGCAACCCAAAAACCGCCGCAACCCCGACCGGCTTGGGATCTGCCCCGACCCGGATCAAGTACAAATACCCGGCAACAGTTGCCCCGATAACCCCCGGCCACAACAAAAGCCCGCCGGGCCGGATGCTTGCCAGGAGCAACGGCTCCGCGCGATAGACCTCCCAGAACTGGACTGCATGCGCCAGCCGGGCTACAATGACACCCGCGGCCAGCCCAATCGTGCCCAGATTCCAGATCATGTCCAGATCCAGACGCAGACGCCTGCCCACCTGAGCCATAAAGGACAATCCGAACCAGGCCGCGACAATCGCCAGAATTTGCGCCGTTGGCAGCGAAAGCGGACCAAGAGGCAATGACGGATACAAAGTGACTCCTTCGCTGTAGCCGGCGCAAGAACAATGAAATACCAAGACCGGCGCCGAACGCCATGTAGTATACTATGTTCCTGTTGAGGCCAAACTCGGACCGGCCACCGATAGCGTAAATCCCATGAACCTGGAACACATTCGCAACTTCTGCATCATCGCTCATATCGACCACGGCAAAAGCACGCTGGCCGACCGCCTGATTCAACATACAGGCACCGTGACCGACCGCGAAATGAAGGAACAGCTGCTCGATTCGATGGACCTGGAACGCGAAAAAGGTGTCACAATCAAAGCCAGCGCCGTCCGCATGATCTACCGCCGCCAGTCAGAGGGCGCACCCTCCGCCGACTTTGAATTAAACCTGATCGATACGCCTGGACACGTCGATTTCACCTACGAAGTCAAACGCGCCCTCCAAGCCTGTGAAGGCGCCGTCCTCGTCGTCGACGCCTCCCAGGGCATCCAGGCGCAGACCGTCGCCCATCTCCTGGCCGCGATGGAACTCGACCTCACTATCGTCCCGGTTCTCAACAAAATCGACCTGCCTGCCGCGGTACCCGACGAAGTTGCTCACGACATCGAGGATCTTCTCGCCGTTCCCGCCTCCGACATCCTTCGAATCAGCGCGAAAGACAGTGTCAATATCGAAGAAGTGCTTGAAGAGGTCGTGAAGCAGGTCCCCCCGCCGCAAGGAGACGCCGGCGAGAAGCTGCAGGCGCTCATCTTCGACTGCCATTACGACCCCTACAAAGGTGTCGTCGCCTATATCCGCGTCGTCAACGGCGCAATCGGCTCCGCCCAACCCCTGCTCGCAATCTCCGGCAATCAGCGCATCGACCCCATCGAAATCGGCATCCTCACGCCAGCCCCTGCAAAGACGGCCCAACTGACAGCCGGCGAGGTGGGCTATATAGCCACCGGCCTCAAGAGCGTCCAGGACCTGGACGTCGGCGACACGATTACGCTTGCCTCCGACCCGGCGGCGGAGCCCCTGCCCGGCTACGAGCCCATGAAACCCATGGTCTTCGCCGGCCTCTTTCCCACCGACTCCGACAACTACCACGATCTCCGTGACGCCCTTGAGAAACTGCGCCTCAACGACGGCGCCCTCACCTTCGAGCCCGAAACCAGCCAGGCCCTCGGCTTCGGCTTCCGCCTCGGCTTCCTCGGCCTCTTCCACATGGAAATCGTACAGGAACGGCTCGAGCGAGAATACGATCTCGACATTATCTTCACCGCTCCTTCGGTAGCTTACCGCGTCGTCACAAACTCTGGCGACGAATTCCTGCTCGAAAGTCCCGCCGACCTGCCCGACACCACCGAGATCGACCGTATCGAAGAACCCTGGTGCGGGCTCCAAATCTACACGCCCGCCGACTACATCGGCCCCATTCTCGAAATGGTGACGGGCCGCCGCGGCCGCGTCAAAAACCAGCTCTGGCTCGATACCAAGCGCGTCGAGCTGACATTCCAGATCCCTCTCTCCGAAATCATCGTCGACTTCTATAACGAGCTCAAGGCCCGCACGCGCGGCTATGCCTCCATGGACTACGTCCTGGAAGACTACCAGGCCTCCGATATGGTCAAACTTGACGTCCTCGTCAACGGCCAACCGGTTGACGCCCTCAGCATCATCACGCACCGCGAGAACGCCTATACCAAAGGGCAGCGCATGGTCAGCAAGATGAAGGATATCATCCCGCGTCAACAGTTCGTCGTGCCCATCCAGGCAGCCGTCGGCAACAAAATAATCAGCCGCGCGAATGTGAGAGCCGTCCGCAAGGACGTCCTCTCCAAATGCTACGGCGGCGACGTAACCCGCAAGCGCAAACTGCTCGAAAACCAGAAGGCGGGCAAAAAGCGCATGAAAATGGTCGGCTCGGTTGAGATCCCGCAAGAGGCCTTTATGACTGTCCTGAGTCTGGAGGATGAATAACAACCCGCCCTCCCCACTCGAACTGGTCCGCCGCTACAATCTCAACCTCAAAAAGTCCCTCGGCCAGAACCTCCTTATCGACTCCTCGCACCTCGCCCGCATCGCCGCCGCCGGCAACCTCGACTCCTCCGACACTGTTCTCGAGATAGGCCCCGGCCTCGGCGCGCTCACCCACCACCTCGCCCAACGCGCCGGCCGCGTCATCGCCGTTGAGCTCGACCAACGGTTCATCCCCATCCTGCGCGAACAGTTCGCCGGCCAACCCCGCGTCTCCTTCGTCCATGGCGACATTCTCGAGCTCAACCCCGCCGACCTCGTCCGTGCAAACGCGCCCCGAAACCCCGGCCCCGACCCGGACGCCCAGCCCTACAAGGTCGTCGCCAACCTTCCCTACTACATCACCAGCGCTGTCCTCAGGCGTCTGCTGGAAACGGGCCGTCCCCCTGCCCTGGCAGTTCTTCTGGTCCAGCGGGAAGTCGCCCAGCGCATCGTCGCCCAGCCCGGCGGCATGTCCCTTCTCGCCGTCAGCGTTCAGTTCTACGCCCGCCCGCACGTGCTGCACACAGTGCCCGCCGGCGCGTTCCTCCCGCGTCCCAAAGTGGACAGCGCCCTCCTCCGCCTCGAACTGCGCCCGCAACCAGCCGTCCCCGATGTGGACCCGGCCCACTTTTTCCGTATCGCGCGCGCGGGTTTTGGCCAGCGCCGCAAACAGCTGCGCAACAGCCTCAGCGCCGGCCTCTCTTCCCCCAAGGAAGACGCAAGCAGCTGGCTGCGCGCAGCCGACATCGATCCCCGACGCCGCGCCGAAACGCTCACTTTACAGGAATGGGGCAACTTGGCGAGAACCGTGCCCGGCCCAGAATGATTGGGCGCAACCCAGGTTTTGGGTTTTCAGGAGAAATGGGCTGCAGAATTCAGCCAATGTTCCCGGATGCAGCCTGAAATTCGCCCGAACTGAACTGCTCCTCGCGTGTACCTGTTCTTCTTTCTCCCTATTTCTATCCCCGTCCCGGCGGCGCAAACCCGCCTCGCGCAATCCTACGGCTGACCAGCCAACCGCTGAATCTTCTGGCCGGTTTCACGCCAGGAAACCTTGCTCAACCCCATCTTCACCCGCAGACTCTCGTCCTTCATCCCCTGCCTGTAATCCCGGACCGCACTGGTCCAACGCAGCGTCTCAAAACCAACCTGAACGCGCCGGATGGCGGCCCGCGTGCCCGCCTCGTCCAGCACGTACTCCAGATTGCGGGGCGTGCACTCAAACAGGAAATTCTCCGGCTGATATTGCTTCAGGTACTGGTCAAGCGCACCCAGATAATACGTGTTCAACGGTAGCTGTCGATTCTTGTGCGCATACCGTTCCTCCTCGTACCGAATCGAAACGGTGGGCTGCTGCGGATCGCTGCGCCCGATATCGTCCAACAGGATCTTGACCGCCTCGCTCTTCTTGATGCCTGTCTGCAACAGCAAACTGACGAGTACATACGGCCTGGCGTCCGCCTTGTCTCTGTCCCACAACCAGTCCTGGCACACACGGAGCAGCCGGCTGGCCTCCCCGTTGCTCAGAATGACAGGCAGCGGCGTCCGCACCGAATGCTGGACAATCGGCTCAGCCGGGTCCGTGCCGATCGCGCCAGCGCCGTGCAGCCACGAAAAGAACACCTTCAGCGTCGTGATGCGCCGCGATAGCGTCTTGGCGCTGCACGGCCTCCCTCGCTCACTTTGCATCCACACCAGAAAATCCTCAAGATGCTGCGTCTGAATCTCCCGCAAAACCGCCGAACTATCCATAAACGTTCGAAGTATCTTGAGATCGTTGGCAAAGGCCTTGATCGTGTTCTCGCTGAAGCCCTTGCGAACCATCTGTTCCTCGTACTCCGCGATCGCGTCCCCAAGCGCGCTTGTCGCTCTCAATGCTGGCGCAACGCTTCCGCCAGGATCGACCTCCACTTCAGGCGTACCCTGTGTCGAATTCTCACTCATCTGGCAATCCCCCGATTCAATGCCTGTCCACAGGCGCGTCTCCAAAAAAAGACCTGCGCATAGCCATATTCAAATATATCCCCCTCCCACCAATATGGCAACCTCCCAACCACCTTCTCGGGCAGCAGTCCAAATCTGGGGATGTCAGGAAAAGCGCGTTCCAGGATTCAGTCGAATCTTCCACTCATATCCCGATCCTCACCACATTCCGCCCCACCCCACGCCCACACATCAAGACCCATCCCCCAAATCCCCGCCCAGGCAACTGACCGCGACTGTAGGCCAAAGGCGGCCTTGAGCTAGCCCCAATTCGGACTGCACCCGCGTCCCCTACTTCTTTGACAGGTCTTGTGCCTTTTTGTACAATGTCGATCGGGCGAGATACCCGCCCCTGCAACGCCTGCGCCGCGCGCCCATTTCGCGCCCCGCCAGGCACAGGATTGAGACGACCCGGACAGGGATTTCTGAGGATAACCGTATGGCCAAAAACCGTCGACACTTTGGCATCGTAACCGTGTTGATCGTGATCTGTACCTTTGTCGTTTACTGGGTGCTGGATAGCGTACTCCTCAAACCCGCAGCTGCCGTCCTCGAAGCCGGCCCGATCGACTATCTATTCGATCTGCATATCTGGCTGATCGCGTTTCTCTTCGCCCTCGTTGCCGTTTTCATGTGCTACGCGCTCATCGTCTTCCGCGCCCGCGGCGACGAAGGGGACGGCGAACACATCCACGGCAACGGGACCCTGGAAATCATCTGGACTGTCGTTCCCTGTTTCGTCGTCATCTATTTCGCCTGGATCTCAACCACCATGCTGATCGACCTGTCCAGGCCGAATCCTGATGAATACGTTGTGAACGCTGAAGGACGGCAGTGGAGCTGGCTCTTCACCTATCCCGAATCAGGCGCCGTCACGCCCGACCTGGTCCTGCCCGTTGACACGCCCATCCGCATGGACCTGACGTCCGACGACGTTCTCCATAACTTCTGGGTGCCGGAATTCCGCGTCAAGCAGGATACCGTGCCCGGTATGGTCACACATGTGCGTTTTACCCCAACCATCATAGGGGATTATGTGCTGCGCTGCGCCGAGCTCTGCGGCACAAATCATAGCGGCATGTTGGCCACCGTTCGCGTTGTCTCTGCCGAAGATTTCCAACTCTGGCAGTCTGAACAGCTCGCCCAGGTCCAGGAGTAAACTCACTTTCCTCGGCGGGGGCCGGAATTTCCCGAACCCCGCCGCTTTCCGTTCTCGGCTCTGAATTTCTTGCCAGGAGATTCTCTATGTCGCTCTTCACTTTAGGAATCGCCCGCGGCCTGCTTGGCCAGGTCCTTGGCATGGTCATCGGCATGCTGCTTACCTGCGCCGTGCGCATCCTGCTCGGTTGGGAAGCCTGGGCCGCCGAACCCGCCTGGACTGTCGGCGCCGTCTGCAGCATCATCGGTTTTCTCCTCGGCGTCGGCTCACTCGACGACTGGCTCAAGTGGACCAAGGGCATCCCGACTCCCCTCCACCACGGGCCCCCCGTTGATAAACCGGCCTGGACCCGCTACTTCAGCGTCGACTATAACCATAAGGTCATTGGCGTTCAGTACACCGTCTGGGGCATCCTTCTTCTCATGGTTGGCGGCACCGTGGCCATGATCTTCCGTACGGAACTGGCCCGCAGCGGCCTTCAGTTCCTCGGCCTCGACCTCTACAACAGCTTCATCGGCATGCACGGCATGATCATGATCTTTGCCATCCTTCTCGGCGTCGGCGGCATGGCCAACTATCTCGTGCCCCTCATGATCGGCGCCGAAGACATGGCATTCCCGCGCCTCAACGCGCTCGGTTTCTGGTTCAACGTGCCCGGCAGCGTTCTCCTCCTCCTCAGCCTCTTCGTCGGCGGCTGGGACGCAGGCTGGACTGCCTATCCGCCCCTGAGCGCACGCGGCCCGATCGGCTATCAGCTCTTCTTCCTGGGCGTTTTCGCCATCGGCCTGTCCTCTATCGTCGGCTCGCTCAACCTGCTCGTTACCCTCCTGCGCATGAGACCGGAGGGCATGAGCCTTTTCCGTATGCCCATCTTCTGTTGGGCCGTTTTCGCCACCAGCTTGATTCAGCTCACCGCCACGCAGTTGATTGGCACAAGCTTCCTCATGGTCTCCGTCCAGCGCGCCCTCGGCATGGGCTTCTTCGACCCCCGCGGCATTCTCGGCGAAGTCAGCCCAATGGTCGGCGGCGGCGACCCCGTGCTGTTCCAGCATCTCTTCTGGTTCTACAGCCACCCGGCCGTCTACATCTTTGTCCTGCCCGGCCTGGGTATCGTCAGCGAGCTGCTGCCCGTCTTCTCGCGCAAACCCCTGTTCGGATACAAATGGATCGCCCTTTCCAGTATGGCGATCGCCATCGTCGGCTTCCTCGTCTGGGGCCACCACATGTTCGTTTCCGGCTATAACGACATTCTGCGTATCCCCTTCATGTACGCAACGCTGCTCGTAGCCATTCCCACAGGCGTCAAATTCTTCAGCTGGCTCGGCACAATCTGGGGCGGAAAAGTCCACTTCGATACACCAATGCTCTTCGTGCTTGGCGCTATCAGCGTTTTCCTGATCGGCGGCCTCACCGGTCCCATCCTGGCGACCGTGCCCACCGACTTCCCCTTGCACGATTCCTACTTCGTGGTCGGCCACTTTCACGCCACCATGTTCGGCGGTTTCGTGTTCCCGTTCTTCGCCGCGCTCTACTATTGGTTCCCCAAAGTGACCGGGCGCATGTACAACGAAACGCTCGGCAAAATTCACTTCTTCATCATGACGCCCGCCTTCTGGGTGCAGACCCTGGGCCAAATGGGCGTGGGCGTCATGGGGATGCGGCGCCGTATCGCCGACTACGACCCGACCTTGGGCGCCGGTCAGATTGAAAGCTGGCAGTTGGCTGTAACCATCGCCGGGTTCGCCATCGCCTTCGGTGTCATGCTGATGCTCTGGAACTTCTTCCAAAACGCCGAAGTCGGCGCGGCGGCCGGAGACAACCCGTGGCGCTCCCGCTCGCCCGAATGGCAAATTCCGTCGCCTGTGCCCGAACACAGCTTCCCCGCCCCCCTGCACGTGGTGGGCGAACCCTACGACTACGGCCTCGCAGACGCAGGCTATGTGACAACGGCCTCCACAGGAGACGATTAACGTTTCAGGCGCAGCCTGCCAGGTAGCCTTTGCATTCACGCGTCTGCATCGAGAAGAGAGTCCAAATGAGTGAACAAAGCCGCACCAAACGAAAATCCGCAATTTATCGCGAAGGCATCATCGTCGCCGTCATCCTCGCTATCCTGACGCTCGTCGAATACTATGCCGCGATTACGCCGCCTTTCGACTCCTTCGCCATTCTGATGATCCTGGCTCTGCTGAAGGGCATCCTCGTCGTGAACTACTTCATGCACATCCGCAGCATCTGGTCGGAGGATGAACACTGATGACCGCTACCGCTATCGAGCATGGCCCCGAACACGGCCACGCCGCCGACGATCATCACCACGCCGGCGAATCCGGCCTGGCAACCTACCTCGAGAACACGCGCCGCAACCGGCTTGGCATGTGGTTGTTCTTCGCCTCGGAAGCCTTCCTCTTCCTCGCCCTGCTGGTTACCCGCTTCTACCTCTGGCGCGGCCCCCACGGTGAAGTCGTCCGGCCCGAGTTGGACCAGTTCGCCGGCCTTGTCGTCACCGCCGTTCTCCTGCTCAGCAGCTACTTCATGAACCGCGCCGAAGTCTCTATCGCCAACGACAAAAGGACCGACTTCCTCACCAGCCTTCTCATTACAGCCTTTCTCGGCACGGCCTTTCTCGTTGGCGTCGTCGTCTGGGAATGGGGAATGTTCCCCGGCATCGTCAAAGGCCATCTCAAACCGACTGACGGCGTCTTCGGCGCTGTCGTCTTCGGCATGACCGGCATGCACGCCCTGCACGTCCTCTCCGGCGTCATCCTGATCCTCAATGTCTGGTGGCTGGGCCGCAAAGGTCACTTCTCCGGCGAACGGCACTGGGGCGTTGAAGCCTGCGCGATCTACTGGCACTATGTGGACCTCGTGTGGATCTTCTTCTATCCGGCCATCTACCTGATCGGAACGACGATCGACGTGCCCCACTGATTGAAGCGCCTGCTCGGCGACGTTCGGGCCATACGACCGAACCCAATCACAGATGAACCCGCTAACGAAAGCGCTCCTCCTTTCCTGGGACCTCCGCCCCGAGGTCCTGGTTCCGTTGCTCCTGCTGGCCGCGCTCCACTTCACCGGTTGGCTGAGACTGCGGCGCCGCAGCGACGGCAGATTCGCCAACCTCTGGCGCCTTGCTTCCTACACCGGCGGCCTCCTTGCGCTGGCCCTGGCGCTGCTGTCACCAATCGATGTCCTGAGCGGACAACTGTTCTCCGCCCACATGGTCCAACATCTCCTCCTGATGATGGTCGCGCCGCCCCTCCTGCTCCTGGCAAACCCGTTCCCAACCTTTCTGTGGGCCTTGCCTTCCCGCCTGCGCGCCCCTCTTTCCGCCGCCTTCCGCCGCTTGACGGCCTGGCTGGCCAGGGACGCCTTCATCAGCCATAGTCTTCTCAAGGCAACCGCCCCGTCCAGCGCCTGGGCAATCTACGTCCTTGTCTTCTTCGCCTGGCACGACGGCAACGCCTACAGTCTCGCGCTCCGCTTCCCAACTGTCCACCGTCTGGAGCATTTCACATTCGTCGGCGCGGCCCTGCTCTTCTGGTGGCACGTCACCGGGGCCGCACCCCGTTTCCATCCCAAACCGGCCCAGTGGCTGCGCGTTGCCTACGTTCTGGCCATGATCCCGCCTAACATGCTGCTTGGCGTTGCCCTATCCTTCGCCGCAACGCCTATCTATCGCTATTACGAGTCAATTCCGCGTCTCTACGGCTTGAGTGTCCTCGATGATCAGGTCTGGGGCGGCCTCATCATGTGGATTCCGGGCAGCATGATGTATGTCATCGCCGCGCTGGCCCTGCTGGCCCGCCTCCTGATGACCGCCGAACTCAAAGCCCAATCCCGCCGGCCTCATCCCCCCGTGATGCGCCTTCACAATCGCGCTGACGAGAGCCGCCCCACCGTCGCGGCCTGCGGTTAGCGGCCGCGGCCCCGCCTTTGGCGGCCCTATCCGTGCCGCCCGATTGCGCAGGCCACAAGTCTGCGATCCCTGGCAAACAACATGCGTAAGTCACAACATACTGTCCACACACGACTGCTCGCGCTTCTCCTGTTGACCGGCCTCCTCCTGCCAGCCCCCCTGCTCGCCCACGGCGGCGTCGGCCTCCAACACCTCAACAACGTGCCGGCGGGCCCCTACCGCGTCTACGTCTGGTCCGATCCCGAACCCCCTCAGGTCGGCGAATACCACGTGACCATTGCCATTACCGAAAACATCGAAGGCGACACCACCGGCCTCGACGGGGGCCCCGTCCTCGACGCATATATTATCGTTGAGCTCCTGCACCAGGAGAGCGGCGCCACCCTCAGCGCGCAAGCCACCCACGACGACGCGCTCAACAAGCTTTTCTACGAAGCTTCCTTCGAGCCCGCGAAAAAGGGAAGCTGGGCAATTCAGGTTCGCATCGCCTCGCCCGGCTGTGGACCAGCCGGCGCCGCCCAGCAGCCCGCGTCCTCTGACTCTCCCTGTGAACCACCGCAGGTTGTCAGCTTTCAGGATGAGATTCTGCCCAAAACCTTTCCGTGGCAGGCCGTTCTCGGCGGCCTTCTCTCCCTTCTCCTGATGGCTGGCGCGGCGCTGCTCTATTTGTTGACCAGGCCACCGGCGCCAGCCGAAAGTCCCGCTCCGGGCAATGAGCATCAACCCGCCCCCGCCGGAGGCAGCTCGTAATGGCCCGGCTGCCCGATGCACCCGCGGCGCAGCGGCCTCCGGGCGCGGCCGAAGCCGCCCTGTTTGCCCGTGAAACGGCAGCCACTCTCGCGCTCCTCTTCAGCCGCCGCCGGATCCTGCCGACCCTTGTCATTCTTCTGGCCATGGCCGCGATGGCCGCGCTCGGCCTGTGGCAGCTCGACCGTCTCGAACAGAGGCGGGCCTTCAACCAGCAGCGCCGCGTCGCCCTCGCCGCGCCCCCCATACAGCTCTCCGTCGCGCCTCTGCCCCCGGGAGATCTCCGCGACCGCCAGGCCGTCGCAACTGGCGAATTCGACTACTCCCGCCAGGTCGCCATCCGCAATCAGAGCTATGCCGGCCAGCCCGGCTACCATCTCGTAACGCCCCTTCGCATCGCCGGCGCCGAAAAGGCCGTCCTGGTCAACCGCGGCTGGATCCCGCATGGCGAGGCCAATCCAGCCACATGGCGTGTCTTCGACGAACAACAGAACGGCCCGCAGTTCGGAGTCCTGCAACCCACCCGTCGCCGGCCCGATGGCGCAATCTCCGCCGTCCCGGCAGACACGCAAATCGGTTGGTACCGACTCGATGTCGAGGCCATCGATCAGACCTTGCCCTACAACCTGCTTCCTGTCGTCCTGCAGCTGACGCCTGCCGGCAGTGAGGGCGCTGGTTTCGGACACCCCCGCGCCGGAGCCGATTCAACTTCTCTTCCTCATCGCATCGAACCCGACCTGTCCTTTTCCGAGGGCAACCATCTCAGCTACGCGCTCCAATGGTTCGGCTTTGCCATCATCGCCGCCGTCGTATATGTCTCCATCGTCCGGCGGTCCGAAGCCCGCGACACGTGAGTTCAAACACATGCAACCTTGCCCGCCGAGCCGGTCTCCGCGGATCAACGCGCCATCGCTACCCTTGGAATACGACATGCGCCCCCAGATTGATTCCCAATTCCGCTTAACGATTCAGTCCAGGGGTCCAGCATGAGCAGCCAGCGCAAACTGCTCGTCGCTGCCATCATCTCGGCCTCCCTGGCCGTGATGATCAGCTCCGGCATCCGTTCCAGCTTCGGCCTTTTTCTCACGCCCATCACCGCAGCGCTGGGAACCGGGCGCGAAAACCTGAGCATCGCATTCGCCGTCAACAATCTGTTGTTCGGCCTCCCCCTGATTGGCCTCCTCTCCGACCGCTTCGGTCCGCGGCAGGTTGTAATCGCCGGGTCGGCCATGTACGCCGCCGGCCTGCTGCTCGTAACTCTCGTCACCACGACGATGGGCCTGTCTCTCTCCTTCGGACTGCTCGTCGGCCTCGGAATGAACGCCACCTCATTTGTCGTCGTCTTGGGCGCGGTGGCCCAACTGGTCCCTGAAGAGCAGCGCAGCCGCGTTTTCGGCATCATCACCGCGATGGGTTCCGCAGGCATGTTCGTGGTGCCGCCCCTGGCCCAGCTTCTCCTTTCGAATCTCGGCTGGCAGGGGGCGCTCTACGCCCTCGCCGCCGTCCCCGCCGTCGTCGCGCTGATGGCATTCGGTCTCCCCCGTCGTTCGGGCAACCGGCAGGACAACGCGCATACACCGCAGGTCGACGAGCCTTTCCGCGATGTTCTGCAGAGAGCCTTCCGCCACCGCGGTTTCCTGCTTCTGACGACCGGCTTCTTCGTCTGCGGCTTCCACGTCGCTTTCATCAGCGCCCACATGCCCGCCTTCCTCGGCGACCATGGGCTGCCCGAATTCGTCGCCGCCGGCGCGATCGCGCTCGTAGGCGCATTCAACATTCTCGGCTCCATGACGTTCGGCTGGCTTGGCGACCGCTTCTCCCGCAAAAAGATGCTGAGCCTCATCTACCTTGGCCGCGCCGTCGTTATCCTCATCTTCCTGCTAACACCGGTCACACGCGCCTCCGCCTTCGTTTTCGGCGGTTCAATCGGTTTCCTCTGGCTCGCCACTGTGCCGCTGACTAGCGGTTCGGTTGCCCATTTCTTCGGGGCGCGTTACCTTTCAACCCTCTACGGCATCACCTTCTTCAGCCATCAGATCGGCGCCTTTATCGGCGTCTGGCTGGGAGGACGCGTCTACGATGTCACCGGCTCCTACACGCCGCTCTGGATCGCGGGCATCGCGCTTGGCATCTTCGCCGCGCTCGTTCACCTGCCGATTCCTGAACGCGCCGAACTCTCATCCGCCCCTGCCGCAGCCAATTGAGCTGCGCCGCCTGGAGACCTCCCTTCCGCTGACCTGGAACCAAGACGATTTCAGCAGTTCACTCGCCGAAACAATGAAACAAGGAAGCCACATGTCGACAACGCAACCTCAACGAGCCGGATTCTCAGTTCATCGCCTCTCCCGCGTGGACAACCTGCTGCAACGCTACGTAGAAGGCGGCTACCTGGCAGGGGCCATCGGCCTCATCTACCGCAAGGGCCAAATCGCATACAAAAACGCCTTCGGCCATCGCGACCTCGAGGCCGATCTTCCCATGACTGAGGATACAATCTTCCGCATCTACTCCATGACAAAACCGATCACCTCTGTGGCAGTTCTGATGCTTTTCGAGGACGGTCACTTTCTTCTCGATGATCCCATCGAATCTTATCTGCCGGAATTCGCCGGCGTACAGGTCTGCGCCGGCGACCTCGCCAACCTCGTCCCTCCTATTCGGCCCCCTTCAATCAAAGACCTCCTGATGCACACCGCCGGCCTCAGCTACGGCTGGGGCGACGACTCTCCCGTCGAAAAACTCTACGGCCAGAACATCGGCAATGTTGAACGCCTAACTCTGGAAGCCTTCGTCAGGAAACTTGCCCCGCTGCCCCTGCTATACCATCCCGGCACGCGCTGGCGCTACAGCCGCGCCACAGACGTCCTCGGCCGCCTGATCGAAGTGATCTCCGGCCAAACGCTCGCGGATTTCTTTCAAAAGGAGATTTTCCAACCGCTCGCCATGCCCGATACCGGCTTCCACGTCCCAGCAGAGTCGGTTGACCGCTTTGCCGCCTGTTACAGCCCGCCCGGCGGCTTCAACTTCGGTGCCGATCTCGCCAACAGGGCAAACAGGAGACCCGGCCATCGCGACGCGCATCAGGAACCCGCCGCGGGGTCGATTTCACTCTATGACGCCCCGGCTAAGAGCCTCTATACCCGGCCGCCGAACTTTCTATCCGGGGGCGGCGGTCTCGTCTCCACCCTCACCGACTACCTGCGCTTCACCCAAATGCTGCTCAATG
Organism: Caldilineaceae bacterium; assembly: GCA_022824025.1. Taxonomy (GTDB): domain Bacteria; phylum Chloroflexota; class Anaerolineae; order Caldilineales; family Caldilineaceae; genus Bin5. The sequence goes on from JAJEBF010000014.1 coordinate 200,266, forward strand.
AAGGTGTCCTGGACGGAACACGCCTTCTCGGCCCCAAAACCGTTCAACTGATGCGCGCCAACCATCTGCCGCCCGACCTCGTTCCCATCGAAATCGGCGGCGGGCCCCGCGCCGGCCACGGCTTCGGCCTTGGCATGAGCGCCCTGGTCGATCCACATGCCTTCGGCTTCCCCGGCAGCGCCGGCATCTATGGTTGGGGCGGTCTGGCCACGACTCGATTCTGGATCGACCCGCTGGAAGACATGGCCGCCCTGTTCATGACCCAACTCATTCCCTCCGACTACTACTCAATCGAACGGGAATTTACTCTGGCCGTCTATCAAGCGCTCGTCGTCTGAGCTGAAAGACTACGGCCGTTCACTCACAGTCCGGCATCAGCGCGCCCGTGCGCCCGGACCCCATACAAACTCAAGGAATCTCAATGACTACCAATCAAACGCAACGAGCCGGCTTCTCTGTCCAACGCCTCTCCCGTATCGACAGCCTGCTTGAACGCTACGTCACTGAAGGAAAACTTGCCGGTGTCCTCGGGCTGGTCTGTCGCAACGGCGAAACCGCCTACTGCAACGCCTTCGGCCATCGCGAACTCGAGGCTGGGCAGCCCATGACCGAAGATACAATCTTCCGTATCTACTCAATGACCAAACCGATCACCGCCGTCGCCGCCCTCATGCTGTTCGAGGATGGCCGTTTCCTCCTCGACGACCCGGTGGCCGACTACCTGCCTGAATTCTCTGATGCCCAGGTCTGCGTTGGCGACCTCGACAATCTTGTGCAGCCGCAGCGCCCCCCGTCCGTCAAAGACCTCTTCATGCACACTGCCGGCCTGAGCTACGGATGGGGCCAGGACTCCCCCGTCGAAAACCTGTATCGCCAGACCTTTGGCGAACGCCAGCAGCTGTCCCTGGAGAAATTCGTGCACAGCCTCGCGTCGCTGCCCCTGCTTTACCACCCCGGCGCCCGCTGGCGCTACAGCTATGCCACCGACGTCCTCGGACGCCTCGTCGAGGTGGTCTCCGGCAAATCGCTCGACGATTTCTTCCGCCAGGAGATTTTCACGCCCCTCGCCATGGATGACACAGACTTCCATGTCCACGCCGACTCCGTAGACCGGTTCTCCGCCTGCTACTGTCCGCCTGGCGGCTTCACCCTCGGCAGCGATACATCACCCGACGAAAAACCACACGACAACGGATCCGCCATCGCCCTCCACGAAGCCTCTCGCGACAGCCGTTTCACCCGGCCCCCCGCATTTCTCTCCGGCGGCGGCGGTCTCGTCTCCACCCTCGGCGACTACCAGCGCTTCTGCCAGATGCTCCTCAACGGCGGCGCCCTCGACGGCAACAGGCTTCTCGGACCCAAGACCGTCGAGCTGATGCGCGCCAACCATCTGCCGCCCAGCCTGATTCCAATCGGGATCGGCGACAATGTGGACGCAGGCTACGGCTTCGGCCTGGGCGTAAGTGTGCTCATGGATCTTCCCGCCACCAGCACACCCGGCAGCGTCGGGAACTACGCCTGGGGCGGCGCCGCCTCCACCCAATTCTGGATCGATCCCGTCGAGAACATGATCGGAATCTTCATGACCCAATTCATGCCCGCCGGTCACTACCCCATCGCTCGCGAATTCCGTGTCGCCGCCTACCAGGCTCTGATCGACTGAACCCCGACAACCGCCGGAGCTTCATATGCCCATCCGCAAGGAGCCGCGCCTGCTTCGCATAGCCGTCGTCGGCGCCGGACCAATCGCCCAGATCGCCCATCTGGAGTCCTGCCGCAAAGGACGCAATACCCAGTTATACGCCCTCTGCGAAGCCGCGCCCGATCTCCTGGCCCGCGTCGCCGCCATCCATCGGCCCCAGCGCAGCTTCACACGCTATGCCGACATGCTGGCCGATCCCCAGGTCGAGGCCGTCATCGTCGCCGCGGCCGATCAGTTCCACGTCGACCTTGCCGTCCAGGCCCTGAGAGCCTCCAAACATGTCCTGGTCGAAAAGCCCATGGGCGTCACTGTCGAGGAGTGCGAACGGCTGCGCGACGAAGCCGTCGCCTCCCAGCTCACCCTCCAGGTTGGCCACAACCGCCGTTTCGATCCAGGCGTCATCCACGCCCGCCGCTTCATTCAGGACAGAATCGGCGGCCTCATGTCCGCCCAGCTCTGGTACTACGACTCCGTCCATCGCTACACCATGACCGACGCGCTCCAGCCGCTCGTCGAGTCCAGCGCCGACGCCCTCCGCCCACCCGGCGCCCCCAAAGCTGACCGCCGCCGCTATCTCATGCTGGCCCACGGCAGCCATCTGACCGATACCACACGCTTCCTCGCAAAGAGCGAAATCGTGCAAGTGCGCGCCCGCTACCTGCACCGCTTCGACCGTCACTGCTGGTTCGTAGACGTCGCCTTCGCCGACGGCAGCCTCGGCAATCTGGAGCTGACCATCACCGTCGCCGGCGACTTCGAAGAGGGTTTCCGCATCCAGGGCGAACATGGCAGCGTCCGCGGCCGCCTGCCCCTCTCCTGGTACCATAAGACCGGCGCGGTAGAGTGCTTCTCCACAGAGGACGACCTCTACACTCGCCCGCTCGGCCAGGATGGCCACGGCTACCGCCAGCAGCTCGAAGGCTGGGCCGACACCATCCTCCATGGCAAGCCCCAATTGGGCGCCACCGTCCACGACGGCCTCGCTTCCATGCGCGCCATGGCCGCCATCGCCCGCTCTGCTGCCAGCGGTGGCGGTTGGGTTGAACTCGAAACAGTCAAAGGAGGAGTCTGAATGGAAATCGGGATCTTCGCGCGTACCTTCGAAGCCCCTTCGTTGGCAGGCGTCCTCGACGCAGTCACCCAGCACGGCATCCGCCGCTTCCAACTGAACATCAGCTCCATGGGGGGCGCCGACATGCCCGACGGGCTGAATGCCGCGGCCTGCCGCAGAGCCCGCCAGGAAATCGACGCCCGCAACATCAGCGTCGCCTCCCTCTCCGCCACCTACAACATGATCCATCCGGACCCGTCCGCCCGCGCCCGGGGCATCAGCCGCCTCGCCCTCCTCGCCTCGCACGCCGCCGAGCTCGGCACAGACCTCCTCACACTCTGCACCGGCACCCGCAACCCGCATAACATGTGGCAGGACCACCCCCAAAACAGCTCGCCCGAAGCCTGGTCCGATCTCCTGGCCGCCATGGAACAAGCGCTCGCCCTCGCCGAAGAACACGACGTCCGTCTCGGCATCGAACCCGAAGTGTCAAACGTCGTCAGCTCTCCCGCCAAAGCCCGCAAACTGTTGGACACCATGCGCTCCGACAGACTCACCATCGTCATGGACGGCGCCAATGTCTTTCCGGCAGGGACCATCCACCGCCAGCGCGAAATTCTCGAAGAAGCCTTCCAACTGCTTGGCGACCGCATCGCCCTCGCCCACGCCAAAGACCTCAGCCGCGATGGCGAAGCGGGACACGAAGCCGCCGGCGCCGGCCTGCTCGATTACGACTACTACCTGCGCCTCCTCCGCCTAAGCGGCTACACCGGCGCTCTCGTGCTCCACAGCCTCACCCCGGCGCAAGTGCCCGGCTGCGTTCGCTTCCTGCAGGAGAAACTGCAAAGGCTTCCGTGACTTTGGACATTGCAGGACTCGCTGTTCTGAAATCCCTTGCTGGAAGATTGCACAGCCATCCTGATCGCCCGTATGCTGCAGCCAACAAACTGCCGACCGAACGCCTACACCAGGGAAAGCAGGGAAACGCGCCATGACCCCATCGATGTCCGTTTCAGAAGTGCTTGAATCAGCCCTCTACGTACAGGACCTTTCGGCCGCCGAACAGTTCTACACACGAATAATGGGACTCACCCTGTACTCGAAACTTGATGGCCGCCACATTTTCCTGCGATGCGGCCAGCGAATGGTGCTCCTCTTCAACGCCAAGGCAACCGCAATTACTGCCGGCGGCGCCAATGACGCGCCCGTTCACGGCGCGACCGGACCCGGACACCTGGCCTTTGCCGTGCCCTTAAGCGAAATCGATAATTGGAAGGAACACCTGGCCGAACACGGAGTCGAAATCGAAAAGGAAATCCACTGGGAGCGGTGCCGCTCACTCTACTTCCGCGATCCCTCCAACAACAGCCTCGAAATCACCTCGCCTCTGCTATGGCGAATCCCCGAAGAGTCCATCCTTCCGCCCCAGGGCCGGACCCAGGCCGAAGTAGAGGACCCGCCAAGCTGAGAATCCGCCGCCCCATCAAACCATCGCCCAGGGAATGGCGGCCGTTGCGCGCGCCCGAACCTGAAACGTGGACCCAGGGGTCAAGGATGCCCCTATCCCTGTAACCACGCGGATTACCCGCACCCGCAACCCGCTGCCACAAAATACCTCAACCCTATATCAGTCTTCGTCCGTCGCGCCAGGAAACAGATCCTCCATCCACCTGCGCCAACGCGGCTCCTCACGCGCAACAACCGCCGCCGCATCCGCGCCGTATAAATAAAATCTGACCGACAGCAGTACCTTTTCGTCAACCGGCCACACAAACAAATGCACCGCGCCGCCGGTTGGTTTGTCAATGTGCAATATAATTTCCGTCGTGTCGGGCGCGGCGTTTACCTCGCCGCCAAACTTCATTCTGCCGCCTGCCGCTTCGAACCGCTCTCCCGGCGCCTTCCCGGAAAAGCCGAGCGCGCCAGCCAGCTTCTCCCACGCCCCGGAATCGGCAACCGAGCCCATCCACTCCAGCAGCGCGCTAGGCTGACCCCGATGATGGGTCATATAGAGTTTCAAGATGCGAAAGAACGCGGGCCAGCCCGCCTCTGTCGCCTCAATGTGGCTATCGTACGTATCGCTGTCGTCGAAAAGGCTGTGCTCAACGCGCACAACGCACGTCTCACCTTCCCCCTCCGCGATGCTCCATTCCGTTGCGACCTCAGGCCCGCCCGGTATGAACTCATCGCTCGTTACCGCAAACCCCCGCGGCGGGTTCCAGGCCGTGATCGTCGCCGCCGAATCCATCCCCATCCCAAAATAGATCAGGAGCCGCGACGGTTGCCCGTCCTCTCCCTTCTCAAATTCCGATCGTGTAAACCACGATGACAGTCCCGCGTCACTGCTGATCGCCTTCCACACTTCCTCCACAGTGCCCGGCGTCTCTACCTCCGCCCGCACCCATCTCCGCCCGGATTCATCAACTCTTACAGCCATAGATTCTCCAATCTGATTTCCTGGCTTCAGTTCTCACTCTCCGATCCTCTCCCAATTCCCTGCTTCCTGCAACTTGCCAAGCTGTAGTATGCTATCTCGCGCATCACCTACTGCGTAAGCCTGCAGACTGGGAGCAGACCCTCGCCAGCAGCGAGAAATCCAGTTGCAATGTTCTACTGTCAAAGGATATTCCCATGGACATCCAACTGATCTTTCGAACGTGGGCGAACGCGCTGACCCAGCCTGGTGAGGATTTCTTCGCCGCCGAACGCCAGAAGCCCTCCGCGACTCTGTCGACCGCGCTGACATGGATCATTGCGGCTTCGGTAATCGCCGCTCTGCTCAATGCGCTCCGATCCAGCCTATTCACGTCAACAATGGGCGGGTTTGACCAATTGATGGATCTGCTTCCTCCTGACATGCAAAGCGACTTCGGCCCAGTTGTCGAATCCGGCGATGCCGGGGGAACGGCATTCAACTTCGCCTACATGATAATCGGACCCGTCAGCTTCCTCATCGGAGTAGGCATCTACCACCTTATCGCAAGGGTTCTGGGCGGAAGTGGACAGTTCGGTCGCTACACCTATCTCTATTCCACCTTTGCCGCCCCGATCATGATCGTCACCTCCATCATCGGATTCATACCTGTGCTTGGAGGCTGTGTCAGCGCTATCCTGGCAATCTACCAGCTCGTCCTCGCCTACTATGCGACTAAGGTTGAATACAGCCTGACTGACGGCAGGGCCATCATTGTCGTCGCCGCCCCGCTCCTCGCCGGCCTCTTTTTGGCTGCCTGCCTTGTAATTTTTGCCCTCGGCGCAATTCTTTCGGTCCTGAGAGCTATCGCATGACCATCATCGACGCCCACAACCACCCCGACTGGCTCTGACACGATTTGCCCAAATTCCTCGCCAACATGGACCGCATCGGCATCGGACTCCCTTGTCATTTGTCCTGCGCACGTCCCCCATAGCGCCCTTACGAGTTCACCCACGAATCCGGACAGCACCCCGCTCTACGATCAAGTTGCCGCGCTCACCCAATGCAGCTACAATGAACGTATGGGCTATGAGTGGGCCGAATGGGCACGCGCCTACATATCGTTGTCTTCACCTGGCGCGGAGCGGATATCCGTGTCATCAGCCTACGCAAAGCCAACTCTCGAGAGGAAAGAAACTATGAAAAGTGGTGAAGTCAAAGGAAAGTCATTTGAAGAAACTGCAGTCGAATATGGGGAAGATGCCGCCATCGAAGCGGGCATCGAAGCCGATCCCGAAACTCTGGAACTGGATGAAGCCTGGTTTGACAAGACGCGCCCCGCACGTGAAGTAGTTCCTACAATCGTTGAACGTTATCAGGACATGCAGAGAAAGAAGCGAGTCAGCACAAAGGTCATGCTCCCCATTCCTCTGGATGCCGATCTCGCCGAGCGCATTCGCAGCTTCGGGCCCGACTGGGAACAGGTAGTAAATGACGAACTCCGTCGAGCGTTTTCGCGCTCCTAGAGTCGAAATCCTTCTCTCGCCCCATGACTAAGTCCTGCCGCCGCGAAGTACATGATCAATCCACCTCGTTCTGAATCGGTGACAAAGGTGCGAGAAACTGACGCCCGGCCCATGGTTGCTGCCCGCTTTCGGTCACTATTGCGCCCCACAATGCCAGGTCTGACGATGACCGGACAGAAACTCTTTGAGGCCGAATTCCCATCGTATCCGGCATTCCTTTTCGCACCGCTTTTTCGGCAACTTATTGTGAGAGCAGTTTCTCTCCTGGCGAGCCTCCTGTGCCCGCAACGATACTCTTACTCACCGCAAGACACGCGGCGCCAGCCAGATCCGCGGCTGTCGAATGTCCACGTTGACGGGAATAACCGCAAATGACCATCATCGACGCCCACAACCACCCCGACTGGCTCGGACACGATCTGCCCAAATTCCTCGCAAATATGGACCGCCGCGGCATCGACAAGACCTGGCTCCTCACCTGGGAATGCCCGCCCGACGAGTACAATCCGGCCAGCTACTACCCAGCCATGCACTTCGGCAGCGGCAGCGCATACCCGGTCCCCTTTGAATCCTGCCTGCGCTACAAGCAGGCCGCGCCCGACCGCTTCATACTTGGCTATGCCCCCGACCCCCGCCGCCCTGAAGCCATCGACCAGCTCCACGCCGCCATTGAGATTCACGGCGTCCAGGTCTGCGGTGAAATCAAGCTGCGTATGCTTTACGACAATCCCGATGCCCTGCGGCTCTTCCGTTTCTGCGGCGAGAAGGGACTGCCCATCACCTTTCACATCGACTATCCCATCCCAACCGGCCACCGCTATCCCCGCACGGACTGGTGGTACGGCGGGAGCATCGACGCCTTCGAAAGGGCTCTGCAGGCTTGCCCCGACTCAGTCTTTATCGGCCACGCCCCCGGTTTCTGGGCCCATATCTCAGGCGACGACCAGTTCGACAAAGTCGGCTACCCCAAAGGCCCGGTCCTGCCCGGCGGCAAACTGTTCGACCTCTTCCGCACCTATCCCAACCTCTACGCTGACCTCTCCGCCGGCTCCGCCTACACCGCGCTGACACGCGATTTCAGCCAGCTCGAACAGCCCCCATTCTCCCCTCACACCGGACCTTCCGTCGAGCCCTTCCTGCTCGAGTTCCAGGACCGCCTCCTTTTCGGCCGCGATCACTTCGACGACCGCATGCAAACGCTGCTCAACAACCTCCAACTACCCCCGCAAGTGCGCCAGAAGATCTTCAGCGCCAATGCAGAAGCTCTCCTGTCCTGAAAACCAGCGGTCCCCTCTGTTCTGCATCACCCCAATGACTCCGCCTCGCCCCCACCCTGCCCCCGCGCCAATCACACACAAACCCAATGCCCATCCCCCTAATCCCAACAATCCCCCCAAATCCCCGTTCAGACAACAGCCCTGTCGTTCCTCCCAAATCCAGGTCCTTCCCGCGCGTACACATTCCTGTCCAAGAAAAAAACGAGGGTCGTCCCGAACCGTAAGGACGTCCCCCGTAAGCGGCGAAACGAGTATTCGTGTTTCTCCCTAAGCAGAGCCAAATCCAAAAGGATCCGTCGCTAGCCCGGCCAACTCCTGGCTTCGAAACGACCAGCTAAGAAAAATGCAATACTGCCCTAATCCGCCAAAGCCTCCGCCGCACCCAGGGCGGTCGCCATCAAGCGCCGGTAGCGGGGCGCGTCCACACCTGTGATAACATCGAGCGTCGCCCATCCGTCGGTCCCATCCTCGCGCTGCATTGCGCTGCGCCGGTCAAAGACCGTTGCCCCTCGCGTCGCGCTCCCTGCCAGCTCCACGTGCATCGACCGGCGCTCCACCGTCGCTCCCTCCGGATCGATCACCGCGGCAACCGTCCCCGCGTCCCCGATCAGCGAAAAGTCCGCCCCAAAAAAACGGCAATAATGCAACCCAATGCCGCCGGCAATCCGCGCGCCTGCCCCCTCCGCTCGCGACAGCGCCCTCGCCTCTTCACGCGTATACCCCACCTGGATGAACGGATCCAGCGGATACAGCGTTACCGGCAGCCCGCTCTGCAGAACAACGGCAGCCGCCTCCGGATCGTACCGAACGTTGAACTCCGCCGCCGCCGTCGTATTCCCCGGCGCGGCGTATGTGCCCCCCATCACATAGAGCCGTCCTATCTTCTCTCCAATTTGCGGATACATCCGCAGCAGCATCGCAATATTGGTCAACGGGGCAAGACAGATCAAAGTCATCGGCTCGGAAGCCTCCGACAGCGAATTCCGCAGGAACTCAACCGCATGGACGTCCACCGTTTTTCTCCGCGGCGCCGGCAGCCCCAGATCGCCCATCCCATCGCTGCCATGCAGCGCGGGCGCCGCCAGCCCCGGCGCTACCATCGGCCGGTCCATCCCTGCCGCCACCGGTGTCGTCCCTGCGCCGATCGCGTCCAGCAGCGCAAGCGTGTTCCTGATAACCTGCTCCAACGAACAGTTCCCGGCCACACATGTGATGCCCCGTACATCCAGTTGCGGCGACGCCATCGCCAGCAGCAACGCCAGCGCGTCGTCGCCGCCGGTGTCCACATCCATCAATACAGGCAGCGAATCTGACATCCCGATACTCCTATTGCTACGACGTCCCGCGAGTCGTCTCCATCGACAGGCCCCCGCGCCTGGTCAGCGCCAAAGCAAAGACCGCGATCAGCAGAGCCCCCAATACCGGCGCAACGACCAGGCCCTCCAGAGCCCTGTCCAGCGTCATCTGATCCGCCAGCCATCCGGTCAAGGTGGCGCCCAGGCCCCCCGGCCACCAACCCAGCCCCATCACCAGGCCGGATGCCATCGCCAGCCCTCGCGGCCATACCTCCTGTGCAATCACGACAGTGGTCGGGTACGTACAGCCCAGCAAAAACCCAATCGCGCCCGCGTAGATGAACTGCGCGCTGCCGCCCGCGTGAATGAACAACCAGTATGCCGGCCCCAGCAGGGCGAAACAGGCCAGCAACACCTGCCAGCGCCCAAATCGGTCTGACAGGATGCCGCCAAACAGGCTGCCCACCCCGACCAACAGCGACATGACAAAAAGCATCTGCCCGCCATACACGACCGAATACCCGCGATCCTCCAGCAGCGTCGGCAGATAGGTGATCAGGCTTAGCTGGAACCACGCTCTGGTCATCGCAAAAACTGTGATCAGGACTAATCCCAGCAGAAAGCCCTGCCCCGCCCGCGACTGCCGCTGCCGGTGCGCCTCGCGGTCTCCGCGGCTCTCGCTTCCAAGCCCGCCGACCAGCCAGATGCCCGCAATCAACACTAGCGGCAGGAGAACAACCGTCCCTCTCAGGCCCAGCAACCCTAATCCAAATGCCAGCAACAGCGGAGAGCCCGCCGAACCCAAATTTCCCCCGACCGCAAAAAAGGAGACCGCGCGCCCTCTCCTCCCGTCAACAGTGGCCTTCGTAACGACCGATGCCCCCGCCGGATGAAACGCCGCCGAGCCAAACCCGGCCAGCGCCACCCCCAAGAGCAGAGTCCAATAGTTGCTGCTGAAGCCCAGCACAGCCATGATCAGCCCCAGCCAGACCACACTCAGCGCCGTGATGCGCCGCGCATCCCACCGGTCGATGAAGTAGCCGAAAAACGGCTGCGCCAGCGCCATTGTCGTCGTCCCGACCATCGTCACCACGCCGATCTGCCCATAGCTCAGCCCATACTCAGCGCGGAACAGAGGAAAGAAGACCGGCAGGTACTGATGAAAAAGCTCCAGCACAAAGTGCCCGCCCGCGACCAGAAATACCGTGTTCGTCAAAAACTCGCGCCGGAATATAGTCTGGGGGAAGGATTGAACCCGTTCGTCTCTTATCATTTCGCCATTTTCATCGCTACTGTCTGGCTTCAGGGCCTGAATGAACCCTCCGCCGCTTGAAGATCGCCCGGACCAACCCGTGAGGCCCGCCGCCTCAGGCCTATTCCCGGCCCCGCCGCAGACTCATAAAAGGAAAGAGGGATCGAAGATCAGGAATCTTCATCCCTCCGCCCAAGCCATGATAATATGCAAACAGGGAACTGGCAACTTGTGCCGATTCCCGCTTGCTTCCCCAATCCTCGCCCGCACCGCCAGCAATCTGGCCGCCGCAGGGGGCCGCGTATACAACATGTTCAACGTCTGTCCCAGCTGCGGCCTCTATCGCGTCGACAAGACCGTAACCGAACCGGCCGGCGTCGTCGAACCCGCCCCGCCCTATGTCCAGCCCGACCTCCGGCAGGTGACACGGTCCGCCCTGGCCGCTTGCCCGCACTGTGGACACAACCATCCCTTCCTGCGCCAGCCCCTCCTCCTGGTCGGCGGCGCCAGCGCAACCGGCAAGAGCGCCATCCTTAAGCAGCTTACAGGCCGTGTCACCGCAGCCGTCCTCCTCGAAGCCGACCTCCTCTGGCTGCAAGAGTTCGAGAATCCAACCGACGGCCACCGCAGATTCTTCGAGACCTGGCTGCGCCTGGCAAAAAACATCGGCCAGAGCGGACGGCCCGTGGTCCTTTTCGGCGCCGGCTTTGCCGTGCCCGAAAACATCGAATCCTGCCTCGAACGACGCTACTTCAGCCGCGTCCGCTACCTCGCCCTCGTCTGTGACGAAAACGAGCTTCGCCTCCGTCTCCTCGCCCGGCCCGCATGGCGCAAGAGCAGCCAGCAGCGGCAGCTCAAAGAACAGCTGGACTTCAACCGCTGGCTCCAACAGGAGGGCCCGAATCAGACGTCCCCCTTAACCCTGCTGGACACGACCGACGCCACCATCCAAAACGCCGCTGACGCCGTCCAGGATTGGATCGCGCGCCAGCTTGAGCCTCAGGCTCCAGCCGCGCCTTGACCAATGACTCTCTCCGGCCCACTCTGGCGCAACCGGGCATTCACCAGGCTCTGGATCGCGCACGTCACCTCGGGCGCCGGGACAGCCGTCACCAACGTCGCCCTGCCCCTGGCAGCCGTTCTCGTTCTCGGCGCAACGCCCGCGCAGATGGGTCTGCTTGCCGCCGCCAGCTCTCTGCCCAACCTGCTCTTCGGCCTCCTCGCCGGCGTCTGGGTGGACAGAGTCCCCCGCAGGCCAATACTCGTCTGGTCCGACCTCGGACGGGCCGTCCTCCTCCTCTCCATTCCCGCAGCCGCCTGGCTCGGCCAGCTATCCTTCTCACATATCTGGATCGTCGCATTTGCCGTCGGTACACTCACCGTCTTCTTCCAGATCGCGGCCATTTCCGTTCTGCCCGCTCTTGTCAAGAAGAGCCAGCTGGTTGACGCCAACAGCAAACTCTCCACCAGCGAGGCCGTGATCGCCATCGCCGGACCCGCCGCGGCCGGCGGTCTCGTGCAGCTCTTCAGCGCGCCCAGAACGATTCTCCTCGACGCCCTGTCCTACCTCCTCTCTGCCCTCGCCCTGAGGGGCCTCAAAGAGGAAGAAGCGCAGCCCGCAACGCAGCGCAACGACGAAGAAGCCGCCGCCGCGGGATTCCGGTCCGCCGCGATTCTGATCTATAAGGAAGTCGGGGAGGGAATAAACGAGCTACTTCGAACGCCTCTGCTGAGAGCGCTCACAGTTACTTCAAGTCTGGGGATGCTCGCCGGCTCGATCTCTTCAGCTGTGCAGATGCTTTTTCTCGTCGACCAGCTCAACTTCACGCCGACCGTCATCGGAATCGTTGCCGCCTGCGGCGGTGTCGGCTCCCTCATTGGCGCGCTGCTCGCCGGAAACCTGGCGCGCGTCCTCCAGGCCGGCAAAACACTCGTCCTGGGAAAGCTTCTGTGGATCGCCGGCAGCCTGCTGCTGGCCGGCGCCGACCTGACCGGCTTCGAACTGGCTGCCGCCGGCGTCGCCCGCGCGCTGGTCGGCTTCGGCAGCGCCATCTACTTCGTCAATCAACTCAGCCTGCGCCAGGCAATCACCTCGGTGCGCCTACTCGGCCGCGTCACCGCAGCCCGTCGCTTCCTGCTCTTCGGTGTGGCAACCATCGGCGCTTTCATCGGCGGCGCGCTCGGCGAAACCATCGGCCTCCGCGCAACCCTTCTCACCGCCTCCGCCGCCCTGCTCGTCGAACTGTCCCTGCTCATGCTCTCAAGAGTCAGGCGGGCACACATCGCCTAGCCGCCAGCTGGGCGCTCATCCCCGCCCCCTCCGCTGAGAGACTCTCCCCCTCTCAGATACGCCACCCAGTTCCTCGCGCAGTTCCCTGCAGTTCCCCGCCCCTCCCCGCAGTTCCCCTACCCTTCCACGCCTTCGTCCCAATTTCAATGCGATACGAACGGAAATACAGCGCCAACGCCCCCGCCAGCAGCATTCCCGCAAACGACCAGAACATCCCGCCGTACCCCAATCCGCCAATCAATAGGCCCCCCAACACCGGTCCAGCCACCTTGCCGCCATTCTTGAGCGAGCCGGCCAGCCCCATCCCCGCGCCCACCTGGCCCGCCGGCGCCTGCTCCGCAATCAATGCCACCGTCGCCGGGAAGATCAACGCCTGCGCCACGCCCATTGCCGCCGCAACCGCCAACAGCCCCACCGTCCCGCCCGCCGCCAGCAGAAATGGCAGCGTTAGTGCCAGGCAGACCATCCCCAGCGATACGGCCCGCAGATGGCCCAGCCGATCGCCCAACCGCCCGCCCCACGGCTTTAGCAGGATCAAAACGCCCTCTTGCGCGCTGAAAAACAGCCCGATCTCCGCAGTCGTGTACCCCGCCGTCAGAGCGTAAATCGGCAGAAACGCCTTGATCACGTAGGTCACCACATACACCGCCGCCTCCAACGCGCCCGAAAGCCACACCGCAGGCGTCGCCGCCACCGCCGCCTCCCGCTTGAAAGACCTCCCCACTGCCCCGAAGTCACTAACCCAGTTGCCTGCCCCCCTGCCTTCCGGCCTGGAATGCAGCGCATCCTGCCCCTGCCTCCGACGCCCATCCCCTCCCAACCAAAGCACCGGCACAAACGCCGCCATACTCAACACGCCGATCAACGTAAAGACCGCAACCGGGTCCAGCGAAAGCAGCAGCCAGCCCGCCGCCGCCGGGCCAATCAGGTATCCCCCGCTGCGCGCCATTCCGAACCACCCAAGCCTCTCCGCCTTTCGCCTGCCGCCCCGTTCCGCCACATACGCAACCGTGACCGGGCCATAGATTGCCGTCGCCGTACCATGCAGCAGGCGAATGGCCACCAGCTGGCCCGGAGTCTCGATGAACGTGTACAGAAAGGGCACGCCCGCAAAAATGAGCGTCCCTATCAAGAGCCACAACCGTCGCCCCATCCGGTCAGAGAGCAGACCGAAGAGTGGCTTCGTCGCCATGCCTGTCAGCGTCGAGACCGAAACAATTACGCCCAGCAGGGCATCCGACGCGCCCAGCGAAGCCGCGAAGATCGGCAGCAGCGGCGTCTTGCCCATCTGATAGGCGCTGCGAACAATGAAGTCCGCGAAAGAAATCCGCAAGAGCGCAGGGATCCCTGCGCTCTTGCGTCCGACATTTAGGTTACGCATCTGGAAGATTCTACACGACGACCGGAGGCACGTTAGCCGCCTGCACCGCCGCATTGAAGTCTGACACACTCTCTCCCAAAATCGACTCCAGCTTGTCAAACTGGGAATCCACCTGTATGCTCAGTTCCTCGAAAACATCATGGGCCTGGCGCGGCGGGGCCGCGTCCGCAGCGGCAATCACGCTGATGAGATTGTGCAGCTTGGCGTTGAGCATCGTCCGCAGCCGCAACCGGTCAAAGGCCACCTTTGCCTCCGGCTGGACGAGCTCAGACTCAACCTCGCCCAGCTGCTCAGCGATTTGGTCCGCCCTCTCCTGGACCGCGCGCTTCGTTTCCTCGTCGGCTTCACTCTCCGCCACCATCTCCGCCATCGTCTTCACACGCGCCCGCGCCCGCCGCAGCCGCTTGACCGCCCGGTGCGTCTCCGACAGCTTTCCGTTCACCTCCTGCCACATGTCAAACTGGGCCTGCATTGCTTCCTCGCTGGCATTCACGCCTGGGTCGATGTAAATCTCAAACGTCTCCGTCTGGCTCACGCCGTCAACCGTCAGCCGCGCCTGGTATTCCCCCGGTGGCGCCAGCGCCCCCGTGATGCTCTTCTCCGTGAAGGGGTCTCCCGGCAGCTCCTCGGCATCGGCATAGCGCATACTCCAGACAAATCGATTCAGTCCGGCATTGGTGGTGACGTACTGCGCAGAGGGGGCTTCCTCCTCCTCCGAGTCAGACTCCGCCGGCCTGGGCCCATAGGAACGGATCTCATTGCCGTCAGCGTCCAGAAACGTCAGGCAGACCTCCTTCGCGCCTTCCGGCAGGGTATAGTGGACAAGCACGCCCTGCGGCGGATTTTCGCCGCCGTCAATGATCCGCCGCACGTAGTCCCCGTTCACGTCCTTCTCGTCCCTGTACGTGATCAACTGGCCGAATGCCAGCCCATAGCTGCGCCCTTCCCCGCGCGCCGGCCCAACGCTCCAGGGCAGCCACCTCCGCAGAGTCCTGCGCGGGGGGAACAGCCGCGCCCCTTCTTCCTCGCTTTCGTCCAGCGAACTGACCTCCCGCAAAGGCGTGAGATCATCGAGAACCCAGAAGGCTCGACCGTGCGTCGCCACCACAAGGTCATCGTCCTTGACCGCCATGTCGTAGACCGGCGCAACCGGCAGATTCCCCGGCATCCTCTGCCACGAAGACCCATCGTCGAAGGAAACGAATACACCCGATTCCGTCCCCACGTACAGCAGGCCCTCACGCGCCGGGTCCGCACGCAACATGCGCGTGATCTCCCCCTGCGGGAACGCAGCGTCCAGCCGCTGCCAGCTCCGGCCCAGGTCCGTCGTCTTGAACAGATACGGGCTATAGTCGTCCAGCTTGTAACGCGTGGCCGCCACATAGACCGTGGCAGGATCGTGCGCGCTCGGCTCTATCACCGTCACGAAGCTCCACTCCGGCAAATCCGGCGGCGTCACATCGCGCCAGTTGTCTCCGCCGTCCTCGCTGATATGCACCAACCCGTCGTCGCTTCCGGCCCAGAATAACCCCTTCTGATGCGCCGACTCGATAAACACCGAGATCGTGCAATAGTGCTCTGCCCCGCTCGTATCCAGCGTAAGCGGCCCGCCCGAAGCCTCCAGTTTGCTCTCGTCGTTGCGCGTCAGATCCGGGCTCAGGACCTCCCACGAACTGCCCTCATCCGTCGTGCGGAAAACGTGGTTGCCGCAGGTATACAGAACATTGCTGTCATGGGGGCTGAACAGAATCGGAAACGTCCACGGAAAACGGTACTTCATCGTCTTGGCGCCGAACCCGCTGAACGGCTCCGGCCACACCGTCACCAGCCGAATCTGCTTCGTGCGGTGATCGTACCGCTGCAGCGCGCCCCCGCCCCCCGGCGAAGACCCCACCGCTCCCACGTAAACAATGTTGGGATCATCCGGCTTGACGGCGATGTACCCGCTCTCCCCCGTGCCCGCCGGGTAGCAGTCTCCCCACGGGATCGCGCCTTTCTCCGTCGCGCTCGGCACTGAGATGCTCGAGTTGTCCTGCTGCGTGCCGTAAACGCGGTACGGCAGCTGATTGTCCACGTCCAAATGGTAATACTGCCCCGTCAGCTGATTGTAGATCGTGCTCCACGTGTCGCCGCCGTTAAAGCTGACACAGGCGCCGCCGTCGTTTCCGTTGATCATCCGCTGCGGGTCCGCCGGATCGATCCACAGATCATGATTGTCCCCGTGCGGGGTCGCAATATCTTCCCAATTCTTGCCGCCGTCAATGCTCTTCCACATCTTCAGATTATTTACATAGACGGTGTCCGGGTCCTGGGAATCCGCAAAGATGTGCATGTAATACCACGGCCGGTTGAGCAAATCCTGGTTATTGGTCAACTGCTCCCAGTTCGCCCCGCCGTCATCAGAACGGTAAACGCCCGACTTGTCCCCCTCCGCTTCGACGATCGCCCACACCCGCCGCGGCTGCGCCGGAGAGACCGACACACCAATCTTCCCCAGGACCCCCTCCTGCGGCAGGCCTGGGTTGCGGCTGATATCCGTCCAACTGTCCCCGCCGTCAGACGACTTCCACAGCCCGCTGTCCGGGCCGCCGCTGATCAATTCCCAGAAGTGACGGTGTACCTGCCATATCGAAGCATAGAGTATGCGGGGATTGTTCACATCCAGCGCCAGGTCCACCGCCCCCGCCCTCTCGCTCACATGCAGGACGCGCTCCCAGGAGGCGCCTCCGTCAGTCGTCCTGTACACGCCGCGCTCGTCGTTCGGCCCGAACGCATGCCCCAGCGCCGCCACATACGCCACGTCGGGGTCGCGAGGATGGATGCGGATCTCCCCAATATGGTGGCTGTCCCTCAACCCTACGTTCTTCCACGTCTCACCGCCGTCAGTGGACCTGTATACCCCGTCCCCCCAGCTTACATCCAGCCGGATCGTCGACTCACCCGTCCCCGCATAGATGACATTCGGGTCCGCCTCCGATACCGCCAGCGCGCCCACCGAAGACACAGCGAACTGCCCGTCCGTAATGTTCTCCCAGTACTGCCCGCCGTCAACCGTCTTCCAGACCCCGCCGGCCACCCCGCCAAAATAGAAAACATTCTTATCGGTCGGATGTCCTGCCGCCGCCACCACGCGGCCGCCGCGCGGTGGTCCAATACAACGAAACTTGAGTGCATCCCACGCCGACAGTTCGTTCTTCATCTTGAGTTCTCTCTCTTTTCTGTGCCTTCAATCTGGAAATCGTACAACCCCGACCGAATCCGCCCTGCTCATCCTCGCGCCTCTCGGAAGTTGGCAAGCGCCGTCCCGAAAACGCCAATCTGACCCTGCCCGAATTCCCGTGCGCTGAGACGGAACGGCTCCCGG
The DNA here is from genome assembly GCA_022824025.1 of Caldilineaceae bacterium. Taxonomy (GTDB): domain Bacteria; phylum Chloroflexota; class Anaerolineae; order Caldilineales; family Caldilineaceae; genus Bin5. Next base: position 217,820 of record JAJEBF010000014.1, read on the forward strand.
GCGCTCGACAAGGGCCGACAAAGACGCAAGGTCCAAGTCGGTTCACCTGAACCGAGTCCGCGGTCGCCGCAAAAAAAGTCCTCTGGTAACACTACGCAAGTGGGAATTCAGCGCCCGACCAAAACGCGCATATCCTACCCGATTCTTCCCCACTGGTCAAAACCGCCCCGCCAGTTCCCGCGCCGCCAACCCACTGTAAACCGACCATCGACCACCGACCACTGGCCACTGCTCTTTTGGGCGGTCGCCCGCAAGCGGGCTCCCTTGTGCGGGGGGATTCCCCCCGCAACGCCCCCCTATGGTCACGCCCCGCTGCGACTGTGCGGTAAGGTTACAAAGTGGCCCCCCGCCCAACCCGTCTTGAAACCCAGGCAGTCGTGCCCTGCCCCGACACGGTTGGCGGCCCAAGATCATGCTGCGCCGCGCACCCCCTTTTCGTCCCAGGCCCCTTTCCGCTTCCTTCCACTTCCTTCTGCCCACCGGTTTGCAGTCTACGCCCATCTGACGCGACAATACAAGCGCCGCGCTGCTATTACACTGCATCAGCAGCGCCCATCGGTCCCTCCACTCATGCAAAGGAAAACACCATGCCTCTGCTCTTTGACATGCCGCTCGACAAACTCACTACCTACCAGGGCACCAACCCCCGTCCCTCAGACTTCGACCAATACTGGGACGCCGCTCTCGCTGAGCTCGCCTCAGTCGATCCTGACGTGGAGCTCGTCCCCGCCGACTTCCAGGCCCCCTACGCCGAATGTTTCCACCTCTACTTCACGGGGACCCGCGGCGCCCGCGTCCACGCCAAACTGCTGCGACCCCGCGCCGCCCAGGAACCCCATCCCGCCCTTCTCATGTTTCACGGCTACAGCGGCAACGCCGGCGACTGGCAGTGCAAACTCGGCTACGTTGCCGCCGGCTTTACCGTCGCTGCCCTCGACTGCCGCGGCCAGGGCGGCGGCCGCTCCGTCGACGTCGGCGGCGTCCCCGGCTGGACGCTGCGCGGACATATCGTGCGCGGCCTCGCCGGCGAACCTGAAGACCTGCTCTACCGCCACACCTTCCTGGACACCGCACGCCTCGCGCAAGTCGTCATGGACATGGACGACGTCGATTCCGAACGCGTCGGCGCAACCGGCGGCAGCCAGGGCGGCGCGCTGACCCTCGCCTGCGTCTCCCTCGAACCACGCGTCAAACGCGCCGCACCCATCTACCCCTTCCTCTGCGACTACAAAAGAGTCTGGGACCTCGACATGGACCAGAACGCCTACGCCGAACTGCGCGAATGGTTCCGCAACTTCGATCCGCGCCACGAACGCGAAGAAGAGGTCTTCACCCGCCTGGGCTATATCGACGTGCAGAACCTCGCGCCCCGCATCCGCGCCGAAATCTTGATGGGCGTCGGCCTCATGGACCAGGTCTGCCCGCCCTCCACCCAATACGCCGCATACAACAAGATCACGTCGCCCAAGCGCACCGTCATCTACCCCGACTACGGCCACGAAAAACTGCCCGACATTGACGACATTATCTTCGAGTGGATGGTCGAGCTCTAACATGGGAAACTAACTACGCCGCGTACACCGCCTGCCGCAATCCGCGTATATAGCCGATCGCGTACAACCTGCCAATCGAAGAATAGCCGGCGTGATCGTTGCTGTCCCCTTCCATCGTCGGCACATGATCCGGCCGCAGCACGCCGTCGAAGCCTATGTCGCGATAGGCCTCCATGCAGGCCAGCATATCCGTCTTCCCGTTGTCGTGGAACGTCTCGTTGAACTTCTCCGGCACGCCCCGCACGTCGCGGAAGTGGACGAAGTATATCCTGTCCTGCTCGCCAAATTGGCGGATCGCCGCCGGCAGGTCGTCGGTCATCAACGTGAAGTTGCCCTGGCACAGACAGATGCCATTGGCCGGGCTGGGAACCAGGTCGATCAGGCGCTGGAAATTCTCTACGCTGCGCATAATCCGCCCCAGGCCCCGGATCGGCGACAGGGGCGGGTCGTCCGGATGCATCGCCATCTTCACGCCCGCCTCTTCCGCCACCGGCACAACTGCTTCCAGGAAATACTTCAGATTGTCCCACAGCTGCGCCTCGCTCACCTCGCCGTATTCGGTGAGCGGCGCGTTGCGCATCACGTCGTAGTCAAAACCCGTCACCAGGGCGCCGCCCCGCTCCGGAATCGTCGTCGCCGTCCGCATCCAGTTGAATATCGGCATCCACTCGCTGCACCACACCGGAATCTCCAGGCGGCCCATGTTGCGGAGCAGCTCGCGCACCGTCTCAATCTCCTCGTCCCGCCCCGGCAGCCCCAACTTCGCCTTGTTCAACGGCGGCCTGCTCTCCAATACCTCCAACCGAAAACCGGCGTTCTCGTACGCGCTCTTCACCCGCGCCAGGCTCATGAATCCCCACGGCCTCATATCCGCGTCCGGGTGATCGATCGTCGACATGTCCATCGCCCCCACCGCCTTGTTGACCCCGCACTGTTTGACAAGCGTCCACAGCGGCGAAGGCTCCGGCGGCAGCATCTCAGCAAGTTGAATCATCTGTCCCCTTCCTTTATTCACGTGATCGCGAGCGCCGTCCATTTCCCGCCCGCGCCAGAAACATATCACAGATCGTCCACATAGCAAGCAGAAGCCATCCCCCAACCCAACCGAATCGCCCCAACCTTGCTCCCACCAATCCTGCAAATCCCCAAAATCCCGATCCCGGTTGGATTCCCGCTCCACCTGCGGTAAGATACATCCATCAGCCTCCGTGCCCTTAACCTGCCCGCCGCGTCAACAACGCGCATCGTGAGAAAGCTGCCCATCGTGGGTTCAATAGTGAGGGAGTGCCTGCAATGACCGAGAATAACGGAAGTGCCCAGGAAGTCGCCACCTTGGGCGGAGGCTGCTTCTGGTGCCTTGAGCCCCTCTACGAAGAGCTGCAAGGTGTAAGCCAGGTCCTGTCCGGCTACGCCGGCGGTCACCTGCATAACCCAACCTACGAACAGGTCTGCTCCAAGACCACCGGCCACGCCGAGGTCATCCAGATCACCTTCGACCCGGCCATTGTCTCGTTTCGCGAAATCCTCGAAGTCTTCTTTACATCCCACGACCCCACCACACCCAACCGCCAGGGCAACGACGTTGGACCCCAGTACCGATCCATCATCCTCTACCATGACGAGCGGCAGAAAGCCGTCGCTGAGGAGATGATCCGCGAAGACGCCCCCCAGATCTGGGACGCCCCCATCGTGACCGAACTCGTCCCTCTCGTCACCTTCTACGTCGCCGAGTCCTACCATCAGAACTACTACCGAGACAACGGATTCCAACCGTATTGCCTCTTCGTGATCCGGCCCAAAGTGGCCAAATTCCGTAAGCAATGGCAGGCCAAACTGAAAGCGAGTTGAAACCGCCCATGACTTCACAGACAGATATCGCCGCCTTCATCCAACAGACGCCACTCGTCGACACCCACGAGCACATGTGGCGCGAAGAAGCCTACCTCAACGAGAGCCCCGACATCCTCTGCCAACTCTTCCAGAACTACGTCGGCGCCGATCTCTTCGTGGCCGGAGCGTCCCAGGAGGCCCTCAACAAACTGTCCGACCAGGACGACCCCGACGTGGCCGCCCGCTTTGCCGGCGTCCAGGAGGCCTGGTCCCGCGCCCAGCATACCGGTTATGGCGAAGCCGTCAGCATCATCGCCAAAGAGCTCTACAACCTCGATGAACTGACGCCCGACTCCATCGCCGCCGCCCAGGAGCGGAACGCCGCCCTCAACCGGCCCGGCGATCGCCTGCGCCTGCTCCGCGACGAGGCAAATCTGGACCACATCCAAACCGACGCCTTCTCAATCCAGGTGACGCCCGACCTTTCAGGTCCAGACTTCTTCTTCAACGACATCTCCTGGGCCGCCATGTGTTCCGGGCAACCCAACCACGAGGAGATCGCCCAACACACAGGCCAGGAAATCACCGACCTTCACTCCTTCAAGCGGGTCATGGAAACCATTTTCCAGAAATTCTCTACTCCCGCCATCGCCGTCAAAGCCCAGCACGCCTACAACCGCACCCTGCGCTGGCAGGAACGCAGCGACCGGGAGGCCGCCGCCGCCCTCGACGTCTACCTGCGCGATGGCGAAGAGATCGAAGAAAGCGCCAGGCTCTGCCTCGGCGACTGGTGCTGGGCCCGCGGCGTCGAACTGTGCATCGAACATGACCTGCCCATGAAGCTGCATACCGGCTACTACGCCGGCCACAGCCGTATGCCCGTCGACTACATCCGCAGCGGCAACCTCTGCCCGCTACTCGCCAAATACCCCGACGCCCGCTTCGTTCTCATGCACATCGCCTACCCCTACACCGAGGAGCTGGTCGCCCTGGCCAAGCACTACCCCAACGTCTATGCCGATCTCTGCTGGGCATGGAGCATCAACCCCTACAGCTCCATGGAGTTCGTGCGCCGCTTCATCCATGCCGCCCCCGCCAACAAACTGTTCCTCTTCGGCGGCGATACCGGCTTCCCAGGCGCCGCCCTCGCCTACGCCAAGCAGGCCCGAAACTGGTTCACCAGGACAATGCAAGCCGAGATTTCCGAAGGCCTCCTCACCGAGTCCCAGGCCATCGACCTGGCCCGCCGCTTCATGCGCGACAACCAGTATGAATGCTTCCGCGTCGAAGAAAAGAAAGAGACCCTTCGCGCCGCCGCGGCGCAGTAACCCCCTTCTGGAGCCCACCCGCATGGCCGTCAGCCGTCCCAACATAATCCTCATCATCACCGACCAGCAGCGCTTCGACACCATTAACGCGCTGGGCTTCGACTACATGGACACACCCAACCTCGATCGCCTCGTCCACGAAGGGGTGAGCTTCACCAACTGCCACATCACCGCGCCTTCTTGCGCGCCCGCACGCGCCAGCCTCTTCACCGGCTACTACCCCCACACCACCGGCATCCTCAAGAACGGCGACCGCTGGACACGCTCCTGGGTCGAAGACCTCAACGCCGGCGGCTACCACTGCGTCAACGTCGGCAAAATGCACACCTCGCCCTTCGAAACGCCCCTCGGCTTTCACGAGCGCTACGTCGTCGAGAACAAGGATCGTTACCTCGAAGGCCGCTACTACTTCGACGAATGGGACAAGGCCCTCCGTGCCCGCGGCCATGTGAAACAGCAACGCGTCCTCTACCGCCAGCGCGACGACTACAACGAATCCCTCGGCGCCTTTGACTGGGAGCTGCCCGAAGAACTGCACTCAGACATGTTCGTCGGCGATTTCGCTACCTGGTGGCTTCGCAACAAACCCAAACCCGACGGACCCCTCTTCCTTCAGGTAGGCTTCCCCGGCCCCCATCCTCCTTACGACCCGAGCCCCCGCTTCAGCCAGCCCTACATGGAAAAGGAGCTGCCCGTCCAGGAAGTGACCGAGGAAGAACTCGACGGCCAGCCTCCCCCTTTCCAGGAGATGCGCGTCCACAACTCCGAGGTGGATCACGACTCCGTCATGCACCTCCTCGACCCGGCGCCTGAGCAGCGCCAGCGCCAGCGCGCATATTACATGGCCAACGTCTCCATGATCGATGAAAAAGTGGGCGAGCTACTCACCGCGCTTGAAGAACAGGGCTACCTTGATAACGCCGTCGTCATCTTCACGTCGGACCACGGCGATTGCCTGGGCGACCACGGGCACAGCCAGAAATGGACGATGTACGACATCATCACCCGCGTTCCAACCATCGTCTGGGCGCCCAACCGTTTCCCCGGAGGCCGCACGCTCAACCAGCTCTGCTCCCTCTTCGACCTGGGACCCACCATTCTCGACCTGGCAGGGCTCGAGACGCCGGAGGACTTCGCGGCCGAATCCCTCCTGCCCGCCCTCGAAGGCGCCGATTGGCACGGCCGGGAAACAGTTTTCGCCGAGCACTGCCGCGATGGGCTCCTTCCCGCCGAGTACATGTCCATGGCGCGTACGAAAGACTGGAAACTGGTTCACTTTGTCGGCGAACAGTACGGCCAGCTCTTCGACCTGGCCAATGACCCGCAGGAAGTCGTAAACCTGTGGGATGACCCTGCCCACGCGGCGCGCAAAGAGGAGCTTCTCCACACTCTGCTGACCTGGCGTATCCGCAACGGCCTGACCGCCCGCAATTGGGCGATTGACAGCCGCTAGAGGGAGATCAACATGCAAATCACCGATGTCCGGACCATCTTTGTTGACCGCTACCTGTTCGTAGAAGTGGAAACGGACGCTGGCATCACCGGCCTCGGCGAATCCGGCGCCTGGGGCTTCCTCGAAGCGTCAGCCGGCGCAGTCGAAACCTTCAAGCGCTACCTGATCGGCCAGGACCCCCTCCGCATCGAGCACCACTGGCAGTACCTCTATCGCTGGAGCCACTTCCGCGGCGCCGCCGTCATGGGCGCGCTCAGCGCCGTCGACATCGCCCTCTGGGACATCGCCGGCAAGCATTTCGGCGTCCCCGCCTACCAGCTTCTCGGCGGAAAAGTGCGCGACAAAGCCCGCGTCTACTACCACGTCTTCGGCCAAACCAAGGAAGAGCTCATCGCCGGTTGCGCCGACGCCCGCAAGCGTGGCTTCACCGCCGTCGGCCACCTCACGCCCTTCCTCGACGACAGCCGCGACCTGCCCTACTTCAAGACCCACGTCGACATGATCGAGGACGCCATCGAAACCGTTGCCGCCTACCGCCAGGCTGTCGGCCGCGACGTCGACCTATGTATCGAAATCCACCGCCGCCTCACCCCCAGCGAAGCCATCGTGCTCGGCCGCGGCATCGAGCCCTACCACCCCTTCTTCTACGAAGATCCCGTCACGCCCGACAACCTGGACGAAATGGCGCTCGTCGCCTCAAAGATCGGCATCCCCATCGCCACCGGCGAACGCCTCCACAGCATCTGGGAATTCCAGGCCCTCCTGCAGCGCGGCGCCGTCCAATTCGTGCGCCCCGACGTCTGCATGGTCGGCGGGCTGAGCCACGCCAAAAAGATCGCCGCCCTCGCCGAAGCCTTCCACGTTCAGGTCGTCCCCCACAACCCGCTCAGCCCCGTCAGCACCGCCGCCTGCATCCAACTGGCCGCCTGCATCCCCAACTTCGCCCTCCAGGAGTACCCCATCGGCGAGGACGTGCCGCCCAAGAGCGAAATCGTCAAGACCGCCCTGGCCCAGGAAGACGGCTTCCTCACTGTCCCCGACGCCCCCGGCATCGGTATCGAGCTGGCCGAGGGCGCTGCCGAGCGCCACCCTTACGTCCCGCGCGCAGTCAAAACGCGCCTCCACGCCGACGGCTCAGTGGTCGACCAATAGGCTGCCGGTCCCGTAGCCAAAAAACAGGCTGACGACACTGCGATCCCGCGCGGCCGCAGAGCGTCAGCGCCGGTCCTGCAGGACGAACCGTCTTACGGCCCAGGCCACCCCCTCATCATCATTCGACGGCCCAACCACTGTGGCCGCGGCCTTGACTTCAGGCGGCGCGTTGCCCATCGCTATGCTGACGCCAGCTGCGCCAAACATCGGCGCGTCATTCGGGTTGTCGCCGATGGCGAGGACCTGCTCGAAAGGAATCTCCAGCCTCCCGGCCACGAACCTGAGCGCCGTTCCTTTATCGGCTCTGCGCGGCAGTATGCACAGAGAATGCAGCCGTCCGTCCGGCTCGAAGTACGTTTCGGTCCGGCATGCCTGCGGGAACTGCGCGGCGAGTTCCTTCGCCGCGACTATCGCCTCCGGTTCATGCAAGAGCATCCGCTTCGGCTCTGCAACGAGAGCTTCCTCGTTCTGTCGCACGACGATCACCTGGGTCTGGCTCTTCGCGCCTTCCCCGCCTGGGGACGAACCCAATTCAACGGGCCCGAGAGCCTGCCCCGGCCTCTGCCGAAAATAGCTGTTGCTGCCCACGCTGGTGCTGATCTCCCAGCCGTGGCGATCCGCGAGCCGGGCAACTGAGCGGGCAACAACCATTGGGATCGTATACGACGCCCACACCGGGCCTTCCGGCGCCGCAAAGATCTGCGCCCCGTTCGTACAGATCAGCGGATCGCGCGACCCCAACTGCGCGCACACATGGCCGACACTGCCCGCGTTGCGCGTCGTGTTGATGACGACCCGCACACCTGCCCGCCGAGCAGCCTGCAACTGCCGCAACCCGTCGGGCGCCGGCGTCCCATCACTGCGATAAAGTGTGCCGTCAAGATCGACAGAGATCAGTCGAATCGAGTGAGTCCGAGCCATACTTAATCTCTCCAACGGAACTGTTCAATAGAAGGAGCCAAATGTCTGCCTCCCCTTGACCGCGACTTCATTCGATAGCCCAGTCAAGTACACTGTAGTACACTGTACACGTCTTCATCATGTTCGAGGCAATCTCAGCCCGTCTGTTCCAGGCATTTCGAAGTCGATCAGCAATGCAACGCCTTCTCAGTCTTTTGCGCAATCGTCACATGACTTGGGTGCTCAGCCTTTCTGGAATTTTCGGCTTCTCGACTTCCCTTTTGGTAAGTCGTCCGACCGCAAAGATTCTCCCGCCCGCAAAGTTGCAACCAAATTGATTCGTAGCGACAACTGAGTCGCGCCTGGAGGGAATGAACTACGGTTCGACTTCTGAATGAGTTGCGTCGCCAGGCGGCGCCCTACTCAGTTGCCTGGCATCAATGTACTGAATGCCGGACCGCATGAAGTTCACCGCGAAAGGTAGAACATGGAAGCGTTTCCAAGAATTACTTTCGACCCGAACGTGATGGGAGGCAAAGCATGCATTCGAGGGCTGCGCGTGACGGCTGGAACTGTCGTCGGACTCCTGGCAGCCGGGCGAACGACCGAAGACATTTTGGCAGCCTACCCGTACCTTGAGCGCGAAGACATCGACCAGGCCTTAGCATACGCGGCATGGAGGCTGGAAGAACGGGAAGTTCCCCTTTCACTCCCGTGATCCTCACAGTCGTGGTCGATATGAGTTTGTCTCCCCTCTGGGTGCCGTTTCTGGAGGCTCATGGGCTGACAGCCATTCATTGGTCAAGCGTCGGCGACCCTCGGGCCAGCGACGAGACGATCATGGAATGGGCTGCGGCGCACGACTCAATTGTGTTCACGCACGACCTTGACTTCAACGCAATGCTGGCTCTTTCCCATGCAACTGGACCAAGTGTACTCCAGGTTCGCGCTGCCGACGTACTGCCTGACAGCCTCGGTGAAGGGATTCTGGCTGCCTTAAACCAGCACGGCAATGACCTTGCAACAGGCGCGCTGGTCGTTGTGGACGAAGCCAGAAGTCGAGTCAGGCTCTTGCCTATTGTCCGCTGAGCTCGATCAAGGAGTCCCTTTCCTCTTCATCGTTCCTAAAATTCTCTTTACGTGCATATGTATTAACCCCTCGCGGCTTTTCGCGACCAGAAAAAGACGTGGTATACTTGCCCGCAATATGAGATACGACGCGCGTAAACCCCGTATTCCAGTCCCTTTCGCCATCGGCGGGCTCTCTGTCGGCGGCCTCCTCGCTCTTACTTAGCCCGCGCCAGGGAACTGAGTTCCACATTCCTTGCGTCCGAGCGGGCCCAACACCAAACATGATTCAGGCAACATGATCCGCACTGACGCGCGCATGTCTGCCCTGTGCCGCGTCGCCAATACCTTCTGACAACCGCCGAAAGATACATACAAGCCCAAAATCCCTCCGTGACAGGAGACTTCTATGATGTCTGACAGATATAGACACGCAGAGATCGAACCAAAATGGCAGGCCGCCTGGGATGAACAGGGCCTCTACGACACGGCCGAAATCCCCGGCAAACCCAAGTGGTATGCCCTGACCATGCTGCCCTACACCTCCGGCGACCTGCACACCGGCCACTGGTATGCCATGACGCCCAGCGACGCAGCCGCACGTTTCCGCCGCATGAGCGGTTTCAACGTCTTCTTCCCCATCGGCTTTGACGCCTTCGGCCTGCCCGCCGAAAACGCTGCCATCCAGAACAACGTCCATCCCCAGGAATGGACCTACGACAACGTTGAACGTATGCAGGGCCAGCTGCGCCGCATGGGCGCGATGTGGGCCTGGGATCGCGAAGCCGTCAGCTGCGACCCCGAATACTACAAGTGGTCTCAGTGGTTCTTCCTCAGACTCTACGAAATGGGGTTGGCCTACCGCGAATTCGCCCCCGTTGACTGGTGCCCGAAATGCAACACAACCCTGGCGCGCGAGCAAGTCTGGGGCGAAGACCGTCACTGCGAACGCTGCAACACACCCGTCATCAAAAAAGATCTGAACCAGTGGAAGTTCCGCATCACCAACTACACCGAAGAACTGCTCGACGATCTGGACAAAATCGACTGGCCGGAACCGGTGAAGATTATGCAGACCAACTGGATCGGGCGCAGCGACGGCGCGCAAGTGACTTTCCTCACCGAAGAAGGCGATCCGATCGAGATCTTCACCACCCGGCCAGACACGCTCTGGGGAGCCACCTTCATGGTCCTCGCGCCGGAGCATCCGCTGGTCGACAAAATCACCACTGCCGAGCAGCGCGGCGCGGTCGACGACTGCGTCGAACAGGCTGCCCGCCTGGATGAAATCGCGCGCACTGCCGAAGACAAAGAGAAGACCGGCGTCTTCACCGGCGGCTACGCCATCAACCCGGTCAACGGCGAACGCATCCCCGTCTGGGTCGCGGACTACGTGCTCATGGGCTATGGCACCGGAGCCATCATGGCCGTGCCCGGCCACGATGAACGCGACTTCGAGTTCGCCAAAAAGCACGAACTGCCCATCGTCCTCGTTGTCCAGCCGCCGCCTGACAGCGAGGCCGGTCACGTTCGCAGCGCCGACGACCTGGAGTCCGCCTGGCCCGGTGATGGCGTAATGATAAACTCCGGGCCCATCAACGGCGCCGCCGTGGGCAAAGAAGAAGGGCAAAGCGTCAAAGCGGCCATCGCCTGGCTGGAGGAAAATGATAAAGGAACCGGCGCCGTCAACTACCGCCTGCGCGACTGGCTGATCAGCCGCCAGCGCATGTGGGGCACACCTATCCCCATGATCCATTGCGCCAGCTGCGGAACCGTCCCGGTTCCCTACGCCGACCTGCCCGTCCGGCTTCCCGACGATGCCCAGTTCAAACCCACCGGCGAAAGCCCGCTCAACTATCACGAAGGCTTCCGCTACGTCAAGTGCCCCCAATGCGGTGGCGGCGCCGAACGCGAAACTGACACCATGGACACCTTCATGTGCTCCAGCTGGTACCAGTACGCCTACGTCGACCCCTACCACAAAGCCGGCCAGCCCTTGGCGGCAAATGACATGCCCTGGGACAGCGGCCGAGGCAGCTACTGGCTGCCGGTTGACCAGTACACCGGGGGCATCGAACACGCCACCATGCACCTGCTGTACACGCGATTCTTCACCAAAGCGCTGCGGGACATGGGCGTCGTCGACTTTGACGAACCCATGCTGCGCCTCTTCAATCAGGGCATCATTCTCGGCCCCGACGGCGAGCGCATGTCAAAGAGTCGCGGCAACGTCGTCAACCCCGACGATTACGTCGACCGCTACGGAGCCGATACAGTCCGCGGCTACCTCATGTTCATCGGCCCCTGGGAACACGGCGGGCCCTGGGACCCCAGCGCCATCGAAGGGGTCAGCCGCTTCCTCTACCGCGTCTGGGGTGTCGTCCTTGACGCGCCGAGCCCCAATGGATCCGCCGCGTCCGCAGCCGCAGACGATATTCGCTCCCTGGAGCGCAAACTGCACCAGACCATCCTGAAAGTGTCCGAGGACTTCGGCAGCTTCCGCTTCAACACCGCGATCGCCGCCATGATGGAGTTCAATAACCATCTCATCAGAGTAAAGGATGCCTTCACCGGCCCCAACGCCGGCGATGAACAGACCGCCATCTGGCAGGAGTCCGTGCGCGCCCTGCTACTGATGATGGCGCCCGTCTTTCCCCATATCAGCGAAGAGCTCTGGCAGCGGCTGGCCGCCGGCGCGGAAACTGCAAGCGTTCACCTGCAGGAATGGCCCCAGGCCGACCCGCAGAAGGCCAAAGAGGACGAGATCACTGTCGTCGTTCAGGTGAATGGCCGCGTGCGCGACAAACTGATGGTAGCCCCCAATACCGCCTCCGACGACCTGGAGACCAAGGCCCTGGCCTCCAACAACGTTCAACGCTGGACGGACGGCAAGCAGATTCGCAAAGTCGTCGTCGTGCCCGATAAACTGGTAAACATCGTCATCGGATAGCGCTATGAAAGTGATGATCGACCTCTGCGTCGTCCCCATCGGTGTCGGCGTCTCAGTCTCAAAATACGTCGCCGCCTGCGAACACATCCTCGAAGACGCAGGTCTCAGCCACCAGATGCACGCCTACGGCACCAACGTCGAAGGCGAGTGGGACGAGGTCTTCGCCGCCGTGAAACGATGCCATGAAGTTGTGCACGAAATGGGGGCGCCCCGCATTACGACCAGCCTGAAGGTCGGCACGCGCTGCGACCGCGAACAAAGCATGAAGGACAAAATAGAAAGCGTCAACCGGAAACGAGGAAGAGGTGCCCAATGAACGAGAACTGCATCTTCTGCAAAATCGTCGCGGGGGACGTGCCTTCGCAACAGTTCTATCAGGATGAGCTGGTTACCGCCTTTCAGGACATTTCGGCCCAGGCGCCCGTTCACGTGCTGATTGTCCCCAATCAGCATTTCAATGATCTTGGCGAAATGGGGGACGCTCAAGCGAAGATCCTGGGGCGGATCGTCCAGGTCGCCGGGCAACTTGCCGCCAGTGAGGGAATCGCTTCTGAAGGTTGGCGCCTCGTCACCAACATCGGCAAACATGGCGGCCAGGAGGTCTTCCACACCCATTTCCATCTTCTGGGCGGGCGCCCTCTCGGGCCGCTTCTGGCCCGCTGAACCCGAAATAACGCGCCAAGAAAAGCGCCGGGGCCTAACGTCTGACGTTAAGCCCCGGCGTCGTATTTCAGTATGATTTCCTGTCGCGAACCTGCAGTCGGGCTTCTGGTCTATCCGCGGCGCCGCCAACCATAACCCACTGACTCAAAATGCAAGTCTGCAGCTGTTCCGCCCCGCCGCCAGCAGGCAAATGGCCGGAACGCGCAACGACGGCTGTCGTTTCTGCCCAGGCGCATCATTGGCAAAGGGTTACACGGAACCGCATGTAGCGCCCTGCAACGCCCCTGACGTCCGGCGCCGTTCAACGCCCCTTCTCAGGCGCCCTCACTTCACCACGGCCATCGCCAGCCCGTCCGAATACGGAACGACCGTGCTCATGAGCCGCTCGTCTTGGCTGAGCGTTCGCGCAAAACTGCGCATCCCCTGCACCCACTCTGAGTCCTGCCTCTCCGGATCGACCACGCTTCCGCCCATATGAACGTTGTCCCCCAGAATCACCGTGCCCGGGCGGCTATACCGCACTGCATATTCCAGGTATGCCGGGTAGTTCCCCTTGTCCGCGTCTATGAAAATCAGGTCGAACGGCGCTTCGCCCGCCAGCTCCGGCAGCGAATCCAACGCCGGACCGACTCGTACTTCAATCCTGTCGGCCAGCCCCATCCGCTTCCACTGCATGCAGGCGAAGTCGGCGTGCTTCCGCTCCAGCTCCAGCCCGATCAGCTTGCCTCCCTCTGGCAGCGCCCGCGCGATCCACGCCCCGCTGTATCCCCCCAGTACACCAATTTCCAATGCCTTCCTGGCCCCTGTCAGCTGCACCAGCAATTGAAGGAACTTGCCTTGCTCCGGCCCAATGCTAATCTTCGGGAGCCCCTCGGCCTCTGCCTCTGCTTGCAGCCGGGACAGATCCGCGTCGTCACTGTGAAAAAGGTCGCGTAGATACGCTTGATATGGATTCACTTCGGTCAACTTGGACATCTTCTCTCTCCGTGTTCGACAATTTACTTCAACAGCGCCGCATCCAGCGCCTCGGATACCGTGCGCGCGCCGATGACTTCGATTTCCGGCGGCAGGTCCGATGAACCTGCTCCGTCTCTGCCGCTGCTCGCCTCCTGTCCTTTCCGCCGCAGCGCATGGCGCGGCACGATCGCACGCGCGAAGCCGAGCTTTGCCGCCTCATGCAGCCGCAACGCCAGCTGGCTCACGCTGCGCAACTCGCCGCTCAAACCAATCTCTCCGATCAGCGCCGCATCCGCGGCTAAGGGTACATTGCGGTAGCTGCTCGTGATCGCCGCCGCGATGGCCAGGTCCGCCGCCGGCTCACCGACCCGCAATCCGCCAATCACGTTCACGAATATGTCCTGCGCGCTCAGCGAAAGGCCCATCCGCTTGCTCAACACCGCAGTCACCAGCAGCAGGCGGTTAAAGTCGATCCCGTTCCCCGTCCGCCGCGGTTGGCTGAACGCAGTCGGGCTCGCCAGCGCCTGTACCTCCACCAGCAGCGGCCGGCTCCCCTCCAGCGGCACGGCGATCGCGCTCCCCGCCGCATTCGGCAACCGCTCCGCCAGAAACATCGCCGACGGATTCGAAACCGGCGTCATGCCCCGCCCCGTCATCTCGAACACACCGACCTCATTCGTGCTGCCAAAACGATTCTTCACCGAGTGCAATAGACGGTAGGCGTGAAAACGCTCACCCTCCAGCTGCAGCACGGCATCCACCATGTGCTCCAGCACGCGCGGGCCTGCAATCGCGCCCTCCTTCGTGACATGCCCGACCAGAAAAAGCGGAATGTTGAGCTGCCGCGACTGCCGAAGCAAATGCCCTGCGCAGTCTCTCACTTGCGAAACTGAGCCGGCCGCGCTTGCGCTGGCATTGCTGTGGATCGCCTGCACCGAATCAACGATTACCAGGGCCGGCCTCACCCGCCCGATCTCTTCCAGGATCGTCTCCAGAATCGTGTCGGCCAGAATCAGCAGCCGCGCCTCGTCCAACCCCAGTCGTGACGCCCGACGTCCGATCTGATAGGCGCTCTCCTCCGCGCTGACGTACAAGACCTTGCCAACATGCCGCGCCACCTCTGCCGCCGTCTGGATGAGCAGCGTGCTCTTGCCAATGCCGGGGTCGCCACCAACCAGAATCCCCGCGCCGGGCACGATCCCGCCCCCCAATACGCGATTCAGTTCAGAATTCTTGAGGACGAGGCGGCGTGATGGCTCATCCGGGATCTCCGGCAGCGAGACGGGCCCGGGCGCGCCGGCAGGCCCTGCGCTGCCGGCGGCAACACCCGTCGTCCTCGCCTGCACCCGGCTTTCCTCGAGCGTGTTCCACTCCCCGCACTCCGGGCACCGTCCCATCCACTTCATCTGCGCGCCGCCGCACTTCGTGCAGATGAACTGCGTTCTGACCTTGGTCGCCACAACCCCCTGCCTTTGCCGAATCAAGCGGGCGCTGGAAACCCGCTTACCATTTCCAGGACCTCTTCACGTACAGACTCCTGCAGCGCCGTATCCTTGGGACTGTGCGCGATCTTCGCAATCCAGCGCCCAATCTGCGCAAACTGCTCCTCCTTCATCCCCCGTGTCGTCGCCGCCGGCGTGCCCAGGCGGATGCCGCTTGTCACCATCGCCTTGCGCGTGTCGAATGGGATCATATTCTTATTGCAATGGATCGACGCATTGTCAAGCGCCAACTCCACCAACTTCCCACTGATCTCCTCATCCCCCAAGCGACTCAGATCGATCAACAGCAGATGGTTGTCAGTGCCTCCGGAAACGCTGCGCAGCCCCTCCTCCTGCAACGTGCCGCTCAGTGTCTGCGCATTGTCCAGAATCTGCTGCTGATAGACTTGGAAGCCATCCTCCATCGCCAGCTTGAAACCGACCGCCTTCGCCGCGATGATGTGCATGAGCGGGCCCCCCTGCATTCCAGGAAATACCGCCCTGTCAATTGCTCTCGCGTGCTCCTTCTTGCACAGGATGAGCCCGCCGCGCGGCCCGCGCAGTGTCTTGTGCGTTGTGGTCGTCACCACATCGCACGCCGGCGTCGGGTCCGGATGCAACCCCGCCGCCACCAGGCCCGCCACGTGCGCCATGTCCATCATCAGAAGACAACCCGCCTCGTCCGCAATTTCGCGCAACAAGCCAAAGTCAAAGTGTCGGGGATACGCGCTGGCGCCCACCAGAAGCAGTTTAGGCCGCACTTCCAGCGCCATCCTCCGGATGACCTCATAGTCGAGCTGCTCCGTCTCCGGGTCAAGGCCGTAATGCGCAAAATTGTAATAGTGTCCGGAGCTGTTCAGGTGAAACCCATGGCTCAGATGACCGCCGTGGTCCAGCTTCATCGCCAGCACAGTGTCGCCGGGTTCCAGCAAGGCCATGTACACTGCCGCATTGGCCTGCGCGCCGGAGTGAGGCTGCACATTCGCATGCTCCGCCCCAAAAAGCTCTAGCGCCCGATCAATCGCGAGCTTCTCCGCCACGTCAACGTACTCGCACCCGCCATAGTAGCGCCGCCCCGGGTACCCCTCCGCATACTTGTTCGTCAACACGCTGCCGGCCGCTGCCAGCACCTCAGGAAATACATAGTTCTCGCTGGCAATCAACTCAATGCCAAAGGTCTGCCGTCGGCGTTCCGCCTCGATCGCTTCGTATATCTCAGAATCCCGCTCCCGCAGCATCCGCCGCGGATCGGGCTGATCAATCCAGGCCGGAAGCAACGCCTCAGCCGCCTGCGAATCGGAAAAATGTTGGTTCATCAGTATCCGCTCCAGTGCCGCACTATCGAAAAAGACACAGTAACTGTAGAAATCACACCAGCAGAGAACCTTAGCACGCGCCAACCCATTCGTCAATTTTAGCGTGCATATCGCAGGGCCGACTCCCCGCGAAGACGTCTGGTCTCCCCGCCCGAAACCAACGCCCCACCCTTTGGTCCGCGCCCCCCTTGCAGCCGATATCGCCTCGTCAATTCGGCCTATGGTAGAATTGCCCTGGCAAATCAACAGCAAACCTTCACCTCTAAAATGGAAGCATCGATCCAGTCCACTGCAATTGACGTTAAAGAAGCGGAGTTCCAACCGCGCCCCAAACTCCAACAGTGTACGACCGCGACCATGGCCGCCATCCACATCAGCAGCAGGCCTACGGGCCTGTCAATCGACCCGCTGGCGGCATTGCAACGCCATACCGCGACCCGGAGACGCCTCAAACGGATTTCGCCTCTCGCCCGGAACTGTCTGCTTCTCTTCGCCGTATTCCTTTGCGCCGCCTGCGCCCGCCATCAGTACACCGGCACAGTGTTCGAAGAAAACCGACCGGCTGCGCCAATTCGCGGCCAAAACTATGACGGCGCGCCTTTTATCCTCGCCGACCTGAAAGGGTTCCCCGTCCTCCTCTTCTTTGGCTATACCTTCTGCCCCGACATCTGCCCCCTGACCATGATGGAGATCGCCGCCGCCCAGCGCGCCCTGGAGCAGCAGGCTCCCGCCCTGGCCGCAGACCTGAAGGTCGTCTTCGTATCCGTCGACCCCCAGCGCGACACGCTCGCCCGCCTGGAGCCCTACATCCACGCATTTGACCCCCGGTTCTATGGCGTTCGCGTGACGGAAGCCGAGCTGGGTCTGCTAAAGCCCGCGTACGGTCTGTACACCGAAGCCGCCGAAGGTCACAGCCTCTCCGATGACTACTATCTGCTCGACCACACCTCGCGCGTCTTTCTCGTCGACCGTGAAGGGAACTGGCGCGCCCTGTTCAGCGCCGATGTAACCGCAGAAGCGCTCGCCGCAGATCTGCAGGCCCTGTTTCACTGACAAACCGCTGAAGTAGCCTGAACTCCGTGGCCGCCATTCCATACCATGCGAACCTTTGTCGCCATAGAAATCCCTCCCTCAGCAAAGCAACAGCTTCGAGCGCAGCAGGACCGCCTGCGTAACCTTCCCGCCTTGCGCGCCCGTCCCTCTCCTTTCCGCTGGACCGATCCCGAGAAAATGCACCTGACGTTGCGGTTTCTGGGCGAAACGGAAGCCTCCCAGAGGCGTCAGATGCAAGAAGGGCTGGCGTCCACTGGCAATAGACATGCCCCCTTCCGGATAGCCCTGTCAGGACTGGGCAGTTTCAATTCCTGGACCAATATGAGAGTCTTGTGGGTGGGAATTACGGGCGACACAGACGCGCTGCAGGCAGTCCAGTCAGAGGTCGAACTGCTAGCCCGCCAAGCGGGATTCGCCCCCGTCACCAAGCGGTTTTCGCCTCACATTACCTTGGCTCGAACGGCCCGCCGTGCGCCGCGCGACGCGTTGCGCGCAGCCGCAAATCAGCTGCGCTCTGCAGCACAGGATGATGATCGCCAGATTAAGTTGGAATGGAGGGTAAACGAGCTGCTTTTCGTACGCAGCGTCCTGGGCCGGGGGGGCGCCCAGTACTTCAATCTTGCTACCTGCCCTCTCTCTGTCAGAAACTAACTACCCTACTGGAAACGGTGTTCATCCACAGGCGCCTCAGCCGCCGACCGCGCGGCCATCACCTGCGAGTGCGGGCCATCCTCTCGCTGTGCCCTCGACTCCTCAGCCCGATATTGCGGCCGCCTCCGGACCTGCTCCTGCGGGGCTGCATCGTCACTGCCCCCGACCGCCCTGCCAATTCCATAGAAGAACAGCCCCAATGGGACGCAAATCAGGCTGCCGCTGACAAAACCCCACAGGCCCAACCCGACAATACCAATGACCTGCGCCTGGATCTGACTGAAAAAGTCAGGGCGAAATCCCTGCGCCGCCAGCAACCCCGTCACGCCCTGCCCCTGAACACCCAGATAGCTGTCCGCGCCTACCTGCTGCCAGCCGGCTCCGGCCGCGCCGTCGGCAAATAGGCCTACACCCAGCAGCCCAATCGCAGCCGGCAATCCCGCCACGGCGAAAATCCCGGCGCCGTCATCAAGGCGGAAAACTCTGTTTAGCGTGAAAGTCACAAAAGGAACTATGCCCCCGGCCAGCAGTCCAATCAACAACGCGCCTGTATGTCCGGGAAACGGCCCCGCGGCCAGTCCTGCAATCGCGCCCGCCGCCAATCCTCGGGCGCTCATCCCCGGGTCGCTTGTTCCCGTCACGAACCACGTGTAGAGCAACGGTACGGTCACACCGCCGGCGGCATAGAGCAGCCCATTGACCGCAGTTCGCACAGCCGTGAAGGCATCCATGCCCGGCTGCTGAACAGGGCTCGCCCAAGTCCAGGCCAGCACCCCGGACATCACGAACATGGCCCCCACAACCGAGAGCAGCGGCAAATGCGCGGCCGGCAAGCCAGAGTGCGCGGCATCCGTCGGCGCATGCCTCCGCGGCGGCCAAACGAGCAGCGCGGCAAGAGACGCTGAAGCCGAGACCAGAAACACGGTGCCCCCGCCGCCAAAGTCGACCAATCCGTGCCCCAGGCCGGCATTCCGTCCCAGCGCTGCCAGCCAGCCTCCCCCCTGCACCCAATTGCCCGCCAGCGGATAGACAATCCCGCCGAGTGCCAGCGCCACAATCAAGGTCGCGAGCGCCGGCGCCCGCCCCCGCAACGCCAGCATCGGCAACAACGCTGCCGCCGCCGCCCACGGCGCATGGGCCAGAAACAGACCCATCGCTGTCGGCGTCGCTGCAGGACCCGTCAGAAACCAGCCCTCCAGCCCCGCTGCAATCCAGCCCACTCCCCATCCTTCCGGAAGCGGGGTCCACCCCCGTAACAAGGTCGCTAGCTCAGGGTGATCTGTGTAAAGGAATCCAACGCTTCCGAACTGAAAGGCAAAGCCGAGAGCCCAGTATCCCACCCCCCCAAGACAAAAGGCAGCCAGTCCTCCCAGCGCTGCATCCCACGCCGTTTCTGCTCGCATCCCAGAGGCCGCGACCAGAATCAAGCCGGCCGGCAGCAGGAATGCAAAACCCGCCGCGGTCAGATGCCAGAAAAAAGTGCTGTCCATACTTGTGAAATTCCTACGTCGGCCGTAATGATCAAACAACTGTAGACCGGCAACCACCCCAGACAGTCGTGCATCGGGACACTCCCTTCCTCACGCCCGCGCCGCCAACATCATGCCGCGCGAACGCCTGCCCTCCAGCAGTCGTCCCGCGTATCCTGCTCACGCTGACAAGGATCGCAACCGGTATCGAATCAAATCATCCAGGAATGGCTACTCACCGCTTCAAGCATATCAGACAATCAGAGCCCGAACAAAGCGCCCTCCCCGTCGCTCCGCCGTACGCCCGCCCCAAGGCGCCTCTCCGCCACGCCATCCACTGACCTCTAACCCTTGCAGTACACACCGCCGTCCCTCCAAACAAGAAACCCCGCCCAGACAGCAACCAATCCCCAAATCCCTTAAAGCCCCCAAAACCCTGTCCGGACAAATGCCCCACCGCCCCATCCCCGGCGCTTCCAAAACCTTCGCCCGTTGGTCTATGTTCAGCCAAGTGGTACAATTCGCTGGCTGCCAGACTGCTGTTGAAGCGGCTTCCCGCCACAATGCCCGGAAAACTGCCTGTGGAAAGAGTTGTCCCAACGCATCCCGCCTACGAAAAGGATCAAAAGAATCCCCTGCTCTTCAATCTGATTCGGGTTTCCTTCCTGATTCTGGTTCTTTTTGTTCTGTGGAACGTGTTCAGTGTGACGCGCGCGCATCTGACCGAGCAGTTCCTGGCTGTCGAATATCAGTCCGCCGCGCTCATCGATCCGGACGAAGGCGAGGACGCTCTGACACCGGAAAATATCGAGGCCTATATACTGGCCTTGACTCTGCGATTGCGTGAAGAGCAACTCCGGATTCCCGCCGGCGACGACCCCCGTCCGCGCGCCTTTACGATCAATCCCGGCGAACCTGCCCGCTATATCGCCGCCCGTCTCGCCGCAGCCGGCTTCATCAGCGATGCCGACCTGTTCAACCTCTACCTGCGCGTCAACCGGCTCGACAGAAATATCGAAGCCGGCAACTTTATGCTCGCCGAGTCAATGACCATTCCTGAAATTGCCGGCGAACTGCAGCAAGCCCGTTTCGAAGAGGCGCTCGTAACCATCCCCGAAGGCTTCCGTGCCGAAGAAATCGCCGAACGGCTGGCCGCAAACTTCGTTATCGACAGCGAGCGCTTTCTCACAGCCGTTCGACAGCCCCATTCCCTCGACCTGTTTTCCGACTACGACTTTCTGTCCGATCTGCCTCCCGGAGCCTCGTTGGAAGGCTACCTGTTCCCCGATACCTACCGCTTCCCTGTCAATGTCAGCGGGCCCGAAATCGTCCTGGCCTCCATGTTGGATAACTTCAGCAATCGCGTCGGCGCAGACGGCCTGACCGGGGGAACCAGCGGCATCAGCGGCCATGACCTGATTACCCTGGCATCTATCGTGGAAAGAGAGGCCGTCCAGGATGACGAACGCCCTCTGATCGCAAGTGTCTATCTCAATCGACTCGCCCAAAGCTGTCGGGACGTCGGCGGCACCTATCTACAGGCCGACCCAACCGTGCAGTACGCGAAAGGCGCAACCGGCAACTGGTGGTGGAAGCCGCAAACTATCGAAGAGTACAGCCAGGTCGATAGCCTCTACAATACCTATCTTCATCCCGGACTGCCGCCAGGCCCGATTGCCAGCCCTGGCCAGCGCGCCATCGAGGCGACCAGAAACCCAGGTCAAACAGTCTACTGCTTCTTCCTGGCAACAGGCGACGAAGGAAGGCATGTTTTCGCGCAAACGCTGGCCGAACACGAGCGAAATCTGTCGATCTATGGCTACCAGCCCTAGGCTGTCGCCCTTTTGCGACCGGATGTGTCGAGAATGCGCGCCGGCGCCGCGCTAACATGAACTGTCAGAGCCATACAAGAGTGACCGCCCCCTATTGCGGGCTGGCGAAGAGTTGGGCCAGTACGGTTCTCGCCAGATTCCCATCGGCCCATTTCGTTGTCATTCTCTTCTTCACCCTGTTGCTGTCATCCTGCTCCCCCACCAGGCCCGTCCTGAAAATCGGCCTGCTGGCTCCCTTTGAGGGGCTGCACCGGGAGAGCGGATACAATGCGCTGGCCGCCATGCGCTCCGCCCTCAACGACTATCCACTGGACGGGGTTGACGTCCTGCCCCTTGCGTTGGACACTTCGGCCAGCCCGTCGCAAGCGCGCCGCGCCGCTCTGAAAATGCTCCGTGACAATTCTGTCGTTGCGGTCGTCGGGCCGCTGCAGACTAAAGATGTCTCCGCTGTGGCAGACATAATGGCAGCTTCGAATGTGGACTGGCAGCTGCCCGCAATCCCGGCCTCGCAAGGGGAGGCCCGTGTGTTTGTCGAGGCCCTGATCATCGAGATCGACGGCCAGAACATCGCGGTCGCCGGCCTGGATGCCGGCTGGCCGCGCCTGTCCCCAAGCGAATGGTCCTCTGCCACCGGCAAGACGGTGACCGCTGGATCAGACGAGAGCGACGCCGGAAAGGCAGACGGTGTTCTCTGGCTGGGGGATGCCCCGGGCGGCGCTGCGTTCCTGGCCAACCTGAGAGCCCGCAACCATAACGTTCCCTTCTGGACAACAACCGTTGCCGCCGACACGGTCTTTTCATCCCTTGTCCAGGACTACCTGGCAGGTGATCCGCCCGGCCCCGTCTACTGGGCAGCGCTACTGGACGAAAATCCCAGCCTGTACGCGCGCTGGGCTGATAGGAACGCGCAGGACGCGCCTGCCGCGTTCGCCGTTTACCTTGCTACGCGTAAGGCTCTGACCAACTTAGCCGGTCAGCCGGTCCTCTCGAACAACACGGGGCTGGCAGTCTTTACTTTCGACAACGAGGGAAGTAGCCACTTGGCGCGTTTTGTGCCCCTGCATCCAAGTCAGTGAAACTTTAGTCTTCTACAGCAGCGGAGAGACCCCGCTGTAACCACCGCAGAGTTCGAATGCGACTTCTCTTGATTTCCTGGGAGTACCCCCCAAACGTTGTCGGCGGAATCGGCAGACATGTGCCCGAGCTTGTCGGTGCATTTACAGTCCTCGCCGAACGGCTCGCCGAACCCTTCCATCTGGACGTGCTTACGCCGCACACTGCCAACGCGCCTTTCGTCCAGCAACTTTCAAGTGTGGCCGCGGTCCACAGGGTGGAGACGCCCTCAGTCTATCCCCCCGATCTCTTCAACAGCGTTGTCGACAACAACCGCTATCTCGTGCAAAAAGCCCGCGAGTTGCACGACGCGAACCCCTATTCGCTGATCCACGTCCACGACTGGCTGACCGCTTCAGCCGGGATCGAACTGAAACACGACTGGAAGATCCCCCTTGTCGCTACTATCCATGCCACTGAAAGGGGACGGCACCAGTCCCATCTGCCCAGCGAAACCAGCCGCAATATCAATCAGTTGGAGTGGCAGCTATGTTTCGAAGCCTGGCGCATCATCGTCTGCAGCTCCTATATGGCCGGCGAACTGGGAAGATTCTTCAACGTGCCTCTGGACAAAGTCTCCCTGATTCCGAACGGCGTAAATGTAGCCCCCTTCCAATCCTGCTCAGAAAAACTTATTGAGGAACTTCGGGCCAGATACGCCCCCAATGGAGAAAAACTTCTCTATTACGTTGGGCGCATCACGCCCGAAAAAGGTGTGCAGGTCCTCCTGCGGGCCCTCCCAGCCATACGCGAATCCTATCCCGACGTGCGGCTCCTTGTGGCAGGCAGAAACAGCGAGCAACTGCTGCCGCTCGTCAATGAACTGGGAGTCGAGGACGCGGTGGAACTACTGGGTTTCATCGACAGCGAAACACGAGACTGCCTCTACTGCAGCGTCGACGCAGCCATCTTTCCCAGCCTTTACGAACCCTTTGGCATCGTTGCGCTTGAGGCCATGGCCGCCGGCTGTAACGTCATAGCAAGTGATATTGGCGGCCTCAGCGAGGTTGTCGATCACAGACGCACGGGCCTGACTTTTCGCGCCAATGACCCGCCCAGCATCGCCGGCGCGGTGCGCCAGCTGTTCTCGGATCCCGTCCAGGCCCGCGCCATGCGCGCCCGCGCTTTGCAGGAAGTGACCCGCTCCTACAACTGGGTTACGATCGCAGATTCAACCCTGAGAACATTTGCGAATGTGGTGGCGCAGAGGCAGAACGTCAGTTGGTAATCCGTTCCAGGACAATCGGACGCTCCGCCAAAGATGAGCTCGCCGCACCCCCCGCGCCGCTCCTCACCCCGTCTCCCGGTTGCCCTGCTCTATCTGACCCCCCGCCCGGCGCGTCCAGAAAGCTGTATGCTTCCCGGATCCGGGCCGCTGCCGCTTCAGCCGCCTCCGTGTCCGCCGCGTGAATTGTGCAGAGTGTATCGCCGGCCGAAACCGTCTCCCCCACTTTGGCAGCCAGAACCACGCCAACCCGGTGGTCGATGGTGTCTCCCTTCTGCTGCCGGCCTCCTCCCATTGCCGCCACCGCAACACCGATTGCGCGCGCATCCAACCCGCTGACTATGCCGCCGCAGTCCGCTTCCAACGCCTGAACAACCGGCGCCGCGGCCAGGCCGACCGGACTCGTAACCGCAGTCGTATCCCCTCCCTGGGCCGCGACAAAGGCAACAAATTTCTCAAAGGCTGCCCCGGAGTCAACTGCCTCCTGTACCCTTCGCTTGGCGGCCTCGCGCGCCGCCTCCTCTCCTCCGGCTTCCCCCTCGCGACGATATGCCGGCTCCCCCAAAATCAGCATCTCGGCAGCCACCGCCTGCGTCAACTCCTGGAAGTCGGATGGCCCGCCCCCCTTAAGTGTCTGGATCGCCTCCCGCAGTTCAAGATTGTTGCCAATCGCCCGCCCGAGCGGCTGTTCCATCGCAGTCACCAACGCCGTCACCCGGCGGCCCGCGCCCGTGCCGATTGAGACCATCAGCTCTGCCAGTTGTCTCGCCTCGTCCACTGTTTCCATAAAGGAGCCGCGCCCGCACTTTACGTCCAGCACAATTGCGTCCGCGCCTGCCGCCAGCTTCTTGCCCATGATGCTGGCGGCTATCAGCGGCAAACTCGGAACCGTGCCCGTGACGTCCCGTAACGCATACAGCATCCGGTCCGCCGGCGCAAGTGTAGCAGTCTGCGCCGCCACCACCAGGCCCACCTCCTTCAACTGGCCGCGGAAACGCGCCATGCTCAGCTCAGCGCTCCATCCCGGTATGCCCTCCAGCTTGTCAATCGTCCCGCCCGAAAAACTCAGCCCCCGCCCGCTCATCTTCCCGACCGGCAAACCGCATGCAGCCGCGATCGGCCCCACCGTCAAGGTAGTTTTATCCCCGACGCCGCCGCTTGAGTGCTTGTCCACCACCAATTTGCCCGGCGGGGCAAGGCCCTGCAGATCGAGCGTCTCGCCGCTCGCAGCCATCGCCAAAGTGAACGCGGTCGCCTCTGCCCTTGTCATCCCTCGAAAGTAGACGGCCATCGCCCATGCCGCAATCTGATAGTCAGGTATCGTTTCCTGGACGATCCCCTGCATGAGAAAGCTCAGCTCTTCGGCGTTGTGCTCGCCCCCGTCTCTCTTCTTTATGATCAGGTCAACTGCATTCATGATGATATTCTTTGGCGCTATACTCGATGGTGGTAAACTGGCAAATGCCTTGTCGGCGCCGCTCGCGCCGTCGGCCGCTTGGCGCCGGCAAAGACGAAACGCGTTGCGCCAAGCCCTGCCTCTTCACGCCTGCAGGCGAGGGCAGCGCTTCATTATCCAATCAGGGAGAAAAATGGGCAAGACAGTCACAGTCGTAGGAGGGGGCCTGGCAGGGACCGAGGCGGCTTGGCAGCTCGCCCAGCGCGGCTTTCAAGTCCGGCTCTACGAAATGCGGCCGGTTCGCCCCACACCTGCCCACGTCACCGACCGCTTGGCAGAGCTGGTCTGTTCGAACTCGATGGGCAGCACACTGCCGGATCGGGCGCTGGGCATGCTCAAAAACGAAATGCTCTCAATGGGCAGCTTTGTCATTCGGACAGCCTTCAAACACGCGCTGCCCGCCGGGCAGGCCCTTGCCGTTGGCAGAGACGAGTTTGCCGAGGACATCACGGGCAGCATCGCCGCCCATCCCCGGATCGAGCTCGTCCGGCAAGAGGTGACCGCCATCCCCGACGGTCCGGCAATCCTGGCAACCGGCCCCCTGACCAGCGACTTACTTACAGCCGCGGTTCAGTCCCTCACGGGGCCATACCTTTACTTCTACGATGCCATGGCGCCGATCGTAACGTCCGAAAGCATCGACAGGACCATCGCCTTCCGCCGCAATCGATGGGACAAGGCCGGCAGTGAAGGTACCGACGAAGGCGACTACCTGAACTGTCCCCTCAATCAGACTGAATATGAGGCGTTTGTCGATGCTCTCCTGGCTGCCCCCAGACTCGAACTGTCGAACGCCGACAAGGAGCTTGAGCGTTACTTTGAAGGCTGCATGCCCATTGAAGCGCTGGCGCGGCGGGGCAAGGATGCTCTCGCATTCGGGCCGATGCGTCCGGTTGGACTGCACGATCCAACCACCGGAAAGCGTCCCCATGCCGTCGTCCAACTCCGCCAGGACAATGTGGCCGGCACGTTATACAATCTTGTCGGCTTCCAGACAAACGTCAAATGGGGCGCCCAGGCCGAACTGCTGAGGATGATACCCGGCCTGCAAAATGCTGAGTTTGTGCGTCTTGGGCAAATGCACCGAAACACATTCATCAACAGCCCCACGCTTCTCAGGCCTACGCTTCAATTCAAGGAAAGGGACGACCTGTTCTTCGCGGGCCAAATTACCGGGACGGAAGGCTATGTCGGCAGCGCATTGGGAGGCCTGATGGCCGGGATCAACATGGCCCGCCTTCTGCAAGACGGGCCGCTTCTGCGCTTGCCGCGCGCCGCCATGAGTGGCGCGCTGTTCCACTACATCACCCATGCCGCGGCGGACGATTTTCAGCCGATGAAATCCAATATGGGACTGCTGCCG
Organism: Caldilineaceae bacterium; assembly: GCA_022824025.1. Taxonomy (GTDB): domain Bacteria; phylum Chloroflexota; class Anaerolineae; order Caldilineales; family Caldilineaceae; genus Bin5. Next base: position 244,633 of record JAJEBF010000014.1, read on the forward strand.
CCGCTCCCCGTTCGCCAACGCAACAAACAACTGCGCTACGCCGCCTATGCCGACAGGGCGAAACGGGAACTGGAATGCTACCTCCGGCAAATGGAGTTCAGTCCCGTTCCCTGAGCCGGATCGGAGGCCGCATCAGAGTCCTGTCCGGCCTCCGTAATGCTTAACCAGACAAAAAACGGCAGTCACCCTTCAACACCGGCTCCCATCGCTCCTACTCACCCACCCTCGCATCGACGACGGCGAGCAAGGCATTCGTCTGGTCCAGCTTGACCTTGTAAACTTCGAAATCGCCAAAATAGGCGCGGTCGTAACGATCCCCCTCAAACTCCCCGGTAAAGAACCAGCGCTTCGTATACTGCATAGAGACCAGCATTCCTGTGCGCACGTCGTGGCACGTCAGGCCATGATAAACAGTCGTCCAGCCGCTTTCCTCCGCCACTTCCGCTTCCTGCTCATCGCTGCACCAGACCGAAACCTCTTCGCCGGATTCCAGGTGGAAGAGCGCGTTGGCATTCCCCGGGCGGGGCCCTAGCCAGTAGTTGAAAAAGAACAGACCGGTGGAGTTGGGATAGCGTTCCGTTCCTTCGATCCGGTCAATCTGGTGCGGCCACGTGGAATCTTCTCCGCAAGCCTCCTCCCACGTGACGACGCGATTGATCTCCAACCAGCGCAGATCGCGATTGCTATGGATCTCCGTCCTCGAAACAGCCGCGCACTCATTGACCGCGCAACGCCGCGAACCACACTCGTATTGGACATCCCAGGAAGCCGCCAAATCCTCGGGAAAGAGCGGAATCAGAGCTGGCAATGCTTCTGCGGCCTTGTCCGGCGCCACCACTATCTGTGAAATCCAGGCTGTCTGCATGCGCTCTACTTCCGACTCGTCAGAAACATCAATACAGCAAATGCGCCACCAGCCCTCTTCCGTCCTGCCCGTAGTTGTGAACGTATCTCCCTCAGAGGCCTTGGCCAGAACCTGAAAATCGATGCTAGGCCCGCTGCGTATATTGACAGTAGGCCTTCTAACGGTTAGTGTCGCCGTTTCCGCTTCTGCCTGGCCCGCTTCCTCGTCCTCACCTTCGCTCTGCAAGCCGCTTTCCCCGTCCTGTCCGGCCATCGAAACGATGCCTGGCGGGAGAGCATTCACCTCTTCAATCGCCTCAGTGATTTCGGCGATCTTTGCCTCGGCCAAGGCAGGATCCTCATCAGGAATCGGCACGCACGCAGCAAGCCCAAAAAGACACAAACCCAACGCGACCCACAGGGAAATGACTCTCCTCCGCGAGACGATCCCGACGCGATTCCCCTCCCGCTGGCCGTGTACTGGTTTGCTGCTGTTCCTTACGGCATTTCTCATCTCTGGATTCGCCCCTGTCTTTAGAATCGGGCAATCTTCCGGATTCACGAAGGTCCCTGAGGAAGCTATCGGCGGCCAGATTCGGGCCGCCGAGAAATTCCAATATGCGCCATCTCTACGCTTTCAAGTATAGCGATGTTGTGGCGGATTGCCAACAGTTGTGTTCTAATAAACGTCGCCTACTCGGCTTCCGAAGGCGGCCCGAACGCGAACTGTCCAGAGTTCGTAGGCCAAACGTTTCCTAACGTTTTCTAACCCGAAAGCGCACCCGAGCCGGAATATGCACCAGCCTGAAACCCAGTCGGTTTCTCAAGAGCATTCTTCCCGGACATCCGGCAAGTCAGTCACACACGCGCCCCCTGCGCAGTCAGCCAGACAAGGCCGGCCCAACAGGCCCAGACATCTCGTCTTCGAACAGCCAGACTGCCGGCGGGCAACTGTTGCGGTTGTCGTGCCCACCTACAACGAAGCCAGCAATCTGGAAGAGTTGATCGATTCCCTCTTCTCCCTGCCGCTGCCAAACCTGCGACTGGTGATCGTCGACGATAATTCGCCCGACGGCACGGGCGAGCTGGCAGAGAAACTGGCGCGACGGTACAACCAGGCTCGCAGCCGGATAACCGTCATTCATCGCCCGCGCAAAAGCGGATTAGGCACCGCCTATGTGGCTGGCTTTCAGCACGCGCTCGCCGATGGCGCAGATTTCATCGTACAAATGGATGCCGACTTCTCCCACTCTCCCTCATACATTATGCAGATGCTTGGCGTCATCTGCGCCACCGGGATGGACGTAGTAATCGGCAGCCGCTACGTCCCGGGCGGTTCCCTCGACGAAAACTGGAACTGGTGGCGAAGCCTGCTCAGCAAGTGGGCAAACATATACTGCCGTTCCGTATTGAAAATCCGCGTGCGCGATATGACTGCCGGCTTCAAACTGTGGCAGCGAGACGCCCTGAGGGAAATCCAGATGGAGTCCATCCGCAGCAACGGCTACATCTTTCAGGTCGAAATGGCCTACCTCAGCGAAAAACTGGGCTTCCACATCATCGAACTGCCGATCCACTTTGAAGATCGACGCGTGGGCCAGAGCAAAATGGATGTGTCAGTAAAACTGGAATCAGTCTGGCGCGTTTGGGAGCTACTCTGGCGGCATCGCAAGCGGGTTGCTGGAAACACAGGATCCTCCGCCCGACCTCACCCCCCTGTGGGCAGTGAACGTCACGCCGCCCACCGCTAGGTTTCTCCATTCGGAACTGCCGCCACAATGCACCGGCTCCAAAAGCTTCGCCCCGATCTGCTCCCCCTCGCCCTTCTCTTTGTCCTTCCCCTAATCTGGTTTGCGCCTGTCCTTCTCACCGGCAAAACGCTGCTGCCCTACGACAATCTATATCAGTTCGAACCCTGGCAATCGATGAGGCCGGACGTTGCCCCACACAACGGCCTCTTGAGCGACCTCGTTCTTGAAAACGCCGTCTGGAAACTGCACGTGCGTCAGACCTTGGCCCAACGTGAGCTCCCCCTTTGGAACCCGCAACTGTTCACAGGCGCCCCCTTCTTCGCCGCCGGCCAGGCCAGCGTCGCTTACCCCCTGAGCGCGCTCTTCTACCTCCTTCCCATCGAAGCCGCCTACGGCTGGTTCACGGCAATTCAGCTGGCCATTGCTGGCATGAACGCCTATCTGTTTGCAAGAGCGCTTAAGCTGCGTCCCGTCGCAGCCCTGTTCAGCGGCGTCGCCTTCCAGTTCAGCGGGTTTCTTGTCGTAAGTGTTGTCTTCACCATGGTCATCGCTGCCGCTTCCTGGCTTCCTTTACTGCTGGCCTCCATTGAAAAAGTCATCCGGAAGCAGGAAGAGAAAGGCAATCAGGCTTTCCGTCCGGTGCCTTATGTAGTGGCCGGCGCGGCCGCAGTAGGACTCGTCACCCTGGCCGGTCATCCTGAGTTTCTCTACTACACCCTTCTCGTTGCAGGCATCTATACCGCGGCGCGCCTGTTCGCGGCAGGGCGAAGACTCTCCCAACCCTCCAGCAACGGCAGCCAGGAATCTCCATCCGGTGACGGGCCGCGCCCGTCCCGGCCTGCAAACCCCGCCCTGCTGACGCTCGCCAAAATCGCCGGATGGCTCCTGCTCATGCCGCTTTTGGGCCTAGCCGCCGGGGCAGTACAGCTCCTCCCGCTCCTCGCGCTGGTCCAGCAGAACTTCCGCGAGGGCTCCGCCACCTACCGGCAAGTGATCGGCTGGGCCTGGCCGGACCGTCACATCCTTACCTTCTTCCTCCCCGACGTCTTCGGCAACCCAAGCCATCATCACTGGTTCGACCTGTGGGCCCTTCGCTGGCAGCCGGCCGCGCTGAACTACCTGGGAGAGGCCAGAGATACGATATTCTGGGGCATAAAGAACTATGTGGAGGGCGGAAACTACCTTGGCATCGCCGCCTGGTTGCTGGCTGCGCTGGCGGTCGCCGCCTCAGTCGCGCAACCGGCAGCCAGTGAAAACGCTAAGGCCTCACAGGGCACAACCGGCGCGCGCGCCCCGTTCCGCCTGCCTACCATCCTCTTCGCCCTCCTGGCATTCGTCTCCCTCCTCTTCGCATTCGGGACACCCCTTTACGCCCTCCTGTTCTTCGGCCTACCCGGCTGGGACCAACTTCACAGCCCCTTCCGCTGGGTTTTCCCCTTCACGCTCGCGATGTCCGTCCTGGGCGGGATCGGGCTGGAACAGGCGCTCGCTCTGAGCGCGCCGGGCAAGGCGGATCGATCCATTGCCTTCGGGCCTCTCCGGTTCCGGCTCAAATGGCCTGCCGGCCTCCTCGCGCTCGCGACCATCGCCGCCGGTCTGGCCGCCCTTCTGGCAGTCGCGGCCAGCTACTTCATTCCCGCCCCATTCGTAGAAGCCGCCCAGCGGATTGTTGTAGCATCCGATCTTGCGCAGGCGGCATTCTCAGACGGCCGCATGTTCTGGGGCTATCAGAGTCCGGGACTGGCGCGTTTCGGACTGTTCGCCGTTGCCAGCGGCTTGGGCCTGTGGCTGCTTCTCCGGGCCGGCGCCAGCCCTGCCGCATCTCCGAATCGCGGAGACAATTCGATGCGGCGGCAGTCTCTCCCGGTTCGCCTCGCCTCCATCCTTCCCTTCGCATTCGTTGCCGTTCTCGCCCTCGATCTCTACCTTGCCCACGGCTCATTCAATCCAGCTGTCGACACGAACCTGTCGCCGCTCAAAAATGTCCCACCTGTGGTTCAGTTCATCAACCAGAGAGAGAAAGCAGGATCGAACAGCGAGATTCAATACCCTCTGTTCAGGTTTACGACCTTCGACGCGCCCGGCAGCAAGACCTTCGACGCGCCCGGCAGCAAGACCTTCAACGCCAATGTCGGCATGTACTACGGCTGGCAGGATATCCGGGGCTACGACTCCATCATCCTCAAGCAGTACGTCGACCTGATGAACCGCGTCGCCGACCAAAGCAATGAGCTGCTCTACAACCGCATCGCGCCCATCTACGCGTCCTCTACGCCGGAAAATCGCGGCAATCCTTTCGCTGCGCTGGAAAATCCCCTTCTGGATCTGCTGGGCGTCAAGTACATCTTGTCAGAACTCGTGGTCCCCAACACCGACTCCTGGACCAAGGTGTACGAAGACGACGCCATGCGCGTCTACGAAAACCTTGAGGCGTTGCCCCGAGCATTCATCGCCCCGGAGGCAGTCGTCCTCCCCCCTGCGGAGCAGCCGCTCCAGGATACCGACCTGCGCACGACCGTATTCATCGAAAGTCAGCCGAACGACCCCAACGCTCTCATTCCAGCCAGCCCACAATTGGCGGAAGCGACCATCAGCCGCTACACCGCGAACACCGTCTTCGTCGACCTAAACGTCAACGACCGTGGCTGGCTGGTCCTCACCGATGCCTACTTCCCCGGCTGGAAAGCCTACCTGCGCCCCTTTGCCTCCGATGAATCGGACGAGCGGGAGTTGACCATTCATCGCGCCAACTCAGCCTTCCGTGCCGTCTATCTGCCCGAAGGCGGCCAGTGGACCGTGCGGTTTACCTACAGTCCAATGAGCTTCAAGCTGGGCCTCTATGTCAGTTTCCTCGCGACAATGGTCAGCCTGCTGCTATTTTCCTGGTGGGCATGGGGAAGGTACTTCCGGCCCGAAGACGCGGCCAATCAGGCCCGCACCGTAGCCAAAAACTCTGTCGTGCCGATGGTCCTCAATCTCGCCAACAGAGCGATCTACTTCGTCTACGCCATGCTGTACGTCCGCCTCCTCGGTCCCGAAGGCACCGGCCAGTATGCCTGGGTAGTCGCCGTTTACGGAATCTTCGAGATTCTCAGCCGCTACGGACTGGGTACGCTCCTGAACCGCGAAGTGGCCGCCGACAAAAACCAGTCAAGCCGCTATCTCACCAATGTGCTGGCGCTGCGCACGCTCCTTTGGGCGGCCTCCTTGCTCCTGATGGGCCTGACCGTCGGGGGTTTCTGGTTCAACAACGACATCGGACGGGCGGAGCTGCAGGCAATCGCCGTCTTTGCCCTCGTGATGCTCCTCTCCAACTGGTCGGACGCCTTCAGCAACCTCTTCAATGCCTTCGAAAAAATGGAGTACCCATCATGCTTAGGCATTGCCATGGCACTCCTGCAAGCGGCTCTCGGCGCGCTGGCGCTTCTCCTCGGCTGGGGAATCGTTGGGCTGGCTTGGATGGCGCTTCTTGTGAATCTGGTCCAACTGCTGTGGTTGATCTGGATAGTGCGCGCAACCCTTTTCAAGCCTGAATGGAAGTGGGACTGGCCGCTGCAGCGGGAAATGGTCGCAACCAGTGGGCCACTGATGATCAACCACCTGCTCGCGACCATTTTCTGGCGCATGGACATCTGGATCCTGCGCCCGCTCGCCGGCGCGGCAAGCGCAGGCCTCTACAGCGCGGCCCTTAAATACGTGGACGGCCTGAACATCGTCCCCAGCACATTTACCCTCGCGGTCTTCCCTCTGATGAGTCGCTTGGCAAGACAGAAAGGCGAAGCGCTCCTCCGTTCATACGTGCTCAGCGTCCGACTGCTACTGGTGGTCAGCTTGCCCATCGCCGTAACGATCACGGCATTTGCCTATCCGCTGATCTCAATTCTTGGTGGCGCCAGATTCGTCGCCGCCGCCTACGAAGTTCAGCAGCTCCCAGCCTTCGCCTGCAGCATTGTCTCGGCGCTCCTCGGTCCATCGGTTTGTAATGGCTTTAGCGTGCGCGGGGGCTCGGCCCTGGCCCTGCAGGTGATCATTTGGAGCATCCCTGTCGGCTTTGTCAACAGCGTTACCCAATACGTCCTCATTGCCGCGAATCAGCAACGCTACCTGACCAAGGCATTTGTTCTTGGCGTTCTCTTCAATCTTGCCGGCAATCTTCTGCTGATTCCGGTATTCGGTTTCATCGGCGCCGCCGTCGTGACAATCTTCAGCGAACTCTGCCTTCTCTTCCTCTTTGGCGCGCGCGTCCGCCGCCATATAGGAAAGGTCGCATGGCCGGACCTGATCTGGCGTCCGGCTGTCTCAGCGCTCGCAATGGGGCTGACCCTGTATGGCCTGTCCACGATCGGGGTATCCGTGTGGCTGTCCATCCTGCCCGCTTGGGCCGTCTACGCCGGCGTGCTGTCAGTCACCGGCGGCTTTGCCGATGCGGACCTGCGCACAGCCGGCGCGGCTCTGCTGCAAAATCGACTCGGCTGGCAGATGCAGCAGGGCGCCGAGAACGCGCAGTAGGGGCCCGCAAGCCCGCGCCGCGCCTGGGTTGACCTAATCTCTGTCCGGCCAGGGCAAAACCGTGAGACCGTTGGCCTCCAGCCATTCAGGATCCGGCCCGGCCCAGCCGAAACGGGCAAGGTCGACGCGGCCATCGGGCAGAAACTGGATTCCCTCCTCCGCCAGGCGCCTTCGCTGACGACCCGTCGCCTGTGGATCGCCGCGCGGGCTGATGCCGCCTCTGCTATTGACGACGCGCTGCCAGGGAATGTCGGTGTCCGACGGCAATCCAGCAAGCGCATACCCAGTCATCCGCGGCGTCGCCGCCCCCGCAATCCACGCTACCTGCCCATACGTTGCCACGCGCCCTCGCGGAATCCTGCGTACGACAAGCAAAATCCACTCGTATATGCTTCGCCCTTCCTCTGGCATCCTCCTTCCTCCTCCTCACACCTCCCACTGTAATGGCCCCCAATCTCGGGCCGGCGCCCGGCCGGTTCCTCTCCGGTCAAGCGCGTTCCCTCCGGTGCCCGCCTTTACGACTTACGCCGGTTTGGCAAAATGTCCCCCTGCGACTATCCTTGCATCCATGGACGTCTCGTTCCAGTCACTCCTGACAAACTGGGAATTCTATCCTGGCTCAACGGCAGCCCTACTTCTCCTCTTCCTTCCCTACCTCTGGGCATGGCGGCGGTTGAGGCGCGTGCGCGCCCCCCTTGCATCCCTAGGCCGCCTGATCAGTTTCGTCGCGGGAACGCTCTTACTTGCCCTTGCCTTCCTGTCGCCGCTTGTCGCGCTGCAGCAGGAGCTGCTTATCGGCAGGGCCGCCCAACAGATACTTATCGGCCTGCTGGCTCCGCCCCTCCTTTGGCTGGCCTGTCCCGCTCATGTGATTCTTCGCGGCCTGCCCGCGCCTGCCCGGCGTTGGATCACGGGCCAGCTGAAGGACTCCACGCTCTTCGGGCGGTCCATTCGAAGCGCGACCCACCCCCTCTTGGTCTGGCTGTTGGCTTTCAGCGTATTCCTTCTCTGGCACGAGCCCGGTATCGCCAACCGGCTCCTCGCCAACCCCTCGGCCTACCGGTTTTCCCTGTGGGGTGTCTGGTTCACCTACATGCTCTTCTGGTGGTATCCCATCGGAACCGGTCCCCGTCTGCGCTCCGCCATGCACCCCGGCATCGCCTTCCTCTATGTCATCATCGGCGGCGAAGTGCCCAATATGGTAACAGGCGTGACCCTCGCCTTTCGTCAGACGCCGGCCTACAGCTACTACGCCGCCCGTGTGCCGGTTGACGGGCTGACAACGCTTCAGGATCAGATGATCAGCGGGGGCTTGATCTGGTTTCTCGGCAGCATCGTCTACGTTGCCATCGCCGTTGCCCTCTTGGGCCGGGTCTTCCGCAACTTCGAAGCGCCAAAACCTCCGCCCATCAGCTGGGACGCGACCAAACGTACGATCGCGCCGGGCCTGGAACATCGCGTTCTTGGCCCGTGACCGATGCGTACGCCCGGTCTGGCGAACAGGTATGAAGCTCTCAGCCGCCCACATGTAAGATTCTCTGCCTTGCGAGAGTGACTTGGATGCCGCTGGAAAAAAGTTGATCCAGCGATAACTGAGACACCGCACAGCCCTCCAGCCAACCTTCCGGAACGAAATTACATGCGCATGGAAACAACGCCTACCAGCCATTTCAGGATCATCCCCGTCATCCTCACATGCGCCCTGCTTCTGGCCGCATGTTCCCCTCTCACAGACTTCCTCTTCCAGGAAAGCAGCGACACGAGCGCCGGCGCACAGATCGAGGTGCCAGCCCAGGAAACGGCAGATTCTGCGCCCCCATCCGCAGACCGTGAAAACGCAGTCCCGCTCACAGATGCCTCGTCGCGGCCCCAGCCCATCGCGCTTGCTTTATCGTCACAGGCGCGACAGCCCGTCTCTGTGCCAACTCGCGACTTGCGCGACCTGGCCCTCCGCCTCCTTCCCGACGTGGCCCGTATCCCGCAGATTGCGCCAGGCGCAAACTACGCTGTCGGCGACCGAATCTCCTTCTGGGTGGCCAATTTGGATGACAATGAGCACTTTCAAATTGAAGCTGAGCTACTCCATAAAAACGATGTGGTCTACATCTGGGCCGAGCAGGGCCACCAACTGGACCCGGATGAGATGGCCCGGTCCGCCGACCGGTTCGCCCAAACTATCTATCCGCAGGTGCGCGCCTTTTTTGGCAAAGAGCCGAATCCGGGGATCGACGATGACCCGCGTCTGCATATCCTCCACGCGGCCGGCTTGGGGCGGGGCATCGCGGGCTACTTCAGCAGCGCCGACGCCTTCAGCGCCCTCGCCAATCCCTTCTCCAACCAGAAAGAAATGTTCACCATCAGCCTGGACTGGCTGAGAAGACTGCGCGATTTGGAAGTCTACGAGACTGTCCTCGCCCATGAGTTTCAGCACATGGTTCACTGGCACAACGATCGCAACGAAGAGACCTGGGTAAACGAGGGCATGAGCGAACTGGCCCAGGAGGTCGCCGGTTATCCCCCCGACACGGGCTTCGCCCGCATCTACACCAGCAATCCCGACACCCAGCTAAACACCTGGAATCTCGACCCGCATGACAACGGTAGGCACTACGGTGCAGCCTATCTGTATATGGTCTACTTCCTGCAACGATTCGGCGAAGAAATGACAAAAGCGGTCGTGTCCCAATCAGCAAACGGAACACGCGGCTTTGACCTCGCCTTGCGGCAGGCCGGATTGAACCTCTCTTTCGAAGATGTCTTCGCCGATTGGGTCGTGGCAAACTACGTTCAAGACTTCGACGCGCTCGAACGACAAGGCATCGTCGGCTACAGGCAGCCCCTGGACCTCCAACCGGAAATTGAAGAATCGCTCCGGAACCTTTCGCAGACGACCCTCACTGGAACGGTCCGCAATTTTGGCGTGGATTACATCTCATTCCGAGGACGCGGCGACGCCAGCGTCATCTTTCGCGGCAATACCGCAACCCGCTTTGCCAACGTCGGACACGACAGCGGCAATCGTGCATGGTGGAGCAACCGTGCAGACGATTCCGACATGCGCCTGACGCGCGAATTCGACTTCTCTGACCTTGACCCCGGCGATGCGCTGAGGATGAGCGTCCGGATGTGGTATGACATCGAGGTGGACTACGACTACGGCTATCTGCTTGCCAGCCGCGATGGCCTCAAGTGGGACATCATTCCGGGCCAGCGCACGACGACCCACAACCCCAGCGGAAACAGCTTTGGCCACGCCTTTACGGGGCAAAGCGCGGCCGCGCCGGGGGGCGCGGCCCCGGTCTGGGTCCAGGAGTCCTTTGACCTGGGGGCTTACGCCGGCGAAAAGGTTCTCTTGCGCTTCGAATACGTTACAGACGATGCCGTAAACGCGCCTGGCTGGTTCATCGACCAGGTCGAGATCCCCGCGATTGACTACACTGCAAGCTGGGAAAATGATGTCGACAACTGGGAGAGCGAAGGCTGGCTCTTGACGGACAACCGGCTGCCGCAGGAATGGCTCGTTCAGATAATGGTCTTCCAGGATGGGAAACTGACCAACTTCCAACGTCCGCCGGTGGCCCTTGATGGTACAGTCCGTGTTGAACTGAAAGGCCTGAACAACCGCAGCGAGGTGCTGCTTGCGATCAGCGGTCTGACGCCGGTGACCACCGAGGAGGCTCACTACGAGCTGAGAGTTGAGCGGCTGCCGGAACCATGAGCCCATGCCGCCTTCAGCCCCAATTTGGACTCGTCTGGTTCATCCTTCACGCCGACCCGCTCGAATGCGGATAAAACGAGACAAACTCAGACCAAGTATGAAACCGGCGGCAACATCCCCAATGTAGTGAATGTTCAATGCAACTCGCGCCCAGCCGATCCACACAACCAGAAGCGGCGCCAACCTGCCTACGCCCGGCCAGAATGCTGTGGCCCAAGCCAGAATTACGCCACAGCGTACGCCGTGGCCGCTGGGAAAACTATGTTTGTCAACCCCGCCTCCGTAAAGGAACTGACCGCTGCCCGGACGGGAGCGCCGCACCAACTGTTTGACGAGCATCGTGCTCGCAACGCCGCTTGCCAGGGAAATGACCCAGCCGATCAGCGCGCTGCGCCGTTCCCTGTCGCCGCCCGACTTTCGCCACAGCAGAAGCGTTACCACGAGCCAGACTACCGTGTCTCCCAAATGCGCGCCGACCTGCGCCAGCCAGAAGAGTGGGTGCCGCTTCGTCATCTGATCTTCACGCAGCGCCGCGCGCGCGCTATACACCTCATCCATCCCGCTCAACGCATCCAACAGCCTGGACATCTTCAGACCCCGCCCTCGTCCGCCGTACGCCCCTGCGCCCGCGTGTTTGCGGGATGGTCAGGATTCCTCTCCAGGTAGGCTCGTACCTGAGCCAGTTGCTCCGGCTTGTCGACATCCATACCCGCCTCTGCCAGCGGCAGCACCACCGGCCCGCCCCGTATGCCAGCGACCCGGTAGGCGACGTCAAGCATGTCATCCATGCCCAGCCGCCGAAACAAAAACTTGGCCAACGTCGGCAAACCCAGCTTCCAAACCTGCGCCAGAATATTCTTGCGGTTTTCGATGAAATATCGAACGCTATCCTGAATCTGGAAACCCGCCGACAAGCGCCCCAGGTAGAGATCGCTGCTGCAGAAGGACCCCTCGCGCAAAGGCAGATACGTCCGCCTGCTGTCGGGAAACGCAGCAACCATCACCTCCTTGCGGACGATGCCCCAGTAAACGTCCAACGTATAGGGTTCGCAAGCCTTGATAAAACTGTCGACGATCTGCCCTGTCAACAGGGCGATGTCGGCAGTCAACGCGAGGATGTATCGGTCCTGCGCACTCAATTCCTGGAGTTTTCGCAGGCCGGCATTCTGGCTGGCCCACAGGTTGGGCTGGTTTGGCACATAATGCACGTCGACGCCGAAATCAATCTCATTCGGCTCCAGGCCGACAATGACGATCTCGCCGATCCGGTCGCTCTCGGCCAGCGCCTGAACCACATGCCAGGCCATTGGCTTGCCAGCTAATGGGGCCAGCGACTTGTGCGCGACGCCTGCCGCCGCACTCACTCGATCCAATCTGTCGGGGTCGTAACCTGCTGTGATGAATGCGTCGAACCGTCTCTGCAAAGCGCCCCCTTCTCGCGGAAATCAATCCGCGCTAAGCTGTGGCCAAAGTGGAGCGGCCGGGGGACTCCTCCAACCTTCAGCCAGCCGCGGACGCATCCGAACGGTTCCTGCTGACCATCGGTGTGGCCTGTCTACCGCCGCTTCGCCCGGTCGATTGCAAGGCGCAGCCGGTACTCCTCTGCCATGAGCTGTTCGACCTCACTTTCCAGCCGCCCCCGTTGGCGTCGTTGAAACGGCCCGTCAGCGTCACCGATCGTCTCCAGTCTCCGCTGGGCTCTGGTCAGTTTTTGTAGGACTTCCTGCTTATGAGCGATCAGCGACTCCCGGTCATCATTCATCGCCGCCCCAGTCCATCTCTTCGAAATCTCGCGGCGCCCGCGGCTTGTAGAGCAGATAGGCCAGCCCCACGCCGAGAAAAAAAAGGCTGATCAATGGCAACATGACGATCGTCATATTGATCGGGTCAATGGTCGGCGTGATCATCGCCGCAACCACGGAGATGATCACGATCGCCTGTCGCCACATCCCAAGCAGTCGGGGACCGCTAACAAGACCAATGCGCGCGAGAAACGCGATCACAAGAGGGGTCTCGAAGGCAACGCCTATCCAGAATACGATGCGGGTGAAAAATCCGACGTAGCGGTCGACCGTCCACTCCTGATCAATTACGTCTCCCAAAAAGTTCTGGAGGAAGCCGACCGCAACCGGCAGCATGACAAAATTGGCAAACGCCGCGCCGCCGAAAAACAGGACCATCACCCCTGGCAAAAGCAGGAAGAGGGCGCGTTTTTCGTGAGGGTAGAGGCCCGGGGCGATAAATGCCACGATCTGGTATACCAGGACAGGCATCGCAACGATCACGCCCATCACAAACATGACCTTAAAGAACACAAAGATCGTGTCGGTCGGACCAATCGCGATCAGTTTTTCGTCAACGGGGCTTGTTATGAACGCAATGACCGGCTCTACGAAGAAAACACTGGCTAAGACACCAAACAGCAGCGCTCCCACAATCCAGATCATCCGGTTGCGAAGCTCCGCTAAGTGTTCCAGCAACCCCATCCGGCTGCCGTCAAATGGATCCATGTCCAGAGGCGTAGCCTCTTGTGTCACAGCCGGCTCTCCTCAGTTCCTTCGCCCTCTGTTTCCTCCTTCACCGCTGCCACCTTGTCCCTGTCATCCTCCACAGACTCTTCACCTGCTTGACCAGCAGCTTCAAGAACCGTTGGCTCCGAGCCATCGCCATCCAGCCGGGCCGGGAACGAAGCTTCCACAGCTCCACCCGTTTCTGTGCGAACGATCTCCTCTCCCTCCGAGTCTGAAGCCGACTCCAGGGCCTGCTTCTGTTCGGCAAGCGCCTGCCGCCGATCCTCCGCCCGCCGCTGGGCGCGCTTGTTTCGCTCCTCAAGGTAGGAAGAATCCGCCCCGCTCGCCTTCGACTGCCTCTTTGCCCGCTGCTGCTTTCGCAACTCCGACAGCGTCTTGACGCCCCGCTTCTGGGTGCTGCCGGCCCGGCTGCGAGAGGCGGCGCCTGCCGTGCTCCTGGCCGAACTCGCCCGCGGCGCCGACGGTATAGCCGCCCCCGCCGCGCCGGTCCCTGTCCCACTCTTTTCGCTCCCCTGCCGCCCGTTCGCCGAGGCCGCCGCGTTCAAGTCCGACAAGACCGGCGGGGCGGCTGACGCCTGCTCAACCTTCTCCTCGCTGGATCCGGCCAGCGCAGCCTCCGCCGCCTGGGCAGGTTGGGATGGGGCCGATGTCTGTTTCGCCGCTGTGGACGTGGTTTGGCTGGCTCCCTGGCCGATGGACTTCTCCTCTTCCTCCTCTTCCTCGTCCCCCATCAACTCTTTCATATGGTAACTGGGATCGAGTTCCCGCAGGTCCCCAATCTCTTCGTTTACCTGACGCGTCAAGTCGCCCGAAAGCCTCTGTAGGCGTCGAATGAAAGACAGAACGTCTTTTGTAACTTTGGGCAGCCTTTCCGGGCCGAGAAATATCAGGGCAAATATCAATATGAAGACAAACTCAAGGACGCCTATGCCAAAGATGCTGTTCATGCCAGAAGTTACCGGCTCACCTGTCTGGATTCAGTCGGCAGAGAAATTTCGCGCAGCGCTGTGCCGAGGACACCGTTTATGAATCGCGCGCTGTTGTCACTGCCAAACGTCTTGGCCAACTCCACTGCTTCGTTGATCACCACCTTGGGCGGCGCGTCCGCATCCGGGCTGGACAACTCAAATATGGAAAGGCGCAGCACATTGCGGTCCACAATCGCCAATTTCCCTACCGGCCATTCCGGCGCATAGCGGCCGATCAGCGAATCCAGGTCTTCCCTGTAGCGAATGACACCGCTAATCAGCCAGTACAGAAATGCCAGCGTCTCGGCGCCAAACTGTTCATCTTGCTGGCGATAGTCCAGGGCGATGCCCGGCCGGTGTCCTGAGCAATCCACCTCATAGAGCACCTGCAACGCCGCGCGCCGCGCACGCCTCCGCTCGGCCGGCCGCGCTACGACTCCGGCTTCGCCGCTGCGCTGGTCCGCTATACCTGCCGCGGCTCCCTCTGCGCCGTTTTCCACTTTGCGAACTCCCAAACGGACTTGCTTGGTCGCGACACCCTCTCCAAATTCGGATGGATCTGCGCCCGCGCAAGAAGGGTCGGCTACTCTCGTTGGCTCCATCAACTGCTGCGTATCGTCTACCATAGTCCCTGGAATGTCAACCTGCAATTGGCTACATCATCACGAGGCCGCCATCAACCGACAATACCTGTCCGGTGATAAAACCAGCCCGTTCACTCGCAAGAAACGCCACCGCCCACGCTATGTCCTCTGGATCACCGAACCGCCCTAATGGCGTCCGCGCCATCGTTTCCGCCTTCTGGTCATCACTCATCACATCTGTCAGAGCCGTCGGCACAAAGCCTGGCGCCACCACGTTCACAGTGATCCCCCGGCTCCCTACCTCGCGGGCAAGGCTCTTGGACATGCCAATCATGCCAGCTTTGCTCGCCGCATAGTTCGTCTGCCCGGCCTGCCCTGCCAACCCAACAATGCTGGAAATGTTGATGATGCGTCCCCATCGCTGCCGAATCATTCCCCGCAAAGCGGCCCTGGTTACGTTGAACACACTGTCCAGATTTGTGCCGATGACCTGGCTCCAGCCATCATCCTTCATGCTCATCATCAACGCGTCGCGGGTCGTGCCGGCATTGTTCACCAGAATGTTAACTCTGCCCAACTCCTTCTCAACCACTTTCACCAACCCGGCCGCGTCGTCAAAACTGCTCACGTCAGCCTGGTAAATGGCGCACTCGCCGCCGCCGTCGCGGATAGCCGCCGCCGTCTCCTCGGCCCCAGCCTGATTGCCGCGATAATTCAAGGCAACGCGCGCGCCGCCTGCGGCCAGCTCCTTCGCAATGGCCGCTCCGATTCCGCTGCTACTCCCTGTAACCAGCGCAATCTTATCCTTAAAATCCATGGAATGCCCCGATGCGGTGGCGAATCTGCCGCTATTCTACTACAGGATGTCGAAAAAGAAGAACAGTGTGCCGCCCTCTCCTCCGGCAACCGTCGCGACACTTGGAGGCAAGTAAAACTTCAGCTTACGCGGAGCAATGGGCGACGCCTGTGTCCTATCCATCAGGTCGATGGGATCGCGAAGCCTGACCGGCAAATGCTCTGACTTCGGCCGGACTGCTTACATTAACCCTCTTGGCCCTGCGCTGAATGCGTCTCATAAGACCGGTAAGCACCGACCCGGGTCCGATCTCGACCGCGGTTTGAACACCGCCCTCGACCGCATGCTTCATCGATTCGGTCCATCTTACACTGCCTGTTAGCTGCGCATTCAACTCCAGGCGAATCGCGGCAGCGCTGTCAAGTGGACGCCCGTTGGTATTCCCAATAACGGGAGAAATTGGCGTCCTTACCTCTATCGCCTCAATCCGGGCCCTTAACTGGGCAGCCGCCGGCTCCATCAAGGGACAGTGGGCTGCGATGCTGACGGCAAGTGGAACAACCCGGCGCGCGCCCGCGCTTTCCAATTTCGACATCGTTGCCGAAATGCTGACTTCATCACCGGAAATAACAATCTGCCCCGGACAGTTGTCGTTTGCAACCTGGGCGACGCCGCCGTTCTCAGCGGCCGACTCCGCGCAAATCTGCGCAACCTGCTCCTCTTTGAGCCCCAATACCGCGACCATGCGACCCGGATGCTTTTCGCCGGCCTCCTTCATCAGCCGGCCTCGCTCACGCACCAGCCGCAGGCCGTCCGCGAATTCTATGCTCCCGGCCGCAGCCAGCGCCGTATATTCGCCCATCGAATGACCCGCAAAAAAGAGGGGCCGAGGCAGCTCGCCAAGCTCCTCCTGCAACGCGCTGAGAGCCGCCAGGCTCGACACATATAGCGCGGGCTGCGCGTTAATCGTATCGGTCAGAAGCGCCTCCGGACCCTCAAAGCAGATTCCGCTGATCGACATCCCCAAGACCTCATCCGCCTCTTCCATCACCGAACGTGCGGACGCGTAGATCTCGGCCAACTCCTTGGCCATTCCCACGTGCTGGCTTCCCTGCCCGGGAAACAAGAAAACCAGCGGGGCGGCTTCATTGCCGTACAGAAACCGCGACGACATCTCAATCAGGCTTCTTCTTCTTCAACGTCCACGACCTGCATCCGCCCCATGTACGTGCCGCAAAAGGGGCAGACTCGGTGCGGAAGCGTTTTCGCGTTGCACTGCGTGCAACTGACCAGCCTCGGAATCCCTATGGCATGATGCGCACGCCGCCGATTGCGCCGGCCTTTACTGATCTTTCTCTTTGGTAGCGGTCCCATTCTGCCTTCTCCTAAATCTAATCCTCGGATGATCCGTCCTGTAACGCCAGCAAGGCAGCCCAGCGTGGGTCGATCCCCTCAACTTCATTCGGTGTCCGCGTTTCAGCGGGACTGGCCAACTCTGACTCTGACATCAACCTCATATAATGAGGGCATGCGTCTGGATTCAAGGCCCCGCTGACCGGATCTGTGTACTGGCAAGCAGCGACGATCGGCAACGAAAGCCATATGTTCTGGCGCACCACTTCGGAAATGTCAAGAATGTGCTGCGCGTCTATCAAGAGGGCTTCATCGGTCAGGTCCTCTGCCTGACCTTCAAACTCCTCCGGCGGCAAAAATCGCCCAGTCTGTATGTCGGTAAGCGGTCGAAAACTCTCGGAAAAACGAACAGAAACCGGTATCGGAACCGGCTCCAGACATCGTCCGCATTGCAACGAAAGCTCCACCGCAAAGTCGCCCCTCGCCAATACACCGCTATGGATCCGCAGCAACTCCAGGGCGCCCTTCAGTTTCGTTAGCGGTGTCAGCCCTGCATCGAGATCCCGAATGTCGTCATCAAGCGAATACGACCTGCTGGCCCCAGTGGCCTCCTTCATCAGTTGCGCTACGTTAAACTCCACCTTTCCGATCCTCCTGTCCGGCAAATGCACGCCGCCGCGGGCCTATCATTCCTGCTGACAAACCGTTCACCCGAACAACGAGCCCAATCAGCGCTGCCTTCCCCTTCAAACCGGATAGCGTCCCCCCGCAGCGTGACGACCGCACAAACAGCGATTATAAGGCGATGATAGACGATCTGCCAAAAGAAGCGACCTCCAGTGAAACGCAATTACTTTCAGCCGCGCGGCAAGGGGTTCAATTCATTACCTTCCTTCGATCAGGCCGCGCTTAATTTGGTACGAATTGGGACTGAATGGTATAACCACTTGGTCTGACAACAAATATTGTCAATTTTCGCAATATAAACTTTGAAAATTGACAATATGGAAGTTCAGTGGTATAGTCTAATTACCTGTTGGAAGAGAACAGGCCGTGTCCCTTGCCTAACACCGCATTAGGCCCTGATTAGCAGAGAAGAGTCTCATGTCTTTCGGCCCAGACCCAAACTCACCCGCATGGCAGATATTGGAATATCTGCAACGCAACGCCTCTGCCACCATCAAGGACCTTGAGCTGTTGCTAGGCGTGACGCCCACCGCCGTGCGCCAGCACCTGAATCACCTGCAGGCAGGCGGCTATCTCGACCGACGCGAAGAGAGAGCCGGCGTTGGCCGACCTCACTTCATCTACGCGGCCACCGACGCGGCCCGCGAACTGTTCGCCTGCCGCTGCGACGTTTTGGCGCTCACGATGCTACAGGAAATGAGCGAATTGGTCGGTGAAGAGTTGATGGGCGCCCTCTTGAAACGTGTCGGAGCCCGGCTGGCCGAAGGATATTCCGAAAGCGTTAAAGCCCCCGATCTGCACAATCGTGTGCAGGAAATGGCCGGCGCCCTGGGCCAGCAGGGCGTCCTTACTGATGTGTCTAAGGGCGAAAGCAACACAATCGCCTTGAAAATGTACAACTGTCCCTATCACGAACTGGCCATAGAGCACAGAGAACTCTGCGAAATGGATCAGCAGATGTTGCAGCAAGTGTTGGGAGAGGAAGTTCTTCTGGATGATTGCATTATGGACGGGCACGGCAGCTGCTCCTTCGTCATCAGGAAGGGCAGCCGCGCAACCCTTGAGTTGGAGACTTGAACGATTCTCCTATCGTAAGAGGATCGCACGCATCGAATACGGCTGCATGCAGCCGTAACTGTGAGGAGCAAAACCAAACATGAGTACACTTGAAATCCAAAATCTGCATGTCGCAATCGGCGATACCGAGATATTAAAGGGCGTGGACCTCACCCTGCACAGCGGCGAAATCCACGCGATGATGGGCCCTAACGGCTCAGGAAAGTCCACACTCTCCTACGTAATCGCCGGCCATCCCCACTATGAAATTACGCAAGGGGATATTCGACTCGACGGCGAGAGCATCCTTGATATGGAAGCCGACGAACGTGCCCGCACGGGTATCTTCCTTGCCTTCCAATATCCGGTCTCGATTCCGGGCGTCAGTGTCGCCAACTTTCTCCGCACCGCAGTTTCCAACGTCCGCGGCTACACCAACAAAGAGTCGGCCGCCGAGGATAACGGTGTCATCGGCAGCAACCTGATGCCAATGCGGGAATTCCGGCGCGAGCTGAACACCAAAATGAAGGAATTCAACGTCGATTCCAGCTTTGCCCGTCGTTACCTGAATGAAGGGTTTTCCGGCGGCGAGAAGAAGCGCACCGAAGTCCTGCAAATGGCTATGTTGGAACCGAAATTCGCCATCCTGGATGAGTCCGACTCAGGCCTGGACATAGACGCGCTGCAAGTTGTCGCCGACGGCATCAACAAACTGGCCACGCAGGACCGCGGTTTCCTGCTCATCACCCACTACCAGCGAATTCTGAACTTCGTCAAGCCGGACTATGTCAGCATCTTCTTTGGCGGACGCATCGTGAAGACCGGAGGTCCGGAAGTGGCCCTGATGCTGGAGGAAAGAGGTTACAAGTGGGTCGAAGAGGAGCTCGTCGCTGGGGCAGTGCCCGTCTGATAGTCAGACGAAACGAAAACCGGATAGCGGGGGCCGGCAGCGTGCCGGCACACCTGCTGCGACATGATTTGATGGGCATGGAGTCAACCGGCCCCTGAAGTCGGAACGCCCATTTCTTAGAGGAGGTTACTGTGGCTGAACAGTCCGATTTGCAACATCTTGAAGGTGTCAAGGAAGAGTATCAGTACGGGTTCCGCGACGAAGAGAATGCCGTATTCAAGGCCGCCAAGGGCCTGACCCATCAGGTGGTCGACCAGATCGCCGACATAAAGAATGAACCGGACTGGATGCGCCAGTTCCGGCACGATGCGCTCGACATCTTCTTTGCCAAGTCTATGCCGACTTGGGGAGCAGACCTGAGCGGTATCGATTTCGACGACATCTACTACTACCTGCGTCCGGCCGAAAAACAGGGCAAAAGCTGGGACGACGTGCCAGAGGACATCAAGCGCACTTTTGACCGGCTCGGCATCCCCGAGGCGGAACGCAGATTTCTCGCCGGCGTCGGCGCCCAATATGAGTCCGAGGTCGTCTACCACAGCCTGAAAGACGAGTGGGAAAAACTCGGCGTCGTCTTTCTCGATATGGACAGCGGACTCCGCGAACACGAAGAAATCGTCAAGGAATACTTCGCGACCGTCATTCCTGCCGCGGACAATAAATTCGCCGCGCTCAACAGCGCAGTCTGGAGCGGCGGCAGCTTCGTATACGTCCCCGCCGGCGTTCACGTCGACATTCCCTTGCAGGCCTATTTTCGCATCAACGCCGAAAACATGGGACAGTTCGAACGTACGTTGATCGTTGTCGAAGAGGGGGCCAGCGTCCATTACGTCGAAGGCTGCACTGCGCCCATCTACTCCAGCGACAGCCTCCACAGCGCTGTCGTCGAAATCATCGTCAAGAAAGGCGGCCGCTGCCGATACACCACAATCCAGAACTGGAGCACCGACGTATACAATCTGGTTACCAAGCGGGCCCTGGCCTACGACGACGCCACCATGGAGTGGATCGACGGCAACCTGGGGAGCAAAGTGACGATGAAGTATCCGGCCGTCTACATGATGGGCCCTAAGGCGCACGGCGAAATCCTGTCCATCGCCTTCGCCGGCAGCGGACAGCATCAGGACGCCGGCGGCAAAGTCGTCCACGCGGCGCCCAACACCAGCTCCAAAATCGTCTCCAAATCCATCAGCAAGAACGGCGGACGTTCCAGCTATCGCGGCCTGCTCAAAGTGGCCAAAGGCGCGCAGCATAGCCGCAGCAATGTCGTCTGCGATGCCCTGCTCCTGGACTCGGAAAGCCGGTCAGATACGTATCCCTACATCGAAATCGACGAAGACGACGTCAGCGTAGGGCACGAAGCGTCGGTCAGCAAGATCGGCGAAGAACAGCTCTTTTATCTGATGAGCCGCGGCATAGATGAGGACGAGGCCGCCGCCATGATCGTGGGCGGATTCATCGAACCGCTCGTTAAAGAGCTGCCCATGGAATACGCAGTCGAGATGAACCGCCTGATCCAACTGCAGATGGAGGGCAGCATCGGTTAGATTGCCTTCCCAACAACCCTGTTCCAGAGTGGAACGAGTGGCAATCCGAAACGCGCTTTAAGCTACGGGAGACCTCTGCCATTCATGAGTGTCTCCCGCTTTCCCGATACGGAGCGAACTGAAGGTGACATTGCTAATTGAGAAACCGAGAGAAATCGTCGAGGCAACCGCCGGCTTCTCCCAGGAAACCGTGCGGCTTGCTTCCCAAGCAAAGAATGAACCCGATTGGATGCTGGACTTTCGCCTGCGTGCCTGGCAGCTTTTCGAAAGCATGCCCTGGCCCAGGCCGACCGACGAAGACTGGCGCAGAACCCGCCTCACCGGCTTCAATTTGGATAACTACGCGCCCTACGCTTCACCCAAAGGTACAGCCGAACGCCAAGACCTGGACCCTGACCTGCTCGAAGCATTGGACGAAATGGACTCTGCCGCCAGCCTGATCTATCAGGACGGCGGCCTTCTGTACAGACAGGAGAGCGATCGCCTCGCCCGTCAGAACGTCATCTTTACCGACCTGCAGACAGCCGTTCAGCAGCACCCCGAGCTCGTGCAACGCTACTTCATGACCGAGGCCGTCTCTCCCGACGCCAATAAATTCACCGCCCTGCACGCGGCCCTTTGGGACACCGGCTCCTTTATCTTCGTCCCCCGCAACACGACGATTACGCTTCCCCTGCAAGCCATATTGAACCAGGGCGACGGCGTTGGCGGCTATCACCATACCCTTCTCGTCGTCGAAGAGGGCGCCGAAGTGACCGTGGTCGATGACCTCATGGGCGCTGAAAACGCCTTCCAGGCAAGTGTCGTCGAGCTGATCGTGAAGGACAATTCCCAGGTCCGCTACATAAACCTGCAGGATTTCGAGCACACCGCTTGGAACTTCCTCACCGGTAGAGCCGTGCTGGGCAAGGACACAGACCTGCGCTGGATCCAGGTGAGTTGGGGCAGCCGCCTGACCAAAGCCTTCCTGGACCTGGATCTGCGGGGCCAGGGCGGGCATGGCGAGCTCTTGGGGCTCTACTTCCCAACACGGCGCCAGCATATTGACCACCAGACCCTGCAGTTGCACCGTGTGCCCAACTGCTTTAGCGATCTGCTCTTCAACGGCGCCCTCAAGCATCGAGCCCGCAGCGTCTATATGGGTATCATCAAGGTGCTGCCCGGCGCGCAGAAGACAGACGCCTTCCAGCGCAACGGCAACCTCATCCTCGATCGAAGCGCCCGCGCAGACAGTATACCCGGACTCGAAATCGAGGCGGACGACGTGCGCTGTACCCATGCTGCCACAGCCGCGCAAGTCGAGGATGAATACGTCTTCTACCTGATGGCCCGCGGCCTCACCAGGCCGCAGGCGGAACGAATGATCGTCCAGGGATTCCTCCAGGGAGTCCTCGATCGCGTCCCTGTAGAAAGTGTCATGCACAAGCTGGAAAAGGTAATCAGTCGCAAGATAAGCAGATAGTCAGATAGTCTCAAGCAAAAAGCTACGGAGGAGTGAAATGGCAGACAAAGGGTATGCCAATGCAGACGTGCTGGTCAGCACCGAGTGGGTCGCCGATAACCTGAATGACGGTAACATCCGACTCCTCGAATCAAATGAGGACATCCTGCTCTACGACACGGGCCACATCCCGGGCGCGCAGAAAATCGACTGGCAGGAAGATCTGAACGACGCCGTCGTGCGCGACTATCTCGGACAGAAGCAGTTTCAGGAACTCATGGAACGGCTGGGCATCTCAAATGACACGACCGTCGTCTTCTACGGAGACAAAAGCAACTGGTGGTCGACCTACGCCTTCTGGGTCTTCCAACTTTTCGGCCATACCAATGCCAAAGTGATGGATGGCGGCCGCCAGAAGTGGGTAGACGAGGGCCGGGAACTGACGACCGACTCCGCCTCCTATCCCGCTGCCTCGTACACCGCGCCGCCCCGTAATGACGCCGCAATCCGTGCAATGCGAGACGAGGTCCTGGCACACCAGCAGGCCGGCTTGCCCCTGGTCGACGTCCGTAGCCCTGCCGAATTCAGCGGCGAACTCCTGCACATGGCCGACTATCCGCAGGAAGGCTCACTGCGCGGAGGACACATCGCCGGCGCCCGCAACGTTCCTTGGGCGCGTGCCGCCAACGACGACGGCACCTTCAAGAGCGCCGCTGAACTGAAAGCCATCTACGAGGAGGAACAGGGACTGAACGCCGCCGACGATGTCGTGGCCTACTGCCGCATCGGCGAACGCAGCAGTCACACCTGGTTTGTCCTGACCTACCTGCTCGGTTACGGTAAGGTTCGCAACTACGACGGCTCCTGGACCGAATGGGGCAACGCTGTCGGACTGCCCATCGAGAAGTAGGTCCAACGCTCTTCTGCAATCCGTAGCGGAGATGGCCACTATCGGGAATGGAATCTCAGGGGGGCCCCGTTCGCGCCCCCCTCCCCTATGCAAGTTGAACCCTTTCGACCATGGACATGTTTCGAGAAGCGATCATAGACCATTACAAGCGCCCTCGCCGAAAGGGCCCCCTGGTTGACGCCAACGTCCACCGCCATGAATCCAATCCCTTCTGCGGCGATGAAGTGACCGTTCACCTCAAGGTTGTCGATGAAGTCGTGGTCGAGGCATCCTTCGAAGGCCGGGGC
Source organism: Caldilineaceae bacterium (assembly GCA_022824025.1). Lineage (GTDB taxonomy): Bacteria > Chloroflexota > Anaerolineae > Caldilineales > Caldilineaceae > Bin5. The sequence goes on from JAJEBF010000014.1 coordinate 268,524, forward strand.
TGTGCCATCAGTCAGGCAAGCGCATCCATGATTATGGAGGAGATCGTCGGCCTGCCTGTGGCTGAACTCAAGAAGTGGGGCAAAGAGGATGTGCTCGACCTTCTCGGAATCGAGATCGGGCCCGTGCGACTGAAGTGCGCCCTCCTGCCTCTGAAAGCCCTCAAAGCCGGGCTCTACGGCTTGACGGAGTGGCCGGAATAGAATTCACGCCGAGGTTAAACTGTAAATGGAAGATTTCGTTAGAGTAGCCGCAACCAAGGATATCCCGCCTGGGGACCGAATCCTGGTCGAACTGGATGGCATTCGCATCGCCGTTTTCAATCTCGACGGCGAATTCTTCGCGATTGAAGATGTTTGCACGCATGATGGCGGACCCCTCGTTGAGGGAGAAATACTCGAGGGCGGCCAGGTCCAGTGCCCGCGGCACGGGGCCCGCTTCGATATTCGCACCGGCCAAGCGCTCAGTATGCCCGCTTTCGAGCCGACTCCTTCCTACCAGGTTCAAGTCGATGGCGAAGACATCTACGTGGAACAGCCCTACTGAGGAGAATGTACTGATGAGCGACACGCTAACGCCCACGCCCGACGAAGTGCGGGCCGAAATCCGGACACACGTGAAAGATCCGGAGCTGATGATGAATATCGTTGACCTGGGCCTGGTCTATGATATCGAAGTAACTGAAGAAAACAACATCGACGTAACCATGACGCTCACCAGCCCTGGTTGCCCTGTTGGCCCCCAGATTATCAGCGACGTCCAGCGCACCACCCACAACGCCTTCCCCGACATCAACGAAGTCAATGTCCACCTGGTGTGGACACCCTTCTGGAATCCGGACATGATGTCGGAGGATGCGAAAGACGAACTGGGCATTTTCTGACAGGACCCGGCTGGGATTTTCGCCCGACATGCAGAGAAGAGCCGTGGCCCCATAGCCGATCAGTCTGCCAAACGACGCTACGGCCTCTCTCCTGTTCTTCAGAACGCGCTTGCCCGCCCGGTTTTGGCTCCCCCGATCAACAACATTCTGAATCCCCCATTACAATGGGGTTGGGCTCCAGCCACTTACCTACCGATCAGTCGCCGCAATCTCCACAGCAGTCTCAAAGTCGGCGCGCGCTTCCGCCGTTCGTCCCAACAGTGCCTTCACGATTGCTCGGTTTCTAATCGCCTCGACATCGTCGGGCTTCCTCAAAATGGCCTGATCGTAATCCGCGGCGGCCTCCTCATATTCACCGCGAAGCTCCCTGGAATACCCTCGATTGTAATACGGTTCTGGCCTCTCAGGCTCCAATCGAATTGCTTCATCAAAGTCGTCAATTGCTGAGCCGTGACGCCCAAGTCTAGCCTGCGCTATGCCCCTGTTGTTGTACGCGGCCGCGAATTCCGGATTCAAGCGGATGGCCTGGCCATAGTCGGCCGCCGCAGACTCATACTGCCCTGATTCGGCAAGCTCCACCCCGCGGCTGTTATATGCCTCGGCGCACTCCGGATCCAGCCTGAGCGCCCTCTCAAAATCTGCGATCGCCTCCTGACTCCGTTTGAGTTTTGCCCTGAAACAACCTCTGAAGTAGTAGGTCTTAACAAATCCGGGTTCAAGCCCTGCAGCCCTGTCAAGATCCGCAATCGCATCCTCATATCGGCCCAGCTCAGCCATGAGCAGTCCTCGATTCAGATGGGCAACCATACTGTCAGGAGCAAAACTGATGGCCGTACCTAAATCTTCAAGGGCGCTCTCATACTGTTGCAACGCCGCTCTAGCCTGTCCACGATTGATATACGCGTCAACGAGCTCAGGCCTCAGCTGAATCGCCCTGTCGTAGTCGCTTACCGCCTCGTCATACCGGCCCAGATTGCTCCTGACATTCCCCCGATTGTTGTAGGCCTCAGCATAGTCAGGTCGCAGTCGAATTGCGTGCCCGTAGGCTGCAAGGGCCTCTCGCGCCGCGGCTGCTCCCAACTCATCCAAACCCTCTCTCGCCAGGAAATAGGCGCGCGCAAGACGGTCTGTCACAGTCTGGGGCTCCGGCTCAGCCTTTCCGACAGGTCTCCAATCGACCGAAACGCCAGCGCTGCGAGTTCGTCATTTGTCCCCTCGGCCACATTGGCGATGTGCTGCCATCTCTCAACCGCCTCGCCAAGCCTTCCTTCCTCTTCTAATTGGCGGGCATCGGCGATGGCTGACGCCCCGGCCCTCCCTGGATCCCGGCTCAAGTCCTCCCCAATCTGCGCCCGCGCAAAAACCAGGTCCACCGTTGCCATACTTCGCATCGGCTCGTCAGCATCTCCCCCGTATCCCCGCGCTTCCTCAGCGAACTTTGCTGCCTCGGCCGCATAAGCCCGCGCATGCTCGACACCCCCGCGCATCTCAAGTTCAAACGCCTGCAATCTCCTGATCACGATGTACCCAAAAACAGCCGCAACCGATACCAACACGGCAAGAAACAGCGCCATCCCGGTCATCCACCACTCAATCGTGCCGGCACGGTCGTCCAGCATCTCTCGACGGAGTTCATTGAACCTGCGCTGAATCTCCACCTCGGTGGCGGCATCAACCCCAGAATTGTCTTCATCCGCGCTTTCTTGCTCACCCGCGGGAGTCTGCGCAAGGACCGCCATCGGCTCCGCTAATCCGATCCCGGCCCCAACCGCCCCTAAAATCATGACCGTGACGAATAGCCTGACCACCACTAAGTTACGCATATCAAACAAAAACCCTGTCTCCGGAACTGGTTGCCGCGAGGAGCAAGCCCAACAGAGCGGCGCATCCTGTGAATTTGAAACCTTTTTCTGCCCTGGCAAATGCCGGCGCGGCTTGAATCAACCCGCCTCGTCGCTTCAAATTGTATCGGTCTCCGCATCTGAATTGCCGCACCAGATATCCATTTGGCGCCACGTTCCAACCCCTACGATTCAAACAACCCGCCAGACCCTCCTCCCACCGTGACAGCGGGGCTCTGTTTCTCTTTCGTGCGACGCCGTTTGATCGGGCCGCCTGATTGCAAGTCAAGCCCCGTTAACACGCCCGCCCATGTTACCATTCTTCACCCTTGACCAGAACAATAAATCCCGGCCAACTCTGATATCCAGCGCCCCCGGGCAATCCCTTTCCGATAGGCATATCTCCAGCCCGGACAGTCCTGGCCGCCCCGGCATTCCCGGTATTGCCAATCATCCCAAGGAAATAATAAAACTCGGTAAAGACGTGGCTGGGTGAGGTCTTCACCGAAACTTCAACCATCAGTCGCTCGGCTTGTTCCTTGAAGCGCGGCGGACGCACCGTATACCCTCTGCTCCCCAGCTTGGACAAGATTCCCTCTACGCCCTTCCGATTGCACAGCACGCCTGCGCGATTGTCCCCATCATTGACAGAAGCTTCGTAACACTGAAGCGCTTCGTCAAAACGGCCCGTCATGACAAGCGCGTTCCCCTTGTTGAAGCGCGCGTCAATGTTTCCAATTCGTATCGCTTCATCATAGTCCCGCAACGCGCCGTTAAAATCCTGCTTTAACTGTTTTACATTCGCCCTGTTCAAGAAAAACCAGGAATATCGGACACCAATCCTTTGGCCAAGGCGGATGGCCTCGTCGTAGTCCGCCACCGCGCCGTCCAATTGGCCTAACACTGTCTTGGCGTTGCCGCGATTAAAGAAAACGCGCCACAAATGTCTGTCGACGGTCGGATTTTTGCCTTCGCCATCTCCCCTCTCCGTCTCTTCACACCTGATGGCCGCATCATAGTCGGCGCAGGCCCCCTCATAATTGCCTGCTTCCGCCTTGGCATTGCCCCGACTGAAGTACAATCCGCCAACATCGGGGGCACACGCAATGCCCTTGTCGTAATAGGAGATCGCGCCAAGGTAATCACCCTTAACGTAACACTGGTTGCCCTGAAGCTGGCTGAACTCAGGGTCGTCGATCAGCGGCAATGGAAACTGGACGCCGTTCGAAGCGGAGAATCGATGCACGTCCACACTTGGAGCAACGTCAAGGAAGCCGTACATCTCAATCAGTTCCCGTCGAATCCTCTGCTTGTCCTCCGACCTGATCTCGATTGACCTCTGCGCAGCCGCAGGAATCAGCGGCCATCCTGTCACCCAGAAGTCGTCTAGACACTGATTCCCCTCTATCCCACTCTCCAGATCAGTCGCCCCGGTATATAAGTGGATTCCCTGCTCCGTGAGCTGAAAGAGAAGCTCCTCGCTAGTCAGTTCCACTTCTTCCATGGAAACTGGCGAGAAATATTGCCTGTCTTCCAAATCCAAAGCAATTACCTTCCCATCGAGCTCGCTCTCTTCACATGCATTCCATAGCGCCGCCAATGGGTTGCGCGTAAAATGCAACAAATTTGTAGCGGCGCCGTACCCCTGTAATCGGGCAAGAAGCTGAAGGTCAGACATCCTTCTTCCATCCACCATGCCAAAGCCGAATTCGCGAGCAGGATCAAGCAATACCGTTCGAAGATATACAAGGTGCATCTGGGCGAAGAAAAACTCCTCCATCACACTTTCATCTTGATTGAAGTATCTAATCAAGCGGCGCGTGGCAGCGGAATGCAACTTCCAGCGACCATCAGCGTGCCCGCGAAACACGCACCGTTGGGAATTCCCCCCCAACTTGCTCAAAAAGGCGCTTGCGACGACCGACACCTACGCTTCTCCTCCTCCGTGCTTCTTCTCAAACCTGACCCAAGTCGACCAATCCGGACTTCTGCTGCAATACTTCCTTGTATGTCCCGTTTCCGGTGCCAGTAGAACGCGTCGCGCCGCCACCGTCCCTTTCAAGAGCAACAGTGACCCAAAAAAAGTAAAGGGAATGATTGTACGATTTACGGTAAAAAAGAGCAAGCTGGCGACCTGATCCTACACACTCATTTTCTCGAAAACATGACCATACTTCGCGCCGCATCAGAAACGAACTGCCAATTGTCTCCTTCCCGAATTCTCTCCTCCCAATACAATCGACCTTTATACTTACAATACAAAATACACACAATAGGACGTTGTGCAAAATCTGTAAATAGGCGGTGTCTCGCTGCAAATCGAATACAACTTCCGTCAAAAACACAACACCCTTCCACATGCTAGAAGGGTGTTTTGCCAGCCAACCTCGCTAACCGTTTCTCAGGCCCAACTTTCCATCCCAACATACTACTGACGAACCAAGCCGAGCGCAATCATCTGCAAGAGAAGGGGATGGCGATGGAGCGCTTCGTGCAATAGACTCTCGGCAACGAAGACGGCCCGCCGCGCCATTTCCAATTCACCGGCGCAATGAAACCATCCGGCCTGGGCAACCAGTCCCTGCCGGAACTGCCCGGAAAGTTCCTGGGGAACGTTCTCCGATACAACTGATCGCGCCAGCCCTGCCAGCTCCTCTAGCGGCAACTCGACTAACCTCCCGATTCCATTCGCTCCCTCATCACCAACTTCACTCTGGTTTCCTGTTTCTCCGGCCTCAACATTCATGTCCCCTACAGTTAGAATCCAGTCGGCCATCGCCGGATGTTCCAGCAGCGATTTGACCTCCTCCCACAGTTTTTCCTTGCCTTCCTCCCACAACGCCTGGCCGGATGCCAGCAGGCCTGAAAGCCGCTCAGGAATCTCCCCTGACCGAAACCCAAAGATGAACGGGCTAAAAAGTGTGAATTCGTCCGGCAACGTTCTTGTCGATCCGCTCCAGTGGCTCTCCAGGCACCGCGCAAGGCTATACCTTGCGTATTCGTAAGGCGCCGTGACGAAGACCGCGCTCTCGCCGGGACCCACCGAGATCGACATCAACCCACCCACCCGCCCTCTTGGGGGCAGCTGCGCGCGGTCCAAATTCTCTCCGCCAAAACAGCCTAGCACGCCCGCCGTCCGGTTGATGCGCAAACCCACCAATCTGCACCTGTCTGCGGCGCCGTCTTCCAGAAACCAGAGGTGCTGAGTGCCCTGCAAATCGCTGGGGGAGATCAGCGCCCACCAGCGGTTCCCATCCTCCGGTTCCCACTTCGCGCCCGAAAGCCGCAGCTTGCGCAGATGTCGATCTGCCTGCTGCGACAGTTCCGGCGCCAGGCTCGAACGAAGCGAATACAGCGCTGCCATGCTCCGCGCCGCAATTCCCCGCCCGCGCAGCGCCCCGAGACGTTCGAGCGCAACCTCCGCAACCGCGCGACGAGAATCAAAGGCGATCAGACGCAGCAGTTCCGTCTGGTCCTTCTCGGCAAGCTGGCCAATCAGATCGAGAACCAGGAACGCGACGTCCGTATTCTCCTCGCGCATCTGTCTCACATATTCCACCAAAACATGCCTGTTGGCGCGCGCCTCTTCCACTGCCTCCCGCAAGCTCTGCATGACAACGAGACCCGGATCTTCCAGTCCGGCCATGAGACCAGCGGACACCTCCACCTGATGAAATCTCTCCAGTAGCATCGCGGCGTTCAAACGGGAAACCGTTGGGTTGTCCCTCCTGCCTGCTTCCCTCCGCAGCATTTCCACCGTGTCCGGCCCCGACAGCAAAGCTGATAGCCGGCCCAGTCCACCCCGTAACTGGCTGCTGCCTGTGTCAAGGTGTCTGCGAATCGCCGACAGGACGAGCGGTCGCGCATATTCGCCGGCGATTCTTTGAATCTCCCGCTCCAATTCCGCCTCAGAAGAGGTTTCGCCCAACCCGGCGACGGCATCTTCCACGAGCCGTCTTTCCCGCAGTGTAGTAATCGTCTTCTTGCTCATAACTGAAGTATACCACGACGAAAATATCACTTTCGTTTGCTTCTCCTATGGCCCGGTGGTAGACTGATTCGCGACGACGGATGCAGCCCTCCTTGGGCGCGCATGCCCCCGCGTCCCCGAGTCCAGGAGCGAATCAACAATGGCCCAGGCGCTGTACCGCAAGTGGCGCAGCCAAACCTTCGAAGAGGTCGTCGGGCAGGAGCATGTGACGACCACCCTGCTCAACGCACTGCGCGAAGGCCGCGTCGCTCACGCCTACCTGTTTGCCGGCCCGCGTGGAACCGGCAAAACATCCACCGCCAGAATCCTGGCCAAGGCTCTGAACTGCACAGACAAGGAGCGGCAGCCCTGCAACAGATGCAGCCACTGCGTTGCCATCAACGAAGGCCGAATGTTGGACTTGATCGAAATCGACGCTGCCAGCAACAACAGCGTCGACGACGTGCGTGAGCTGAGAGACAAGGTCGGCTTCCAACCCAGCGAATCCCGCTACAAAGTCTACATCATTGACGAAGTCCATATGCTCAGCGCCAGCGCTTTCAACGCCCTCCTCAAAACGCTGGAAGAACCCCCTCCCTATGCACGTTTTGTCCTCGCGACGACCGAACCCCATCGCATTCCCGCAACCGTTCTCAGCCGTTGCCAGCGTTTCGATTTCCGCCGCATTCCTATCTCCGAAATCGCCGCGCATTTGACCAAAATCGCCGCAGAGGAGGGATTTGCTGTCCAGGAAGCGGCCGTTTTCGCCATCGCCCGCAGCGCGCAAGGATGTATGAGAGATGCGGTCAGCTTGCTCGACCAGATGACAAGTTACGGCGCCTCCGCGACCAACGGAGACAGCCCGGCTATCTCTTTGGAACAAGTGCAACAGGTGCTGGGGAGCGTTGCAAGCGCCACCGTTGCCGATTTTGTCAACGCGATCGCAGACAAGGACGTGTCCGCCGGTCTGCAACTGATCCACGACCTCCTCCTGCTCGGCGCAAACCTGAACGAGTTTCTGGCCCAGGTGGTCGAACACCTCCGCGGCGTGATGCTCGTGCAGATGGTCGGGAGCGGCGAACTGCTCGAGGACCGCGATCCCGATACGATTCAGACAATGAAGGTACAGGCAAAGAAGATCGCCAATCCGGATACGCTCCGGGCGATCAAACGTCTCAGCGCCGCCGCGGCCGATCTGAAAGGAGGGTTCCAGCCCCAGCTCCCAGTGGAACTGGCTCTGGTCGAACTCATTCAAGGTGTGCCGCAACCTGCCCCCGCGACCAGCCAGGCCCAACTGCCTCAGCAGCCGGAAACGTCCTCTCCAGCTGCGCCCGCAAAAGGCGCCCCTACGCCCGTCTCAAAGGTTATCAAGGACCACGGCGTTGAACAGTCCCCCGAAGCGCCTTTGGATGCTGAGGCAATGGAGGAACTGAGGGGCCGTTGGGCAGAATTCCTTGGAACCGTCCGCGAGCGCTGCGGCATGAAAGAACAAGCCTCTTTGCGCTCAATTCGGGATCTTGCAATCGGTACTGATTCCGTTGCCATCGCCTTTGGCAAAAATCAGTTCGCCCAAAACGTCATCTCCGAGGCCCGAACGAAAGACGCAATCACCGGAATCCTGGCCGAATTCCTGGGCCGGCAGATCACCCTGATCTGCCAGAGCGGCGAAAAAGCCTCGATTCCGCTCACGCGGGGCCAGGCCGTCGAGGAGTCCCATGCCAATGGCCCGGATCCTCTGGTCGAATACGCGGTATCGGAATTGGGCGCCAAAGTAACCGACGGCCAGCCTTAGTTGTCAGAACCAAAGCCGTCACAACTCAATCTGAATCCGGAGCAAAATCAATGGCCAAAAAGAGACGAAATCGCAGAACAAGAAGTGGGAAAAACCCCTTTGGCGGCGGCGCGCCCGGCGCCCCTGCAGGCGGCGCGATAGGCGGCGGCATGGGGGGTGACCTTGCCGCCCGCGTCCGCAAAATGCAGGGCGACATGGAAAAGGCCCAGGAGGATCTGGCTGAAGAAGTGGTGACAGGCACTGCCGGCGGTGGCATGGTCGAAGTAGATATGGATGGCCATCAAACCCTGCGCGCGCTTCGAATCAAGCCCGAAGTGGTCGACCCCGATGACGTGGAAATGCTTGAAGACCTTCTCATGGCAGCGATCGGCGACGCCGCGGAAAAAGTGAAGTCTCTGACCGAAGAGCGAATGGGAGGCTTCGCCGACGGCCTCAACATCCCAGGTCTGGGATTCTGACATTCCAACGGACCCACCAGGCCGCATGAAAAGGTCGGCGAACTGACCCAATACGTGCGCTGTCGCTTTCTGCAAGGATCCAATCCATGACGCTCCCCAGTTGGAACGCGACAGCGGAAACGCATTAGGACCGCCAAATGGCCCCGCTGGCACAACCTGTCTCCAACCTGATCGACGCCTTCAGCCGTCTACCCGGCATCGGGCCCAAATCCGCATCGCGCCTTGCCTATTTCCTTCTGCGCAGCGACGAGGAAATCGCCCTCTCCCTGGCAGCCGCTCTGCAGGAACTCAAAGCCGCAACCCTTTTCTGCGGCCTCTGTCACAACATCGCCGACAGAGACCCTTGCGCCATCTGCGACAACGAACAACGAGATCGCTCCATCATCTGCGTCGTCGAAGAACCGCTCGACGTCCAGGCCATCGAGCGGACCGGCTCCTACCAAGGGCTGTACCACGTGCTGCACGGCGCAATCTCCCCCGTCGAAGGAATCGGTCCCGACGACCTCAAGCTCCGGGAACTGTTGGATCGACTTCAACCAGCCCGTCCGGGAGAAGAAGACGGTTCCCAGATGCCCAGGGAACTGCTCGTCGCGACCAACCCGAACCTCGAAGGCGAAGCGACCGCCATGTACATTGCCAGACTCATCAAACCCCTGGGTCTGCGCGTTACCCGGCTCGCTCGCGGCCTTCCCACCGGCGGCGATCTCGAATATGCCGACGAAATGACGCTGAGCAACGCCCTCGCCGGGCGCTTGGAAATGTGACCCCCTCCAGCAGCGTTTCACGCCAACAAGGTGTACCCAGATGGCCGAGATAATTGGCAATCCACAAGCCAGCCGCCTGCGCACGCGCCATGCATCAAGGAAACTCTCTGCCCTGAAACGCGCCTGGCAGACAAGTACGCTGGACCCCGCGGTGAAAAGGTTCCCTGAACGACAGGAACGGTTTACCACCAGCAGCCCCTCCATTGTCATTCAACCCCTCTATACGCCCGACGATGCGCCCTCCTCTGACGAAGCCGCCGAAGAATACGCGCAGAAACTCGGCTTCCCCGGCGAGTTTCCCTTCACGCGCGGCGTGCAGCCCAACATGTATCGCGGACGCCTGTGGACCATGCGCCAGTATGCCGGCTTCGGCTCCGCAGAGGAGAGCAACCAGCGCTATCACTACCTGATCAAACAGGGACAGACCGGTATCTCCGTTGCCTTCGACCTCCCCACCCAGATCGGCTACGACGCCGACCACGATCTGGCCCTGGGTGAAGTGGGCAAGGTCGGCGTCTCAATCAGCAGTCTGCAGGACATGCGCACGCTTCTCCACGGCATTCCCCTGGACAAAGTCAGTATAAGCATGACCATCAACGCGCCTGCCTCAATTCTGCTGGCAATGGTGATTGCCGTCGCCAAAGAACAGGGCGTATCGCTGGACAAACTCCGCGGCACCGTTCAAAATGACATCCTCAAGGAATACATCGCCCGCGGCACCTATATCTTTCCGCCCGCGCCCTCGATGCGGTTGACGACCGACCTGGTACGCCACTGCGCCAGCTGCCTGCCCCGCTGGAACACCATCTCCATCAGCGGCTACCATATTCGAGAAGCCGGAAGCACAGCCGTTCAGGAGGTGGCTTTTACCCTCGCCAACGCCGTCGAATATGTGCAACAAGCGGTCAACGCTGGTCTCGACGTTGACCACTTCGCTTCGCAAATCAGTTTCTTTTTCAATGCGCACAATGACTTTCTCGAAGAGGTCGCCAAATTCCGCGCGGCCCGCCGGCTGTGGGCAAAAATTATGCGCCAACGGTTCAAAGCCGCTGACCCAAAGAGCTGCCGGCTTCGCTTTCATGCCCAGACAGGCGGCAGCACGTTGACCACCCAACAGCCCGATAACAACATCGTCCGCGTCACCGTTCAAGCCTTGGCCGCCGTACTCGGCGGCGCTCAGAGCTTGCACACCAATTCAAAGGACGAAGCACTGGCATTGCCCACCGAAAAGGCCGTTGAAACTGCGCTGCGCACTCAGCAGATTCTCGCAGCAGAAAGCGGCGTGGGCAATGTCGTCGATCCACTTGGCGGCAGCTTCTACGTCGAATGGCTCACCGACGAGATCGAACGACAGGCGTCCGAATACATCGAACGCGTCGACGAAATGGGAGGCGCCCTGCAAGCCGTCGCAGACGGGTTCGTCCAGCGTGAGATTCAAGACTCCGCCTACGCAACCATGCGGGCCATCGAGAGTGGCGCGCAAACCGTCGTTGGCGTCAACAAATACCGCAGCGGCGCCTCGCCCGCCGAAGAAACCCTGCGCGTTGACGAAGCCGTACAGAAAGAGCGGGTCACCGCGCTGGCCGCCCTGCGCTCGAACCGTGACCAGGACAGGGCAGACGCAAGCCTCCGGCGAATCTCACAAGCCGCCCGTACTACCAACGAGCCGCTGATGCCGCTTTTTATTGACGCGGTGGAATGCGAGGCCACCGTCGGCGAAATCTGCGATGCTCTCAGAACCGAATTCGGCGAATATCAGCCTTCCAGTTGGGTCTGATGCAGAAACAACCTGGTAGCTCCTACTGCTTTGTCTGCGGAGTGGAAAACGTTGCCGGCGTGAGAGTGAGATTCTACGAAACCTTCGCCGCGGATGGAACCGCCGAAATCCTTGCCCGTTTCACAGCACGGGCCTGCCACCAGGGCTACCCCGGGCGAATGCACGGCGGCGTCCTCACCGGCATCCTCGACGAGACCATCGCCCGTACCGTCCACTACGGGTCCGGAGAACGCGTGGAAAGATGGGGAATTACCGCCGAGTTGACAACCCGCTTTCTCCTTCCAGTGCCCTTGGAAACAGAACTCTCCGCCCGCGGACGTATGCTCACGCAAAATCGACGCATGTTTACCGGCAGCGCCGAAATCCTTCTTCCCGACAGCGCCGTCGCGGTTCGCGCCGAGGGGAAATTCCTCAAACTGCCCTTGAGCGCCATCTCCGGGCAAGACGCAGACCTGCCAGGTTGGAAAATCTACCCCGACCGCGACGAAGACTGAATCACCGCCCCGCGTCCTCCTGTGGCGCATTGAAGAGCCGCTGGAAGGAGCCCGCCGCGCTCTGTTGGCGCCCCTCCTTGTGGGCGCACTCTACGTCGCTCCCCCGTATGCCCGTTCCGCGGCTACAGGACGTCCAGTCACCCGCTGCCCACAGAGCGCGCCAAACCATTTCTCTGCCGTTCCGCCCCCAATCCGGACTGTGTCCCATGACGGTCCCCGTTAAACATAAGGCCCCGTTCGCTGTACAATAGGACTTGACGACTTGCCGCTCGAAAAGCGAAGTCTCTTTACGTTTTCCGCCCAGAGACGATCTCAGATCTGGGCACCCTAACGAGAAATATCCAGCCCCGCTGCCTTGGAATGGCGCCGGCCTGAATCCAGGAGAATACAGTGCGCTTAACCGACGCCAAGATCGACCACGTCGGCATCGTTGTCCACGACCTGGACGACGCGCTCGCAACTTACCGTGACGCCCTCGGATTCCGCCTCCTCGAGCGCCTCAGCGCCCCCGACCACGGCGTCCAAATCGCCTTTCTCGACGCCGGATCCGGCACGATTGAGCTGCTCTCCCCTACGGATTGCGATAGCGGTACCGCTCGCTTCCTTGCGCGGCGGGGCGAAGGCGCCCACCATATCTGCTTTGCCGTGCCCGACATCAGGCGCGCCCTGGAGGAGCTGCACAGCCAGGGCCTCCGCCTGATCGACGAAACGCCCCGCCGCGGCGTCCACGGGCTCATCGCCTTCGTTCATCCCCAAGCCGCACACGGTGTGATGATTGAACTGCTGCAAAAGGATGGGGCACACCGCCGAGAATGACTCGACCCCCTTTCGGCCAACCACCCAAGGTCGAGACGCAACTTTCCCACTGGAATGACGTTATCGACAGTCGCTTGGCCGACAACCGCCCCGATGACGCCGTCCCCCTGATTCGCGTCATCCTCAAATCCCTGCCCCGCCACCTCTCCACATACTTCCGCTTTCTCCAGGTCATCTGGCTGACACGCCGCTGGCAGGAAGGCCAGGACTGGGCCCTGCGCCTCCTGAACGCAGACCCCGGCAGCGAGCTCGCCTGGGCTGTGCTCGCAAGGGGGGCCGAATCCGAGGGCAACCTGACGCTGGCCCAGCGCTATTGGACTCTCGCGCTTGAAAACGCCCCCTACAACCGTCCCATTCGGCAAGGCCTTTCCCGCACGCTCCTGCGCCAGAAGCGGCCGCTTATGCTCACGCGGCCCGCGCTGGCCACCCTCTATCGCATGGGCGGACGCTGGCAGAAGGCCATCCGGGTGTACGAGGAACTGACCGGCGAGGAGCCGGGCCGCCTGGACTTTCAGTGCAACCTGCTCGAAGCGGCCTGGCATAGTGGACAAACCGATTCGGCTCTCCAACAAGCGCGCTTCCTGGTCTCTCTGAATCCCAGCCTGCTGCTGGGCTGGGTCGTATCCAACCGGATCGGTGATGCTGACGATCGCGCCCTGGCAAAAGCCCCTCTCGTTGCCATGGACCCCGACGGTGAGTACGCCATCACTCGCTTCGCCGACAGAAATGCCTCGGTTCAACCGTCCAGCATCTCCGTCACGCCAGAGGACGCGCAACAACTTCGCGCCCTCACAGATTCCACGAAATGACGCGCAGAGCAGAGAAATTCCGGCCCGCGCCAAAGCCATTCACACATCATGAGGGCCCCAGTTCGCCCCATGCGCCCTTCCCCCACCTCTCTCTTACGGCCATCGCCCGCCCGTCCCCTTCACCCCTCCCATACTTCGCAAATACCCTGTAGGGGCGCCCTATGTGGGCGCCCAAGCCCCTCAGCACAGAAACCAGCCCCAATCAGAGACGCCAACACCTCCCTTGCGCCCTTCCTCCGCAATTCCTTTGCCCTTCTCCGCGCCCCTCCGTGTCCCTCCGTGGATCAAATGGGTGTTGCCGTTCGCCTCATCCCCCTAATCCCAAAAAATCCCCCAAATCCCCTTTCTGACAAAGTCCGTGTCTCAAATCCCCGTCCAGACAAAATCCCCGTTCTGGACCGCGCCCCACATCATGATTTTCTTGTCAAAAGAGTTGGCCTGCGGTAGGCTGCAGGAAGAATCGCGCGGCTGAATCTGTGACCGCCCCGCAGTCACGGTAGAGGGCAGTGCCACGCCAGCCGCGCCTTGGTTACAAATTATTAGGTTGCGCTAAAGGAGCGAATTGTGCGGAGTCAGCAACAGCTGAAAGAAGCGCTGCTGGATGCCTTGCAGAAGGATGAACAGATTGCTGTGGTTCAGTCCCCCGCCGTCGGCAAGACAGAAAAGCAGAACGAACTGCTCATGTTCATAAAGCCTGAGATTCTGGCGGTTGACGATCGGACCTGCCTCGGCAACGCCATCGACCTGATCTGGGACAAGCTCGCAGAATTCGAGGCTTGCGTTGCAGGCACAGTCCTGGTCGGCGGCCCTGCACTCGAAAGCAAGGAAAGCATGGACCGGCACTATGGCGCCATCAACGTCCTGTCCAAAACGGCCTCGGCTGACCTGAGCGCGACCGACCGCGGCAGCGTCTATGATGCCCTTGCCGTCCCCCCCGCCGACTACCCTCTTTTCGGCGGACACGAATTTCTGAATGCCCATCCTTCCTTCTCGCCCGCGAGCCTGGACAACCTCTGGTTCACCAAAAAAGCCCACAAGATCCGGTCCGGCTTCTACGTGCAGGCCTATGAGGACAGTGGCGAAAAGTTCATTCTCGTTAACGGCTTCCATCCCGCCCAGTTGGCCCATTTCACAGAGCCTTCGCACCGCATCGCCCTCATGCTCATCCACTCCGACACGCCCTGGGCTGACCTTCGCGACCAAATGATCGGTGATACCTTCCCCGAACGGGCCGCGCCCAAGTCAATTCGAGGCGAACTGCACGCCAACCCGCCCCGCTACGGCTTCGAAGAAGTGACGATCGCCAACAACGGCGTCCATCTCTCTGCGGGCCCCTTTGAGGCAATGTTTGAAATATCCAACTTCTTCGGCAGCCTTCTGGGCGCCGATATCCATGCCGCGCCGCCGCGCATTGTCGCATCCATGGTTGCAGCCGGGATTTCCCAGAGCGATGCATATAATTCTCTGGAGAACCCCGAAGTCGATGACCCCGCCGGCGAAACCACCGATCTGTTCGACGCCACCGAACACATGGACACTGAACCGGCTGTTGCTCTCTATCAATCCAACCTAGCGGAATGACAGAAGCCGGCCGCCCCCTGCCGGTGGCCGCGCCGCCCCCCTTGGGCCTCTTGTCCAACTACAGGATCTTCAGCACGACCTGAGCGTCTCTCCACAGCCCTTCAAGGTCGTAGTGGAGGCGGGTCTCTTCCGTGAAGAGGTGCAAAATCACGTCGCCATAGTCCGCCAGCAGCCACCCCCCGCCTTCCTGCCTCAAGTCATGGACATTCAGGGGCCGCGTCTTCTCCTCAATCTGAAGTTGCGTCCACAAATCGTCCCGAATCGCATTCGCTTGTCGTTCATTGTCCACGCTGCCCAGCACAAAATAAGTGGCGATGCTGGTCTGGTCGCTTACATCGAGCAGGACAATGTCAGACGCCTGTTTTTCCTCGATGATTTCAACAATCTTCTGCGCCAGCTGGTTGCTGTTCAGTTGAGCCTCCCTGTCAATTCTTGGCACACGGTCGGTCTTCCAGTATAACACATCCTCACCTCGAACAGACCGAATTCAGACCCGTGAAAAGCCCCCCCATTGGGGCTGCCAGCGGCATCCGGCCGCCGAATTCAACGCGAATTCCCAGAGGCAGCCCAAACGCTCCCCCACCTTGCCGTTCCCCTGCATAAATATGACTTTCCCCGTTCCACACTTCTTTCCCCTCTTTTCTCGTCTTTTGGGGCGGTCAGCCGCAAGCGGCTTCCCTTGTGCGGGGGGATTCCCCCCGCAACGCCCCCCTCCGTACCCGCGCCGCACCCCCCGCCCGCGCAAATCAAAGAGACCCCCCGCGGCCAATAAACGTGAAACCATAACCCTCCCCTACCCACCCCCTCGCCCCTCCCCCTACGCCCTCCCGCGTAGCCTCCCCGTCCCGCCACCCTCTGACCACTGACCACCGACCACTGTAGTTCAGGACCTTGTGGGCGCCCAAACGCCTTCGCATAGAAACCCGCCTCCAATCAGAGACGCCAACACCGCCCTTGCGCCCTTCTCCGTGCCCCTCCGTGAATCAAAAAAGTGTTGCCCTTCGCCGTTGCCGTTTTCCCCATCCCCCTACTCCCTTTAATCCCCCCAAATCTCCGTTCAGACAAATCCCTGCCCCCCTCCCACCTTCACCCGTGCCGTTCCTCTGCCTTTCCCCCGCCGTTCCCCTCTGCAATGGTCCTTGCTATCGCCGTCAATTCCGCATATAATTGCCCAAAGATGATGGGAGTCATTCCCCCTGGAAATGCCGGTCCGGCTTGCCTTCCCGACCCAGACTGCACACGAAATGTATGCAAGTCGAATCGGCTTGCCTCACCTGCCATTTCCCCATCAGCCGTTTCAAGTAGCCTGGTGAGCGATGCCTCACATCAGCAAAGGAGACCCCGCATGAAACGAATCCGCCCACTGAAAATCCTTGTTCTCCTGGCAGCGCTCGCGTTGCTCCTCGCAGCCTGTCCCGCCGCGGTGCCAGCTGCCGATACCGGCGCCGCCGATTCAGCCGCAAGCGCCGGAGCAGAGTTCAAAGTCGGCCTGGTCACGGACGTCGGCCGCGTGAACGACCGCAGCTTCAATCAGTCCGCCTGGGAAGGCGTCGTCGCTGCTGCCGACATGCTCGGCCTGGCAGACGACGACATCAAATACATTGAAACGCAGGATGCCAAAGACTACGCCGACAACATCCAACAGTTCATCGACGCCGATTACAACGTCATCGTAAGCGTGGGATTTGCCCTCGGAGACGCCACCATCGTCGCCGCACAGGACAACCCAGACGTCTTCTTCATCGGCGTCGACCAATTCCAGGGTGAGGTCCTCCCCAATCTTGCCGGCCTCATCTTTAACGAGGATCACTCAGGCTACCTCGCTGGCGTTCTCGCCGGCAGCCTGTCCCAGACCGGCACCATCGCCGCTGTGCTCGGCACAGACCTTGTGCCGCCCGTCGTTGCCTTCAATGAGGGGTACGTAGCCGGCGCGCAGTCCGTCAATCCGGACATCAACGTCATCTCCACCTACCACCCAGGCGAAATTTCACAGGCATTTGTCGATCCCGAGTGGGGCGCCGCCACCGCCAAACAGGCCCTCGACCAGGGAGCCGACGTCATCTTCGGCGCCGGCGGTATCACCGGCAACGGAGCCTTGCAGGAAATCGCTACCGCAGACGGCGCAGGCGAAACGGTCTTCTGCATCGGCGTTGACACCGACCAGTGGAATACCGTCCCTGCCGCCCAGCCCTGCCTCGTCTCCAGCGCCATGAAGCTGATCACACCCGGTGTCGTTGACCTGGTCTCCCTCGCCAGCGAAGGAAATTTCCCCGGCGGAAACTACTTCGGCGATGCCGACCTGGCCCCGTTCCACGATTTCGACGACATGATTCCGCAAGAGCTGAAAGACCTGCTCGAAGCCACCAAGGCCGGTCTGATCGATGGTTCGATCGATACGGGATATGGCAACTGATTCTACGCAAATGTGAATGGGTAAACAGGGGTCCGCCGGGCGCGCTTACGGCGTAAACGGCGAGATCCCGTCCGAAACGGGAGGCATCTCCAGCGGGGCCTCCCGTTTCCTGTATCGACCCACCACCGGCAGGCGCCCAGCCTTTCCTATTTTCCTTTGCCGCCGCCGGCGCCCAACCCAACCCGCTGACCGTTCCCGGCCCCAATTGACGCCTGCAGACGGAGACCCCTGGTGGCGACCGCCTCAACGACAACCGGTTTCATTCGGCCCCTGCGCGCGCTCATCATCCCTTTCCTGGCCCTGCTTGTCGCCCTGCTCGCCGGCGCTGTGGTCATGCTCCTCTCCGGCGACGACCCGCTCGCCGCCTATAGCGGTCTGTTCCAGGGCGCCTTTGGAGATGGCAAAAGCTGGGCCAGAACGATCCGCAAAACTGTCCCCTTCGTCCTGACCGGCCTTTCCGTTGCGCTTGCCTTCAAGGTCGGCCTCTTCAATATAGGCGCGTCAGGACAGTTCGTCATCGGCTCCGTCTTCGCCGTCGCCGTAGGAATCAACTTTGACGGCCTGCCCGCCTTCATCCATCTGCCGCTGGCCCTCATCGCGGGGATCGCCGGTGGGCTGCTCTGGGGCGCCATCCCCGGCTTCCTCAAGGTCTATACCGGGGCCCACGAAGTCATTGTCACCATCATGCTCAACTACGTGGCCTCTCTTCTCGGCGGCTGGACTGTCTACGCAGGAGGAACGCAAGGCCAGACGCCCGGCCCCCTATGGGACCGCACCGCAGGCGCGATCTCCGAAACGCCGGACGTGCTGTCCTCGGCTCAGCTCCCCTGGCTCTTTGGGCCGCCTTACCGCGTCCACTACGGCATCTTCCTCGCCCTGGCCGCCGCAATCCTCATCTGGTGGCTGATATTCAAGACCCCTCTCGGCTTCGAAATGCGCACCGTCGGGCACAACATGCGGGCCGCACGCTACGCCGGCATTCGCGTCAACTACACCATAATCCTTGCCATGGCCCTCGCCGGTGGCCTGGCTGGCCTCGCAGGCGCAATCGAAACCCTCGGCCTGAACCACAAATTCGCGCCGGAATTCGGCGGAGCCGTCGGCTTTGACGGCATCACAGTCGCCCTCCTCGGCCAGACCCACCCCATCGGCGTACTCCTCGCCGCCTTCATGTTCGGAGCGCTCGATGGCGGCGCGGCCGCGATGCAGTTTGAATCCGGCGTCCCTGCCGACATTATTCAGATCATTCAGGCCCTCGTACTGGCCTTTGTCGCCGCGCCCCTGATCATCCGCATGATCTTCAGACTGCGCCGCCAGACCCACGGCGACGCAGGCTCCCCGGTCAGCGCAAGCTGGAGCGGACCGTGAACCAGCCCACTCCTGCCTCAGCCTTAAAACGCTTCGGCGGTCGCTATGGCAACACCATGTTCATTGCCCTGGCGCTCATCGGAATCGCCATTCTCGTCAATGTAACGCCTCTGAAAGAGCAGACCTGGCTGCGCGTCCTCTTCGGGATCAGCGCGCTCAACTTCACCTTGCGCGCGACCGTGCCCCTGGTACTGGGCGCGCTAAGCGGAATCCTCTGCGAACGGTCCGGCATTATAAACATCGGCATCGAGGGGATGATGCTGGCAGGCGCCTTCGGGGGCTTTGTCGCCAAGACCAGTACCAACCACTGGCCCCTCGCCGCCAGCCTCATCTTCAGCGTAGCCGTCGCAGTTGCCATCGGCGGCTTGATGGGCGCAGTCCACGCCCTCTTCTCCATCCGTTTCCGCATGGACCAGATCATCTCCGGAACCGTAATCATCATCTTCGCGCTCGGAACAACCTCCTATCTCTACAATCGCGACGCCATCGCCGAGGGCAAATTCTCCTCAATCGCGCTGCCCGGCCTGGCCCGAATACCTGTCGTCGGCCCAGTCCTTTTTGACAATCCGCCCATCACCTACCTGGCGTTGATCATGGTGGTAGTCGTGCATGTCGCGCTCTTTTATACCCGCTGGGGGCTGAGAACCCGCGCCGTCGGCGAACACCCGCGCGCCGCCGATACCGTCGGCATCAATGTGAACCGGTATCGCTACGTGAACACGTCGTTGGGCGGCATGCTGGCCGGCCTGGCAGGCGCATTTCTTGTTCTCGAAGCCGTCGGCCAGTTTCAGGAGGGCATGACCGCCGGCCGCGGCTTCATATCACTGGCGGCCATGATCTTTGGAAACTGGAACCCATTTGGCGCTCTCGGCGCGGCAACCCTTTTCGGCTATACCCAGGCCCTGCAGAACGAGCTGCTGCTTGCCGGTGTCACCCGCGTCCCCCGCCAGTTCATTTCAATGCTGCCGTACGTCGTAACCATCATCGCCGTTTCCGGCCTCGTCGGTCGCGTGCGGCCGCCTGCCGCCGAGGGCAAAGTCTACGAAACGGAGGGCAGCCAGTGACACGTTCCCAGCCTGCCGCGGCGCAGAAGCCTGCCGGCGCCCCGCCGAAACTCGAAGTCCTCAATATTACCAAGCTCTTCCCTGGCGTCGTCGCCAACAGAGATATAGACCTGGCTCTGAACAAGGGCGAAATCCTCGCCCTCCTGGGAGAAAATGGCGCCGGTAAATCGACCCTGATGAACATTATCTACGGGCTCTATCAGCCGACCGAAGGCCAAGTCCAGGTCGATGGACGACCCGTCGAACTGCACTCCCCGCGTGACGCCATCGACCTCGGCATCGGCATGGTTCATCAGCACTTCCAGCTGGTTCCCGTCATGAGTGTTGTCGATAACATCATGCTGGGCAGCGAGAGCGTTGACCGCGGCCTCCTCGACCGCGAAAGCGTTTCCACGCAGATCCGCGAGCTTGCCCAACGGTACAACATGCCCGTGGACCCCAACGCCATAATCGAAGACCTGCCGGTAGGCGTCCAACAACGCGTCGA
This sequence comes from Caldilineaceae bacterium, assembly GCA_022824025.1. Classification (GTDB taxonomy): domain Bacteria; phylum Chloroflexota; class Anaerolineae; order Caldilineales; family Caldilineaceae; genus Bin5. The sequence goes on from JAJEBF010000014.1 coordinate 289,039, forward strand.
AATCCTCAAAGCGCTCTACCGCCAGGCCGACATCCTCATTCTGGACGAACCAACATCGGTTCTGACCCCACAGGAAATAGAAGGGCTCTTCGAGGTGATGGAGCTGCTGCGCAACCAGGGAAAATCAATCATCTTCATCACCCACAAACTCAAAGAGGTGCTGCGCGTCGCCGACCGCATCGCCGTCCTGCGGCGTGGCGAAATGGTCGGCGAAGCCGATCCGGCCGCGGTCTCGCAGCAGGATCTGGCATCCCTCATGGTTGGCAGGAAAGTGACGCTGGAAGTCGAAAAGGAGCCAGCAAACGCCGGTGAAGTCCTGCTCCAACTCCGCGACATTGAGGCCTTCACCGATCTCGGAGAACACGCCCTGCGCGGCGTCTCGCTCGACGTGCGCGCCGGCGAAATCGTCGGCGTCGCAGGTGTCCAGGGCAACGGCCAGACAGAGCTTGTCGAGGTAATCACCGGCCTCCGCCAGGCCGCCGCAGGATCCGTTCTCATCAGTGGCCAGGAAATGACAAACGCCTCCCCCCGCCGTATCACTGAAGAGGGAGCCATCTGCCATGTGCCCGAAGACCGCCACATGTACGGCATGGTCGATGCCTACTCGGTGGCCGACAACCTCGTTCTCAGCTCCTACTACAAACGCCCTTTTTCTTCCGGCTTGACGATGAACGAACAGGCAATCGCCCAGCACGCCGAGGAACTGGTGGCCCGCTTCGATGTGCGAACCCCGTCCGTCAGGAATTCCGGCGCCAGCCTCTCCGGCGGCAACCAGCAGAAGATGGTCGTCGCCCGCGAGTTCGGTCGCCCGATCCGCCTCCTTGTGGCCGCGCAGCCCACGCGAGGCATTGACGTCGGCTCGATCGAATTCATCCACAGCCAGATCGTGGCCAAACGGGACGAGGGCGTCGCGGTGCTGCTCGTCAGCTACGAGCTCGACGAGATCATGGCACTCTCTGATCGCATTGCCGTCATGTTCCACGGCCGGATCAGTGCCGTCCTCCCCCGTCGCGATGCCACACGCGAGCAGGTCGGTCTCCTGATGGCCGGCGCCGGCGCCGTAAATGAGCCGGCCTCCCAATGACCAGGGGAAGCAACCTGACCGGAAGCAGTTTAATCGAATGAAACGAAGGATGAGATGATAGATCCCGCCCTCGACCAACCCCAGCTCGAAGAGTACGACGAGATCCCCGACGAGGCTCGATTCCCGCACACGAACGGCGAACTCCACTTTGTCGCTGACAAGGACAGCGATCTCTTCAATTTGGGCTGGCACTGGCACAGACGCGCCTACGCGCGGTCCATCCGCATCCGCTTTGACGCGCCAATGTATACCAGCAGCGGCATCAGCAGCGAACAACTGGATGATGTCCTCCCCCTCGCCGTCCAGCTCTATCCCGGCTATCAGGAGACGATCTACGGCGTGGAAGGCGTGATTGTCAGCAAGCGCATCTTTGCGCCCCTGGACAGCTACTATGATCGCTCGCTTCTGTGGATGATGGAGGCGCAGGCCGAAGGGGACCGCCTGATCCAGATAAGGGTCGAAATCGACTGGGGCGAACCGCTTGATCAGAGAATGGTCGACGGACTCCTTGTCGCCCAGAAAGACCCAGGCGAAGCCAGCGGCGCTCACGCCCAGCGCAATGCAGAAAGCACGCGCGTCTTCGGAGCCGCCGAAGGCCGGCCCGACCTCGTCTCCTTCCCCACCGACTCCCAGGCGCATTTGGTTTACCATGTCCTCGTCGCAGGGCAGGTCGACCTGCCGCTCATCCTCGCCCTCAGCGACGTCGGCGAGCAGGTGGCATGGAACGGATTTCTCGTCCAGCGGGACATCTCACGCGCATTCAAGCGCAGCCGCAACAGCTGGCATGACATAACCCATAGAGGGCGCCTCTGGTCTCCAGATCCCCAGGCAAACCATTCTGTCCAGCAGGCCAAAATCGGCGCTGTGCAAAAGCTCGCCCGCTTTCGCTCCGGCTATGCTCCCAATGACCGCTCCATCAGTTCCGTCCCCGCTCTGGTCGAACAGTTCGACACCTTCTGGCCGCAACAGAGCCGCGCCCTGCTGGATACGCTGCGACGAGTCGCCGAACGCGCCGATGGCGCACTGCCCCGCCTACTGCCCGTCCTCCCGCGCGGCCCGGTTGACGTGTCCCAGGATGACATCCCCTTCGCCGCGGCAACCTACCTGGAAACCCTGCACGCGCACATCCAGCGCCTTCCAGACCCCGAATGGCTGGCTACGCACCAACAAACGGTTACATCCGTCGCCAATGAAATCACCGCGCTCGCACAGGAGATCCCCGGACGCACGACGCCTGATGCCCCGCCCGATGACCCTGTCGCCCAGTCCCGAAAGGCCCTCCGCAGAGGCCTGGCTGCGGCGTCAAGCCTGGCGGGCAAATTGAGCCAGAACGAGGATGCCGCACGGTGGAAAGACGCAGCCGCTCGAATCGGCGGCATCGGCGGCCTGTCGCCAACCGGCCAACCTCCTCCTTCAGAAGCGTCCATCTGGCAAATCCTGGGAATCCGCACGGGCGAAGGCGCTCTCTCACTGCATCGAAGATGGCCCTCAGATTGGGACTGGTGGGCGCTGATCCAACTCCCCTACCCGTTCGGCGAGAACGGCACAGTCGTCAGCATGCTCTGGGACGGAGAAACGCTGCACACGACCCAACCGGTGACCTTCAACGGCCCAGTCGCGGTGCAAAACCAGGTCCAACCCTTCGGCTCCAATGAACACAGCTTCAACCTGCGCTTCCGTCTCGGTACCGACCTGTTCATCCCGACTTTCAATACTCGGAAAAGTTAAGACGGGGGAGCCTGACTCCGCCGAGCAGGCATCCCTCCGAGGGAAACGCCAATCCACTGCTGGACCAATACGCATCATGACCACAGCCTTCGTTTACGATCCGTTTGAGCGATATCATACCTTCCCCGGCCATCCGGAGTGCCATCAGCGCATGGAAAGCGCTCTGGCCCTCCTGGAAACCGACGGCATACTCGATACGCTTGCCCGCCTGCCCAACGCCCCCGCCTCTATCGATGCAATCCGCGCCGTTCACAGCGCCTCCTATGTCGAGCAGCTCCAGGCCCTCTGCCAGCCTGTCAACGCATCTGCCGCCAAACCGGTTGCCGCCGCCAGTGCCCAGGATGCCGCGGCCATGTGGCTCGACCCGGACACCTATCTCTTCGATGCCAGCTACGAAGCCGCCCTGCGGGCCGCCGGCGGTCTACTCCAGTTGACCGACGCGGTAATGACAGGTCAGGCCGCGAACGGATTCTCCATGAACCGCCCTCCTGGCCATCATGCCCGCCCCCACGGCGCAAAAGGATTCTGTCTCTTTGGCAACGCTGCGGTCGCTGCCCGGCACGCGCAGGAGCGGCACGGGGCGCAGCGCATCCTCATCGTCGATTTCGATGTCCATCATGGAAACGGCACGGAAGAAATGTTCTACGATGATCCGACCGTGCTCTTCGTCAGCATCCACCAATACCCCCACTATCCCTTCAGCGGCGGCATGGACGACTGCGGCAGCGCCGCCGGCGAAGGCTTCAATGTGAACATCCCCTTTCCGGAGGGCGTAGGCGATGCCGGTTACCTGGCGGCGGTACGGCAGCTCGTAGCCCCGCTCGCCCGGGAATTCGCTCCGGAAGTGATCTTTCTGTCCGCTGGCTACGACGGCCACTGGATGGATCCCCTCAGCGGACATCGGCTGAGTGTAACCGGCTATACCGCATTGGCGCGGGAACTCCTTGCCCTGGCAGAGTCGCTCTGCGGAGGACGCTTAATCTGTGCGCTCGAAGGGGGCTACGACCTGAACGCTTTGCCGCATTGCATCCTGTCTACCCTGCGCGTGCTCAGTCACAGCCCTGCCTCCGTCAGCGATCCGTTCGGCGCCGTCGAAGGACGCCCTGATGCCGCCGACAAGGTGATTGCAGCCGTCAAACGCCAACTGGGAATTCGCTGAAACCTGCCAAATTCGGTAGACTGGCAGCAAGCAACAGGCGCCGGGCGCAGCCCCTCCCCGCGCGCGCGGACCAACAACCATCCCGCAAGCCCTCTTGCGGACCATTTGCCGCCTGAACGGCCCGGCGAGCATTCAAACCTCCTCGAGTCAACTGCAAGGTAAGAAAGAAAATGCACACCATCATATTGCAGACCAAAGCCCGCCAGTCTTCGACCGGAAAGACCTGGCGCATCGAAGTTCTGGGCGACAGCCTCATCAAAGAAGACGTCAAAGTATCGATCGGCGAACTCGAATACCACCCAGCGAAAGCCGAAAGACGTTCCCTCATCGACATTCTCACGATCATCGAACGACACAACTTTCGTATCTGCCACGTCGAACACAAACCCAATGACGACGACCTGGAGGAGTGGATGTTCATCTTGCAAGGATAGCGGCGCGGCCTCGGTCCCTGCCTGATCCCTGGCAGCGCCCCTGTTCCTCCGTCTCATCCCTTGCTCGGGCCCGGGATCGCTTACGCCGCGCGGCTGCCTACAGCCTCATAACGGACCCAAGAGCTTCGCGCCTGCCGCAATGGCGAAAGCCCCGGAAAAAGAGACATTTATGTCGACGACACCGCAGATCTTCGCCCATCGCGGCGCCAGCGCCGTCGCCCCTGAAAACACCCTTCCAGCCTTTGAAAAGGCGCTTGAGTTGGGCGCCGATGGCATCGAGCTCGATGTGCAGGCGACCGCCGACGGCGAGCTCGTCGTGCTGCATGACTTCAGCTTGGAGCGCTCAACCAACGGCGTCGGCCTCCTGCGCAACCATACCCTGGCCCAGCTCTCCGGAATCGATGCCGGCATCCGCTTTAACCAGTCGTATGCCAACACGCCCATTCCCACTTTAAAGCAGGTCTTCGATCTGGTTGGTGATCGCTGTATCGTCAACGTGGAAATCAAAAACATGGACTGGGACGGCGGCCCCGAAGCCGGACCCCTCGCCCGCTTGATCAAACAGCGAGGACTGTACCAGCAGGTGATCGTCTCCAGCTTCAATCCCTTCTCGCTGCGCAAAGTGCGCCATCTTGACCCCTCAATCCGGCTAGGTTTCCTCTACTTCACGCAACCCCCGCGTTCGAACGGAGCCAGAGAAAGCCCCGTTATGAGAGTCCTCCGCCTGCCGCTCAAATTCCTCTTTCTCCATCTTACCCGCCCCTTGTTCGCCAAGGTCATCGCGCCCGAAGCGCTTCATCCCTACTTTGCCTCGATCGATGCGCAATTGGTGGAGACCGCCCGCGCCCGCGGCCAGCTCGTCAACGCCTGGACTGTCAACAATGGAGAGGAAGCCCGCCGGCTTGCCGGCCTGGGTGTGGATGCCATCATCACCGATGTGCCCGACGAGATCCGCCGCGAGCTGTCGACTTCCCAATCTCCGGCAGATCCGGCTGCACTCTGATTCTGTAGTCCCCCATCATGCCAAGAGTATGAGGTCAACCACCGCAACCGCTCCGGGGAAAGTCATTCTGTTCGGCGAGCACGCAGTCGTCTACGGGAGACCAGCCATCGCTGTGCCCGTAACGAATGTGAAGGCGACCGCCACACTCACTGACGCGCCGGCAAACGCCGGCTGCTCAATCGCCGCCCCGGACATCGGCGCCCATGTCCGCCTGGCCGCCAACCCTTCCGATCCACTGGCCTTGGCCGTGCGCCTCGCAATCCAGGAGAGTGGTGTCAGCTCGGAGCCGGACTGGCAACTCTCAGTCACGAGCGACATCCCCATCGCCGGAGGATTGGGCAGCGGCGCAGCCGTCAGCGCCGCCCTGGTGAAGGTCGTCCTCGCCCACTGCGCCCGTTCCCGCAGCTGTCAGCCCGACCTGGAAACCGTCAACCAAATCGTCTTTGCTGTGGAGAAACTGCATCACGCCAACCCAAGCGGAATCGATAACACCGTTGTCGTCTACCAACAGCCGGTCTGGTACCGCAGGGGGCAAACGCCGCGGCAGTTCGAAATCGGCAAACCCTTCCAGCTGATCATCGCCGACTCCGGTGTCGCCAGCTCAACAGCCGCCGTCGTGTCGGACGTCCGCCAGGCCTGGCGGCGTGACACCAGCCGCTACGACCAGATCTTTGACGGCATCGGCGCAATCGCTGAAGAAGCCAGACAGTCGATTTCTGCCGGCCGCGTAGATTCTCTGGGTGAGTTGATGCAGGAAAACCAGCGGCTGCTTCGTCTGCTGGACGTAAGCTCCGCTGATCTCGAACGGTTGATTGTAATCGCTGAGGAGTCGGGCGCTGCGGGGGCAAAGCTCAGCGGAGCCGGCCGCGGAGGAAACGTGATTGCTGTCGCGGCGTCAGAGAAAGTCGTGGAAGTGCGGGAAGCCCTTTTGGCCGGAGGCGCTGCCGGTGTCCTGGTCGCGCAGGTAAATTCCTATTCCTGATCGTCGATAACCCGCAACCGCCAGCTGTCCCGAAGATAGGCAAGCCTTCCACCCACCACCGTGGCAACGACCTGCCCTTCGCCATCCAGCATCGTGAGATCGGCCCTGGCCCCGGCGCGGATACGCCCCACCTCCCGCTCAATGCCCATCGCCTGCGCCTGGGACAGGCTTGTCACCGGCCATGCCTGCACCAGCGGCCAACCTGTGGCCGACATGAAATTACGCAACGCCGTGTCCAATGTCAGGACCGACCCGGCAAGCGTCCCGTCCTCCAGCCTGCAGGCGCCGTCCTTTACAATCACCGGCAGTCGCCCCATCTCAAACCGCCCCTCAGGCATGCCGGCAGCCCGGATCGCGTCACTGATCAGGAGGGTCCGCGTCGGCCCCTTGCAGCGCCCCAATATTCGCATCGCCGCCGGATGGACGTGGATCCCGTCGGCAATGAGCTGCGCGTAAATCCTGTCGTCGCTCAACGTAGCTCCCACTGTCCCGGGCTCCCGGTGATGCAGGCCCGTCATCGCATTGTATGTGTGCGTGGCTTGCGAGACGCCCGCGCCGATGGCCGACCGCGCCTGTTCGTACGTCGCCCCCGTGTGCCCCAGAACGACCCGTACACCCGCCTCAAGCGCCATCTCGACCACCGCCTCCGCCCCCGGAATCTCGGGCGCAAGCGTGATCATGCGTACAGGCCCCGCCGCCAGCAACGCCTCAAACTCCTCCGCTGACGCGGGGCGGACGTAGGCCGGATTCTGCGCGCCCGGGTGCGCAGGGCTGATAAAAGGCCCCTCAAGGTGCACGCCAAGGATGCGCGCCCCAACAGCTCCATTTCCCTCGGGCTCGGTCCGGGAAGCGTCTACATAGCGCGCAACATTCTCGACAGCCGCCAGCGTGGCTGATTGAGACGCCGTAACCGTCGTAGCATAAAATCCGGTTACCCCGTGCCGGACCAGAAAACGGCTGATTGTCTCCAGACTCTCTGGCGTCGCGTCCATCACATCAGCGCCGCCGCTGCCATGAATGTGAACGTCGATAAACCCAGGCAGCAGCGTACACTCGCTGCAATCCAGGTTCGGTTTCGCCAACTGGACCTCTCCTTCCTGCCAGGGACCGATTAAGCCGTCCTCGCAGGTGAGCGAAAACGCTCCGCCAGGAGGCGCAGCCGCCGCTCCGAATACGGTGCGGCCTGTCAGGCCCCCTATCCCGCCGATGGCAACCGAACCGGCGCCCCGCCGGCTGTCCAATTCCTTAGCCTGTTTCTCCACGTTCTACTCCCTGCCCGTTGGCAAAGGTCTCCTCCACCTCCAATACAGCACGCCCAGAGGCGGCAATTCCATCAGAACAGACCAGGACGCGCTCTGCCAGCCAACCTCCTCTGCCTCAAGAGGAAACGGATTGTCAATGCCGCTGCCTCCGTAAATCTCCCAATCACTGTTCAGAATCTGTTCGTAGAAACCCGGCCCCGGCAGCCCGACGCGATAGCCATGGCGAGGGACCGGCGTGAAGTTGCATACCACCACAATGCAGCTGTCGCCCGCGGCATCCCGCCGCACAAAACTGGCGACCGAATGGTCCACATCCTGGTAATCGATCCATTGGAAGCCGCCCCAGCTCGCGTCCGTCTGATGGAGCGCCCTTTCCCAGCTGTACAGTCTGTTGCTATCCCGCACAAAACGCTGCAACCGCCGGTGTTCATCGACCTCGAGCAAATGCCAGTCAAGACTGGCAATCTCCGTCCACTCCCGCCGCTGGCCGAACTCACCGCCCATGAAGAGCAACTTTTTGCCCGGATGCGCGTTCATGAGCCCATACAGGAGCCGCAAGTGGGCGAACTTCTGCCACACATCGCCCGGCATCTTTTCAAGCATCGACCCCTTCAGATGAACCACCTCGTCGTGGCTGAGCGGCAGGATGAAGTTTTCGCTGAACGCGTAACTCAGACTGTACGTAACAAGGTGATGATTATAGCGCCGAAATAACGGGTCCATCTCAAAAAAGTTGAGCGTATCATGCATCCAGCCCATATTCCACTTGTAATCGAATCCCAGGCCGCCCGTGTATGTGGGTCGCGACACCATAGGCCAAATGCTGCTCTCCTCCGCAATCGTCAGAACCCCTGGCGCCCGCTCATGCAGCGCCTCGTTCGTCCTCCGCAGAAACTCGATCGCGTCCAGATTCTCGTGACCGCCATATTGGTTCGGAATCCATTCGTCGCCCTCCCTGCTGTAGTTCAGATACAGCATCGAGGCGACCGCGTCCACCCGCAGCCCGTCTATGTGACACTCCTCGACCCAGAAAAGGGCGCTCGCAATCAGAAAATTGCGCACCTCGCTGCGCCCATAGTCAAAAATCTTCGTGCCCCAATCAGGATGATCGCCCCGGCGGGGGTCCTCATACTCATACAGCGCCGCGCCGTCAAAATAGGCCAGCCCGTGCGCGTCTTTGGGAAAATGCGCCGGCACCCAATCCAGAATCACGCCGATTTCATTCTGATGGCAGTGGTCTACAAAATACTTGAAATCATCCGGTGTGCCGAAGCGGCTGGTCGGCGCAAAATAACCTGTGCTCTGATACCCCCAGGAGCCATCAAAAGGGTGTTCTGTAATGGGCAGCAGCTCAATATGCGTGTAGCCCATCTCCTTAACATATGCCACCATCTGGTGCGCCAGATCCCGGTAGCCCAACACGCGGTTCCCCTCGACGGTTCGACGCCAGCTGCCCAGGTGGACCTCGTAAATGTTCATGGGCTGGTCCAACGCCTGCCGTTTGGCGCGATCCGCCACCCACGCCCCGTCACCCCAAGGGTAGCTGTCAAGCGGCCAGATCCGCGAGGCCGTTTCCGGCGGAACCTCCGCGTAAAAGCCGTACGGATCCGCTTTGTCTATTCGAATGTCCACAAGCGGGAGTTGAATGGAGTACTTGTACTCTTGACCCGCAGCCAGGCTGGCGCAGACTGTGCCGCCGCCTTCCGGGTCGGGCGTTGCAGGAATAAAGAGTTCCCAGATGCCCTCGCGAACTGACTGCATCGGGTGGACCTGAGGATCCCACCCATTGAAGGACCCAATCACACTGACGGCCCGGGCATTTGGCGCCCAGACCGCAAATTGCACGCCTCTGACGCCCTCCACCGTTCGAAAGTGCGCGCCGAACCTGCGGTAGCAATAGAGGAAATTCCCTTCACCAAACAGGTAGGCTTCTTCATCACTAAACCACGACTCGGTCAACAGGCTTCGTCCTTCGCTCACACTCTCGGGGCTTCCGCCAGGCTGCCCCCTCAATAAAGCGCCCGGACCGACGTCCTGCCCGTCAGCGGGCTCTGACCCGGCATCCGGCCATCAATTCTCTGCCCAAACACACTGCGCCTACGGACTGCAGATCCTGAGCAGACCAGGTAGAAAGCTGGCCTCCACCACCTTCTCCCAACTCATGCTGCTCGCGAGAGCGCTCCCCAACCGCGCCAACTCGGCCTTTTGTTCCCGGTTTCTGGGCAGCCGTTCGAATATCTCCATCGCGGCGGCGCTTGCGCGGCCCGCTTCAATTCTGCCCCGGGTCTCCCGGCCAATCGCAAGCGCATCCTGAGGAGATTCAAGCGCCTGCTCTTCAGGCAGACCAATGTAGTCAGCTACGACCACCGGAAATGCGCTATTGTCGAAAACGGACCCCATCGCCCCGCCGTGAGGCAGAATCATGCCGCTCGCTTCGCCCCCGCGCGGTCCGGCGTCCTTCTCCGCTGGCAAAAGTCCCTGCTGAATTAGGTCCTCCGCTGCTTGCTGCACAAAACCAATGCAACCGCACGCGCTGCTGACGCAGGAGAGCGCTCCGAAATTCAGTGGTTCAATCTGCGCAATCCCAAATGGCTCGTAAATGCTCTGCCCAAACTCAAGATCGCTGCCCCGGCGAATGTCCCCGAACTCCATGGCGGCCGGCATTCGGGCCCCGCACCGGTCCTGACTCCAGCCAAACTGGTTGACGAAAATGATGCGGCTGCTGCTCGCCGAATGGTTGAATGGTTCGACATCGTCGAAGAAGAAGGGCGCCTCCTCCCCAACCAGGTCCCCGTTGTCCCCGCGATGGCCCACGGGCCACCCATATTCACTCTCCCAACTCAGTACTTGCGCCGGCTCTCTGCCCGACGGTGCGCTGGTCGCAAGCACAAGCAGCGCCGCCTTCTTGCCTGCAGATTCCAATAACCTGTCCAGTTGGCTCATGACCAGCACGTCTCGCCACAACGCCTTGGACAATACCATGCGCGCCACATGCGTGAACACAAAATCCGGCCTGAATCCCGTCAACGCCATGCAATAGTCCTGCAAACGGCCCTTGGAACCCTCCTGATCTGCCGCTGAGATCTCCTCCGCCCTGATCCCGTTATAGACCAGGTCAATTCTGCAATTGGCGAATGTGCCACCCAAAAATCGCAGCTCCTCGCGCACCGCGTCCCCTACAGCAAAAATAGCGTCACAGTGAACCGCCTGCCGTACAATGGCATGTTTGAAAAACGCGCTCTGGTCGCCAAAAACCGTGTCCAGCGGCAAATGGGACTCCCGCGCACGCAAGAGCGCATTGTAGAAGCGAGTATCGTGCCCTTCGTGTCCCTCCACCAGCAGCCGGGCTGTCGCCGCTTCATGTGCGTAAAATACTGTGCGCCACTGCTCCGGTTCGCTTAACTGCGCCGCAAACGCGACCGGCAAGCCCAGCCACTCGTGAGCGATAATCACCCGCTCGTGCGGCGCCAACCCGCTGTCAACCCCAAGCGCCTTGAGGCCGGAAAAGAGCGGCTGCGCAATCGAAACATACAGGTTATACTCCTGATCATCGCTGTAGCGATGGCTCTCTAGCCCGTAGTTTTCCCAGAGAAAGTAGCGAAAACTGTCCGCCTCTCCCGTATGTGGATCACTGGCATCGACCAGAAGGACTTCATGCTCCGCTTCTCCGAACCGACGCAGTCCATACAACAGCGCCACCTGGTAAGTCTGCTCCACCTCGCGCAATGCCTGCTGGACAGGCTCGCTTACGCCGTAGAATATGCCATGCAGGCTGCTGTACCGGATCTGTACGCCCAGCGCCGGGTCACTCAATCGCTCCATTTGCGCAGGATCCAAGCCAAACATCGGGCCCACCAGAACTGTCCGGCCCACCCTCTCGTTATATGATTTCGCGCCCAAAATCCCATCCAGCACCGAACCGATGCCACCGACCTTCGCGCCGGCTTCATGGGTTGCGTGCACAACAAGCGCAATTGAATCGGACACTGCCAAATCTCCATCGCTCATTCGGTTCGCCCCAATCATAGCACAGGAGATTGAGTGCCAGCGAATGAGAGTCTCCGACCATGACCGCGCCCTTTCCCCCCTCCGCCCCCCTATATGCTCGCCCCCCAGCCCCTACCTCACCGTCTACCCCCTGTAGGGGGGCCCCCGGTGAGCGCCCTCCCCGTCGATCCGCCATGTGCCGTCCCCGCGGCGTCTGCCCGCCCCGCCACCCACTGACCACTGTCGAATCGCTGCAGAAATCCAAACGTCGCTGAAAACTCACCCTATTGCGGACCGCGCCCTCGTTCCCCTATACATTGAGAGTTAGGCCAATCTGTGCTATTGTTGCCACCGTGTCCCCGCCTGCAACAGTAAAGAGGTCTGCTGATGGCTGACAACAAGGTTGCGCTGCTCCAGAGGCAGAGCCGACGCCTCACTCTTGTCTGCAGCCTTACCCTGCTTTTCGGCGCGCTGCTGCTGCGCTTCACGGCCCTCAACCCGGACTTCAGCGCCCGCCGCTGGATGATGATTTCCGCCCTTGTCGTGGCCGCTGAATTCTGGTTTCTGCGCCGAGTCCTCGAGCAAAACCACCCGCCCGGCCAGCAAGACCTGTACCCCGACCTGGGGCCCGCCAATGTACTCACAGTCTATCGGGGTCTTGCCTACGCCTGGATGGCTGGCTTCCTGCTTCTGCCGCGGCCCGGCGGCCTCATGGATTGGCTCCCTGCCCTCCTCTACATCGGCGCAAGCATCTCAGACGTTTTCGATGGCTTCCTGGCCCGCAGATCCGGGCGCGTAACCCGCTTGGGCGAAACGCTGGACATGGAGTTCGACGGCTTCGGCGTCCTGGTCGCCTGTGCGCTGGCCGTGCAATACGGGCAGCTGCCCCTCGTTTTCCTCCTGGTGGCTTTTGCGCGCCCTCTCTTTGTCTGGGGCATGCTGTTGCGCACACGCATGGACCTGCCCAACTTCCCCATGACCCAGAGTGACCAGCGCCGCATCGTGGCCGGTCTGCTCATGATCTTCCTATGCACGGTCCTGTGGCCCATTTTCGAGCCGCCCGTCTCCTACGCCGTCGGCGCTGTCTTCGGCGCAGCTGTTTCCCTCGGCTTCCTGCGAGACTGGCTGGTCAACATCGGCTGGCTGCGGCCGGACCGTCCCGCCTACAAATACTGGCGCGCCCGCCTGAAACTCTGGGCCTTCGAAAGGGCGCCCGTAGGCCTCCGTATTGCGATTGCGGCGCTCGTCTCTACCATGGTCCCAAATCTGCTGGCTGCAGGAACCGCTATCCCCGCGTCACTGCTCGCGCCGGTATCCACCTTGGCCGTTGCTGGCGGTTTGACCGCCCTCCTTGGCATTGGCGCCCGGACGTCGTCAGGAATCCTCTGCGCGGCCGCCTACATTTACTTTGCTTTCGGCGGCCAGGCCTGGCTGGCTCTGACACTCCTCGTCCTTTCCTCCCTCCTGCTCATCCTCGGCAGCGGATCATTCACGCTCTGGGTTCCGGAGGCCCGGTGGCTGCGTTTCGGCGCCGCCCAGGAATGAAGCCCCCCGGCCCGCTCGAAACCAGACGCGTCACGACTGAACCGGGCGCGGTCCGAAGCCTCCATGGCAAGGCACGCCCCGCTCCATCCACTCCAAAATGCGCCCGTTGTGTGAATGATAAGAATGTGCCATCATAGAAGCACTGATGACCCCCCATGCGCCGGGGCGGCCATGCTGGATTCACACGAGGAGATATGAGACCATGAACGACCTGCGTTCTCTGGGTTCAAATTCGTATCGAATTATCGCCCTCGCTCTTATCACCGGTCTGATTCACCTGTATGTCGGTATTACTGGCGGATTTGCCCTCCTAATCCTCAATGGCCTTGGTTTCATCGCGCTGGTCGCCGGTCTATACCTGCTACCCCAGCTCGCCAGCTGGAATACGCATATCCGTTGGACGCTGGTTGCCTACACGGCGGTAACAATTATCGGCTATTTCTTTATCGTCCCTCAACCGCTCAACTACGCCCTGGGCCTTGTGACGAAGGCCGTCGAAGTTCTGCTGATCGTCCTGCTCTTCCTGAAATCGAGGTAACACCATGCGCATTGATGAACTTGAAACTCCCATCGGCGTCGTAGACCTGGACCGCCTGTCTGCCAACATTGACCGGCTTCAGAGCTACCTGGAATCACACGACATCGACAACCGGCCCCACATAAAGACCCATCGCATACCTGCCATCGCCCATATGCAGCTGAAAGCTGGCGCCGTCGGCATCACCTGCCAGACATTGAGCGAAGCCGAGGTCATGTGCAGCGCCGGCGTAACAGATATCTTTCTCCCCTATAACCTGCTGAGCAAAGCAAAACTGAAACGCCTGATGCTCCTGTCCCGGCGCGCAAAGATCAGCGTCACGGCAGATTCCGCCGCGACCGTGGCAGGATACGCCGAAGCGGCCGCGCAAGAGGGCTCTCCTCTCCCGGTTCTGATTGAAATGGATGGCGGATATGAGCGCTGCGGGGTGACGACGCCTGAAGGCGTGCGCCATTTGGCCAGGCAGATCGACGATGCCTCCCACCTTCACTTCGGCGGGCTCATGGTCTACCCTTCAAATCCCGAGTCCAATGCCTTTATGGCCGAGTCAAAAATGCTGCTCGCTCAAGACGGCCTCGACGTGGAGCGGACCAGCGGAGGAAGTTCCTTCTGCATGTGGCAGGCCCACGAATTTACGGAGATAACAGAACACCGCGCGGGCATGTATGTCTACGGTGATCGGAACCTGATCGACGCCGGCGTAATGACGCTGGACGACTGTTCCTACATCGTCTTGGCGACTGTAGTGAGCAGGCCCACCGAGGACAGAATCGTACTTGATTCAGGCAGCAAAGCGCTTGCCGCTGATGGCGCCCGTCAGTCCCCTGGCCACGGTCTGATCGTCGAATATCCGGAAGCGGAAATCTTCAAGCTCTCGGAAGAGCATGGACATGTCGATGTTTCCCGCTGCAGCCGCAAGCCCGAGATCGGTGAAAGGGTCAGTGTTCTCGTCAACCACTGTTGCGTCTCCAACAATCTCTTCCCCCGTGTCATCGGTCATCGCAAAGGGGAAGTCGAGCTTGAATGGCCAATTCTCGCTAAGGGTTGGTGATAGCGTAAGACACAACGCCGGGAGCCCGAGTCGGCTCTCCTTGAATGCCTTCCTCTGCTCTTCGTGACAGGAATAGTTCAAAACGCGAGGCCCAACAACTGTGGCAAGGCTACGATGCCGAGATAAGCCAGCAAAATCACAACCAGCGCCAGCCGGATCTTCCCCCACACCCCAAGGCGGCCAAACCAGCCCCCATCGCCGGCGCCGCTCTTACGGGGCGGGCTCTGTTCCTCGCGGGCAGCCTCCCGGCGACGTTGGGCAGGACCGGCAGGCGGCTCGATGGACGGGTCGCTTGCCATCCGAGGTGGGGGCGGACCCGAATGCTCGTTCCCGTCACCCGCAGGCTGGCTCAGGATTCGATGCAGATCAGCGGCCACAGAAGGCAGCTGCCTCTTGAGCAAATCCAGCCCCGGAAATTCCAGGTAGAGTAATTCAAGGTTGGTCTCGGCATACGCGCTTTGGCCGTAGGGTTCATCCGACAGTACCGCTTTCTCCCCAAAAACCTCGCCTTCGCCCCGCGTCCAACTGCCCGCCCCATTCAGCAGCTGCAGTCGCACTGCCCCTCTTTCGATAAAGTAAAGCGCATCGCTGGGAGCGCCCGCCCGGAAAACCTGTTCACCTTGTCTGAACTGGGCCAGTCGCATATGCCGCGCGATTTCCCCCAGTTCGTTAACGTCGAGTTGTGCCAGCAAGGGGAACCGTCGCAGTCTACCCTCGCTGATCGACTCCCTTTGTGGAGCCGGACCAGGGTCCGCCGTCTGGTCGATAGCTTCCCTTAACACCGGAATTCGTGCCGCCAATTCCTCCAAATCGGACCTGAACAGCGCCCAGAGATTTGTGTTGCGGAGAGCCGTCGCGTTCTCCAATCGGTCCTCCCCTTTCAACAGGCTCATCGCGCCAAAGAAGCTGCCAGCGCCAACGCGGGCCAACTCCTCAAGCACGCCGCTCTCGTTCTCAGCCGTCAATTCCACCTCGCCCTCATCAACAAGATAGAGAGCGTCACTGCTATCGCCCAAGCGATAGATCGACTCACCTGACGGAACATGCTGAAGAACAAGCCTCTGAACGACAACATTCAATTCGGCGGTTTCCAACCCGCCAAAGAGTGGAGTCTGCGCCAGCCTGACAACTGCCTGTGTCTGGTCTCTGGCGCTTAACCTGCCCCGACTGTGCCGGCCGAGAGCCCGCCGCAGCAAAGGATACTGGCTGCTGAGACTGTGAAAAGTCGCCGCCGGAAGGGCCCACACAACACATTCTTCGACTGCAAACGCGCTCGCTTCATACTGCTTGTTCGTCAATATGGGCAGAACACCAAAAAGGTTTCCAGGTTCAATCAGGTTTGCTGTCGGGCTTGGATCCTCCGGCGTTGGGGCCGGTTGCATCTCCATGGCCCCCCGCTCCAACAGAAAGAGAGCCTCCGCTTTCTCCCCGCTCTGAAACAGAAACCTGCCGCGCTGCAAACGGTGGGGCTGCATACTGCGGGCCAGCGGCGCAATCACTCTACTGGGCGCGCCTTCCAGCGCACGCGTCTTGCTGAGCTTGTCCACCAGATAATCTTCCAGTTGAGAAATCTGCTCGCCAAAATTCTGACTCAGTTTGATCCCAATCCCATACTGTCTTTGAAGCACACGGCGCAAGTCCGAGTCAGGCAACGCCCACATCTGGATATCAGATGCCGCCACTGCGCTCGTATTGTGCGCCAGCCCGCGCAAAAACTCAGCCTCGCCAAGTAGACTGCCCGGACCAAGAGTCGCCAACACCGAGCCGCTTGAATCAAACAGCCGAACAAAACCCTTCCGAATCAGGTAGAGTTCGCTGCAGGTCTCGTCGCTCCGAAACAGCGTCGCGCCGCCCGGCCGGCTCTCCTCGCGCAAAATCGATACGATTTCTCTTAGCTCCATATCTGACAAATCATGAAATAGGGGCGTAGCTCGCAAGAATTCGACAGACATGAAAACTCCTTTCGGCTGTTGCTGCCTCCGCCTCAAGCAAACCTAATTGTGCCAGATAGAGAATGCTATCTCCAATGTCCCCTCAACGAAGGCATCGGCGACGATCCCTTGTGCCTGCCCCTGTTGCCGCGCCGCAACAGGTTCAAACGACAAAAGCGCAAAAAACTCTGATCGACAGCTTGCGTCCGCCAGTCCACCTGGTCAAAAGCGCAAAGCCATGCCAATCCGAGTCGCAACGCGTTAGGAAGGGGCCACTTGCCCTGCCTTGAAGATTCCGGGAAAGGAGTGGTAGGATGCATTACATGTAATGGAGAATCGGCCTCGCACCTGATATAATTGACCTAGGACGGGAGTCCTTACCAGGAAGCGGCGGGCCTTACCTTGGCCTGATACCATCCAGGACGGCCGGAGATTTGGAGATCTCTCCAATGATGGACCCGTTTCTCTTTTGTGACCGACTGGGGGCTTTTTTTCCTGAATCCTGCTCTTCCGGAGCCAGGAAGTCGTTTCAAAAAAGTTGGTGCCGAAGGTGGGAGTCGAACCCACACGGGTTTCCCCACACGAGTTTGAGTCGTGCGCGTCTGCCTATTCCGCCACTTCGGCACGCCAAAATTATAGCGGTAGGGGTTAGTTACAGTCAAATTGCCAGCGACTACGCTGAGCCCCTCACCGGTGGCCGTGAGCGCATCTGCGACGGTTGTTAGCGAAGCGCGCAGGAGAGCGCAAGAGAAGATCAGACACGCACGCCGGAATCAGCTTTTCGCTCGCCGCCCCAATCTCAAAGCGGACAGTTCATGGACCAGGACAATCTAATAGAACGCTCGCTGCAAGGAGACTTGGAAGCGTTCAATCAACTGGTGATCGAATACCAAGGCCTTGGCTACGGTGTCGCCTATCGACTTCTTGACGACCCGGATTCCGCCGCCGATGCCTTGCAGGATAGCTTCATCAAAGCGTTTCGTGCGCTAGAAAACTACCGCGGTGGAAACTTCAAGAGCTGGCTGATGAGAATTATCGTGAACACCTGCTACGACCATCTGCGCAGCCGGCAGCGGAAACGGACCGAGAGCCTGGATGACATGCCCGTGGAAGAAGAGTACATCCCTCAACTCACCGACCGCAGCGAAACGCCCCACGAGTTTGCCGAACGGCAGGAGCTGCAAGCATTGATTGGATCCGCGATTACCTCCTTGCCTGAAGTCCTTCGCACAGCCATCGTTCTTCGCGATGTCGAAGGCTACGCCTACGATGAAATCGCAGAAATCACAAGTGCTGCCGTAGGCACAGTCAAGTCTCGGATCAACCGGGCCCGCGGACGTGTGCGCGATTATCTTGGAAAACACGCGGAACTTTTGCCCGCAGTCTATCGTCATTCTTTGAAGTAGGGGAAGCGCGTTCTCCCTTCAGTTTTGCCAAGGGCCTGCCAATCGCCGCTCCTTTTCAGATCGGGCAGAGGAAATGCCGTGAAATCACACCCGGATGGTCTATCCAGGGCTTCGCCACCACAGAGTAAATCAATATGAATCCCCAACATCCGCATTCAGTCGATGAAGAATTGGTCGCGGCATATATTGACGGTGATGTCACCGTTGAAGAACGCCAGCGCGTCGAGAACGCTATGGCGGCCGATGAACAGGTCGCCTGGGAAGTAAACACGCTTCGACAGACGGTCGAACTGCTGCAGGATCTGCCCAGCGTCCCCTTGCCCCGTTCCTTTGCCCTGACCGAAGACCAGGTCAAAGACGTTCTGATCGAACGGCGCAGCCGCGCCAATCTGGCCTCGCCGCCGCCGGAGGAGACCCACACACCCGCCGAATCCGCCTGGCGGAGATTTCTCAACTTCCTCAACGGCGGCGACCTCGCCCTCCGCAATGCCGCCGCCCTCGCCGCTGTCCTCCTCCTCGTCGTCACCGCAGTTGAATTCCAGTGGCAGCAGTCCCAGCCCGGGATCCCCTCCGCTGACGGCGGCCAGCTCTCCAGCGGCGCCGCCGCACCGCAAGCGCAGGTCACTGCAGTGGGAGGGTCCCTTTCAGATCAGACCGCCGCCAGCGCCGGCGAAAGATCAGCGCAGACCAGCCAGGAAGGCGCCCCCCAGGAAGACGAAGAACCTGTCTTCGGCGTGATGAGCGTCTCTGAAGACGACCAGGAAGCCGCCGCCCCCGCGCCCGAGCAAGCTGCCCCCGTAGCCATCCAACCTGAGACGAACGCCGCCGGCCAACAACATATCACCGAGAGCGCCGGGCCCGACAGCGCCGATCAGCCGCTCCTCACCGTCTTCAGGTATGCCCGTGTCCTCCTCGTCCTGGCCGTCATTGCCCTCTGGCTGCTCAGCCGTACACGATCTAGAAGCCGCCGTGCCTGAACTGCCCGAAGTTGAGACCTACGTTCGGGCCCTCAGACCTCTCCTGCAGGGAAAGACTATCCTGGCGGCCAATGTTCGCTGGCCTCGCATCATCGCTGCGCCTGACGCCGCACGATTCGCCGACCTCATCCGCGGACGCAGATTCACCTCTTTCGCACGGCGCGGTAAGTACATCCTCCTCGGTCTCGACAGCGAAGAAACGCTCATCATCCACCTGCGCATGACGGGCCAGCTCCGCCTGCACGGCACTGCCCGCGCCGGCCCGGAGCAGGCCGAAACGGGGCCCGACAAGCACACCCATGTTGTGTTTGAGTTGGATTCCGACGAGGAGTTGAGATTCCGCGACACCCGAAAATTCGGGCGCATTTGGTTGGTGGAAAAAACTGAAACGGTCGTGGGAAAGCTAGGCCCTGAACCCCTGGAAGCCGACTTCGTCCCCCAGACCCTGACCCTGGCGCTGGCAGGGCGCAAGGCCAACGTCAAATCGCTCCTGCTCAATCAAAGCCTCTTGGCCGGCGTTGGCAACATCTACGCCGACGAGTCGCTGTTTCACGCCCGAATCGACCCCAGAAGGCCCGGCGGCTCCCTATCGCTCCAGGAAATCGAGAGTCTCCATCGTGCCCTGCGCAAAGTTCTGCAGGCCGGAATCGAAGCCCAGGGCAGCTCTCTCCAGGACTACGCGCCGCCCACCGGGGCCAAGGGCGGTTTTCAAGAGCAGTTCCAGGTCTTTCGCCGCAGCGGAGAGCCTTGCTTCCGTTGCAGTACCCCGGTCTCACGTACCATACTCGCCCAGCGCAGCACCCACTTCTGCCCCGCGTGCCAGAAATAAACGCTCACGTCACCACACTTGGGGAGCCGCCTCCACAACCTGGCATCCGGACAAGCCTGCAGGTGCACCCTTTGCGCCTTCCGATTCAGGTCCCGCTTCCCGGCGTATGACGACGCTTCGCCTCGGCCAGCTCAGCCTCAAGCGCCGCCTTTCGCTCCAACTCCGCCTCTTTCCCCTCCGCCACCGCCCGGTCCCACCTGGACTGGTAACGCCGGTCAAAAGTCGTCGCTCTCGACGGCCCAAAAAGATAGGCTGCCGCCGCGCCCGCTGCCGCCCCCAGAAGCAGGCCGAACACCAGACTCTCAGTCTTGCCCACCGTAATGTACTCCCTGCTCGCTCAATCTGTGCCTTTGCGACCGGCCAATCCCCTCCATCCCTTCATCGGAAACGCCATCATTCGCATCACCCAACCGTGCCGTCAATCACCTTGACTTCCTGCGCCTCCTGAATCGGTACCGGCCTCAAAGCCTCCCTTTCCTCCGGCAAGATCCATCCGGCCAACACGTAGACCAGAACACCGGTCCCCACGCTGCCGATGGCAAATGCGACCCAGATGAGCCTGACTAGATTGGAGTCTAATCCGATCGCCTTGCCTAGGGCTCCGCACACGCCAAATACGAGCCGGTCCTCACGGTTTCGTTTCAAAGGGATACCTTCCTTGGCCCGCCGCAAACCCGCCTTCGCCGACTCGCGATTCAAACCCGACGCGGCCCGCTCCTTCCCACTCCTCATCCCGTCCATAGCCCCGAAAAATCGACCGCGCCATGCCCGTTGATTCTTCAGCACCAGGAATCCCGCGCCAATCAGGAGTAGAGGCCAGAAGACCAACGCTGTTACCCGCCAGAAGACGCTCCACAAAGCCGGCAGCACGCCAAGGTTTGCCAGCAGCCACACCACGCCAACCACGACCAAAGCCAACCCGGCCCGCTCTACGTTCCGCTCATTCAATTCCAGCGCCGCCGGCGCGCGTTGTCCGGCCTTCGTTGTCCCCACGGGCAACAGGAGCCACAGCGCCGCGTAGGCAAACAAACCTGTCCCAGCGGTCCCAAGCGTCAAGACAACCCACATCAGGCGCACCAGAATCGGATCGATCCCAAAATAGTCGCCCAAGCCGGCGCAAATCCCGCCTATCATCTTGTCTTCCGGATGACGGAAGAGGAATGACGTCCGCCTTCCTTCCGCGCGCGTTGTCTGCTCCTCCTCAACAGTCTCTACCGGAACTGTCGATTCTCCCACGGCCCCTTGGACCCCCGAGACCGAACTCTCTTCCACATCCGGGCCCCCTGTCTGCGCACTCTGGCTTGGCCTGGTTTCGTTCATTGCTGGCTCCTTGCGTACTGGCTGGCGGCAGACCCTCTGTCGTCGCGCCGCGATACACTCTCAAGAAAGCACTACGCAGGCCTCCCCGCAAAGTTTCCGCCCATCGCGTTTGGCAGATCACAAGCCCCAACCGAAAGCGATGTTCCTATATCGGGTGGCCAAAGGGCCTGTCTGAATCCCCGCCTCTCAATCGCAAGCTGCACTCGGCGCTTAACCCCCCACACGAACCTCTCCGCCCTCCCGCTCACTGCGGTAGATCCCGTCCAGAATCTGCAGTACCTGCAAAGACTCCTCCGCCGGCACGGGCGACGGCGCGCCCTCCGTGATCGCCTTGGCAAACGCAACACATTCCAACGCGTGCGGCTCCATCTTATCCTGTGTCAGTTGCAGGAATCGATTGGAAAACTGCCTGGTCTCGTAGTTCGTTTCGAGGATCTTCGTGGACGGCCAGTGGCAACCGCCTTCGGTGCCGTATAGCCAGATCTGCGTGTCCTCCCCTGGCGTATCATGATGCAGCAGCCAGCTGGTTTCCAAAACGAGAGTCGCCCCATCTTCGAAGCGCACAAACGCCGCCGCGAAATCCTCAACATCCATATCCTGTGGAATCGGATCCAATCGCCACTGGCTGAACGCTCCCTCTCGCAACGCCAGCGGAGCCTTGGCCACCCCGGACACCGCCACCGGCTGCGGGTTGTCCATCAGCCAAAGCGTCAAATCCAGAATGTGCACGCCCACGTCAATAGTCGGGCCCCCGCCGCTGTGCTTCTTGTAAATGAAGCCGGGCCTCGCCGGCAGCCAGCCCCGGCGCAACATCCAACTGCGCGCGTGGTAGACGTCCCCCAGCGCACCCGCAGCTACTTCGGCCTTCAGCGCCTGGGAATCTCCCCTGAATCGAAAATGCTGCGCCGTCATCAGCAGCTTGCCCGACCGATCACGCGCCGCGATCATCGCCTCAATCTCCTCCGGCGTCGGCGCCAGCGGCTTCTCGCACAACACATGCTTGCCCGCGTCCAGGGCCGCGATCGAAATCGGCGCATGGTACCGGTTGGGCGTGCAAACATCGATTATGTCTATGTCCGGATCGCGAAACAGCTCCGCCGGATCGGTCGCCAACTTCGTCACGCCATAGACCGCGCCCCAGTTCTCCAGCGCCTCCGCCGAAATATCGCTGCCTGCCACCACCTCCGCATGCTCCGATGCCGCCCAGCCCGGCATATGCGTCTTGGCGATGCCGCCCACCCCAACTACCCCAACCTTCAAGATTTTCGACACGTCGACTTCCTTTCGGTCTTCAGTTTTCGTCCCAATTCCATAAATGCCCGGCCACTGTCAAATCATAGCTCCCGCCATGCCAGCCTCCATAGGCGCCGATCCGCCAGCCCTGCAAAAATCTCTTTTGCCGCCAGTGCGCTGCCATCCCCAATGGTCGTCCAGCCAACCAGACACATGCCCACTCAACCACATCCCTCAAAAAGTGGAGCCCCGCCCCAATCACAAACTTCAGCGCCCCCGTCCCAAGGCCCTCTCACCACTGACCACTGCAGTCCCCCCCATAAATTACAGCCCTCCCGACCGGGGAATGTCCGCCACCCCAACATGAATCACAGCCTGAATCCAATCATCTGGTTTCGAACAATAATCCTCCCGAAATCATAGCACGAATGACATGCCCCCTCAATCACGAATCTGCGCCAAGGTCCAGGCTTGACCTGGACCAGAAAGAGAAGCAATTTGCAGAATCCAGTCAAACTTCCCTTGGGCAGCATGAAACAGGTCTCCATGTCACCCTGCCCCCCCGGTTGCCCGCCCGCCCCGCGGTGCGGGCCCGCTTCGCGTGCCCCCCAGAAAGGGCGGTCCTGGTGGGCGCCCTCCGGGTTGATCCCCCGCCGCCCCCTCCTCCCGTGCCAAAGGCACAGCCCCCACTGACCACTGACAGCGGCAGTTCCCTGCCGTTCCCCCGCAGTTCCCCACATTGCAAAGTTGCCCAACTGATGCTATCAATAGAGCAATCCCATCCAACCACTTTCTCACACAATCAGAGCGCCCATCAGGAGGGCTTCCTATGCCCAGCATGACCGGAGGCCGGTTTATCGCCGAAACAGTCCACGGCTACGGAATCACCCATGTTTTCTTCATGCCCTATATCGGGCCCAGGGCATTGATGGAGATGGAGAAATTGGGTATCAAGCGCGTACAGACCCACGGCGAAAAAGCCGCCGCCTACATGGCCGACGCCTACGCCCGAATCCGACGCGGCCCAGGACTTTGTATGGCCCAATCCGTCGGCGCCGTCAATCTGGCGGCCGGGCTGCAGGATGCTTACCTCTCTTGTTCGCCGGTCGTTGCCCTGACAGGTAGGGAGCTCCTCATCAACCAACAGCGGCACGCATACCAGGAAGTCGACCACATCAATCCGTTTTCTGCCGTAACCAAGTACAGCGCATACGTCCCCGCGCCCGACCATCTGCCTGTCTACCTCCGCCAGGCCTTCCGCGCCGCCGCGACAGGGACCCCCGGCCCAACCCATCTGGATTTCGAGGGCATCGCCGGTCAGGGCGTGGTGGAACAGGAAGCAGATCTGGAAGTCATCGTTGAAGACGACTTCGCTCAACTGCCCCCTTTCCGGCCCCGGGCCGAGCTGCCCAAAATTGACCAGGCCCTCCGGCTCCTGGCTGCGGCGGAGCGGCCTGTCATCGTCGCCGGCGGCGGCGTCGCGGCCTCCGACGCACGCAACGAACTGATCGAGCTGGCGGAAAAATTGGCCATCCCTGTCGCAACTTCTCTCAACGCAAAGGCGATGTTCCCCGCCGAGCACATGCTTGCCGTCGGCGTCCCCGGCTCCTACTCCCGCTCCTCCGCAAACATGACTCTCTGCGAAGCCGACCTCGTCTTCTTTATTGGCAGCCACACCGGCGGCCAGGTGACCAACTCTTACCAGATTCCTCCCCAGGGCACGCCAATCATCCAGCTTGACATAAACCCGGAAGAGATCGGCCGCAACTACCCTGTTCAGGTTGGCCTGCAGGGAGATGTCAAGAGCAGCCTCCGCCCCATGATCGACCGCGCAGCCCCAGGCGACCCAAACCGCCCTTGGATCGACCGTGTCCAGCAACTGGCCGGAGAGTGGCGCGATGATGTCGCGAAGTTTGTGGACTCCGACACGCGCCCCATGCGCCCCGAACGCCTCTGCCGCGAGCTGACCAACTACCTTCCGTCCGATTCAATCCTCGTCTCAGACACCGGCCACGCCGGAATCTGGACCGGTACCATGATCGACCTGAAACACGCCGATCAAAGCTACATTCGCTGTTCAGGCTCGCTCGGCTGGGGCCTCCCGGCAGCCATGGGCGCCAAGTGCGCCCAGCCCGATCGCCCCGTCCTCTGCTTCACCGGCGATGGCGGCATCTGGTACCATATTGCCGAGCTCGAAACCGCCGTCCGCTGCGGCATCAACACCGTTACCGTGGTTAACAACAACCATTCCCTCAACCAGGAACAGCAGGGGGTCGAGCAGACCTACGGTGGACGGACAACCGGCTCCGACGAGCTCTGGCTTTTCGACGATGCCGACTTTGCAGCAATCGCCGAGTCGTTCGGCGCTCTCGGCATCACCGTTCACGCGCCGGACGAACTCGCAGGCGCTCTCGACCGCGCCTTCTCCTCGGGCCGGCCTGCCGTCGTCGACGTCAAAACGAACGTCGAAGGAATCGCCCCAAGGGCCTGGATGCCGCCCCAGTAGGACCCATCTCACCTCCCTCTCCACCGGCCCCCACCGACACCCGGCCACCCCCTGTAGGGGCGCCCCTTGTGGGCGCCCTGGCTCCTTCGCACAGTCTCTTTCCTCCAATCAGATCCGCCAACACGTCTCTCGCGCCTTTCCCCCGCCGTTCCTCCTGCCGCTCGCCAGTAAATCAAATCCCATCCCCCGAATCCCCTCAATCCCCTAAAATCCCCGTCCAGACAACAAGCCATCCCCCCAGATCCCCGTCCGGACCACCGCGCCCCAAAACCCGTCCCGGTTTGCTCTCACAACCTCCGTTCTGCTACAATGATCGGAGCTTGCAGCCCAAACGGGCGTTCCGTCAATTCGTTGAACAGACACTGTCCACCCGACGGCCGCCACATCTTTCCAGAAGTGCCGCCCAGTGCGTGCGCAAGCTGAACTGCCTGGACTGATTCGACCTCAAGACGCGGAAGGCCTTGCATGAAAGCGATGCTCTATCTCGACCCAATGTCCGAACCCGTTGCCGTGCTGGATGACGTCAAAATTGTGGAATTCGGCAGCGACAATCACCCCGAGAGCGACAGGGTCAGAATCTACTACCATACCGCCAACCTCAATGCGACAGAGGTGATGGTCGAACTTCACCGTGATCTCAAAATGACGGTGAAGTTGGAAGACGGCCGTTCTGCCCCCGCACTGATTACGCACGCCAGCCTCGACGCGAAGGGGAAATTCGTAGGCGTCCTGAGGGTGCTCGGACCACTCGCCTGAGCCCCGCGTGCGCCTCCAATCCACGCCAGCTCCCCCCGTAGCCATCTGCCGCTGCATGGCCTACGCCCTGACCCGGCCGCCCCACGTGAACCTGCCTGGCATCCCGCAACACTTCCATGGCCGCTGAACAGAAACTGCGCCCGGCGCAAGAGGAAATCCTCAAGTATCGCGGAGGCCGCCTCGGCATCAGCGCCGTACCCGGCAGCGGCAAAACCTTTACCCTGAGCCGTCTTGCCGCACACCTGGTCCAAAAGCTGGCAGCATCCGGACCTGTCGACGACCGCGAAGTACTGGTCGTTACCCTCACCAACGCCGCAGCGGAGAACTTTCGCTACAGCATCGGCCAGTTCATTCAGAGCCGCCGCCTGCTGCCCAGTGGGTTCCGCGTCCGCACCCTCCATAGCCTGGCCCATGACATCGTGCGCGAACGGCCCGGGCTCGTCGGCCTCAGCGAAGATTTCGGCATCGTCGACGATCGTACAAGCCAGGACATTAAGCGTCAAGCCGTCGACAACTACTTTCAGTCAAACCCCGACTTTCTGGGCGCCTTTATCAAGCACGAATTCCTCAGCCAGCCCGGCCGCCTCACCCGCCGCCTGCCCGACACCGGGCAAGAGATCGCGGACGCAGCCATCCGGCGCGTCAAAGAGCTCCGCGCTGACCCAATAGCGCTTGAAAAGACGCTCGCGCATCAGGCGGGCGCCTGGCCTTTGCTTTCCTTTGCCCTGCAAATCCATATGGATTACCAGCGCGGGCTGAGTGTGCGCGGCGGCGTCGACTTCGACGACCTCATCCTCCTCGCCCTCCAGGCGCTCGAAACTGACGAGAACCTCCTCGCGCGCCTGCAGATCCGCTGGCCCTACGTGCTTGAAGACGAGGCCCAGGACAGTAGCGCCCTCCAGGAACAGATGCTGACCCTCCTCTCTGCCGCCCATGGAAACTGGGTTCGTGTAGGTGATCCAAACCAGGCCATCCACACGACCTTCACCAGCGCCGATCCCAAATTCCTGCGCGACTTCGTCGGTAGCGAAGATGTCCATGATCTTCCGCTTCCCAACTCCGGACGCTGCTCCCTCCCCATCATGGAACTGGCCAACCTGTTTATCAAATGGAGCCGCAATTCACATCCTGTCTTGCCACAGGAAGAGGCCCTTTCCCCTCCTCTCATCGAGCCCACTGAGCCTGGTGACCCGCAGCCCAACCCCGCGCCGGGAGAACCGGCTGTGTACTTCTACGACAGGCCGCTTACGCCAGTCCAGGAGATCAACACGCTCGTAAAAAGCCTGGACCGCTGGCTTGCCAAGCATCCCCAACAGACTGTGGCCGTGCTCGTACCCGATAACCGGCGCGGCGCCGACTTCGGTCGAGCCCTCGAAAAGGCCTCCTTGCCATTCGACGACACGCTCCTCCAGTCAACCAGCGCGACCCGCGCCGCCGTGGACACATTGCTTAATTCAATGCGTTTCATCGGCCAGCCTTCCAACCCATCCCATCTCCGTTCCTTCTGGTCAGGTGTATGGTGGCCCCGCCTCGGGCGCAGACGGCTGCTCGAGATTGCGGCAAAAGGACCCGCCCCCGAGGGCCCTCCACCTTCCGGATCAGAAGACCTTGACCCCTGCCTTCCTCGCTGGACTGCCGCCTCCTCTGACCAGGACGACGACAATCAGGAAGCGCCGCTGCCGAAACCGGTTACGCTCTTCAGCAATGCTCTGGGCCGGCTGCGGCTGCCCGAACGCTTTGTCTATCCTGCCGCCGGTGATGACTGGCTCAACGAGATCAGCTGGATTCGCGACTACGAACAGTTCCCCGCAGTCGTCGACCGGTTCCGTCAAGACCTTCAACGCTGGTGCGGCGGCGCCGTCCTGCCGGTTGACGAGCTCATCCTTACACTGGGTCAGGATCTGTTCACCGACGCCTCCGACCTGGCCTTGGCGCACAGCGCAGCCATCGTCATGGCGCAAAGGGCCGCCGAGCGCCCCAATCTGCGACTGCCCGAGCTGACCAGGGAGCTGGAGGACATCGCGTCCCGGCGTCGACGACTTCTCGGCTTCAGCGAAGAGTACCGCGGCTTTGAACCCCCAGCTGGCAAAGTAACCGTCGCTACCATGCACACCGCCAAAGGCCTGGAATGGGACCGCGTCCACCTCGCGTCGGTCAGCGATTATAGTTTCCCCAGCGGCGGCGACGATAGCGACTACCGCGGTGAACGCTGGTTCGTCCGCGACCACCTCAACCTGACAGAGGAAGCGCAAGAACAGATAGAACACCTGCACATGGGGACCATGGATGAATACCTGCCCGGTTCGGCCTCCCGGTCCGCCCGCAAGGAACTGGCAGCCGAGCGACTCCGCCTTCTCTATGTCGGCATCACCCGCGCCCGCCAGGAGCTGATTCTCACCTACAATACCGGTAGCCGCCACGAGACAACCCCCAATCAACCCGCGCTGGCCTTTACCGCCTTGGAAGAGGCCTGGAGACACTGTCATCGACAGCATTAGAAGCGGCCTTCGGACCTCAGACTCCCTTACCAAATCCAAATGATGCAAGCGGCCGAGCCAACCTTTCCTACATTGATCGACAGGGCCCGTGAGGTCGAAACCAGGTTTCCTGTTCCTGCAGCGCCACGCCCAGCAGTCTGGATGCCCGAATGAGACAAACCAGGATCCAGCAATACTGCGAATCCATCATCGAGGCGGGCTGGCTTGCCGCGCTGATTATCGCGCCCCTCTTTTTCAACACCTACTCCAGCCGCGTCTTCGAGCCCGATAAAATCAGCCTCATTCGGTCTATCTCCCTGGTGATGCTGCTGGCTTACCTTGTAAAAGTACTTGATGGCGGCCGCATCTGGCTGCCGGCGGGAGGACAACCACCCACGCCCGCGAACCGGCGCCCCGCAGAGAATGACGACAATCAGTCCGGATTCGACTGGGCCTTGGGCCGCCTCTGGAAGGCGCCCCTCCTGCCTCCCGTCCTGCTGCTGGCCGTATCCTACTCCCTCAGCACACTCCTGAGCATCTCCCCTGCCGTCAGCTGGTGGGGCTCCTACCACCGTCTCCAAGGCGGCTACACCTTCTTCTGCTACCTGGTAATCGCCCTTCTTACAGCGGCCCACCTGAGGCAACCGTCCCAACTTCGCCGGCTCCAGCATACGGTCATCATGACCAGTCTGCCAATATCCCTCTACGGTATCTTTCAACACTTCGGCAAAGACCCGCTACCTTGGGGCAAAGACGTGGATGGCCGGATTACCGCAAACGCAGGCAATCCCATCTTCCTGTCCGCCCACCTGATCATGGCCTTCTTCCTCACCCTCGAACGGGCCGTCTCCTGTTACACATTCCTCCTGACCTCCGGGCCGCAGACAAACGCCGGCCCCGCGCCGCAAGAAGACGCCGAAGGCCCTACCCCGGAACAGAGTCTGGCAGGCGTGTTGGCAGGCGGCTCCTACCTGTTCATCCTCATTGTCCAACTGTTAGCCATCTACTGGTCACAGAGTCGCGGCCCCTGGCTTGGCCTCGCAAGCGGCCTCTACATCTTTGTCCTTCTGCTCCTGACAGGACTGCGCCCCCGCAACTACCGCTCCTGGACGGCCGCCTGGGTTGGGCTCGGCATCGCTGGATTCATTCTCCTCATCCTCCTGAATACCACTGCCCTCGGCAACGCCCTGCGCTCCGTTCCCACCTGGGGGCGTCTTACCACCATGCTGGACAGCGCCACCGGCACGGGGCGCGTCCGGGTGCTCATCTGGGAGGGCACAGCCGAACTGATCTCCCCCAACCCGCCGCTGACCTTGCCTGACGGCAGCAAAGACCCTGCCAACGCTCTGCGTCCTCTGATTGGCTACGGCCCGGAAACCCTGTGGATGGCCTTCAATCGCTTCTATCCACCCGAACTGGCCCAGTGGGAGTCCCGTAGCGCCAGCCCCGACCGCGCCCACAACGAAACCTGGGACAGTCTGGCAATGACAGGCCTCCTTGGCTTCCTCGCCAATTCCCTTCTATTCCTTTCAATCTTTTTCTGGGCACTGCGCTGGCTCGGTCTGATCCGCTCGCGGCGGGATGTTGCGCTCTTCGCATCGATGGTTATTGGCTGCGGCCTTCTCCTCAGCCTCCTCTTCCAGTTGCGCGGCGTCAGCGTCGGCTTCCTCGGTGTCAACTGGCCCACCGGCCTCGTGCTGGGGTTGATCGCCTACGTCACCCTCGCCGTCTTTCTTCTACCCGAATCCTCAACCTCCGCCGCGCAGCGCCGCCGCCAGCTTCTCTTGGTCGCTGCATTCTCCGCGATTATCGCCCACTTTGTCGAAATCCACTTCGGCATTGCCGTCACCGCAACACGTATTTACTTCTGGGTTTTCGCAGCGCTACTGCTCGGCGTTGGAATGAACTGGCTAACCCCGGAGCCCTTTGCGGCCGGCGCGGTCTCTTCCGGCCAGGAAGCGCAAGGTGGACCTGGCAATCCGAACACCGACAGCAGGCGGGTTTCCTCCCGTGCAAAAGCCACCCGGGGGCGGCGCCGGTCCATGCCTGCGGCGGCCCATTGGCGCGCACGTCTGCCGGCAACGTTCACGTCCGACATTCTCATTCTGTTCACCCTGGCCTTCCTCTTTACCGTGAACTTCCTCGGACTGTCCAATCCATTTTCAGTCCTTTTTCTTGGGTTGGGAGGCGCGTCGTTGAACACGAACGGGGCTGGGACGTCCGAAATCCTGTGGCTGGTCCTATTCACCTGGCTGATCGCGACAGGGTTGGGCGCGGCAACAGCACTGATGAGATTGCCAACACAACATCCGGCGGCACGTTCCACAGCAAACGGCCCACAGGCTGCCGGGCGCAATGTATTTCGCGGAAGCAGCCGCGAAATGGGAATGCTCGTCCAGTTGGCAAAGGCCGCGGGCCTTTATGGCTTGGTCCTCTTCTCTGCCTGGATGATCTACGGCGTCATCCAGGCCTCTCGCCTCCTCCCTGGCGCCCGGTCCGGCTCGGTCGCCGAGCAGCTCGATCAGATTGCCGGTCACTATGGCCTGTTTGCCTGGCTGGTCGTCTCCTGGTGCCTCCTGACCGGACTGATTCTGGCGATACGCGCACCTGCCCCTGCCAGACAAGCCTGGCTCGGCCGCGGCGTCGTTACCGTCGGCGCGGCCGCCGTCTTCGCAGTCTCTGGCCTATTCGTCATTGGCAATGTCAACATCGCCCAAGTGCGCGCCGATGTCTTCTACAAACAGGGCCAGACCTTCGATGCCGCGGCCCGTTGGGCCCAGAGCGCGGACCTCTACCGCCGTGCGCTGGCTGTAAGACCTACAGAAGACCACTATATGCTCTACCTGGGTCGCAGCCTTCTCGAATCAGCGACACAGGCTCCGCCCGAAGGCTCCTTGCCCTTGCCAGCCGAACCATCTATCGATGATATCCTGAACCTGAGCACAGAGAATATCGAGCTTCTGGGCCAGAACGACGTGTGGCAGGCCGCAAGAACCGTTCTCCTGAGAGCGCAGGAGGTCAACCCCCTCAACACAGATCATACCGCCAACCTTGCCCGCCTTTACCGCCATCAGGCGCAGCTGACAGACGACAGCGGCGAGATCACGCAGGCTCTGGAAACGAGCCTGAAATACTATGACGCCGCTCTGACGCTCAGCCCCAAGGCCGCCCATCTCTGGAATGAAAAAGGCCAGATTCAGTTGACATTGGGCCGCTCTGACGAGGCGGAACGTTCCTTTCTGCACAGCCTGACTTTGGACGACAGGTTTGAAAACACCTACCTCCTGCTGGCCGAGGTCTATCGGCAGAACAGCCAGCCGGAAAACCTGATCCGCGTTCTTGACCAAGGGCTCGAAAAGTTGCCGGACAGCCTGCAGCTTCTCAATCACAAGGGCTCGGCGCTATCGCAGGCCGGCGATCTCGAAGGCGCTTTGGAAGCGCTCACCAGCGCCTACAACAAGCACCCGGATAACCTCGACAGTATCCGGAATTTGATCATTCTAACTCATCTGCTCGACCGTCACGATGAGGCGCTGCAGTGGGCTGACAAGGGCAAAGCTCTGATCGAAGGGGGCCGTGGCGGGCAGGAAGAGGCAATATCCATCTATCGAATGCTCGTCGAAATCAACCTCGATCTCGGCCGTTTGCCGGAATCTGTCGACTTCCTCCATCGCCTCATGGACCTGGCCCCCAACGACTTTCGCTACCCTTTACAACTGGCCCAAGTCCATCTGCAGTTGGGCAACTCACAGTTTGCCCGTCAGTTTGGCGAAGACGCCCTGGCTTTGGCTCCGGATGGCGAAAAACCGACAATCCAGTCCTTTGTCGATTCAATTGAGTAGTATGCCCCGTTCTCAGCACATGGTGTATGAATGACTTCCTTCCTGCTCATGGCAGCAAGCGCCTTGATTTTCGCCATCGGAAGCACGCCGCTGGTACGTTTCGCCGCGCTTCATCTGGGCATTCTGGACCAGCCCTCGGCGCGTAAGGTCCATCGCTCGCCCGTGCCGCTGATGGGCGGCGCCGCCATCTACTTTGCGTTTATCGCCGCCCTCGCAATCTGGAGCGAACGCAGTTACGTCACTGAAGTGGTTGGCATCTTTGTCGGCGCAACCCTTGTCAGCCTTGTCGGCGCAATTGACGACAGCCGCGGCCTGGGCAGTTATCTCAAGCTCCTTCTCCAAACTGCCGCCGCCTGTATTCTCATCCTCAGCGGAGTTCAGGTCCGCCTCCTTGGCGGCGTGCCGGACCTCCTCCTGACCCTGCTCTGGATCGTCGGCATCACCAACGCCCTGAATCTGTTGGATAATATGGACGGACTGGCGGCCGGTATCGCCACGATCGCCGCTGCCTATTTCACGCTCCTCGCCGCCATGAGCGACCAGTATCTCGTCGGCGCCCTTGCTGCCGCGCTGTTCGGCGCCTGTGTCGGCTTCCTCGTCTATAACTGGAATCCGGCGCGCGTCTTCATGGGCGACACGGGAAGCCTTTTCCTCGGTTTCCTGCTTGCCGCCGTCGGCATCAAACTCCGTTTCCCTGCCAACAGCGCGAGCATCACCTGGATGATTCCCATCTTCGTTCTTGCCCTTCCCGTCTTTGATACAATTCTTGTATTTGTCAGCCGCTTGCGCCGCGGCAACAACCCGCTCACTACGCCCGGCAAGGACCATGTCAGCCACAGGCTGGCCCGCCTCACAGGCAGTCAGCGCGAAGCCGTCCTTCTGTGTTATCTTATTACGGGAGGAACCGGCTTGGCCTCCATCTTTCTCACCCAGGCCAACTTACAAGAGGCCATCGCGGTAGGATTGACCACGCTCGTCCTGGCTGCCTTTTCCCTCTGGAAGCTCGAATCCATGGGCCAACAGTAGCAGGCATCGGCTGGCGCCAAGCCGCCGCACCCTGAATCCCATTCCGAAAAAGGAGATCGTCTTGCTCTCTGCTGCTATTTTGAAGACCGCCAAATCAATGTCCTGGCGCCGCATCAGGCTCGCCGCTGCCGCCGTTTCACGGTTGACGACCAACTCGACCTCAGCGCGCACTGCGCCAAACGTTGCCAAGCCCAACTCACGATACGGGTTTGCCGGAGCCGTCTCATTTCTCCTCATTCTTGCCCTGTCCCTTTCCGCCTGCGCTTCAACCCCCACTGCGGCAGAGGATCCCCCACAGGCGGCCGAAGAACCGCCGCCGCCCGCGGAGGGTACTGCGGGCGCTCTAGAGCCTGGCGACCGCCACGGGATGTACAGCGACCCTCCCGATATGACCATCGATCCCGCGGCGGCGTACTACGCTCTTTTCAAGACAGAGAAAGGCGACATGCGAGTTCGCCTCTTCGCCGAGGAAGCGCCGGTAACCGTCAACAACTTCATCTTTCTTGCCCGTGATGGATACTATAACGACACCCACTTTCACAGAGTCCTGGAAAACTTCATGGCCCAGGGCGGCGACCCAACCGGCAGCGGCGCAGGCGGCCCCGGCTATCAGTTCCAGGACGAAATCGTCGCCAGCCTCCAGTTCGATCGCGCCGGTCTTCTTGCCATGGCAAACGCCGGCCCGAACACCAATGGCAGCCAGTTCTTCATCACCTTTGCCGAAACGCCGTGGCTCAACGGCAATCACACCATCTTCGGCGAAGTAGTCGAAGGAATGGATGTCCTGATGTCGATTTCGTTACGCGATCCAGCGGCGGCCGACTCGCCAGGCGATCTTCTGATGACCGTCGAAATTGAAGAATCGGAATAGACCCGAAGGCATTAACGGCAACTCTTCTGCTTTGCGGCCCGCGTTCATCTCGGAAGAAAAGAGGGTGTCCCCGCGGCTGTTTTCACGCTTCGCCCTTGGCCGCCTGAACGTCTGATCACCTGGTCGGACGTTCAGCAGCCGGCCAGGAAAAGCATAGCACTCAAGTCTCCCCGCGGCGCGGGCGCAAAGAGAGCCATCAAGTTAACGCGTGAATCCGGCAATTCACCTTCCGCAGGGTAATGCAGCGAGCGTAAAAATGAACTCGACGGGGAAACTGGGGTCAGTCCCGGTAAAGGAGACACCAAGTGTGGCTGGGGCAAGCGGTCCGGCCATTCTCGATGATCCAAAGAGGGAGGTTCAGGAGACCTCAAAGCCCAATCGATGGGTTACGTTGATCCAAATAGTCGGTATCCTTGCGATCGTAATTGGCGCGTTCTGGCTCGGAACCCAAAGAGAGCTGGTCCAACGATTCAGCCAGTGGGGCTATCTGAGCAGCTTCATCATCAGCCTGATCGGGAGCGCGACGGTGATTCTCCCCGCCCCCGGCCTGGCGCTCATTCTCGCCCTGGGCGCGCACTTGAATCCCGTTCTTCTCGGTACTGTCGCAGGCATCGGAGCCGGTCTAGGTGAACTGTCCGGATACCTGGCCGGCAAGACGGGGCGGGATCTGGTCAACAGTCAAGGCAAACTCAACTCGTTCCTCCTTCACGTCACAACGCGCTTTACCACGCCGGCTCTATTCATCCTGGCCATCCTGCCCCTGCCGATCTTCGACTTCGCCGGTATTCTCGCAGGGGCCTTGCGGTTTCCCGTGCTGAAATTCCTGGGCGTCGTCATCTGTGGAAAGATCATCAAGCACGTGCTGGCCGCCTATCTGGGGGCGGAATTCTTCGAGATGCTTATGACCAGGCTCGGCGTCTGACCCCCCTCGATGATTTGACTCGGCGTAAGCCCGCCTGCCCTGGGCGGATACTTGGCAACTTCAAGGTGATTCTCGGCACATGGTTCGGTCTGTTTCTCAAGGAGTTCAGGTCAATGTTTAGGCGTCCCAATTTGCTGTTGTTTCCTCTTCTGCTTGCTCTGACGGTACTCGGTTGCAACGTTAATCGGTCGCCGGCGCCGGCAATGGGAAGTGCCGTGCCCTCCCTTTCGGACGAGGAACTCGTATCTGCCGCCGACATCGATGTTGGCCTCTCTTGGGAAGAGGAACTGGATTCAAGTGAATCTGGCAAGCCTCCCTTTGTCCTGAGCGAAGGCCAACCTGGTTGGGATGGCGGCGAAGCACGTCCTCCTCTGGCCGATACGACGCCTCTGAGCGCGGATCAACTTCTGCAGCTGCTGGCCCTCCTTGCCCCTCTCCATGAGGAGGACAGCGACGTCGAGCAGTTCAGCCTGCCCGCCCAGAGCTTGCCGCCCCCAAGACCCGGCTCTGAGGTGGCGTTGCCATTCCCCCCACCCCATGCCGACTCCTCGCCCGGGCCCGGATCCCCGCTCGACGCTCCACTCGCTGTCCTGCGCTTCTCCCCGCAGGGCAATGTGCCTCTCGCCCCCCAGCTGAGCGTAACTTTCAATCTCCCTATGGCGCCCCTGACCAGCCATCAACAGCTGGCCGGGGAAGACATTCCCGTCCTCCTTGAACCAGCCGTGCCTGGACAATGGCGCTGGGTGGGAACCAAAACGCTCCTTTTTGAAGCGCACATGGCCGGCGCAGACAGAATGCCGATGGCCACCGAATTTTCGGCTGTCGTGCCCGCTGGCACCATGTCTGCAAACGGAAAAAAACTGGCTGAAGCCGTACGCTGGACCTTCCGCACACCGCCGCCGACCTTGCAGTCCGCCTATCCCATTGGCGGGCCGGTAGGCCTGGAACCGGTTCTTTTCGCCTCCTTCGATCAGACCATCGACGCCGCCGCCGTCCTCGAGCGCACCCAGGTAACCGCACAGGGCCGTACGTACGCTGTCCGCAGCGCAAGCGAAGACGAAATTTCGGCCAATCCCCGCATTCAGCGCCTGATCGCCAGGTCTGCTGAGAGCAGGTGGCTCGCTTTCGTGCCCGTTGAACCACTGCCGCGCAACACGACTGTGACCGTGTCCTTTCTTGCCGGGACACCCTCCGCCGAAGGCCCCCTCGTCACCGCGCATCCCCAGAGCTACAGCTTCAAAACACCCGGTCCTTTCCTTCTCCAACAGCAGGAATGCGGCTGGAGCAGCGATGAGATCTGCCCCCCCGCCAGTCCTTTCGCGCTGCAATTCAGCAATCCCATCGACACCGAGACCTTTGATCCCGCTCTCATCTCCATCGACCCCGAGCCGGGCTTCGTCTCCTTCGAGGTCTTCGACAACACCATCTGGATCGCTGCCGCGACCAGCGGCAGAACGACCTACACCGTCACCGTCAACTCAGGCCTGACCGACCGCTTCGGCCAGCGACTTGACGAGGACGTGCAGGTTCAATTCACAACTGGGCCAGCGGAGGCCTTTCTGACAGCAGGAAGCCGCGGCCCGATCACCGTTATTGACCCGTATGGTCCGCCCTCCTTTCCCGTCTATACGGTGAATGTGTTTGCGGTGAACGTGCGCGCCTATCGAGTCGCCCCTGAACAGTTCATCGAATACCTGCAGTGGCGCAACGAGCGCTGGAGCGATGAGCGGAGGGAGCCGCCCGGCGAGCTCGTCATGGAGCGCTCGCTGGAGATAAGCCGCCAGTTTGATGTGATGGTCGAAACTGAAATCGACCTTGCAGCCGCGCTCGACCGCCAAACGGGCCATCTGATCCTGGACATTGAGCCGGAATTCGGACTCCTTTCGCCTCTTATGGGCCGCCGCCTGCAGGACACGCGAATCATCCAATGGGTTCAGGTAACCAATATCGGCCTGGAAGCCTTCGTCGACGCCGATGAAATGTTGGTGTGGACCAACAGCCTCGCTGACGGCTCCCCTCTTTCAGACGTGGAAGTCGTCCTCTGGCCGCAGGATGTTGAGTCTATTACCGACGAGACCGGCTCAGCCCTACTGCAATTACCCCGCAATAGCGCCCAACTGCTCCTCGCCCGCAATGGAGGCGACGTAGCCTTCCTCCCTGAAAACCGCTACGAATACTACAGAACTGAGAGCGGTTGGAACGGCTGGCGGCAGCGCGATGAGAGATCCGAAGTCCGCTTCTTTCTGTTCGACGACCGCAAGATGTACCGCCCCGGGGAAACCGTAAGCATCAAAGGTTGGTTGCGCAATATAGAGGGAGGTCCATCAGGTGATGTAGCCCATCTACCTCAGGGCGCGTCCCACTCCCTGCAATACACAGTGCGTGATTCCTCCAGCAATCAGATACAGACCGGCGAAGCAACCCTCAATCCCCTGGGAGGATTCCATTTCCAGGTCGAGCTCCCCGGCAATGTCAATCTGGGCTATGCATGGGTCGAGTTCCAATATATTTCCGATGAAGATGAAGCGCGCCATGGTCACGTGTTTCAGATTCAGGAATTCCGCCGCCCCGAATTCGAAGTCAGCGCAACCGTGAGCGAAGGGCCTCACATTGCCGGCGGCCATGCTCTGGCCACGGTCAGCGCCTCCTACTTTGCCGGCGGTCCGCTTCCCAGCGCAGAGGTCGGCTGGGATGTTGAAGCCACCGAAGCCTCCTACCAGCCCCCAAACTGGTCCGACTTCATCTTTGGAAAATGGTCCCCGTGGTGGCGTTTCGATGAAGAGTCCAGCTACCTCGGACGCGCCTTCTTCAGCTCCCGCACCGACGCAGCCGGCCAGCACGTCCTGCGAATCGACTTTCACGACGATGCTGCAGATGCCCCCAACGCCGCCAGCGGCCCGCATCAGGTGATCCCCTTCCCGACCCACATCAACGCAACAGCCACTGTATTCGACGTCAATCGCCAGGCCTGGAGCAGCCGCGCCAGTCTCCTGCTCCATCCAGCGGACCGGTACGTCGGCATTCGCGCTGCCCGCTACTTCGTCGACCAGGGCCAGCCCCTGACCGTTGATGTCGTCGTAACCGATATCGACGGAAACGCGATCGAGGGGCAACAAGCAGTCGTCAGGGCCGCACTGCTCGACTGGGAATACCGTGACGATATGTGGCGCCAGATCGAGACCGATACGCAGACTTGCACCGTCGAAACGACCTCCGCCTCCGCCCAGGAAGACACCGCACGACCCTTTTCCGCCTGCTCTTTTGACACAAAGGTTGGCGGAGAGTACCGGATCACCGCCACAGTTGTCGACCGCGCCGGACGTCGCAGCCAGACCGAACTGTCCCGCTGGGTGACGGGCGGCACGCGCCCGCCCAGCCGTACTCTGGACAGAGAAGAACTGCAGCTCATACCGGACAGCCAGGACTACGCGCCGGGCGATACGGCGGAGATCCTCGTCCAGGCCCCCTTCTACCCCGCTGAAGGTCTTCTGACCTTGCGGCGTGACGGACTCGTGTCCAGCCGTCGCTTCTCCATGGACGAGCCAACCTACACCCTTCTCGTGCCGATCGAGGAGGGCCACATTCCCAACCTTCATGTCCATGTGGACATTGTCGGCGCCAGCGCGCGCGTCGACGAATCCGGCAACCTTCTGCCAGGTCTGCCTGCCCGTCCTGCCTACGCTCGCGGCACACTGAACCTGACGATCCCGCCCCTGAGCCGTACCCTTCAGGTAGAGGCTGTTCCCAGCGCGGCGCACCTCGCGCCCGGCGCCGAAACGACTGTCGACGTAACCGTCTTGGACCACAGTGGCGCGCCCGTGCCCAATGCTGAGTTCGCCGTCGTCGTCGTTGATGAGGCAATTCTCGCCCTCACAGGCTATCAGATGCTTGACCCAATCAGCGTCTTCTACAACGACAGAGGCGCCGGTGTCCGTGATCTTCACAACCGGGATGATGTTCTCCTCGCCAGTTCACAGATCCTGTCGGACGAGATGCCTTCCCCAACCGGGACGCCGCAACCCGCAACAACGACCACGCAGTCCCGGTCCATGGGTCTAGCCGCCGCCCCGCAGGCGGCCATGGCTGAGATGGCGATGGACGATGAAATGGCTGAAGAGGGAGGGTCAGCCGATAGCAATGGTCAGTCCATCCGCGTTCGACTCGACTTCGACCCCCTGGCCCTATTCGCGCCAGAAGTCCTTACCGACCACAACGGCCGTGCGAGCCTGGCGCTCACGCTGCCCGACAATCTCACCCGCTACCGCATCATGGTGGTCGCCGTTTCCGGGGGCCAGCATTTCGGCGCCGGTGAAGCCAGCCTGACCGCGCGCCTGCCCCTCATGGCGCGGCCCTCTGCCCCGCGTTTCCTCAATTTCGGCGACAGCTTTGAACTCCCCGTCGTCCTGCAGAACCAGACCGACGAGAACATTGAGGCGTATGCGCTGGTCCGCGCGGCAAACGCTGTCCTGACTGAAGAAAGCGGCGTCGATGGAGCTGCCGGCTACATGGTTACGATCCCGGCCAACGACCGGGTTGAAGTGCGCTTCCCCACAACAACGGCCAGCGCCGGCACGGCGCGCTTCCAGTTCGGGGTAGTCGACGCCAATCAACCGGCCACCGCCGACGCCGCCGAAATCGACCTGCCGGTGTTCACCCCCGCCACCACCGAAGCCTTCGCAGTCTACGGCGAAATCGATGATGACGGCGCCATTCTGCAACCGCTGCAGCCACCTGCAGACGCGATTCCTGATTACGGCGGCTTGGAAGTGACACTCTCCTCCACCGCTCTGCAAGCGCTGACGGATGCCTACCTCTACCTCGTCCGGTACCCGTATGACAGCTCCGAGCAGATCGCCTCCCGCATTTTGTCCGTCGCTGCCTTGCGGGATCTGCTGACAGCCTTCGACGCAGCGGGTCTTCCCGCGCCCGACGAAATCGACAGAAGGATGGAAAGCGATCTGCAGACGCTGGCGGCTATGCAGGATTTCGGCGGCGGCTTCCCAATCTGGCGCCGCGGCGCGCCCATCTGGCCCTACCACAGTGTGCACGTCGCGCATGCCCTCGCCCGCGCCCGCCTCAAAGGCTACCCAGTGCCCGAAGAAATGGTGAACCGCTCTCTCGCCTATCTTCGAACTGTCGAGCAGCAGGTCCCTTCCTGGTATGCTGAAGATACGCGCCGCGGCCTCTCCGCCTACGCCCTCTACGTTCGCAAACTGCTCGACGATCACGACCCCGCCAAAGCACGCGCCCTGCTGCGCGAGGCCCGGCTCGAAAGCTTCTCTCTCGAAAGCCTCGGCTGGCTGCTCTTCGTCCTCACCGACGATGCAGCCGCGCAGGCGACGGTCGCCGAAATGCGCCGCTTTCTCAACAACCGGGTCACCGAGACGGCCGGCGCCGCCACGATTGCATCCTCCTACACTGAAGGCGACTATCTCCTGCTCCACTCCACCCGCCGCGCCGACGCCGTCCTCCTGGAGGCGCTCGTCGTCGACCAACCGGAAAGCGATCTCATCGCCAAGCTCGTCAACGGACTGCTGGGCCATCGCACAGCCGGTCGCTGGAGCAATACCCAGGAAAACGTCTGGGCGCTCCTGGCGATGGACCGCTATTTCAGTCGCTTTGAAGCGCTGACACCCGATTTCGTCGCCCGAATCTGGCTGGGTGAACAGTTCGTTGCCGGTCACTCGTTCCAGGGCCGTTCCACCGAGTACGTCGGACTAGACCTCCCGATGCAGTTCCTCCGCGACCGTTCGACCAGCCCGAATGAAACGCTGCCGCTGATGGTCTCGAAAGAGGGCCAAGGCCGTCTCTACTACCGCTTGGGCTTGCGCTACGCGCCCGCCGACCTCGACCTGGATCCAGCTGACCACGGCTTCGCCCTCGAACGCATCTACGAGGCAATCGACGACCCCGCCGACGTAACCCGCGACGAGAATGGCGTTTGGCGCATCCGCGCCGGCGCCCGCGTCCGCGTCAGTCTCACGATGGCGGCTCCATCGCGGCGCGTCCACGTCGCCCTCGTAGACCACCTGCCTGCCGGCCTCGAAATCCTTAACCCCGATCTGGCCGTGACCGCCGATCCCCCCCGGGAAACGGACAGGGCCTCAACCGGGCGCTGGTGGTGGAGCAGCTGGTACCAACACCAGAACCTGCGCGACGACCGCGCCGAGGCCTTCACCTCCTACCTCTGGGCCGGCGTCTACGAATACAGCTACATCGCCCGGGCGACGACACCCGGCGCCTTCACTGCCCCGCCCGCCAAGGCGGAAGAGATGTACGCGCCTGAAACCTTCGGCCGCACCGGTTCCGATTGGATCGTTGTTGAGATTAGCGAAGAGTAGGGATCGGCTGCATCACATCCCGCACTTCCCACTTCCCGTAGGATAAAGGAGAAGAAGATGCCGCGGAGAAGGGCGACAAGAGGAAACTGCTCATTCTGTGGCAAAGATTACACGCGTTGGGGCATGACTCGTCATCTGCAGACGTGTGCGGAACGGCGCAATGCAATCGACTCCGCTGACGCGGGTCCAGGACGGCAGCAGAGAATCCTTCATCTGCTTGTGGAAGACGCTTGGTCATCCGACTACTGGCTGCATCTGGAGGTCGCGGGCCGCGCCGCGCTTGACGAGTTGGACAGCTACTTGCGGTTCATCTGGCTGGAGTGCTGCGGCCACCTCAGCCGCTTCTCTGTAGATGAAATCTTCTATGTCAAAGAGTCTGAATTGCCGTATGCATTCTATGAATCCAAGTCGATGTCCGCACCGATCGCCTCCATCTTCGGACCTGAAACAGAGGCAGAGTACCTATACGACTACGGCACGTCTTCCGAACTTCTGATTACTGTGGCTGCAGCGCGCACTGGCATCTGGGAGGGCAAACCCGTTCGTCTTCTATCTCGCAACGAGACACCCATAATGGAATGCATGGTCTGCCGCAAGCAGGCCGACTGGCTCTGTCTCGACTGTCTCTATGAAGACGGTAACTGCTTCCTGTGCGTCCAACACGCAGACCAGCACGTCCATGACGATGAAATGATCCTGCCCGCCGTGAACTCCCCCCGGATCGGCATGTGCGGCTATGAAGGCCCTGCCGAACCACCATACTAGCCGCCTGGTCTCCCCAGACGATTTCCGATCTCCATCCAGATTTCCCCCAGTTCCAACCTGTCGACCCAGTGCGCCAGGTAATCCTGCTCCAGGCTCTCCTCGCCAACCATGGCTACGATGCTTCCAATGTCGCGAATATGTTTCGGCTGGCCGCTCAATCTGTAATACTGCAGCTTATAGAGGATCAGGTCCTCCGGCGAATGAACGTAGGCTTCTCCAATTTCCGGCCCGAAGTCTACGATGAGACGGCGCTCTAACGCGCCTGCTCGCAGGGCGTCGCCCGGCCTTAGAAGGAAGATTTCCAGCTTGTAACCGGCCGGCAAATGAACTGAGTTGATTGGAAGATCTGCCGTGGACTGGTAGATGTCCAGCATCAAATCGGGCGGGGCCTGCATATCTCTGTCCCGCAGCGATTCGGACAATGGGGCCATCCTCTCAACGGGGAGGTCCACAACAACATCAAGGCCTCTCGTGGTCCGGGCCTCGCC
Organism: Caldilineaceae bacterium; assembly: GCA_022824025.1. GTDB lineage: Bacteria > Chloroflexota > Anaerolineae > Caldilineales > Caldilineaceae > Bin5. Next base: position 331,502 of record JAJEBF010000014.1, read on the forward strand.
CCAACCCCACACCGCCACCGCCCCTCCTACGAGATACTTGATCCCCGCCTCTTCCAGCGCGTCAAGAACCTGGCGCACGAAGCTGCCAAAATCCTGCTCCGGGTCTGTCACTGCCTCCTCCTTCTCGGACATCGACAAGGACCGCGCGATTCCCATCGCCTTTCCCCGCGAGAGCCCGGGAAAGCGCGCCCGTGTGCGATAGGCGACGACATTCTCTGCAACTCGGATCATCGACAACCCTTGCTGGACGCGTTGCGCAGGCTTCAACCTGCGCGTCACAGCAATCTGCGCCGGATCGACATCCCTCAGCGCGCCGGCAATCTCCCTTTCCTCTTTGGCTGTGAGGGGCATCGCATTGGTCCTCCGCCGCCATAAAACACCCTGATCGCCGCCATGTCAGTGGCTTCCCAGGCCGCCGCCTCAAAGTCTACCTGTCCCGCTCGCGGGACTGTGATCCCTTCCAGTCAAGCCGTCCCAGCCGCACGACAACGCGCTGCAGGATCGCCTGAGCGACTTCATCCTTGCTCATCAGCGGCCAGGCCTCGCGATTGCCGCCCCGCTCGAACAAGATCACCCGGTTCGTGTCCACCGCGAAGCCGCTGTCCGGCGCAGTCACGTCGTTCAGGACAACGAGGTCCAGATTCTTTTTCTTCAGCTTGTCGAGCGCGTTCGCCTCCAGATCGTTCGTCTCGGCGGCAAATCCGATCACAAGGCGCGGGCCCTGGCTGCCCTCCCCCCGCCGTGTACCGACCTCCTGAAGAATGTCCGGCGTCCTTTCCAGCGTGATCATCTGCTTCCCAGGCGACTTCTTCAGTTTCTGGTTTGAGCTCCGCGTCGGCCGGTAATCTGCCACCGCAGCCGCCCCGATTAAAACGTCCGTCCGGGGGAGTTGCTCCATCACCGCCCCAAACATCTGCTGAGCCGTATGGACTGGCACAAGCGACACACCGCCCGGCGGATGAACTGAAAGCGGCGCATGGACCAACACCGTCTCCGCCCCCAGATCTCGCGCCGCCCGAGCCAGCGCCGCCCCCATCTTCCCGGTGGAATGGTTGCCCATGAACCGGACCGGATCTATCGCTTCACGTGTGCCGCCGGCTGTGATCAGCACCCGCAGCCCATCTAACGGGCCGCCCCGCCCTATCACCTTGCAGGCCACTTCGAAAATATCCTCCGGCTCCGCAACCCGCCCCTCCCCAACCTCTCCCGACGCCAGCCTTCCCTCTTCCGGCCCAATGAAATCGACCCCCCATTCTTGCAACGCCTGCACGTTGCGCATCGTCGCCGGGTGTGTCCACATATTGGTCTCCATCGCCGGCGCCAACAGCATCGGTCCCTTGTAGCTCAGCGCTGTGATGCTCAGAAGATCGTCACTCAGTCCGTGAGCCAGGCGGGCAATCGTGTGCGCGGTCGCCGGCGCGATGATGAACAGGTCGGCCGCGTGCGCCAGCGCAACATGCCCGATACGCAACCGGCCCGCATCGTGCCAGAACTCAAACGTATCCGTCGCAACGCTTCGTTGCGTGATCGACTGAAACGTTACCGGCGCCACGAACTTGGCCGCCGAGTGCGTCATGATCACGTCCACCAGCGCGTTCGCCTGGGTAAAGCGGCTCGCCAGTGTCACCGATTTGTAGGCCGCAATGCCGCCGCTGATACCCAGCATGATTCGTTTACCGGAAAGAATCGGGGCCATGGAAAGCTCCAAATTGATTTATTGCGGGGCAGTCCGCCCCGCCAGTAAAGCCCAGGGACGACGCGCAGCCCAAATCTACCTTACGAATCGGCAATGCCTCCGTCGCGATGGCGCGCCAGATAGGACTGATAAGAGTTTCTGAACGCGTCCGAGCTGAAGTCCGGCGCATGGCGCGCGCACGCGGCTTCGTCCACTTCCACCCCCAGGCCCGGCCCCGCCGGCGGCAGGATATGTCCGTCCACTACCTCCAAAGGCTCAACCACAAACTCGGTCATCGAAAGAGGCATGTCGTCCGGATCGACCATCTCCTGAATGACGAAATTGGGCGTCGTAAAGTCGACATGCACGCACGCAGCCGTCGAGACCGGCCCGTAAGGATTGTGGGGCGCCAGCCCTGCGTAATAGACCTCCCCCAGCGCAGCGATGCGGCGAACCTCGCTGATTCCTCCCGCGTGGCACGCGTCCGGCTGCAGCAAACTTGCCGCGCCGCTCTCAAGAATCTCCCGGAAGCCCCAGCGGGTGAACAAACGCTCCCCCGTCGCTATCGGAATGCTCGTGGCACGCGCCACCTGCGCCATCGCCGCCGGGTTCTCAGCCTGCACCGGTTCCTCCATGAAGAACGGCTCGTAAGGCTCAAAACGCTGCGCGTACCGGATCGCCATCTGCGGCGTAACCCGCCCGTGCATGTCGAGCAGAATATCGACCCCGTTCCCAACCGCTTCCCGCACCGCCCTCAACCCCGCCTCCGCTTGATCCAGTACACGCGGCCCGTCCAGAATATTGGTGATCGGCGCCGGCACGGTCTTGACCGCGTCCCAACCCTTCGCCGCTTTCGACAGCGCGCTCTCCGCCATGGCATCCGGCGTATCGCCTCCGAAGTGCGTGTACATTCGCACTCGATCCCGTACCTTGCCGCCGAGCAGTTCGTAGATCGGCTTGCCTGCCTCCTTGCCCTTGATGTCCCACAGCGCCTGATCGATGCCCGACAGCGCCGATAGCCCGATGATGCCCTGCCTCCAGAACCCGCTGCGGTACAGCACCTGCCAGCAGTGTTCCACCTCCAACGGACTGAACCCCAGAATCATCGGTTCCATGTCCTGGATACAGCCCGCCACCGCTCTCGGTTTGCCCTCCACCGTAGCCTCGCCCCAGCCAAACAGACCCTGCTGATCAGTCTCTACCTTGACAAAGACGAATGTGCGCCGCTCCCCTTGTGCCAATATCGGTTTCACAGCCGTTATCTTCATTTCTCTTTATCCCGTGAATGCATTCGGCTCGTTCTTGGTCGGTCGACCCGCTGCCGAGAACCCACCCCGCCTGCCTATACAGCCGCGAGTCTCTCGCGCACCAGCTTCTCGGCCAACATCAACTCCGCGTCGCCAGCGGCAACTTCGCCATCCAGCAGGGCCGAACGTAAGGCGCGCAATACTTCCCCATACGCAGGGCCCACCGGCAGGCCCAGTCTTCTCAAGTCTTCCCCGTTCAGCGACGACTGAATGTGCCGCCAACTCTGCGCGTAGCAATCCAGCCGTTCCCGCAACAACGCGTCCTCCTCCAGCAACGAAACGAGCAGCAGGATTACCGGCTGAACCCGGTCCAGAATGGCAACGACCTCGCTCGGCCGTATCCGAAGGTCGGTCAACTCAGGCAACCGGGCCTTGACCAACCGCAGTTCGCGCATCAGTTGCCGCGTCTTACCCCGAAGCTTCAGCCGTTCGCTCAATGCGCTTTCCAGCGGCGTCGTTTCCCCTTCGCCCCTTCCCTTCGCGGGGAGTAGATCATAGACCAGCAGCCCCCAGTAGAGACGCTCGATTGGCGTCCCAAATATGCCACTCGGGCCTTCCGGGCCCTTCGACTCCGGCGGCGAAGACGTGCCCGCCGTTAGTCCGCCATTCCGTCCGGCTTGATCACCGTCAGCGCTCCCATTCCCCGCCTCGCTGACTTCAATTCGGTCGCGCAGGGCAACGCTTCTCACCGCAAATTCAGGCCCGGCCCGCAATTCGGGATGGATCTGCTTGAGAATGCCCAGCTCATCCAGGCGCAAAATCGCATCCTCTGGCATCGCCTCCTGGAAAATCCTGTCCAACTCCTGCCGAATTCGCGCGGCCGTGACGCGTCCAACCAACTGCGCGGCATCCACAAGATGCTCCTGTGTCCGCGCCTCTATATGGAATCCGAATCGCTGTTCGTAACGAACGGCGCGCAGAATGCGGGTCGGGTCATCCACAAAACTCAAACTGTGCAGAACGCGGATCCTGCCGCTCTGCAAGTCGCTCAATCCACCGTAGAAATCAAGCAGGTCGCCCCACCGATCCGGAGTCAGCGCGACTGCCAGCGTATTGATCGTGAAATCCCGCCGGTGCAGGTCCAACTTGATACTGCCCTGCTCTACGGTCGGCAGCACGGTCGGCTCAGTGTAAAATTCAGTGCGCGCGGTTACGAAATCAAGATGGCTGGGCAATTGGCCCCCGCCATCACGAAGCCCCCCTTTCTGCAAATCTGGACAGGTCAAGGGGTAATCGGGTTCGTCCAGAATCCATTTGGCGGTGCCGAAGCGAGCGTGCGTTACGATCCGGCCGCCGCACTGCGCCTGCATGCGCTCCGCCAATTCGATTGCATCACCTTCCACCACCAGGTCCATGTCCACAAATGCGGCCCCGTCGTCGCCGTCGAAACGACCAAACAGCAAGTCGCGAACGAATCCGCCAACCACATATACGGCGTTCCCTGTCTCGGCCGCGGTTTCTCCGACCAGCCACAGGAGCCTGTGCTGGCTGGCCGACAGAATTTGTTCCAGCTCCCGGCTGACGTCGGGGATTCGCTGCCCTGCCTCTCTCTCTTCCCCCCATAGCTTGAGCAGGTCAGTTCGCGTGACGATGCCCACCATCTCGCCCTCGGCATCCACAACCGGAATCTGTCCCCAGCCGCTCTCAATCATCAGCCCGTGAAGCGCGCTCACAGGCGCGTCCGCCCGAATCGTATGGCTCCCCTGTATCATCACTTTATGTACAGGTAACTTGCCTAGCCGGTGGCTGATCGTGCGATCCGCCTCTCTCCGAGTCAGAATTCCCACCAAACTGCTGCTGCCGTCTTCCCCAGCGTGCAAAACGGGAAATCCTTCGTGGCCATAGCGCTGCATCAACTCCGCCGCCGCCGATACCGACATCGAATCTTCAAGTGTGCGGGGCCGTCCCTTGCTCATGATCTGCGCAACGTCAGCCGGCGCCCGCGCGTAACGCGCAAGCAAACCGCCAATCCGCTCCCTGGACTCCGCCACCGTCACGTCATTCAAAAGCGCAGCCGCAGCGCGCGGGTGGCCTCCACCGCCCAGCTCTTCGGCAATCTTTCCAACGTCTATCGCATCCGTGTTGCTGCGCGCCACGACCTGCACGGTATCGCTCAGACTGACGACGACAAACAAGGCATCCGGATCGAATAGCTCGTTCAGCCTGTGAGCGAGTCCACTGAGTTCATCGTCATAGTCAGGGGCTTCTGCCATGGCAAACAGAACATTCTGCCCTGCTACCTTCAAATGTTCAGCCTGCTCTGTCAACTGCTTGGTCAGTTCTTTCTGCGCGTCCGTCGGAGGGAAGTGCATGAAACGGCGGATCACCTCCAGGCGGGCTCCCTGCTCAACCAGCCAGGCCGCGCAACGAACATCACGATGCGTTGTGGAGGGGTATAGCAGACTGCCGGTGTCTTCGTAGATGCCCAGCGCAAGCAGAGTAGCCTGAAACCGCGTTAAGGCCCTGTTCTGGTGCATCAACCTCTCAACCAGAAGCGTCGTATTTGCGCCTGTCGTGTGCGGCCCAAGCGCCTCCTGCCAGATCTCCCATCCGGAAGGCAGCGGCTCAGTTGCGGTGTGGTGGTCTATCACCAAGTGACGCGTCTGGTCCCCCATGCCCTTAACGGCATTGAAAGTGCGCGTGTCCACCAGGATCGCCAAGCCGACGCGACCCCGCAGCAAATGCCGTGGATCGACAAAGGGGAACTGGTTGCGATAGAGGGACAAAAAGGCCTCGACGTTGCGCTGGAGCTTCCACGGCAACACGGGCACAGCACGCGGAAAAAGCAACGCGCCCCCCAAAAGAGAGGCGAGCGCGTCGAAATCTGCGTGCTCGTGAGTTAAGATGACTGTTTGGCCGCGCATCAGCGTAGTCGGATGGGTTGCCCCCGAATCTGCAAACGACTGTACGCCCCGCAACGCCGGTGCGTAAGCGCCAGACTGGTTTGCCCCTATTTCTGTCCAGTAGCTGCCAACCGCCCCGACCGAAGCAAATCCTACCCGCCTTCAGCCCGGCGCATCAATGCCACAGCGGCCCGATTGTGCCGCTCGGCCAGCAGCGGCACGTCAATGTGGAGAGGTACGCTGCCTTCGACCAGCAAGCGGCCGTTGACAATGGAAAAATCTACCGGCTGCGGCGAGCAGAAGACCAGGGCGGCCACCGGATCGTGGACCGCGCCCCCGGCAAAAGTAAGCGCGGACAGGTCGAAGCCTATCACATCCGCTGCCATCCCCGGCGCCAGCGCGCCGATATCGTCGCGGCCCAGAACCGACGCACCGCCCAGGGTGGCGATCTCAAGCGACTCGCGCGCCGTCATGCCCTTTGGATTCCCCATCACCCGCTGTAGCAGCAGGCACTGCCTTACCTCTTCCAACATGTTGCTGCCGTCATTGCTGGCGCTGCCGTCCACGCCCAAGCCCACATTTACGCCAGCATCTCGCATCGCCCGAACAGGTGAGATTCCGCTGGCCAGTCGCATATTGCTCGTGGGGCAATGGGCCGCGCCTGTCCCTGTTCTGGCAAACTTGCCAACCTCTTCCTCATTGAGATGCACGCAGTGGGCGTGCCAGACGTCGTCGCCAAGCCAGTCTACGTCCTCAGCATACGTACCCGGCCGGTATCCGAACATCTCCATGCAAAACGCTTCTTCGTCCAGCGTCTCCGCCAAATGCGAGTGAAGGTGTACGTCCATCTCCGGGCCGAACGAGCGGGCCAGCGCGGCGCACTCTCGCATCAGGTCCTGACTAACGCTGAACGGGCTGGCAGGGCCAAGCACCACACGCCGCATCGAAAACCGAGAGGCGTCATGATATGTTTCAACCAGTCGCCGGCACTCGATCAGAATCGCTTCCTCTTCCTCAGTCATCCAGTCCGGCGGCAGACCACCCCGGCTCTCCCCAAGGCTGACGCTGCCCCTCGTTCCGTGAAACCGAACCCCAATCTCCTCCGCGGCCGCAAACTGATCGTCGAGCTTTGAACCGTTATGCCACAGATAATGATGGTCGCTGCTCGTCGTGCACCCGCTCAGCAGAAGCTCCGTCAGCGCTACCTGCGTGCTGACATGCACGTCCTCCGGGATGATGCAGGCCCACGTCGGATAGAGCGCGCGCAGCCAGTCGAACAGAACGCCATTCTGCGCAGCAGGCACCACCCTGGTGAGCGTCTGGAAAAAATGGTGATGCGTGTTTACAAATCCGGGCAGGACGATCTTTCCGCGCGCGTCGATATGTGTAGTGGATGCTGAATCGGCCGACGCGCTTTCCTTGTAATCGGCTGGCAAGTCCGCGGTCGGCCCCACCCACACTATCTGAGTTCCCTCAATGACGACCGCTCCGTCAGAGATCTCAGCACGCGTATCGTTCATCGTTACGACGCAGTCAGCATTCGCAATAATTGTTCTGTTGGTCATCGACAGAGTAACTCCCTTTCCGTGTCCGCAAACGGGCGGCGGTGATTCAAGTTCGACTGACGGCCTTCATTGCAGGAGGGTGATTCCAGTATTTCCGATGCCAGATTCTATGGTGAAAGGTTGAGGAGGCTCGGAGTCATCCCCTCCTCGTCCATCATCTCTCTCAGCTCAGCAGGAGACAGCGGTCGCCCTTTGCCCGCCAGCGCTGTCAATGCCGCTTCCATCACATTCGTCCCAAAACTGCGCCCGTCCAATCGGGGCGTCACCGTTGCCAGCCTTGCAACGCCTCGCTCCTTCAACAGTGCCACGTCTTCATCCGTGGTTGTATTGGTGACAATTGTTTTCCCTTCCAAACTCGAAGGCAAGTGCTGCCGGATGTAATGAAAATCATCGGCAATGACCGACGCCCATCTGTACTGCGCCCCGTACTTCGGCACGATCTTGTCCTGTTGCTCGCCTGTTGGGTATAACCACGAAAAGGGCAGTCGCGCCATGACAGGAAGCAGGACTCTGGCCAGCAGATGAAGCGTGCTGAGGCTGCGCAGAAACACGGGTATCCCCAAACCAAAGGCCAGGTCCCCAAATAGCGGCTGGTAGCCCATGTCCAGAAACCCGCGCACCATCGCGTAGCGCCCAACAGCCACGCAGATCAGGACCCGCTTGGGATGGGGCGGCAGGAGCCCCTGTAGCCGCTGCGCCGTATTGCGCTCAACCACCGCGCGGACTCCACCTCCGTCCACCACCGGAGACTGAACGCCCGCCACAATGCTGCCAACCGAATGCAACGGGAAGTAGCGGTCATTTACCTCCAGACCGAGATCCGCGCCGCCAAATCCAAACGCGTCTACCTGCCCGTCGTATTCCAGAAACAACTCCCGCATCCGTTTCTGGTCCCCGTCCGCGCCGATCCGTTCCAGGACAATGGGCTCGTCCTTGATCGTGGTCTCGACCCGTTTGTTTCGCTTGCTGCTGCCCAGGCTGATTGAGACGACCCGTTTCATCGACTTTTCGCCTCAGTTGAACGGCGCGTCAAAACACAACGCGCAATGCACGTTTGATTGTCGTTACCGGCTTCAGTCGATGACGCCTATGTGGCGCCCAGCCTCAATGAAGACGCTTAACGCAAATTCAATGTCTTCTTCAGTGTGGGCAGCCGTAACGTTCGCCCGCAGCCGGGCCGTGCCTTCTTTGACGGCAGGAGGGAGTACGGGAAGGACGAAAATGCCATTGTCCTGGCAGTATTTTGTCATGGCGAATGCGCGTTCTTCGGTGCCCACCATGATTGGAACGATCGGCGACTCTGTCAGACCAGTGTCAAAACCCGCGGCTTGCAGACCGCGCGTGAACTGACGCGCATTGCGAAGAAGAATGCGGTTTCTCTCAGCACCTTCATCTTCAAGAACGTTAAATCCTTCTGTGATGGCTGCCGCAACCGCAGGCGGCAACGCGGCGCTGAACACAAAGCCGCGTGCTGTATGGCGCAAGTACGTTACCAGCCTGTCGCTGCCGGCGACATACCCGCCAATTCCGGGAATCGTCTTGCTGAGCGTGCCCATCTTCAGATCGATGGAGCCATACATATCAAAATGCTCTTCGATCCCATGCCCTGTCTTGCCAAGAACACCTATGCTGTGGGCCTCATCCAGCATTAGCCGGGCGTTGTACCGCCTGCAAATCTCGTGCGCCGCAGGCAAGTTGAATATGTCACCGTCCATCGAAAAAACCGCGTCCGCAATGACCAACTTTCCCGCGTCTTCCGGGGCGCGTCTCAGCTGCCTCTCAAGGTCGTCCATGTCATTGTGACGGAACCGAACAAACTTGCCCCGCGCCAGCAAACAGCCGTCCACGATGCTCGCATGGTTCCACCTGTCCGAAAACACCCAATCACCCCTGCCCACCAGTGTACTGACTGTCGCAAGATTGGTGACATAGCCGGAGCTGTAAACGATCGCCTCCTCGCGTCTGGCGAAGGCCGCAATCGTCCTCTCCATCTCGGCATGGAGATCGAGCGTGCCGCCCAGGATGCGCACCCCGTGCGTTCCTGTGCCGTATTTGTCCGCCGCCGCTTTTGCCGCGGCCACAATTCGAGGATGGTTGATCAATCCCAGATAGCTGTACGTCGCAAACATCAGTTTGCGCTTGCCTTCAGTATGGACCCATGGCCCTTCCAGGGCATCGACTGCCTGAAAATAGTAGTAGTGCTCGCTGGCCTTCGCCTCGGCTGTCCGTTCCCACCAGGCTTCGATTCGCTGCGAAAATGGATCGACCAGTTCACTGCTTCCGTTCAGGTAGGACTCCAGATGAGGCGTTTCGACGGCCGCCGCTGCAATGCCGTCGGAATGAACCTCGATCGCCTCAGGTCCAAGGCGCGCTAACTGATTGACCATAGTATGAGACCTCTTTTTCCAATTCAGTACACATCAACAGGGCAGAGGCGGCGTTTGAATAAAGGGTGTAGCCGCCGGCTGCCACAGAAATACAGCCAGCCGGATTGACCTCGCGATCGGCGCGGGAATAATATCATAGAATTGTATCGTACAATAGTCCACTACGCAAAGACTACAATTGTCGACACAGATTTCCGGATTTGGGGCCCCAATATCGTACAATGTCTCCAACTGAATCAGAACTGCGCGCCCTGAACTGTACCCTCTGCCACCTCCTAATATGAGAACACACCGATATCTTCCGCGGCAGCCATGGCTAACCAACCCAGCCAACCTGTATCGGCCCCATCCCTTCCTCCGCAGCGGGAACCTGCAAACCATCATAAGTCGGCGCCTCCCCCCTGACGCCGCTCTCGTCAATCGCCGCCAACAAATGGTTTTGTTCGATGCCGGGCCCGATCACTCCATGTTCGACCCTGAAAGGGCCGTGCGCCTGCTCGGACTCTTCACGCCAGCCTCAGAGGCTCCCCGCGCGCCATCCCACACGCCATCCCACATGCCATCCATGTCCAGAGGCCTGGCAATGCTCCTGCATGGCTGGGAAGGAGATAGCCACTCCGCCTACAATCTTGTCCTGGGCAGCGCCCTGGTTCGCGCAGGTTATGATGTCATGCGCCTCAATCTGCGTGACCACGGACCTACACACCACCTCAACCGGGGAATCTTCTTTGCCACCCTGATCGAGGAAGTCCACGCCGTCACCCAACAGGTCGGCCTTCTCGCCGCAGGCAAACCGTTTTTCCTCATCGGCGCATCCCTCGGCGGCAGTTTTGCGGTCCGCATGGCACTGCGCCATGCCCGTCGACCTATCCCCAATCTGCGCAGGGCCATTGCCATCAATCCGGTTCTCAACCCCCGCCGCACCTGTATTCTCCTCGACAACCATCCGCTCCTGCGCCGCTATTTCCGCCGCCGCTGGCTCGACTCCCTGCGCAAAAAACAGGAGCTCTTTCCCGAACTTTACGATTTCACGCCCCTCCAATCCATTCAGACCATCTGGGATATGACAGACTGCCTCACAAAAAGCGGCGCCCACTTCAACGGTGTGGAAGAATACCTTAACGCCTACAGCGTGAAACCCAGTCAGATCCACGACCTGAACACCCCTCTCACCATCCTTACAGCAGCCAACGACCCAATCATTCCCCCCAACGACATCGCCGCGCTCCCTCCGCATCCCCTGCTGCAGGTCCATATCCTGCCCTACGGGGGGCACGTAGGCTACAACGATCTCTTCCCCTTGCGAAACCGTCTCCCCGAACTGATAGAGACCCTCCTCGAACAGGAACCAATCACAGACTGAACTGCCCCGGCCCCGCCATTCCCCTGCCAAACTTTCCGCCGCGAACCAGAACTCAGGTATACTGGGACGCAACATGGCACTTTTCCCTGCCACCGCTTACGCGGCTTCCGGCCGCAACCGCCAACCACCGCCATGACGCATATTCTGATTGCAGGCGCGAACGGACAACTTGGACAGGCTCTGGCCGCCCGCTTCGCCCCCTCTGCCAAATTGACCTGTTGGACCCGCCCGCGCTATGACATTGCCAATCCTTCGATCGCCGACGCGGTCGCAGCGACCGGCCCTGACATTCTCATCAATGCCGCCGCCTGGACCGACGTGGACGGCGCCGAAGACTCCCCCATTTGTGCGTTCGCAGTCAACTCCCTCGGACCCAAATATCTGGCGGAAGGGTGCGCTCGCTGCGATGCCGCTCTGGTTCATATAAGCACCAACGAAGTATTCGCCGGAACTGAGGGCCGCTTCTATCATGAGTATGAACAGATTGCGCCGGGAAGCGTGTACGCACGCAGCAAGGCCGCCGGCGAACACGCCGCGGCCTCCGTCCTGGACCGCCTCTACATTGTCCGCGTTGCCTGGCTCTACGGCGCAGGCGGCAGCAACTTTCCAGCCAAAATCAGCGCAGCGGCTGACCGGCACGGCGCCCTGCGCGTCGTCAGTGATGAGTACGGTAATCCCACCTGCGCCTCAGACGTTGCCGCAGCCATCGCGCAGTTGGTCGAGACCCAGCGCTTTGGCGTCTACCACTTCGTAAATGAAGGCTTTGCCAGCCGCTACGACTGGGCCGTTGAGCTGATGCGCCTGACCGAACGAGAATCGCTGCCCGTAACCCCAATCTGTGCGCATGATTGGCCGCGCAAAACGGCGCCGCCGCCTCATGCCGTTCTTGTCAATCAGGCCGGCGCAGCCCTGGGCATCACGCTGCCCCATTGGCGGGACGCGCTCAGAAAACATGTCCGAACTGAATACAAAAGATATATTGGGAGCTGAAATGAACCTGAACGGCGAGACCGCAGAGAGGCCCACACAAATCAGTCAGGCGGCGCCTGTGCCCTTCTTCTCAGTGCTCATTCCCAATTACAACGGCCGCCGCTATCTGCCAGACCTGTTCGCGGGACTGAAGTCCCAATCCTTCACGGATTTCGAAATAATCTTCGCCGACGATGCCAGCAGCGACGACTCCGTTGCCTGGGTGCAGGCCAATGCCGGCAACGCGCGCCTGCTCGCCAGGCGGGAAAACGAGGGCTTTGTAGCCACCGTCAACTTCGCCGCCAGCTCCGCCCGCGGCCGCATCTTCGTGCTCCTGAATAACGACACCCAGCCCGCCCCGGACTTCCTCGCGGAGCTGGCCAAAACGGTCTGCAACTTCCCCGGCGCAGGAATTATCGCCGCCAAACTCCTCCTCTTCGAAGAACGCGACCGCATTCATACCGCCGGCGACATGATGGGCCGCGACGGCATTCCCCGCAACCGCGGCGTATGGTCCATCGACAGCGGACAGTTTGACCACTCTGTTGACGTGTTTGGCGGCTGTGGCGGCGCAATGGCTGTGCGCCGTGAACTCTGGAATGCCCTCAACGGCTTCGATGAGGAGTTCTGGATGTATCTCGAAGACGCGGATTTTTCGTTCCGGGCTCAACTCATGGGCTGGCAGACCGTCTTCGCGCCCTCAGCCCACATCTACCATAAACTGGGCGGCAGCGGCGGCGACGAACTGAGCAGCTTCTACGTCGGCCGCAATACCATTTGGACCATCGCAAAGAATATGCCCACCTCGCTCCTGCTCGCCCACGCCGCCCATATCGTCACCGCCCAATTCGAAATCGCCGCCGACGCGCTCCGCAACTACAGGGGAACAGCCGCTCGCGCCCGCATGCGCGGTCAGATTGCGGGCCTGCTCGGCCTCCCACGCGTTCTTCGACAGCGCGCTGTCGTTCAATCCCGCAAAAGGCGTCACGATGTCGAAATTGATCGCCTTCTAGTCTGACGCGCCTTCCACACTCCTGGATACACTCTGTCACAGGGGTGGCGGGAGAATCTGGTTTCGCTGAATCCTCATTCTGCCGGCGCGGCCAGTCCGTCCAACAGTCTGCTGTCCACCCGGTCACCGATCAGATAGCGCCGGAATCCACTCACCCCTGTCCCCGTCAGGATGTACTGGCCCTGGCGCACACCAATGTAGTGTTCCAGTAACTGGCTCGTGACGTCCCGCCACGCTTGCGCCGCCGTCTGGTCTCTTCGCTGGAGTTCGATCCAATCCGCAGGAATCTCGATCGCGATCCGTGCGCCGGTGGCCCCGAAATCCGGCGCGGTCGCTCCCCGGTTGACCACGGCCACGTCCGGTTCGGCCTCAATTTCGAGTGGGCGTCGCCCCGTACCCTCTTCCCACGTCCTTCGTGCCCTCCGCGAGCTTACCAGCCACGTGAGTTTCAGCCGCGCTGCCGCTACCCGGTTCAATTCATTGCGAAACGAATACATACTGCGTTCGAATTCGCAGGCTACTGCGCCCAAGCGTGTGAAATTGAGCAGCGCGTTGCCATAGAGCAGGGGGTCCGTCGTCCAGCAAATCATGTCGATGCCCATCTCCCGGGCCTGCTCTGCCTGCAGTCGCTTGAGCAGCAGGCCGATTCGCCGCCTTCGGACCCCAGGAGCCACTGCCAGCAACTGCGATTCCAGCTGCAGGTCCTGCCTGAAATCTCCAAGCGGCAGCCCAGCCGGCGCAGGGGCAAAACTGTAGAAACCCAGCAGAAAACCCGCCAGCGCTCCGTCAACGCGGGCCACCAGCGAACAACCCGTGCCCCCTTCCGCGCAGTGTAAATCGCTTGGGTACAGTCCGTCAGAAGGGCTGTGCCAGATTGCCTTCTGCAACGTCCGAATTTCTTCTGCCTCTCCTTCGTCGGCGCGCCCGCAATCAACGTCCTCAATCTCAACGTGCGTCGGCGCGAAGACGTGCGCGCCCTCGGGCCGGTAAAACAGCATCCTCGGGCAGCTCGGCAGCGCCTCCGCGACCGCGCCTGCAATCTCCTCTTCTCCCGCCGCCAGGGCTCCCGGCGCCTGCTCATAGCGCAGCGTATACAGCGGTTCGCCGCCCTTGGAGTCGCGTGGCAGCAGAAATGCATAGCCGCAGGGCGTCTCGCTGCCCGCAGCCCCGCCGGCCATAATCGCGACGCACGCCCCTCCTATCCGGGGTAGGACAGTCTCCAGAAAGTGGTGAGGCAGCAACGACGGCCGCCCCCCCAAGTGCCGTCGCATCGCCCGAAGTTGGCTCGGCCACTTGGCCGACGCCGGGTCAAGGCGCCGGCCGCTGAGCGCGCGTTTCATCCTTCCCCCAAATCGTAGCGCTGCTGCCACTCCTCTACCGTCATGCCGTAAAACAGCTCGTCCAGGTAGCGACCATCCGTGAATATCGCGCGCCGCACTGTGCCTTCACGCACAAAGCCCATCCCTTCATGCAGCGCACGCGAGGCGGCGTTTGCGCTGTGCATCTGAACAGTGACTTTCTGATAACGCAATTCCTTGAAGTAGTAGCGAAGGACGAGAAGCGCCGCCGCCCTGGCATATCCCTTTCCCCGGTGCGGCCCGGCGATACCGATGCCGTACTTGAACACGCCATTGCGGGGCTGGCAGTTATGTGTGTGTATGAAGCCGACCGGCGTGCCTTCCAGATTCTCAATCACCCATCTGAAGGAGTCATCCTCCAGCTTTCTCTTGGCCTCGGTTCCCGCCCACGCACGCACCTGCGCGATCGACACCGGAGGCCACACGAACTCCAGATTCCGGGCCATCTCACTATCTTGATTCCATTCCCAGAATACATCCCCGTCCTCCGGCTCCACGCCGCGCAATCGGACTAAACTCGTCTGCCAGTAGTTCATGCCGCCTCTCTCGCCCCTGGTTTCCACTCCAAAGACCATTTGCTTGGATGGTCAGCCGCAAGCCTCCTTCGTTCGGGGAGACTTCCTGGAATCGTCCGCCTCCTTTTCCCCGCAGTTGCAGAAAAAAAGAAAGGTTCAGGCCAACATTGGCGCCGAACCCCTACCTGCCTCCTCTGGACCCTACCTCTGCCAACCAACCCTCGACCACAAACCACTGCAACGTCTCTAATCAGGTGACTGGCGGCGTGCCCTGCGTCGTCTCCGAAGCCGAATCAGGATCGGTGGTCCGCTGCTGCCGCCTTGTTGGCGTGATCTCACCCATCGACCCCTTCAGCTCCGACCTGATTACGTTCACGGAGCGCCAGATACCTGCCAGCCTGCTGCTCGTCGTGATCAGAGGAGTGATGAAACTTGCGCTCACAAATTCGGCTGAACCCTTTACCGTGCCGACTGTCTCCTGGCCGTCTTTGATCACCGGCTTCATCTCCGCTCCGATCATCTTGACCAGGCGCCACACTTGCCAGATCAGGATCACCAGCAGCGCGTTCATGATGAGAATTTCCAAGGCCACAAGAATAATGGCGATATCCCGAACCGCGGCGCTGACCACGACGCTCTCCTTTTTCGGCCGGTCGGACCGTCAAAAACCTGTCAAACAGGATAATTTCCCGACCGCACGGCCAGGAATCTCGCCCCTAGGGCAGAACAACCCTCATAAGAATGAGTGCAAATACCGATGCCACCGTCGCCTCTAACAGGCTGAGCTGACCTACTCGCAAAGTATCCCACTGTAATGTTTCACTGACCCAATGGCCCAACGCAAATCCCAACCCGGCCACAACGATAAACTGCGGCAATTCGCGTAGCGAACGTCCTGTCCACAGATGAAATATGCTGGCATAGCCCGTTACAAGCAGTGTACCCAACAGGACCGCCGGACTAAGAATAAGTGATGTGATCGGCGTACCAGGAACCAGTCGAGTACCTCCCCGTTCCCTAAGACGCAGGCCCAGCCCGTTCCAACCCGGGCTCAACCGGCCTCGCGTTGCCCGCTTCCGGCCTTTCAATCAACCCCCCACCCAAACAACGAGCCCCATCATAGAAGACCGCGCCCTGGCCGGGACTGATTCCGCGCGCCGGCTCATCGAATGCCACCCGAACGTTGCCGTCCTGCAGCGGGAAAACCCGGCAGTCGAGGGGACGGCCCGAATAGCGGATCTGACATTGGACCCGGCTGCCTTCCGCAACCGGCTCGCCTGATGTCCAATTGACATCTCTTGCGAAGAGCTCCAACCTGCCCAGCGCCTCGGCCGGCCCAACGACCAGTTCATTGCCGTCGGGCTCCAACGAGACCACATACATAGGGGAAGCCGAGCCGCTCAGGCCAAGACCCTTCCGCTGGCCAACCGTATAGTTAGGCAACCCCCGATGCTTGCCAACCACCTTCCCATCCACGTCCACGATGTCGCCCCCGGCCATTGCCTCAGGAGCCCAGTCTGTCAGAAAGCGCCGGTAGTCGTCGTCAAAAACAAAACACAGATCCATCGAATCGTGCTTGCTGTGAATCGGCAGCCCGCGCGCCGCCGCCATCTGTCTGACTTCCTGCTTCGGCATATCCCCAACCGGAAAGAGCAGATCCCGCAGCTCAGCCTGGCCCAGCACGCTCAGAACATACGACTGGTCCTTCTGAAGATCCACACCCCGCAGCAGATGTACGCGACCGTCCTCCTCCCGCCGCAGCCGGGCGTAGTGTCCCGTCGCCAGGAAATCAGCCCCCAGCCGCCGAGCATAGTTGAGAAGATAGTCGAATCTTATATGACGGTTGCATGCAAGACAGGGATTCGGCGTCAGCCCGGCGCTATACCCATCAATGAAGAAATCCACGACTTTCTCTTTGAAAGGCCGCTCGACGTTGATCAGATAGAATGGTATGCCCAGCCGGTCTGCGACCCGCCGCGCATCTTCCACGCTGTCTTCATCACAGCACTTGTTCCCGGATCCCTCGCCGCTCGCCGCTTCGGCCCACAGGCGCATCATCACGCCAACGCAGCGATAGCCCTGCTCAACCAGCAACGCCGCTGCCACTGAACTGTCGACACCTCCGCTCATGGCAACGACGACGGTCGCCTCAGATGGTGAAATCCGTTCCTTGCGTCTCATCGTCCTGTCCATCATGCTGCGCATTTTAACACAGCCATCCTTTTTCCGTCATGGCCGGAGCAGCCTGCGCGTGTTCGGGCCCGCTCCTTCTCGCCAACGACTTCGCTGAGCGCAGTTCAGATATGCGGCTGCCTGGAAAAGCTGGCTCCAGGATTCAATGAGGTCTCCCAGCGATAGCCCGAAACTTGCCCAAACTACCCTGCTCCTCGGGCTTACCTGTCATTCTCTCACTCCTCACTTCTCACTCCTCTCCCCCCTCTCCTCGCTTTGGGGCGGTCAGCCGCAAGCGGCTTCCCCTGTGCGAGGGGACGGGGATTTTGTCTGAACGGTGATTTGGGACGGGGATTTGTCTGAACGGGGATATGTCTGAACGGGGATTTGGGGGATGGGGGAAACGGCAACGGCGAACGGCGACGTCTTTTGATCCACGGGGGAGGGCAGCGCCTTTTTGGTGCGCGAAGGGGATGGTGTGAGGGAGTGGTGCGTGTTTGTGAGCGTTCGTGAGTGTATGTGAGCGTTTGTGAGCGTTTGTGAGTGTTTACGAGTGTTTACGAGCGTTCATGAGTGTATGTGAGTGTTCACGAGTGTTTGTGAGTGTCACGAGCGTTCGTGCGTGTTTGTGAGCGTTCGTGCGAGTTTGTGAGCGTTCGTGAGCGTTTGTAAGCGTTCGTGAGCGTTTGTGAGCGTTCACGAGTGTTTGTGAGTGTCACGAGCGTTCGTGAGCGTTCGTGAGTGTTTGTGAGCGTTCACGAGCGTTCGTGAGCGTGTGAGTGTTCACGAGCGTTCACGAGTGTTTGTGAGCGTTTGTGAGCGTTTGTGAGTGTTTGTGAGTGTTTGTGAGTGTTCGTGAGAGATTGGAGGTGGAAAAGGGCGGGGATTCGCGAAGTGAAGCGAATCGGGGCCAGGGTGAGTGATAAATGGGCGGTGTATAGGGGGGTGCAAGGGTCTGACGAGGTGTTGAGGGGGATTGGGCTTGCTTATGGGCGTTGCGGCGGGTGGGGCGGCAGGATGGGGGGTAGGGGGTTACGTTGCCGCGGGGAAGTGGGACAGGTGTTTATTATATTCTATTTGTTTTTCAGCCTTCCCTGGTCAGGAGGTTGGGACGGGCTGGTGGCTGATTACGGCGCCATTGGGGGCGTCCGGGTCGTGAGGTTCGTCCTGCGTTCTTTCGTAGTCGTCATCCTGATAGAGGTTCTCGAGGAGGCGAGTCAGTTCGCCGGCCTGAACGCACTGCGGTCATGTCTTCTGTGAGGAGCTCGATGATGTCTTTGAAGCGTTTGGGGACGCGCCGGTCGATCCGGGTGGCGGTGGCGGCGCTGCCGCCGTGGACGCGCCAGGCGTGCAGTTTGTCGGCGGGGGCGTGGGCGATGCAGTAGCCGTCCAGGTCGCGATGCCCTTCTGCCTGACAGGGGGAGCCGTCTTTGCGGACGCCCTTGCAGAGGGGTTGTGTGTTGGTGAGCGAGTGCGCGCGGGGATGTCTCATGGTGTGATATGTCCTTCCTAAGGCGCATCCCCGCCGTGTAACCCCCCCAAAGGTCGTCCCGACGTGTGTACAGTTTCCATCACACGGCTGTAGGGGGGGCCCCGTGCGGGCGTCCTCCTCGTCGATTCTTCGTATGTTAGGCCCGCGACGCATCCCCACCGCCACCCGCTGCAGTTTGCGTACTTCGCGCCCTTTCGCGTCCCTTCGCGGATCACCCGCCGTTCGCAATCCGTCGACCTCCGCGCCTCAACACTTCACCAAACACGGGCCACTGCAGTGACTGACCACTGAACCCTGACCAGCGCAGCTCTGTCCACTGCCGTTTTCGGTAGAAAGAGTCTTCAGGTTTCGGTACAAGACCCCGGAATGTGCTCAAAAACGCGCCCCTCTTTGGGAAGCCCCCCACTTCGTTGCGTACCAAAAGAGCAATTTGAAAGGAGTGGTATAATGGGGCCGCGAGGCCGCGTACACAACCTTTCGACGCATACCTGAAATCAACGATGCGCGAGGAAAGACGGCCGCAACAGAGGAGTCCTCTCCATGACGACATCGATCGACACCTTACCGCAGGTCGTCTCCCAAGCCCTGACAGATGCCCTCGAAGTGGCCGCGGCCCGTCACAGGCATCTCTGCCCCCGCCAGGTGCTCGGGGCGCGCTGCGCCATCGCCGCCGCCCGCATCCTCAGCCTCGAAGTGCCGCGCCCAGACAAACGTCTCCTCGTGATCTCGGAGACCGACGGCTGCTTCGTCGACGGTGTCGAGGCCGTTGCCGGCGTCTCCGTAGGCCGGCGCACACTACGCGTCGAGGACTACGGCAAAATCGCCGCGACCTTCGTCGACGTCAAAACCGAACGCGCTCTCCGCGTCGCGCCGCGACTCGACGTACGCCAGCG
Source organism: Caldilineaceae bacterium (assembly GCA_022824025.1). Taxonomy (GTDB): domain Bacteria; phylum Chloroflexota; class Anaerolineae; order Caldilineales; family Caldilineaceae; genus Bin5. The sequence continues at coordinate 351,053 of JAJEBF010000014.1, forward strand.
CGCCCATGACTACGCGCCAGAGCAGACGCGCCGCTATTTCGCCATGCTCCACGGATACCAGCGCATGCCCGATGAAGAACTGCTCTCATTCCAGTGGGTCAAGCTCACGAAGCCGGTCGCCGCCATCGTCAGTCGCGCCGGCGCACGGGCCAAATGCGAAAGCTGCGGCGAAGAAATCATCAACGAACGCGAGCTCCTCCAGGATGGCAAGATCCTCTGCCAGTCTTGTGCCGGAGATGCGTACTTTTCGGTTGAAAGCGATCCGCAGTTGATCAGGAGATCGTGAGTTGCAGAAAATCGCTCTGTCAATCCTGGACGAATCCCGTGCGACGGCATGACCGTGTCGCCCACGGTACTGGCGCCGCCTTGGGGCCTCGCCAATGTGCTGAGGAACGCCACCAGCTAACCGGCTGCGCGCAAAAGGGCTCCAACTGCCCTGAATCAATAGCGTTTCGGTCATCACCTTGAATCTGATTCGCGGCATTTGACCTGGTTCCAACTCCGGAAGGGCGCCGCTCCCTGAAGACTGCGAATCTCCTGCACGGGCGATCAAAACTCAACATTCTTTCGCAGAGGACCGAATCCTGCGAAATAGAGTAGCCATGTGATTATGACGCCATCTTTCTTTAGCGACGACGAGATCAGGCGCCGGCTGCGCTTGGGTGAGGACAGCCGCTTTGCGTTCAAGCAGTTCGAATTCCGGTTTAACCGCCCTGTTGCGCCAGATTCCCACGACCTTGCCGATGAATTAGCTGCCTTCGCGAATGGCAATGGCGGCGTCCTGTTCTGCGGTGTGACCGATGAAGGCCGCATTCAGGGCATGAACCGTGACCAACTGGATGCAGTTGAGCGACTGGTCGCAAATATCTCCACCGATTTGATAAAGCCCGCCATCGAAATCGAAACCCTTCGCCTCGAAATCGACGAAAAGGCCTTCCTGGCCGTGGAAGTCGCGCCGGGCTACGCTCTCCACATCAGTCCGGGAGGCAGTTATCGGCGTATTGGAAGTTCCAAGAGATCGATGATGAGTGATGACCAGCTGCGGCTGGCCCAGCTTCGGGCCCAATCTCGCTTTGTCTGGTTCGACAAACAACCTGTTCCGGGAAGCGGAATCGGAACTCTGGATAAGGCCCTGTGGCGGCCGCTGTTGAGCGTACAAGGAGCTGCCGACCCTGAGCTGGCGCTGGCCAAAATAGGTCTCTTAAGCGATCCTGCGGAGGGACCGCAGCTGGCCACGGTCGCTGGCATCCTCCTTTGCAGCCGGCAACCTGAAGAATGGCTCCCAAACGCCTGTATTACAGCAACCACCTATCGCGGAACTGACAGGGCCAGCGGGCAAGTTGACGCGCAGACGATTTCCGGACCAATCACCCAGCAGATCTCGGAGGCTGTTGCCTTTGCAACGCGCAATATGAGAGTGTCAGCGCACAAGGATCCGGATCGACTCGATCTCCCCCAATTCAGCGAGCAAGCCATTTTCGAAGCGATCGTAAACGCCGTAGCCCACCGCGACTACTCTATCCAGAGCAGCCGCATCCGGCTCTCCGTCTTTTCCGACCGCCTCGAAGTGCAGTCTCCGGGCAGGCTGCCGAACAACCTGACCGTTGCCAATATTGCCGACCGCCAGGCCACGCGCAACGAACTGCTCGTTTCCTTGTTGGGCAGAACGCCGACCGGGGGCGTGCGGGGCCGCGGAGATCGCCGCTATTTTATGGAGCGCAGGGGCGACGGTGTGCCCATCATCCAGAGCGAGACCAAGGGCCTCAGCGGAAAACCAGCCGAATTTCGGATCGTGGGCGATACCGACCTGCTCGTGTTGCTTCCCTCTGCGCACCTGGAACCCAGTCCGGCGCAAGTTCAGATCACGATTCGGGAGGCCGGACGGCCTCTTCCCGGTGTCGATGTCCTTGCCCTGTTTCCTAACCACACCTGGCTGCGCTCGTCTAGCGATACTGAGGGAGTGGCTACTTTCTCCCTCTATACGACCGACCTGCCTATGACAGTGTACGCTGCCGCCAAGGGCTACGCCGCCAACGTAGAACGCGATTGGATTCCGAGTCAGAGGGCGCTTGCAATCGAACTGCAAAAACTGCCTGCTGGAGGCAGCGAGATCTATACCGAAGGAACCGGCGCGCTTCCAGGAATTGCTGGCCGCCTCAATCCTATTCGCGACACACACGACCGTACCTATCTCTACGCCTCAAATGTGGCCGTCAATCAAGGTGCGGCGCAGCCCGTATCTTTCCTTCTCGGCGAGGAGCTGCGGCTTTCCGATGCCAAGGGAGTCGAACTCTGGGCCCGCTTCATTGATATCGCTGGGCGGTCGGCGCTCATTCAGTATCGTCCCGTTGTCGAGGACCATGAACGCTGACTGTACGATACGTTTGCGCCGACCATTGAAGCTTCGTCACGAAGTAAACTTTGGCTGCGCCGATCCTTACCAGCCAGGATCAGTCCAGCTCGTAAAGGTCGAATCTGCATTCCTATCCTTCCAACACATTCGATAGACGTTACGCAAGGCTTCGCCTGCTCTCGGCCTGTCCAGTCATCGAGAGGACCTTCCCTGCCGCAATGCAGAAACGGCCGGGATGACTCCCCCGAGGTCAACTTGACCAACGGTTTCACGCCTCTCTGAATCTGCGCCACGCTTCTTCCCGTCTCTCCCCAAAATAACCGGCGCCGGAGACTTCGCGTCCCCGGCGCCTTTTCCTACTTTATTCAGTTCCCGAATCAACCGGGTCTACATCATCCCGCCCATGCTGGGATCGCCGGCCGGCATCGGCTTCTCTTCCTCAGGGATGTCCGTAACCAGCGCCGCCGTCGTCAGGATCATCGCCGCAATCGAGCTCGCATTCTCAACCGCGCTGCGCGTAACCTTGACCGGGTCGGACAGGCCCGCATCCATCATGTCGACATAGTCGTTCTGAATCACATCATAGCCCGTGTTGGCCTTGCCGCCTTCGTGCAGGCCGCGCACCTTCTCGATCACCACGGCGCCGTCCAATCCTGCGTTCGTGGCAATCATGCGCATAGGCTCTTCCAGGGCGCGCTTCAGAATGCGGGCGCCCGTAGCCGCATCAGCATCCGCCATCTCAACGCTGTCCAGCGAGGAAACTGCATTGATCAGCGCAACGCCGCCGCCAGGCACAACACCTTCCTCGACCGCCGCACGTGTGGCGCTCAAGGCATCCTCGACACGGGTCTTCCGGTACTTGAGCTCAGTCTCGGTGGCCGCGCCAACTCGCAAAATGGCAACGCCGCCCGCCAGCTTCGCCAGCCGCTCCTGCAGCTTCTCGCGGTCATAGTCGCTGGTGCTGGCATCAATCTCTGCCCGGATCTCTTCGATCCGACCCTGAATCTCCTCAGTGCCCCCGTGGCCGCCCACAATCGTGGTCGCGTCCTTGGTGCTGATCACCTTGTCAGCCTGGCCAAGATCCTCCAACTGAGCGCTCTCAAGCGTTCGGCCTACCTCTTCCGACAGAATCTGGCCACCGGTCAGGATGGCAATGTCGCGCAGCATCGCTTTGCGGCGGTCGCCAAACCCAGGCGCCTTGATTGCCATTGCATTGAACATACCGCGCAGCTTGTTCAGCACCAGTGTGGCCAGCGCCTCGCCGTCTACATCCTCGGCAATCACGATCAGCTCACGCTTCCCAACCTGGACCAGCTTCTCCAGCAAGGGCACAATGTCCTGCGCGCTGCTGATCTTCTTGTCGGTGATCAAGAGATAAGGCGCATCCAACTCCGCCTCCATCCTCTCGTTGTTGGTGACAAAGTACGGGCTGAGATAGCCGCGATCCAACTGCATACCCTCGACATACTCGGTCTCGAACTGAAGACCTTTGCTCTCTTCAACGGTAATGACCCCGTCTTTGCCTACCTTGGCCATCACCTCGGCGATGAGATCGCCGATCTGCGAGTCGGCCGCAGAGTTGCTGGCTACCTGGGCAATTTCTTCCTGCCCGGCCACCGGTGTCGCCATATCCTTCAACGCGGCGACGATCGCGTCGCAGCTGGCCTCAATCCCGCGCTTGAGCAACATCGGGTTGGCGCCCGCCGTGACATTCTTCAGCCCCTCAGTGACGATCGACTGCGCCAAAACCGTGGCCGTCGTTGTGCCGTCGCCGGCAATATCGTTGGTCTTCGTCGCCGCTTCCTTCAGAAGCTGCGCGCCCATATTCTCGAACGGCTCTTCCAGTTCAATCTCTTTGGCCACTGTCACACCGTCGTGGGTCACGGTCGGGCTGCCCCACTTCTTGTCCAGCGCCACATTGCGGCCCTTCGGCCCAAGCGTCGTCTTTACCGCATCCGCCAGGGCGTCAATCCCCTTCTTCAGGCTGCGGCGGGCTTCTTCTTCAAACACTAGTTGCTTTGCCATTGCGGTCTGTCTCCTTCAGTTTGACCCGCTCTTCCGCGGCGGGCGAGTTGAGCTTGTCCAGTGTCGGCCAGTCTAGTTCTCGACCAGCGCCAATACGTCCGATTCCTTGAGAATCAGCACTTCTGATGCATCCAGCTTGATGTTCGTGCCAGAGTACTTCGCATACAAAACGATATCACCGACAGAGACATCCATCTCGATGCGCTTGCCGTCTTCGTCGCGTGCGCCAGGACCGGCCGCAATCACCTCGCCCTGCTGTGGCTTCTCTTTTGCAGTTTCCGGCAGATAGATACCCGTGGATGTCTGCTCCTCTCCCTCCAGGGGCTGCACTACCAGCCGATCACCAAGCGGCTTGAGATTCATTCTAACTTCCTCCTTGCCTTGCGTTATTCTGATGAACTTCGAGTGACTTTAGATCGCCCGCCTTTTTTTCGGCGGAAAACAGGATTCTGATGCTTGTCTTGGGCCGGTGATCCTGCCCGCCGGAGCCGGCCCCTTCGCTTCCCATTTCGTCGACCTCTTACCCTTTAGCACTCATTGGGCTTGAGTGCTAAACCGTCAGAAAGTGTAGCATAGTTCCTGTCGCATGACAAGATTCTCAAGCACATTAAACGTAAGCGTTTTGTTAGCGTTGGGAACCGCCGGAGGTTGACACCGCGGCCACGTACGAGAGCATCTCGTCCTCCTCAGCCACGTATTCATCAAGTTGAAAGGCCGCGTATAGTTCGCGGCTTCGCTCAAAATACGACGCCGCCTTCGCAGGGTCCTGCTGCTCCAGCGCCACGTGGCCAAGATTATGCAGCGTCGCCGCCTTGTCCATCCACGCGCCCCGCTGGTCCGATAGCGCCAGGTCCTTCTCATACCAGCCCAGCGCGGCGGCAAAGTCCTGCCGCGCGTAGCAAACTGAACCGAGATTGTTGTAACAGGTGCTGATTCCGGTTTCGTCGTGGTTCCGTTCAAAGACGGCAAGCGCCGACTCGTAGGCCCGTTGGGCCTCCGCATACATCGCCATCCCTTCCATCGCCAGCCCCAGATTGTTGTGCGCGCTCGCCACCAGCCCTTCGTCTCCCAGGCGCATCGCCACCCGCAGCGCTTTGCGATGCTGCTCGACCGCCCTCTCAAAATTATTCAGGCTCAAATACGCGCTGCCCAGATTCATATACGCGGGCGCCAGTGAACGCGGGTCCCCCAACTGCGCCACCGCCTCAAAGGCCAACCAGAAGTGATCCAGCGCCTGGCGAGGCTCCTCCAGCACGCGAAACGATGTCGCCAGGTCAGTATGACCGTAGGCCAGCGCCATCAACATGTCCCGCTCGTCAAAGATCCGTAACGCCCTTTGCAGCCACTCGATTGCCTCTTCCACTTCCCCGTTGAAAAATCGCTGGCGCCCTATGTTGGCCAGCATCCACCCAAAATCGCCAACGTCGCCGAGCGCTATCGCCGCCACCGCGCCCCCGCACAGCCAGCGCCAGATGCCCGGCGGGTGCCTCCAGAAGGCATAGTGGGCCAGCGCCAGCGCATAGTCTCGCATGAGCTTGAGGTCATCCTGCACCTCCGGAAAATTGATCGGCACATCGCGCAGACCGTCAAGCTCCAGCTTTTCTCCGACCAGCTCCTCTACCGACTGCCCGAAGATGCGCTCCACCCGGTCCGTTGCCCAGTCCGCGCCCCAATGAATGTTGCCCCAGAATGGATCGATCTCCCCCCAGCGCTGGATCGGAAATTCATGGTAGCGCTGGGCAAACTGCAGGTAGTAGCTTGCATGCTGGCGATGCCAGTCCTCGCCTAACATCACAGCGCCCTCAACAAGGTAGCGCCGCACGACCGGCTGTACGACGATCCGCTGATCAAACAGGTCCACCTCCACCAGCGCCCGGCCAACCAGCGCCTCAAATGTCTGACGTTTCTCCTCCTCCGTGCCCATCCCCACCGTAAACAGCTCGGTTAACGCCTGGTAGGTCGCGCCGCCGGCCGCGCTGACCAACCGATCCAGAATCAGGCCTGCCTCCGGCCAGAATGCCGCAAAATTCTCCACCGCAAAACCGGCCGCGCTGTTCATGTCCACAACGCCGTCGTTTGCTGGCAACTCCGACAGCAGCTCCTCAAGTTCGCTCCACAGACCAAAATCCATCAGCAAACCCATCACCAGGCGCATGCTCAAAGGTTTGCCGCCGGTGCGGCGGTGCAGTCCCTCGACATTGCGCAGAGCGGTATCCCGCACCGGCTCCGGCGCCCTTGCATGGACAAACGCCACCGTCTCAGACAACGGCAGCCCTCCCAGTTGCAGGTGGCGATCTCCCACCAGCTCCGCAAATTCAGGATGAATGTCGCGATCGATCAACAGAATATGGGACTGACCGCCCGAGTCGTGCAGGTGGCCGATTATCTCGGCCAGCGTCTCAATCTCACGGTCGGTCGCGCCCGACAGTTCGTCAAGAATCAGAAGGCGCCGCCGTCGGTACAACTGTTCCAGGATCCCAATGCCCCATCGTTCCTCGCTCACACGCGTTAGCGTTGTCCCAAGCACCGTATCCAACGTGCGCACAATGTCGTACATGCGAAAACGGTCCCGGCCCGCTGCGCCCACCCAGATGATGCCATCAGGAAAATTGTGGATGGTCCGCCATGCCGCAGCGGTGGCCAGCGTACTCTTGCCGATGCCCTGCCCCCCACTGATTGCCAGGGCCGGCTGCTCGTTCTGCTCGAGCAGCCACCGGCGCAAAGTACCCAATTCCGCCACGCGGCCGCTGAATCCGCGTAACCTGTAAACGCCTAAATTGTGCCGTATTCGCGCTGTTTCTTCAGTCATTGAGCAAATGTCGTTACATCGTCGGCCGAAATTGAAACAGGTCGGCCCTTCAAGCGCCGCCTAGCTATGGTTTGACAGAGAGAGTATCAGACATGGGTAGTCGCTGGCGACAGTCGTCTCGTAATTCAGTGCATCCGACAGCGCCTTGCTTCCTTCAACGCCGCCGAATCCCTGTTCACCAATGCCCGGCGAAAGCAGAATCAGGTCCGGACGCACACGGCGGGCTATCTCATTGACATTGACGGGCGAAATGTTCGCAACCAGATCAACTCGCTCGATCAACCCGTCGCGCACTGCCTCCGGCTCATCTGACGGATCGCTCACAAAGATTTCGACAGCCGGATTCTTCAGTAGTTGGCGCAGCGCGACCGAACCAATATTGCCGGCGCCAATGAGCCAGACGCGCATCCTCCACCCCCAATCGCTTTCACCGTAGTTAGTTTTCCGGCTTCACATTTGACTGAACCTTGGAATCCGCTCAGCCGCCATCCATAAGCAGCCTCAGGCTGCTCCCACTCAAAAACGGCCGATCACCGCGTTTAACGAGCCTGAGCCCGTCGGGGGTTCTCCTTCTGGACTGTCAGCCGCAAGCCGCTTCCCTTGTGCGGGGTCATCTCCCCCGGCAACGACCCCGCGGGTCACCACCTTCCCAACTTTCACCGCGTTGCCTGAAAGGGTAGGGGAGCCCCCAACCAACTTCGCAGGCGCACCTTCCGCCCCCTTTAAATCATGCCAAACTGGCTAAGCAGCAGGAAGAAAGCGAAGATCGCGCCCGAACAGGCCAATCCGACAACCGCGCCCGTGCGCAACATCTCCTGCCGGTTCACCACGCCTGTCACCGCGACCAGAATCATGCGTGCTGAACCGCTGGGAAGAGCAAATGCCAGCGCGACGGCAAAGATGGTCGGGATCACCAGTCGAACCGGGTCAATGTCTGAAGCCTGTCCCAGCGTAATCAGGACCGGCGCCAGAATCGCCCCCAGCGGGACATTATTCATAAACTGGGTGACCACGAACGCCAACAGAATCAACGCGCCTAAAATCACAAAGAAAGGCATGCCGGCAAGCGTCGGCGCGACCAGGTTCGCAAACCACGCGCTGGCCCCCGTCTTTTCAAGGGCGTCCCCCAGCGTCAGACCCGCGCCGATGACAAAAAATACCCCCCAGTTCACCCCTTTCAAATCACTCCAATCCACTATATTCTCAACCGAAAGGACAGCGACCGCGCCGATGGCAATCACCGCGCTGCTCAACAACGTGGCCGGCAACCTGAATAGGTGTTCGATGTATCCCCCGGCAACCCACAGGCTGATCGAAACCAGCAACACAGCGATGATCTCCCGTTCCGGCCCCGAAAGTCTGCCCAACCGTTCAATCTCCAGCTTGGCCGGCTCGGTGTCTATCTTCAAATCCGGCAGCGCAAAAAGCCTCGGCAACAACAGCCACACAATTGGCATCAGAAGCACGGCAACCGGCAAGCCGTACTTCATCCAATCCACAAATCCGAACCCATACAACTGTCCCAGGAGGCCGCTGGCTATCGCATTTTCCCCGCTGCCCATGATCGTGGCTATCGCGCCGATACTTGAGCTATATCCAATGGCAAGAATCAAAACCGCAAGCGCCTTGCGCCCGTCCTCCGGCCGCGGGATCTGCTGCGCAATCGTGATCGCCACCGGAATCAACACCGCCGCTGTGGCCGTATTCAGCACAAACATGCTCAATCCGCCCGTAATGGTCATCAGCGCCAGCAGAAGAGGACCAAACTCCCCTCTGCTTCTGACTATCGCGTGCAGCGCCATCCTCCGCGTAAGGCCATGCTTTCGCAACGCTTCGGCAAGGAATAGACTGCCCAGGATCAGGAACACCACCGGAGTCCCGAATGGTTCGAACGCGCCGCCGGCGTCATCAACGCCAAGCGCAATCTGAACAATCGGCACCAGCAGCGCGACGATCGGCAGCGGCGCCGGCTCCAGCGCCAGGATTAACCCCGAAAAGGCAAATAGAGCCAAGGCCTTGTGCCCGCCGGCGCTGAGCCCTTCCGGGGTCGGCAGGAGCAGAACGAGGATCGTCACGCCAACCACCACCAGCAGCCGGCGAAGGTCGAATACCTTCCGCATCCCTGCCTGGATCGGCTGCTGCAAAACTCGCAAGGGAGTACCCGACCGCTGTAGCCGGCGCTTGGACGTTACTGTCCTTGTCGCTACCCGCTCACGAATCTGGGCGCTGCGATCGGCTTGCTCAGGGGGTCTGATCGGCGTCGGCTCCTGCTGAGGATCTGCAGGGTCGCGCGGCCCATTATTGCCGCGGGACGGCGCTGCGATCGTGGGGCGGGGCAGGGAGGATTTCAGACGGGCGCGGTGTTGAGACATATATGATGGCAGTGCGGTCCTACGAGACCGCCTTGGCGACCTGATTTCGCGTAGCGGCTATTGAATACAACCCTGAAAGCCGGGGCGGCAGTAGATCAGCTGGCGTTGCATCGGCGCAATCCGTGCAGCGCCGACGAAAGCCCCGGCGCGAACTCCAGAGTCTCCCGCAGCCAGCGTATGGCCGACTCGCAATCCTGTGGTTTCTTGTAGACGTGGGAAAGTCCCAGGGTCAAGGTAAACTGGGCGTTGACCTCAGCCTCCTTCAAATAGACCATCGCCTCTTCCAGCGTTTCTGCTGCGCTCTCATAATTGAGACGGCGATAGTAGGCCATGCCGAGGTGGGCCAGCACAAGGCCGTTCTCCGGCTCCAACTCCGCTGCCCGGCGCAAAACGCGCAACGACTGCAAATGGTCGCCGCTCTGCCACAACGCCCAGCCAAGAGCGTCCAGCGCAAATGCGGTCTCCCCCACATTCACGGCCTTTTCATAGCTGCTGATGGCCAGCTCCCACTCTTCCAGACGCTCGTACTGTCTTCCCAGCTCAATGTACAGATCAGGCCGATTCGGCGCCAGTTCAACCGCGCGTCCGTACTCCTCGATGGCCCTTTCGTGATCTCGCTGAACCTCGTGGAGATATCCCAGGTTGCGGCGGGCCATCACATTTTCGGGGTCGACCGCGAGCGCCTCTTCCAGGTAATCCGACGCAACCGCATAGTTTCCTACGTCGCTGTAAATCTCCCCCAGAATGGCCAGCACGTCGGCGTTATCGGGCTCCAATTCAAGCGCCTGAAAAGCAAAATCACTGGCGGAATCGTATCTGCCAAGCCAGTCCAGTACCCGCGCATGCATCGCCAGCGCTGCCACGTTTTTGTCCTCGAGCCGCACCGCCTCCTGTGTGAGCTCATACGCCTGCTCAGTCTGCCGCGCCATCAATCGCAACTTCGCCAGCGCCACCAGGGGATCCGCGTTCTCCGGCTCAAGTTCCGCCATTCGCAGCAACGCAGACGCGGCCTCACCGAAATTGCCGGCGGCAATGTGCGCTTCCGCCTTCGTCTGCCAGTAGAGCGCGCTGGGTGTAGGCGTCGTCACGGGCGGCGGCGCCTGCCTGATTAGCCAGTCCGGGCGCTGTATGTACAGATAGACGGCTAAGAGCAGGGCCAAACCGCTCCATAGCAGACACCCTTTGCGGCGTCGGCGGCGCGGCTTGTACGTCCAGTCAAGATCCATACCGGGTTAAGTATAACGCAACAGCGCCGCTTCGTGCGTATCGCAAGGCAGACGGGGTCCAGTCCAAAACCGGGGCATTCAAGACGGTTCAGCAGGGGAATTCTGCCTTATTTCCCACGCGTACCCTGAAACCGACCGCAATCTGCCATCCCCCTATGTCTGCTCCGCCGTCCACTGAACTCTGACCACTGCAGTTCGGCAACCTCCCACGCCCGTGGAAGCTCCCCACGCGCCGCCCTGCCTTCACCCCTACCTTCCGCCGTCCCCGCGCGTATACAGCTCCAGCACGATAGAAGCCTCCGGCTCAAAACCGTCGACCAGCGCCGTGATGTCTTGGCCCGGACGCAAACTTTCCCGCTTTTCGCGCCGGTGATTGCGCCGGATCACATTGCGGCCTGCATAGGCCTGCTGCTGGAACCAGTACACATAGTCAACGCTGAACTCCAGGGGATTGAAATTCAGGCTCCGAATCTGACCATGAACCAGTGTAGGGGCATGCAAAATCTGGCGGAAATGCTGGACGCGCCAGTACAACGTTGGCCCCGCCACAAGCAGGACGACGCCGGCGACGGCCGCTACCAGCGGGATCTCCGCTCCTTCGAAGACGAGCCGGTCCATATTGCCCTGGCCCCCCGTCCCGTACAGGAAGCCAAGTGGCAGGTAGCCAAGGGTAACGATAAGTGATGAAGGGATGAGCGTGCCCACGACAAAGAGCGCGCTGAGGATCGCGGGCAGGTCAAGACTTAGAAGGCCAACAAGTGTCAGACCGTGGCCCCCGGCTTGGACCTGTTGAGGACGATTTCGAGGAGAACTGCGCATGCCGGTCAGGAGTAGCCCTTGCCGCTAAGGAAACGTCAGAACAAGTCAAAGAGGAGCAGGCGCGATCTGTCGCTGCTTCTCAACGATTTCCGGCAGCTTTTCCAGGAGCAGCTCGATCTGGCCCGCGTTGTTGCTCAGGCCAAGGCTAAGCCGCAACCCGCCCGCCAGTTCGTCAGCCGGGACGCCGATCGCCTCCAAAACGTGGCTTGGCTGTTGCCGCGCGCTCGTGCAAGCGCTGCCGCTGCTGGCTGCGATTCCGGCCAAATCAAGCGCAATCAGAATCCCTTCCGCCTCTGCGTCGCGTATCGTGAAACTCGCATGATTCGCCAGCCTCTGCGACCTGCTGCCGGTAAGCCGCACACCGGGAACTGTCTCCAAGAGAGTGCCAATGATCCGGTCCCGCAACTGGCGCAGACGGGCCATTTCACGATCTCGTTCCGAATCGCCCTGGGCCAGCGCCGTCGCCATGCCTACGATGCCCGGTACATCCTGCGTGCCGGCCCGTCGCCTGCCTTCATGACTGCCCCCGGTAAGAAATGGGTGAAACGGAGTACCCCGCCGCAAGTACAGAAAGCCGACGCCCTTCGGGCCGTAAAACTTGTGGGCGCTTGCGCTCAGCGCATCCACCTGCAACGCTTCGACATCCAGCGGCAACTTTCCTGCCGCCTGCACAGCATCAGTGTGAAATGGCACGTTACGTTCCCGGCACAGCGCGCCCAGCCCGCTGATCGGCTGCACGCTGCCTATCTCGTTATTCGCGTACATCACGCTGACTACCGCAACGTCAGACCCGTCGCCCAGCGCCTCCGCCAGGTCATTCTCGTCCACCAGGCCCTCGCCGTCCACCGGGAGCAAAGTCAATTTAAATCCAAAGAAGTCCTTCAGATCCTCAGCCGTGTACAGCACTGCATGATGCTCGACCGCGCTCGTGATGATGCGATTTGCGCCGCACTGCTTGCGCCGGGCCAGCGCGATGCCCCGCAGCGCCGAATTATCGCTTTCACTTCCGCATCCGGTGAATATGATCTCGCCCGAATCCGCCCCCAGAATCTCTGCGATCGTGCGCCGCGCCTCGCTCATCCCAGCATGGGCTGCACGACCGGCGCGATGAATGCTGGACGGATTCCCGTAATTCGGGGTATCTTTCTCTTCAGTTGAACCGAAATAGGGAGCCATCGCTGCCCAGGCTTCGTCGCGCAAAGGTGTCGTTGCCGAATGATCCAGGTATATGAAAGACATGCGGTATACTCTTCTCTGTCACAGCTCTGCCGCCAACCCAGCAGGTTCGCAGCGTGCGCCAATTGGTCGTGGCATAGCATACTGACTGTTCGGCTTTTTTACAAGTTTGCCTCCGCAGCGCGATGGCCGCGCTGCCAGCCGGATGCAATGCGCCAAACCGATTCCCACCGGCCAGAACAGTGGGAACCGCCACAACTTTCAAAATCAGGGGAAACGCTGATGACTCTTATCGAAACCGTAATCGGACGCCAAATCTTGGACAGTCGGGGCAACCCCACCGTCGAAGTCGAAATTCAGTTGAGCGGCGGCGCCATCGGGCGCGCGGCCGTGCCCAGCGGCGCCAGCACCGGCGTCCACGAAGCCGTCGAGCTACGCGATGGCGACGAACAGGTGTATGGCGGCAAAGGCGTCTTGCAGGCCGTCCACAATGTCAACACCATCCTCGCCGAAGAACTGATCGGCGCAGACGCACTCGACCAGGTGACCATCGACCGCTTCATGCTGGAGTTGGACGGCACGGAGAACAAGAGCAAGCTGGGCGCGAATGCAATTCTGGGCGTCAGCCTTGCCGCCGCCAAAGCCGCCGCCTCCGCCGCCGGCCTCCCGCTCTACCGCTATCTCGGCGGCGTCAACGCCCACGCGCTCCCCGTGCCCATGATGAACATCCTCAACGGCGGCAAACACGCCGTGAACAGCACTGATTTCCAGGAATTCATGGTGATGCCAACCGGCGCGCCCTCCTTCTCGGAAGGAGTCCGCTGGGGCGCCGAAATCTATCACGCCCTTGGGCAGGTTCTCCACGACGCAGGCTTCAGCACCAACGTCGGCGATGAAGGCGGATTCGCTCCCAGCCTTGGAGGCAACGCCGCGGCAATCGAGGTGATCCTGCAGGCGATTGAAAAGGCCGGATACCGTCCAGCCGAAGACGTCTATATCGCCCTCGATCCGGCCGTAAGCGAACTGTACGACGAGGAGACTGAACGGTATAAACTCGACATCGAAGGCATCGAACTGTCCAGCAAAGAGCTTGTCGACCTCTGGGCCGACTGGTGCGCCCGCTACCCCATCATCTCCATCGAAGACGGCATGGCCGAAGACGACTGGGATGGTTGGCGCCAGCTCCACGCTGCAATAGGCCAACGCGTCCAACTGGTGGGAGACGACCTGCTGGTGACAAATGTGAAGCGCATTGAACGTGCTGTCGAGTTGCGGGCCTGCAATGCCCTCCTCTGCAAAGTCAATCAAATTGGCACGCTCACCGAAAGCGTCGCCGCCATTGACATGAGCCATCGCGCAGGCTGGGCCGCGGTCGTCAGTCACCGTTCCGGCGAGACCGAAGATACGACTATCTCCGACCTCGTCGTGGCCTTCAACACCGGCCAAATAAAGACCGGGGCCCCTGCTCGCAGCGATCGCGTCGCCAAATACAACCAGCTGCTTCGCATCGAAGAGGACCTCGGCCCCATCGCCTCCTACCCGGGACGCAGAGCCTTTCCCCATCTCAACAAATAGACCGGCCGCGCCCCGCACACCGCAATTCTCACTTCAACAAAAAAAGGATGTGCGAGTTCATAACTCGCACATCCCTCTCTGGTGCCCCCGCTCCGACTCGAACGGAGATGCCCTAATGGGCACAGGCCCTCAACCTGCTGTGTATACCAATTCCACCACGGGGGCGTAACCGACTGTTATCATACGAGTCGGCTTCCATACTGTCAAATGCCGGGCTCCATGTATTTGTCTATTGGCGCCTCAATGTCCGGTTCCGGCCCGTACAGGCGCCGTACAATCTGGACCTACGCCATCTTGCTCTTCTCCTCCTCGACCAGCACGCGCCGCAGAATCTTGCCCACCTGGCTCTTCGGCAACTCGTCGCGGAAGTCAACCACCCTTGGCACCTTGTACGGCGCCAGATGTTCCCGGCAGAAAGCAGTGATCTCGTCCTGCGTACTCTGCTGTCCCGCCTTCAACACAATGTATGCCTTTACTGTTTCACCCCGAATCGCATCAGGCACGCCTGCCACCACCGCCTCCTGCACCGCTTCGTGCATGTAGAGCACCTCTTCAACTTCTCTTGGCACGATGTTATATCCGCTGGCGATTATCAAATCCTTCTTGCGGTCTACGATGTAAAGGCACCCGTCTTCATCCATGCGTGCAATGTCACCCGTGTGGAACCAGCCTTCCTCGGTGATCGAGTCTGCTGTCTCGTCCGGCCGCTTCCAATACCCCTTCATCACCTGGGGCCCTCGGACGATCAGCTCACCCTCCTCACCCGCGGCCACGGCCTCGAACGCCCCGTCCTCATTCGCGTCCAGGCCGACAATCGCAACCTCGGTGCTCGGCACCGGAAAACCTATCGAACCTTCCTTCCGGAGTCCATTGATCGGGTTGGCGCAGGCCACCGGCGAAGTCTCCGTCAGACCATAGCCCTCGACCAATTTGCCGCCCGTCAGCTGTTCAAAGCGGCGCTGAATCTCCACCGGCAACGACATGCCCCCCGAAAGACAGGCCTTGATCGAGCGCAAATCAGCGTCATCCACCTTGGGATGGTTGATGATCGCCGTATACATCGTCGGAATGCCGGGATACATCGTCACCTTTTCACGCTGCAATATATCCAGGACCAGGTCAGTCTGGCGCGGATCAGGTGTTACGATCAGCTCCGCGCCCGAATAGATGGAGAAGAGCATCGCCACCGTCATTCCGTATACATGGAAAAACGGGATCGCGCCCAACATCCTCTCACCACCGTATTCGAGGTCCCGGTACCACGCCTCAATCTGCTGCACATTCGACATGAGATTCCGGTGCGTCAGCATCGCCGCCTTTGGCGAACCGGTCGTGCCGCCGGTGTACTGGAACAGAACTACGTCGTCCGGTGAAACGTCGATGCTCGGCGGATTCGGCGCGCTCGTTTCGATCAGATTGTCGAACGCCCAGGTGCCCGGTCCGTCCGGCACTTCGGTCATCATTCCCGATGCCTGCACCTTCCTCGCGACCAGTTTATTGAAGGGAAACGCCAGGGGATCGGGAACATCCGTCACGATCGTGTGCTTAAGCTCCGTATCCTCTTTGGCCTGCGCAACCCTTTCATAAAACCCGCTCAAAATGACGATGGCAGCCGCCCCGCTGTCCTTCAGCAAATGGTTCAATTCGCGCGGCGTATAGGTTGGATTCGTGTTGACGACCACGCAGCCAGCCTTCAAAGCGCCGAAATAGGCAATGACCTGCTGGGGAATATTGGGCAGCATGATTGCGACGCGGTCGCCCTGCTGCAAACCAATGCGGCGCAGAGCAAATGCAAAGCGATCTACAGAGCCTTTCAACTCTGAATACGTCTGCTTGGCCTGCACAGTGATTCCCAGCGGCAAATACGCCAGCAGCAGCCGCGTCGCAACTTGGTTGGCGTATGTCTGAGCCGAAGCGTCCAGCATCTCGTGTGTAAGCTGGCCGTTATATTCGATCGACTCCGGCACACCCGCTTCGTACTTCTCTAACCATGGCTTCTGTTCGTATATTGACATCGTTACAGCTCCTCCCTTGCTTAAGTCAGATGTCTCCTGAAACACGCAAGCAGCAGCGCCGCGAACGCCAGGAACGACACCCAGGATTACAGGACTCGGCCTCCCGAATGTGAATAAAGTATATCAGAAAGACCCCACATCCAACAACGGACCCATCCAAGGGGTGCAGTCCAAAATGGGGGCGAGTTTCAGGCTACCTCTGGGAAATTACACTGAAACCTGCCACCTGCTTCTCCTGATAACCCCAAATCCGGACTGCACCCCATCCAAGGGCCCCTTCTCATCAATCCCTCCCAGGGCCCGCCTCACCCCTTTCCTCTGCCGCCGCCAAGACTCCCGCGCCGCCCGCGTGTCCTCGTCCCCCCCGAACACACTCCTTCATGCCCAAACTCCTGGTTCGCCCGCGACGCCGCACCCATTCCCCCAAACGCCGCGCCCAGCCCCGACAACCCTCCGCGAGTTTCTACAACCGCCTGACAAACCAAAATCTGCAAACACCGGTCCACCGGCCCCAATCTTTGACACAGCCGTTCGTTCGTACGTATACTTTACTCCAAAGCGAGCAGGCGTCCATCCAATACAGGCATTGCAAAGCAGGGCAACATGTCGCTCACCGACAAATACGTAAATGAACGCGTGTGGGCCGTCGTCGGCGCAAGCAACAACAGGGCCAAATACGGCAATCGCATATACCTGAAACTCAAAGAATCAGGCTATCGCGTCTACCCCGTCAATCGCCGCGAACAGACAATTGAAGGCGACACCGCCTACAAAAGCCTGCTGGACCTGCCCGAACCCCCCGCAGTCGTCAATATGGTTGTGCCTCCCGCGGAAGCGCCTGCGGTCGTCGAACAGGCTGCGGCTGCGGGCGCGCAGGCCGTCTGGTTCCAACCGGGCGCCGAGAACGACTCCGCCAGCCGCTGGGCCAAAGAACACGGCCTTGATGTCATTGAAGCCTGCATCCTGGTTCAAATTGCCCTCAATCCCCGCAAGACAGACCCCGGCTTGTCAGACAGCAAGATGCAGGCGCCGCCCGCGCCCTCCTCAGACCCTACAACCTCCACCCGTTGAACGCTTCGCGCCTGGTAGCGGGTGGAGGATCGAAATTTGAGAAAGAGAGAAGCCGCGCCAAGCCACCGTGCGCTTCGAACTGCTCCGGAAGACCTGCATCCCTTGGCAGGATGCCGCCAGTGACGAACCAAACAAGGATGAACTGATATGCGCATGTCGAAACTGTTTTTCCAGACACTGCGAGAAGCCCCCGCCGACGCCGATGTCCGTAGCCACCAGCTGATGGTCCGCGCCGGGCTCGTCCGTCAAGTCGCCGCAGGGATCTTCGAGTACATGCCTCTTGGCCTGCGTGTCAAGAAAAAAATCGAAGCGATCATGCGGGAGGAGATGGACGCCATCGACGGCCAGGAAATCGTGATGCCCGTGGTGCAACCCGCCGCGCTTTGGAAACGGACCGGCCGCTGGTATGAAATCGGCGATGACCTCGCCCGCCTCACCGACCGCAACGGTCGCGAACTGGTCCTCGGCATGACCCACGAGGAAGTAATCACTGAACTTGCTGCCGGCGTCATCAACAGCTACCGGCAGCTGCCCGTCATGCTCTACCAGATCCAAACCAAGTTCCGAGACGAACCCAGACCCAGGGGCGGCCTGATCCGCGTCCGCGAATTTACAATGAAGGACGGTTACTCCTTCCACCCGGATATCGCCAGCCTCGACAGTTACTACCCACTTGTCTACCAGGCCTACTTCAACATTTTTGGCCGCGCCGGGCTGGATGTCATCGCGGTCGAAAGCGATACCGGCATGATGGGCGGGACGATGGCCCACGAATTCATGGCCCTGACAGAAGTCGGCGAAGACACCCTCATACTCTGCGATGCGTGCGGCTACCAGGCAAATCGTCAGGTTGCTACCTTCGTGAAGGCAGACGACGAAAGCCGTGCCGACGAAGAGGCTCTTCCCGTCGAAGAAGTCGCCACACCCGATGTCAATACCATCGCCGCGCTCGCCGAATTCCTCGAGATTCCCGAGAGCCGCACAGCCAAAGCCCTCTTCCTCGTCGCAACAATCGAAGAGGATGGCAAGGAAAAGGAGCAATTCGTCTTTGCCGTCGTTCGCGGAGACATGGACTTGAACGAAACCAAGCTGACCAACGCTCTCAAGGCCCGCCAACTGCGTCCGGCCCAGGTCGAAGAAATTCGTGCCATCGGCGCAGAGCCCGGCTACGGTTCTCCTGTCGGCATCCGCAGAAGCGACGTCCTGCTCGTGGTCGACGATCTCATCCCGCGTTCTCCCAACCTGGTGGCCGGCGCCAATCGCGAAGGATGGCATCTCAGAAATGTCAACTGCGGGCGCGACTATCAGCCCGATCTGACCACTGACCTGGTCGCCGCCTCCGCCGGCCATCCCTGCCCCATCTGCCAGGCGCCCCTGAAAGCCATGCGCGGTGTGGAGGTCGGAAACATCTTCAAGCTGGGCACAAAGTACAGCGAGGCCATGGACGCCTCCTTCCTCGACGAAGACGGCGGCAGCGCCCCAATGGTGATGGGCTGCTACGGAATCGGCTCCGGCCGCCTCATGGCAAGCGTTATCGAAACCAACAACGACGAAAACGGCATCATCTGGCCAATAACGATTGCACCGTACCAGGTCTACCTGGTAAGTCTGGCCACCCGCCGCACGCCCGAAGTGACGGAAACCGCGGAACAGATCAATGCCCAACTGCAGGACGCAGGAATCGAGGTGCTCTTTGACGACCGCGACGAGCGCGCCGGCGTCAAATTCAATGACGCCGATCTGCTCGGCATCCCCCTCCGCTTGACAATCGGCGCAAGGGGTGTCAAAAGTGGCGTCGCCGAACTCAAGCTGCGCCGCGGCGATGAGATCCGGGAGCTGCCATTGGATGACATTCCCAGCCAGATCCAGGCCGTGGTCGATACCGAAAAGACTGCCATTCTCGACAAGGTGATTTCCGAGCCGCTAACGTAAATGCCGCGAACCTATCTGGCGAAGAAAGTCGCAAGCCAATCTTGACCAAGAAAACGTGAAGTGCTATCTTGTGTGGCGTGCTTTGGCACAAAATCGGTGCTGAAACGACGCAAACCCGGAAAGGAGGATGCGCTATGAGAAGTGAACAGTCCACGAAGCCCGCTGATTTCGCGTCCTTTCTGGGGGAGATTTTCACCTGACAGCCAAGCGCCCCAGAACCTTACTTCAGACCGTGGACGCGTGTTTCGACCGCTCCACGGTTTTTTGTGTCCGCAACCAACGCAAGAGCGCCCGCTGAAAACGAAGCGCAGCTCTGAGTGTTTCCTAGACAATGCCAGAGTACCCGATGACTTTCGCAAACGGAGCAAGAACATTGATTACAATTCGTCCCTTCGAACAAAACGATGAAGACTACCGGCAGGCCGTCGAAATCACGAACGCTGTCTGGCCGGAATATCCCGATACTGTGGAAGAGTGGAAGGAGTCCGACGAGAAACGATCCAAGCTGACAAAAAGGGGTCGGTTCTTCGCCGAAATTGAGGGCAGGCCGGTCGGATTTGCCAGTTACAGCCAGTCCTTATGGATTAACCACCCCGGCAAGCTGTTCATAGGAGTGGAAGTCCTGCCAGACTTTCGCAAACGCGGCGTCGGCACCGCGCTGTGGGAGCACCTGTGCAAGGAGATCCAGCAGTTCGATCCCCTCCGCCTCCTTGCTCACACTCGCGAAGACTACGAAGACGGCATTCGATTTGTCCAGAAACTCGGCTTCAATGAATGTATGCGCGACTGGGAGTCCCGTCTGAATCCGGAGAGTCTCGACCTGAAAGAGTGGAGCCGGTATACGCAGAGCGTCGCGGAACAAGGCATTGAGATCAAAACTGTCGCCGAGCTGAAATCTGACCCCAATCGGGATCGAAAACTCTACGAGCTGGAGTGGCTGATCGACCGCGACGTCCCCAGCCCCGAACCACCTTCAAAGGTGCCCTTCGAAGAATTTCAGAAGGTCTGGGAACGGACAAATCTGATCCCAGACGCCTGGTTCGTCGCTCTCGACAACGGCGAATACGTGGGCATGACCAATCTGTGGACAAGCCAGGCAAACGCCGAACTATTGTATGTCGGCCTTACCGGCGTGATCCGTTCACACCGCAAACGCGGCATCGCCATGGCCCTGAAAGTCCTCTCCGTCGAATATGCTCTGAGGAATGGCTTCAAGGAAATCCGAACCTGGAACGAGATCAACAACCAGGCCATGCTCGGAATCAACAACAGGCTCGGCTTCGTGCGCCAACCCGCGCACATTGAATTCGTGAAATCAATGCGCGAGGAGCGCCCCGAGGACGAACACCTTAAAATCGCGGAGTCGACAGATGAAGAGCGGGAGGCGGTCGCCGGCGCGTAGCGCCAAACGCCTCCCCGTCGCGCCTGCGGCCACCCTCCAGGTCGCTTGCCGGGCTGAATCCAGACACAAAAAAAGCGGGGGCGCGCCAAGCGCGCTCCCGTTGTTCTTTCCTCCATTCACGCCTACATCTGTTCAAGGATTTTCGCAATTAGCGCCGTCAGCCTTGGCACAACCACTCTGCCCGTCTCCATCACCTCTTCCTCGCTGGTATCCCCCTCCGAGTCCAGATGATCAATCGCCGCATTCGTGATCGTGCTGATGCCCAGCACCGCCATCCCCGCGTGGACCGCCACAAGCGCCTCTGGCACTGTGCTCATCCCAACCGCATCCGCTCCCACCATGCGCAAATAGCGAACCTCTGCCGGCGTTTCAAAGTTTGGGCCCGCCAGAAAAGCGTAAACGCCCTGCCGCAGCGTGATCCCCAACTCCTGCGCGCACGCCAGCGCCGTCTGGCGCAGATTCCGCGCATACGCATGCGTCATTGACGGAAATCTCGTTCCAATCGAATCCAAATTGGGGCCGATCAAGGGATTGTGACCCGCCATCCCTACAAAATTCAGATGGTCAACTATCAGCATGAAGTCCCCGACCCGAAATCTGGGATTCAGGCCGCCCGCCGCATTCGTCAAAATCAGCCTCTCAACGCCCAGGCGGCGCATCACCCGAATCGGGAAGGTGATTTCCTCTACAGTGTACCCCTCGTAGAAGTGGATCCGCCCCTGCATCGCCGCCACCGTCTTTCCCGCCAGCCGGCCTACAATCAGCCGCCCCGCGTGTCCTGGCGCCGTGCTGCTGCGAAAGTGCGGAATCTCCCCAAATGGGATCGCCTCCCCGCCTTCTATCGCCTCCGCCAGCGGATTCAATCCGCTCCCCAAGATCAGGCCGACCGGCCGCTCCCCGGCCAGCTGGATTCTCCGGCCTTCAATTCGCGTGCGCACGTACTCCGCCGCGCTGTCGTATTCGGCAAGTCCAAACTGTTGTGTCATTTCAAATGCCCAGAAAAGGGGACGCTGCCGTCAGGTCGTCCAACCTCCCCTTACGTACTCTATCGCCCATACGCTAGCCGCAGTCTTCCTCATCCCCGTGATATCGCGATGCCTCCTGTCCTGTCATGCCGGGATCAAGGGCCCGCCACCGGAACGGCGCTGCCCAGTCGTTCGGCTTGTCTTCGACCACATCCGCGATCAGGTCGCCGAGAACCGGCCCGAATTTGAATCCGTGGCCGCTTCCTCCCGTCGCAACACTCAACCCCTCCATCCCAGGATGGTGGTCGATCCAGAAATGTTCATCAAGCGTGTCATTGTACAAACACCGCCGCGTATAGGTAATCTCAGCGTCCAGCAGGGCGGGAAATGTGTCCTGAAGGAACTTGCGCAGTTCCGCAAAGTCCTCCTCGTAAACGACGCGTTCATCATCCTCCGGGTGCAATTCCACCCCCACCCCGTGCCGCGAAATCTTCATTACGCCTTCTCTTAGCATTGGAAAACCGTACCAGCCAGTGCGCGATGTATCGCCGAAGAAAACGACAAAGTCGGGAGCCGTGAATAGAGCCGGATCGACAGGATTAAGATGAAAGATCGGGTGCCCCGTTGACTTCATCACCGGCTGCAACTCCGGCAACAGCCAGTGCGTCCAGGACCCGGCTGCCACCACGGTGTGTTCCGCTGAAAAGATCTCGCCTTCACGTGTTCGCACACCCTGAACCCGGGTGCCGCTCAGCAACAGCTGTTCCGCAGTCTGACCGGATCGAACGTCGACCCCCGCCTCCGCGGCATGCGCCGCCAGCTTGCCAACAACCCGCCCGCTCTCGGCGTAGCCGCCGCGCGGATTGTAAAAGCCGTCCACATACGTCCCGGTTGTCCAGGCCGGAAAGCGACGCGCAATCTCGGCCCCGTCCAACCTTTCGGGCCGCTGTCCCTCCTCCAGCAACATATCATAGCTGCTCTTGACAAACTCGTTTTCCTCCATCGGCGCCATAGATGCCGCCAAAATGCCCGTCTCATGGTACAGCGTCTCCCCGAACAACGCATTCCAGCGGTGGAACCCCTCGATGGCCTGTATCACCATCTGCATGTATTGCCGGTTGCTGCCGTATTCCATTCGGACTACCTTGCTCACATCCGTCGAGGCTGCCAGGGCGTATGGTATCGGTCCAGGATCGATCAAGGTGACGCGATACCCGCGCTCGCGCAGCGACAACGCCGTTGTCGAACCAAATATGCCCGCGCCGACAACAAGAAAGTCAGATGGAGTAGCCATTCAACGAGTCCTTTCAAACTTCCGTTCCCTTGGCAAGCGGCCGCCTACGGCCCTATCTCCTCCCGCCAAGGTTTCTCTGAATCAGATTCCACGCCCTCCAGTGCCCCAGGATATCTTCGATTAGCCTGAGAAAGCGCCCAGTCTAGCAACCGCTGCGGCCGCGCCGGCATCCAACAGCCCGCCGTCGCTGGTCGCCGTGATGAACCGGAACCCCTGGCTGGCTCTGTTCAGCGCGTCTTCTACGCTTCGG
Source organism: Caldilineaceae bacterium (assembly GCA_022824025.1). Taxonomy (GTDB): domain Bacteria; phylum Chloroflexota; class Anaerolineae; order Caldilineales; family Caldilineaceae; genus Bin5. The sequence goes on from JAJEBF010000014.1 coordinate 374,337, forward strand.
CCGGCAATTCCGGGAATCTTTCCTGTGTTTCTGCAAGCCGCCAAAACAGTTTCAAGCGCCCGCGCGTGCGTGTCACGTTCGTCCATCTCCGACGGGTGAAAACCCAAAGAAAGCGCCAGGTCGCTCGGCCCTGTCCAGCAACCGTCAATCCCCGGCGTGCTCAGGATCGCTTCTGCATTCTCCACCGCCTCAGCGCTCTCCAACTGCACCGCCACAAAGAGCTCCTCATTGATCCGGTCAGCATAATCCGCGCCGTACAGCTTGGCCCGGCCCCAGCCCCAGGAGCGCTTGCCTTCAGGCGGCAGAAGGCACGAATCGGCCGCAACGCGAGCCTGCTCTGGCGTATCCACCATCGGCACAATTATGCCCATCACGCCCTCGTCCAAGAGCCGGCCGATAAACGTGTAATCATTGCGGGCCACCCGCGCCATCGGAACGGCCGAACTCCCGTGAATTGCCGTAAGCGCGGCAATTGCACTGTCCTCTCCCCATGACCCGTGCTGCCGGTCAACCATCACAAAGTCGATCCCGCTCCGGCTCAACAGCTCTGCATTCAGCGAAGACCCCATCCCCAAGGTGAAGCCAAACGCCGCTTGCCCCGCCCGCATCTTCCGTTTAGCGCTGTTCTCTATCACGATTTCCCCCAGAAAATGCAAGAATTCCGTTTCACCAGTCCGACGCAAAAGCCCAGCTTGTCCAAACCAAATCCCACCTGAATCACGTTCGCGAACGCTTCTGCACGCCCGCTTTCTCGATAGTAACTTCAGAATCAAACTCTGTCAAAAGCGCTCCCCCGCCCACCATTTCCCTGCAATGCCCCGTCTTGACCCTATAGAACAATCGCAACCGGGCTGTGTTACAATGGCTCGAATCGGCACACCCCCATTCCAGACGAGCAGAGACTGTTCCTGCTCGTGCCCGGATGTCACAGCGCCCTGGCTGCCCGAATGTCCCAGCCTGACCACAAGCATGAAGCGGCCAATTCGCCGCGCAAACCGCTTATCCGCCTGTCGCCCGCCGCTGCGCTGGTACTCGTCGTTTCGGGGGCAGTCGCCTTCGCCATCATGGGCGACTCGCTCCTCTACGCCATCCTCCCGCTTTCGGCAGGAGAGCTGTCCATTTCGCCCCAGCAGGTTGGCCTCCTCCTCAGCGCAAACCGCCTCGTCCGTCTCTTCTCCAATACCTGGCTCAGCGCGATTTTTGCCCGGTTCGGCCCGTATCGGGCCTTTGTCGTTTCCTCAATTCTCGGTGTGCTGACGACAGCTGCCTATGGTCTGGAGTTCGGCTTCATCGTTCTGCTCCTGGCGCGAATCGGATGGGGGATCAGCTGGTCCGGCCTTCGTCAGGGCACCTTCCAGTCGATTTGGGCCGGCGATCAAGCAAACGCCGGCCGTCTGATGGGGCTGATGTGGGGCGTAGTCCGCGGGGGCAGCGCAGTCAGCGCCGTTCTTGGCGGGTTTCTCTTCGATCACTTCGGCTTCCAGACAACGGTCCTGTCCATTGCCGGCATCTCCGCACTGGCCATTCCCATCGCCTTTGGCCTGAACTGGCCGGCGAGCGCCTCCCCTCACTACGACGACGATTCCCCCAATGCCAGTTCCAATGCTCGGTCAGAGAGCCCCGCCAGGGCCGGCGTCAATGAGAAGGAAGAACATGAAATTCTCGGTGGCTGGATAGAGTCGTTCTCCAATCCCCTTCAACGCGCAGTCCTTCTCGTCGGATTCTTCAAACTATTGCTCAACTCTATCCTCGTGGCCACTGCCTCCGTCTTTCTCGCCGACCGCTTCGGCAGCCCGTCCGAAGGCATCCTCCTCGGTCTGCAGGTTGGCGCCCTATCTGGGATCGTACTCGGAACGCGCTGGTTTTCCGACCTCTTCCTCGGCGCCGCTATGGGCGTGCTCTCAGACCTGTTTGGGCGCATCAGGCTAACCATGATTCTTGTCTTCCTGCTCTGCCTCGGCTTGGCCCTCATGCTCACCATGCCCGGGGCCCTGGCCCTTGTTGCCCTTCTGGCCGTCCTGATCGTCAGCACCGGCGTAAATGTCGTGCTCGACACATACGCCAACCAGGCAGCCCTGGTCACACACCACCCGCAACTCTTCGTCGGCGCCTATGCCACCGCCTCCGACCTGGGATCTGCCGTAGGCCCTTTGCTGGCCTTTGGGCTGGTTGTCTCCGTCGGCTTCGCGCCCGTCTATGGAATCTCTGCCCTTTTGGTCGTTCTCACCGTACTCAATCTGATCCTGCTCGACACGCGCCAGGCACATCTGAAATCTCCCGTGTCAGGTAGGTCGTAGGCTGCCGGCCCCGGTCTTCCCTGACGCCAAAGAGGTGAATCCATGCAGTTCATAGGCCGCGAAATCTCAGTGAAACTTCCCGCCGGGTTCTCGCTGGAGAAAAAACCGCCCGTCCCTGTCTCCTTCAACTGGCAGGGAAAAACACACGCCGTCTCTGAGTTGCTGGCGATGTGGCACCGCTACGGCAAGCCGGAAATCCGGACGCAGGGCGGAAGGCCGCCGTACCACATTCGCAGCGGCCGCACCCAAGGCTCGTGGGGCCAGGGCAGGGCCTACTTCCGCGTGCGCACTGCAGAAGGGCGGCTCTTTGATATCTATTATGATCGGGCTCCCAAAGGACAGCGCCGCGCCGGGGCATGGTTCCTCTGGCGCGAGCTTTCCCCTGAAGAAGAGCTTGTCGGCCTCGAAGAAGACGGCTGAAGTTCAGCCAGGCCTGAAGGTTGACGCTATGGATCAACTCCGTTCAGTACAACGGGGAAAAAGACTCGGTAACTGGTCGATGAGGCCTCCTCCCGGCCCGACGCCGGGGGCGATCGCTGAGCGGGAGGCGCGTCAGCCGGCCGCGGCCGCGCCCCGAGCCCCGCGCCCGGCCCGCTGCTCTGCAGACCCTGCGCGGGCGTGTCGCTCAACGTTACCAGGTCGAGCCACGCGCTCGTCCGCCGGTTCGGTGAAGTCTCATACAAATTGAAGATCAAGTTGATCTCCTTGCCCGCATACTGCGTCATGTCAATATGGCGATACTGCCATCCGCTGCTCTGACGCTGGACCAACATGTAATTGGCCGGCTGTCCGTCCTCCACCGCGATGACCTCGAACTTGTCCCTGTCCGTCTCCGTTTCCGCCGACTCCACCCTGTAGGCGAATGCCAGATAGGGACGCCCCGTAGGCACGGTCACCCGCTGAGAAACCGTGCTGTTGCCGCCGTCGCTGCCCTCGGTTCCAGGTACGCCCTCGTTCGCGACAAAGGCGCTAGCCAGCCGCAGCGCGTGATCTGAGGTCCCGCTCTGGCCCTCGATCGCGGAAGTAGAGCTGCCGGACTTCGTCCAACTGTCAAATGAACTCTCAAAGTCGCCGTTCGTAACCGCATTCGTCCCCGGCGAATACAACAGCGCCAAACTGTCACTCGTCCCGAAGGACCTCCGGCGTATAAGCAACTGATCGCTGACCGAAATGTTCCAACTGCCAATCGGCACGGTCATCGTGAACCGCCCGTTCGCTCCCGTTGTGGCTGTCGTCTCGCCAATCTTCACAACGACCCCAACCGCGCCTTCACCGGCCGGATTGATGACTCTTCCCGTTACCGCGCTGTTCTCCGCCACGGTCGTCTCGCCCAGAACTGCCCCCATCTCCAGCTTGTGCCCCAGCAGATCCTCAGCCCCAATGCTGAATTCGTACCGCTTGCCCGACTCACCGCGATAGGACGCTCTCCCGAAAGCCGCGACGCCCTCTTGCCATAGCGTCCAATCCCCGCCATCAACCCGCACGTAGACGTCGACCGCGGCGACCCCGGAGCCCCAGTCGTTCACGAGCCAGTTCACTGTAATCGTCTGCGGAGAATAAGTGGGCAGGTCCAGAATCGCTGCCGTCGGCGGCAGCGTATCCTCTTCAATCAGCAACACAGGCTCGCCGAAAATGCCCATCCCGTACCCGCCTTGCCCGTCCGGCCAGTTCGCGTTCGTAGAGCCCCCCAGGCTGACCTCGTAGATGCCGGCCGTAGGGGTAATCACCGATTCAGTGCCGTCCATCTTGATCAGACGCGCGCTCGTCCCGGTGGCGGGTATGTTCCCCGTCTGGGCCTCCGAAGTGAGCGCCCACGCAAGCAGGCGCCGCTCCTCCGTCTCCGGGTGATACAAGGCCACGCGGCGAACACGGAACCGTTCAATGTCTGCCCACGATACCGTCGTGCCCGTCAGATGCTCGTTTGCCAACTTGAACGCCGAGTAAGCCAGGCGTTGCTCCGCATTGGAAGGAGAACAGTAGCTCGTGCTCTCGTTCTTGGCCAGCCCGAAGCCGTCCGGAGAATCCACCGCCACCACATTGCCGCAATCGTCATGCAGCATGAAATGGAAGATTGGCCCCCCTCCCGCCAGTCGCGTGTAGGCGATATTCTGCCATATGTACGAAGCCTGCTCCTTCGCTCTGGCCCGCCATGGGCTGGGGCAGTTCGGACCCGGATAGTCGTCGCAAACTGGTACTCCGCTCTCCGTGATCCAGATCGGCTTGCCTGCCCAGCCCCGCTGATTCAAAGCGTTGCGCACCTTGTTCGTGTACTGATAGCCGACGTACGCCAGCGAGTAATGATGCGACCCGGCCGCATCGAAAAAACCGTCGTACTGCCCGCTCAAGGAATCAGACTGCAGCGCGTCCAGCATGTCGTACAGCCACTGCCCATTGGCGAAATGCGCCAGGCCGCCGAACACCACGTAGGCATCCGGGTCGATCCACTTGATCACTATATATGCCACCTTTAATAGCCGGGCATACTCCTGCGGAGTCCCCGACCAGAAGTGGCACAGATCCGGCTCGTTCCAAATCTCCCAGTGCCGAATATGCGTTCCCGCCTCGCCCCCCGGCCTGTAGCGTGTCACCGCCGCCCCGACAAATCGAGCCCAGGGATTCGTGGGATTCAGCCGCCCTTCATTCGACGGGACATCGGTGCCGTCCGTGAATATCGGGTTCCACAGCCCAAATGGCGCAGGCGGTCCCTCGTGGCGCAAACAACTGCCGGACTGCGCCTGCAGCCCGCCGGAACCACCCCCGTCCCCGCTCCGCGCGCTCTCTGCTTGCCGCAATGAGTAGCCTGCGCTCTCGACAATGTCGCACTCGCCCCCCGCCTCTTGCGGAGAACACCCAGCCGAACGAGGCGCCAGCGTCGGCGGCAACCCGGCAAAGGAGCCCCCCAGCGATGTCGACACCGACCGTCCCCCCAGGCGATACTGGCGCGGCGTGCCCAGCAATATCGCCAGGGTTGCCATACCCAGGCTCTCGTTCGCGCGTATCGCAGTATCCTGGCTTGTCCACGTGTACGCCCCGATCGACCTTTCTACTTGCTCCCAGTAAATCGGAAAACGGTCCATCGTCACGCCTGTATCAAGACCGCGCTGAATCCGTTGCGTCCCGCTGTGAGACTCGGCAGAGTTGACAAAAGCCAGGCCGAAATCCGACACGGACAGTGTCGCAGTCAGCGTGCCGGTTACGGAGGATAGCTGGCGGTATGAGGACGCGGGCAGCAAAGCGCGAGGCTGGGAAGGCGAGGAATTCGCCCTTAGGCCGGCAGCGGGCTCGCGGGCCTGCGCAAACCCTGTCTCGCCCGCCGAACCCACAACCGCAAGCAGGGCTGAAACCAGTATAAGCGCCAGTATCAGTGGACCTCTCACAGCCCTAAGAGAGAGTGAAGGCGCAGTCCCGAACCTGTCGCGATTGCGGCTTGCTACCCTTTGAAATCCTGATTGCTTAAGCATCGCGAAAATCTGTCGCATCAAATCAGCGTCCCACCAAACCTGTGTTATGTCTTGGTTCCCGATAAACGCATCGGCCAGAAGGCGGCAGCCAACCCGGTCTCAAAAGTGTACCACATCCCCGTTCGCCAAGGCACCGCCAACTTACCCGTCAGCTCAGACCAGGCCTGAGAATGTCAGCCGTAGCTGGCCCCACTATCCAGCTGGATTTCTCAGAAGCAACCCCTATACCCGCCTCACTAAGCCCGCCCCGGCGCTCCCCGGTATGCCCGCCTTGCGGCGCCATCCCGCCCTTCACCCACTGCCCCCTGCCATTCCCCCTTTTTAACCTTCGGCCCCACCCAGCGCCGTGAACCGCGCTTTTCTCCAGCGCGCGGGCGCGTTTAACAGCTCCGCCGTATCAAGGCAGCGGACAGCCTGCTGGCCGATTTAGTCAAAAGGGAGTGGGAAGCCCGAATGGAAGCAAGCCAAAAAACGGTCGTGTACCGCAGCCCACAGGTTAACCCATGGCTCGCGCTCACGCACCGATCTCCCTCAACGCCACAGCGCGCTGCTCTCGATACGACAAACCCGCCGCCAGCGCCAGCGCAACCGGAGCCCGCCCATCCGCCCCGGTTACCTCGACCTCGCGGTCCTCCCGGATGGCGCGAATGAACGACCGCAACTCGTCAGCGTATGCAGCCTGATAACGTTCGAGGAAGAAATAGAGCGGTTTGGCATGGATTACGCCGGCCTCAGTCTGCCTGATGACCCGGTCCGGCGTATTGTTTTCGCACGATACCGAACCCAGCGAGCCCAGCACCTCTACTCTCTGGTCCGAGCCGTACACCGCCTGGCGCGAGTTGGTGATAACGCCCAGCGCGCCGCACTGGTACTGGAAGGAAACGACCGCCGTGTCAATGTCCCCAGCCGCGCCGATCGCCGGATCCACCCGAACCGCCCCGGCTGCCGACACCGCCTCCACCTCGTCGTCCAGAAGAAACCGCGCCATGTCGAAGTCATGAATCATCATGTCCAGGAACAACCCGCCCGAACTCTTCACATATCCGATCGGAGGCGGGGCCGGATCGCGGCTGGTGATCTGCACCAGGTAGGGCGCGCCGATCTCGCCTTCCCGCACCGCATCGCGTATGCCGCGGAAGTTCGGATCAAAGCGCCGGTTGAAGCCAATCTGCAGCTTTGTCCCGCTTTCGTCCACAGCTGCCAGGGCTTCGTCGACCGCAGCCAGGTCAAGCGCGATCGGCTTCTCGCAAAACGCATGCTTGCCGGACCGCGCCGCCTGTATGATGAATTCAGCATGCGTCTCCGTTGATGAACAGATCGCGACCGCGTCTACGTCGTCCCGGTGGAGAATCTCAACCGGATCTCCACTTGCCTGCGGGATTCCAAAACGCCGCGCCGCCCGCTCTGCCGCTTCTGGAACGACATCCGCAATCGCGACAACCTTTGCCTCCTGAACGTGCCGCGTCAGATTCTCCGCATGTACCTGACCAATCCGCCCGGCGCCCAGAATCGCGAATCTCACCTCGTTGCCCACTGCGGTCCCCCTAGCCGATCTCCTGCATCGCAACCCATCGTCCCTCCGCCGCGCTCAGAGCCGCCGCGTCAATCATCCGCTGCACGATCGCGCCATCCTCAAGGCTGGGACTGAACGGCTGTCCTGCCGCGATTGCATTGATCCAACCCCTCGTCATATGGTCCTCGACGCGGAAGACATCGCGATACGTGTTATGCACCGTATCGCGCCGCGCCGCGCCCCAAACATGCTCCGGCAATTCAAGCGGCCGCGTTGGCCCTTCACCCCGCCTCGTGCCCTCAACATCCTGCCGCCTGTCCCAGTCGATCACGCTGCGCAGAGTGCCTTCCTCGCCGTGCAGATCAAACTCATGCCTCTGCCCGAACGCCGTCTCCTCCGTGCAAACGGCCGACGCCTGCACCAGCCCCTGCGCGCCGTTGGCAAAGCGCAGCAACGTGTACGCCGCGTCCTCCGTCCGGTCATAGGGCTCCCCTTCAGGCGTCTCGCCGGGCCGGTCGACAAATTCCCCCGCGAGGCAAAACACGTCCGTTACCTCGCCAAACCACCAGTACGCTAAATAGAAGAAATGCGACGCGATATTGCCCAGCACGCCCGTGGCCGAATAGGCCCGATCATGCCGCCATCCGTAGCCGGGCGTGCGCGCATAGCCGGTATAGTACCGCAGATTCAGATGATACGGCCTGCCAATGTAACCATCCTCGATCAGTTCATTGATATACCGGTTGGTCGGCATGAACCGGTAGGTGAACGGCGTGCAGTGCGTCACTCCCTTTTCCGCCGCCAGCGCCGCCATCTCCTCCGCATGGCCGTAACGCAACGCCAGTGGCTTTTCGCATAGAACATGCAACCCCACTTCCAGCGCCTCCATCGTGATCGGATAGTGACTCTCATGGCCGGACGCCACCACCAGCGCGTCGATCTCTCCGCTGCCAATCAAAGCCCCCGCGTCCGTATACACCTGCGGGATGCCCCAGCGGGCGGCAAATGCGTCCGCCCGCTCCCGGTTGCGACCGCAGACCGCGACGACATCCGCCCCAGGATGCGCGTCCAGCGCCGGCAAATACATCGCATCCGCCCACCAGCTCGTGCTGACAACTCCGACCCTGACTCTTTCCGACATCTTAGCTCTCTCCGTTTACCTTGGGCGGCTGCGGGCTGCCCTCTTCCTCTGCAAGCGGCCGCACTTCCTCCCAGGACGCGCTCTCCCACGAGCGCGTCATCGCCTCCTGCACCTCCGCCAGGCGCAACGCATCCGCAAAGCTCGGCGACCGCTGCACGCCTTCCGCGATCGACATCAGAAAATTGTGCGCCTCCAGCACCTTCAGGTCCTCATAGCCCAGCCCGATGCCGTCGCCCGGGTTGAAGCGCCCGTGGTCGGGGTAGGCCGGTCCACCCAGCAGGGTTGTGTAGCCGTCCTGCATCCCGTCCGTACCGGGCAGATACAGCTCCAGCTCGTTCATGCGCTCGAAGTTCCAGTTGGCCGCCCCCGCCGTGCCGTTCACCCCGAAAGACATCTCGCACTTCGGGCCAAAAATCACCCGGCACGCCTCAAAACTGCCTCGCACTCCATTCTCAAACTCGACCAGCGCGCCAACATAGTCCTCGTTTTCCACTTCGCCGGTCGGATCGCCCTCCTTGCCCACTGAAAAATGTGTGCCCTGTCCCGGCACAGGCAGAGGACGCGCCCCGATAAATGTATGCCAGCTGCTCACCAGCCGCCGAATCGGGCCGACAAGCATGTGCGCCATATCCACCGTATGGGACATGATATCGCCAAGCACGCCCAGGCCAGCCTGCTCCTTCTTGAATCGCCACGTCAGCATGCCATAGGGGTTGCTGCCGTACATGGTGAAAAACCGGCCCCGGTAGTGCGTCAGCTGCCCCAACGTCCCCGCCTCGATCAGCGCCTTGCAATGCCGCACCATTGGGGCCCACCGGTAGTTGAATCCCACAAAGCTCATCACCCCGGCGGCACGCGCCATCCGTTCAATCGCGGCCGTCTCCTGCGGGCTGCGGCCGACCGGCTTCTCGCAAAAGACGTGCTTTCCCGCCGCCGTAGCCGCCTCTACCATCTCCCTGTGCAGAAAATTGGGCGCGGCAATGTTCACCACCTCCACCTTTGGATGCTCGACCACCTCACGCCAGTCCGTCGTGGATTCGGCGAACCCCAGCGTCCGCCTGGCCTCCTCCGCCCGGTGCGCCACATCGTCGGCACAGACCACCAACTTGGCCTGAACGCCGCTGTCGTGGAATCGGTCGTTCAACATCCTGTACGATCGGCTGTGAACCGTCCCCATCCAGCCCATGCCGATCACGCCAATGCCTATCTCTCGGGCCATGCGGATCTCGCTTGCCTCCCGTTTTCATTGCCCGCCTGATTCAAAACGGCCCCGCCTTCCATCGTGTCCTGAGGACACTGCAGTCGGCGGGGCGCGCGTCAATCTGAATCCAGATCGCGAACTGAGCCCGCCCCTAGAACTTCCTGCTCCACTCCTGCGGCCAGCGCTCCACCACAACCTTCGTCTGCGTATAGAACTCGATCCCATGCCGGCTCTGCGCATGAAGATCGCCAAAGAAGCTCTCATTCCAGCCGCTGAACGGGAAAAAGGCCATCGGAGCCGCCACACCTATGTTGATTCCAATGTTGCCGGCGTCAACCTCGTGACGGAACTGGCGCGCCACCGCGCCGCTGCTCGTGAACAGACAGGCCATATTGCCGTACGCGCTCACGCTCCGATCATTGATCAGCGCGATCGCTTCCTCGATCGTATCCGCATGCATCAGACTGAGCACCGGCCCAAAAATCTCCGTGCTGGCAATCTCGCTGGTCGGCGCCACCGCATCCAATACCGTCGGAAAGACCCAGTAACCGTCTTCATATCCGGCGACGCGCTTCTGCCGTCCGTCTACCAGCACGCGCGCCCCCTCCTGCGCGCCTGCCGCAATCAATCCTTCGATCCGATCCCTGCTCTCGCTGGTGATGACCGGACCCATCTCGCTCGCCTCGTCCATCCCATACCCGACCTTGCGGCTCGCCGCCAGGTCCGCAATGCTCTCCGTAAACGGGTCCTTCGCCTCTCCCACCGTAACCGCCACCGACACTGCCAGGCACCGCTGGCCCGCGCAACCAAACGCCGAGTCGCCCATGATCTGCGTCGTTGACCCAATGTCCGCGTCCGGCATGATCACCACCGGGTTCTTCGCTCCGCCCTGGCACTGCGCCCGCTTCCCGTTCGCGGTGGCCCGGCTGTAAACATACTTCGCCACCGCCGTCGACCCCACAAAACTGATCGCCCGAATGTCAGGATGATCCAGGATCGCGTTGACCGTATCCGCGCCGCCGTTCACAAGCTGCACAACCCCCGGCGGGAATCCGGCCTCTTCGATCAACGCAAACAGCTTCTGCGTCGTCATCGGCACCTTTTCGCTCGGCTTCAGAATGAAGCAGTTGCCCGTCGCCACCGCGTAGGGAAGAAACCAGAGCGGGATCATGCCGGGAAAATTGAACGGCGTGATCGCGGCCACGACGCCCAGCGGCTGGCGCAGCATATGCTCATCAATCCCGCTGGCAATGTCCTCGTTATTCCAGCCCTGAACGAGCGAAGGCGCGCCGCAGGCCACCTCTACATTCTCGATGCCCCGCCGCATCTCGCCCACGCTCTCGGCAAACGTCTTGCCGCACTCCTCCGTGATCACCCGTCCGATCTCCTCCAAATGCTCCTCCAGCAGCATCTTCAACCGGAACAGCGGCTGGACGCGATCAACGACCGGCGTCTCGCGCCACGCTGCATAGGCTTTCAACCCAGCGCGAGCCGCCGCATCCACCTCCGCCGTCGGCGACAACCCCACCGTGGCGATCGCAGCCCCCGTCGCAGGGTTATGCACGTCAAGCGCCTCCGCTGCAGCGCTATGCTGCCAACTGCCATTGACGTAGTTGAGCAGTTCCTGACTCTGTGTCATATCTCTCACCCCTTTTAGGAAAATATCTTGTCAAGTGACACGCTGGCATCCAAGGTCGGGTCAACGACATCGCCCTCTACAAACACACGCGGCTCCATCTCCGGTGTGAAGACGGCCACCTGCTTCAAGGGCGGTTGCACCAGCCAAACCGATCTGATCCCGAAACGGAAATAGGCCTCAATTTTGGGGATGATTTCATTGACGCTCTGCGAAGGGGATAGGATCTCGACCACCATGACCGGGGGTTCCACTGCACGTACTTCATCGTGCAACCAGTCCGGGTGGCGAAAATTGCAGACAGCAAGGTCCGGAGTCGTCGTTGGCTCCGTACTGAGTGACAGCTCCCCTCCAACAAGATACCTGTCCCCGCAAGCCTCATGAAGGGCAAACTGCAACTGCGTCTGAACAAAGTAGTGGTTGAAGCTGGGCATAGGTTTCCCGCGTTCCTGTTCGTACTTCTCCGAATAAGTTGTATCTGCGGGAAGCGTTGCGGTCATTTCACCTGTTCTCCTGTCAAGACCAGTGCGCGCCGAACCGACCATCTCACCTTCAGTGCAACCTTGAGCCAACGGGCTGTTTGCCGGCGCTGCGACTTCACCCAAGTCAGCCAATTCGTCAAGTTAAGTCACCTGCGCCAAAATGTACGGGACATAGCCTCCAATGGAATGCTGCTCCCGCAATCGTCTCCACCTGACCCGCCTTTGGCGAGCCCGCCCTACCCATCGCGGCTTACGCGGCCATGGAAAGCGCATCAACCGCCCCTGTAGCCTCACTCCGCTTCCTCGTGCCTTGGACGCAACTGACAGTCTCTCGCCTCCCATCTGTTCTGTTCACCGCATCTATGAAAAGATCTCGTCAAGTGCAACACTGACATCCAACGCGGCGTCGACAACCTTTCCCTTGCCAAAAACCACGGGTTCCGAGCCTGGAACGAATACGGCCACCTGTTTCAGCGGCGGAAGCGCCAGCCAGACCGACCGTACGCCAAAGCGGAAATACGCTTCGATTCTGGGTACAAAGTCACTGATGCTTTGAGACGGCGACACAATTTCAACCGTAGCCAGTGGCGCCTCTTCCACGCGTATTTCGTCGTGCAACCAGTCTGGCTGCCGCACGCGACAGATGGAAATATCAGGAGTCATGGGCGGTTCAGATGCCAGTGAGAGCTCGCTGGCAATCAGGAATCTGTCTCGACAGGCGACATTGAGAGCGATAATCAGATTCGCCTGCACGACTCCGTGGTTGAAGCTCGGCATCGGCTTTCCGCGGTCCTTTTCGTAGTTTTCAACCTCATTCGACCTCGGTGTCACCGACGCAACCACTGTAATTCTCCTTTGCAGAAACCCGATGCCTGAAATTGTTTCTCAGGCGGCTCCCGCGCTCCCCGATACCGCGCCAAGCGAGAGCCCTGCCTGCAATTCGTCCACTCTCACGTGCCTCAAATATAATATCTCTCCGTCGAACGCATCTCTTCCCACTCCTCGCGCGCCGCATTCACCTCGTCCATCTCACTCACCTCGGCCACCGGCACATCCCACCAGCTGTAGCCCGGAACGCCAAGATAGCGATCATTGGGCACGTGGATGACCGTCGTCCTCTCAACTGCCTTGGCATCCTCCAGCGCCTGCACAACGTCATGCACGCTCTGGCAGCGGATCACGTGGCATCCCAGGCTCTCGGCATTCGCTGCCAGATCCACCGGCAGCGCATCGACATCATAGCCGGGCCCATCCGCAGGCAGGCTGTCAAAGGATTGCCCGTTCCTGTGGGGGACCTCCACCTGGTCCGGAAAGACATAGCGCGTGCCAAAACCGCCCTGGCCCAGCGAACGGCTGAGCGCTCCAATCGAGCGAAAGCCGCTGTTGTCCATCAAGACCACAGTCAGCTTGTATCCTTCCTGAATCGACGTAATCAAATCTGTATTCATCATCAGATAGCTGCCGTCGCCCACCATCACGTAGACCTCCCGGTCCGGGTCGGCCATCTTGATCCCCAATCCCCCGGCAATCTCATAGCCCATGCAGGAGTAACCGTACTCAAGATGATACTGCTTGGCATGGCGGGCGCGCCACAGCTTGTGCATATCCCCGGGCAAACTGCCCGCCGCGCAGACCATCACCGCGTCCGGGTCGCCCCCGTCGTTTACGGCCCCAATCAGCGCCCCCTGGTAGGGCAGCCCGCTCTCGGCCTCGTGCAAATCATAGTTGCGCTGCACCTCCGCTTCCCACTCGTCATGCAGCCTCTGGGCCTGGGCGACGTTTTCGTCGCCGTTCCGGTAGCCGCCCAGCAGGTCGCTCAACTCCTCCAGCGTGGCCCGCGCATCGCCCACCAGCGCGATCGCGCAATGCTTGTACGCATCGAACTCGGCGACATTGATGTTCACGAACTGCACGTCCGGATGCTTGAACGCCGTCTTGCTGGACGTTGTGAAATCACTGTAGCGAGTGCCGATGCCAATCACAACATCTGCCTCGTCAGCCACCTGCTCCACCGCAAAAGTGCCGGTCGCCCCCGCCGCCCCCAACTGCAGTGGGTGGTCGTAAACCAGGCTGCCCTTGCCCGCCATCGTCTCAGCGACAGGAATCCCGAACCGGTCGACAAACGCCCTCAGCGCATCCGCCGCCTCGCTGTACAGAACGCCGCCGCCCGCAATGATCAGCGGTTTCTTCGCCGCGCGGATCGCCTCCGCCGCCCGCCGCAATGCCCCCTGGTCCGGCCGGTTGCGCGGCACCGACCATACCCGCTTCTCAAACAGCGCCGCAGGATAGTCGAATGCCTCCGTCTGCACGTCCTGCGGAATCGAGAGCGTTACCGCGCCCGTGTCCGCCGGGCTCGTCAGCACACGCATCGCCTCAATCAACGATGTGACCAGCTGATCCGGCCGGTTAATCCGATCCCAGTACCGGCTAACCGGTCTGAAGCAGTCATTGACCGAAATGTCCTGGCTGTGCTCCGACTCCAACTGCTGCAACACGGGCGCCACATTGCGCCGCGCAAAAATGTCGCCCGGCAGAAGAAGCACTGGCAGCCGGTTGATCGTCGCCGTCGCCGCGCCCGAAACCATATTCGTCGCGCCCGGCCCGATCGAGCTCGTGCAGGCCAGCGTCCGCATCCGGTTGCTGTGCTTCGCGTATGCCGCTGCAGTATGCACCATCGCCTGCTCATTGCGCGTCTGATAGTAGCGGAAATCCGGGTACTGCTGCAGCGCTTGTCCCATGCCCGCCACATTCCCATGCCCGAAAATCCCAAAGCAGCCGCCAAAAAAAGTCTGTTCCACCCCATCCCGTTCGCTGTGCTGCGCCTTGAGAAAACGAACGATCGCCTGTGCCATCGTCAGTCGTTCCGTCTTCATTTTGCCCTCTCTTCCCCCAGGATGAATACTCTTCCTTCGTAACCGCGAAGCCTGAGCCGCTCACACATTCCCAGTGCCCCAGTCAAAGACCTCTTCCTGCCAGCTGCCACTGGTCCCCGACCTCAGACAACTACATTGCCTTGCGGGCAGCCGCGCGCGCCGCTATCCGTAGATCGACGGCCTATCGGGCAAATCCACCTCCACCGGTTTCGAACGCACGCCCGATTCAATGCACGCATCGGCGACCAGCATCGCCGCATAGCCGTCCCACGCGCTCGGCCCGGCAGCCCTCCCCTCCCCAATCGACTTCACCCACGCCCGCATCTCATCTATATAGGCCACCCGGAAACGCTGCAGCCAGTCCTCCTCCACCCACTGGCGGATCGCGTTGCTTCGGCGTACAACCGGGCTTGGCAGTGGGCCGGACTGTGCCACCCCGCTCTCACCGGTGATGCTGACCGAAATCTCATAGCCGTATCCCGCATCCGCGTTGCACTCAAGACTACCCAGCGCGCCGCTCTCAAACTGCAGTTGAACAACCACATATCGTGCGCTGTCCGGCATGGCCGGCGAGAACGGAATGTACGATGTATACACGCGGGAGATCTCCTCACCCATCATCCACCGCGCCGAGTGGATGTCATGCACGAGAGATCCGTTGACTACGTCACTCAGCTCAGGATAATCATTCCACCCAGGGTTGATGTGAACACTGCGAAAGACCAGCGCACTCCCCTGCTCGCCGCTATCGCTGACCCGCTTGACCGCCAGATGGTCAGGATCATACTCTCGCATGAATCCGACCTGCGTCAGCCGTCTTTCCCCTCTGACCTCGGCCTCTATAACCCCGCGCCCCTCCTCCCCGTCCGTGGCCAGCGGCTTTTCGCATAGAACCGGCTTCCCCGCAGCGATGCAAGAACGCGTTAACTCGGCATGAAACCGGTTCGGCGCCGCGATCACAACACCGTCAACATCAGGGTCCGCGATCAACGCCTCGGCATCGGCGTACACTTTCGATCCGCCGCATCGGGCCGCCACCTCTTCCGCACGCGCCGCGTCCACATCCATGATCGCGGCCACTCTGGCTGATCCAATCTCGTCAGTCAGATTGACGGCATGTCTGCCACCCATGCCGCCCGCGCCAATCACACCAATGTTGACCGTATCTCTCATCTTCGGTTTTGCCCTGTGGTGAATTGAACTCCCGTCGGTCCGCCGGTGACAGGATAGAAGCAGACTCAGGGCGCGATGGCCGGCGTTGTCGACCACCGGTCCATGCGTGCGCTAGTCCTTGGCCCCGACCTTCCAGTAGGGATCGTCGAGCGGCGGCGGCTTCGAAACAGGGCCCGCGCCCCGTACCGACTGGTCAAAATCGATCACGCTGCCTGTCATCATGCCAGACTCGTCGGACGCCAGAAAAGCGATCGCACGCGCCACTTCATCCGTCTTCAGAAGCCGGCCAAAGGGCTGCTCCTCCTCCGCCTTCTCCAACCAGTCTTCACCGTCAGAATGGAATTTGCGCTGAATGAAATCCTCGGCAGGCGAATCCATCCATCCCACCGCAAGCGCATTAACCCTGATCCCGTGCCGCATCACGGCATACGCGACGTTCTTCGTCATCGCATTCAACGCGCTCTTCGAAGCTGTGTAGGGAAGCAGAAACTGCTCGCTGCCGTAGGAGGCGACACTGGAGATATTGACGATCGACCCGCCGTTTCCTTCGCGCCGCATCAGTTTGCACGCGTCCTGCATCAGAAGCAGCGGAGCCCGTGTGTTGATGGCAATAATCCTGTCAAAAAGCTCGGGGCTCGTGTCCCAAATGTTGCCGCGGACAGTCAGCGCCGCGCTGTTTACCAGCGCGTGAACTGCCCCAAAGCGCTCATCCGCGGCCGCGACGATCCCCCGGCATGCCGCAACGTCGGCCAGGTCGGCCTGTACGAAATGCGCCTGACAGCCCCCCGCGCGCAACTCTGCCGCCACCGCATTGCCCCGGTCCGCGTTCCGGCCGCTTACGATGATCCCCGCCGCTCCCCGCGCCGCAAACAAGCGGGCAGCAGCCTCGCCCAGCCCCTGTGTACTGCCCGTCACGACGGCATATTTGCCCTGCATGGAACTGGATGATTCCAATGGACTGCTCCTGATTTATTTTTCGAAGGTTGCCTTTCCTTGCGTTGGCTCCCCTAGTTTACCCTAACTCTCCCGCGCCCCGGTAATCAGGTCGGCGATGTCCTGCTGTGAAAGGTCCCCCTTCTGATACGTGCCCACCTTCTCTCCCTGTCGGATGATCGTGTAACTGTCCGATACCTGGTAGATATGGTTGACATTATGCGTGATGAAGATGACCGGAAGCCCCTTCGCTGTCGCGCTCTCCTTATATGGAAGTACCTATGAGAGTGTCCAACGCCAAATAACTGCCCTTCAAGGCTTCCCGCCACAAGGGGAAGCAAACCGTCTACCACCCAAGTTCCGTACGCAGATACGCCCGGTTGCGCCTGGCGCTCGCCAGGGCATCGATGCCCATCCCCGGCAGAATGTCCTGTTCAACCGTGCCCCACCCATCAAAGTCCATCTCTTCCAATATGCGGTTAATCCGGCGCCAGTCAATCGTCCCTCGGCCCAATTCCGGGAATACGCCGGACTGAACCCCATCATAGTAGTCGCCACCCCGCCCAATGACTTCCTCGCGCACGAGACCATCGCACTCCTTGATATGCAGATACCACGTGCGCTCCCGCCACTTGTCGAGAACCGCAACCGGGTCGCCGCCGCCGTACGCAATATGCGCCATGTCAAAGCACAGCCCGACCAGTTCCGGGTCGGTGCGCTCCAACAGAGCGTCGATTTCGAAGTCGGTCTCCAGGTAGCCCCCCACATGCGGATGCGCGGCGCACCGCATGCCGTACTCGTCGAAAACGACCCTCGCGAAAGCGTCCACATTCGCCGCGGCCCGCTTCCACTCCGCCTCGCCAAGAGAATCCTCCGGGCGGATGCGACCGGCGCGACTGGCCCGCCTCTCCTCCACAAACAGCACGTCAGACAGCACAATATGACTGCATCCCATGGCCGAAAGCACCTGCGCCGTCTCCAGCGCCTCCCGGTAGACCGTCTCGTCCTCCTTGCCCGCCAGGAAGTTGAAGATCGTGAAGGCTGAAATCAGCGCCAGCCCGCGCCGCTCCAACTCGTCTCGCAGTTTCGCCGCGTCAAAGGGCAGGTAGCCGTAAGGCCCCAACTCCGTTCCCACATACCCGGCCTCCTGAATCTCATCTAGGACCTGGCTGTATTGAGGAACGTTCGGCGTGTCCTTCATCAGGACACCCCAGGAAACAGGCGCTGTCGCAACTCTTACTTTCATCTCGTCCCTATCCTATTCTTTCCCGGTCAACCGGTTGCGCAACTCGCGAAAGAGAGGGCATTTGCTGTGTACAATGTCCGTTGAAATCATTTGCAGAAACCTTGCCGTATGCACGCCTTTGGAATAGGGGGACCGCGCCCCGCATTGGACCGAAGATTCAACAAGCGCGTCAGAAAGCTTGTCAACACATGAACCCCTGTCCTCGTCCAAACAGCTAAAGGTCTCAGGCTGGTCAAAAGAAACATCCTTCTGCGAGCTCAGCCAGTGACGCATCTGATTGTGACAGCCGCGAAAGTCCGGATCCCTGGCCATTGAAATGTCCCAATCCGCGACAATCCACGCTTCTATTTCCGGTGAGGCAAACCCAACATAGCGATCGATACTGGTCGCCTTGTCCACATTCATTATTGATCTGTCGAAGAGCTCTCTCCGAACCTTCGGATCATGGCAATCAAAATCATCAATGACGAGAATCCAATCACAACGATCATCTGCTCTTAGCGATTCAGTAGGCAGCTTCTCCATCTGCTGGGCAAGGCTTACTCCTGTGTGCCCATAGCCCGGCTCTTGCGCTGGGCGTGGCCTATGCCTCCGTCTTATGGGGGACTTTCTTTCAAATGTGTGTTCCGAACCCATCCTTCTTAGGAGTGGGACCAAACCTCTCACTTCAGATTCTCCGCCTCCTGAGAAGACCCACACTACCACGGCCACCCCCCAACCGCGGGATTTCCCACCCTGTACAAGTCGCCTAGCTGCCAGCCTTCTTCCAGCCAGCCGGAAACGGCGTCCCTGCTAAGGCGCCTGGGCTTGAAGTGACTCAGACGGGCGGGATCCTGTTGAAAGCTGTATATGTATCCTCTGTCATCAAGCTGGTCAGTAAAATGATCCAATAGGTCCGGGCTATGTGTGGTCACGATTACCTGTGTTTTCTGCGCGGCGCTCTTGATCCACGCCGCCAGGAACGGCATCCAGGCCGGATGGATCCCCAGCTCGGGTTCGTCCAATACGATGAACGATGGCAGGCGAGGAGAACTGAGAATGGCGGCCCAACATAACATGCGAATTGAGCCGTCAGACATCTCATCCAGAAAGAATGGCTCCGAACAACCCTCCACGCGCCACTCCAGGAAAACAGAGCTCCTCCCTAGAGCCAGGGCGCGGATCTTTTGAGTGACAGGTAGAATGTCCCTGATCATGAGATTCAGCGACTCTTCAAACGCAAAGTCTTCGTGAATCAAGTTATATAGGACAAGAACCAGATTATCTCCCGAAGGTGACACGAACAGGTCTGAACGGCCTAATTTGGGGTCAGACGACTTTATCTCCTCCACATCCATGCTGATTGCATTGTAAAACTTCCACGAAACGGTCGAGTCGATTAGTTTTCCCCGCGGCCCATAGAGAGGCACTGATCCAGGGGCCAAAATGCTGGATTCAAGTAGCCGGGGCAAAACCGAAAGCGCGAGTTCATTGTTCGGGATGTTCTTTATGCTCTCCAAATGGCCCTTTGGGTCAACCATCGTCCTTGTAATCGGTTCAGGATAGTCTGACACGGAAATCACGCCGGAACCACTGCCGCCTTGTCCGCCCTGGACTCGATAAAATATACGGGGATCCGAATCACCGTTTCCAAGGGCGAGAAACTCTCTTTCTACAATGACGCCATGATACGCACACGGAGCCAGTAGCTCGATTCCCAGTGTTGCCTCTTCTTTATCAAGCGCGAACTGATACTTGATTTCCACCTTGGCGGGCGCGTCGACGGTCCCATCCAGGATCTTGGCCCCTCCTAGCCGGGAAACAGCATTCTCAAAGCTGGTGCGGCCCCTCTGATCGCCCGCCCCGAAACCGGCTACACACTCCTGCAGAAACCTGAACAGCGAAATAACATTGCTCTTTCCCGATCCATTTGCGCCAATGAAGACAGTCAGCGGACCCAAATCGAGGCCTTCTTCCAGACGGATATTCTTGTAGTTCTTAGCTGTCAGTTTTGAAACCGAGACCTTGCCCATGGAATTCCCATTTGGTCGGCTACGCGTGCAAGAACTCCTTCGGCAGAGGGCTGCCAACAAGAAAGTTCAGTCCCCTCTGTGCGGCGCCGCACCTAAAACCCTCCCCGCTCTTCCACGAACGAGATCACCTCGTCGTATGTCGGCATGAAGTTCGCGCAGCCGTGCGCCAGCACGACGATGGCCCCGCAGGCATTGCCCAGCCGGGCAGAACGCTGCCATCCCCAGTCATTGACATAGCCGTAGATGAACCCCGCCCCGAACGCGTCCCCCGCCCCCAGTATATTGTAGATCTCCACCGGAAAACCCGGCGCCTCCAGAACCTCGCCACCGGCCAAATGCACCCGCGAACCAAGCGCGCCCACCTTCTCAACCACCGCCTTCGGCCCCAAGGCCAGCAGCCACTCTAGCGCCGCCTTAACATCCCCCTCAACCTTCGCATCAGATATCTGCGAGTGGGTCAGAGACATCTGGCTGGCGTCGCTCAGCACCGCAGCGTTGATCTCATCCTCCGTTCCAATTACCACATCCACGTTCGGCAAAACGGACCGCGCCACCACGCCGAACGCCCGCGGATCATGCCACTGATCCGGGCGGAAGTCGAGGTCGAAGACCACAGTGGTGCCCACCTGCTGCGAATACTCCGCGCCGAACATCGTGGAACTCCGGCTCGGCTCCTTGCTAAGATTCGTGCCCGCAAACTGAAACACCTTGGCATCCGCCACCGGCGCAGCCAGAACATCGTCTATCGTCAACTCTATGTCCGCGCAGTTCTCCCGGTAATAGACCAGCGGAAAACGGTCCGGCGGCTCGATGCCGAGCACAACCGCGCTGGTGCGATGTCCGGGTTTGCGCGGGCTGAAACTGAAATCGACCCCCTCCTTCTCCAGAAAGTCGGCGATGAAATCCCCTACCGGATCCTCACCCAGCCCAGTCACCAGCGCCGTCTTCAAGCCCAACCGCGCCCCGCCCACACTGATATTTGTCGGCGACCCTCCAACATACGCGGCAAAGCTGCCGATGTCCGAAAACGGCGCCCCCACATCGTTGCTGTACAGGTCTATTGAGGAACGACCCATGTGCAGCGAGTCATACTTTCTCTTACCATTTTCCATCGTCATTTTTCTGGCTTCTCCGGGCCAAATCAGGCGACTGCGAACGCCTTTCACCCTTGTTGAAATACGTTGATGTTTCAGTACAGGGGCAGCCTCTCGTCCACCCCTGCGTAACCGTCCTTTACCCAACCGTAATTCGGGTCCTCCTGGTTTGCCAGGCTCTGCGCGCTGCCCGCCAACACATTCAAATAATACGTGGTGTAGCCCGGCATGCTCACGACGGGATGATACCCCTCCGGCACCAGCACCGCCTCATTGTGGCCGACCCGCACCAGCGCATCAATCGGATTGCCCGCAGCGTGCATCGGCGAGTTTTCGTCCGTATAGACCCTCTGATAGGCGAACCCTTCAGGCCGGTCGATCCGATAGAAATAGACCTCCTCCAAATCAGCCTCGACCAGCTCTCCCGCTTCGCCCTCAATGTGGACGTCGTGCTTGTGCGGCGGATAGCTGCTCCAGTTGCCGCTCGGCGTGTAGACCTCGACCAGCACAATTCTGTGGACCGGCGAGCCCGGCGGCAGCAGGTCGTTGATCTGGCGGCTCACGTTGTCTCCCCCGCGAACGCTCACCGCCACGTCCCCCGGTCGGATCAGCCACGGTTCGTGATCTTCAGTCGTCGGCGTCCACGTTACCGCAAACTCGCCTGCCTCCTCCGCCGTGACCGTAAGGCTGGTCTGTCTCGGCAAATAAAGCGCATGCGCTGCGCCGCTGAATACATCAGCCCGCCCGCCGATTCCGGTCCAGTTGCCTCTGTCACTTTCGACTCGGTAACGTCCGGTCAAATTGACAAACGCAAACTCGTTTTCGCCCGTGTCAAAGGACCACGTATCTCCTTCGCCCAACCGTCTCGCCTGAAAGGATATGTACTCCCATCCAGCGCTTTGGGGCGTCACCGTTAAGATCAGACCCGGGTCCTCGCCATCGGTCTGCGGCCTCACCAGCACATTTTCTGCCGTGTAACGCATTCTTGCCTTCTCTCCTTGGTCTGACGCGATAATAGCCTGCAATGAGTCCGGCTCTCAAGCCGGCGTTGCCATGCCTGCGTCCTACTCACGCCTGCTTGCTCTCCCGCATGGCAAATCTCCCGAAGTCGAGCGGCTCTGTCGGATGTCCCAGCTGAGCCAGTACAGGAGTCATCTGACTGCGATGTTCAGTGGCGTGATTGAATACGTGACGCAGAACGTCGTCCACTCTCAGTTCATATGCCGTGCCTTCGATGTTGCGGTACAGGAGAAAGTCATTGAACCTGCTGTTCGTCAAGCTGCCAAGGAAATCCCCCCACGCATCCCACAGGGGGACCCACGCCGCCCGAACTTCGTCGAAAGAGGCAAACTCGGAAGCGCCGGGCAATTCGGGTGGACTGAATCCCTCCAGCCGTTGCAGCCACACTTTCTCCGCGCCGTAACTATGAGCTGTCAATCCATGGAGCGACTGCCAGAAAAAGGGGCGTTCCGCGAGATAATCCGCCTCCGAGAGCGCCTCCAGGCTCGGAAAGACCCGCCGCCAAGCCCACTTGTTGTATTCAAAAAGCCTGTTTACGGATTGAACAGACATTAGATTCATCCTTATGAGTCTTGGTTGCGAGTCGTCTTCAGTTGCAGCTTCCCTGCACCGTTCACCCGACCTGTAAATTGATTCGTGTGGGGTATGGGGCTAGCTTGGCCCGCCTCATTCCCACACGGCCGGCGTCTGCAGCAACCACAGGAACCTTATAGCACGCAGAGTCTGAAATGTCAATCACCTTCCAGGTATCCTGTTTGCCATCCAGATCCTTGATTGCCAGCAAAAGCTTCCCCCGGGCTCCAGCGAAATTCCCCCGACGTAACCCGAAATTTCCGCCTGTCCTGCCTTGCCCCTTGTCGTTGCCAATCGGCAAATGCCCGCCCCGCCTCCCCCTGTAGGGGCGCCCCATGTGGGCGCCCTCCCCGCCGATCCCCCATGCACCGTTGCCGTTCTTCGCGCCTCTTCGCGTAACCACCGAACGACTTCCCTGGAGCGCGCGCCAAATGCGCGCCCCAAACGGACGCCGCCTGTATTTCATTTTCCGGGAAGTGGAGGCTCGCGCGCAGCCCTCGGACCGCGCGTCAGCAACCTGAAGATCAGACCAGCCAAACGAGCTTACTGTCTCTCGGTAATGGCAAAATAGGCATAATCCAGCGGTTCGGTCGGATGTCCCAACTGTGCCAGAACCGGTGTCATCTGGCTTCGGTGCTCAGTGCCATGGTTCACGACATGGCGCAAAACATCATCCAGCAATATGCTGAATCCGGCGCCCTCGTCATTGCGATAGGTGACAGTACTGGTGAGCGAGCTCGATTCCAACGAACCGAGATACGCCTGCCACGCGTCCCACAGAGGTTCCCACGCACTGTGCAAAGCCGCGAACGTTGGGAACTCCCCGGCTGTCGCCGGCTGCGGCGAACGGCCGTCCCTGGATCGGAGCAGCCAATTCCTCTCTGAGCTGAAACCGTGGACAGCCAGCCCATGCAGAGAGTGCCAGAAGAAAGGGCGCTCAGCGAAATACTCCTCTTCCGGAAGCGCCGCCAAACTTGGAAACACTCTCTTCCAGGCCCACATGTTGAAGGCGAATAGCCGACCTGCAGTCTGAACAGCCATTGACGCAGTCCTCTCGTTTTCTTATGTTCGGAGTGTATGCGAATCCAACTCTTACGCGCTCTTGCGCTTACTGTCCTGGAGGCGAGCCGCCTGGCGTACACGATACCATGTCTCGCCATACGCCCTTTCGCACTGCGCCCGCAGCCTCTGCCTGGAATCCTCGGAAGGCGAAACCAAAATGACCAAGCCTCTACCGTATGCCTGCCTCAGTCCCGGCGCCACACACTCCCAGTCCGCGGCAATACTGCCAGCGGCCCGTCCGCCGCGGCCGCGCCGCGTTCGCGCAGAAAATCAACTGCCTGCCGCAATACCCTCTCCGCTGACAAACTGCTGGTGTCAATCACCAGGTCCGCCGAATTGCGCGCATGCCCAAGCCGTTTCAGTTCCGTCCTGCGCCAGGGCTCGTCCCAGCTCACGTCGGGACGCCTCTCACCTTGGGCTGCCAGGTCCGCATCCAGAAATATCAGCCACCTTGGCGGCCGGATACGCTGCCACATGTCTTGTACCTGGCTGTGCTCCTGGGCAACAGGGCGGGCATTGTAACCCAACTCTCTCAGCCCGGCCACAAGTGTCGATTTGCCGGCCGCGCTCACACCTGCAATCTTGACAAGGTCCAAATTCACTTAGGCCGCCCCCATCGGCGGTCAGAATAACGCACACGCAATCCAGCTCAGTCAGGATAATCCTATATGGGCAGCGTGATTTCCATCTGGCGGATCTTCTGCTCCCTCTCATGAGTTCCAACCATGATAGCCAGGACCGTCGAGTCGTCCTTTGGCCGCCCCTTGTCCTGCTCCATAGCCGCCTCTAAGATGCTGTCGGCGATCCCCTTGGCGCCGCCTATCGCGGAAGGAGCGCCGCCGCTCCCATTCAGCCTGGCCGCCCCGGCTACATCCATGGACCCGCCGCTGCGGCGCCCCGCGCTCCAGATTCCATCCGTAAATACTACAGCCGTCAAACCGGGCGCAAGCGGCAGTTCAACGATATTGGGTTTTGTATTTCGATAAATGCCAATCGCGTCGCACGGTTCGTCCAGCCACTCCGTTCTGCCATCCCTCTGAACCAGTACAGGGCAGCGGCTGTTGCGGCTGAGAACAAGCGTCTCCGTTACCAGATCGACGCTCGCAATGACCAGCTCCGCGCTGACCTTCCCGCCCCGGTTGGTGCGCAAATAATCGTGTGTAGCCCGCGCCACCGCGCCATCCCGCACACCTTCAGCGATCAAGCTCATCGCCTTCCGCGCCACCACGTTGCTGATCGCTTTCGCGCTCCGGCCGCTCCGCTGGCCGTCGGAAACGACGATGCTGATACCGCCGTGCGGGCGCTCCACCACCTCCACCGTATCCCCGCTCTCGCTCGCCGCGTATTTCGCGACCTTCGCTACGGCGATCTGGATTTCAAGTCTTTTCATTTGCCGAGAGAGCCCCCCACAAAGGCACTGACCCCCGCCGCGACACCGGCCGAGCCGCCCCTGCAAAAAAATGCGTCTTCCCGCGCAGCCAACTGCGCCTGAGCACACAACGCTGCCCACTCCATATTTGCCTGGCATAAAAGCACACCTAAAGTCAAAAGTCAATCAATCACGCGCAAAACAAGCAGTCCTGCTCCGCAGTCGTCCGGAAAAGGTAGCTTCAGATTCCACTCCAGACTCGATGAGTCCTGGGGAAGCAAGCTGCAAAACTCAGTGCAATCCCCCAAAGACGTATCCAACCTCTCCCCCGCCTCTCCCAACCCCCAAAATGCCCACCCCGCGGCCCATCCCCATCCCCGCCACCCCCTGACGCCTACCCCACAATGTTTACAATTCCCATCACCCCCCCAAGACCCTTCCGCGCGCCCGCCCATCCCCCAAATCCCCATAATCCCCCCAAATCCCCGTTCAGACAGCGCCCCGTTCCCCAAGCTACCCCACTATCCACTATCCACTATCCACTGCAGTTTGACACCTGGACCGCCCTAAATGATAATTTCCGAAACTGGTCACAGGAGACGCAACAATGAAAATCACCCGCATCGACACGCATCTGACGGAACTGGCTAACCGCTCCATCCCCTTTGTCGTCGTCCATACCGACGAAGGCATCCACGGCGTCGGCGAACCCTTCTCGTGCGGGCCCGACGGCGCAACCGTCGCCGCCATCCACGACCTGGAAAAATGGCTGACAGGACGCGATCCCCGCGACATCGAAGGCCTCTACCATCTGATGTACGCCGGAGGCCGCTTCCCCGGCGGCTCCGTTGTCAACGCCGCCATCAGCGGCATCGAACACGCGCTCTGGGATATCGCCGGCAAGGCCGCCGGTCTGCCCGTATACAGGCTCGTCGGCGGCAAAGCCCGCAATCGCGTCCGCGTCTACCAGAGCGTTGGCGGCAACACGCCCCAAGAGGCGGCAGAGGACGCCATCCGCCTCATCCAGACCTATGGTTACACCGCCCTCAAAATGGGTCCCCTCCCGCCCGGCTGGCACCAGATGCCTTGGAACCGCGCCCTGCGCGAGACAGAACGACGCGTCGCCGCCGTCCGCGAAGCCGTGGGACCCGATATCGATATCGGCCTGGACCCCCACGCCCGCATCCTCGAAATCGGCCGCGCCGCCCAGCTTTGCGAGGTAGTCGCCCCCTACCGGCCACTCTTCGTCGAAGAACCACTCCGACCCGAAAACTATGACGCGCTCGCCAAACTCAGCCAGAAGGTCAACGTCCCCATCGCTACCGGCGAAATGCTCTACACACGTCACGAATTTCGCGAGCTGCTGGGCCACCATGCCGTCGACATTATCCAGCCCGACATCTGCATCACCGGCGGACTCTGGGAAATGAAAAAGATCGCCTCAATGGCCGAGGCGCACTACGCCAGCGTCGCCCCCCACAATCCTTGCGGACCGGTCGCCACCGCCGTAAATGTCCATTTCGCGGCCAGCACCTCCAACTTCCTGATCCTCGAATACAAGGCTGACGAGGGCCGCCGCGCCGAAATCGTCGACGAACCCGTCAAGCTGATCGACGGCTACCTGGAACTGCCAAATCGCCCCGGCCTCGGCATCGACCTCAACATCGACGCCCTCGCCTCGTACCCGGGCCGCCCCTGGCACAGACCGTTTCTCATCCGCCCCGACGGATCTCTGGCCTACCAGTAATTCCGTCGCCAAAGCAACGATTTCAAGTTGCCGCCGCAAACCATTGCGAAGGCCCTGTCGCAGGGCAATTTCCAGTCAGGAGCCGGGCGGCCCGCTCACAGCCGACGTCCTGCTTCAGACGCAACGCGGGCCTGAAGATGTCGAAACGCACGACCCGAACGAACGGACGCGGACCTTACAAGGTCCCCCGACCAGCCTCCCCCTACCAGCTGCCGTTCGCAGAGAAAACTTATACGAACTCCAATCGCAGGCCGCACGCCAAGGATAAACCCCATGCACGCAATCGTAGTCGATAAGACCCAGTCTGGTCACCGGCTCGTATGGCAAGAAACCGAAGAGCCAATCGTAAATCAGGGAGAAGCGCTCGTTTCCATTCATGCAACGACGCTGAATCGCGCCGATCTCTCGCAGGCCGAAGGCAACTACCCGCCCCCGCCTGGCGCGCCCGACATCATGGGCCTGGACATGGCAGGAGAGATCATCGAAACCGGCGCAAACGTTGAAGGATGGCAGGTGGGAGATCAGGCCTGCGCCCTCCTGGCCGGAGGCGGCTACGCCGAACGAGTCGCCGTCGACCAGCGCCTCCTCATCCCCATTCCCCCCGGCTGGTCGCTCCTAGAAGCCGCCTGCCTGCCGGAAGTCTACCTGACAGCCTACGTCAATATATTCATGGAAGCGGGATTCCAACGGGGCGAAACAGTCCTCATCCACGGCGGCGCAAGCGGGGTGGGCACCGCAGCAATTCAGCTGGTAAAGGGAGCGGGCGGCCGCGTCATTGCCACCGCGGGCCGCCCCGACAAAGTGGATACCTGCCTGGAACAGGGCGCGGACCTGGCCATCGACTATCGCACGGAAGACTTCGCCGCCCGCACAAAAGAATTTACCGGCGGCGAAGGCGTCGATATCATTTTGGATATGGTGGGGGCAGAATACCTCGAACGCAACGTCAGCCTGCTCAAAGTGAAGGGGCGGCTGGTCTTCATCGCCACGCTTGGCGGGGCCGAAGCCGCAATCGACATCCGCCAGCTCATGGGCCGGCGCGCCCGGCTCATCGGCTCTGTTCTGCGTGCGAGGCCTGTCACCGAAAAGGCGGAAATCATCAGCCGCTTCCGACAACAGTTCTGGAACCAGATCGAAGAAGGCGCGATCCGGCCCGTCATCGACACGGTGATGCCCGTGGCCGAGGCCCATGCCGCGCACGAACGCATGGCCGCCTACGAAAACATCGGCAAGATCGTCCTCAGAGTACGCTGAGTTCTTCGATCAACGACCGAACCGCCTCCTCAATGGCGGCCAGCGCCGTTTCTGCGTCCGTCACATCCAGGTCATGCACACGCCAGTACCTGATGCCGTCGGCCCAATCAGGATAAAGCGCCTGCATCATTGGCCGGTGTTCAACCTCATTCACCGCAACCGTTACGTCGGCCTCCATCAGATCCGATCGCTGCAATTCCATCGGCATTCGCAGCTCGGCCCCCAGCTCGATGCCGTGCGCCCGCAGCCGGTCTAACGCATACCTGGACATGGCGCCCAGGTTCTCCTGGCTTGGCTGCAAACCGCGGCTGCTCGCCTGCCATGCCAGCCCCCGCTGCCGGCACAGCGCATTGAAGAAATGCTCGGCAAAACGGCTGCGGTAATAGTTCCCGGTGCAGAGAAATAGCGCTGTGCCGCCCATAGCCGCCGCGTCCCCTTGTCTACCGTCGCTTGCGCAGGGTTACGGCTTGAAACGCTGTGGACGCCTGCTCTTCCTTGCCAATCACCTCAAAGGATAGCACCTCGAAGAACTGCCCCAGGACCGACCGCAACGCCTCGTCCGTGTAATGGGAATAGAATCGCTTTGGCTCATAGCTGTCCTCTTCCCGCACGCCCTCAAAGTCCTTGCCCCCGCGCGTGCCAATGAACAGAAGACCCCCAGGCCTCACGACCCGCCGGATCTCCCGCAGAACCTCCCCGAAGTCCGCTTTCGGCACATGCAGAAGACAGTTCTGGGCGAAGAGGCTGTCGAAGTGGCCGTCCGCAAAGTCGAGCCGCAAAAAGTCCATCTCGTACGCCTCCAACCCTTTCGCACGGCAGTAGCGAACCATCTCCAATGACAGATCCGTGCAGACCACTTTGAGGCCCCCCTCCTGAAAGAAGAGCCCTGCCTGGCCCGTGCCCGCCCCGATCTCCAGCAGCGACGCTACGTTTTCGGCCTGCAAGCGCCGCAGAAACTGAGACCACAACGTCTGTCTCCATTCCAGGACAGGTCGTTTGTCTCGTTGCTCGGCCTGGGCATCGTAGGCGCGCCTGAGTGCGGTTGTGACCGAGTTGTAGTCTGCCACAGAGTACTCCTCTGCCGGTCCTTCTCAGGACTGGTCGTCCTCACCCAACACAGACTGTTCGAAGAAACCAGGGCCAGGCTGCGCCAGCATGCGTGCCAGGGGCCGCAGTTCCATCCACCACTGTTCCAAGGGGCGCTGATGATATTCGTCCATCAAACGGGGGATCCGGTACAAGGGTGTGGCGTTTACGTCGCCTTCCTGAATGCCCAGGCAAACAGCCCCAGCCTCCGAATATCTCTGTCGTCCCCGTTGGCTCGCCGTTTCTTCAATCCGCTGCACCGCCTCCCACGCCAGTCGCGCCGCCAGGATGCGGTCAAACGGGGACGGGTTGCCCCCCTGCTGCAGGTGCCCAAGAATTGACTGCCGCACCTCGAACAGATCGCCTCCCTCTTCTTCAAAGAGCGCGGCAATGAAAGAGGTCGTATAGAACGAGTTGGCCGTCTCGTTCCGGATCATCAACCCCAAACGCTTCCCCTGCTGGAATCCCTGCTTCAACAGCTCGATATCCCGTTCGAGGTCCTTGAGCGTGATCCCCTCCTCGTGCAAATAGACGCGTTCCGCGCCCGTGGCGATGGCGCTCATCAACGCCAGGTAACCGCAGTAACGGCCCATCACCTCGACAATGAAACACCGGTTCAATGCCACCGCAGACTGCTTGATCTTGTCCACCACCTCTACGATGCTGTTCAGAGCGGTGTCGGCGCCGATGCTCAGTTCCGAGCCGGGCAGGTTGTTGTTGATACTGGCCGGTATGCAGATCAGAGGAATATCAAACGCCGGAAAGTTATGCCGCTCTTCATACAGTCGGTGTACCGCGTGGTACCCGGCCCAGCCGCCAATCATGACGATCGCGTCGACCCGATGCTTCTCGAGCGCCTGCGCCGCAGCGTATAGCTCCGCGCCTTCCGGCGTCTTGCGGCTGCTCCCCAGCTCCGATCCCCCCGTCGGCGCCCATCCGTTGACGGTCATCCAGTTCATTTCCTGAATGTCGTCGTCAATCAAGCCCCGAAATCCCCACTTGACGCCCAGCGGTATATGGCCGTTGTCCTCCAACATCCGCACAACCGCACGCGTCGCGGCGTTCATCCCCGGCGCCGGCGCCCCGCCTGTCATGACGGCAACACGCATCCGCCTCTTATTGGGCTGCGGCGGGCGCGGGTTGGCTCGAATCAGCGTCCGCAATATGCGGAAAGAGTCCTTATACGCCTTCCCCCGGTACTCCATCGCCTCATCGAATCTGCATTCATGGATGCAGCGTCCCACTCTGTGCGTCTGCTCCACGCACTCCGTCAACGAGCTGTGAACAATCTTGTTGTTCTCGATGCCAAGCAGCACCGCCTCGTCGCTCGGCTTGGCGTTCAGCACAGCTTCCGCCGCGGCCGCCCCCAGCAACGTCGCCAGCACTCTGTCAGAAGCGCTGGGCGAACCGCCGCGTTGCACATGACCAAGTACCGTCACCCGCGCCTCTTCGCCCAGATACTTGGTCAGCACCTCTTCGACGTAGGCGCTGGAAATCGGGTTGCCGTGACGGTCCTGCGCCCCTTCCGCCACAACCACAATGCTGTCCCGCCGGCCCATCTCGCGGCCCTTGCGCAAGATCGAGCACATCCTCTCTTCCCACGCATCCAGATTGGGCGGGCTTTCCGGAATCAGCGCGAAATCCGCCCCCGAAGCCAGCGCGCCCATCAGCGCCAAATGCCCGCAGTGGTGCCCCATCACCTCGACTACAAACGCCCGTTGATGACTGGCCGCCGTGCTGGTGATGGCGTCAAGCGCCTCGGTGATGCGGTGCAGCGCCGAGTCCGTCCCGATCGACAGATCCGTCCCAAACATGTCATTGTCGATCGAACCCACCAGACCTGCGACTCCAAGAAACCCGTATTCTTCCTCGACCGAAGGGTCCAGTCGCCCTTCCGCCACCAACTCTCCCAGTAAATCGCGCCACTCCTCCCGCAAAACCTGCGCGCCGGTCAAACTCCCGTCGCCGCCGATCACGATCAGTCGATTGATCCCCTGCAGGAGCAGGTTGCGCACCGCCTCCTTGCGCCCTTCCCTCTTCAGAAAATCAGGGCTTCTGGCAGTTCCCAACAGAGTGCCGCCCTGTTGCAGCACGCCGCCAACAGAGTCCCAATTGAAGGGGCGGATCTGATCTCCACCTTCAATCATGCCCTGGAATCCTTCGTATATCCCGAATACCTGCGCGTCCCTTTCCAGCGCGGCGCGAACGGCCGAGCGTACGGCCGCATTCATGCCTTGTGCGTCACCGCCACTCGTAAGGACGCCGAGTCGGACTGTTTTCGTCATCTGCCGCCCTCCTGTCGCGGCCACTCTCCTCCGCTGCCCCGCCTCTCCGCGACGCAGCCTGGTTCGCAGAGATTATAGCATGTGGCGCCCACTTCTCGCATCTCCCTTTTTAAATGCCATACCTCTCACCTTTCAAATGATCACCCTACACCAAAAAAAGTCCCACCTCTGCTCCCC
This sequence comes from Caldilineaceae bacterium, assembly GCA_022824025.1. GTDB lineage: Bacteria > Chloroflexota > Anaerolineae > Caldilineales > Caldilineaceae > Bin5. Next base: position 405,972 of record JAJEBF010000014.1, read on the forward strand.
GCCAACCAAGCCCTTTCCAACAACCCCGTCACGCCCAAACCGGGCCAAACCCCTCCCAGTCGCTCCGCCAAATCCCCGCCCCGCGTAGCCTCCCCGTCCCGACGCCTTCTGACCACTGACCACCGACCACTGACCACTGAAGCAAGGTTGCAGTAATCCAAGGGTAGCCAGAAGTTTGCCTCGATATAGGACCGCACCTTCGAACCTTCCATCGTTGTCTCACATGCCCGCAAGTGGTAGAATGTCCCGTGACAGGAAGTACGCTTCGAAGGGAGACGCATGAAGGACACCGAGACGACCGGGACGACCGCCCAGTTCGGGGGCGCCGCGATGCCCCCACGCCGATCTAGCGAAGAGACAGCCCGCTTGGGCGACGAAATATATGAACGAGTCATCCGTCCCCAGGTAGAGGCCGACCACCACGGGGAATTTGTCGCGATCGACGTTGACAGCGGAAGCTGGGCCCTCTCCGACGACCTTAGAACGGCAGCGAAACGACTCCGCACGCAGCGCCCTGGCGCGATTGATGTCTGGTTGCTCCGGGTTGGGCACCGGGCGCTGCATCACTTTGGGGGTCGTCCCATTCGGGGCGCAGAGTGATAGAAGGCGTTGTAAACGGCGCCTATGAGCCGGTCGTGCTCCTGACCCTACAAGGTCCGTCGGGGCAGGCAAGCGACATCGAAGCGATAATTGACACCGGCTTCACCGGGTTCCTGACCGTTCCGCCAGCGTTGGCGGCGGAGTTGGGATTGGCCCTTGAGGGTACCAGCCGGGCAACCCTTGCCGACGGCAGCGAAGTGACCTTCGATGTATACGATGTCGCGGTGGTCTGGGACGGCCAGACAAGATATGTCCTCGCCGACGCCGCCGATACGACGCCTCTCGTGGGTATGCGGCTGCTGGACCGCCAAAACCTGAACATCGACGTAAAGGACGGAGGCCGAGTCGTCATCCAAGCCCACGAGTAGCCGGAGTCCTCCTCGATTCCACCCTTACTCGTCGCGACGGCGAATGCGCCATCCAACAATGTCCCGGCAACCCATCCTCTACCGATTGAGATCCACAGATTTTCCTTCACGAACTCCTTGACCTGCTCCGCCCCAATTAAGGGAGGCGACTTCCCGCAAGCAGTTCCCCTTCCCTTCCCCTCAGTTCCCCCTGCCTATTTCCCCCAATCCTTGACAAATTCGACTCACAAAATGTAGACTACCAGAGTGCCGCGAATGCCGTGACCAGCTTAACAGGTCCAGTTTCATGCGAAGACCAACGTTGTCTCCGCTAAACGAAGACATTTTGACGAGGGGATTTCACAATGGCAGCCAGACGTAGAACTTCCTTCAAATTGGGTGTGACGGGCCTGGGAGAAAGACAGGAAATCGCCCCCGGCCTCTTTATCAACACCTTCTATCGAGGATGTACCCCGGGGTTTGTCGTCACCGACGAAGGTCTGATTCTGATCGATACACCCCTGATCCCCGAACAGGCCAAAGACTGGCGCAATCAGATCGAAGCCGAAGCCCCTGGCCTGCCGATCCTCTATGTCTTCAATACCGACCACCATCGCGGTCATGCCTTGGGCAACCAGTATTTCCTGCCCACCACGATTATCGCCCATGAACGCGCCTTCAAAGAGATGTCGGGGTACACGCAAAACTTCAAGGAACGGGTCTACAACAGCTTTAAGCGGGAACCGGAAATCCAGCAACAGCTGACCAATATCGAAATTATCCTCCCTGACGTGACATTCACCGACTCCGCCCGTCTCCAATACGGCGGCCGTGAAATGCAGCTCATCTACGCCGGCGGCCATACTCCCGCCACCAGCATCGCCTGGCTGCCCGAAGAAAAGATCGCCTTCGTCGGTGATATCCTCTGGGTCGACCAGCATCCCTACATGGCGCAGGCCGACTCCCTGGAATGGGTCGATGCCCTGCGCCGGCTTCGCGCCCTCGGCGCCGAAAGGCTCGTCCCCGGCCACGGCCCCGTCTGCGACCCTGACGACACGATCAAAGTTGAAGAGTATATCCTCTTCAAACGCCAGCGCGTTCGCGACTATTACCTGGCAGGCAAAACCAAGAACGAGGCCAAAAGCGGCCTGGTCGGCGAAATGTTGGAACTCTTCCCCGTTCCGCTGGAACGCAAGGCCAAAATTGAGAGCCAGATCAAGTCAGGCATCAATCGCGTCTATCGTGAAATCCAGCGAGAAGAAGAGTTGGCCGCTGCCGAATCGAGAAACGGCGCCTCCCCTCCAGCCCCGGTCAATGCCTCGCCCGTCCAGCAACCTCAGGCCGAGGCCAATCTCGTGCCTGAACCAGTTGCCGTGGAGGCCGCGCAGTAGTGGCATACTCGATCCGAGAGGAACGACAAGGCCTCGCCACAAGCCTTCGCGAAAATCTCAACGAAGCCGAGCGGCTCATCGTTCAGCTGCGCCGGCACAACGTTGAGCCGTTCCTCCAACTTCTTGACCAAATCGAAGACAGCTTCACCCAGCTGGAGGACAGCGGCCTCGACCTGAGGCCCGAATACACCAGGTGGGCCAGCCTTCAAAGCAAACTGCGCAGCGAAGCCGGACGCGTCGTCCGGGTCATCGCTCTCGCCGGCGGCCTGGCGCAGCTCCGCCAACAAAACCCGCCGGCCGCAGGCTTCTGGTGGCGCCTGGATGACGTTGTGGCCGCCGCCCGCCGACGGCTGGTTCGCCGTCTTAGCATCTCCTTCGGCACTATTGTCGCCTTGCTGGCCATCGTCTGGGCGCTGCTTACCTTCGTTTTCCCCCCAGACCCCAACACAGTCGTCGCTTCCGAGGCGCTCTCCACTCTGCAGCAGCTGGCCTTCGAGGGCCGATGGGAAGAAGCCCTGGCCGCTATCGAAGAAGCCAAAGCGCAACTTACGCAACCGGATGCAGAGCTCCTCATCTGGGAAGGAGTCATCCGCGGAAAACTGGGCCAGCCTGAACGCGCCGCCGAGGCGCTGGCTGAGGCCAAATCGCTCGTGCCTTCTGCCCGGCTCGTCGGCTACTGGTGGACCCTCGGCTCCGTTCGCCTCGCTGTCGGCGACCTTGAGGAGGCCCGCCGCGCCGGCCACCAGGCAATTGAAATTGACCCCGCCGACGCTCAAGGCTACTTCCTGCTCGCCAGTGTCTATGAAGCCGAGGGCGACACCGTCTGCGCCGTCGAACTCTTCGACAAGTCATTCGAACTCGCTGCCGACAGCAATCCCCAACTTGCCGTCATCGCCCGCGTCCGTATGGGCAACCTCTTGCAACGTCCACCCAATATGTCGCTCCTCGGCGGCCCCGAAACCGAAGACGGCGACCAGCTCGCCGACGAAAACAACGGCGAAGCCGAGCCCTGCGAAGGCCTTCAGCCATAGGCCCGGATGGGCTGTTCAGCTTGGTGCAACAAGGAGTAGCGGGCTGCAGGATGCAGCGCCGCTTCCCAAAGGTAGCCTGAAACGTCCACCCATTGTCCAGAGCGCCCGCCCTAAACCCCAACCGCCGCCGCAACTGCCTACCCCGTGGCCCGTCCCCGGAATTTCTCCGCCCGCCGGAAATCCTGTACAATAGACCCGCGGCGTTCAGCCCTCTTACGCCCCCTTAGCTCAGAGGATAGAGCAACGGACTTCTAATCCGTCGGTCGTAGGTTCGACTCCTACAGGGGGTGCCTGAAACAACCTTCCACATCACGTTACGACCTCACCACCCCCGCGCCCGCCCCATCCCCACAACCGACTCCCCCTGACCCCTGCCGTTCCCCCTTTCACCCGCCCGCCAATCAAACTCCATCCCCTAAATCCCAAGAATCCCCCCAAATCCCCTTCAGACAAGGATCCCCGTCATGACAACGGCGCCGCCCTACCCAGCGGGTAGCCGCGGCGCCGTATACAACCCAATACCGTAACCGGCCAAAGCCAGCTACCTCAAACCTGAATCTCTCTCGTCCTAACCAACCCGGTCCCGCGCCGAGCCCTTCTCCGAAATCGTCTCGTTCGGCTCCCTCTCGTTTATCGCCGTGTACCCCGGCTTGCCAGGCTCCGAATACGGAAACGTCGGGCCCCCGGATGGCGCGGCCCAGCGGACGCCGTTGGCAATCACCTGGCGAACAATATCCTGGTGAAAGATCGGATACGTCTCATGTCCCGGCCGGAAATAGAAAATCTTCCCATTGCCGCGATGGAAGCATGCCCCGCTTCGAAAGACATTGCCGCCCTCAAACCAGCTCACAAACACGAGGTCGTCAGGCGTGGGAATATCGAAGAGCTCGCCGTACATCTCACACTCATCAATTTCGAAAAACGGCGGCAGCCCTTGCGCGATCGGATGCGATGGCTTCACAACCCAAATCCGCTCCCGCTCGTCCGCCTCGCGCCACCTTAAACTGCACGTCGTACCCATCAAACTACGAAAAATCTTGGAAAAGTGGCCCGAATGCAGCACCACCAGCCCCATTCCTTCGAGGACCCGCTTCTTGACCCGCTCCACGACCTCATCGTCAACCTGCGCGTGCGCGCGGTGACCCCACCACGTCAGCACATCCGTCTCCGCCAGCGCCTCATCCGTCAAACCGTGCTCTGGCTCGTCAAGCGTGGCCGTCTTCACCGAGTTGAACCCATGCAATCGCAGCCCTTCCGCAATCGCCCCATGTATCCCGTCAGGATAGATTCCGCCAATGAACTCGTTGATCTTCTCGTGTTGATACTCGTTCCACACCGTCACCCGAATGTCACCCATCCTGTTTCCTCCCTGAATTGAGAAGCAGAAAAATGTGTGCGCGGGAGCGACAAAGAGCGCATTCCCTTTGCCTCACTATCCCCCGCGCTTCATGTCTAATCCTAAGAGCCCACCGCCACCGGCTTCCCGCCCTGCGCCGCAGATTCCTTGATCGCATCCCACAATCTCGCCATCCTCAAACCGATTTCCGCAGGACAGGGGTTCTCCATCTCACCCGCCCGCACCCGCAGAAACTGCTGCCACGTGCCCAAAGACTCGGGCAATTCGACCGGCATCAACTCCTCGTCCTCCATCTCCTGAACGTTCAGCCGCTCGCCCCAGATCCCTGTCTGCAACATGCCGCTCTCGCACATCACCCGCACATCCGAACCAATTCCGGAATTCGTATTGCCCGCCGCGTTCATCGAAACCAGCGCGCCCGAACGCAGCCGTGCAATGGCCACCGAAAAAATGTCAACAGGCGCCCCGTGATTGTCCATCCACGCGGCAACCTCCACAAAGTCTTCGCCCGCCAGATCCGATATCGTGTTCAGCATATGCGCGCCGGTGTCAAACAGGAATCCGCCGCCCGCAATCTCGGGATCCTGGCGCCAAAGTCCGTTCGTAAAGGTCAGCCAGTTCTGCCATACCACCCCGCTGATGTTCAGGATCCTGCCCAATTTGCCCGACCGCAGTATCTCGACGCCCGTCCGAATCTGTGGCGACATGCTGCCGTTGAACGATACCGAAAGCAGCCCTCCGCTGCGATCGCGAACATCGATAAGCGCCAGCGCCTCCTCGGCATTCATCACCATTGGCTTTTCCAGCAAAACGTCCAACCCGGCCTCCAAACAGGCCTTTGCCTGAGGGAAATGGAGGACGTGCGGCGTAATGATAAACGCGGCATCGAGTTCCCCTTTCGCCAGCAGCTTCTCCAGGTCTGGTTCGTTGGACGGCGGCGCCTTCCCCGCCTCATCGAAGAGTTCGCAAAAAGCCTCATAGGAATTGGCCGATGGCTCACACACAATCCCAACCTCAGTCGTATCCCCCTGCATGAGGATACGCCTCGCATGATGCCGCGCCATCCCGCCGCACCCAATAAAGGCCATTCTTACGCGGGATGATCCCCCGCCTGATTCACGTTCCGTCATTGACTAACTCCTGATTGTATAAACGATGGACAACGACTGTGTTCGAAACCGCTGAACGACACGGTACAAATGATTTTCACTGTTCAACTAATGGGCCCACCCGGCATGACACACTGCACTTCCGGGCCTCCCCCAACTCCCACCCTTCCACCTTGCCCTGTGGCGGCGGCCCCCCCGCGCCCCGCCCTTCTCGCGCCCCCGCCGCACGCCAGTGCCGCCTCACGCCGCCAGGCCCCGTGCCCCACGGGGCGGGGCAGTGCCAGGACCTGGTGGCCCTGCGCTGATCCCCGGCGGCAAACACCCGCCGCGCCGCCCGCCGCGGCCCCGGCAACGACCCGCAGGCACCATACCATACCGCCTGTAGCCAGCCCCCCAATCATACCTTGCAGCGCGGTCACCGCCAAGATTTCACCCCCAGTGGGGGAAGTCCAGATTGGGGGCGGCCAAGAGAAGCGGACGGCAGGCCTCACCCAGAATTCCCAGACGCAGCGTCAAACTCGCGCCCCTATTGCCCCGCCCCCGAATCGGTGCCCCGCAGCGTAACCTCGCCCTTCCCCCGCAGTTCGCGCCTCCGTCAATTTCAACGCACTGCCCACTATCACCAACAGATGCCGCGCTATCACCTGCTCGAATCGACCTAGCCCTCGGCTTTGCGAACAGCGGCTTGGCCCGTAAAATAGCATCGGCCGCCCATCGCGCACCGCAGCCAGATACAATGCCAGCGCGCCAACACCTTCGCGAGTAAGGCATTCACCTGCCGCTCTCGGCGAGCCGATCGCCGAACGCTATCAACCGTTCCGCCGCCGCCTTGCCCCTGCCTCTAACTATGTGCCCTACCAGGATCATCCTCGCCTCGCAAAGCCCGCGACGACAACAGTTCTTCCTCGAACTCGGCATCCGCTTCCAAGCCGAATCCGCTGACATTGATGAGGCGCCAGAGCCCAAAGAAACACCACAGGCGCTGGTTGAACGCCTTGCCGTCGCCAAAGCCCTGACCGTAGGAAGACGCCTCGCCGCCGCGCCCCTGCCCGAGGACCATCCCGACCACGCAATCCCTATCCTCGTTATCGGCGCCGACACTGTGGTCGCGGTGGATGGCGATATCCTGGGCAAGCCGGCGGGAGCCAGTGAAGCCTGTGCCATGCTGCGCCGGCTGCGGGCCCGCGCCCACCACGTCCACACCGCGTTGGCCGCCGCCTATTTCGTCGCCTCCGAACTTCATCGCATCAAGAGCCTGACTAACACCTCGACTGTCCATATGCGCCCCTACAACGACTCCGAAATCGCCGCCTACATCGCCACCGGAGATCCCATGGACAAAGCCGGCGCCTACGCCATCCAGCACCTGCAATTCCGACCCGCACGCAGTCTCTCCGGCTGCTCCGCAGGCGTAATGGGCCTGCCCCTGGCCGACCTGCTCCACCTCCTGGCCGACTTCGATATCCCTATCGCCCGCGCACCCCAACACATCTGCCCCGCCATGACAGGCCTCCAATGTTGCCAGCCCCATCCCCCCAGCTCGCAGTGACGGAACCACATCCGGCCTCCGCTCCCGCCACCCCCTTAGCCCACACCTTTGCCGTTCCCCCTGCCGTTCCACCCTCTCCCTCCATCCTCGCCACTCGTCCGCAAATCAGAACCCATCCGCCCAATCCCACTTATTTCCCCAAATCACTGACCAGACAATCCCCATCCCCGTCCAGGACAACTGACCACTCGTGAAATCCAGTTCGGCTGAAGCGCGCCCCAAATTCGGACGGCGTCCAACGCCTACCTCTTGTTGCCAATCCGGCCCTTAAATTGATAAACTGGGGCAGAATTCAACGCGCCCGAAGCCGGCGCGCCCACCAACCTGCACGAACCGAATGGAGTCGCCTTTGCCGCGAAACACAGATGCCTACGAACTGTGGGATGAAGCCTACGAGGAAGACTACTTCGACGCGCCCGCCAAAAGCAAGCCCAAGCCAAAGAAAAAGGAGCGAACCATCGACGGCGTCGTCGTTCGCGCCCGCGGGCACCACTATGACGTCGCCACCTCAGACGACAAAGTAATCAGTTGCCGCGTGCGCGGCCGCCTCCTGCAGGAACGCGCCAAGGACCTGACGCTCGTAGCCGTCGGCGACCGCGTAAAGATCGTTCTGGAAGGTAGGCGCAAAGGACAGATCGATTCAGTCGAAGAACGGGAGTCGACTCTGAGCCGTCAACTGCCTGGCACGAACCGCCCGTCAGAAGATGTCATCGTCGCCAACCCGGACCAGGTTCTGGTCGTCTTCTCCGTGCAAGACCCGGAACCCCACTTGCGCATGCTCGATCGCTTCCTCGTCATCGCCGAAGCCAACGAACTGCCCGCTGTCATCGTCGCCAACAAGATCGACCTCACCGGCCTGGACAGGGCCCGCGAGATCTTCCTCCTTTACGAAGGGCTTGGCTATCCGATTCTGTACGTGAGCGCAACCGAAGCCGTTGAATTTGACCCCACCCGCAAGTCGGCAGCGTCGCCCAAGCCCGGCGGTCTCGACCAGCTCCGCCGTCTGCTAACCGGCAAACTGACCGTCGTCACCGGGCCTAGCGGCGTCGGCAAGAGCGCCTTGATCAATGCCCTCCATCCACAACTCAACCTGCGTGTGGGCGACCTGCGCTCCTTCGAGGGCAAAGGTCGGCACACGACCCGCAACGCCCAGCTCTTCCAACTTCCCCTGGGAGACAGTACCTTTGTGGCGGATACGCCAGGCATCCGGGAACTCGGCCTCTACGAAATCGATCCGGGCAGCCTTTGCTTCTTCTATGTCGACCTGAAACCCTTTGTCAACGAATGCCACTTTCCCAACTGCACCCACGACCACGAACCACACTGCGCCGTGAGGCAGGCTGTGGCAGACGGCTATGTCTCTCCCGAACGCTACGATAGCTACGTCCGGCTGCTAAACGGAGAGAGTTTCCAGCTGGACGAATGGTAGGCTGCGCGGCACGCACCGCCAGCTTCCCCACAGCATCCAGCTAAGCTCTCCAACGACCTGCTCTGTGTCGGACCGGGACCCCAAATGCATCACTGCAAATACGCTATCTTCAAATGTCCTTATTTCTTGATGGTTTGAACCCCCAACAGAAAACCGCCGTTCAGGCGACCGAGGGCCCCGTTCTTGTGCTGGCCGGGCCTGGCTCAGGCAAAACCCGCGTCCTCACCCAGCGCATCGTCTATCTGATCGAAGAAGGAAAGATCGACCCATGGAACGTTCTGGCCGTTACCTTTACCAATAAGGCCGCTAGTGAAATGAGCGGCCGGGTTGAAGAGCTGATCGGCCACCGCTTCCCCCCGCCGGTCCAGGGGCGCCGCCGCACTCTCGGCGGCCTCACCATCGGCACCTTCCACTCCGTCTGCGCTCGCGTCCTGCGCGTCGAAGTCGAGGCCGCCGGCTTCGACCGCAACTGGGTGATCTACGACAGCGCCGACCAGCTGACTCTTGTGCGCGAAGTCCTAAAGGAGATGCGGCTCGACGAGAAACGCTTCAGCCCCAGGGCAATCCTGGCCCAAATCAGCAACTGGAAGAACGACCTGCTGACGCCTGACCTTGTCAGCGCCGATGGCTACATACAGGAGATCTGCGACCGCGTCTACGGCCGCTACCAGCAGCTCCTCAAGTTGAACAACGCCATGGACTTCGACGACCTCCTGATGCGCGCCGTCCTGCTCCTGCGCGAAAACGAAGGCATCCGCCGCAAATATCAGGACAAGTGGCGCTATGTGCTCGTCGATGAGTTTCAGGATACGAACACCGCCCAATATGAGCTGGCGGCGCTCCTTGTCGGCACGCCCGATGGCAAGCGCAACCTCTTTGTCGTCGGCGATGAAGACCAGTCCATCTATCGTTTCCGCGGCGCCGACTACCGCAACGTCCTTCGTTTTCGCCGCGACTATCCCGACGCCAATGTCGTCCTCCTGGAACAGAACTACCGCAGCACACAGAACATCCTTGATGTCGCCAACGCCGTCATTTCAAAGAATGCCAACCGAACGCCCAAAAAGCTCCACACAGATCGGGGCGACGGCCTCAAGGTAAAAATCCACGAAGCCTACAACGAGACTGAAGAGGCCGAATACGTCCTCGACGAAGCAGCCCGCCTGGGCGCCGCAACCGGGCTCGGCCCCGGCGCCGCAGCCGTTGTCTACCGCACAAACGCGCAGAGCCGCGCCCTCGAAGAAGCCTGCGTCCGGCGCAACCTTCGCTACCGCCTTGTCGGCGCCACCCGCTTCTACGAACGCCGCGAAATCAAGGATGTCCTCGCCTATATGCGGCTGGTGCACAACCCTTCCGCCGCCATGGCGCTCGACCGCATCATCAACGTCCCCCCGCGCGGGATCGGCGCCAAGACGCTTGCGCTTCTCAAATCCTGGGCCTCCTCCGCCGGCGTCAGCGAATTCGAAGCCCTGCAGACCTTGCTCCCCGCCAACAGCGAACCGGAACGCGCCGGCGTCAACCCCGCCCTTCCCCCGGCGCCCTTTGCCGCCCGGGCCCGCAACGCCTTGATCAGATTCGCCTCCATGCTCGACGCCTGGGTCCGCCTCGCGGAGGAGATTCAGTACGAGGATGTCGCTGCGCTCATGGATCAAATTCTGGACGACAGCGGATACCTTAACCGCCTGCGCGACGACAGTGAGGACGGCGAAGAACGCCTCCAGAATATCAACGAGCTGCGCGCCGTCGCCGCCCAATACAGGCCCGGAATCGACGATATCGAGCCCGGCCAGGATCCTCTCGGTCTCTTCCTCCAGGAGATCAGCCTCGTCAGCGAACAGGATGACTACGAGGAGAACGAAGACGCCCTAACTCTCCTCACCCTTCACACTGCCAAAGGGCTGGAATTCGGAGTCGTCTTCATGGTCGGCATGGAGGAGGGGCTTCTGCCCCATGCCCGCAGCATCAACAGCGAAGACGATGAAGACATGGCCGAGGAGCGCCGCCTTGCCTACGTCGGCATCACCCGCGCAAAGCAACGCCTCTACCTCACCCACGCCTCCCTACGGGCGATGTGGGGCAGCAGCGAACCGCAAGAGGCCAGCCGCTTTCTGGACGACATCCCCGCCAAGTTGCTCAGCGGCCAGCTCGACCGCCGCCAGCGTCGCGCCGCCGCCTACGACCGGGCAACCAGCTGGCTCGACGGCCCCGCCATGTTCGGCCGCTACAGCAAAGATCCCACCACCCCGGCCCCAGGCAACGCCTACAGGCCAGCCAATAATCCAGCTGATTCCCCCGGCAAGTCACCGCGCCAGAGCCGCCCGGTTCGGTCATCTCGAAGCCGCCGCGCCGCCTCTGATACGCCTACCACCTTCAAGCGCCGCCAGAGCGTGGAGCACCCCAAATTCGGCGTGGGCATGGTGATCGACAGCATTGTAATTGGCGGCGAAGAGGAAGTCTCAGTGGCCTTTCCCAACTTGGGCGTCAAGAAATTCATGGCGTCGCTGGCAAACCTGAAAATCCTCTAGGCCGCCGCTGTGCGCCTGCGCCCTCAGGAAGACACCGTGCAACCCACCTCGCCCCCATGGAATACAACCACAAAGGCCATCGTCGCCGTCTCCGCCCTGGCCCTCTTCTGCCTTCTGGTCTGGGTCTTCCGCGGCCTGCTCCAACAGGTTGTGCTGGCTGCGCTCCTGGCCTACCTGCTCCACCCTCTGATCTCCCTGATCGACCGGCGTACGCCCTTCAATCGAGTTACCGTGGTCCTGACCGTCTATCTGGCCCTGGCCGTCCTCGTCGTCGCAACATTCTCCCTCGTCGGCGTCACCACTTTCCAGCAGGCTCTCGACCTCTCCCGCCGCCTCCCAGAATGGTTCGAAGACGCGCTCGCACAGCTTCAGATTCTGCGCGAGCAGCTGCCTGAGTCATTGACAGTCGCCGGTATATCTCTCCCCGTCGCCGGACTTCTGCCCGAACTTCCCGGCTGGGATGAGCTCTTCAGCCAGGTGTTCAGCCTGCTCCAGCCCATCCTGGGTCGCGGCGGAAGTCTGGCCGCCAGCGTCGTAACAGGAACCGTCGCCGTTCTTGGTCAGATTCTCCTCATCTTCATCGTCTCTATCTATGTTGCTGTCGACATACCGCGCATCGGCAGCATGATCGCCAACATTGCTCACAAACCGGGATTTCGCCGCGACGCCGAACGCCTGACCTCACAGGTAAGCCAGGTGTGGGCAGCCTACATGCGCGGTCAGGCCCTCCTTGCCCTCATCATCTTTGTCGTGGTTAGTGTCGTACTCGGTGCGCTGGGCGTCGACAATGCCCTGGGACTGGGCCTGCTCTCCGGCGCCATGGAGTTTCTGCCCGTCATCGGGCCGCTGGCCGGCGCCGGCGCAGCAATCCTGGTCGCCTTCTTCCAGGGCGACCCGAGCTTTGGCCTGACGCCTCTCCAGTTCGCGCTCGCCGTCGCCGTCGCCATGATTGTGATTCAGCAGATCGAGAACACATTGCTCGTCCCTCGCATCGTCGGCAAAGCCCTCAACCTGCACCCTCTTCTTGTAATGGTCAGCGTCATCATGGGCGCATCACTCGCCGGCCTCCTCGGTGCGATTCTCGCCGCCCCCATCGTCGCCTCCCTCCGCATTCTGGGAGAATACGCCTGGCACAAAATGCTCGACCTTCCGCCCTTCCCCGATGACGAGGACGTACAGCCAGCGCCAGAGGAAACGATCAAGAGTTCAGATGAGGAGCCGCCTTCCCCCTCCGCTCAAGCCTTCTATCCCCTCTCCTTCCAACCGGTCTTCAAAGACTATATCTGGGGCGGACGCAACCTGGAAACCAGGCTGGGCAGAGAGCTGCCCCCAGGCGACGTAGCCGAAAGCTGGGAAATCGCCGCGCACGCCAACGGGCAGTCCACGGTCGCAAACGGCCCTCTGGCAGGCTGTACCCTTGCCGATCTCCAGGAGCGCTGGGGAGAACGACTCCTCGGCAGTTCAGCTGACTCCGAGTCCTTCCCCCTGCTGATCAAACTCCTCGACGCAAACCGCTGGCTCTCCGTCCAAGTCCACCCCGATGACGCCTACGCCCGCAAGCATGCCGGCGAACTGGGCAAGACCGAACTCTGGATAATCCTCCACGCCGAACCGGGGGCTGAGATCATCTACGGCCTCAAGGCCGGCGTCGACCGCCAAAGCCTCGCCCAGGCCGCGGAAGCCGGCGCCGTCGATTCGGTGCTCCATCGACTTCCCGTTCACACCGGTGACGCCGTCTACGTGCCGGCCGGAACCGTCCACGCTCTCGGGCCGGGCGCGATCGTTGCCGAAATCCAGCAGAACAGCGACACCACCTACCGCCTCTACGACTGGGGGCGCGCCGGGGCTGACGGCCAATCTCGTCCCCTCCATGTTGACCAGGCTCTCGACGTCATCGACTGGGGTATGGTCGAGCCCGACGTCGCGCCGCCTCCCAAGCTCCCCGCTCCCCAAGGTTGGACGCGCGAAGCGCTCGCAGACCTGCGCGCCATCGGCGGACCCGCCGCCGCCAATCTGGGGGCATCCGGCAGCGCCGATACCTCATGCCCCTACTTTCGCGTCGACCGTCTGACGGGGCAGGCCAACGCCGTCTGGCGCGACCAGTGCGTTGGCAACACATTCCACATATGGGGGGCCCTGACAGGTCAGGCAACCCTCCACTGGTCCGGCGCGCCCGTCGAACTGCAAGCCATCTCCTGGCTCCTACTTCCCGCCGCCCTCGGGGCCTACGAAATTCACGCATCCTCCGACTGCGCCTTACTCAAAGTCCATTGATGTTACTTCCCAAGGAGACCATCCGTGTCCGTTCCCGATAAACGCGCCGAAACGTCCTACCCCATCAACGATCTGCTTGCCAACCGCTGGAGTCCCAGGGCCTTCGCCGACCGCGCAATCCCTCCCGACGTCCTTGGCAGCCTCTTCGAAGCCGCCCGCTGGGCCCCCTCCTCCCGCAACATGCAACCCTGGCGCTTTGCCATCGCCGACCGCCATCGACACCCCGACCAATTCGAAGTCATCCTCAGTACCCTCATGGAAGGCAACCGGGCCTGGGCCCAGCACGCCTCCCTTCTCCTCATCGCAATCACCGAACCGAAGCCCGCTGGCTCGGATCGTCCTAATACTTACGCCCAATACGATGTCGGACAGGCAATCGCCCATCTCAATATTCAGGCCATGGCCTGCGGTCTCTACATGCACCAGATGGGCGGCTTCCGCAGAGACCTTGCCAGAGAGCGCCTTGCGATTCCTCCCCAGTTTGAGCCGGTCGTCTCCGCAGCCATCGGCTACCTTGCCCCGCCCTCCGCCCTCCCCGAAGACATCCGCGCCCGAGAGCTCATGCCCCGCAGCCGCCATCCCCTCTCCGAGCTTGTCTTCACCGCCAAGTGGGGCGAAACGCATCCCGACTATGCATGACCTGGTCATCAAGCACGGGCAGCTCATCCTCCCCTCCGGCCCCGTCCTCGCTGACCTGGCAATCGACGGAGACCGCATTGCGGCCATCGGCCGCCAGCTGAACGCCGCCCGCGCAATCGACGCCACCGGCTGTTACGTCATCCCCGGCGGCGTCGACTGTCACGTCCACCTGCAAATGCGTCTCGGCGGCCTCACGACTGCCGACACCTTCGAAACCGGCACAGTGGCCGCAGCCTGCGGAGGTACGACGACCGTCGTCGACTTCACCGACCCACAGCCGGAGCAGCCCCTCATGCACGCGCTCCGCGAGCGCCGCGCAGAAGCAGACGGCCGCGTCGCCGTCGATTACGGCCTCCACATGACCATCCCCGCCTGGCACGCAAGCGCGGAGGCCCGCCTGCATGACGTCCCGGACGCAGTCGCCGCCGGATGCGCCACTTTCAAGCTCTACCAGGCCTATGACCGCATGCAGCTTGACGACGGAGCCCTTCTCAGAGCCATGCGCGCGGTCGCCGCCGCCTCGGGCAGCGCCGTCTTGCACAGTGAGACCGGCCCCCTTCTCGATCAACTGCGCGCCGAAGCCCTCGAGGCCGGCCGTCTGGAACCTGTCTGGCACGAGCGCACCCGCCCCGCTATTCTCGAAGCCAGCGCCGTGCAGCGCGCCCTCGCGATCGCCGCACTGGCCGGCTGCCCGCTCCACATCTTCCACATCGGAGCCGCCGAACCGCTCGCGTACATTGCCGCCGCCCGCATCAACGGCCAGGACGTTACCGCCGAAACCTGCCCGCACTACCTCCTCCTCAGCGCAGACCAGCACCTTTCAGGCCCGGATGGACACCTCTTCATCTGCGCGCCGCCTCTCCGCAGCCCCGACGACCAGACAGCTGCCTGGCGCGCCCTGCAAGACGGCTCCCTCGACATCGTCAGCACCGACCACTGTCCCTGGACCCGGAGCGAGAAGCGGCAGCCATCATTTGCCGACGTGCCCGGCGGCCTGCCCGGCATCGAGGCGCGTCTGGCTCTCGTGCATCACTTCGGCGTCAACCAGCGTGATCTGCCCCTGACCTCCTGGATTTCCTCCTGCTGCGCCGCCCCTGCCCGCCGCATGGGCCTGTCGCGCAAAGGCGCCCTGCTGCCCGGCTATGACGCAGACGTCGTCATCTTCGACCCGCTACGTGAAAGGACGCTCGCCTCCAACGAACTGAACGAGGCCGCCGACTGGTCCCCATACGAAGGAATTGACCTGTCCGGCTGGCCGCGCGCCGTCCTCCTGCGCGGCGCCGAAATCGTGCGCGACGAAACCTACGTCGGCCACCCCGGCCAGGGCCGGTTCCAGCATCGAACCTTCATCCCCGCACCGAACCCCTCCCCATAGCGCCAGAATGTTGACGTTCGACTCCGGCCCCGTCTATAGTATGGCAGAGTGAACACCGGTACGCGACCGGTCTCATGGGGATGCCATGCCGGAGGCCAATCGGCGGTTGAAAGGGTATGCTGACGCTTCCGTCTTCTGAGGCGTCTATGCCCCAGAGTAATTCGCGCCGAGAAAAGGATCTATTACCTGTGCAATTGTCACGTGAAACAACAAACTCCGGCGGTCGGCAATCCGAATCCCCAGTGCAACCGGAAACGCAAAACGCGATGATCACGCTCGACGAAAGCACACTCGACCAGGGCCTGGCCTACCTCGCCGCGCAGGATGCAGACCTGGCCAGGGTCCTCACCCGCCACGGCCCCCCCGCGCTTCGCCAGCGCGACCCGGGCTTTCCCACCCTGCTCAAAACCATCCTCGGCCAGCAGGTCTCACGCTCCTCTGCCGACGCCACCTACCAGCGGCTTTGTGATGCCATCGGCCCACCCCGCCCCGGGAACTTTCTCACGCTCGATGACGAACAGCTGCGCGCAATCGGCTTCAGCCGCCAGAAGACCCGCTATGGCCGCGAACTGGCCGCGGCTCTCGTCGAAGGACGCCTCGATCTCGACCACCTGTCCGGCTGCGACGACGACGCGGTCCGCACCGCCCTGACCGCCCTCCCCGGTATCGGCGCCTGGACCGCCGAAATCTACCTGCTCTTCGCTCTCCGTCGGCCCGACGCCTGGCCCGCCAGCGATCTGGGCATCATCGTCGGCGCGCAAAAAGTCAAATACCTGCCGCAGCGCCCTTCCCGCCAGCAGCTCGACGCCATGGCCGAGGCCTGGCGTCCCTGGCGCGGCCTCGCCGCCTTCATCCTCTGGCACGGATACCAACTGATCTGACCTCCGCCATCCCTGCTAAGTCCCCAGCGACATCCAAATCTTCCGCGCCCTAACCCCCTTCAGCGCACCTGCATCACCCTTTTCTTCCTCAGAAAGCCCATCTCTCCCTGGTCGGACCCGCGCCAATCTGAGACCAAAAAAAGTCCTCTGATCTCGTCCCTTTCTGCAGCATTTCCATACCGTAGATAGATCGTAGGCAAATCACACAGCAATCATCAAAATCGTACATTTTGCGCTTTCAGACCCCTGAAACGGCCTGCCTCCGGGCTACTCTCCTGGGCTCTACCAGTGTATCAGGACCCCGTTCACACGGGGCCAAAATGCGTCACGCGCGCTCACTTTTGGGTCCGGACGAAGTACCCAAATTCGTTGATCGGTCATCCAAACCATGCTATGATTTGAAGTCCTGAAAGACGGTTTTTCAGGGCCGACGCTTACCAGCCAAAGTGCCTCTGGCCCCGCGTCGGAGAACCGCCGGGACCCACATTCGGCCCGTCGTTTCAAACGCGGCAGACCATGCCGCCGCCGCAAGATTGATTGTCGAGATTCGGCATCTCTGCCCAATAACGGCAATCCAGCTGTACATAATTTCAAATGCATAAGCCTCAAGCAGCAATGGCGCTGACTATAGGCTGTACTGACGCAGCTTTGCCATCTAGCCTGGGGCCAGATCGGCAGAGCGTGTTTCCTCAGACCGCCAACGTCGACAACCAAATCAACGGAGAGGGTCAGATGGGATTCAACATTGGGGAAAGTGTAATTCACCCGTCACACGGCGCAGGCAAAATCGTCGATTTCCAGGAAAAAGAGCTGGTAAAGGGTTTTCAGCGCTACTACGTTATCGAATTCATTCACAACCGCCTTAAAGTGCATCTGCCGGCGCGGCGAATCGACCAGACCGGCGTTCGACCCGTTATGCCGGTTGCCCTTATCTCCGGTGTCTTTGAAACGCTGGCGTTGCATCCCAACGACCTGCCTGACGAGTTCAGGGTCCGCCGCAACGCCATCGACAAGCAGATTCACTCAGGCTACCCGAATCAGGTCGCCGCCGCCGTGCGAGACCTCGCTTGGCGCGACACCGCCAAATACCTCACCGAAGCCGATAATGAGGCCCTCATCGAAGCTCGCGCCCTGCTCATCACGGAAATGGCGCTCGCTCTCGAGCAATCATGGGAGTTGACCGAACGCAGCGTTGATGATGCCATCGCTCGCGGTATCCGCGACCGCCAGGAGGCCGAGGCACGCGCCCTGGAAGAGGCCATGAGGGAGGAAGAAGGTATTACCACCGACTGGCCGTTCCCCGTCCCGATGCAAGCCGAAATGAGCGAAGCCGCCGACTAGAGGCCGCCCGCCCCCACACTGGCCAATGCGCGGCCTGTCGTCCTTCATCCGCATGGCCTGCCGTGCGAAACTGTCCTGTGCAGTCCGGGTGCGCAAGCGCCCGGACTGTTCCGCGTCAATACCAAGCCTGGTTGCAATCCTCCCCATTTCCAACCACAAGGCCTAGTCGAAGGAGTTCTCGCATGCGCGTTCAAATCATGACCGACATGGAAGGTGTCAGCGGCATCGTCGCCTGGGACCAGGTCAACGGCGGCAAACCAATGTACGAAGAGGGACGCCGCCTATATACAGAAGAGATCAACGCCGCCGTGCGCGGCGCCGCAGCCGCCGGCGCAACCGAAATCGTCGTCGTCGATTGCCATGGCGCGGGCGGGCCATGGACATTCAACTCCCTCATCCCTGATCGCCTGGATACCCGCTGCGAATGGGTCGCGGGCCACACCTGGAGCCGCTTCACCGACACACTCGAAGCCGGCTGTGACGCCGTCCTCCTCGTCGGCATGCACGCCAAGGCGGGCACGGCCGACGGCGTCCTCAGCCACACCATCTCAACCGTGCTCTGGCGCCACCTCTGGTTCAACGGCCAGGCCGTCGGTGAAGTCGGCGTCAACGCCGCCGCCTGCGGCTACTTCAACGCCCCCGTACTTCTCGTAACCGGCGATGAAGCCGTCTGCCGTGAATCGACCGAACTCCTCGGTGACAAACTGACCACCGTCGCCGTAAAAAAAGGACTTTCCCGCTACGCCGCCCGCCACATCCCCCCGCAACGCGCCTGCCAGATGATCGAAGACGGCTCCCGCCAGGCCCTGTCCGACCTGAGCGCCGTGCCCCCATACCAGCTGAGCAGCCCTGTCACCATCACCTTTGAAGTCGGCAGCCCCGAAAACCTGGACACCTTTCGCGGCCGCCCCGGCGTGACGCTCGAACCGCCCTATACAGTCCGCAGCGTCGGCGACGACTGGATGGCCGCCTGGAACCAGATCTGGCCCCGCTAACATGCCGCCCAAGCTGCTCATCACCGGCGCAACAGGCCTCCTCGGCTCCCATATCCTGAAAGCGGCCCAGGAATGGTGGCATCCTGTCGGGACCTACCACAGGACCACCCGCCGCCAGGCCCTGCGCTTCTTCGGCGAAATTGACCACGGCCGCATCGACCTTGCCGACTACGGCGAAACCAAGGCCATGATCGCCGACGTGCAGCCCGCCGCCGTCATCCATACCGCCGCCATCACCAACCTCGACTACTGCGAAAAGTATCCCGACGAATCTCAGCGCATCAACCTGAACGCCCCAACCGATCTGGCCGCGCTCTGCGGCGACCTCGACATCCCCTTCCTCTTCACCTCCACCGACCTCGTCTTTGACGGGTCTGACGCCCCTTACGCTGAGGACGATCCCCCCACTCCGATCAACGTCTTCGCAGAACACCGGGCCCTGGCCGAGGAAGGCATCCTTGCCGCCTACGCCGATGCCGTCATCGCCCGCCTCCCCCTCCTCATCGGCTACGCCGTTATGGGGAGAGAGAGCTTCCTCTACAAGATGGTTGCCGCCTTCCGCCGTGACCAGGAAGTCATACTCTTCGGCGACGCGATCCGCTCCGCCGTCAGCGCAGCCGTTGCGGCCCGCGGCCTCCTCCAAATCGCCGGCAGCGGCTTCGAAGACGATGTCAACATCGCCGAAATCGATCGCGTCGCGGGCCGCCTCCACCTCGGCGGCCGCGAACACGTCAGCCTCTACGAGCTCGGGCTTCTCAGCCTCCGCATCCTCGGCCTCAACGAGCAACTCGCCATTCCCATCAGCGTTCTCGACTCCTACGCCGGTCTTCTTGAAACCCCCTTTCTGGCAGCCCGCTCCGCCAACGTCGCACTGGACAGCAGCATCGCCTACGAACACGGCTACGACCCGCCCCCGCTGCGCGCCCAGCTCGAAGAGCTCCTGCCGCCTCAGTGGCGCTCGCACGCGGGCGAACCCGATATAGCCAACTCAGTTCCCGACGAAACCAACGAAGGCGAGGACACCTGACCAAAAACCAGGCCACCGCCACCTAGCGCCTGACCTCTGCAGGAATTCCCCTGTCCATCTCACCTCAACTGTAGAAGCCCCCCTGATGGGCGCCCTCCCCGTCGCTCCTCCTTATGCCCGCCCCGCGACACACTCCCGCCCCGCCACCAACTGACCACAGAGCACTGACCACAGACCACTGACCACTGCAGTCCCCTTCTTGCGCGAAGACGGATATTGGGTAGAATTGGCAAAGGCTTCACCGTCAATCGTGAGGATTCCTCAGCCCCCTGCATTCATACCATGCGCGGGAGTCCCCGTTACTTGACCATTCGTCAACCAGGACTTAAAGAGAATGTAACCGTCCTTCTTCTTCCACACATACAAACCCAAGAGCGCCCAAAATGCTTACATCTGATCAGAAACGTCAATTCGATAATCAAGGCTTCCTCAACGTGCGCGGCCTATTCTCCGCAGACGAAGTCCAGCTCTTCCAACGACATTTCATGGATCTTAGAGCGGCCGGCTCCTACCCCGGCGACTCTGCCGGCGTAGACCTCGGCAGCAACGATCCCCTCAAAAAGTACCCCCGGATGATCCACATGCACCGTTGGGATCAGCTCAGCCTGAATTGGATGCTCGACACAAGGCTGCGCGACTGCATGACCGCCATGCTCGGACGTGAACCCTTCGCCGTTCAGACGATGCTCTACTTCAAGCCCCCCGGCGCCCGCGGCCAGGCCCTCCACCAGGACCAGTTCTACCTGCGCGTCCAGCCCGGCACCTGCATCGCCGCCTGGATGGCCCTCGACGACTGCGACGAAGAGAACGGCTGCCTGCAGATGGTCCCGGACAGCCACGCCTGGCCCCTCCTTTGCACCGCCGAAGCCGACACCACCCAGAGCTTCACAGACGTTACCGTCGACCTGCCCGAGGACGTAAACGCCCAGCCTGTTATCATAAAGGCAGGCGACGTCGTCTTCTTTAACGGGCAGGTCGTGCATGGCAGCTTTCCCAACACCAGCGCCGACCGCTTCCGCCGCGCCCTGATCGGCCACTACATCGCCGGCGAAGCCCAGCAGGTCGCCAAATACTACCACCCAATCTTCCGCATGGACGGCACAGAAGTCGAACTGGGCATCAGCGAAGGCGGAGACATGTGCGGCCGCTGGGTCGACGTAGACGGCACGCCCGTGATCGAAATGCAGCCCAGCGAACAGTTGGCCTGGTAATTTTAATCGCTCCCGGACCGAATGGAGTACTAAGTAAAAGATACTTGGTCTGACTGCCTCACCAGCCGCCAAAACCACCGCGAAGAGCCGGGCTGGCAGGTACCCAATTGCAGAGACCAAACATTCTGCTGATAATGAGCGATGAGCACGACCCGGGCGTGTCCGGCTGCTACGGACACCCCCTCGTGCAAACGCCCAACCTTGACCGCCTCGCCGCCGAAGGTGTCCTGTTCGAAAACGCCTACTGCAACAACCCCATCTGCGTCCCCTCGCGTATGTCCTTTCTCACCGGAAAATACGCCTCTGACGTAAACATTTACGATAACGGCTCGCCTCTCGCTTCTGAGATCCCGACCTTTGCCCACTATCTCGAGGCTTCCGGCTACGACACGACGCTCTGCGGCCGCATGCACATGGTCGGCCCCGACCGCCTCCACGGCTTCGGCCAGCGGCTTCTCGACGACAAAAACGAGTGGGTCGACCTCCGTCAGGGCCCGGTTCGCACTCCGCAGGCGCGGCGGGGCAGCAACTCCCACGTCACTGAATGCGGGCCCGGCCCGCCGCGCTGGCTCGACTACGACCGCACTGTCACCGACCTCAGCGAACGCTTCCTGCGCGAAAGAGCCTCAAACTCGACCGCCCGCCCCTGGTGCCTCGTCTCCAGCTTCATGTACCCCCACTTTCCCCTCTACGCGCCGCAGGAATATCTCGACCTCTACCCGCCCGACCGCATGGAAATGCCCGAAACGGGCGACGAACTGCTGGAGAACCAGCACCCCGCCATCCAGCAGCTGCGCTACTTCTTTCGCAACGACCAGCCGTATCCCGAAGAGCTCACCCGCGCTGCCCTCGCCAGCTACTTCGCTCTTGTAACCCTGACCGACGAGCACATCGGCCGTCTCCTTAAAATCGTCGACAACTCGTCGCTGCGTGAAAGCACTGTCATCCTCTATATCAGCGACCACGGCGAGATGGCCGGGCAGCACGGCATCTGGCAGAAACAGTGCTTCTACGAGTCGTCAGTTCGCGTCCCCCTCGTTGCCAGAGGCCCCCAATGCGCACAGGACGCGCGCGTCGAGAGCAATGTCAGCCTCGTCGATATCATGCCCACACTGCTGGACCTGGCTGACACGCCCATTCCCAATGACGTGAGGGGCCGCAGCCTGCTACCGGCACTCCTCGGAGATCCCCTCCCGGACGAAGTCGTTATCGCCGAATACCACGCCCAGGGCATGCTCAGCGCAGGCTACATGGCAAAGAAGGGAAATTTGAAGTACAATCACTACGAAGATTTGCCGCCGCAGCTTTTCGACCTGGCCGCCGACCCCAACGAACTCTCCAATTTGGCAGGCCATCCCAGTTGGCTCGGCGTCCAGTCAGACCTGCATCAGGAACTGCTGGCCAGACTGGATCCCGCCGAAGTAGACGGCCGGGCCAAGCGCAATCAGCAGCTTCAAGGCATGAAAAGGTCTTACACCGGCTGAGTCAGTCCGAGGCTGCCTTATTCAAAGGAGGTGATGAACCGAGAATAGATGGACCCCGCAGGGCTGTTTTCCCGTGACACACTTGGTCAAATTGAATCGCATACAATCGCCCATAATTGGTGCGCTGACCACCCGCACACGAAAGGAGAACATTCCATGTCTGACAGCAGCCTAGGACGACGACATTTTCTGCAGGGAATGGGCGTCGCGGCTACCGGCGTCATTGTCGCAGCCTGTGCGCCGCCTGTTGCTCCCGAGGCCGCCGGCGACATGGCCGAAACAGCCGAGACTCCTGAAGTCTGGGTGTTTCAAGGCCAGCCGAATTGCCCTGGCGGCGGAAACCCCGAAAGAACCGAGGCTGTTCGCCAACGAATTTTGGACGAAACCGGCGTTCTCGTTCAGGTCTATCTCGTCGCCACAGGCGCTGCCCAAATCGAAAAGCTGAATCTACTGCTGGCTTCGGGAACCCAGCCACTTGACCTGTTCGAAGGTCAATGGCCTGAATTCAAGGGCATCATCATGCCCATGGACGACCTCCTTGACGCTCACGGCCAAAATGTCCTCGCCTTGAACAACGACTTCGCCTGGGCGCGTATGAAAGATGCCGAAGGCGTCACCTGGGGCTACCCCCGGCTGGGACTGATGGGCCACACGCACTTCTGCTTCTTCCGCTCAGACTGGCTTGACGAGGCCGGCCTCGAAATGCCGGATACATGGGACGCTATGGAGGCAACCATCGCGGCCTTCCTTGAGACCCATCCCGAGTCCGTCGTCGCCACCAACGGCCGCGTCAACATGATGAACAATCTCCTCGGCGCTTTCGTGGAAGAAGGCAACTCCAACTGGGTCGACCCCGCCGACAACATGCTCAAGCCGGTCGAAACCCATCCCGGATATCAGGACTGGCTCGCCACAATGAACGAATGGTGGAAAAACGGCTGGTTCCAGCAGGAGACCTTTGCCAACCCCGACTTCCGCGCATTGCTCAAGTCTCTGACGATCGGCGCCTGGGTTGGATGGTACTCTCGCATTACCATCTGGTGGGAGCAGATCAGGCTCGACGCCGGCTACACCAACATCGACTACGGCTTCCCCGAAACCATGACCGGACCGCAGGGCCTGGCCAAGACCAACAACGTCGGCGGTAACTCCGCCTACATGATTCCCCGCAAATCGGAACATCCCGATGCCGTCATGCGCTATGCCGACTGGTGCTACCAGGGCCTCCCCGAAGATGCCACCAATCTGGTCACCATTCGCCAGGGTATCGAAGGCGAAGACTGGGAATGGCACGACAAGGAACAAGGCCTCTATAAGTCACTCGTCTCGGCAACCGCCCCCTGCGAACAACGCTATGCCTACGACTTCTACAATGTAAAAGGGATGGGCACTGAACCTCATGTCGTCCGCGTCCTGGACGATGGCTCGGTCGGCCGTCAGAGCTCACACACTGTCAAGTACAACGACCGTTACGACCTTGGCAAGATGCCGATCGACTTCGACGTGCCTTACGATGTCGCTGCCATTCGCGACAATTTCCCAGGCCTGCCAGACTTCCAACGTCTTGTCGACGAGGAATCGGTCAAATTCATCACGGGAGTGCGACCGCTTTCCGAGTGGGGCAACTACCTGGATACACTGAACAGTGCAGGGCTGGACCGTTGGAGTGAGCTGTATACGGAACAGTACCGCCAGTATCATCCTTGATTGTGTCGGCCCGCCGGTCGGGGTGAACTTTTCGTACGCCCCGACCGTTCTCACATACAGGTAGTTCAACCTTGGCACAAGCTAACTTAGAGAAAGGAATTCACATGACCACTGCAACAAAACCGACGCGTCGACAATTCCTGCAGGGCATGGGCATTGCGGCCACCGGCGCCGTACTCGCTGCCTGCGCCGCGCCAGTCGCGCCGGCCGGCGGCGACGGCGCTGCCATGGAAACGCCCGAAGTCTGGTTCGCCTCCGGCAATCCTTGTCCGGGCGGCGGCGACCCTGAACGAACCGCGGCCGTACAGGAGTTGATCCTCGAAGAGACCGGGGTATTGGTCAACTCCCACATTCTCCCTCCCGGCGGCGCCAGTACCGAAAAACTCAACCTCCTTATCGCCTCCGGGACCCAGTCACTCGATCTCTTCACAGGCAACTGGCCTGACTTCAAAGGCATCACCCTGCCCCTCGACGATCTGCTCGAAGTGCATGGAACCGACATCCTGGCCGGTCACTCCGACCTCGACTGGCGCATGATGAAGGATTTCGAGGGCACGACCTGGGGCTATCCACGCCTCGGACTCATGGGGCATACCCACTTCCCCTTCTTCCGCTCTGACTGGCTCGCCGAAGCCGGACTCGAAGTCCCCGATTCCTGGGACGGCATGGAACACGCCTACGAAGCGATGAAGGAAAACCACGACGAGGCCGTCATCGTCGCCATGGGCCGTCGCCACCTCATGTACAACACGCTCGGCGCCTTCACCGACCACGGTTTTTCCCGCTGGATCGACCCAGCCGACAATATGCTAAAACCGCCTGAACTTCAGGATGGGTACCAGGATTGGCTCGCCAAGATGAATGAATGGTGGGAAAACGGCTGGCTCCAGCAGGAGTCCTTCGCCAACCCGGACTACCGCGCCATGCTTAAGACACTTACAATCGGAATCTGGCTCGGCTGGTACTCCCGCATGACCATCTGGTGGGACCAGATCCGCACCGAAGCAGGTTACGAAGAGGAAGACTACGTCCTTTCCCTCAAGATTACAGGACCGGCCGGTGTTGCCAAGACCAACAATGCCGGCTCCAACACTGCCTACATGATCCCGCGCAAGTCCAAGTATCCCGAGGCCATGATCAAGTACGCCAACTGGATTTACGAGGACGGACCCGATGACGTGACCAACTACCTCATCGCCTCCTGGGGCGTCCCTGGCGAAGACTGGGAATGGGTCGATAAAGAGAATAAGGTCGCCCGTCTCCACTCCGCCGGCAGCAGCGTGTGTGAAGAGAAATATTCACGCGACTTCCAGGTAACGCTGGGTCTGGGTCCGGAAACCTGGGCCACCGCAGTCAAGCTCCAGAACGATGACGGTGAGGTCGAATGGAACCGCCACTGGCAGCACATCAATACCTACTGGAACCAGTACGAAGGCGGTCGCATGCCCGTCGACTTTGACGTGCCCTACGACCGTACGGCCATTCGCGACGCCTTCCCCGGCGAGCCCGACTTCGAACGCTTCGTCGAAGAGGAGAGCATTAAGTTCATCACCGGCGCACGGCCTATCGTCGAATGGGGCAACTTCGTTGATGAGTTGCACGGCGCCGGCCTCGACCAGTGGAGCGAACAGTACACTCAGCAGTACCGGCTATATCACCCCTAACTGACGAGACCTAAGGGGGGAGGGGGGCTTGCCCCTCCTCCCCCACCCCTCCCCTCGGCGACAGGAGGCGGACGTATGCAACAGCCCCTTGGCGAACAGATCAGAGTGCGCGTGGATCAGGACGCGCCCGTCTTCGAGGAGAAACGGGGCGTCCGCGAAGCATGGCGTCAGATCAAGCGTGATCGATTCCTCTACGCCCTTGCCGCGCTTCCTCTCCTTTACTTTGTAATCTTCCGCTACCTGCCTATGATCGGCCTCATCATCGCCTTCCAGGACTACGATCCCTTCCTGGGCATCGGCGCCATGTTCAGCATGGACAACTTTGTAGGGGTCAAGCACTTCAGGAACTTCTTCGATTCGATTTTCTTCTGGAACATCGTCCGCAATACAGTGGTGATAAGCTTTTATAAGCTCCTCTTCGGTTTCCCTCTCCCCATCATCCTTGCCCTACTCATCAACGAGGTGCGCATCACCGTTTTCCAACGCACCGTCCAGACCATCTCCTATCTGCCCCACTTCTTTTCCATGGTCGTGGCCGCCGGCATCGTGCGCGCCATGCTTACACCGCAGGGCGGTCTCCTTAACCAGGCCATCGTTGCTTTCGGGGGCGAAGCCCAGGCCTTTCTGACCGACCCGGCACTCTTCCGCTCCATTATTGTCACCATGGATGTCTGGCAGCAGGCCGGCTGGAACAGCATCATCTTTCTGGCAGCCATGGCCACGATCAACCCGGAAATGTACGAGGCGGCAGCCATGGACGGCGCCAATCTCTTCCAGCGGTGGTGGTACGTCACCCTTCCAAGCATCTCCTTCGCGATCGTCATTATCCTCATCTTCCGTATCGGAAATATGCTGGACGCAGGTTTCGAACAGATCCTGCTTCTCTATTCACCCTCCGTCTACTCAGTCTCCGATATCATCGACACTTACGTTTATCGGGCCGGACTGATTGGCCGCCAATACTCCTTTGGCGCGGCGGTTGGTCTGTTCAAGTCAGTGCTGGCACTCGCCCTCATGTACATGGCAAA
This sequence comes from Caldilineaceae bacterium, assembly GCA_022824025.1. Classification (GTDB taxonomy): domain Bacteria; phylum Chloroflexota; class Anaerolineae; order Caldilineales; family Caldilineaceae; genus Bin5. The sequence goes on from JAJEBF010000014.1 coordinate 432,936, forward strand.
CAAGGTTGCCCAGTACTTGGGGCAGGAAGGCCTCTGGTAGGAGAAGCGACATGAAACTATCTCGAGGCGAAAAGCTGTTCGACTGGATCAACATCTTTGTCCTGACCATCGTTACCCTTTTCTTTCTCGTTCCCTTCCTTTCCGTCGTGTCAACTTCTCTGGTCAGCGGCAGGGAATATGCTCTGCGCGGGCTGTTCATACTCTACCCGCACCAGCCGGTTCTCAACTCCTATGAGATGCTCCTGGGCCAGGGCTCGATTGTTATCAACGCCTATATGGTTACAACTGCCCGCGTGATCGTCGGAACGTCACTAGGCCTGATATTCACATTTCCTCTGGCCTACGTACTCTCCAAACGCAGGTTATATGCCCGCGTTCCGATCACGATGTTTATCTTTTTCACGATGCTCTTTCACGGTGGCCTGATCCCCAACTTTGTCCTCATAGAAAAACTGGGGCTCCTGGACAGCTTCTGGTCCATGATTTTGCCCAACCTGATCAATCCCTGGTGGCTTTTGATCATGCGTAACTTCATGTTGGCCATACCAGAGGAGTTGGAAGAGGCGGCCATCATGGACGGCGCGAGCCCCCTTGTCGTTCTGTTGCGCGTCTACCTGCCCCTCTCCATGCCCGTCATCGCCACCATCGGCCTTTGGTACGCCGTCATGCACTGGAACTACTGGTTCGACGCCGCCATCTACATTAACGATCCCAAAAAACTGCCCCTCCAACTGATCCTGCGCGGCATCCTCGAATACGGCACCGGCCAGTACAGCGACTACTCCGGCCTCGCCGAAATGACCGAACTCACCGACCCACCCCCGGCCGAATCGCTCAAGGCCGCTATGATCGTCATCACCACCCTGCCGATCCTCATGATCTACCCCTTCATCCAGCGCTACTTCGTCAAGGGAATCATGCTCGGCTCCATCAAAGGCTAAGACTGAAATGGACAACTCCTTCCACGGCGCGTGGCCCGCGCTCATTACTCCTGCCTCCGCCGACGGAGGCGTCAACCTCACCGCCCTGCGCGATCTCGTCGACTACATGATCGCCAAACACGTTGATGGCCTCTACCTCCTGGGCAGCACAGGGGAAGGTCTCCTGATCGACGCCGCTGAACGCCGCAGCGTCGTCGAATCCGCCATCGACCAGGTCCGCGGCCGCGTCCCCGTAATCGTCCACGTCGGCAGCATCAGCACCAGCGAAGCCGCAGCCCTCGCCCGCCATGCCCAACAACATGGCGCCGACGGCGTCAGCTCCGTTCTGCCTGTCTACCTCGGCGGCCTTGAGGCAACCTACCGCCACTACGGCGCCATCGCCGCCGCTGCGCCCGATCTGCCCTTCTTCCCCTACCTTTTCGGCGGTCAGATCGACGCAACCTCCCTCATGAAGGAGCTTCTTTGCCGCATCCCCAACGTGGGCGGCGCGAAGTACACCGGGCCCAACATGTACGAGATCGCCGAAATCATCGACTTGGGCAGCAACCTGCCTTCAGACCGCGGCTGGTCAATCTTCTCCGGGATGGACGAGCAGTGCATTTTCGCCGCCATGATGAACGCCCCCGGCAACATTGGCTCCACCCTGAACGTAATGCCAGGCCCCTACCGCAAAATGCGAGAGTCCTACGATGCCGGCGACGCCGCCAAAGGAATCGCGCTTCAAAAACAGGCCAACCGTCTCACCGCTGCCATGATCAAACACGGCGTCGGCGCCGCGCTCCGCGTCGCCATGAAAGCCCTTGGCATCGACTGCGGCCCCCTCCGCCTGCCTCAGGAACCAATCTCCCCTGAGCGAGAAGAAACGATGCTCGCCGATCTCCAAGAAGCCGGCCTGGACGCGCTCGCCGCTATGTAAAGCGCTCCACCCCATGCGAAACCTACATTCCCCGCAAACACCCTGTAGGGGCGCCCCTTGTGGGCGCCCCTACAGCTCGCTCCCCCTTCCCGCCGCCCCACGGCGCCTCTCCACCCTATCACCCACCGCGTAGCCCAAAGACTTTGCCCTCCTTAGTGCTCCTCCTTGGGCAAAAAAGGAGTTGTCGTTCTTCGCACCCCTTCGCGGATTAATCCCCCATCCCCCTTTGCACGCGGTTTTGACCAATCAATCCCCTTAGCGTAGCATTGAATCTACCGAACGGCGCCGCGCTCAGCCCGCCGCGCACATGCCGCGAACTAACGCGCCGCACAACCCTGCCATTGAGAGGACCAATTATGTCCTTCTTCGACAAGTTGGAAGCGGCCGCACGCCGCAACAATACGCTCCTTTGCGTCGGGCTCGACCCAACCCCCGAAGCCTGCCCTGACCGCTTCCTTGCCGGGTCCCGCGCCCCCTCAGTAGAGCCTCTGGACCCAAAAGACAGTACATGCCAGGCTCTGCTGGCCTGGAACCGGTCCGTCATCGAAGCCACCTCCGACCTCGTCTGCTGCTATAAACCCAACATCGCCTTCTACGAAGCCCTCGGCCAGCCCGGCATGGCCCTCCTGCGCGCGACCATCGCCGCCATTCCAAAGGACATCCCCGTGCTCCTCGACGCAAAGCGCGGCGACGTCGGCTCCACCGCCGCCGCCTACGCCCGCGCCTGCTTCGAAGAGCTCGGCGCAGACGCCGTCACCCTCAGTCCTTACCTGGGCAATGACAGTGTCGCCCCATTCGCCGCCTACCCCGACAAAGGACTGTTCGTACTCTGCCACACATCCAATCCTACTGCCGGCGTCTTCCAAAAGCTTATCGCCCGTAACGGGCAAGACAATGGCGAAGATGTCCCACTATATCTGCGAGTAGCCGAACAGGCCTTAAGCTGGTCTCCCGCCGTAGGCCTCGTCGTCGGAGCCACCTACCCGCAAGCCCTCGCCGAAGTTCGCAGCGTCTCCCCCAAAGCCTGGCTGCTGTCCCCCGGAATCGGCGCCCAAGGGGGAGACCTCGAAGCGGCCCTTTCCGCAGGTCTCCGCGCCGACGGGCTCGGCGTCCTCGTCGCCGCTACCCGCAGCGTCACGCAGGCCAAAGACCCGCGTCAGGCCGCAGCCAGCATTCGGAACGGCATCAACGCCGCCCGCGCCCAACTGCCAGCGCAATCGAGTGCCGAGGCGTCCTCCCCCACCCCGCAAACGACTTCAATCCCGGCCCATCACAGGGAGCTGATCATCGGCCTCGCCGAACTCGGCGCGCTGCAGTTCGGCGACTTCACCCTCGCCAGCGGCAAACGCTCCTCCATGTACGTGGACCTGCGCCTCCTCGTAAGCGACCCCGGACTGATGCAAGCGGCAGCCCGCGCCTACGCTAAGGAACTGGACGCGCTGCAAGTCGACCGCATCGCCGGCATCCCCTACGCAGCCCTGCCAATCGGCATGGCCGTGTCCCTGGCCAGCGGCCGTCCCCTTATCTACAATCGCAAAGAGAGCAAGAGCCACGGACTTGGCAAGGACATCGAAGGCCTGTGGAAGCCCGGCGAACGCGTCGTCATCATCGAAGACGTGATCACCACCGGCGGCAGCATCATCAGCTCAGTCGAACTCTTCCGCGCCGCCGGCCTGATTGTCGAAGATGCAATTGTGTTGCTGGATAGGCAGCAGGGAGGTGTGGAAAACCTGCGCAGGGCCGGAATCCGCGTTCACAGTGTCCTGGGACTGGGAGACGTTCTCGATCTTCTTAGCGAGACCGGCCACATCCCCGCAGAGATTCATCAATCGCTGGGTCTCTCCGCCCCGTTGACGAAAACTGCTAACTGAGCTTTCTGTTGCGTAGAGGGTATGTCGAATTGAGCGAGGATCTATCCAATCTGTCGGTCACGTTTTTAGACCGCGAACTACACACTCCGCTCGTCCTGGCAAGCGGCATCTGGGGCACAACCGTCAGCCTACTTGAGCGGGCCGCGAATGAAGGCTGCGGCGCCGTAACCGCCAAGAGCTGCGGCCCCGAACCCCGGCGCGGTCACGTTAACCCCTCCTGCATCGATTGGGGCGGCGGTCTGCTCAACGCAATCGGTCTGGCAAATCCAGGCGTCGAAGAGGAAATCGGCCTGCTCCGCAAGGTAAAAGCCCATCTCCAGCCGCGCGGCGTTGCCGTCATCGCCAGCATTTTCGCCGGAACCGCCGCCGAGTTCGGTGACGTCGCCCGCCGCGTCGCCGCGGCCAATCCTGACTTCATCGAAGTCAACATCTCCTGTCCCAACGTCGAAGACAGCTTCGGCGAACCCTTCGCCGCCAACGCCGACTCCGCCGCCGCCGTCACCGGCTTCGTCAAGGAGGCTGTCGCCGGCAGCGCCATTCCCGTCATCGTAAAACTCGCGCCAAACGTCCCCAGCGTCGGCCGTATCGCCCAGGCCGTAGTGCACGCCGGCGCAGACGCCCTCTGCGCCATCAACACGATGCCCGGCCTCGTCCTCGATCCTTACAGCGGCCAGCCCGTCCTCGCCAACCGCAGCGGCGGCATCAGCGGCCCCGCCCTCAAACCCATCGCTCTCAAAGCCGTTTACGACGCCCGCAAAGCCTGCCCCCGCACACCTATCATTGGCGTCGGCGGCGTCAACAACGGCCAGGACGCCGTCGAAATGCTCATGGCCGGCGCCACAGTCGTCGGCGTCGGCAGCGCCATATATCTCCGCGGCCCCGACGCCATCAGCCTTATCCGCGCTGAGCTGCAACAGTGGATGGCCGCCCAGAACGTCGCCCGCATCGCCGACCTCCAGGACCGCGCCCACACAGAGCCCCTCTACACTTCTTCGCCCGCCGCGCCGCCCGTTCCCTCCGCCTCCTGAGGCCCCGTTCCCCGCCCCGCCCGCGTCGCCGCAAACCCTTGAAGCCTTCGTCGCCTGCCATGTCGGCCATTTCGCGCCACAACTCAAACAATCAGCATCGCGTCGCCAAAACTGAAGAAGCGATACCCCTCGGCCTTGGCAACTTCGTAAGTTCGCAATAGCATCCGGCGGCCCGCGTCAAGGTCTTGCGAGTGCGCCTGCCCTACAAACGCGCTCACCAGCATCAGCAACGACGAACGCGGCAAGTGAAAGTTCGTCAATAAAGCGTCCACAGCCCTGAAACGGTACCCCGGATAAATGAACAGGTCGACTTCGCCCGTATATGGCACAACGCCAGTCTCGCCCCCCACCGACCCGTAAGGATCCAACCCAGCCGCAGATGTGGCGCAATACTCCAGCACCCGCGTCGACGTTGTCCCCACCGCATAGACGCTTCCCCCCTCCTCCCCGGCTGCGTTGACCGCGCCGGCAGTTTCCGCCGTCATCTCCGCCCACTCCCGATGTATCTGATGGTCCGCCACCTTCTCCGCCGTCACCGGGCCAAACGTATCCAACCCGACGTGCAAGGTGGTCGTCTCCCATGCCACACCCATTGCCTGCAACCCCTGCAGCAATTCAGGTGTGAAATGCAGACCCGCCGTCGGCGCCGCGACACTCCCCTCCGCCCGGCTGTAAACCGTCTGATACCTCCCCTCCTCACCGGCATACTCGTTGATATACGGCGGCAATGGCAACTCGCCTAACTCGCCCAACATTCCTCCAATCGGCACGGAGAATCGCGCCTCGCGCAACCCCCCCGCGCCCTCGGAGATAATCTCCGCGTCAATTGGGGCGGCTTCCAGTCTCACCCTCGCCCCAACCCGCAATCCCCGCCCCCGCGCCAAACAGCGCCATTCGCGGCCCGCTTCGTCCCGCTTGCGCAACAGAAATATCTCCACTGCCCCACCCGTGGGCTTATGCCCCCGCAGCCGTGCCGGAACGACCAGGCTGTCATTCGCCACCAGCACATCACCGGCTCGCAGGAATCCGGTGATTTCGCCAAAAACACGGTGTTCAATTCGGCCGGACGCACGATCCAGGACGAGCAACCGGCTGCTGTCTCGAGGTTCCGCCGGCCGCTGCGCGATATAACGCTTCGGCAAATCGTAGTCGAAAAGATCAGTTCTCATTCTGAAAAAGGATGGTTCGAGCTGCGGTCTCGCTTCAAAGCCTCTTCACCTGTCCCCAACCCGCCAGGCCGGTAGGAGCAATTTCACTTGGTTTTAACACAAGTGATAGAATCCAGGAAGCGCGCAGCGCCAGCGGCCATACCCTCCACCCAGCCCAAAGCAAGGCAAAGTGATACGCAACAGACGGGAGCAAATGAACCTCACAACAGTCATACTGGCCGCGGCCCTTCTCCTCGTCACTGTTCTCCTGGGCGGCGGGCTCATCGTCTACATCTACTGGTGGCTCGTACAACGGCCTGCCCCCCAGCATGAAGGCGAGCTGGACCTTCCCGATCTGGACGCCAACGTCGAAGTCCGCCGCGATCAACATGGCATCCCCCATATCTACGCTCAGAATGAAGCCGACCTCTGGCGCGCCCAGGGCTTTACACATGCCCAGGACCGACTTTGGCAGATGGAGCTCAACCGCCGCGTCGCATATGGCCGCCTCGCCGAGCTCTTCGGCGAAGCTGCCTTCAACGTCGACCGCTTCAGCCGCATCGTCGGCTTCCGCCGCGCCGCCCAGGCCGAACTCGATGCCCTGGACGAAGACACAATCTCCGCTTTGGGCCACTACTGCCAGGGCATCAACGCCTACATCCGCAGCCGCAAAGGAAAGCTGGCCGCCGAATTCAACCTGCTCCGCCGCCAGCCTGAACAGTGGGCGCCCCTCGACGTGCTCGCTTTTGGCAAAATGATGGCCTGGAGCCTGAGCGTCAACTGGGAAAGTGAACTGGTCCGGCTGCAACTCCTCGCCAAACTGGGCCCCACGCTCGCCGCAGACCTCGAACCCGACTACCCTAACGCAAACCCCGCATCGATGGAAGGCGTCGGCAGCCAGGACTCAATGCGCCTTCTCCACACCGCCGGCCTCATTCTCAACGAATACGAACAACTGAAAGGCTGGCTGGGCGTCGCCGCGCCCGAATTTGGACAAGGCAGCAATGCCTGGGCCGTTTCCGCGGAAAAATCCGCCACCGGACGCCCCATTCTCTGTAACGATCCCCACCTCGTCATGACCATGCCTGGCGCCTGGTACGAGATGCACCTCTCCTGCACCCCGCCCGCCGACGGCGCTGAACCCGGCCTCCACGTCAGCGGCGCCTCATTCGCCGGAGCCCCCGGCATCATCATCGGCCACAACGAACACATCGCATGGGGTATGACCAACGCATTCCCCGATGTTCAGGACCTGTACATTGAACGCCCCCATCCCGAAAATGACAGTGCCGCCATACCCCGCTTCGAATTCCAGGGCCATTGGGAGGAAGCTGAAGTCCTGCGCGAAGAGATCTACCTGCGCAATCGAGCCCGTCCCCGCATCGAAGAGGTTGTCGTCACCCGCCACGGTCCCCTCCTTACCGGCCTCCTCCGTTCCGTCGACCCCGACGCCGGCTTCCCCGACGAGCCCTCGCTCACTGCCGCGCCCCTCGCCCTCCGCTGGATTGGGCACGAGCCCGGCAAGGTCATGCGCTCTGTTCTCCGCCTCAACCGCGCCCGAAACTGGCAGGAGTTCGATGCCGCCCTCACCGACTGGACCGCTCCCTCACAGAACTTCGTCTACGCCGACCGCGACAACAATATCGCTTATCGCCTCGCCGGAGCCGTCCCCATTCGCCGCAATGGCAACGGCCTCGTCCCCGCGCCCGGCTGGACCGGCGACTACGAGTGGGACGGTCTGATCCCCGATGACGAGCTGCCCCGCCTTCTCAATCCCGCCAGCGGACGCATCGCAACCGCCAACAATAAGATTGTCGGCGACGACTACCCCTACGTCCTCACCTTCGAAACCATGCCCGGCTGGCGCGCCCGCCGCATCGAGGACATGCTGACCGAAAAAGAGCGCCTCACCCTGCGCGACATGGAGCAGATTCAGCTCGACGAAACCAGCCTCTACGCCAAGGAGCTCGCCCCGCTTCTGACCGGCCACCTCAGCGACGACCCTTATGTCCGCGTCGCCGTCAACATGCTGCAGGATTGGGGCTATCACATGGACCAGGAGAGCCCCGCCGCCCTCGTCTTCCAATACACTCTTCTCCACCTTCTCGAACTGACCTTCGGCCAAAAACTCGGCGCAACCGCCCCAGGCTTTTTTGGCAAAGGCAGCAGCCCCGTCTTCCTTATCAACGGCTTCCTGCTGCGCGCCCAGACCCGCCTCCTGCAACTCCTGCAAAACGAAGAAAACTCCCCCTGGTACACCGACGCCGCCACCGGCCGCCGCCGCACAAAAGTAGAACTGATCGAGACCGCGCTCCAACTCGCCGTCCACCAGCTTCGCCGCGACGTCAATCCAACCCCCCGAAAATGGGCCTGGGGCCGCATGCACCAGATTCGCTACAGCCATACCCTCGGCAGCGCCCCAATCCTGGGCTGGCTCTTCAACCGCGGCCCTTATCCTATCGGCGGCGACGGCACCACGCCCAACCAGACCGGCTTCCTGTCCGAACTGCCCCCGGGCCTCGTCCAGGTCCAGGCCGCCTACCGCCAGATCTACGACATCGGCAACTGGGATGCCGCCCAAAGCGTAACGGCCAGCGGCCAGTCAGGCCACCCTATCAGCCGCAACTACGCCGACCAGATCCCGATGTGGCTCGAAGGCGCCTATCACAAAATGCCCTGGAGTCGCGCCGCCGTCGAACAGATCGCCCCCCGCCGCCTCCTTCTCAAGAGCCGCGCCCGGTGATCCGCCCCTTACCTCACCACAGACACCGGCGCGCCGCCCCCACCCCATGAACGCCCCCTCACGCGGCTACCTCTATGCCCTCATCGCCTTCGGGACCTGGGGTTTCCTCCCCGTCTACTGGAAGCAGTTGCAACACCTGCCAGCCCTCGAAGTCCTCGCCCACCGTCTCATCTGGTCCGCCGTTACCATGATCATCGCTGTCGCGCTCCTCAGGGACCGTGCCTGGCTACCGAAGCTGCGCGCATCGCCAATCACCCTCCTGCTCGTCCTCGCAGCCGCCCTCCTCACCGCCGCCAACTGGATCACCTACCTCTGGGCCGTCAACAGTGGACAAGTCGCCAAGATCAGCCTGGGCTATTTCATTAACCCTCTTTTCAGCGTCCTGCTCGCGCGCCTCTTTCTCGGCGAGCTTCTGCGCCGCGGCCAGCAGATCGCCGTCGCCATCGCCGCGGCCGGCGTTATTTACCTCACCGTCAGCCTCGGCCAGCTCCCCTGGATCGCCCTCTCTCTCGCCGGCACCTTCGGCTTCTACGGCCTCATCCGCAAAAAGATAGACCTGAGCGGCATGCAATGCTTCTGCCTTGAAATGGCCCTGCTCCTCCTCCCTGCCCTGTTTCTCCTCCTCTACATCGGCCCCCAGGGAGCCGCCTGGGACACCAACGCCTGGCCTCGCATTGGCCTCCTTCTCCTCGCCGCCGGCGCCGTCTCCGCCATCCCCCTCGTCAGCTTTGGCGCCGCCGCCCGCCTCATCCCCCTCTCCAGCCTCGGCCTCATGCAATACCTCGCGCCCTCCACCCAGTTCCTCCTCGGCGTCTTCCTCTACAAAGAACCGTTCACGCCGGGCGAGCTCGTTGGCTACGCTTTCATCTGGACCGCCCTCCTCCTTTACACGCTCGAAGGCCTTCTCCGCGCCCGCGCCGCCGCCCCTGCATCGTCTCCCGCCCCCACCCACTGACCACCAACCACCGACCACTGCTTTTCCCGGCGCAAGAAAAATTGACGCCGACCCCAATCACCCTCTATAATATGCTCCGCATAGAAGAAATGGCAGCGCACCGGAAGAGTACCCACGCGCGCAAACGTCAGAGAGACGCCTCCCCGGCTGAAAGGGGCGTCCGTTACCGCAGCGCAACCGACGACCACAGCTCCGTTTGCCCAGGGCCGTCGTCGCAGAGGGGAATGTCGCCGGGAAGGCTGGGAGAGTGACCGGTTCCATACCATAGCTCTCCCCGGGTCCGCCCGTTATCGCGGCAGAGAGAGCCGGCAAGTACCTTGCCCGCTAACCAAGGTGGTACCGCGGAGTCACTTCGTCCTTTGACTGAAGTGACTTATTTTTTTGCCGAAATCGCAGACGCTGCACCCGCAAGCGAAGACCAGATACCTAGACCAGCAGTCCAGCCGCTCGACAACGGCGAACATGCGATGGGAGAACAGGAAACGATGACAACGACGAAACTGCCTGAAATACGTGCGGAAATGCCCACGATCTACGAACCGCAACAGTGGGAAGAAAAGCTCTACCAATGGTGGGAGTCAGAGGGCTTCTTCCGTCCCGAACAGCAGATCGAGAGTGGACTCGCCGACCCCGATGCCCCCCCGTTCGTCATCTCCATGCCGCCGCCCAACGTTACCGGCGCGCTCCACCTCGGCCACGCCATTACCAGCGCCGTCGAGGATATGCTCATCCGCTACAATCGCATGGCCGGCCGGCCCACACTCTGGGTGCCCGGAACCGATCACGCCGGCATCGCCACCCAAAATGTCGTCGAACGCAAGCTCGCCGAAACCGACACGTCTCGCCACGACCTCGGCCGCGAACGCTTCCTGCAGGAAGTCTGGGACTGGAAAGACGAGTACCACGCCCACATCAGCGGACAGCAGCGCCGCATGGGCATCTCCTGCGACTGGTCCCGTGAACGCTTTACCCTCGACGACGGCCTTAGCGACGCCGTCCTCGAAGCCTTCATCCGCCTCTACAATGACGACCTCATCTATCGCGGCAACTACCTCGTCAACTGGTGCCCCCGTTGCGAAAGCGCCATCAGCGACCTCGAAGTCGAACATGAATCCATCGACGGCAAGCTCTACACCTTCCGTTACCCCCTGCGCGATGGTGACGGCGCCTCGCCCCCAACCAGCTATGTCGAAGTCAGCACCACCCGGCCTGAAACCATCCTCGGCGACACCGCCGTCGCCGTCCATCCCCAGGACGAGCGCTACGCGCATCTCATCGGCAAGACCGCCCTCGTCCCCATCCTCGAACGAGAGATCCCCGTCATCGCCGACGAACACGTCGACCCCCAGTTCGGCACAGGCGCGCTCAAGGTCACGCCGGGTCACGACCCCAATGACTACCTCATCGCCCAGCGCCACAATCTTCCATTCGTCAACATCACCAACGAAGACGGCTCCCTCAACGCCGCCGCCGGCCCCTATGCCGGACAGGATCGCTTCGAAGCTCGCCAGAACCTGTGGCGGGATATGGACGCGGCCGACCTCGTCGTCTGCGAAAAACCCCATGTCCACGAAGTCGGCCACTGCCAGCGCTGCCATACTATTGTCGAGCCGCTCCTCAGCACCCAATGGTTCGTCAAGACTAAGCCCCTGGCTGAAGCCGCCATCGCAGCCGTCAAGGAGGGGCACATCAAGATCGTGCCCGACCGCTTCGAGCGCAACTACTACCATTGGATGGAAAACATCCGCGACTGGTGCATCAGCCGCCAACTCTGGTGGGGCCACCGCATCCCCATCTGGTACGGGCCCGACGGCCATCAGTTCGCCGCCCGCAGCGAAAGCGAGGCCCTTGAACAAGCCATCGAACACTACGGCGAAATCGTCGCCCTCGAACAGGATGAAGACGTCCTCGACACCTGGTTCAGCAGCGGCCTCTGGCCCTTCAGTACCCTCGGCTGGCCCCAGGCCAACATGAATGGGCAGCAGGATGACAACCCAGGCGCCGCATACGACGCGGACCCCCACGCATTGGACCTGGCCCGCTACTATCCCACAACGGTTCTCGAAACCGGCTACGACATCCTCTTCTTCTGGGTCGCGCGCATGATCATGATGGGCCTCTACTTTACTGGCAAGGTCCCTTTCCACTACGTCTACCTTCACGGCCTCGTCCGCGCCGAAGACGGCCGCAAAATGAGCAAGAGCCTCGGCAACGCACTCGACCCGCTCGACCTCATCAGCGCCTACGGCAACGATGCCCTCCGCTTCACCCTGCTCACCGGTGGCACGCCCGGCAACGATATGAAGCTCAGTGTCACCCGCATCGAAGCCAACCGCAACTTCGCTAACAAGATCTGGAACGCCGCCCGCTTCGTCCTTATGAACCTGGAGGGGCGCGATGCCCAACTGACAGACACGGAAGAACGCCACGCCGTCACCTATGCCTTGCCCCCGCAGGCCGCGCAAACGCTCGCAGACCGCTGGATTCTCAGCCGCCTCAGCTCGCTCCAGGAGCACGTGACCCAGCTCATTGAAAACTGGCAGCTCGGCGAAGCCGGTCGCCAGCTCTACGAATTCCTCTGGAGCGAATATTGTGACTGGTACATCGAAGCCGCGAAGACCCGTCTGTACGGTGGCGATGACAGCGCCGCCGCAGCCACTCGCCAGGTCCTCGCCTACACCCTCGAGCAGTCCCTGCGCCTATTGCATCCCTTCATGCCATACGTTACCGAAGCAATCTGGAGCCACCTGCCCGGCGTGCCCGCCCGCGCCGAGGCCCTTATGACCCAGCGCTGGCCCCGCCCGTCGGCGCCGCGCGATCCAGCCGCCGAAGACGACCTCGCCCGCATTCAGGAGATCGTGCGCGCCATCCGCAACGCCCGCGCCGAATACAATGTCGAACCCGGTCGCCGCATCGCCGCCGTCTTCGGAAGTGGTGGCGGGGCACTGGTGCAAGATAACCTGGATCTCTTCATTGCCCTGGCGCGCCTCGACGAGTCCCAGGTCACCATCGAAGCCGCGGCCAACGGCGCCGATTCCGGCCCCTCCGTCCAACTCTCCGCCGGCGGAATCACCACCTATCTTCCCCTCGCCGGTATGGTAGATATGGAGGCCGAACTGAAACGACTGCAAAAGGAGATCGCAAACATTGACGGCCAGATCAGTCGCGCCTCGGGTCTTCTCAATAACGAAAACTTTGTCGCCAGGGCCCCGGAACATGTAGTGCAGCGCGAGCGCGACAAACTGGGAGAACTCGAGTCCCAACGAGAGCAGGTCGCCGCCAGCCTTGCACAACTGACTTCATCATGAATCCCAGTCGCTTCTGATCCTGTCAGGACATTCGTAGCTCGAACGCCAAGGTGGTCAACAGAAGCTGTCTGAATGTGGTAGAATCTCAGATCAAGAGAGAGAGAAGATGACGGAGAGAAACAAAATGGGCCCGCTACTGTTTCCATCGAAATTCCCTTTGCCCTCTACTCGAAAGTCGAGGCGCTTGCCGTCGAAGCCGAGACCGATCCGGAGAGCCTGATAGCTACTCTTGTTGAGGTCGGCTGCCAGCGGGGCGTATGGTTGCGAGACCTGCAAGAGTTGCACGAGCAGATAAAACGCGATGGCGGCCTCAGAGTGGGAAAGAGCCGGGAGGAGGTTGTCGAGCAAGTGCGCCAGACGCAACGCGAGATCTTCGATGCCGAATACGCGCATCTGTATCGATCGCAGCGTCATCGTACCGTCTTTACAGGTGAGCGACCCCGAAGCCGAGTGGTTGCTGCGAGCAACTGGCCCGACACTTCACAGCCATTTCGTGTATTCGATCCCTAGCAATTTCGCAGGGAATTCGTTTCAGACAGGCTTCGACTCCTCCTCCGAGGCATTTCAAATTGACCACTTTGACTCGAAAAAGGCCCCCTTTTCGTTTTGACATAGGGCCTGCACGAGGACACGTTTCGTTTGTGATAATTTTGACAATGCAATTCCCCCCTGCTATACTCTGATCGACTCTATCGAACGATGCATCGCAGTCCCGCCAGGCTTTGAATCCCGTTTGGTCAAGCCTGCTGGCAGGATGAGAAAGGGGCGAGAAGTGGGACCCAGTTTCCCTCTTCCCCAAGGAGACCAGATACAATGGCGGAAGTGAGTCAGGCATGGCTCGAGAGAGTGCAACGCGCCCAACAGGAGGCCTCCGAACGGCTAGGTGTCGACGTCAGCTCTATGCTGCCCCCACGCGACGGCAGCACCGGCGAGGCCGCACAGGCCGCGCCGCCAACCGAAGCTGCCGCCCCGCAGCCGGAACCTGTTGCCGCTGTTGCTGAGGCAGCGCCCGAGCCCGAACCGCAAGCAGAACCAGAACCCGCCCCCGCAGTCGAACCGGTCGCCGCGGCCGAAGTCGCCCCGGCCGGGGAGGCGTCAACCGAAGTCGCTACGGCCGCAGTTGAGGCCCAGGCCCCCACCGCCGTCCAAAGCAACGGCAGCGCCGCCGCCGCGGAAAGAGTCGCCCCTGTCGGACGCGCCGCCGTCCTCGAAGCCTTCGAAGAAGGCCGCGAAGGCATAAACCGTCGCGAATTTCTTTCTTACGCCTGGGCCGGAGCCCTGACCCTTCTGACACTGGAGAGCGGCCTCGCCACTTACCAGTTCATGTACCCGCGCTTCCGCGAGGGCGAATTCGGCGGCGAATTCAGACTCGGCGCAGCCAACCTGCTGCCCCAGGTCGGCATCGATCCCGAAGGCAACGCCACCGGCAAGTTTTGGCTTATCAATACCGATAATGGGCCCCGCGCCCTCTACATGGTCTGCACACATCTCGGCTGCCTGTACAAATGGGAGCCCTCCAATGACCGATTCGAATGCCCCTGCCACGGCTCCAAATTCAGCCGCGAAGGACACTACATCGAGGGCCCTGCGCCCCGCTCTCTGGATCAATTTGTGGTCAAAGTCGTAGATGGCGGGTCCGTTGTGGCCGAAACGGCCGACGCGGGTGAATCCGTCTCCGCCCCGGGCGTGCCTGGGCCCGACGCCGAAATCGTCGTCGACACCGGAAAGCGCCTGCAGGGCAAGCCGGCTGCGCTCTCGCCCGCCAAGGCCGTCGCCTCCAGAATTGAACTCGAATTCGAGAACGATGTCGTTTGAAGCTACGGACGCTGCGAAAGTATTGTCTTGTTGAACCGGGAGAAGGGCCCGACCGGTCGGTTGCCCGGTTAGGATGCCCCCACGACATGTCACGGAGTGGGATTGGTTAGTCAATTTGAAGATAGGGCTGCACGAACCGGCTTTGTTAGCCTCGCCGGCCTTGGAACCGCGCTGTTGCAGCGACGAAGTTTGCACAGAACGCAATCGAACTGGCATGAATGTTTCTGCCCTGAGCCGCCTCGGCGGTCATCACGGGAACGCCTGCCTATGTGTTGCAAGACAGTGACAGGCCTTTGCTGAGGAGATACTTAGGCTAAGGACGAGGGCCATAAACCCGCCATATCCTTACCAGGAGAAGATAGAACCAGATGGGACTCCAAGAAAATATCCGTGAAAAAGGAGTTCTCGGCGCGGCCGCTGCCCAGGCGGACGACGTTTTCACCCGCCTGACCGCCGGCATCGATGCCGGCGAGTTTCGCCGCATGTTGCAAGGCGAACCGCCCGGCCGCCCCAACCCTCGCCTCAAGCCCCACAGCGAAGGCTTTCTGCTCCACATCAAACCCACCTACTACCACGAAAGCGTCACACGCTTCACCCATACATACCGGCTGGGTCTGCTCTCCACCTATCTCTTCATCGTTGAAACCATCACCGGCATCCTGCTCATGATCTGGTACGCGCCCTCACCCGAGCGCGCCTACACCGACATGATCCTGCTTCTGACGAATATCCCCTTCGGCCAGTTCCTACGCGATATGCACCGTCTCGGCGCAGAAGCCATGGTGGCCATCGTCACTCTGCACATGGTCCGCTGCTATCTGACCGGCAGTTACAAGCCGCCGCGCCAGTTTACCTGGTTCACAGGCGTCCTGCTGCTCGTAATGACCCTCTTCCTCAGCTTTTCCGGCTATCTGCTCCCCTGGGATCAGCTCGCCTTCTGGGCCGTCACCATCGGCACCTCCATGGCCGAAGCCGTGCCCCCCGCCGTCGTCGGCGAAACCGTAAACCTGCTCGCCCGCGGCGCCCCCGACATCGGCGCCAACGGGCTGCTGCGCTTCTACCTGTTGCACGTTCTCTTCCTGCCGCTGCTCCTGATCCTCTTCTTCTTCGTCCACTACTATAAGGTCGTCCACTTCGGCATCAGCCTGCCTGCCGACGAAGAGGAAGTTGGCGAGGACACCGCCAACCGTGTGCCCGCCGACAAACGCGTCTACTACCTGCCAGACGTCCTGGTCGACGAAACCAGTTTCATGACTGTCATGACCGCGCTCCTCATCGTCCTGACCGTCTTCTTTTTCCAGGCCCCCTTGGAGCACATCGCCAACCCGCAGTCGACGCCCCTCCATACCGTCGCGCCCTGGTACTTCTACTGGCTGCAGGGGCTGCTCAAAATCGCAGACAAGTTCATCGCCGGCGTCCTCCTGCCCGGCGTGCTTCTCGTTCTGCTCATGGCCATCCCTTACCTCGACTACAACCCCAGCCGCCGCGGCAAAGACCGCAAGGTCGCCATCGTCGCCGGCATCGTCGCAGGTGTCGTCATGATCATCTGGAGTTGGATGGGTACGCCCGAATATGCAGTCGAGGGGGCCCCCTCGGTCGAAATCGTCCAGGACGTGATGCCCGAAGAAGGATCGGGCATCTCCCGCGAAATCGGCTACAAGCATCTGCCGCTCGGCGTCTGGCGCACAGACGAAGTGTACGACGTGCACGACCACGAATTCGAAGAGCTCCTGCATGAATTCAACATTGCCGTCGATTACTACCGCCGCGCGGACCCCGACTTCAACGCGCCCATCGGCATCTTGACCATCACCCAGGACCAGCCGGGCCTCAAAAAACTGAACTGGGAAATCACCTGGTTCGATGCTGAGGGGACCGCTGGCGAATACAAGAAGACCTTCTGGCTCCACGAGGACTCATTATACTGGGAGCAGTACGGCTGGAAGCACCTGTTCCTGGGCTACGTAGCGGATGGGTGGAATAGCCTGTCCGGCGCTCTTGTAGGAGAGTAATTCAGCGACCATGCATCGTCTCTACACCAGGTCCCCCATCGCCAAAATAATGTGGGGCATACTGTCCTCGCTCGTTGGCATCATCGTGCTACTGATGGTCTTGGTCAGCGAAAACCCGCGCATGGAAGCGCAGACCCTCAACTGGGAGGGCCGCTCCATCGAGAACGGCGCAAAACTCTTCGCAGACAACTGCGCCACCTGCCACGGACCAAACGGACAGGGACTCCTGGGCAGAGCTCCCGGCCTCAACAGCTACTACTTCTTCACCGAAACGGGACGCATCAAGGACGTCGGGTGGGTCGGCACGCTTGAAGACTATGTACTCCTGACCATCGCCGCCGGCCGCCCCAGCAAAACCGAGAGCCAGTGGCCTGAAGTGATGCCCACCTGGGACGGAAAATTCGGCGGGCCGATGCGCGGCGACCAGGTCGTGGATCTGACCGCCTACGTGATGAACTGGGAAGCGTCCGCCCTCGCGCAGACGCCCGATGAGGATCCCTTCCAACCCTTCGACGATGTGATACTGCCGGCCGAATTCCAGAACACTGCCTACCTGCTGCTGTCGGAAGAGGAGCAGGCCGCAGCCCTCGAAGAATACCGCGCCCGCAACATTCGCTCGCCACAGGAAATCTGGCAGTCCGAAGCCTGTTTCGCCTGCCACAATCTCGAAGTGAATCAGGTCGACTACGCTGGCCAGAACGGCCCCAATTTTGCCGACCTCCACGAACGCGCTGACAGCCGTGTCGCCGGCATGACAGCGGAAGAGTACGTCTACGAAAGCATCGTCAGTCCCAGAGCATTTGTCGTTGAAACCTACGAAGAAGTGGGCCAAATGCCTGAGAATTTCGCAGAAAAACTGAGCGAAGACGAGATACAGGCGCTCGTTGCCTGGCTGCTCGATCCCGACCGGGAAGTAACCGAAGAGGAGTAAAGAGCGAGGGGCAAGGGGCAGCGCGTTCGCCCCGGCTCCCTCCCGAACAGCCCCCCAACGTCTCGACGCTCACTTCTTTCTCCTCCTCCTCACCGTCACAATAGTCTAATTCAGAGGCTGTTGCGTGCCAAGCGCAAGACCGCAACGATTCCGAGACCGCCGCCATGCCGGCGCGCTCCTCGGGGCCGCGCTCCGGGAGTTGGAGGCCGTCAATCCCCTTGTCCTCGGCCTTCTGCGGGGAGGCGTTCCCGTCGCCAGCGAAGTCGCCCGCGCCCTGAACGCGCCGCTCGACGTCTGGCTCGTGCGCAAACTCGGCGTCCCCGGCCAGGCCGAGCTCGCCTTCGGCGCCATCGCAGAAGGCGGCGTCCAGGTGATCAACCAGCAGGTCGTCGCCCAGCAGAGGCTGCGCGATGGCCGCATTCGCAAGATCTCACGCCAGCAGCAAAGGGAGCTCTCCCGTCGCGCCCACCTGTTCCGCCGCGGCCGCAAACCTGCCGCCATAGAAGGCCGCACTGTCTTCCTCATTGACGACGGCCTTGCCACAGGAGCCTCCATGCGCGCCGCTATCCTGGCGTTGGCAAACCGCCAGCCGCAGGAGATTGTGCCCGCCGTCCCCGTCGCCCCCTCGCACACCATCGCCGCGCTGCGAGCCAGGCCAACCCCACAGGCTGCCAGCGCGGAAGCCTTTCCTTCCACCCTCGTCAGCCGGGCCGTCGCCCTCCTCTCCCCCTCCCCTTTCTGGGGCGTCGGAGCCTGGTACGACGACTTCCGCCAGGTCAGTGACGCCGAGGTCGCCCGCCTCCTTGCTGCCCACGCCCCCTCCGAAGATGCCCCGCAGTGACAAGTTCCGATCCACAAACTTTAGACTCGTATCCCCCGGTTCCCAACTCTGAAACGCACGCCAATCTTTGCTCCAACAGGTCCCTTCCCACCACCCCTCCTTTTTGTTTGCAACTCAGAAAAATAGAATTTCCTCACTTGACACCCGTCTCTCAAACCTTATAATTCAGCCAATCCCCGCCATGTCCAGCGGTGAGCCATCAACTCTCTTAGGAGGCGCAACCATGCAAAGGACTCTATCGCGACGTGATTTCTTGAAAGCCGCTGCCCTCACCGGTGGCGCTGCCGCCCTGGCCGCCTGCGCAGCCCCTGTAGCCCCCGGCTCCGACGGAGCAGAGAGCGAAGCAGCGATGGCGCCAGTCGAAATTCAATGGTGGTCCTTCCCCATCGGCCTGCCCTCCGACATCTACCCCCATGGCAGCTGGGAGCAGGAAAAGGCCGACGAGTATATGGACATGCATCCCCACGTCCAGATCTCCTACCAGGGAATGGGCTGGGATTCGCTGACCAAAATGGCTACCTCCGTCACCGCTGGCAACCCACCTAACATGATCCTGCGCGGCGGTGTCGACCAAATCATCTATGCACTCGAAGGCGACGTGGCCCTCGAAGTAGAGTTGCCGCAAGAGTTCAAGGACGACCTGCCAGCAGGTTGGTACGATGGTCTCCTCTACAAGGGCAAGAACTACATGGTGCCCTTCTATACCCTTGCCAACGGCATGACACTCAACCTCGACATCATCGAAGAGGCCGGCGCCACCCACCTCATCCCCGAAGGGCCGGATCGAGCTTGGAGCTTTGACGACTACACCGCTCTCATGCAAGCATGTAGCATTGAGCGCGATGACGGCACCAGAATCTGGGGCAACGTCTTCTCGACCCAGCAAACCAATCCGTTCTTCTACTGGCCCGAGCAGGTGTTGAGCTGGAACTGGGGAACCGACACCGTGGAACTGTCGGACGGCCAGTGGCGCTGCCTTCTCGGCGACGAAGAGGGCCTGGCCTGGCTGCAATGGATGCAAGACCTCTATTTCGTCCACGAGCTCATACCCAATCCATCAGGCCTCAGCGCCAGCCGCTGGGATTATTGGAACCAGAACTCCCTGGTCGGTACAATCGGGCCAAGCCTCAGCTACTCTCAGCGTCCCGAAATGGAGGTCGATCCCGATACGCTCGAAGTGACGAATACAGAGCTCGGTTTCAGATGGCTTTTCGTACAGCCGCCCACAAACCCCGGCGTCCCCCACTCCTCCTACTGGGGTGGCCCCCTGCTCGATGTCAATCAGGTACTGTTCCGCTCCGGTGGTACCGAAACCATAGACCCGTCTATCGACTTCTCACTCTGGCTGACCAACGTCGAGAACCAGACCTGGTTGGCCCAGTATCTGCTGCCCGTGCGAACGTCCGCCCGTGAAGGGATTAACAGCCCCATGCTGGCGTGGCACTTCGAAAACTATATCCCCTACGGACGACAGAGAATTTCGGCCAACGGCGGACGCGCCCGCGAAACCGTCGAGCAGCTTGAACTCGTCCTGCAGAAAATCTTTCTGCCAATGTCGCCTGAGGAAGCTGTCCAGGACTTCTGCGAGGCCGTTGAAAAACTGGACTGGTTCGTTTAAAAGACCGCGCGGAATGCGTGCCGTCTCCTGACAGTACGCATTCCGCTCACCATGCCGAACGATGGTACAGCGAACAGACAGCGCCGACTCAATCAGTTCCCCTCCCGTCAGCGGGCTCAAAAGGCTCCCTTGGCTGCGTATGACCTATTCCCAGCAGGACAAAGTGTGGGGCTACCTCCTCATCGCCCCTTTTATGGTCTTCTTCCTCATCTTCTTTATCCTGCCCTACGGAATGGTCATCTGGCTGAGCTTTGTTGACTGGCATCCGCGCGGCGTAACCGAATGGGTCGCTTTCCAGAACTATGTCGACGTCGTCGAAATGCCCAGCGCCCAGAAGGCCATGGTAAATTCCTTCTACTATGCCCTCATGGTCGTCCCTACATCGACGATCCTTTCCCTGCTCACCGCAATCCTGATCGTCTCCCTACGCAGTCCAACCCTTCGCGGCTTCTTCCAGGCAACCTTCTACTTGCCCGGAGTGATTTCCGGCCTCGCGGTCGCCATCATCTGGCGCTTCGTCTTTGACTTTCACGTTGGCGTCCTCAACTACGCCCTGTCCCTGATCAGCCTTGAACCAGTCAACTGGTTGGGAAACATCTATACTGCCTTGCCTTCTCTGGCCGGGATGGCCGTGGTTTCCAGCAACGGCGTCGCCATCATCATCTTCTGCGCGGCCCTGCTCGGTATCCCCACCAGCCTTTACGACGCAGCCGCCGTCGATGGCGCCGCCTTCTGGCGCAAACACTGGTCTGTCACCTTGCCCCTGCTTACGCCAGCCCTGCTCTATGTCATCGTCGTCTCAACACTTGGAGCCCTGCAGGTCTTCGTCCCCGTGTTCGTGCTGACGCGCGGCGGCCCCGTCCACAGCACCATGACCGTCGGCTACTACATCTACAATCAACTGATCTTCTACGGCAACGCTGGTACGGCCGCAGCCGCCGGGCTCCTTCTCCTGATCGCAACCGTCGGATTTACGATCGTGCAGTTCCGCCGCTTTTCACAGGTCGTAGAATTTTAAACCGGGTAAGCGAAATATGGCTTCCACTACCCAACTGGAAAAAATGCCCCGAAGAGGGATGCTTCTAACTGTACAAACACGCCTCTTGCCGGAAGGCGCGAACAGCGCATTGCGCTACGTGGCCCTTCTCCTCATCCTTCTGCTCGGCGCGGTCTCACTGTTCCCACTCTACTGGGCCGTCGTCACCAGCTTTACCCATCCCCAGGATGTTGCCATCATTCCGCCATCATTTGTCCTCACGAGGCCCGTGCTCAAGAACTACATAGACCTCATTCAGGGCACAGGAGTCTCCAATGCACCCGTCGTTCGCTGGTTTTTGAACAGTGTCTTCACCGGTGTGGCCTCCACTCTTGGCGTGGTTCTGGTCGCTTCGCTCGCCGGCTACAGCTTCGCGCGTAAACAGTTTCCAGGAAGAGACAAGCTGTTCTGGATCATCATCAGCACGATGCTCGTCCCCGCCTGGTCGACGATTATCGCCTCCTATGTCCTGACCCTCAAGCTGGGCATGCACGACACCTACTGGGTCCTGATTCTTCCTGGTATTGCCTCACCTTTTGCGCTGTTCCTCTTCCGCCAATTTGCCATGACCCTGCCCGATGAGCTCTTCCAGGCCGCCCGCATCGACGGCGCGCACGAACTGCAGCTCTGGTGGATGATCACTCTCCCTCTCTCCAGGCCCGTTCTGGCTACCCTTGCAATCTTCACCTTCGTCGCCCATTGGAATGACTTTCTGTGGCCCCTTCTCGTCCTCAACAAGCCCAACATCTATACCATGCCCGTGGGCGTGTCAATCATCATGTACCAGATCCAAGGCGCAGGACCTTCTTACGGTATCAGCATGTCCGCCGCTATCCTCATGTCCGTGCTTCCTATCCTCGCCTTCCTGCTGATGCAAAGGCAGATGATTCAGGGGATCACCATCGGTTCGCTCAAGGGATAAGTCAGCCTGCAACGTCGCAAGGATCCTTCCATGGATTACAGTCACATTGAGAAACCGGACCTTGGCTATCGCTATGAGTTCAGCATCGATGAATTGGAAGCCATGAATGAATGTGTCGAAGCCCACGGCTTCGCCATCATAAAAAACGTCTTGACCGAAGAGCTGGTGCAGGAGCTTCGGGAATCCGTTGTCGAGGTCCTCGATCCGGACGGCACGCTGGGCGAAGGCAACAGCTTTACCCACACAGCATTCGTCGAGCATTCCCCAGCCACCT
Organism: Caldilineaceae bacterium; assembly: GCA_022824025.1. Taxonomy (GTDB): domain Bacteria; phylum Chloroflexota; class Anaerolineae; order Caldilineales; family Caldilineaceae; genus Bin5. The sequence goes on from JAJEBF010000014.1 coordinate 455,295, forward strand.
GGAAACTGTTCGAACATGAGCCGTTCATGCGCGTGAACCGCTTCTACTGCGGCGACGGCGGGCTGACCATCCACCGTTCCGCCGCGATTATCCGCAACCCCGGCTCCGACCCGTTAGGTTGGCACTCTGACTGGCATGGATTCTCTGATGCACCGCCGCAAAACGCGGGAGATGTGCTTAACAGGTTCCTCTTGCCTTCCGGTCTCTGGTTCTACATCACCGGCTCCTTCCCCAAACACGGCGGCCTGGCCATCATCGAAGACTCCCACGTCGACGACTGGGAAGGGCCAGAGGGCTTCCAGCTGACCCCCGATAAGCGCTCATTCCACCCCATAGGAACCGAACCCCACAACTATGTTGGCTTCGACGTGCCCGGTATGGTACCGCTCTTCGGCGAGCCGGTTGACCAGCTCGTCTTCGCCACGCGCACATACCACGCCGCCTTCCCCAACCGCATCGACCGCGTTCGACTCTCCTGCGGCGTTGGATTCCGCCCCAAAGAGTACAAGATTGACGCGCCTTGGCCGCTCCCAGAGACCGCGAAAGCGTTCATAGAGGCGCTTCCCCAGCGTTATCAGCACTATGTTGAGGAATATACCGGCATCCAGAATGACTGGCGGCCCGACGAAGCGGAACCACAAGCAGACGCCATGATGGGGTAGCGCCGAGCGTACAACTGTCACTTTAGAGACGAAGCAGCTTCATCGCAGCCAGTGAGCGCGCCATCATGAAGGGCGGTTGCCTTCTGCATGGCGTGGTCATCAGGCCAGAGCGCGCAAAGCCTTGCAAATGCCGGAGCGCAATATGGACGACAGCCGCATCCAGAAACCCAATCTGGGCTACCCCTACGAATTCACGCTGAACGAACTGGATGCCGCGCAACAGTGCATCGAAGCGCACGGCTTCGCAATCATCAAAAAAGTGCTCTGTGATGAACTGGTGAAAGAGCTTCAGGAATCGGTCCAACAGGTCCTGGATCCCGACAACGCGCTGGGAGCGGGAAACAGCTTCACCCATTCCGCCTTCATTGAAGACTCGCCAACCATGTGGAAGCTGCTCGACCACGAGCCCTATCTGCGCGCGCAGCGGACCTTCTGCCTGAGCGAAGACCTCGCCATCCTCCGCACTGCCGCGATCCTGCGCAATCCCGGCTCCGCGCCGCTCGCATGGCACTCCGACTTCTGCGGCTTTTCCAACGACCCTCCCAAATTCTCAGGTGACATCCTGAACCGCGGCCCATGGCCGTCCGGTCTCTGGTTCTACATCACCGGGTCCAACCCCGAACATGGCGGCCTGGCCCTCATCGAAGACTCCCATCTCGAAGACTGGACGCCTCCGGAAGGCTTCCAGTTCACGCCGGATCGGCGCTCCTTTCACAAGAAGGGAACCGAACCCGACAGGTACGTCGGCTTCGACGTGCCCGGGCTGGTGCCCATCATCACAGATCCATGCGACCAGATCGTATTTGCATCCCGTACCTACCACGCCGCCTTTCCCAATCGGACTGATCGCGTGAGACTTTCCTGCGCCATCATTTACCGCCCGCGTGCCTACAGGATTGAAGCGCCATGGCCCCTCTCCGTGAAGGCGCAGGCCTTCCTGAAGGCCTTGCCCCTACGATTGCAACCGTTTGTTGAAGGATATGTTGGGATCGACAATGACTGGAGCGGCGAGCAAGGAAAGATGGGATAGCGGCAGGCGCCCTCAAGTGCCCGCCAAGCCGCCGACCCGAAAACCGCGCCTCCAGGAAGCGCTTCAGTGACGGACGTGTGCATTCTGTAGCAGGCACTGCGATGAAAACGCTTGAACCTGAATTAGCTGGGCCTGCCCGATACCGCCCTATGCCTCACCCCAAAAGGAGTCCTGAATGGATTACAGCCACATCCAGAAGCCTGAACTGGGCTACCGCTACGAATTCACGCTCGACGAACTGCACGCCGCGCAGGCATGCGTCGAGGCCCACGGTTTCGCTATCCTGAAAGACGTGCTCACCGATGATATCGTCGCTGAGCTTCAGCAGTCGGTCAAGCAGGTGATCGACCCGGACGACACCCTTGGCCCGGGCAACAGCTTCACCCACACCTCCTTTATCGAACACTCCCCAGCCATGTGGAAACTGTTCGACCACGAACCCTTCATGCGCGCCCAGCGCGTCTTCTGCCAGACCGAAGAGCTGACCATCAACCGCACCGCCGCCATCATCCGCAACCCGGGCTCCGACCCGCTCACATGGCACTCCGACTTCTGCGGCTTCACCGACGGCCCGCCCACCTTCTCCGGTGACATCCTCAATCGCGGACCCTGGCCCTCCGGCCTGTGGTTCTACATCACCGGCTCCCATCCCAGACACGGCGGCCTTGCCGTGATCGAAGATTCCCACGTCGAAGGCTGGGAAGGGCCCGAAGGCTTCCAGCTGACCCCTGACCAGCGCTCCTTCCATCGCATCGGGACAGAACCTGAAGGCTACGTCGGCTTCGACGTGCCCGGTATGGTGCCCCTCTTCACCGATCCCGGCGACGAAATCATCTTCGCCTCCCGCACCTACCACTCCGCCTTCCCCAACCGGGTCGACCGCGTCCGTCTTTCCTGCGGCATCGGGCTGCGCCCGCGCAACTACCCCGTCAACGCCCCATGGCCGCTTTCCGCGGACGCAGAAGCCTTCCTGCAAGCCTTCCCCGACCGCCTCCAGCCATTGGTCGAGGACTATGTCGGCATCGACCCGGCCTGGCGAGGAGACGACGCCATGATGGGGTAGTGTCCCTAGGCGCAGTCCAAATTTGAGGTAGCCGAGTAAAACGGGCTGCATGCCTTAACGTGTATGCCCACAGGCAGCCTCAAATCTGCGCCGAACTTGCCCCGCGGCATAAACGCGCCCCCGCCACACCGAACATGTTCGCCGCGCTTCGTTTGCCCGCCCCGTCTTTCCCTGTAGGGGCGCCCCTTGTGGGCGCCCAAGCCCCTCCGCCCACAAACACTGCTCCAATCAGAGCCCCCAACAACTTCCTCGCGCCCATCTCCTGCAGTTCTCACCGCGTCATCGTCAATTCACCGTCCAAATCCCCGTTCAGACAACGGTCCGCACACCGCGCCGCTTCCCCTGGCTCGCCCGCTTCTCCATCCGCAACGAGGCCACGCGCCTTCCATCCAGCTTGAAGTCCTCCCCCGCGCCCGCCTCGCGGAATCCCAGCGATCTGAACAGATCCTGCTTCTCCTCATCTTCCACTGATACCACGGCAAAATACTCCAACGCGCCTTCCCCCACGCGCCCCTCCATCGCGGCCTGCAGCAACCCCTCCCAACTTCCCGCAAAGCGCGCATGCGTGAACCCGTCAACCTGCACATCCCCCCCGCCGCTCTTGCGCGCCGTCGACAGCCCCACCACCCGACCGTCAGCTGTTCTGGCGGAGTACCACGCGCCCTCGCCCTTCTGCGTTATCCGCTGGTACCGCAAATGGAGACCCATGCACGAAATCTGCGTGGCATAGCGGGTGGAAAACACATTCGTGTTCGCATCCATCACCTGCCAGTCATGCGGACACACGATCAATGGGATCATCGGAACGCGGTCCGCGGGCGTCGCCTCTGCCACCGTCGTCCCTGCCGCCGCCGATCCTTTCCGAAAATAGTCTACCAGGAACGCCTCTGGCGATTCCCCGCTGACCACCTTGACCATCACCTCCGCTCCCGCCAGCTTGCGCCAGCCCAGCCGGTAGTAGACGCGGGCCGCCGCGGGATTTACCGTCCCCAGAAAAAACGCCTCTCCCCCCGCCGCCCGCAGTTCCTCCACGGCCTGACTGCACAGCGCCGTGGCAATCCCTCGCCCGCGAAATGGCTCAGCCGTCGCGACTTCCCCGAATCCAGCAATCGCCGGCGCCGACCTCGACTGCATCGTAAAGCACGTCCCAACCACGCGCCCGCCCTCTTTGCTCAAGTAAAGCCTGCTTCGACTGTAGTCCTCTTCTGCTCCCAGGAATACCTCAGGCCCGATTTCCGGGAAAACACTCCCAAAAATCGACTCCCAGAATAGCCTCAATTCGTCGACCAGCTCCACCTCAATCGGAACGCCGTATCTCAATTGCCCTCTCCCCAAATTGTGCCTGGTCGCCAACGGACGAATGCCGCGCCAACCCCTTGCCGTATGCATACCCGCCGCCCGTGACCACCAACCCTTAACCACCTCCCTGCAGTTCGGGCCGCCTCAGTTCCGACCCCAGGAACCCGCTCTACACGAATCCCATTCACCTGGCCCCGGCATGGGACAACCCAGCCCCTCTCTCACAGATCGCTGCCCCGCCTGATCGCATCCGAACCGAACCTCTTTCGCAGCGCCTTCACGGCCTCGTTTAGCTGGTCTTCCTTGGCCCGCGCCTCAGGGTCCGCCGCCATATCGAAAATGCTCATCTGCCGCGCCGCCGGTGTCAGGCCGCTGCATCCAACGCCTATCAAGCGCACTGCAGCCCCTTCCGCCCGGTTGGCAGCCAGCAACTCCACCGCGATCCGGTAAATCTCATCCTCGTCGCCAACAGGTTGCGAGAGGGTCCTCTGACGCGTTCGCGTGGTGAAATCAGCCCAGCGCAACTTCAGACTGACCGTGCGCGCCGCCAGTCCGCCGCCCCGCAACCGGGCCCCAACCTGGGCTGCCTGCTGGCGCAACGACCGTCTCAGCGTCTCCGTATCTTCCACATCCTCAACAAAGGTTGTCTCCTGGCTGATCGACTTGGCCTCCCGCTCCGTAACAACCGGCCGCTGATCGATCCCCTGCGCCTGCCTCTGCAGATCCCGGCCCAGCTTGCCGAACTGTTGCGACAGCAGCTCTCCCGATGCCGCCAGCACGTCGCTCACCTTGTGTATGCCAACCGCAGCCAGACGCTCCTTCGTGCGCGGGCCAACCCCCCACAGGGCATCCACTGGAAGCGGCGCCAAAAACTCGGCCTCCCTTCCCGGCGGCACAACCTGGATCGCCCTCGGGTAGTCCCCCGTCTGCACCGCTGCCTTGCCGACATCCGTTGCGATCTTGGCCACCAGCTTGTTCGTCGCCGCGCCCAGCGATGAAGGCAGCCCCAGACTCTCCTCGACCTGCCTCTGCAGGTCACGCGCCAGCTCAGACGCGTATTCCCGCCTCTCGCTCACATCAAGAAACGCCTCATCGATCGAGAGCTGCTCCACCAGCGGGGTCACGCTCCGCAAAATCCCCATCACCTGCCCCGAAACCCGCCCGTACGCCCGCATGTCCGGTGGGAGTACGCGCAACGCCGGGCACAGACGCACCGCCTGCGCCATCCCCATCGCCGAACGGATGCCGTACCTTCGCGCCGCGTAGGAGCACGAAGAAACCACTCCCCGGCTCTCCGGCCGCCCGCCGACCGCAAAGGGAACACCCTTCAAATCAGGATGCCGCAACTCTTCAACTGCACAGTAGAATGCGTCGAGATCAAAGTGGAGAATCTTGCGAACCATCCCATCAGCCCTCAGTTTACCCCCGCAAGCCGCACATCCCGGCACGCCCGTATTTTAGCACATCTGCCCTTGCCCCTTTTTGGCGACTTTCCGAGAGGCCGGATATGATGTGCCCCAGGAGAAGGGAATGCCCCTCTTGGCAAGACTCTTTCTTGGACGAGCGGCAACTTTCATCTTCGTTCACGCCTCCCCGCGAAAAGGTTGATTACATGAGGGACATGCCGCGCAGAAGTCCTTTCGCCCCAACTTCACAAGGAGGGGACGATACCGGCAATGCACGCGGTACCGCCCTCATCATCAGCCTGCTGATGATAGACAGTCTACACTATGTGTTCGCCCGCCTTGTCTTTCCCTACATCGAGCCCGCCTTGGGCGCCTTCTATATTATCGCCGTCGCCCTGGTCGAAGTTGGCCTGCTTGGCCTTATCACGCGCCGTCTGCGCCTGGAACCCCTTCGCCGCATGTGGCCGACCTTCCTCGCCATCGGCATGTGCGTGGCCGTCAGCACAAGGCTCAACTACGAAGCCATGGCCTTTATCGACCCGGGCGTCGCCGCCATGGTCGGCAAGATGACCGTTCTCTTCAGCCTGGGATTCGGCCTCCTCTGGCTGGGCGAACGCTTCACTCTGGTGCAGGGCGTCGGCTCCGCCATCGCCGTCGTCGGCCTTGCCGTCATCTCCTTCCAGCCCGGAGACTACCTGGGACTCGGCGCGATGATGATCCTCATCTCAACCTTCATCTACGCGCTCCACGCCGCCCTCACCAAACGCAATATGGGTGAAGTGGACCTCCTCAACTTCTTCTTCTACCGGCTCCTCCTCACCGCGGCCTTTCTTGCCTTGTTCAATCTCGCCCGCGGAAACTTTGCCCTCCCCTCTGCCCAGGCCTTCCCAATTCTCCTGCTCGTCGGCACCGTAGACGTCGTCGTGAGCCGTTTCCTCTACTACTGGACCCTGCGCAAACTGGACATGAGCGTCTTTGCCATTGCCCTGGCCGCCAGCCCCGTTGCGGCAGTGCTCTGGTCCCAACTTCTCTTCGACGTCTTCCCGACGCCGCAGCAGCTGCTCGGCGGCCTCGCCATCCTCTGCGGCGTCGCCGTCGTTACCTCCGCGCCCGTCATCGAACGAAGGCTGCGCCGCCGCCCCAATACCGCCGACGCCGCGTCATAGGAGCCTTCCAGACCAGTCTCCAAGGAGCCATCGGCCGCCGGCGCCAGCCGGGCATTGCTTCACTGCCTTTAAGTTTACCTTCTGGTGGGAAAGAATGGGGTTAAGGCCTTGAGACAGGCTAACGGCAAAAGCGAGCCGCCCGTCAGGCCCCCCTGCCTTCAGCCGCGGCCGCCGATCACCACGATAAACTCGCCCAACAGCCTCCTGTCCGCAACCGTCTCCAACAGAGAAGCCACTGTGCCTCGCTGCACCTTTTCGTGCAGCTTTGTCAAATCGTTCGCCAGCGCGGCCGGCCTGTCGCCGTAGACCGCCAGCGCATCGGCCAGAAAGGCCGCAAGCCGGTGCTGACTCTCATAGAACACCAGTGTATGGGGCGAGTCCGCGTCAACCGCCAGAAAGCGCCGTCGCGCCCCCGACTTGCGCGGGGGAAAGCCGCGAAACGTGAAACTGTGCAACGGCAGCCCGGACAGCGCAAGCGCTGTGATCAGACCCGTCGGCCCCGGAACAGCCGTAACCGGCAGCCCCTCCTCCACCGCCCGTCGCACCGCTGTAAAGCCCGGGTCGGATATTCCCGGCGTGCCCGCATTCGTTACGACCGCGACCGAACGGCCGCCGCGCAGCGCCCCGACGATCCGCTCAACCGCCTTCCGTTCATTGTGCTCGTGATAGGAAAACTGGGGTGTCTCGATCCCATGGCGCTTCAGCAACCGGCCCGTCTTGCGCGTATCCTCCGCCGCGATTAGATCAACTGAACGTAGCGTCTCCAGGGCCCTCAGCGAAATGTCGCCCAGGTTGCCGATCGGCGTGGACACGAGATAGAGCATATCAGCCTGGCAACCACACAGCCTTCGCATGCTTCCGCCCTATCCCTATACGCGGACGGCTGAAGACCCAATCCGATTCCCCGCGCAAAGGAAACGCCACTACTCTGTCCCGCCGGCAAACGCCTCGATCGCTGCAAAAAGCCGCTCAAGGTCCGAAGGCCAAACCTCTCCCATATGCCCGATGCGGAACGCTTTGCCCTTGTACGGGCCATAGCCGTCCGCGATCTGCATCCCCCGCGTTCCCAGGAACCGGTTGAGCGCGCCCACGTCCACGCCCCTCCTGTTCTCCACCGTCGTCACCGTGTCCGACTCGTACCCGCGCTCCGCCATCAGACCGAACCCGTTCGCCGCCGCCCAATCGCGGCTCAGCTGCCCGCAGAACGCGTGCCGGGCATAGCGGGCCTCCAGCCCTTCAGCGAATATCCGGTCCAGCTGGACACTCAGCGCACGCAGCAACGAAATCGCCGGAGTGGCCGGCGTCGTGCTCCGCTGGCGGTACTTTTCCAGCTGCAGAAAATCGAAATACCAGCCGCGTCCGGATACCGTTGCTGCACGCGCCATCAAACGGTCGCTGACCGCGGCGAACGCCAGCCCCGGCGGCACGGCCAGCGCCTTCTGCGAAGAGGTCAGCAGGAGATCCAGCCCCCACTCGTCAAAGGGAAGTTTCACGCCGCTGAACGAAGAAACCGCATCGACCAGGATCAGCGTCTCCGGTCTGACGCGCCGCACACACGCTGCGATCGCATCCACCGGGCTCGCGACGCCCGTGCTCGTCTCATTGTGGACCACTGTGATCGCGTCCACCGGGCCGTCCGCAAGGGCTGCCAGCAACGCTTCCTCAACCTGCGCCGGCTTCACCGCCGTGCACCACGCCGCCTCAACCGCGATCGCCTCCTTGCCGCATCCGACCGACACATCATGCCATCGCTGACTGAACGCCCCATTGACAAAATTGATCACCCGCCCGCCCACTGCATTCCGAACCGCCGCTTCCTGCAGTCCCGAACCGGAAGCCGCAACCGTGAAGACCCGCGCCCTCGTATGATAGAGCTGTTGCAGCTGCTCACTGCACTTCCCGAAAAGCGACTCCAGCTCCGCGCTGCGGTGGCCGATCATCGGCGCCTCCTGCGCAGCCAGCGCTGCCGGATGCACGTCGGTCGGGCCCGGCACAAACAGCCTCTGCGGGGGCTTGTCCGCCGGGGTTACAAAGTCAGCCCTCTCCAGCCCGGTTTTCGCCACACCGCCGGTCGCCTTCGAACCTTCAACAGTCGCAGTCATCGAATCCAGTCTCCTCCTTTACATTGGTTCAACCGGGACGCGCAGCAACTGTCGCCCCACTGAATCTCTCGATCCCCTCTACGACCCAAGCGATTTCGACATTGGCCCGCCCTACGCGCCCACCGGCTCCACACAGCCCGGCTCGTCATTACGCGGGTTGTTTACTATCCTGCTCACCGCCGCCGCCGCCATCTCCTCGCCGTCGTATGGCCGCATCAGATGCAGCAGCGTATCCGCCTTCTGCACGCTCGGGTCAAGCCACTCGTCGTAATCCGCCGGGTCAAGAATCACCGGCATTCGATGGTGAAGCGGAGCAAGGAACCCATTCGCCTCCGTCGTCAGAAGCGTACACGACTCGATCACCGAGCCCTCCCGCTCCCAGTGTTCCCACAACCCCGCAATGCCGAAAACTCCGCCCGACGCCAGACCGATCAGGTAGGGCTGCTTGCCATCCTTCTCTTTCTTCCACTCAAAAAAACCATCGGCCGGAACAATGCAGCGCCGGTACTTGTAGGCCGCCCGGAATGAGGGCTTCTCCGCCGCCGTCTCCGATCGGGCATTTATCATCCGGCTCCCAATCTTCGGGTCCTTCGCCCAAAAGGGAATCAGACCCCAATTCAGGTACGTCGCCTCCCGCAAGCCACCATGCGGGTTCGCCCGCACCGCCAGCACCGGCTGCGTCGGCGCAATGTTGTACCTCGGCCCTGTCTGCGGCGCCTCATCCAACGCAAACAGCATCTGCAAATTCTGCGGTGATGCCCGCAGCACAAATCGCCCGCACATCCGCCACCTCCCTATCCCCTATGAAAATACAATGAATTCAATAACCGGGTGTGAGCGATCTTATCGACACCCTCCCACCTTGTCAAAAACCGCCCCATCCGGTGGCCCCTCCCTTCGCCCCCGCGCCAGTCGCCCCCCGCGAAAACGTGCCCCACCAGCAAAGTGTGCCCACTGGCATAGGCTGCCCAGCCCAACGCGTTCCGCCATCCCCGAATCGCGCCGCCCTGCGCCCCCTCCCCCGCGCTCACCTGGGCGCCCCACAGTCATTTCAATCACCATCAACCCACTGTAGGGGCGCCCCTTGTGGGCGCCCTCCTTGGCGACCCAACAAATGTCCCCCCGCGGCGACTCCCCGCCCGCCACTGACCACTGACCACTGACCACTGACCACTGACCACTGACCACTGACCACTGACCACTGACCACTGACCACTGACCACTGACCACTGACCACTGACCACTGACCACCAACCACTGCCCTTCCCGTTTGACGGTTTCCCGTCCACCGGGTAGCATAGCGGGCAGTATGCCGCAAACCGTTCACTACCTTGCCACTGACTTCACATGCGATTAGCAGTCCTCGCCGACATCCACGGAAACCTGCCCGCGCTGCAAGCCGTCCAAGCCGAATTGGAGCGGCTCCAGCCCGATTTCGTCATTCTGAACGGCGACCTTATCAACCCAATGCCCTTCAACAATGGCGTCGTTGACAGTGTCCGCAAGGCAGGCTGGGCCGTCGTGCGCGGAAATCACGAATTCTACCTGCTCGACTACGGGACCGACCGGGCGCCCAAGGGATCGCACGATTCGGAACGTTGGGGCAGCCTGCACTGGCTTGTCAGGCGAATCGGCGCTGAACAGGCCAACTTCCTGGCCGCCCTTCCGGACGAGCTCAGGCTGCAATTCCCAGGCGCCCAACCAATCCGGGCCGCCCACGGCGTACCCGGCAAGAACCGGGTCGGCTTCTATCAGTCCATGCCCGCGGACAAAATCATCCCCGCTATCGACAGCATTGAGGAACGGAACGTCATTTCCGCTCATACACACGTGCAAGTTGACCGGCACATTTACAAGACCCAATCGCAGGACCCGCTCACCGACCCGCACGAAGGCCGCCATGCATTCGAACCACCTGCCGCCAACATGTCGGACATTTCGCCGGATGGCAAATCCCGCAACCACTGCCACTGGCATCTCATGAACCCCGGCAGCATCGGCCTCCCGCTCAACGGCGACCCGTCTGCCCAATTCGCAACGATGGAGTCGGCGCCCGAAAGCGAGCAGCCGGGAGGCTGGAAAGTGCTTCACCACCGCGTCCCCTACGATCGCGGCCCAGTCCTCGAAGCCTTTGCCACCGAAGGGCTCCTCGAAGCCGGCGGCGTCATCGCCCAGCTCTTTTACTGGGAGCTGGTCACCGCCGAACCCGAAATCATCAACTACTTCCGCTGGTGTTGGGCCAACGGCCACGACCCGGACGCCGAAGACATCAAGCACTCCTTTGCCGCTTACAGCGAAGCGACCGGACGCCACAACTACGTAAACGAAAGAGACCCGCTGAAAGTGGCGCAGTCATCATGAACTCCTCCCTCCGGCTTGCCTTTCTCGGCGACATTCACGGCAATCTGCCGGCTCTCGAAGCCGTACTGGCGGATATCGACCAGCAGGCCCCGGACGCCGTCTTTCTTCTCGGCGACCTGATCAACAGGTGCCCGTGGACCCGCGAACTGCTCGACATTCTTCGCCAGCGCGACTGGCCTTCCGTCCAGGGCAATCATGACCTCGTCCTCGCTCAGCTGCACACTCCTGAGGGCTGGCCGGGTTTCAGCGAAAGAAATCGCTTCCCCAACGTCCACTGGACCTGGGAACAACTGCATCCGGAGGACTTGAGCTACCTCCTGCTCCTACCGCACGACCTGCTCATCGAGATCGATGGCGCGCCTGCCCTGAGACTCTTTCACGGGCTCCCCGACAACCCCTTTGCCGGCATACTGCCCAAGGAAGACGATCTAACAGTTTCAAGCCGCATCGCGGTGTATAGTGAGCCCCTCCTGATCTGCGGCCACACACACCAGCCTATGGACCGTACAGTCGCTTCCGCAGCCAACACAGGGGGCAACGAATCCGTCCAGGCGCCGCCGCAACGCGTCATGAACCCCGGTAGCGTCGGTATGCCCTACAATGCCGACCCGCGCGCCCAATACCTGCTCCTGGACCTTGTTCAGCAGAACGGAAACCCCGCCTGGCAGCCATGCTTCCGCCAACTGGACTATGACTTTGAACGAGTTGCCTCTGCCTTCAGAACCAGCGGCCTCCTCGATGCCAGCGGAGCCATCGGCATTCTCAATCTTCGCACGATCCGAGACGGGCAGCCCTGGTCCAGCGACTTCCAACAGTGGCTGCGGACCCAACCCCAGGCCGTGCGAAGCAACGCCGAAGCCGCCGTCGAGCAGTATCTGCAGACGCACGGCCCTAACCAGTGGGCCTTCGGCAGTTAATGGTCAGATTCTGTCCCGGCATCTTCAAGCAAAGGAAAGAGCCCAAAGCGAACGTCCTCAGAAGCCCAACAAATATTCAACAGTCACAAAGATGAGACAAGCGAGAATGTCACCCAATCTAACCGAAGTCAGAAATGAACTCCCCGCGCTGCAGGACACAGCCTACCTCAACACCGGGAGCTACGGCCCCCTCAGCCGCGCGGCCGCGAAAGCCATCGAAGAAGAAAACCGGCAACAGTTGGAGGCCGGCCGCCTGACAAGCATGGGCGAAGCCGCCCAGTCCATCCCCGCGTCCCTCCGCGCAGGATTCGCTCGCGTGCTGGGCTGTGACGCCGATGAAGTCGCCCTCACCCATCACACGACCGATGGCATGAACATCGCAACCTGGGGCATCCAATACCGGCCGGGAGACGAAATCGTCACCAACTCTTGGGAACATCCAGGGGGCCTCCTGCCCGTCTTCGCCGCCGCCAGGCGCTTCGACCTCAAGGTCCGTATGGTAAACCTCAGCCTCGATGACGACGAAGAGTCGATCCTCGCCAAATTCGACCGCGCCATCGGACCGAGAACCCGGCTGGTCTCGGTCGCTCATGTTTCATGGAAGACCGGGACAATCCTGCCCATCGACCAGCTCGCCGATCTCGTCCACCGCCGCGGCGGGCTTCTCGCCGTGGACGGGGCACAGTCCGGCGGCGCTATGCGCCTCGATATGTCCTCCTCACAGGCCGACTTCTACGCCATACCCGGCCAGAAATGGCTTTGCGGGCCGGAAGGTATCGGCGCCCTCTATGTGGATAGAGAGCGAACAGGCGACCTCCTGCAGACCTACGTCGGCTACCCCAGCCTGCGCGACGGCGCGGCTTACGACGAAACGGGTATCTTCCTCCCGCCCGCCGGCGCCAAACGCTATGAAGTCGGAACCACCTACCGGCCCGCCATCGCCGGCATGTGGAGCGGCCTCCAGTGGCTCGAAAAATTGGGATTGGACTGGGTATATGACCGCACGCAGAAAATGACGGAATCCACGCGCAAGACCCTCTCCATCATACCTGCCGTCCGCCTCGTACACACCCCAACCCACGCCGGGCTAACCAGCTTCACCATCGATGGCACCTCCCCGGCAGAGGCCGTCGAGCAGCTCGCAAAGGCTGGCGTGCTCATCCGCTCCGTGCCCGACCCAAACCTGATCAGAGTTTCCTCCCACTTCTTCAATGACGAGTCGGACATAGAGAAACTGCGGGTGGGGATCGAGAATTTGAACTGATTTCGCCCCCGGCCAGACCGCCGGCCACTTCCAGGACCGAGCCCGCGTCCTCCGTTCAGGAAAGCAGGTCTTCGGCCTCAAGTTGGTCCCGCAAAAGCGCGCGCCCCCGGCTCAACCTCGACTTGACTGTTCCACGAGGAAGACCGAGATAGATCGCGGCCTCATGATAGTCATAGCCGTGAACGTCAACGAGGACAACCACATCGCGATACCAGGACGGCAACCGTTCGATCAACCGGCCTAATACACCGATCCTTTCCCGGCTCAGCGCGTACCTCTCCGGACATCGATCGCAGCGATACTCCGGCGCCTCAAAGTCAGACTCGTCGATCAGCTGCTCAAGACTGACAGACGGGCGTCGCTTCAACCTCCGCAAGTGATCGTAGCACGTGTTTGACACGATCCGCAGAAGCCAGGCCCGAAAATTGCCGTCCTGGTAACGCGGCATCGCACGGTGAACCTTGATCAGCGCCTCCTGCACAGCATCCGCGGCTGCCTCTTCCGTCTGCAGGATGCTGCGCGCCAACCGCGCCGCCGTGTTCCCGTAGGCATCAACCAATCCCTGAAAGGCCAGTTCATCACCCGCCCTTGCGGCATGTATCATCGCCTGATAACGCTCTCCGCCTGCTGCGGCGAGGGCAAGCGTCCCTCGTCGTCGCTGCCCTGAACGGCGGGCATGCCCCAATTCGAACTGGATTCCTTCCTTTCCACGCCCGGGCTCCCTAAAGGTCGTTCCCTCACGATACAGTGACATACCCGAATCCTTTCCCTAACGTAGCGCTTCGCGGCTGGGTTCTCCCGCCCGATTCTCAGGCAGCCCTGCTGTCAGCTCACCTGTAGGCCCGGGCGCGAATGAGCAGTACGCAACCAGGATATGCCAAAGACGCGACGTCAAGTCTGAACGAACTGCAACACAATTCGGACCGTTTGCTTACGATTCCTATGTTGTCATTTCTGAGAAACGCGACCGCGCGGAATACTCATTTGCAGTCTTGCGCAGGTCCAGTCCTGAGGTCCCGAATCCAGACTGGAGATTTCAAACGACTCTGCCAAGCCCCGTCCAGGGTTAGGCCTTCCTCCAAAAGGCATGCCTGCTATCACGGGCAGCCAGTTGCCTTCTTCCGCAGACCGGGAAGCTATCCCTCCTTTAGCTGATACCCGTACCCGCGCACCGTCACAATAAAACGGGTCTGTGGCTCTCCAGGGACGGCAGACCCCGGCTCAATGCGGTTGCGCACCCTGCTTACCATGCGGTCAATGCTGGCGTCAAAAACATCGCCCCCGACCTCTGCCCATATGTGAGTCGCCAGCTCATCCTTGCTAACCACCCGCCCCCGATTCTGATACAGGTACCACAACAGATCGAACTGCTTAACGCTCAGTGGAGGAACGAGTGCCTTGCCGTCTATATAGACCTGACGCGTGGCCGAATCAACTCGAATGCCCGCCTCCGGGAGGGCTTCCAGAAATGGCGCCGTAATCGTCGCAGACGGATCGTGAAAGCGGAATCGCGTCGAGGCAAACTGCACCTCGTCACCGTCCTCCAACCAGGCGGTGCCGCCAGGAGCCAGCCGCCGCCCATTGACAAATACGCCGTTCTTGCTCTCCAGGTCGTGCAAACGGTACGCGTTATCGATATAGTGCAATTCAGCGTGCTTTCGGCTGGCAAAACCGTCATTCACGTTCACAAACGCGCCGGGCGAACGACCCACCATCATCTGTTCTTTCGATAACTCGTACTCGGCCCCCGCATCCGGCCCGCTGAGACAGACCAACCTGGCACTCTGTATTCTCTGCATCGAATCCCCGTTCGACCTGAAATCCGGCAGCCAGTCCCCTCTCGTTACTCATCGGAAACGAAGCCGCATGATTGATCACTGATAGAATCGCATGTTACTTCTTTTCAAAGAACACAAGTCAACCTCTCTTGCTCCGACCGCTGCCGGATCTGTCCTTACATTGGTGTTTAATCCCTTCCTGGGGCTGTCAGGAGAAGCCGCTCCCACGATTCAGTCGAACCTCCCAGCAATCGTTCGATCCGCGCCACGATCCGCCCTCTCCCCTACTGCACTATCCCCGCCCCGCCACCAACTGACAACTGACCACTGCAGTTTCAGTTTCAATATTCCCGTTTCTCTGGTATTATAGTCTCCAAATACCAGATACTCAACCTCCGCCCCATTCCGGCCCGCGTCACTGTAGACGCGTCGCCCTTGGGTTTCGCACCCGCAACAATCTCTCTTACTTCGATCCAATTTTCCCACCACCACGCGGAGTCAATCTTAACTGCATCACCGTTGATGGACAGCGTGCGTAGAGTGCGAATTGGCTGTCAACCTGTCTACCAGATATGCTATCGGAGCAAAAGGAAGCTGCCGGCCCGGTCGTAGAGGCAGAAGATCATATAGACGATTCCCCGCGCGATGACAGCGCGCAGACCTCTGTCGACGACGATTCGATATTGCCGTCGACTACCGGCGCGCACTCCACCCCCAGTCAAATCGGCCGCTATCTCCTCGGGAAACGTCTGGGAAGAGGCGGCGCCGCCAGCGTCTATCAGGCCTACGATCAGATCCAGGACCGCCTGGTAGCGCTCAAAATCCTGTCCTCAGTCGCCGACAACGACCTGCTCCAGCGGTTCCGCCAGGAGGCCCGCACCGTTGCCAAACTCCGTCATCCCCATATCGTACAGGCCCTGCAAGTGGGGGATGTCGCCAGTGAAGGCGCCGCCTATATCGCGATGGAACTGGTGCAGGGCGATAGCCTGGCACAGCTTCTCGAACGCCGGGGTCGCCTGAGTGTGGCCGAGAGTTGCAATCTGCTCGCCCCAATCGCCCGGGCCCTCGATTACGCTCACCAGCATGGTATCGTCCACCGCGATGTCAAACCCAGCAACATCCTATTGCGCCCCGTTGATCCCGACATGTTCAGCGCCTCCCCCCCGGATGCCGCCGCCGCATCCGCACTCAACGAAGCTGAACAAATCCTGACCGGCGGTCCCGTCAACGCAGAAGACGCTAGCCCAGGATCCGATCGAGATTTGCCCGTTGCGCCCCTACTCTCTGACTTCGGCATCGCTCGCGCTTTGGATATGCCGGAACTGACAAGTGTCGGCCGCACGATCGGCACGCCTGCCTACATGGCGCCCGAGCAATGCGCCAGCAGCCGCGAAGTGACCGGTCAGTCCGACATCTATTCCCTGGGCGCCGTCCTCTTTCGATGCCTCTTTGGCCGCCCGCCCTACGCCGGCACGACCACCCAGATCCTCCACGCCCATGTGTATGCCTCTCTCTCCCTGCCGGGGGATATGCTGGCCTCTCTCCCCCGCGAGCTGGTCGACGTCCTGAGGCGGAGTCTGGCAAAAAACGCCGGCGATCGCTACGCCGCCGCCCGCGAGATGGCAGATGATCTGACAGCGATTGCCGGCCGCGTCGAGTCTCTGGAAAACGGTCTCGCCGAACAAACTTCGACGCTCACCCTGGTCTCGCTTCCGTCGGTCGTTCTGCCGCCCCCAAACTCGCAATCGGCCGAAACAGTAATTGTTCCGGGCGCAGAAAGCAGAACGGATGCCACGCCGCAGGACGTGCCCCCCGCGCAGCCCAGCCAACCAGCGGCCCAAGACCCGCCGCCAGGCGTGTCCTCCGGTCCCGGCGCCCGCAATATCGCCATTGTCCTTGGCATTCTCCTCGCACTCGCGCTGCTCGTGTTTACTCCCCCACTCCGAAACGTATTGCCAGGAGTCGCAACATCATCAACGCCGGTCTCTCTCATCAATGACCCCGCGCCAGTGCCTTCCTTGCAGGTCGCTGCCCCGCAAACCCCAAGCGAGGACGCGCCAAATCTGGCCACCACTTCGGACTCATCTTCCCTTGCTACACAGCAACAGGAACCTGATGCCGCATCCCAGCCGCCTTCCCCCGCCTCTGCGGACGCGCCCTCGGCCTGTCAATACCAGACCGCCGCGGAATTCTCAAACTTTTTTGGCGGCAATGAAGCGGCCGCTCAACAGCTTGGCTGCGCTAAGGGCGTTCCCACGTACCTCTCCTTTGAAATCCAGATGTTCCAGACCGGCATGGCGCTTGGCCGTCTCGACAGGCCTACGGTCTACGTTCGCTACTCCAGCAACAGCGAGTGGGAACAGCGGGAACATGACTGGCGACAGGGCATGCCAGAAGCAGTTTCATCTCCGGATCTTCAAGCGCCTGCCGAAGATCTCTTCCAACCCGTTCGCGGAATCGGGCAAGTATGGGCAGAAGACCTCTTCGTAAGGCAGGCCTTGGGATGGGCCGTTGACCAACCACTGGAAACATCCGGCGTCCTGCAATCGTTTGAAGGTGGGTTGCTCGTTTATAATAATGAATCACAGGAATCTCACATCTTTCTGAAGTCGCAGTTGCGGCTCTAACTATCCAAAACGGAGGAGTAAGATGCAAATCTTGACAACGAAACATGCCAGATGGTTGGGCCGACACATCAAGCGATTGAGCCGATTCTCGACGGCGCAATCATCTTACATGGTCGTACTAATCGTCCTTGTCGCGGCGTTGGCCCTGGCAGGCTGCAATCGCAGACAACAGGCCGAGCCAACAGCAACGTCTGTGCCGCCCACCGATACGCCGGTCCTGCCGACGGATACACCGACACCTGTCCCACCAACCGACACGCCCACACCCGTTCCCCCAACCGACACGCCGGAACCGGAGCCGACGGACACACCAGTGCCTGAACCAACCTCTACGCCTGCACCCGAACCGATCGTGAGCATCCCCAATGGCTGGTCCAAGGTCGAAAATGACCGCCTTGGCTACTCCTTTGCAGTGCCGCGCGGCTGGTCGGTCTTTGATCTGCAGAGCGGGCAACTGAGCCAAATCATGCGCTTTGTGAGCCCTGCGGCTGCGCAACAAGTGGATGAAGCGCTCACAGGCCCCGGCGGCGAATACGCAGGCCACCTCGGTGTCCAACTGGCTATCTTCTCCAATCCGCCCATTGCTGCCTTGGCTGGCGTAGGTATCTTCCCCGATCTTGACGACGACATCTCGTCCGAAAGTCTGGTGGAATGGCTGGAGAAACAGCTCGAAAGTCTCCCATTGCCAGTCCCGGTGAATGTGCAGAGCCTTGAAGCCGGCACGACCAACAACCTGCCGTCCATCTCGGGCGTGGCAACCGCCGACTTGGCGAGCCAGGGCCTGTTCAACGCCCACGTCGTGATCACCGCGCTGCGGGCAAATGATACCGCCTACATTCTGGTTGTGGCAGTTCCCGAAAACCAGGCCTCGAACCGGAAGGCGGAAATCGATCTGATCGTCGGCACCTTCCGACCTGAATAGCGAATAGGATCACTCTGGAACAGGAAGAGAGAGTGGACGCGGCGTCTCGATCCAGCAGAGGCGCCGTCTGTCCCCTCTCTCTTCGCTTTCTGACCCAATTGCCGCAAGGACCGACTTCACGCCGGCACAGTAAGCGGTCCGCCATCATACTTTAGACGTCGCACCAGTCCCAGGAAGGGCAAAGCCTTGACCCAAAATACAATTGATCTGCGCTCCGACACCGTCTCAAAACCAACCGCAGAAATGCGCAAGGCCATGGCGGCTGCCCCAGTCGGCGATGACGTCTACGGCGAAGACCCGACCGTCAATCGCCTCGAATCCATGGTCGCCGATATGCTTGAGAAAGAGGCCGCCGTCTTCGTGTCCAGCGGCACCATGGGAAACCTGGCTTCGGTCCTCAGCCACTGCGGCCGCGGTGACGAAATGATCTTGGGCGACCTCGCCCACATCTATCTGTCCGAACAAGGCGGCACCTCCGCTCTAGGCGGCGTTCACCCGCGCCCGCTTCCCACCGCCCCTGACGGAACCCTGGATCTGGACCTCGTCCAATCCTCCATACGCGCTGATGACGAACACTTTCCACGCACAAGCCTCCTGGCAATCGAAAATACCCACAATCGCGCCGGCGGACGCTGTCTCCCCGTAGAATATATGGACGCAGCCGGCGAGGTGGCGCACAGGAACGGCCTGAAGCTCCACGTTGATGGAGCCCGCCTCTGGAATGCTGCCGTCGCGCTCAACGTCGCCCCCGCCCGCCTCCTGCAAGAGGCCGACAGCGCCAGCCTCTGCCTCAGCAAAGGTCTCGGCGCACCCGTCGGCTCCGTCATCGTGGGAGACTCGGCATTCGTCAAGCGCGCCCGCCGCATGCGCAAAATCCTTGGCGGCGGAACCCGCCAGGCCGGCATTATCGCCGCCGCCGGCATCGTCGCCATCACCGAAATGGTCGAAAGGCTTGCCGACGACCATGCCAATGCCCGCAAACTGGCCGAAGGTCTGGCCGAGTTGGACGGTATTTCGGTCGATCCGGAACTGGTTGAAACCGATATCGTTTACTTCGAGCTCTGCCGCGATGAGATGACCCCCGCACAGCTCTCCGCCGGACTGAAAGAGGAAGGCGTCCTCCTGAATCCGGCCTACGCCAGGTTCCTGCGCGCCGTCACCAACGTGGGTGTCTCCTCCGACGATGTAGATCGCGTTCTCGATGCCTTCGCCCGCGTGCTCGACTCCCAGGGCGGGGCCGATGTCAGCGCCGTACGCAAGTACGGTTAGGCAATCCGGGCGATGCGTGGTCTGCCCCTGCGTTCAATATGGCAGATTGTAAGTGAAATCAATCTCGCCGAGATTCAACGCGAGATTGAAACGCCCTTCCATTTTCTGATCGCGGCCGACACCGAGGGCGACGCATTGGACGCCGCACGTCATCTCAGCTCTGACCTCGCCGACTTCGTCCACCCTTGGATCACCGTCACCGATAGCAGCGGTTCCGGCTTCCTCTCGCTCGGGACCGACATCGTTCCCAGCGCAACCCCTGGCCGGGCCGCCTCCTCAAAGCAGGAGCCCCCTGCCCCCAACTTCGCCCTGCTCGTAACCTCCAGGCCCGACCTCAGCCCGGATCTCTCCTCCCTGCAACAGGCCCTCAACGCCCAGTCCATCCCCTCCCTCGTTGTCGTGGTCGGCCGCGAATCGGGCCGGCCCGAAAGCGCCATTGCCCGGCGCGGCGAACAGGCGCGCATCGCCGTCTCGGACTGGTCAACGCAGAACGTCTCCAAAGTGGCCGCCAGGCTGGTGGATCACCTCCCCGCGTCTCTCCGTCTTCCCTTTGCCCGCCGTCTCCCGCCCCTGCGCCCACACGCCTTAAACCTCCTGATCCAGGAGACTTCACAGGTGAACGCAAGCTACTCATTCACCACCGGCCTCGGCGAAACCGTGCCCGGCCTGAACTTCGTCCTCGGCGCTGGCGACGCCATCGTTCTCACAAAGAACCAGCTGATGATGGCATACAAGATTGCCCTCGTCTCCGGGAAGACAGGGTCCCCCCAACAGCTGTTGGGTGAAATCGTCGGCGTGCTCGGCGGCGGGTTTCTGTTCCGCCAGCTTGCCCGTCAAATGAGCGGTCTGATCCCGGTTTGGGGAATCGTCCCCAAAGTCGCCGTTTCCTACGCCGGCACGTGGGCCATCGGCAGGACGGTCGTCGTCTGGGCGACAGAAGGCCAGAAAATCACGCCGGAGCTCATCAGGGGACACTACCGGGAAGCCCTGGGCCACGGACGCCAGGCCGCCCGGCGTATCGTTGAGAGCGCCCCGCGGCCGCGGCTTCCCTCCGCTGGCCACAAGCAGCCGTCCAGCAAAAAGGCCATCTCCTCCAGGCTCCTGCGTCAAGTGGGCAAACGCATTCCCCGCCTTCCCCCACGCAAAAGCTAATCACAGCCCGATGCCCTTCAGGTTCCTGCCCCGCAGAGTTTACATTCCCCATCAACCCTTGTAGGGGGGCCCCCCCTTGTAGGCGCCTTCACGGTTGCCCCTCCGTCCGCCCTGCGGCGCATTCCCGCCAAGCAAGCGCTACGCCCCACTCCCCTTCCCGCCGCGCCGTCTCTTACAGACCCCGCCCGACCACTGACCAATGCAGTTCTGTGCCCCTCCCCACAACCGCTCTCCCCCCAAACATCCCTTCAACCACCGAACAATGTTCTTCGCGTCCGCCTCCGTGGATTAAAGGTGTTGACCTTCTTCGCGCCCCTTCGCGGACTAAAGGTTCATGCAGTTCTCCGTGCCCATCCGTGGATCATAGATGTCGCCGTTCCCCACTTCATTTGACAACCGTCCACCGCAATGGTATCCTTCACGCCACATGTCATGGTGTCCCCATGGGGGCGTGGTGTAGCGGTTAGCATGTCGGCCTGTCAAGCCGGAGGTCGCGGGTTCAAATCCCGTCGCTCCCGCCAAGGCGATTCGGTCGCCATACCATAGGGATACCAGGGGGCGTGGTGTAGCGGTTAGCATATCGGCCTGTCAAGCCGGAGGTCGCGGGTTCAAATCCCGTCGCTCCCGCACAGTGACATGAAAAAACAGGTCAACCCATCGACCGGGTTGACCTGTTTGCATTCAAGAAGCTGCCGTTTCCTGCTCCCTACCCCCCGACTGCATCCAAATCCGGAGCGCCCATTATATTGTAACCGCCATCCACATAGACCACCTCGCCCGTCACCTTTTGCGCCCAGTCCCCCAACAAAAAGCGTGCCGCGTTTCCAACGTCCGCCTGGGTTACATTGCCCATCGGGGCAACTGACCCAACATAGCCCAGGCTCTTTCGAAATCCGCTGACCCCGGCAGAGGCAAGCGTCTTAATTGGACCGGCGCTGATCGCATTTACGCGTACCTGTTCAGCGCCCAAATCCCAGGCAAGATAGCGTACCGTCGCCTCCAAAGCGGCCTTCGCCACCCCCATCACATTGTAGTTAGGCGTCACCTTCTCCGCGCCGTAGTAGGTCATCGCCATGATGCTGCCGCCCTCAGGCATCAACGGAACCGCACGCTTCGCCAATGCCACCAGGCTGTAGCAGCTGATGTCGAGCGCAACGCGAAATCCCTCGCGGCTGGTGTCGACAAATCGTCCACCCAAATCCTCCCGCGGGGCAAACGCAATCGAATGAACCAGAAAGTCGAGGTTGCCGAACTGATCCCCCACCTTCTCAAAGAGTTCGTCTATTGCCGCATCGTCGGTCACGTCGCACTCTTCGACAAAACGACTGCCTATCTGCTCGGCCAGAGGCATCACTCTCTTTTCCAGGAACGCGCCCGCGTAACTGAAACCCAACTCCGCTCCTTCCTCGGCCAGGGCCTGGGCGATTCCCCATGCGATTGAATTCTTGTTCGCGACACCAAATACGAGACCGCGCTTACCTGCAAATGAACCCATCTTTCACTCCTTAATGTGATTCGACTTCGAAGAACAGTGTGCAGGACGGTCTTCTTATCGGAATCAGTTCGGGCTTTTCCGAATCCCCTACCCAAACTGGAAGAGCCATCCACAATCCCAATCTGCACCGTTCTGCTGCCCGTACGATCGGGAATCCCTTCCCTCTTTCTGAAACCAATTTTGGAAAAAATCGAAATTTCTCCAAATTGCCCCTTTACAATCAAATAAATGCATGTTATACTATGCAGGTAGGAACCGAGTTGTCACGTTGTGGTTGGAAGCCACTATCGGGGGAAGCGTGGCATCCGGTTCCTATATTCTTTTACCCCGCCTCACTTCCAACTCTCCAACCGGCCCAAACTGCCCGACCAATCTACTTGGCCGCAACCACGCGCAAGAACCGCCGCTTGCCCACCTGAAGGACGCTCTCTCCCGCGCCGGGAGCGACCAGCGTCCCCACGCCGTCGGAAACGGCTGCGCCATTGAGCCGCACACCCCCTTGGTCAATCAAACGCCGCGCTTCCCCTTTGCTGCGTACCATCCCTGCCTCGCTCATCAATTCCAGCAAGTTCATCTCCTCAGACAGCTCGAACTCGGGCGCGTCGCTTGGCGCCGCGCCTTCATGCATCCGCAGCGCATCCACTGCCGCCTGCTTTGCCCTGTCCTCACCGTGAAAGATGCCAACAATCTCCTCCGCCAGCGCTCTCTTCGCCGCCTGCGGTTCCAGCCCCCCGCTTTCCATCGCCATCATCATGCTGTCGATCTCGTCCTGGCTCCAGCGAGTAACCAGTTCAGCGAAATTCCGAAACGTGTGATCGGGCAAATTGACCACCTTGGTGAAAATCACTCCAGGAGGCTCGTCAATGCCGATGTCGTTCCCTGTCGACTTGCTCATTCTCATGTGGCCGTCAGTGCCAACAAGGATCGGGAACGTCAGCACAACCTGTGGCCGCATTCCCCGTGCGCTCATCAGAGTGCGTCCCGCCATCAGGTTGAACAGCTGGTCCGTGCCCCCGATCTGTACGTCTGTGTCCAACATGATCGCGTCATAGCCTTGCATCAGCGCGTAGAAGAACTCGTGCAGCCAGATGGGCTCTCCCGTGGCATGCCGCTTGCTGAAATTGTCCCGCGCCAGAAACTGCTGAACCGTAAAGTTGCTGGCCAGCTGGATCACGCCCCCAAAGTCCAACTCCTCCAACCACCTGTGATTGTAATCAATGACCGTCCTTTCCGGGTCCAACACTCTGTGGGCTTGCCGCGTAAAGCCCCGTGCGTTCTCCAGCGCCTCTTCCAGGCTTTGCTGCGTTCGCGCGCTCTCCTTGTCGCTCGGGTCGCCGATCGTGCCGGTAAACGTCCCGATCAGAAAAACCACCGTATGGCCGAGTTCCTGGAACTGTCTCAGCTTGCGCAGTGGAACCGTATGTCCCAGATGAAGATCGCTCGAAGTCGGATCAAAACCGCAGTAGACGCGCAATGGCCGTCCTTCTTCAGAGCTCTCCTCAAGGCGGAGCCGTAACTCCTTTTCCATATTGGCGCGGGTCTGTTCGTCACCAAACTCTACCCCGCGCATCAGTATGGTCATCTGTTCTTCAACCGGCGCAAATTCGGCCATCTCTCACCACTCCTTGAAAATTCGGTTCCTCTTGACTTTATCTCATATCAGCGGGCCAAGGCATGACCCGTCCCGATTCGGCGCAAAACCGCGAAACGCCTGAGTTGCCGCCGTTTCACGAACCTCACCATTTCGCCGCCATCCCCACGAGTCCTCAACCGTGAGACGCCGTCCATCCACACCTCTCCATCCCCCGCCAATTCGCTCTCTCACCACCGCAGTTACTGACCACTGTCCACTAACCACTGACCCTTGGCCACGGCAGTTCCAAGGTGTCCCGCACGCCTATCTGCTCGCCTCCGGATGGCAATGGACTCCCACACAATGAACTCAGCTTTGACGCTACGAGATCTCTCAAAACTTGGGCTGCGCTATCTTCTCAACTGGATCGCGGCCCCGCAGAAAGTCGAAATCCATCCCCTCCGGCGCCTGAAGCACATGGTCCAGAAACAATCTGCCATAGCCCCGGAGGTATGCCGGCTCAGCCGGGATCCGCTCCGCCTCCCGTCTCGCCAACTCCTCAGGCCCGACACACAGGTGCAGCCGCCTTCCCGGCACATCCAACTCAATCTCGTCGCCCGTGCGTACAAGCGCAAGCGGGCCGCCGACCGCAGCCTCCGGCGCGACATGCAAAACAATCGTGCCAAAGGCCGTCCCGCTCATTCGCGCGTCTGAAATACGAACCATATCGCGCACACCTCTTTTGAGCAACTTCCTGGGGATCGGCAAATTGCCCACCTCCGGCATACCCGGGCCGCCTACCGGGCCCGCATTCTGCAAAACAAGCACGTCTTCGGGGCTGACATCAAGATCGGGGTCGTCGATCCTTTCCTGCAGATCGACGATGCTGCTGAAAACCACCGCCCGTCCCCGATGCTGCAGAAGGTGCGGGGACGCCGCAGCGTGCTTGATCACCGCGCCGGACGGCGCCAGATTGCCCTGCAGAATCGCCAATCCGCCCTCCTCTTTCAACGGGCTCCCGGCCGTACGGATCACTTGCTTATCGACCGGCTCGCTCCCGGCAACGTTTTCCGCTAGCGTCCTTCCCGTAACCGTCAGTGCCTCTCCGTGCAGCAACGGCAAGAGTTGACGCAGGATCGCGGAAACACCGCCCGCATAGAAGAAGTCCTCCATCTGGTATTCCCCCGCCGGCCGCACGTTGGCCAGCAACGGCGTCCGCCGGCTGATTCTGTCAAACAGCGCCAGCGGCAGATCCATTCCTATTCGCCCCGCCAGCGCCGGCAAATGAACGACGGCATTTGTGCTGCCGCCCAGTGCGCACAGAAGCGTAATCGCGTTCTCCATCGCCTCGTGCGTCAGAATGCTGGACGGTCGAAGGCCCTCCGCCGCCATCGACACGATGCGCCGGCCAGCCCTTTCTGCCAAGAGCAATCGGCGCGAATCCACCGCCGGAGTCGCCCCGTTGCCGGGGAGCGCCATGCCCAGCGCCTCGGTCAGTGAATTCATCGTTGACGCCGTCCCCATCACCATGCAATGGCCCCAGCTCCGAACCAGATTCTCCTCAACCTCCATATACTCTTCGTCGCTGAGGTTGCCTGCACGGTACTCCGTCGTCAGCCGCCTGCAATCTGTGCACGCGCCCAACGTCTCTCCCCGCCAGTGGCCGTTCAGCATCGGCCCCCCGGAGACGAGAATCGCAGGCACGTCCGCGCTGGCAACACCCATCAAGGCTGCCGGCGTCGTCTTGTCGCAGCCGCAAAGAACCACAACGCCGTCCATCGGGTTGCCCCGTATCATCTCCTCCGTGTCCATCGCAGCCAGATTGCGCCAAAGCATGGACGTCGGCGTCAGGTAGATTTCACCCAGGCTGATGGTCGGGAACTCCAGCGGGAACCCGCCCGCCTGCCACACGCCTCTCTTTACCGCGGCAACCAGATCGGGAAAGTGCGCATGGCAGCTGTTCATCTCACTATACGTGTTCAGGATTCCAATCATCGGACGATTCATGTCCGCACGGTCGAAACCCATCGAACGCGTAAAGGCCCGGTGCATCAGCCCTGCCGCATCGGGCTCATTGAAAAATGAGCGGCCGCGGGCGTCGCCTTCAGTTACCGAATGTTCCCTGGCCACAGTTCCTCCTGACCTTTCCGCCAAACGACCTGCGCTCCATGACTGTACACCGAGTCCCTCCGCTCACGGAGAGACCTGCAAACGATAGATATTACCATTGTCGCTGTCGGTCACAAAAAGGTCTCCCGTCCCGCTGACCGCAATGCCCACCAGCTTGCGCAGAGCCTGCCCTCCGGGAAGAGCCCATGCCTCCAAATCCTCGGACCTGTTCCCCGAAATCCGAAACACGCCCCCCTGCTCCGGCTGCGTAACATACAGGATCCCCTCTTCGTCCAAAGCCAGGTGGGGGCCGTCCACACTGTTGGCAGTCACCAATGGCCAGAGATTCACCAGTTCCCCGCCTGCGTTGAAGTGCAAAACCGAAGTCATTCCCGCTGTGGAAACATAAACGGAACCGTCGGCCTTGTAGGCAACATCAATGGGCTGCAAATCAGTGCCCTCAAAGTCGGTCGATATCCTGACCAGCTCCTGGCCGGAGAGGTCAAATGCGGCAACGGCAAGCGCCGGCGTCATCGCCAGCCAGATGCGCCCCTGGCCGTCTACGTCCAAACCTCTGCTCCTGTCCGCCATGTTATTTGGAATCGGAACCGCCTGCAGAAAGTCCCCCGCCGCGCTGTGCACGCTGACATGCCCGCCGTCGCCGGCGTCCAGAACATAAACGTTCCCTGCCCCGTCCGCTGCAACATCCACCGGTTCGATGAATGGCCTGTCGGACTGACTTATCTCCGCCAATTCAAGGCCGTCGCCGTCCAGGACGACCAGTGTGCCCCTGCCGGCATCGACAACGTACACATTGCCGTTGGCAACGGCGACACCCCGAGGACGCTCGAAACTGTCCCTAACCAGGTCGAACTCTGCTGTCTTCTCCTCCCCCAGAAAGGGAATGACATAGTTCAGCAAAAACTCCTGGCCAAGCGCCTCCCTGGAAACTACCTCAGAGCTCCCCTCAGGCGCCGAGAGCTCCGATTGCCTTGATTCCGTTCTGTAGTTGTCCCTGGCAAACGCTGCCAGGACAATCACCAGAAGCAGAAGGGGACTGCCGCTCCACAATGCCAGGACCCGGAGACCGCTGGCCACTCTCTCCTGAAATGATGCTTGTCTGTTCTGGGCCGCCGAACCCTCTACCCCAGCCTTCGTCCCCACGGGCCAGCCACCCCCGGCCCCCACCAGGCCCACTTCGCGTTCCGGTGAAGGCCGCTCGTCAACGTCAATACCTGGTTGAACAGCCTCTTCGCCGACCGTCTCCCCCTGTCTGGTATTCGCGCCCTGGCCGGCCGCCTCCTCCCCGTCGAATCCTTCCAATCGACCGACAGGATAACCGCAATGATCGCAGTAATTGACCGCATGTCGTATCGACGACGCACAGTTTGGACATCTGGCAGACGGCTGGTCTTTCGTCATTTCTTCGTCAGTCTCAAATCCATGGAAGCGCAATCCTTCCACATTCGAGCCGGTCACTTCGCGCGCGAGACACGAATATCTCCCTACGGTGTTGCCGGAACCAGGTAGACCCTGCCATTCTCACTATCTGTCAGCACAACCTCCCCCCCAGCTCCCGCGGCGACGCCGACCAGCTTCCGTATCGGGCTACTCGCCGGAGGCATCCAGATTTCCATCCCATTCCCGCTGTCGCCGGACAGGCTCAGAAACTGACCGATCTCAGGCTGGGTGACATACAGAGTCCCGTCAACGCCTAGCGCAAGATGCGGCCCGTCCACGCTGTTCGCCGGCGAAAGCGGCCAAAGACCCGACGGTTCGCCGCTGAGCGAAAAACGGATCAGCGCTGTCGTGCCCACCGTCGTAACATAGACGGCCTCGTCATTCATGTATGCGACGTCCACCGGCTGAAAATCTCCCCCTTGCATTGCCGTCGAGATTCGGGCCAGTTCCCGGCCTTCCGTATCAAAAGCCGCCACCGCAAGCGCCGGCGTCATCGCCACCCAAATCCGCCCTAGCTGATCGACATCGATCCCCCGGCTTCTGTCCACGCTGTTGTCGGGCAACGGGATCACCCGAATGAATTCGCCGTCCGCGTCATGCACAGTTACCTGCCCGCCATCTCCTGCATCCAGAACATACACGTTGCCCAACCCATCCGCAGCCACATCTACGGGCTCGCCGAATCGACGATTGGAGCGGCGGACCTGAACCAGCTCCCGTCCATCGCTTTCGAGCACGAACAGAGACTTTTGCGCGGGGTCCACGACGTACAGCCTCTCGTTTGCCGCCGCCACGCCCCGCGGCCGCTGAAGAGCGTCGCTCACGGTCTCAAATGCAGGTGTTTCCGTTCCTTCCCGCGGCAGAGGCGTGACATCAAACGGCAGGCCTGCCAGCGCCTCCCCAGGCCCCCGGTCAAAGATCGCAAGGTCTTCGTCCGACAGATGGTCATAGCTGCCCTGCGGGGGAACCAGCGCCACAGACTGTACGATCGTCCTGTCCTGCCCCGGCGGCGCCCAATGCAGATTGACATGGTAATGGGATGTTCGGGCCACATAACGAATCCTTATATCGTGCAGCCCCGCGGTCAATCTAACAGACTCCTCATCATACTGGTTTGGTTCAGGGCTTGCCGCAACCGGTTCACCGTCGATCCACAGTTCAGACTCGTCTATCGATTCAATCCCCAAGCGATAAACGCCGTCATGGGGAACAACCAACTTGCCCTCCCACTCAACCGTATACGGCCTGGGAAGCGGGATATCATGGAAATATAGATTGATCTGTGGGTCGATCCGGGCAAATGCCGGAGTACCCTCCCAGTTCCCATTCGCATAGTACCTACCCAGTAGACCGGTACTTGCCACCGGCGGCACGTGCAGAGTAGACGAAGGGATTAACTGCTCCTCTTCGCCCGGCCGTTGCCATGAAAGGGAAACCGGGCCTTCGCCTCCTACGGCCCGTAGTCGGAGTCGGTGTAACCCCAGGGCAAGATTCAGTGCTGCCGTTGCCTCCTGGCCGCCGCCTGACTCGCCTACACCCGCCTCGCCGCCAATTCTCGCCGCCAGCTCTTCGTTCACATACAGTTCAGCCGGGCCGGGCGTCCGCAAAACCAGCTTGTGTGGGCCATATTGCTCCACATTCAGAATCCCGGTCCACTCAGCCGAAAACGTCCCTGCCACCGGGGCCTCGCGCGACCAATCCGCGGCCACTGTAGCCTGCCTCTCGATCTTGACTGGCTCTCCCGCCCAATCCTCCCCCTCATAGTAGGCAACGTTCATCCCCTGGATTGAGGCGATGTCCGATGGCTTCAGCCGTATCTCATAAAGAACCGTCGGCCCGCCAAATGGGGCCTTGTGTTCCACAAACTCGCCTCCAGGATAGAAGCTGCGCGCCTGCTCAAAGAAATTCCGGCGTTCCGGATCCATCAGGAATAGGGCGTCCCGTTCCGGCGAAAGCGGCATCGGAAGCGTCGCAGTATAATCGACAGCCTGGAAAAAGGGGACTGAGCTGCCAATAAATCGGACCGAAGGGTGGCCGGCATAGTGCGATGTCAGATATACATCGGTATCGTCCCGGCCGGCATGCTCCGCGACAACGGTTGCAGCGATAGTTTCCCCTGTCGAGTACGCATTCCATACAGCGAAATCGTTCATCTGGCGAACGAAATATGTTCTGTAACTGTACGCCGCCGCAGCAGCCGCCAGCACAGCCACCAAAACGACTGGCGTCCCCCGCCAGTGAAACGCTTGCCAGAAACTCTCCGAAATTCTCGCGCCAGTCGCAAAAATGTGCCTGCCAGGGGAACGCCCGGCCGCCTCATTTCCCTCCTCCCGTCGAAACCCATAATAAGAGGCAACGCGCCAGTTCTGCCATAGCAGGGCCAGAGGTAGAAGCGCAAGTAGATACGCGGCCGGCATCGTGCCAATCGCGCGCAATGATTGCGGCGCCTCAAAACTCAGAGCAAAAATGCCCCCTGCCATCAACCCGAAAAACCACAGAATCAGCAGCAGAAACCGGGGGCGCCAGATTCGGCTGAAACTCAAGGCCACTCCCAGCGCCAGCAGGGCCCCCGTTATCGGGGCCAGCATCGGCTCGCCAGGCAAGTTGTGACGGCCGTTTGGATCGCCCCGAACATTGTACATGAGCAGATGCGTGACCGCGCTTTCACGCACCTTGCCCCAGACCTCGTCCTCCGGATACTCCTCAAAAATCGAAACTGTCCGCGTCCGCTCCAGGTAGCGGTCCAGCCTCGCAAAAGCGAAAGTGGCCAGGGGAGCCAGAAACAGCGTCACCCCCATCGCCAGCAACACCAGGCCTTTCCATCGGGCCAGCAACTGAGCCCAGTTCGTAGCAAAAAAATAGAGCAGAAATAAGCCAACTACCGCCAGGAAGAGTTGAAACGCGTAATAGGTGTTCAGCCCAAAACCCAGGAACAAGCCGGCCCACATGTAATCTGTCAGCCGTCCTCTGCGCAACGCTTTCAGCAGGAGCCCGATCCCCAACAGGACAAACAGGACCATCAGAATGTTGAACATCCCAATCCGGCTGAAATTGACGCTCCAGCGTGACGTGGCGATCAGAAAGGCGAGAACCAGCGCGGGGCCGCGCCCAAATAACTGACTCCCCGCCAGGTACGCCGCAGGGACCGACAGGACGCCGGTGATGACGGTGGCCAGGCGAACAACAAACGTAATTTTCGGTAGAAGCAGGAACAGGAAAGAAATCAGGTAAACGTAATGCTCCGGTCCCATCAGACCGCTTACATAGAGCGGTCGGTAATTCGGGTCGTTCAATATCCTCTGCGCTTCCAGCCCGGCCGTCGCCTCGTCGTACCAGGTCCCGGCAGGAAATTCAGAAAGCTGATGAACCCGCATAAAGAGACCGATGCAGATGATCAGTATCACAACCAGCCGCTGGCCGGTCGTCCAGGGCGCCGCTGTCGCCGCGCCAGCCGCACGTGCTTGAGAAGGCGAAGATTCCGTCACGCCACCCGGCGTTCCCTCAGAAGCACTTCTCCTTTCAAACTGCCTTGCCAGAAAAACGCAACCCACAAACAGAACAACACTGGCCGCATGAAGGATCCAAAATAGGTCCGGAGGACGGTCCGGGTTGGTCAGAAGTCGTTCCAATGACCACGCCATGGCCGCGCCGGGCAATAACAATATAGGCAGCAGCCATAGCGGTCGCAGGCTCTGCAGCTGGCCCAGGCCGACCGTCACTGGAACGGGAAACGATGTTCTCTTGCGAAATGCCCACAACGCGAGCAATATACCCGCGCCGTAAAAGCCAACTGAACCCAGCGTCTGCCCTCTCCCGAGCAACCATTGGCCCGCGACCGCGCTGGCGATCGCAAGCACGCCCCAAACTACGTTGGCGCGCACAGTCTCAGCAGGACCAAAAAGGGCTGCTTCCCCAGCGGAGATCCCATCTGCAAGATCCTGCCCGTCCCTGCCTGCTTCCTGCTTCACCGCGCCATCTGGTTCTTGCGCAACAGGCGTGAACAACCCACCGACAATTTTCCCAAAGGAAGACGCCCGCAGCGAAGCCCCTACCCGCTCGCGCAGGCCCCCAAAGCCATCAAAGGCAGAGTTGGCCTTGCCCGGACTCTCCTCCTCTTCCCCGAACGCACGCGCCCCGCCCGGAATAGACGCCGACGCCGTCTCCTTCCCGGCCAGCGCCGCGCCGCAGGCATGGCAGAACCGTTGACCAAGTCCGCAAACCTCGCCGCACGCGGCGCAGATCCTGTGGTCAGCCAGCTGTTCTCCACAGTTTTCGCAGAAGTTTGCTTCGGGCCGGTTGGCGTGGCTGCACGACGGGCAACTCTTTGCGCCATCCTCTACAACTTCAGCATTCAACATTGTACCGTTACGTCCCGCCTTGAATTCTCCATCACCATCCTGCAGGTCCCGTCAATCCTACATCGGTGGCCGCCTCCACGGCCCACCATCCAAGCTACTCCGTCACGTGATAGATCGCATACACCGGCTTCTCTCCCCCGTCAACGATCAGTTCGCCGCCAGGATACAATTCCATGATCCTGCCGACCTCCTCCATGTAACTGCCTTCCAGGATGTAGGTGACCGGTCCCCTGTCGAGCCTCTCCAAATCAAAGACTCCAAACTCCCGTGATCGGTCTACCCCTCTGCTTTCCGGGTACAGGAACTGAATCGTCTCGTAACCAAACTTGCGGCGTCCTGAATAATAGTAAATCGTCCCGGGCTCTTCGAAGGAATGGGCCGCTTCAAGCGCTTCCAGGTAATCGTCCGCAAAAGTCCATTTGAAAGTCGGCGAGTTGGGCAGTTCGCTAAAATAGTAATTGAGGTTCCATAAGCCGCTGCCCATCAGAACAAGCAGCAAAGCGCTTACAGCCGCAGCCTGCCCCCACCTCCCAGCATGGCGCTTGGCGAACTGCGCAATCGCCGCTGCCGCAACGCCCGCCAGCCCGAACACCCATGGAATTGCGGTGATGCTGCGGCGCATCGAACCCGCAGATGGATCGGTGAATACCAGACCCGACAGGGCTGCAACGACCACCAGCGCCGCCAGCAGATGAGGCGGGCTGCGCCACCTCCGAACCGATACAATCAGCCCGGCGTACGCCAGCAAAGCCATACCCGGATCCAGGGCCCCCACGCCGCCAATCCCATCAACACCGTCCAGCCGCGGGTTTCTCATGAGCAGCATATAGGATTCCCAAAAGCGCCTGGCAAGAAATCCCGCCTTCTCCGCCATTCCCTCCGCGTTCAAGTATTCGTGAAACGCAAAGACCGTCTTATCGTTCATGCGCCCGAAGTAAACGTCCGGCGAGCGAAACGCGAACAGAAGAACCTGCCCGGCAGTGATGAGAGCCCCGGCAACCAGCGGCAAGAGCGGTTGCACTTTTCTCCGCAGGGGATCTCTCTGCAAAAAGAGAAAAACCGCGGTGGCCGCGCCGACAGCCGCCAGGAAAGTTGGAAACGCGAAATAAGTGTATGGAACCAGTCCCAGCAGCCCGCCCGCGACCACCCAACTCCAAAGATTTCCGCGGCGCTCTTGATGCGAACCTGCGTCGAATGACCTCTTTGCCCAAAGCAGGCCGGCCGCGGCAACGGTGGACGCAAACGCCAGGGGCGCCACCCCAAACCCTAACCGGCTGAAGTGAAGGTGCCAGTAGCTCACCGTCAGCGCAGTCGTGCCGAACAGCGCCACCCACCGGCCAAACCCCAAACGCAGCAACAAATGGGAGGCAGGTATCGTCGCGATGCCAAAAAGCCCGATCGAAAGTCGTACTGCAAATACCGAGGCGTCCAGGAACCGGATGGTCAGCGCCGTCAAGTAGAAGGGACCTGTCAACTGCCCCAAAGCCGAAGTGGTGTACGGTCCAATCCATCCCTCTTCCAGAATCCGCAGACCTTCGATGCCAGTCCACGCCTCATCGCCGTGAAACCCTGAAGGCAACGCTTCAAGCCGGTAAACACGAAGAAACGCGCCAGCTATCGTAAGGAGCAGGACCGCGATGAGCTCCCACCAGTTGCGATGGGTCCATTCCCTCAGGTACGACCCCGTCCATCTCCAATGCGGGTAGGGCGTGTACCATATAAGACCCTTGTCCAGACCCTTTTTGAAATAGCCTGCAAGGTCATGCCTGAGGCTGCGCGGGAGTAAGCCTTCCCAGCCGCCGCCCGCCGCCGTGCCCCCGACAGGAGAACCTGAACTCTCTTCTTCGAGAGTGCCCCCGCAAATGTCACAGTACCTGTGACCACCTGGATTCTCTTCGCCGCAAGTCGGGCATCTTACTTCCGATGGAAGTCCGCAGCGTCCGCAGAAACCGGCGTTGGCGCGATTCTTAAGCCCGCAGGACCTGCAGAGCCAAGGCTCTTTTTTGGCGCCAGTCCGGCCCCGTTCACTTGATGGGAATGCCAAGATGATATGACCCTGAGACGGGGCGCCAGGCACAGCCCGAAGGCAAAACCAAAGGTCAAAACCGGCCCTGCCTGCGGGCAGCTTGATCACCCGAGGGGACTCTAGCTGCTACCCTTGCCTGGCTGCTTGACCAAAGTTCTACTGAATTGAAAAAACGAGAATCCGGCTGTTGTCCGCGTCAGCGATCAGCAACTCACCCGTCAACGGATCAACTGCGATTCCCGTCGGCCTGGCGAATCTGTTGAGGTCCGCGCCGTATGTCCCAAAGCTTGCCCGCACAGTGCCGCCCGATGAAATCTCGAGAATCTGGGCGAACTGCGGGTCAGTCGCATAGACTGTGCCGTCTGCCGCTGCCGCAACATACGGCTTATCCCAAATGTCCTGGCTCTCCCACGTAGGCATCGGCCACTCAAACAACGGTACGAGCTCGGATGAAAGAACCTGTATTCGCCGGTTCCAGGCATCGCTTACCAGGACATTTCCGGTCGTGGGATGGACTGCAACGTCCACCGGCTCCTCAAAGTGACCCAGTACAATCCCGCCCCCGCCAACCTGCCGCATCGCCTCCCCCGAAGCTGTAAACTCCAGCACCCGCTTGTTGCCCGTATCAGCAACCAGCAGGCTGCCCGAAGGTGTCACTGCCAGGCCTCGGGGCCCAAAGAGCGAATATGGGTCCCTGCCCTCTTCCGTGACTACGTTGAAAGAGCCCCATTTGCGCAGGAAATTGCCCTCGCGGTCAAATGCCTGAATCCGTCCGTTCCACGTATCGGCCACGAAAATCGTGCCGTCTTGCCCGACAGCAATGCCCCATGGTTCGCGAAATTGGCCATCGCCAAGCTCCAGGGGGCCGGCGCCATCCGGGTCAATGCAACCCCCATCCTCGCCATCCGCAACAAAACATGTGCCGCCAAACGCCAGGCGAAATGTGCTGTCCGCGTTCAGAACCACCACCCGATTGTTGCCCGTGTCCAGTATGTACCGCTGACCATCCAGGCCGATGGCAACGGCCCGCGGCGTCACCAACGGCAGGTCCCCGTACACGCCGCTGTAGACCCGGCTCGCGGTTCGCTCAATCTCCTCATACTCAAAAACGGGGGAAGCGCCTGACACCCCCTCCGCCAGAGGCGCCACATTCAAATCCCAGACAATGTCCGCGATTTCCTTGTCAACGTACATACGGAAATCATGACGGTGCGGCCACGCCGTAAGCGTTCGATCCGGATGGTTACGGAAAAAGAAAATCTGCCACAAGCGGCTGCGGCGCTCCGGATCCGTCAGAGCCCCCCACATCTGTTCAAGCGTCAACCCCCGAGATTTCTCGCCGTCCCACTCCCCCTTATAGCTCTCCTCAGGCCACCAGACGAGCCGGTAATTCCTGCTGACATAGTCGCGGGCGACATAGGGCTCGACCTTTTCATAGTTCTTCTTCCCAACCAGAATGATCGGCGCGCTCATCGCGTCATTCGTTGGGTTGGCTCCATAGAATATGTGGTTGGGATAAAACCGCATATACCAGGTCATCGGCCAGGCAACGTCGTCATCATACGAAATGACTATCTCGCGTTCACCGACCGTTCTTTCGCTTATCGTCTCAATCTCCTGCAAGGCCCGCTTCACGTCCGGCGCAGCATGCGCATAAACCAGGTATTCAGTCGCCATGTCGTAGTTGACATAGGTCAACAAATAAGAGAATCGGACCGTAAGCAGAAGCAGCATGGCCAACGCGGTCACCGCAGTCAACCGCAGCGCCAGCCTCCAACTGATGCGCTGCAAAGCCAGCCAGACCAAATACGAGAGCCCCCCCGCCAGGCCCGCGGCAAAAATGAAACGAACAGTCCGCGCCAGTTCATCAATGCCCCTCCCTCCTGCAGGGAGGGAACCGATCAAAGATACCACGACCAGCGCCGCAGACGGGAACAATGCCAGCAACCACCAGCTCTGTGTCTCCCTCACTCTCCTCCAGTCAATTCGCCCCAGGAACTGTGCCCCCCACCAGCCCCCCATGAGCGCCATCGGCTGCGTCATGTGTGTCGTCAACCAGGGCATCTTCTCGCCCGCGTAGGAGTAAGCTAACCAGGCGCCCACGCCCCACCACGCAAAGAACAGGATCACATAGGGCCGCACGAAGGAAACGCCACGCTCAGTTTCGCGGCTATCTTTCCTCCCATCGCCTCCCTTCTTCGTCCCCGGGTTCGCGCCCCCCTGTCCCGCATCTTCAGCTGCCTCCCAGCCGCCCTTTCGCAGCAACTGCGCAAGGAGCGCCAGCCCGCCAATGCTCAGCAACAGCGGCAGGAATTCATACAGCAGACTTTGCATTATATAGTAGTACCAGGGCTGGCTCCCCCGCTGGACCTCCTGCTGTGCAAGCCAGTAACCCAGGCTGCCCACAATGCCTGTCGCCAGTCCATCGACCGGGTTGGTGAAAAAAGTCGTGAACAGGAGAATCTCGATCGCCCAGAACAGGCCCATCAGAGTGGCCCAGCTGCCGAACGTAATCCTCCCTCCCTGTTCGCCCCTGCCTCGCGCTTCGCTTGGTCTCTCAGGACCAAACCAAAAGAACGCGATGATTCCGCTGATGGCTGTCATCAACAAGACAAGCGCAGCGGACCTGGAAAGATCCTGGGCCGTACTGTACGCAAGCGCATCCCAGCCGAGAATCAGGTGTCCGAGTGGCGCAACAAATGGCAACACAAGCGTAAAGAAGAGTACCGCAAGGTCGCCAAACGCGCTTTCGCGTAGCTCCTCCTGCCCCTTCCACCACTGCCATAGCGCAGCGGCCACCAGAAATGCCCCGAATATCGCGCCGGACATGAACTGATTTTCCTTGCTGGCAAATCCGAGCGCCATCACCGTTACGGTAAGGTAGAGCCACTTCGACTTCCGCTCTTCGACGTATCGGAACATGAAATATACCCATAGCATCGAAAAAAAGACGATATAGATATCGTTCCGAATGTAACGGCTGTGAAAGAGAATGCTTGGACTGAACAGAAGGAGCAGCGCCGTCAATAACGCCCCCATCCGTCCAATCCAGCGCCGGTAAAACCATGCCGCAATGACGGTCCCAATGCCGGCCAGCGCCGGCATAACGCGCGCCGTCGCATCGCTGACGCCAAGCAAAAAGTAGACGAACGCGTTGGCGTGGAAAAGGAACGGGCCGTGCATCATGGGATTGTGCTGATAGCTGCCGCTCCGGTACAGGTCGAGAGAATAGACTGCATGCAGACTCTCATCGTGGCTCATGCCGCGATCGCCCAGCCCATAGAATCGGCTGACAATCGCCGTGAGCACGATCGCCGCCCATGCCCACGTCTCCCAGTTGCCCCGTAAGTGCGCAACCAACTCTGAATCCAGAATCGCGGTCGACGTCCTTTCCACCTCAGAAGGCTCGGACGCCCCCTCCGCATCACCCTGCGAAGCCTCACCCTGCGAAGCCTCACCCTGCAATGCCTCGCCCTGCAATGCCTCGCCCTGTTCAGTTTCCTGATCCCCAGTTAGAGGAGTGGCGAAAGAGGCATCATGGGTTTCGTTCCCTTTCTCCTTGTCCTGCTCCTCGCCCTGTCCTTCAACCATTGTCTACCTCTCCCTTAACACCCAAAGCTCGACCTCTTGACGTGCCGGCGCGCCGCCGGAAAAATTCCGCCTCTCGCGAAACAGCATCCAACGCACCAGATCCCCCAACCTGTCCAACTCCGTAGGCAGCCAACGCTCGATCGTCGTATAGCTGCTCCCAATATAGCCCCCAGGCAACTGCGCTCTCTCCCCGGCGCCCCATGCCCCGACAGGAACGACAATCAACGCGCCTTCCTCTACCTCAGCCAGATTGATCCCCGTCTGCAAGCGCAGATTGCGCATGGCCCGCAGAGTCCAACCATAATAGGGCAGCTCAGCTGACTCTGCCTGGAGGTAAACCCGCGCTTCCATCGGGTCCCCCGTCCGAAGGGAACTGAGTCGTTGAATGTCCGCCGCCAGAAGGGCCATCCCCCGATCCCCTTTCTCGGCAAAGAGCGTGCGGCTATGTTCGGATTCCGGCCGCAGATTCAACATCCAGCTGCTGCTGGCCTGCGCCAGAAATAACGCGATAAACGCCAAATGGCCAAATACCTGGCTGCTGGCGCGCAAACCTGACCACCAGACAAAGAAAGTTCCCAGCGCTGGAATCAGCAAGTAGAACACAGTCAATCGCGCGTCAAATGTACCCTCTTGCAGAGCGTCAGTAATGTTTCCTGTCCAGAAAAATGCCGTAACCAGGAGCGCGCCCATCGTGACGAACGCCGGCAGTCGGGCTTCATTCTGAACCAGCAGGTTCAGCGGGGCCAGACGCAACAGACTGGTCGCCGTCTCCGCGGCCAGCAACAACAGGGGCAACCCAAGAGCCAGCAGACTCAGCGGCGTAACCCCTGGCAACAGCGCCAGCGCCATCCCCCAGGCCGCCCCAGCAACCAATACGCGCAGCCACTGTTGGTCCACCTCCGCCTGGCTCTCGATAGCGGCGCCATCGCCAGACCCTCCAACGCCACCCCCAGTGGTCCTTGTAAAGAATCGAGTACGATACAGTCCGATCACGGCGCCCGCGCCGCCAAAGAAGAGGACGAATGGCTCATCCACGAACAGTCTCAGTAAGGACCAGCCTCCGGAGTATGCCAGTTCAACTGTGGCGAGCCCTCCCATTCCGGACCTGCCCAACACGTGGGCCGCCGCAACCTCCAAGCTGCCGCCAATGCCAGCCAATCCTGAAATGTTCGCAAAGAACGCTGTGGCCCCCAACACGACAGTCCCCAACCCAATCAACGCGCCCTGCCTGCGCTCGCGCGGCCCAAGCATCGCGAGCAAGCCGCCGCCGCGCAAAACCAGGGCGTACAATACCGGCGGCAGTAAGAGCCACGACAATGGGCCGCTGATCAAGAACAGTCCGCCGACCACAGCGAGCCGCCATGTCCGGGCGCCCCCCTCTCTTGTATCAAACAGTTCCGCCAGCAGTAGCACAAAAGTCAACGCCGAAAGGGCCGCGCCGTCGGCCAGCCGGCTGAACGAGAGCAGCCAGGGGTCGAGCGCAAAAAGGACTGCCGCCATCAGAGCGCCGCCCCGTCCCAGCCGCGTGCGCAGCGACCAGGCCGCCAGCGCCAATGCTGCCCCCGCGCACGCCGGCGCAAACCGGGCCCAGAAATCCCCTCCCCCGCCAGTCAGAAGGAAGAGCGCCCGCTGCAATGTGTACAACAGAGGGCTGGCAGCAGGCGGCGTCGGAATACTGCTTCCCGCCAAGGTCCCCGCAGAATGGTCCAGCCATACAGGCCAAATCTGAGCGGCTTCCCGCGGTGAAATCGCGTTCAACTCGCCCAAAGAATAGAGACGCAAGGCCAGCGCCGCAACAAAGAGCAAGGCGTACAATCCATGTTCGACCGTTGGCCCCCCACCAGACGAACCTGTCTTGTCCGCGGCGCGGGCCGGCCCTGCAGTTGGCTGGCCGCCAGTTGCATCTCTCCCTTCTTCAGTCGGTTCCTTCGCAACTGCTTCGCTCGGCTGCAATTCTGAACCTCTGCTTCAATCCCTCTGTCAGTCCTCAGCGCCTCCGGCCCGGTATATCCGGTATTGACCTTGCTCAAAGGCCAACTCCATGGCCTGGTCCAGCCGCTCTTCCAGGATGGGCGTAATTCCAAATCGGGCGCGCTCCGCTGGACCGACGAGGACAAATTCGATGCCCCAATGTCGAACTGTCTCCCGCAGTGTTGTCGGCCGCGGTCTCAGATACACTTCATTGATCGCCTCTGCCCGGCCCGCCGCCATTTCTCCATAAGCTCGTCCGCGCCACTGGGCTTCGTGTCCGTCCCATCCCAGTAGCGTAGCTCTGCCCGTTGCCGCGCTGATGCGCGCCGTCCCCGCGTTGTAGCTCGCCCCCTTGGCCTCCAATATCACCGCATCGGGACTCGTGTTTCGCCTGATCCAGTCGACCACTGCCAGTTCGTCCTCACCAACATATGCCAGGCCGTTCAGGGTCGGCTCACGCGTCCCAAACCCCTTTATTTTCGCATATGCCCCTGCCACAGGATAGACCAGACACAAAAGGATCAGCAAAAGAGAGACGGCTGGCAGAATGCTTCCCATCCCCGGAGTTTCCCTCGTTCCTCGCTCGACCCCCTTCAAGTGATTCGCCGCTAATTCCACATACCGGAAAATCGTGTACGAAGCCGCGATCCCCAGCAGCAGCCAGCTCTGGTAATAGAACTTGAAAACTGTATTCATCCGGGTGCTAAAATTGTCCCGAAGGTAAACGAATTCTGGCATATAGGTCAATAGCAACCCGATCGCAAACAGGCAAAGGACGAACGTGGTAGCTCGGCTTGCCCTGCCCCGGTCATGGAACCGTTTCCAGAGCAACCCCAGCGAAACTGTGATGGCTGCCCCCAAGAGCAGAAACGTCCAGGGATGCCCCAGACGGCGCTCCATAAAAATAGTCAAGAAACCGCTGCCCGTGTCTCCCGCGGGCGCCGCCCAGCTGGCGCCCATCTCCGTCAAGAGGGCTGTGGCAATCAGAAATGTGACCGGCAAGCCCACGACAAACGCCGCCGTTGACAGCAGCGCAGCCGCAGACGGACGCCGTTCACGCCAACCCAGGACCAGTAGCCCCGTTCCCGCCAGCAGAAAATGACCGAACATCAGGAAAAATTGCGGCAGCTTCGTCGGGTGAAGCAGATTCGGGCTGACGCCGCCCGCCTGACTCTGGGCAGTAAGAAAGTATGGGAGATAAAGAAGCAACGCCCCCGCAACGATGATCGCCCCAACCAATCCTGCACGCGACAGCGCGCCGCGCAAAGCAGCGCCCTCACTTTCTTCCCGGCCCCCCGCCGCAAAAAGCGCCGCAACCACCACGAGCAGCCAGTAAGGAGGGAAGTCCCAGGTATTGAGAAAGAGAAGCGCGCCGGTCGCGGCGATGACGAACAGCAGCCCGGCATGGCCAGTCGATCCCGCCACCGACTTATACTGGCTAACCAGCCAGTCAAGAGCGGCGCTGGCCCACTCCCGCTTTCCCTCCGGCCCATTCAATGTGGCTTCCGCCGCGCGGCCCTCGCCCGTGCCTTCCCTGATAAACCAGTTCAAGGCAATTGCGATGACGAGTATGACAAATGGCATCGCAAGCAGGTGAGGATGATTGTCCGAGAGGACGTAACTGAATATCGGAAACTCGTCAATAATCTCAATATGATTTCCATCGAGGTCGACATCCTCGATGACCCGGCTGGACCGCCACCACCAGCTCCAGCCGCTGTCAATATACCAGAGGCCGGTTACAGCGGCCCCGCTCGGAAAGTTATGCACGTCCACCAGCCGAATGAGCCAGTCCATTCGCACGCCCTGCGCATATAACCATTCCAGAACTACGTGCAGATTCGACGATAACCCGACCGCCGCCGAGGTGAGAAGCCCCGCCGCCGCCGGCAAGGCCAACTTGAAGCGGCCCGCCGTCCCGGCGCCTTCCGCAATTTCCGTGTGATCTTCTGATTCGGATCCGCTTGCCCCATCCCAAGACCCCAGGCGGAACAGGTTGTAGCCGATGCCAAAACTGCATGTGATGAGCAAACCGAACCAGCAAGCCTGTCCCACATTGTACGCAACTTCTGGCGGCTGAGCGGCGATGTGAGCCAGCGTCGAAATCATCCAATAGCCGAAATAGTAATAGCTGATTGCATAGCCGGACAGCCAGGGATCGCGAGGAGGATAGGTGGGACTGCTCCAGATCCCATTGATGAACATCAGATCCATCGGCTGCTCAGTATGGTTGATGGCCGGATCATAGGCGCGCACCAGCGTCCACGCTGCGAAGGCAACAAGAAACATAACTTCAACACCCAGTACATAAGTCCAGGAAGGCGACCGACCCACTGCCTGTCCCAGCCTCGAGAGAAAACCCCCCTCCTCTTGCCCCCGTTGACGCCGGAAAACCAGCGCGCTTAGCAAGGCAACCAGGAATAGTGCCAACCATGCCCCCCCCGCCGTGTTCCGAAGCACACCGTAGCTGGTCCCCAACCAGAGCAGCAAGCTGACCAGCAATATCCCGATAACGCGCGCAAATGCATATCCGCTGTCCGGCAACGCTCGAAAATACCGCAACGTCAAAGGCATCGCCGCGATGCTCACAACTTGCGCCGTGAGATACCAGCTGAAGAAGGGGATGACAACCTCACGCATCACGCGCTTCCCTCCCCCTTCCTCTTGCCGCTTACGCCCCGCAGTTCCCCATCCTCTCGTCCCGGCCCTGCCGCGTTCACCAATCCGCCCGGCTGCGCAGCCTTCGATTCGCCGGGCGCGCTCGCCGCCTCGACACGCGCAGGGTAACGCATTGCCCGCCCAATGACACCTGCGCTGAACCGCCCCGTTGGAGGCAGTTCGTCCACGCGAAAGAAGCGAGCCTCCAGAATCTCCACCGGATCGATCTTCAGCTGCCCCCCGCTGATTCGTCCCAGCAAGTAGAACTCCAAGGTCCGGCGCGTGGCGCGATGGCAGATGATGCCTTCCACCACTGCATCCAGGGCCAGCTCCTCCCGTATCTCCCGCCGCCAGCACGCAAAAATATCCTCGCCAGGCGACAACCATCCGCCTGGCATTCCCCATGCCCTCTCGTCATGAAACCGGTGGCGCAGCAACAGTACCTGGTCGGCGTCGTTCAACAACACGCCGCTCACCCCCACGATAACTTTCCCGTTCGTCACCCAGCTGACGACCCCGCGCAACCAATGCGGCGCTCTTCGATAGATGCCCGCGAGCAGCGGAGCAATCCCAACCAGCCGACCCTTCATCATGCCTCTCATTGGGCCTTCAACTGTCCTTGCAGCTGGGTAGGAACCGCGTAAATCGTCACCTCTGGATTCCTGTAAACGCGCTCAAGCAGCCCCACCTTCTCCAACTGCGCAAACCGCTCCGACGC
Organism: Caldilineaceae bacterium; assembly: GCA_022824025.1. GTDB lineage: Bacteria > Chloroflexota > Anaerolineae > Caldilineales > Caldilineaceae > Bin5. The sequence goes on from JAJEBF010000014.1 coordinate 498,273, forward strand.
CCCCGGATGCTGATGCTGTTCCAGCTGGCCTATGTAGATCAAACCGATCTGCAGCTCGTCAATCAACGCCTGTATACGCGCCAAATCATCCGTATTCCAGAATTCGCTCAGATTGCCGTGCCGCGCGCCAACATCCTTCCCATAGCGCTGTTCCCCTTCGTGCATCCCCATCAGACCACTCAGGCCAGTCATGCTGGCCACCCGCGTACCCCCTGCCCTGTAGTAATCGAGCTGGGCCGATTCAGCCAGAACAACGTTGCCCCGAACGTTCTCCAGGAGCCACTGTATGGCCTCCCAATCGTACCGTAACTCAATCGCATTGTCGCCGTCTGGCCAGTAGTAGACCCCCTTTTCCATGAATGCCATTCCGTCCAGCGTTCCAATCGGCGGCCTCCAACCGGAGAATCTCTGCGAGAGCCGCGATGGCGTTCCAAATATCGGATACGCCAGGCTCGCGCAGAGGAGAACAGCAAATCCAAACCCCCAGGCCCCATTCATCATCGCCGCGATAGACTGGCCAAATGAAAGCCCCGCGCCCGTCCCCTCGACCCGCCCGTTCCGCCTGCCTTCTGGGTTCCCAGGTGCAAAAATCCTCTCAATGTAGGTTGAAATCCTCGGCGCGACGATGGCCGCCGCCAAACCCCACAGAACCCATACCTGGCTGTAGAATTTGAACAACGTGTTCATCCTGTATGCGTCGCCGCCATTGAGATGATCCTTCAGATAGACAACCTGCGTCCCGGCCAGCAAGGCCAGGCCTGTGACAGTCAGCAAAGCGGCGCACAGAATCGCGCTGCTTGTCGCCCTTCCCCTCCGCCACAGGAAAGAGAAAGCGATGCCAAGCGCCGGCAGGCACAACGCCAGAACTGTCTGATTCGTGAACCAAAGCAACAGTAAGGCCGCGAGAGACAGAGCGGGAACCAGGACCACCTTCGTGAAATAGACCAGCGTCGGGCGCCGAACCAGCAAGCGATGTACCCGGACAAATCGCATCCTTCGCCTATCGCCCTGCCCCACCACAAGCCACGTAAACAGAACAAAGGCAAAGAAGCCCCAAATCTGGCTCCATGTCCTGAGCTCATCGGGAGCCCGGACCAATCCGATTCCGCTCGCGGCAACATTTGTGTAACTGCGGAAAAAGGGTAGAAAGAGCGCATACGCCATGACCGCCATGAGAACACTGATCCCGACAACGGCAGCAATACGTAACCGACCTCGCCTGCGATACATTGTGACGGCGAGCGCCAGGACCCCCAGTCCGAAATAGGTTGGCAGATCCCACAGATTGATCGCCGCCAGAACGCCTAGCGTAAAGGCCAGTCCGGCAACGAGCGTCGCCCCATACGCCCAGTCCCGGCGCCAGTCGAGGCGGTAACCCTTGAGGAGAGCCAGCGTCAACCCCACAAAGAAGATCGAAAAGGGAATCCCAATCATATGCGGATGCAGGTCCGCATAGGTGAAACTCCAGTAGGGAAACTCGTTTATCGTGTGCGGGATGACCCGGCTTGGCGCCCAGAAATCGTATCCGGGCAGTGCCTGTTCCAAAGTGACCACACGCCACAGTCCACCTGCTGCCTGAAATGCCTTGTCAATGCCGGGAACGCCGCTGCTGAATCCGCTCTCTCCAATACTGCGCAACGAATTCACCAACTGCACGAAGGCCGCCAGGTTCCCAAAAATCGCCACAAACAAGGGCGCCAGCAGCGCTGAGCCCAGGCCCCAATGCCACGGGACATCGTCTGCGGCCAGCTGCTCGTGGGTCCTTGGCTGTACCTCCTGTCCAGAAACGTTCCCCTCTTCGCTCCCGTCCTGCGACGTGGCAACATCTTCCCCGCTGTACCCGAATGCTTCCATCCCAGGTTCGGTGTCGGCCGGCTGTTCGGCGCTGATGATCGGCACCGGTATGCCTTCAGTCTCCATTTGGAAACTCTCGTCCCTGTCGCGGTCCTGGTCGCCAAGGGTCCCGACCCGCGCCGCATCGAAGCCCTCTGTCTGATTCGCGACGGCCCTCGCGTTTGGCCGGCCCGCATCCCCTTGCCCGGATTCAAACCGCCCTCTCGGCTTCCCTTCCCATTGCCCCACCTGCCCCGAACTGGCGGCCCAGTAGGCCACCGCAAACGAATTCAATATAGTTAGGGCGAACAGCAATGGTATGGCCAGATTGAATGCCACCTCTGCATACACGCCCGTCAGCTTGATCAAATAGGCAACCAGATAGATCCCATAGTAATAGTAGTTGATGTATCCGCCCGCGAAATGGGGGTCCACCGGCGGAAAGTAGGGACTGCGCAGGATTCCGTTCAGGAACGCAAACTCCATGAACTTCTCGCCCCCGAACCACGGCTGCCAGATATCAGGATTGGCCCGCCGCATCAGAACAAAGGCCAAAAACGCGCCGGCAAACAGTGCCTCGCCGACAAGCAGAATCCCCCAGTTTCGCCGTGCAAAGGTCAAGACTTCTCGCCAAACAAAAACAAGAACGCCAGCGCCGATCACACCGACCAGGCCAAATACCAGCCATGCATTGCGGACCGAATTCTGCCCAATTTCCAGACTCGCCAACATCCACAGCATCCAGCCGCAGATGAGCCAGCCAACCGTCTTGGAAAGCAGATACCCCCTGTCCCGCATTCCCCGGAACAGCAAAAAAGAAATTGGCCACGCAATCCAGCCAAGCATCACCGCCACAAGCCACCACCACGCCACAGCAAGCCGGGGATCCGCGGTGGCGACTGTATTCCACCTGTAATTGTCCACCACAGGCAGCTCGCTCAATCGCGTCTGCAATAGCAGCGAAGGTCCTGCGCCCTCCAGAACGGCCGCCTCTTCACTTGCCGCGCCGGCTGGCATCGCCTGACCCTGATCCAGAGCAAGGATGACATTGATCAATCCCCGGTCCTGGCTTTCCGGCCTGCTGCCCAAACCGATCGCATCCAAAAGCGGGGCCAGCGGCGGGTCGTCACCCCGATCCCAGTGCGTCGCCCCAACCCATGACCCGCCCAATAGGTTGTCGAACTCCTCGTCGCTTAACTCCCTCTCTTTGGCAAAGATCGAAACGCGTGGGTGGTCGTACAAGCTCCAGCTCTCGTCGGCGTCCTGGTCGGGGAAGGTCAAGCCGAACAGCCGAGGCGGCGTAGTGAAGTCGGCCTCGTGCCCAAAGCCCAGCTGCTCACCGAACATCAGCTCATAGTAGAGGTTGGTCATCGGGTAGCGCGCCGGAAGCTCGTCCACACTCTCGTAAATGCGCTTGGAGCTGTAAATTACATAATCCGCCTCCTGCAGTTTGTCCCGCAAGATCTCGTACTTCTCAGCCGTGTCCTCCTCATATGGCGACCAGTCAATGTTCCGCAATCCATGGCTGCCCATATCCATCCCCGGTTCACCTGGAATGCGCTTCGGGAGGGCGTCGTCCCAGGATTCCCATAGAATCAACGAGCCGGGCGGCGCATTGGCATACACCCAACGGCTTGCCGTCACCCACGTGTGCTCGCTGCCATAAACGCCATTCGTATAAGCCAGGGACCAGAACAGACCGCCACCCACAGCGAAGAAGGCCAGCAGCCCGGCTGCCATCCTTGCAGACAGTTCCAACCTGTGGCTGGCTCTCAAATGCGCCAGCCACACGATCAGCCCCGCTGCAAACAGCACGGCAAACGGCAGTATCGGACTCATATAGCGGTTGAACTTCGCCAGAAACGCGCCCGTCAGTCCGAAATAGGGCACAACCCAGGCCCACACGACGACCTCTCCCGCTCTGGATCGCATCACAACCAACTTGGCCAGCCCCCATGCGCTCCCTGCCAGCGCGACAAGACCCAGCGGCAGCCCTAAACCCCAGACAACCTGCTGTTGAATGAAATAGACGTAGGGAACTGTGTTCCGGTACTGCCGCGTAAAGGGAAGATCCGCGATCCCGCGTACCATCCGCCCCTGTTCAACCAACGTTGCCTGAATGAAATTGACCCAGTCAAGCGCCGCGTATGGGCTGGTGATTAAGAAGGCGATTGCAGCGGCCGCATAGGAGACAAACAACGACAGAAAAAAACTGCCGGCGCCTCGTCCCCCGGGGATCAATCGGCCCTCGTCCTCTTTCTTCAACTCCAGGATCAGCGCCGCCGTGAACGGGACCGCCAAAATCGGCAGCGCGCTGAACTTGGACGATATCGCCAGGCCAGCGCCGATTCCCGCGAGAATGACGCCCCGCCAGGAACCCTCCTGGGCCATCAGCACGCCCCCGTACACAGCCAGAACGACAAACGTCGTGCTGGCCGGGTCCATGGCAAAAAAGTGGCTGAGCTGAATTGCCTGGGCCGTGAACGAATAGAGCGCCGCCGCCAGCAGTCCTCCAGCCGTCCCATAGATCCTTCTGCCTAACAGAAACAGCAGAAAAATGGTGAGTGTATCCAGCAGGGCCATCATCAGACGACCGGCAACCGCCACCCCCTCGCAGGCTGTATTCGACAGCTCCATCATGGCCACGATTCTGTCAGGCAAAGACAGTAAAGCGGCCGGTCTGGCCAGAGCGCTCAGCGCCTCCCCCGTCAGAACCCCCATGTAAAGAGGAAAGTGACCGTAGGTAAATGACCGGCGCCGGTCATTGTGCCGGTCCCACAAAGGGTTAAGGGGGCTGCGCTTAGGATCGAAAAACTCCTCTGCTGTCGCAGGCCAGCCAACTGTTGGCGCGTAAAAACAAGTCGTGCTCCGCTCGTCCGGATGTGAATTCAGCCCGCCGTCAAACCTGACATTCCAGGTTCGGAGCGCCAATCCAGCCAGCATGACAATGCCAAGCACGAGAAAGACGATTTTCGATTCGGATTTCCGCGGCTCTATCTGCACTAGACTCTACACAAGTGCGCCTTCACGACTGAACATACGAAGCAAGAAGTTGCTGGAATCTGCCTCGAATACAGGACCGATTTGGATTTCAAATCGTTTGCCTGAATTCGTTACACGAATGGAAACAAAAAAGGCCGGCCCGCAAACACGAGAGAAGGTTAACGGCCAAATCGACACGTCTCCCACTGCAACCTTTGCCTCTGAGCCATACGGCGCCGACTGCCTTCGATTTCCGGGCCAGCGCAACCTGAACGCAAACTTCAGATTCCCGTCAACACCTACCAGGCTCTGGCCATCCCCATCCAAGATGCCTGCCAACCCACTCGATGGAATCCCGTCTCACCACAAACCCTGTACCGCCGTAGCTTGCGTCCAATCAGTGTTGGTCGTACCCGCCCGTCTTACCATTTTCGCCCCGCTCACTATTCTATACAAATCCCAGCAACTTGCAGGGAGCCGTCCAGTCCTGTGGTTGTCAGCAGAAACAGCACGCAGGACACAGGCTGGATTCCATGGCGCAGCCTGAAACTCGCCCCACTCTGCCCTAACCCTTCTCTGCCCGCGCGCCCCTTCGCAACCCTTCTCCAATCTGATGCCGGCAACGTGTTCCTCCCGCTCATGCCCTCCCCTCATTTCCTGCACCCCTCCCTTTTCCCCCAACCTCCTTGAGGGGCCCCCCATGTGGGGGGGCCCTGGCCCCTTCGCCCTCAGCCCAACTCCAATCAGGCCCACTGTGTCCCTCGTTTCCCTCCGCGTACCCCAAAAGTGTCGCCGTTCTCCGTGCCCCTCCTTGGACAAGAGGATGTTGCCGTTCGCCGTCGCCGTTCTTCGCGTCCCTCCGCGGATCAATCCCCCCACCCCCGAAACCAAAGCATCAGCAAGACTGCCTCCGCCGAGCCCTTCGCGCAATGCCACGGAGGAATTCAGTTAAAAACACGGAACATAAAAAAAGCGTGCCAACCGAACATTCGGTTGGCACGCTTCAACACCCCGCTCTGCGTGTGTCTGCCCCTCGCTACTGCGGCTCAATCGGCGACAAGGGTATGACCCAACGTATCTCGTTTTCAGGCGGCGGCGGCCACAGCAGGTAAACGTCAACCCACCGACTCCACAAAACAAGGTTATGGTCGTCATACCCCAGATCGAGACGCCTGTTGCGTATGTTGCCGCCTGTGTCCAGCGCGTCGCCGATTCCATAGCCAGGAACATAAACCCTCGTACGTAGCGGAATGATTTCCGGGTCGACCGCAACCACACCTTTCCGCATCCGGTCTCCCGTCCGCGTGTACCCATACCAGGGCACGCTCGGCGACACTCCTGCCGTGGCCGCGCTGTAACTGGTCGCCCTCATCCTGATGACGCGCCAGTAAGTAAATTCCTGTCCCGTGTCGTCGACAAACGTCCTCGGTACGATCTTCTGTCCATAGACTCGAACCCTGTCACGCGGCTCCTGGGCCTCCCAGGCATCTTCCAAAGTGCGGGCAACTTGCTCGCCATCCCGGTAAATGACCCGATAGCGCTCCCGTGTGATCCCGTATGCGCCAGGACGCTCTTCCAACGTGTCAATCAACAGGTCGCGATCGCCCTCCCATACCGTTTCAAAGGGAGCAATCTCATCCTCAAACTCAATTTCTTCCCTCACCCGTACTATCTGTATCTGCATGTCAGGATACAGTTCAGATTCCAGTGAAGGGTAGACTTCGTCCAGCCCGCTCAACCCGACACCAACCTCTGTCAGGACATCGCCGACACTGTTGCTCTGCGTCCGTGTCTTGTAAAGTACGCCGTCTGCCAGCAGACTGACCGGTGTGCTTCGCCTTATGAGCACGCGCAGCCCTGTACTGACTGGCGTGCCCAGTTTTGGCTGAACCCCATCGCCGAGGTAAATCGTTATCTCGGCTTCCCGCAAGGCCTCGCCTACCGTATCAGCCAGCGTATGGATGGTGTACGGTATGCCGTCCTCATACACAATCAACCGGACCGAACGGTTGACCTCAATTCGAAGAGGGTCCCGTTCCGTCAATTCCCAGGCTGCGCCGCCGCCTGTCCTGTCTGTCCTCGCACTGTTGGCCACCTGCGGCAAAGGATCATCCCAATCGGAGAGCTCGCCATTGATGAGGATCTGGTCCCGCGGACTGAAAGGAATCCCTGCTTCTTCAAATAACTCTGCCGGCGATTCCGCCCAACTGGCGTGCCGCGTCTCCCGGCCGTCTGCCAAAATCCGGAATGGCTGCGGGCGCTCCACCGATACCCTTAGCCCCTCCGTAACTCTCGCTTCCAGGTCGTGCGATATGCGCAGTCGCACTTCAGACGCCGCGGGAACACCTGATTCCCCAGCGGCCGCTACGACCCTGCCTACTCCATTCTGGGCCCGAGATGCGGCGGACGGCACGAATGTTACCCCCTCCGCCCCCTCTTCTACCACCGCCTCTGCGCCCATCAACAGACCAACGTCAGTGAGCACTGCACCCACAACGCGGCGGTGCGTTTGAACTGTGTCCCTGACACCATCCACTTCAATCTCTACCGTGGTTGCCGTTAAGCTCCACAACGCCCAAAGTCCAAATATTGCGGCTGTCAACGCTGACACCTGTACCAGAATCCGACTCCGTCGGCTGGGCTGTCGCCTGCCCGTTCGACCAGCGACAGCGGTTCTTGGCCTGATCCGTCGAGTGACAGTAGCCATGGCTCCATTTTATCCGTAGTCAATGGTTAGCAGAAAGAAATCCTTCATTCGCTAATATGACTACATTCGGTGCGAAAATGTTCCCGTCGCAGGGACAAAATGTGTAGGCGACCATTACTCGCGTCATAAACGACGCACAGGAAACGCGTCCAATGCCCTGCCCAACCACAGCCGCCCCCTATGGTCTCTTTCGCCCAGAAACATCCTTTCCCGCCCAGCAAGCAAAGGCCAAAAGCCCTCCCCGCCGTCGCTCAATGCCACGCACCGCCCTCCACTGTTCCAGCGCCCCGACACTCTCCGTAAACAAAGGTGTTGCCGTCTGCCGATGCCGTTTTCGATGCCCCTTCGCGTCCCTCCATGGAAAATGGATGTTGCCTTTCTTCACGCCCTTCGCGGACGAAAAGATGTTGACGTTCTCTGTATCACTCCGGAGAACAGGCCGCCATACCTCTGGGGTCGACCCAACTGCCCCGCCAAACAGATCACGCCAGCCAGTTCATCTCTTTCAGCATCGGCCACCGATAGCGCTCCTCCGGCCCGGTTTGCCGGGCCCAGGCCGTAAGTAACGGCTCGTCCGCGCCCTTCTCCCCCATCTTCCTTCTCACTTCTTCAGGATCCCAGTCCCGTAACACCTCGTCCCGCAACTCCCTTTCAACTGACCTGCAACCAGGATCGTCCGAACGGTCAATCAGTTCTCCAGGGTCCTCTCTCAGATTGAAAAGCTGGCTGGGATACCCGTGATAGTAAATGTACTTCCACTCGTCTCGCCGTATCATCCGCTGGAAGGCCCCCTCCGGTGGTCCGAACTTGTCCGTGCAATACTCTGAAAAAGCCGCGTTCTCCCAGTTAGGTACTTCGCGCCGGCCGTCAACCTGGGGCAGAAAGCTCCGCCCGACCGAGTTCGGCAGCGCCGGCGCTTCCATTGCGTCAAGCATCGTCGCGGCGACGTCAACCGCGCTCACGACGCGCTGGCAGCGCTGCCCCCCCGATATGCGGCCGGGCCAGCTCACGATCAGGGGCACGCGCACCGACTCTTCGTAGAACACATGCTTCCAGAAAAGGCCGTGCTCGCCCTGCATGTCGCCATGGTCCGACGTGTAGATGATAAGCGTATTCTCGTCCAAACCGTTCTCGCGCAGCGCATCCAGAATCTGGCCAATCATCGCGTCCGTGCGGTACACCAACCCCGCATAGGCCGCACGCGCCCTCCGGACCTCAACCTCGTCCATCACCTCAATGCCGGTCGACTGCCGCCACCAGCGCAAAAAAGGATGCTGCTCCTCGAGCGGCGGCGCAGACTTGCGGGGCGGCGTCATCGAGCCCGCGTACCGGTCGTAATCCTCCTGCCGGGCCACATAGGGCGGGTGCGGAAGCATCAGCCCAACCGATAGACTGAACGGCTCCCTGAGAACGCCGGCCCTCTTCTGGACGCCCAGCCGGTTCAGCCTCCCAACCGTTACCGCGGTCACATCTTCGTCATGCACCTGGTACGCGCTCTGACCGGGCCCGGAGCGTTCGAGACTCAGATGATGCGGGCCCGCCGTAACGCTGAGAATCCCTCGATCCGGCCCCGGATTTCCCGGATGGTTCGCGCCGTGATCGCCCACAAAACGGGATGCGTAGCCATGCAACTGATCCGGCCCCACCGAATGCATCCGCCCAACCAGCTCAGGCTGATAGCCCGCCGCGCCCATCGCATGGGCTATCGTTGGAATTCTCGAATCAAGGCCATGCTCATTCGTCCAGACTTCATTTTGAAAGGGGTGGCGTCCACTGAGCATGGACATCCGCGAAGGCACGCAAATCGGAGAGCAGCAGTACGCGTTGTCAAAGACCACGCCGCTCGCAGCCAGGCGGTCCAGGTTCGGCGTATCGACCAGTTCATCCCCATAGCAGCCTGTCACATGAGGGCTGTGCTGGTCGGAATGAATGTATAGAAGGTTGGGGCGATTTGTCCCGTTCATCTTCCTCTCCCGTCGTTGGCTATGTTTCGGCGTACCATCTGGGTTCAGTTCAATTAGCCTGCGTCTTTCGCACCTCACTGCCGCCCAAAGGCCCTTCCCTCTGGTCCCATCCCTCTTCAGCCCTTCACCAAAATGGCCGCAAGTTCGCGACCTGCCAGGATGAACGAGACTAATTCCTAAGAGGAACCAAGTCCCAGACGAATCTGAAGAGCGGCGCCATGGGACCTACAGTCCTGCCCAAGGTGAAAGGGTAGCAAATACCCCCGCCCGAGGCAAATACACCCATGTTTCCAACTCGCACCCCACCCCTACGCCCCGGCCTGGCCCGCCACCACCTGTGGGGTCCGCCCCCCTATTGGTGCCCTCCCAACCAGCAAAGCCTTCCCCTACCGAAGGCGCCAGTGCTCCCTCCCTACACCTGGGTGGAAATAAGATCCCGCCGTTCTTCGCGCCCCATTGTGGACAAAAGGATGTCGCCGTTCTCCTTTTCCCTCCGTGGACCAAAAGATGTTGGCTCCCGCAGTTGCCCTTCGCAGACCAAAACAGTGTTGCGCGCAAATCAGATTCCGAACCGTCACAAAAGCCAGGCAGCATGATTCAGTCCTTTCCCCCACGACATGTCCCTTAAACTCACCCCCTTTTTGAACGGCGGCCCCGGCTTATGTACCTGACTTTGCCGCGCTCACGGCCTATGTTACACTGCGCCCATTCTCCCTTGACAACCAACTGTCAAATTCGATCTCCTTCAACACGGGACGACAATCCATGGAACGCCCCAACATCCTGCTCATTACAACCGACCAGCAGCGTTATGACGCGGCCGGAGATGCCGCGCCCCCTTTCATGCGCACGCCCCACTTCAATCACCTCACCCGCGAAGGAATCAACTTTACCTCGGCCTACGGCGACTGCCCCGTCTGCGTCCCCTCCCGCATGTCAATCATGACAGGCAAGTACGTCACCACACACGGCATGACCGGCAACGGGCCGTCCTCAAGGGTCCTGTCCGACTTCAGTAATTCCCTTCCCTCCTGCATGAACAGACTGGGATACCAGACTGCCGCCATCGGCAAAATGCACTTCACCCCCCAGCGCGTCAGATATGGCTTTCAAGAGATGATTCTGCCAGAGGACTACTACCGCCACATGGCCCGCCGCGGCTACGACGTCCAACCCATGCGCCACGGCCTCGGCCAGAACGAGCTCTACCCCGGCATGGCAACCGTCCCGGAAGCTCTCACCCTCACTTCCTGGACCGCCGAACAGTGCGTCGAGTACATCCGCGAACGCCGCGACCCCACCCTTCCTTTCTTTCTCTGGTGCTCCTTCTCAAAACCCCATCCCCCCATCGACCCCCCTGAGCCCTACTACTCCATGTACCGTAACTGTGACATCCCGGCCCCGGTCTTCGGCGATTGGAGCGAAGGCGACGACGTCCCCTACGCCTTCCGACTCCTCAGGGAGAAACAGTCCTTCGATCTCGTGCCGCCCGAAGTTATCCGTGAGGCGCGCGCCGCCTACTACGGCGTAATCACCCAGATCGACTACAACATGGGCCGTATCTTTGCCGCCCTCCAGGACATGGGCATCTTCGACGAAACCCTGATTATCTACACCTCCGATCACGGCGAATACCTTGGTGACCATCACGCCGGCGCCAAAGGCTTGTTCCACGAACCTTCCGCCCACGTCCCCTTTGCCCTGCGTATGCCGCAGGGCTGGGACAACCGCCAGCACGGGACGCGCAACCCGTCCCTCGTCACCCTCGCCGACATTCTGCCAACCGCCGTTGCCGCCGCAGGCGGTACACCGCCCAATGACGTCGACGGCCTCGATCTCGTCGCCCTGGCGCGGGGTGAAGTCGAGCCGCGGCCCTACCTTGAATCCGCCCTGGGCAGCGCCGAAAGGCCCGGCAACTTCGCCATCACCGACGGACGCTGGAAATACATCTGGTTCCCCGTCGGCGGCAGCGAGCAACTCTTCGACCTCCAAAGCGACCCAAAGGAGCTCCGCAATCTCGCCCGCGCCGCCGAAGCCTCGCCCCATCTCGAACGACTCCGAAGCGAACTCATCAGCCGTCACCAGGCCAGAGACTCTTCAGCCGTCCAGGACGGCAACTGGGTGACCCTTCCTGTGCCGCAGGAAACCGAAGCCGACCGCCGCAACACCAGCTGGCCCGGCTATCATACCGAATACCACGACGTGGATGTACGCCATTGAGAGGTAACATCCCTGCTGAGACCCAAACTTTCGTCTCGGCATCTCTGACTCCCATAGCGTAAAGGAGATTCCCATGTTTCGAACCCCCTCTAGCCGGTTGAACCCTTCCGCAAGGACCATTTGGGTCTTGCTCCTGGCGTTCGCGCTCATAGTCTCAGCCTGTGGCGGCGGCGAGCAACCCGTTGCTGAGGAAGAGCCCGCCCCTGCCGAGGAAGCAGCCTCTGCAGATGACGCCGAAGACGCCGGCGACGCGATGATGTCCGCCAAAGAAGCGCCTCAGCTCGCCGAAATGGTCGCAGCCGGAGACCTGCCCCCCCTCGATGAACGCATCCCCATCGACCCTCTGGTCATCGACCTGCCCTGGATCGAGATCGGCCAGTACGGCGGCACGCTCAAACGTACCACGACAAGTACGAACTTCCAGGATACCTCTCAGTATATGTACGGCCATTCGCCACTGCACTGGCAGAACGGCGGTGCCGATGTGGGTCCCGGCCTGGCGCGAGCCTGGGAGAGCAACGCCGACGCTTCCGAGTGGACTTTCTACTTCCGCGAAGGAACCAGGTGGTCAGACGGACAACCATTCACCGTCGACGACATCATCTTCTGGTGGGAAGATATGGCCGCTAACCCGGACCATCCCATGGCAATGCCCGCTTGGACGCTCGTAGGCGGCCAGCCTATGACCGCTGAGAAGATCGATGACTACACCATTCGGTTCAAATTCGCATCCTCGGCGCCCCTGCTGGAAAGAGAGCTCGCCGCATTCGTTAACGGTGGCATCTCCTATAACTTTGGACCCTATCCGCGCCACTATCTGGAACAGTTCCATCCAAATTACTCTGACGCCGCCGACTACGAAGAGTTCACCGAAAAACAGGACTGGTGGATAAACCCGGACCGGCCTGTCTTGAATGCCTGGATGGTTGTCTCGCTTGAGCCCGGCAACCGTATGATCCTCGAACGCAACCCCTACTACTACGCCGTCGACACAGCCGGCAACCAGTTGCCATACATCGACAGTATGGAAGTATCGTTCGCCGAAAACGTCGAAGTGCTAAAGCTGCGCATCTTCAGCGGCGATGTCAACTTCCATGCCCACCCGCATCTCTCATTACGCGATCTGGCGGTTCTGAAGGAAAACGAAGCAAACGGCGACTATCGTGTCCTGCTATGGGACAATGGCGCGGGTGGGGCCCCTGCCTGGGGCGTCAACTGGAACAACCCCGACGACGCCAAACGAGAAATCGTTCGCACCACCCAGTACCGCCGAGCCCTCTCCCACGCCATGGACCGCGAGCGTATCCGCAAAATCACCTTCCTTGGCCTTGGCGGTGAGGCCAGCACCGGCACAATGTCGCCAAACTCTGCCCAATTCAACCGCTCGCAAAAAGGCCAGGACATGCTGGTTGCCTGGCGCGAGTCTGCCGTAACCTATGACCCAGACCTGGCCAAAAGCCTTCTCGACGAAATCGAAGTGACCGACCAGGATGGCGACGGCTTCCGCGACCTTCCCGATGGCTCGCCTCTGGAAGTGCGTATCGACTTCCCGGCCGGCAATACAGCCTTCATCGAAACCGCCGAACTGATGGTCGAGGATTGGAAGGCTGTCGGTCTCAATGCCTACGTCAATTCGATTCCCGGTTCCCAGGTCGGCGTCATGACCACGAATGCAACCTATGACATTCGCCTCTACGGCGGCGGCGCGCCCGACGGCCCCGATCTCTTGACTTACCCCGCCTGGCTAATCTCTTACGGCAGCGGCGGACGTTGGGCCCCCTTGTACGGCGCTTGGATGGCTGCCGAAGGGACCCCCAAGGAAGGGAGTGAGTTGGACCTGGCTCCCCGTGACCGAACACCCCCGCGTGAAGAGATCCCAGTCGACGACCCAATATTCCGCATGTGGGAACTGTACAAGCAGGCCATCGCAGAACCGGATCTCGCAAAGCGCGATGAACTCACATTCGAGATCATCCAAATCCACATTGACGAAGGCCCCTTCCTATTGGGCGGCATCGCTGACCCCCCCAATATCGTCATCGCCAGCAACCAGTTCAATAACGTTCCTACCAGCGACGATATCCCACTCGGCGGCTGGTTGGGCCCGTGGGTGCTCGGCATGCCCGGTGCAATGACCTATCCTGAAGTCTATTTCATCGCCGAATAGCGCATGACAGGCTGATCACTGCAACGGGAGAGTGGAGCAGAGAGATCTGCTCCACTCTCCCGCCTTGTTGCCAAGCACGCAGTCTCAGAAAATGCGGGAAGATCCACTTTATATCCGCTCTCAAGAACTTGCGGCAAAGTAATTTTCAATTCAACTTGCCGCTTGGAGTTTGTTCGTGCAGAGATTCATCCTCTCCCGTTTCCTCTATATGCTGGTCACGATGTTCTTCGTCTCGATTGTAGGCTTCGTGATTATCAATCTGCCGCCCGGTACATACTTGGACGTCTATCGCGCACAGCTGGAAGCGCAAGGGACCAGGACCACCGAGCGCCAGCTTGAAGCAATTGTCCGCCAATACGGTCTCGATCAGCCAGTCCCCGTGCAGTATTGGAAGTGGGTATCCGGATTCGTTCGAGGCGACTTCGGCCGCTCCTTTGCCTATAATAAGGATGTCAACGAACTGATCTGGGAACGGCTGACGCTCACGATGCTGATATCTGTTTCGACTCTAATCGTCACCTGGCTCATTGCCATCCCAATCGGCGTCTATTCGGCGACACACCAATACCAGGCCAGCGATCACTTTTTCACAACCGTCGGCATGGTTGGCCTCTCCATCCCTAATTTTCTACTCGCTCTCATCCTGATGGTAATCGCGGCAATGGTCTTTGATCAGTCCGTTGGCGGGCTCTTTTCGCCAGAATATGAAGACGCCCCCTGGAACGTCGCCAAACTATGGGACCTCCTGAAACATATGTGGATCCCGGTGCTTGTCGTCGGCACCTCAGGCACAGCCGGGCTTATCCGCATGATGCGCGGCAATCTTCTCGACGTGCTCAAAATCGCCTATATAACGTCTGCACGCGCCAAAGGGCTCCCTGAACGGCGCGTGATTCTGGTCCACGCAGTGCGCAATGCCATCCACCCTCTCATCATGATCCTGGGCACGAGCCTGCCCCAAATTATCTCCGGAGCCACCATCGTTTCGATGGTACTCAGCCTACCCACCACAGGGCCCCTCTACTTCAACGCGTTGCTCCAGCAAGACATGTATCTGGCTGGCACCTTTCTCGTTTTTCTGGCCGGGTTGTTGGTAATCGGCAATTTCCTGGCTGACATCCTTCTCATCTGGGTCGATCCCCGAATCCGTTACACCTAGACATGGCGACAAGCGCTACTTCAGTCGATATTCTCTCCAGCGAGGAGGCCCCGCAATCCGCGGCAATCTCACCTGCCCGGCTGATTGGCCGCCGCTTCCTCCGCAATCGGCTTGCCATCGGCGGCGGTGTCGTCCTCTTCCTCCTCTACATGTCCGCCCTGTTTGCCGACTTCATCGCCCCGATTCCCTTCACCGACGTCCACGAAGACTACGTTTTCGTTCCGCCCCAGCTGCCCCGCTTCCGCGACGAACAGGGTACTTTCCACCTGCGGCCCTTCGTCTATGGCCTGGAAAGCGAACTCGACATGGACACGTTCCGTTTTGTGTATGAGGAAATAAAAGACGCGAAGTATCCTATCAAGTTCTTTGTCAAGGGGTACGAATACAAGCTGTTTGGACTCATCCCCTTTGATCGCCACCTCTACGGAGTGGACGAACCGGGCGTCTTCTACCTCTTGGGCAGCGACGATTTGGGCCACGACATGGTCGCCCGCGTCTTCATGGGGGCAAGAATTTCTTTGACGATAGGGCTAGTCGGCGTTATCCTCACCATCATCTTCGGCGCCACGCTCGGCACCGTCTCCGGCTTCTACGGCGGCGGCATCGATACCTTGATTCAGCGCATCATCGAATTCCTGATGTCTTTCCCCGCCATTCCTCTGTGGGCTGCCCTCGCCGCGGCCATGCCCCCAAACTGGTCCCCTTTACAACGCTTCTTTGCCATCTCAGTGATTCTATCCCTTATCGAGTGGACAGGCCTTGCCCGGCAGGTCCGCGCTAAGGTACTGTCTTACAGGGAAATGGAATACACGCTCGCTGCCAGGGCCGCGGGCGCCTCCGACTCTCGCATCATATTCCGCCACATGCTCCCAAACGCCTTCAGCCACATCATCGTCGTCGCCACGCTCGCCATACCCGGCATGATCCTTGCCGAAACCGCGCTCAGCTTCCTGGGCCTTGGCATCCAGCCTCCCCAGACCAGCTGGGGCGCACTCCTCAAGCAGGCCCAACTCGTCAGTGTCCTCCTTCAGCAGCCATGGCTTCTGATCCCCGCCTTCTTCGTCATCGCAGCCGTCCTCACCTTCAATTTTGTCGGCGACGGACTCCGCGACGCGGTCGACCCCTACTCCCTTTGAATGATCTGTAAAGTGCCTTCGAAGTCGGATACGGTCTTTGTCTCTGTGTTCGGGCATCGATTCTTTCGCAGCGCCGTTGTGTCTTCATACAATGACTGCGGTCTCGGCAGACCGTGCCCAACCAGTATGCTGAAGAAGGCAATGTCTACGCTACCGGCTACCAGGACGGCGCCCTCTAGATCCCGACAGAGAAATAGGGCGCGGCAATATTTCGCACCCCATCGACTGAAGCCGCTAGTCCAATGACCAAAACTGACAGAAGATACGCCGTTGGCCCGATAGAGTCCATGACATCCTCAACAGTTCTATTCCGAATCCTCATGATTGCGCTTGCAGCTCTGCTTGCGATCGCTTGTTCGTCAGCGGAAGAGAATCCGCAAGAAGTCCATGGCGCCGCCGACGCCCCCTTCGAAGGCGCCCGGCTGACCATCACCATGTCTCCCGCCGAACCGCCCTACTCTCCTGCCAGACACGGCCTCCCCCGCGGCGAAAACATCGCGCCTTTGGCCTCCGGGCTCGCCTACATCCGGGGCCCCGAAGGCCACCTTGTCGTCGATCCGGAAGCCTCCCTGGCAATCGATGGCGACCCGGATACGATCTGGAGCGCCAAACAACCCGCGCCCCAATGGTATTCCATCGTCCTGGACCAAACCTACCTCGTCAACAGAGTGGACATGGTGATTACGCAAGCGCCCCCTGGCCCCACAACACATGAGATTTGGCTGGGGCACGGCGCCGGCATGCGAACCTTTTACAAGCGCCTGGAAGATGTCCACACCGAGGACGGTCAGGTCCTGGCCGTCCCCATCGATCCTCCCCAGGCCATCAACGAAGTCCTGATTCTGACCCTGCACAGCCCAAGCTGGGTCGCCTGGCGTGATTTCCGCATCTTCGGCGCGCAACCCGCACCACCCGTCGCCCAGGACGCTCCTCCTCCTTTTCAAGTCGCCGAACTGGTCACGGGGCTCGACTACCCCGTCCGCGTAACCCACCCTGGCGACGGCAGCGGACGCATCTTCATCGTTGAGCTGCCTGGCCGAATTCGGGTCGTCAACGAAGACGCCCTGAGCGAAATTCCCTTCCTCGACATCACCGAGCGCGTAAACTGCTGCGAGGGCGAGCGCGGCATGTTCGGTTTGGCATTTCCCCCCTCCTACCCCGAAACCGGCCGCTTCTACGTGAGCTACACAGACAAGCGGAACGCAACCACCATCAGCCGCTTCTCCATCTCAGAGGACCCCAATCGCGCCGACGAAACCAGCGAAGAAATACTCCTGACCATCGACCAGCCCCACGAAAACCACAACGGCGGGCACCTTGAATTCGGCCCACAGGACGGCTACCTCTATATCGGCAGCGGAGACGGCGGCCTCCCCCGCGATCCCGAAAACAGCGGCCAATCCACAAATACCCTGCTGGGCAAGCTCCTCCGTATCGACGTCGAATCCGGCGAACTGCCTTACCGGGTGCCTGCCGCCAATCCCTTCACCCGCAACCAAGAATACCGCCCGGAGATTTGGGCGCTGGGCCTTCGCAATCCCTGGGGATTTGCCTTCCACAAGGAGACAGGCGACCTCTATCTGCCCGACACCGGCAACTTCAAGCGCGAGGAGATCAACTATCAACCGGCCGGCAGTGCAGGAGGCCAGAACTACGGCTGGCCTATCATGGAGGGCAGCATCTGTTTCGAACATGACGTCCTCACCTGCAACGCTGCCGGCCTGGCCTTGCCCATCGCCGATTACGACCACACACAGGGATGCGCCATCGTCGGCGGAGCCGTCTACCACGGCGACAGCCATCCAGGCCTGAACGAGGCCTTCATCGTCGCAGACTTCTGCACGAGCGCCATCTGGGGGATATGGCGCTCCGAAGAATCTGCAGTCAAAGGCAGAACAACCCTCTGGCGCAGTCAGCTGCTGGCGTCAGCCGGCCTGCCCATCAGCAGCGTAGGTTCCGATGAAGAGGGCAATGTATACTTTACAATCCACGCCGAAGAGAACGGCGCCGTCTATACCCTTGCCCAACGATAGCGCAGGCGCCCATCCGCCTAAGCCCCAGGACATACGGCAAAGGCACAATGAGCAGGCCAACCTCCCCACCAGCCAAAGAGTTCTGCTGACCCGATGAAGAGTACGTTCGGCCTTCTGCTTATCGCCTTTTCCAGCTTGCTTGCATCTGCATGTGAAACTGCGGCCCGAAACGGCCAGTCCCCCCAGTCGCCTGCCCCGATCGCCAGCGTTTCCGTCTCGCTTTCTCCTGCATCGCCCTGGGCCGGCTCCCCGTTCGGGTCCCAACCCTTCGGAGAAAACGTTGCCCTGAAAGGCTACGCAACTGGCTCGACGAGAGACGCAACCGGGCTGCTGACTGTCGATGCCGCCACCGCGCATCTGGCAATTGACGGCAGTTCCGCCTCAGTGTGGAGCGCGCAACAACCTGCGCCCCAATGGTTCTCCGTCGCGCTTGACGATCTCTACCTCGTCAACCGTATCCAGCTTGAGGTAACGCAGGCCCCCGCCGGTCCAACGACGCATCAAGTCTGGTTGGGCAATGGCTCCGGTACGAGGACACTGTTTGCCAGTCTCGCCCGGGTCCACACGGACGACGGGCAGCTTCTCGACATAGAACTGGACCCGCCCCGGCCCGTCAACGAGGTCTTCATCGTTACCCTCGATAGCCCCAGCTGGGTCGCATGGCGCGAATTAAAGGTGTTTGGCCACCCGCTTACACAACCGCTTGCCTCCGCCAGCCAGCCTCGACTGACCCTCCAACCCTTCGCCTCCGGACTCCACATGCCCGTCCAGGTCACCCACGCCGGAGACCAGAGCGGGCGCCTCTTCGTCGCCGAAAAAGAAGGTCGCATCCGCATCGTCTACAACGGTGAAACGCTCGAAACCCCCTTCCTCGATATCTCCTCCCGCGTCCTCTGCTGCGTACACCGCGGCCTGATCGACATTGTCTTTCCTCCCTCGATGGCCGCCCCCGGCCACTTCTACATCAGCTACACAAACCTGGACGGCCATACCGTCATCAGCCGCTTCCAAATCGCACAAGATCCTGACCGGGCCGACCCCGACAGTGAGGAAGTGGTCCTCAAAATCGAGCAGCCCGCAGAACATCACAACGGCGGACACATGGAATTCGGTCCAAACGACGGTTACCTCTATGTCTCCAGCGGGGACGGCGGCCTCTTCAGCTATCCCGATAACCCGGCGCTGGAAAGTGACACACTGCTCAGCAAGCTGCTGCGCATCGATGTCGAATCGGGCGCCAAACCGTATCGCGTTCCTGACACCAATCCCTTCATCCAGGCTGCCGGTTACCGCGAGGAAATCTGGGCGTTGGGGCTCCGCAACCCCGGTAACTTTGCCTTTGACGCGCAGACTGGTGACCTCTTCATTCCCGATTCCGGAAACCGGCGACGTGAAGAGATCAATTTCCAGCCCGCCTCCAGCCCTGGAGGAGAGGACTACGGCTGGTTCAGAATGGAGGCGAATCTCTGCTTCGACAACTTTGTCGTGCCCTGCAGCGCCGACTCTCTGACGCTGCCCGTCGTCGAGTATGACCACTCACAGAGCTGCGCCGTCACTGGCGGCGCCGTATACCGCGGCCGCGAATTTCCCTCCCTCCAAGGGCTCTTCCTCTTCGCCGACCTCTGCAGCGGCCGGATCTGGGGCCTCAAACGACCTGATTCCGCCCACCACCCGGGATGGCAGAGCACACTCCTGTTACGCGCGCCCATCTCGATCAGCAGTATCGGCCAGGACGAAGTCGGCAACCTGTACGCCGCCAGCTTTGACGACGGCGTCCTCTATCAACTCACCCAAAGATCCGACACCCTGGCGAACGATCCAGCCTCTCGCCAAAACGTCGCCCTCCGGGCCTCAGGTCGAGCCTCAGTTCCCGGCGACGGAATTTCCCTCGCGCTCGACGGGGATCCGGCAACCGCCTGGCGTGCTGGCCTGCTCCCGCCGCAATGGTTCTCGGTCCTCCTCGATGACCTCTACCCCATCGATCAGATTGAGCTTGTCTATTCCCCCGACACGCATGGGCCCGTAACGCTGGAACTCTGGCTCGGCAATGGATCCGGCGTCCGCACGCTGTACAAGCGTCTCAGCAATGTCCACCCCAACCGCGATAGTCTGCTATCCATCCCCATCGACCCCCCGCAAAGAGCCAACGAACTCCTGCTGATCGCCCTGCACGGCCAGTCTGAAGTCGCCTTGCACGAGGTCAGAGTCTTCAGCGCCCCAACCGCCCCCTCGCGAGCGGAAAACCCGTTCCCGCAGGTGCGCCTCGCTCAGACCGCGGCCGGCCTGGACCTTCCTGTGCTGATTACACACGCCGGCGACGGAACCGACCGAATCTTCATTGCTGAACAGAAAGGACGAATCCGGATCCTGCAAGATGGCCGTCTTCTGAAACAACCCTTTCTTGACATCTCGGATCACGTCGCTTGCTGCGGAGAACAGGGCCTTTTCGGCCTCGCATTTCCGCCCTCCTACGCCGATAGCCAGCGCTTCTACGTGAGCTATTCAAATCTCGATGGTGACACCGTCGTCAGCCGTTTCAAGACCTCAGACGAACCCGACATCGCTCGCCGTGACACCGAGGAGGTCCTGCTGACCCTCGCCCAGCCCGACAAGATCCACAACGGCGGCCACCTGTCGTTCGGCCCACTTGACGGCTCCCTGTACGTCGGCAGCGGCGACGGCGGAACATTCCGCGATCCTGAAAACCTCGCCCAGAGACCGGACACGCTGCTGGGCAAAATCCTCCGCATCGATGTGGAATCGGGCGCCCACCCTTACGCCGTCCCCACAGACAATCCCTTCAACCAGACTGAAGGCTTCCGTCCGGAGATCTGGGCTCTTGGTCTGCGCAACCCTTGGGGCTTTGCCTTTGATAGCGGGACGGGCGATCTCTACATCCCCGATGTGGGAGGCAGCTCGCGCGAAGAGGTGAACGTTCAGACCGCCTCCGACGCAGCCGGAAGAAATTACGGCTGGGCCGTCATGGAAGGAAATACCTGCTTCCCGCATGACTCTCTCGTCTGCAACGCCGCAGGCCTCGCCTCGCCCGTCGCCGAGTACGACCACGCTCAAGGCTGCGCCGTCGTCGGCGGAGCAGTCTACAGGGGAGCCGCATTTCCTGCCTTGCAGGGCGTCTTCCTCTTCGCCGATTTCTGTCGCGGCGCCATATGGGGTCTCAAGCGAACCGGCCGCGACGAAACCGGGCAAGCCGAATCAAGCTGGCAGAGCGCGCGCCTCGCCAACGCCGGCTTCCCCATCAGCAGCATCGGCCAAGACGAAGCCGGCAACGTCTACGCCGCCGGCTACCAGGATGGTACAATCTACATGATCACGTCGCGATAATCCGCCGACCAGCCCGCCCATCCCGTCGGCCCCGTCCCGTTACGGAGCGGAGCCCCGACCATACGCATTCAACTCGTCTCACCGAAGAATTCGCCGACCGGCCCCATCCCATGAGCCTCCTATGAAAAAAGCGCTCGCGTTGATAGGCCTGCTTTTCTTACTGATGCTAACCGCCTCCTGCTCCCCTCGCACGGAGTCTGAATCCCCGACCCCCATCGAAACTAACACCAGGCCGCCCGCGGTAACGCCGACCCCCACACCCGCGCCCACACAAACACCTGTGCCCCCGCCCTCTCCCACCAACACCGCCGCCCCCACTCCAGCGAGTCCAAATGTCGCCCCATTGGGTACGGTTCGAGTCTCTTCCGGGGAAGACGGCGTCCAGTTCGCGATCGATGGCGACGCCGAAACGGTCTGGAGCGCACAGGACCATCCCGCCCAGTGGATTTCGATCGCCCTCGACGGCATCTATCTCGCCGAACGCATCGAGCTCGTAGTGGCGCAGGCGCCCCCCGGACCAACGACCCATGCCCTCTGGTTGGACAACGGCTCCGGCGTGCGGACGCGGTACATACAGCTCACCGATATCCACACAGAGGACGGGCAGACGCTTACCATTGATATCAATCCGCCGCGGCCCGTCAGGGAACTCCTCGTTCAAACTCTCGACAGCCCCAGTTGGGTCGCCTGGCGCGAGGTCAGAATTTTCGGACTGCCCCTCTCTCCAGAGGATGAGAGTGGTTCGTCCCCCCCTCTGAAACTCGAAAAAGTCCTTGACAATCTGGTTCTCCCTGTGCAAGTCACCCACGCCGGCGACGGCAGCGGCCGCATCTTTGTCGTGGAGCAGCAGGGCCGTATCACAGTCCTCAACAACGGCGCCGACAGTGGTTCCCTCTTCCTGGATATAACGGATCGAGTAAACTGTTGCGAGGAGCGCGGACTGTTCAATGTCGCATTCTCCCCAGGCTATCCCGCGGCCAATCGGTTCTATCTGAGCTATACGAACGAGCTTGATGACACGGTGATCAGCCGCTTCGCCGCCACCGCTGACCCCGACGTCGCCGATCCCGACAGCGAGGAAATCCTTCTCACCATCCCCCAACCCCACGAAGTGCATAACGGCGGACGCCTCGCCTTCGGCCCCCGCGACGGATACCTGTATGTCGGCATGGGCGACGGGGGAAGCGACGGACGCCCTGCCCACTTTCCCCAGGACCCGGCCCTTCTGCTGGGAAAGATACTGCGTATTGACGTCGAGTCCTCAACCCAGCCCTATGGAGTCCCCGCCGCCAATCCCTTCGTCGCCGACGACCGGTTCCGTCCGGAAATATGGGCCCTTGGATTCAGAAACCCTTGGGGCTTTGCCTTTAACCACCAGACCGGCGACCTCTACATCCCGGATACCGGGCACAACGATCGAGAAGAGCTCAACTTCCAGCCCGCGGCCAGCCCGGGCGGCGAAAACTATGGATGGCCCACGATAGAGGGCACCCGCTGCCCCAGGTTTGAAGACCTGCCCGTGCCCTGTCGCCAGGCCGGCGTCTTCACCCCTCCCGTAGCAGAGTATGACCACACGCGCGGTTGCGCGATCGTGGGCGGCGTAGTCTACCGCGGCAGCCAGTTTCCCGACCTCAAAGACTCCTTCCTCTTCGCCGACTTCTGCCGCGGCGACATCTGGAGCCTCACGAAACCGGACACAACCCAAAGCGCCGGGAATGATGAATTGGACCATTCCAACTGGCACAGCGAGATCGTCCTGAAGGCATCTGTCCCCGTCAGCAGCGTCGGTGAGGACGAAGAGGGCAACCTCTACGTCACCGGCTACCAGACGGGCGCAATCTACCTGATTACCGAGAATTAGCCCCATGAAATGCCGGTATCCCCCCAAATGGTTATGCTTGTCCCGCCCAATGCGCGGCCCCATCGCAGAGGCAACCTTCCCACATCTGGCCGCTCTGCGCCCCAGAACACACGATCAATGAAATACGCCAACCTGCTCCCCGTCCTGCTCCTGAGCCTTGCCGCCCTTACCGCCTGCGCGTTGCAGCCACTGCCCGAACCGACCTCCCCGGCAACCCAGGTTACGCCAAACGCAGGGTATACCGGCGCCCCAACAAGCACGCCCCCAGCCGAGCCGCACCCTGTGCCAGCTACGCAGCCTCCCATGCCCAGTCAAAACGTCGCGCTCGCGGGCGTGTGGCGCGCCTCCGAAGGCGAATAAACAGCCCACTTGGCATTTGACGACGATCCCGATACCAACTGGAACGCGAAAAACCTCGCCGCCCAGTGGATCGCCGTCACGCTCGACGATATCTACCTTGTGGACAGAATCGAGCTCGTCGTGGCCCAGGCGCCGGCTGGCCCGACAACGCACCTGATCTGGCTCGGCAACGGTTCGGGCGTGCGCACGCGAGACACACGCCTTACGGACATCCATACCGAGGACGGTCAAACCCTGATAGTTGACTATGACCCGCCCCGTCCGGCTGATGACCTGCTTGTCCATACCCTCGAAAGCCCCAGCTGGGTCGCCTGGCGCGAAGTAAGAGTGTTTGGCGCTCTGGCCAATGAAGTTGACGTGAGCAGCGAACCGCACCTATTGAAAACGGAACGAATCATCGAGAACCTGGTTTTGCCGGTGCAGGTCACCCATGCTCGCGACGGCAGTGGGCGTCTCTTCATCGTCGAGCAAGAAGGGCGCATTCGCATCTTCAAGGACGGAGTGGAAGGCGATCGACCATTTATCGACATCAGCAGCCAAATCACTTGCTGCGGTGAAAGCGGGCTTATGAACATAGCCTTCTCGCCAAGTTTCCCATCCAACCGCCAGTTCTATCTGAGCTACACAGATCGCGCCGGAGACCTCGTTGTCAGCCGGTTTACCGCCGCCACCGACCTCGCAACAGCAGACCCTGCCACAGAGGAGATACTGCTGACCGTCAGCCAGCCCCACCACGATCATAACGGGGGCAGCATCTCCTTCAACCCCCTCGACGGATACCTCTACGTGGGAATAGGCGACGGCGGCAGTGACGATCTGCCTCCCCACGAAAGTCAATTCCCGGATCATTTTCTCGGCAAGATCCTCAGAATCGACGTGGAATCATCCCAGTCCCCTTACAGCATTCCACCTGGCAATCCCTTTGTCGATGTCGACGGCTACCGCCCGGAAATCTGGGCTTCAGGCCTGCGAAATCCGTGGGGGTTCGCGTTCGACCCGCAAAACGGTGACCTCTACATCCCCGATACCGGCCACAGTCAACGTGAGGAAGTGAATTTCCTGCCATGGGATCGCCAAGGGGGCGACAACTACGGCTGGCCGACAATCGAAGGCACGCGATGTCTGAAGATTCCCGGCATGCCTGTCCCTTGCCACCAGGCCGCCGTTTTCACGCCGCCGGTCGCCGAATATGATCGCGCCCGCGGCTGCGCGGTGGTGGGCGGGGTCGTCTATCGCGGCGCCGAGTTTCCTCATCTCGATGGCCGCTTTCTCTTCGCCGATTTCTGCCGGGGAGATATTTGGAGCCTTCATCAGCCCCCTCCACCCGAAGGTCAAAGTGCGGGGCCTGTCAGCCGGGAGGGATGGCGCGCCGACCTGGTCCTGAAAGCCTTCAACATAGTCAGCAGCATCGGAAAAGACGAAGACGGAAACCTGTATGTTGTCGTCTACCAGCCTGGCGCTATCCTCAAAATCTCACGCAACTGAACGAAACGGCCAATCTCTACTTTCCATTTCGCGCCGTGTTCGTACCCAACTCATTTTGCCTTCAGAAGATACGCCCCTGTGACTACCTCAAAGGGACCCCCCGGCTTCTGTCTGTCCACGCTGGCAAGAATGGCTTACAATGACGTAGCCCCGCCCATTGCCCGAAGTCGCAGCGATAACCGGAGAACAGCCAGAGCGCTACGAAAGGAGGAGTACCCATGACGCAAACGAAACGCCCCAACATCCTCTGGTTCTGCACCGACCAGCAAAGGTATGACACCATTCACGCATTGGGTAATCCCCATATCAACACACCCAACCTGGATAAGCTCGTCGAGGAAGGCGTCGCCTTTACACACGCCTTCTGCCAGAGCCCCATCTGCACGCCAAGCCGGGCCAGCTTTCTCACCGGCCGCTATCCTGCTAACGTCCGCGGCTGTATGAATGGCAACGAAGAGTGGGGTGAGGGCGCCCCTCTCGTCACTGCCCTGCTGGCGGAGAGCGGCTACGACTGCGGTCTAAGCGGAAAGTTCCATCTGGCCGGCGCCAGCGGACGCGAAGAGCCCCGCCCAAAAAATGACGGCTATCGAGTCTTCCACTGGAGCCATGATCCCGAAGACCGCTTCCCCTCGGGCCACGCCTACGCCGACTGGCTGGCCGCGCAAGGATACTCCCTGCGAGACCTGAGAGAGGACCCGGCCTCGATCCCGCCGGAACTGCACCAGACCACCTGGTGTACCGACCGCGCCATCGACTTCCTGTCTGAAAAGAGGCGTAAGGGCCCCTGGCTGATGAGCGTCAACGTCTTCGATCCCCACGCCCCCTTCGACCCGCCACAGGAGTATCGCGATCGTTACGACTCGTCGAAGATGCCCGCTCCGCTGTTCCGTAAGACCGACCTCACTACACAGCCGGAGATCCCCGGCGACTTCCAAAACCTGTCCCGTCCGCCAGAGGAGTTCAATGCCCGCGAAGTGATCGCCGCCTACTACGCCATGATCGAGCTGATCGATGAAAACGTGGGGCGGCTGCTGGAAGCGCTCGACGAAACGGGACAGCGCGAAAACACCGTCATCATCTTCACCAGCGATCACGGTGAAATGCTGGGAGACCACGGTCT
Source organism: Caldilineaceae bacterium (assembly GCA_022824025.1). GTDB lineage: Bacteria > Chloroflexota > Anaerolineae > Caldilineales > Caldilineaceae > Bin5. Next base: position 524,642 of record JAJEBF010000014.1, read on the forward strand.
GCTGCTAAAGGGCTGTCGTTTCTACGAAGGTCTGGTTAGAGTGCCGCTGATCATCAGCTGGCCGGGCCAATTCCCACTGCAAGAGGAGCGGGAATCCGAAGACAATCCTGAGGACATCGGTTCCGTAAGTGATCAAGAGGACACTGCTGAGACATCCAAAATCAGCGCGCTCGACGACGATTTGCCCACCCCAGCCGGCTTCGTCAGCAACGCGCTGGTGGAGTTGGTCGACATAGCGCCTACGCTCCTCGAGCTGGCCGGCCTGCCCGTCCCGCTACGCATGCAAGGCCGCTCCCTGCTTCCTATTCTACGCGGAGAACGCCTGCCCGACCACCACCGCGAATTCGTCCGCTGTGAGTTCTACCAAGCTCTCAATCCCGATGTGCCAGGCCGCGAACAGTACGAAGGCAGCTACGCCACAATGTACAGGGACGCCCACCACAAAATCGTCGTCTACCACGGGCACGAACACGGAGAACTTTACGACCTGGAAAACGACCTCGGCGAGTTCGACAACCTGTGGAATGACCCCGACCACGCTGAACTTCGTTTCGACCTGATGCGCCGCAACTTCGACGCACTTGCCTTTTCCATCGATCCGGGACCGCCGCAGGTGACGCCCTTCTGACCGGTTCAACCGCCGTCACCTGCCCGGCCCCCAACTTCTCCTCCCGCGACGCGCCTGACCGGTCAATCAGCCAGGCGTCTGATACGTGAGATCATACGCTCCTAACCTGCGCAGCGGAGTCGACGCCGCCCCCAGGCTCGGCTCCCCCGCGCGGCGCCATGCCTCAATCTCCTCCCGATGACCCAGCCGTCGCAGAGCGTTCCAGCTTGGCCCGTAATGGGCGCGCCCGCTCGGCCCGGCAGAGTCCCAAAAGAAAAGGTTCTCAACCCCCTGTCCATACAGTGAGGACGCCTTGCGCCGAAAAGCCTCCGCCGGCATATGCCGCGGCATCACATTGAGCGCAAGCTCGCACTTCGTGCCCGCCACCAGGTCAACAAAGTAGCCGACCGCCTCGTCGTCCTCCCAGGCCGTCCCCATACTGTCGAGCTCAGGCAGATCCGTGTACGGGATCAGCGTGTCGACCAGCTCCTCCTCGATCCAACCCTCGAGGTCGAGCCCGTTGAGGAGATTTTCCTCTCGGTTCAGCACACATGCTGAAACCAGAATCCGCTCTCGGCCCTGCTCCCTGGCCAGCGCATCGAGCGACGCCCGCAGCGACCGGTGAAACTCCGTCAGCGCGATGCTCCTGTAGGCCAGCCAGCGGGGATCATCGTCCGGCAGCTGCCGCGGATCCTCTCCATGCGCCTCGATGAACCCCTCCACCAGCGGCGGGTCATAGTCCACCAGCGGCGGCCGCCGGTTGTAGAGAATGCATACACCATCGATCGGATGTTGAGCTGTCTCAAGCAGTAGATCGATGACGAATTGGCGCGTATCCCCGAACGCGTACGAGAGCCGCGGCGCAGTCCTGCCATCCTTGCCCACCATCCGCAAATCCGGCCGCGAAAAGTAAAGACTGCCTGCATTCCACTGCTCCAGAGGCGGTGGGTAGAAAAACCCGGCCGGCCGGTAACTGGCATGAAAACTCAGCCCCATCTCGTGCGCCGCCTCCAACGCCACCTCCAAGGGATCGAGTTTCTGATCGCGAAACGTGCGCCAGGTCTCCGCATGCAGTCGATCCCCCCGCCGGTCAAAGTCCTCGACCTCATCGCACGTGGCCAGACGGCCGACCTCTCCCAGATAATACATCGAGTCCCCGGCGCCGCACTCCCAATAGAGTCGCGTAAAGTCCGTATGCCTGTAGGGCTCGATCTCATTGCGCACTGCCTCTTCGGTCGCCGTCCCGTATAGGAAGAGATAGCCGTGCGCGTCGTTGTGCGCAAATAACCTGCGCGTGTCTGTCCGCTGCCGCTCATGCTCCATCTCCCCGACCTGCTCCGTCGACATCGGCGCCAGCTTCACGTAGGCAACCTTCGTCCGCTGGCAAGAGACCCCCGAAGGCGCATCCTCCCCGCCCGTCGGCGTGCAGACCTGGCGAAGCGACAACGTCTGCCCCGTCAGCTCCGCCTCCTTCCAATACAGCTCGTAGATGCTGTGCCCGTGCGGATTCGACGCCGCCCAGTCCGGCCCCATGTTCAAACGACTGAAGCAGGGGTCCCCTTGGAGCTTCACCTCAACTGAGCCAAGCGTCCGGTGGTCCGGGTACACGCCAATGAAGATCCTGTGCCATCCTCTCCGATCCAGCCCGATAGACACCTCCGGCGCGGCCGTCTCCTCGCCTGCGCTGAGCAGGTTTCCACTCATCTCCGCCGTCTCGTACGGCTGCACGTGCCATGCCCGCCGCCTTGGCGCAGCCGAGAGCGCGCTCTCCGGCTGGCAACGGCCCAGGTCGGTGATGTATACCGCAGCGTCTCGTTCAGCCATCGTTTACACCTCCATACGCGGATCGAATGCGTCCCGCAGCCCGTCTCCCACAAAGTTCATCGCCAGCACCGCCACCGAAATCGCGATCCCCGGCGGCAGCCACAGCCAGGGCGAGTTGGTTAGGACCGTAAGCGACTGCGCCGAGTTCAGCATGCTCCCCCAGCTGGCCTGCGGTATCTGAACGCCCAGCCCTAGAAACGACAGCGCCGACTCGGTCAGAATCGTGCCCGCAACGCCCAACGTTGCCGCCACCAGGATATACGGCTGCAGATTCGGCAGTATATGGCGGAAGACTATCCTGTAATGCGGCGTGCCAATGCAACGCGCCGCCTCCACAAATGCCTGCTCCCGCAACGAGAGTACCTGCGCGCGCAGCAGCCGCGCCAGCCCCTCCCAACCCAGTACGCCGATCACCACCATCACATTGATTATGTTCGGCCCAAGCAGGGCAACCAGCATCAGGATCGCGAAGAAGGTGGGGAAGTTCATCACCAACTCGGTGAACCGCATCAAAATGTTGTCGACCCGCCCGCCAACATACCCTGACACCGTGCCGATCAATACACCAATCGAAATCGAAATCACATTCGCCACAAATCCCACCGACATCGATATGCGCGCGCCATATACCATGCGCGCCCACATATCCCTACCCGCCGAATCCGTGCCTAGTATATGGTCCGCGCTCGGCGGCTGCCGGATGCTGTCCAAATCAACCGTATATGGATCCTGCATCGCAACAATCGGCGCAAAAATGGCGATCAATCCCAGAACCGAAATGATCACCAGACTCCCCACAGCCACCTTATGGCGCCGAAAACGCGACCCAACCGTATTGGGGCTCTTCCGCGCATTCAAGTCAACCTGCTCTTGATCGTTTTCCTGCAAGGGGGTGTTTGCCATGGAGGGGCGCCTACCTGTCAATGAACCGAAGGAAACCGGTGAAGAAACAGCAAGAGGAGAGAATACGCCGTATTCTCCCCTCTCGGTCAATCACAATTCAACTACCCGTCAAACGCCCAGCCCTCCAGATTCGTCCACCAGTCCCGCTTAGCTGGCAGCGGGTTGGCCAGGTCGGAAAGACTCGAAACCACGCTCTGGTCGGTGATCTCCGGAATGTGCACGCCGCCATTGAACACCCACACATTGTTGCCCACATAGAGCGGCGCATGGGATGGATTGTCGTTGAGCGTGCGCTGTAGTTCGAAGTAGATCTCCTGGCGAGCCGCCTGGTCGGTCAGCTGACCCGCCTCAATCACCTTCTCCTCGAAATCTCCCCCCAGCGCCTCCGAATAGCCGTTGGCGTTGCGTCCCTGCGTCGTCAGATGGAACTTGAGGAAGCCATCCGGGTCCGGGAACGAACCGAAGCCCACCCGCACCGCATCGAAGTCGTGCGTGTCGTAGAACCTCTCCACCCAGACCGAACTGTCCATTTCCTCGATCTTGATCTTGAAGCCCGCTTCCTCCAACATCTGCTTCTCAGCCGCAACCTGCGCACGCGCCTCTTCGCTCCTCAGCGTGATCAGGTTGACCGTAACCTCCTGGTCAAAGTCCCAGCCCGCCTCCTCCAGCAGACTGCGCGCCAGGTCAGCGTCGTAGTCGTATGGGTTCAGGTCGTCCGGAATAGACCAGCCGTGGATCAACGGCGAATTGTAAATCGTGCCATTGCCGCCCTGGAACACTTCGATGATCTTCTGCCTGTCCAAGGCATGGAGCCACGCCTGCCGCACCCGCTTGTCGGCGAAGAACCCGCGCCTCAGATTGAACGAATACGCGGTGAATACCACGCCTGTGGTCGCCACAACCTTGAAATCGTCGTTGTCGATGAACGATTGCACCACCTCCGTCGAGCTTGTATTCAGCCCGCCCCAGGCGTTGAAATGGGCCTCGCCTCTCTCCAGCGCAATCTGACCCACGTCCGGGGAGCCAACGATCTGCATGATGTAGCTGCCCAGCTTGGGCGCGCCCCAGTGCCAGTCGTCATTCGCCGCCAACCGGATGAACTGGTCGGTCTGGTACTCGACGAACTTGAATGGACCGGACCCCAGCGGATCCTCGAAGAAGAACGACTGATTCTCAAGCGTGTCCGGCGCAACGTCGCCCAGGACGTGCTTGGGCAGAATCGATAGCGCCGCCTGAAACAGAAACAGGCCGGTCGGATACGCCGTTGTGAACTGTATCGTCTTGTCGTCCAACACGGTGATCCCGGCTACGCTGTCAGCCTCCTCGTTGGAATACGCCTCCGCCCCCTCGAGCATCGCAAGGTTGCTTACCTGCCGCGACTTGGTCGCCGGGTTCAGGTACAGCTCATAGGTGAAAAGCACATCCTCAGCCGTAAAGTCCGTCCCGTCATGCCACTTCGCGTCCGGATGAATGTGGAAGGTGTACTGCGTTGCATCGTCCGACGCCTCCCAACTCTCCGCCATAATCGGCACAAAGCCGGTTTTGGGCACATTCTCCTGAATCAGGGGCGGCAGCACGCACTGAAAGAAATGCGCCTGGAATCCCTGAACGGCCGTAAGGGGGTTAAAGCTGTTTATCGGTCCACCATAGAGGCCTATCAGATTGCCTCTCTGCATCTCTTCCGCAGCAGCTTCGTCCGCCGCCGCCCCGGCGCCTTCTTCGGACGCAACCGGCGCGCACGCCGCCAGCGCCGCCGCGCCGGCCGCCAGCGCGCTCGCCTTGAGAAACTCCCGTCGGTTCACGCCGCGATCTCTGGTGCTTTGCATGAATCTCCTCCTGAAATGTAAGAAAAACGTTACCGAATACGATATGGATGCGAGGAAGAACTGCCACCGTGAGGTCGAATGCCGGCCCTGCAACGTCAGTTCTTCCAAATGGAAAAAAACGCGCCTATAGCAGATTCAGGTCTGCGAGCTGCTGCGAAAGCGCTTCCATCTGCGCGTCGCTCAGCGAATGATACGGCGGACGCCGCCAGCGCTCTGTCAGCCCGTGCAACTCGTACGTGCCGTGCAGCGCCGCATCGAAGCTGCCAACCACGTTGAGGACATAAGCAAAGTAGGGCATGTCGTACTTCCGAACGATGCCCGCAGCCGTCGCCCACTCCTCCTCCTGCACAGCCCGCCAGTAGGCTTGCGTTATCCGCGGCGCAAAAGTGACAAATGTCGACAGATAGCCGTCACACCCATAGTGAATCAAATCAAAGTGATTCTGCTTTTGTCCTCCCGATATGATCGACCAGTGGCCGTGGAGTAGAAGCGCCATCTTGCGCGCGAAAACGCCCACCAGGTCGTCCTTGATCGCTACCACGCCCTTCACCTCGTCCCGCAGCCGCCGCAACACGTCCAACCCAAGCCCGTGCGAGCGGCTGAACACGTTGGTCACGACCATCACGGGGATCTCCGCCGCAGCCGCCGCATAATGGGCCACAAAGCTGTCTTCAGTGCAGGAACCCGCCCAGTCCGGCGGCAGCACCATCAGCAGATCGGCCCCTACCTCCCGTGCATAGCGTGCGAACGCCACAGTCTTGCCCGTCCACCAAATCCGGTCCGCCGCCACGACCGCCGCGCGCCCCGCCGTCTGGTCAGCCACCACCCTGGTCACCTCTGCCACCTCGTTGTCGGTGAGCAATGAGAAGAAGCTGTCCCCGTACGTCAGCATCATCGTCGTGCTGCCCGCTTCGATGCCACGGTCCACCAGCCCGCGCAGGCCGTCATAGTCAATCTCGCCGTCCCTCTTGAAAGGTGTGTGCAACGACGTCACCGGCCCCGTCAGCAAGGTACGCAACTCCTCCGACGTACGCATCGATTCAACCTTCACCCTGCCGAATGCGCGGATCGGCCACCGCATACAGGATGTCCGCAGTCAGATTGCTGAACAGAACCAGCACTGCGGCGATGAACGTCAGCCCCATCAAAACAGGATAATCCCGCTGCGATATCGCCTGAATCGCCATGCGCCCCATGCCCGGCCACTGAAACATCGTCTCGATGATCACCGTGCCGCCAAACAGAATCGGCAGCCTCAACGTAACGATCGTGATCACCGGAAGCAGCGCGTTGCGCAGCGCATGCCCCACGACCACGCTCGTCTCCTTCAGCCCCTTCGCCCGCGCCGTCGTAACATACTCCTGCCCTAGCACCTCCAGCATGCCCGAACGCATATAGCGCGTCAGCCCCGCCGTCAGATCCAGCGACAAGATTACGCCCGGCAGAACCAGGTGATGAAGGTTGTCCAGCAAGGCCGGCGGCGCGTCGAATGCAACCGAGCGCATGCCGAAAGTGGGAAACCACCCCAATTTCAACGCAAAGACATAGAGCGCAAGAAGAGCCAGAAAGAAGGAAGGAATCGAGATCGAAAACAGAGCGAATAGCGTTAACAAATAGTCCCAGATTGTATATTGCTTCAGCGCCGCCAGCACCCCCAGACCGATTCCAAGCACCGAAGACGCAACCAGCGCAAAGCCCATCAACTCCAACGTGGCCGGCAGCCGCACAGCAATGCGCCGCAGAACCGGTTCCCCCGTGTGATAGGAGTAGCCAAAATTGCCCCGCGCCAGCTGCCCCAGCCATATCGCGTAACGCACCATGATCGGCTTGTTCAGGCCCAACTCCTCCTTCAGCCGCTCAAGATTGGCCGCAGACATCTCCTCTTCCGGGTTGATCATCGCCATCACCGGGTCGCCCGGCGCCACGCTGATAAAGCTGAACGTGATCAGTGTGATGCCAAGTACCAGCGGAATCGCCAGCAGCAGTCTGTTTGCAATATACGTTGCCATCAATAAGCCCAATGCGGCGGATATTTGTCCAGCGTATAGCCGCCGACACTCCGCAGAGGAACAGTCCGGTATAGGCGTCCGTCACCGTCATCCAGACTCGCAAGCCCGTCCCTGTGCCCCAACCGCGTAATCATGCTCCACTCTTTCAGCCTCTGGTGGCGGCCATTTGTGTCCCAGAAACACAATCCATCGGCCCCCGCCTCATAGTTCTCGATCGCCCGGCGCCGGTATGTCTCCGGCGCCATCGTTCGCGGCATGATCTCAGGGAAGTATTTGACGGTCGAATTCCGTGTCAGTTCCGCAAAATACCCGACATCGATCTCCTCGTCACGCCAGGGATACGAGACCAGATTGTCGATCAAGCCCTGCTCAACCCATGCCGGAACATCCAGCCCATAGAACAGATTGCTTTCAGCGTCGTTCAGCACGTGCGCCGAGATCTCAAGCGGGCGACCCCGCGCCTCGCCGATCTCCTGCATCGCCTCCCGCAACTCCGCCATGAAGCCAGTCATCACCCTCGCACGGTAGCGAAGGTAGCGCTCGTCGTCCTCCGCCAGCTCTCGCGCGTCGAGCCCAGTCTCACTCTTGAACCCTTCAACAAGCGGCGCCTCGTAGAGCAGAAACGGCGCGCCCCGGTTGAAGATCGGGTTGACGCCGTCAATGTCATAGCGCGTCGCCAGCTCCCGGAAAACACGCAGCAGCAGCTCTCGCACCTCCGGAAACGCGTAGCTCATACGCGCAATCTCCCGCCCGTCAATGTCCACGCAGCGCCACTCCGGATGCGCCAGGTAGAAGTCGCCCGTAAAATAATCCTCGAACGGCGGGCAGCACTGAAACGCCTCCATCCGCTGGCTGATGTGGACTTCCAGGCCAACGCTGTGCCCGTACTCCACGACCGTCTCAACCGTGTCGATGCCCGCCCCAGCCAAAATCTGCATCGACTCGGCGATGTTCCTGTCAACAACTCTCGGAAAATCCCTCGTCCTGCTCCCGGTCAGACTGCCGATGGCCGAAGGATACGTCAGCACATCGCCTCCCGCCCCCGGGCACCACAACATTTTCTGGAAATCCGTATCTCTGAACGGCTCCAGCCACTCCCAAATCTCCTCCCTGCTCGTGGGGCGAAAACGCCCAAAATCGCTGAAACCGTCGTTCATGCAGATGAGTCGCCGGGTGCTGCTATCCTCCCGGTCGGCGATCAGGCTGGCAACCTCCCCGTCGTCGAGTGGCTCAAGCCTGATGTAGGCAACGTACGCTGGCTTTGACAGGCCAGCCGTCTGCTGGCCCACAACCAGGTCCTGCCCCGTGAGGTCGGCTGTCTTCCAATACCGCTCATCCAGTGAATAGTTATTGGCAAAACTTCCCCGCTCAGCCTCCCGATTCACCTTGACAAAGGCGCTGTCTCCCGTCAACCGAACACGCGCCAGATCCTCGGTCCAGTTGCTCCACAGACCCAGGAAGATCCGATGCCACCCCGATACACCCAGCGGGACCGTGACCGGCGGGGCCTCCGTTTCCGGTCCCGCGATCAGCATCCTGCCGCTGAATTCTGCTGTCTCATAGGGAACGACCTGCCAGTGATACCTCCGTCTATCGGAGGATAGGGCGATTTGAGGCAAGCTCTGGCCCAAATCGGTCACGTAGATCGACTCTCTTGCGGACATCTGAGGTTCCTCCCAAAAACTGGCCAACCGCGCTTGAGGATCCTGAGGGGGACGGCGCAACGACCTTCTCTATCGCCGTCTGAACAGAATATAACCGATCTGGCTGTTTCTTCGCAACCCGCCTTTGCGAAGCCTGGCGTCCAGTAAACGGACAAAAGACCGCCAACTCAACCGGAGGGACACCCGGGGCCGAGCGTCTCAATTTCTCGCAAACCGCCAGTCAAAATCAATTGGAAAAAGGCAATTTGCAAGCTCTCATCGCTCCCGCAAGGGATAGCCGGTTCCCGCCCCAACGCCCGCGGTTCCCAGAACACTTCGCCCGTCTCTTCGAGTCCCTCCATGGACCCGGGAGGTGTACTTCGCGTTTCTTCGCGCCCCTTCGCGGAAGATCAGCTGTTCTTCTTGCCCCTCCCTGCCCCTCCGTGTTTCTCCGTGGATCAGAGAGGTGTCCGTCCTCCTTCCGTGTATCTCCGCGGATCAATTGAATCAGCGGCCCTGCGTTGTCCCCGCGCGCTCAATCGAACACCAGCACCGACCGCGCCACCTTGCCCGCCTTCATATCGGCAAACGCCTCATTGATCTCATCCAGCGGCCGATAGCGCGAAATCAGCTCGTCCAGCTTAATCTTCCCCTGCTTGTAGAGATCCAAGATCCACAGAAAATCAACCCGCGGTCGCGCCGCCCCGTGAAAAGCCCCCATCAGCGTCCGGTCCTCGAGCAGATGCCAGCCTTCCACCGACACATCCTGCCCCGTCGGCTGCACGCCTACCACGACCGCCGTGCCCGTCATTCGCACCGAATCAATCGCCTGCCTCACAATCGACGGAAAGCCCACGACCTCAAACGCATAGTCCGCGCCCCCGCCCGTAATCTCCTTGATCCGTTGCACCGGATCCTCCTTGGCGCTGTTGACAAAGTGCGTCGCGCCCATCTGCTCGGCCAGCTCCAGCTTGTAGTCCACCGTATCCACTGCGATGATCTTGCCCGCCGCCGCCAGCACGCCCCCCTGAATGACGTTCAACCCAACGCCACCGCAGCCATACACCGCCATCGACGCGCCCGTCTCAACCTGGGCCCTGTTCACAACCGCCCCGATCCCAGTAATCACGCCGCAGCTGATCAAACAGGCCTGCTCCAACGGCGTGTCATCCGGAACCTTCACGCACGCGTCCGCCAGCGCCAGCGTCTGCTCCACAAAGGTCGGGCGAATATGGTAGATGGGCTCACCGTCCTGTTTGTACCGGCTCATCGCTTCCATCCGGTGCGTTTCGCACAGCGCCGGCCGCCCATTCGTACAGTTCCGGCAGCTCCCGCACATCGCATCCAGCGAAAGAATGATCTTGTCGCCGGGCGCAAAGCCCCGCACGCCCTCGCCAACTGCCCGCACAACGCCCGCCCCCTCATGACCCAACAGCCACGGCAGCCGCCGCGGCGTCCTGTGGTCCGTAATATAGTGATAGTCGCTGTGGCACACCCCCGCCCCAACAATATCCAACAGCACCTCCCCAAATGCCGGCTCCTCCAACTCGACCTCCTTCACCGCCACCGGCGCATGCGCCTCGTACATGATCGCAGCCTTCATCCTGTCCCTCCTCAAATGCCTTCGTCCTGCCTCAATTCAGTTGTCTGACCTCTGGCACGAAACCTACTACGAAAGTCGCAAACAGTAAAGCCGCCCCAAAACGCCCCTTCCCCCCCAATGACCCGTCCATTCACCCTCACCAACCACCCCCCAGCCCTCCCCGCCCCACCACCAACTGCCCTTCCCCCGCAGTTCCCCCCCGATCAACCGTTATGCCCACCCACCTGCCCGTGCTACAATACGCCAGGCCCAGCCTCCAGGACGCAGAGCGGAACGCCGCCATACGCCCCAACCTCTTGGCGATGGCACAAGACCCTGCTCTAACCCGCGAGGAACAAATATGGAATCAACAGAACGCCTGCAACCGGAAGCGCGCGAACAAGAGGGCGCCGGCCCGGTCCCAAGCCGCAATGGGACCCGGCAGAGGACTCCCTATCGTATTGGCGATCCAGCCCCCGATGAAGGCCGTCGCGTCTCCAAGCAGGAATACCTCGCCAGATGGTACGAAAACCCTTACCCAGACATCGACATAAGTTACGAGTGGAACAACGGCATCCTGGAAGCCAAACCCTTGCCCACCCCCCCACAATTGGACCTCTACAACTGGTTCCTTAACCTCCTGCAACGTCACATTGCCACCTTCCGCAGCGCCGTTCTTATCAATCTGGAAACCGGTTTCGAGCTAAAAATGCCCGACCCAACCCAACCCTCCGGCCAGAAGGAAGCCATTCGCAAACCAGACATTGGCGTAATCCTCGACACAAACCCCATTCCCTGGGGCCGTTTCGACCAGCGTCACTACGAAGGAGTCTGCGACCTTGTTGTCGAGGCCGTCTCCGACTCAACCGCCGCGGAAGTACTGCGCGACACCCAGGAAAAGAGAGTAGACTACGCGCGCAGCGGCGTAAAGGAGTACTACATTCTCGACCCCAACGGCGAGCACATGCGCTTCTATCGCCTCGCCTCCAATAATCGCTATCGGACCATCCCGGAGGACGAAGAAGGAGTGATTCGCTCAGAAGTAATGGAAGGACTGCAGTTCCGGCTGGAAGATCTGTACCGCAAGCCGGACCTTGAAGAGCTGGCGCTCGACCCCATTTACAACGGCTAGGTCTGCCGGGTTATCAAATCCTGGCCGACAAGGCCGCAAGAGAGGCGCTGCGCGCCGAAGGTGAAGCCCAGCGCGCCGACCAGGAGGCCCAGCGCGCCGACGAGGAAGCCCAGCGCGCCGAACGCGAGGCGGCCGTCCGTCAGCAGGCCGAGGAGCGAGCCGCAGCGACAGAGAGCGAGTTGCTCGAGCTAAGAGCGGAAGTGGAGAAACTGCGCAAAAGGCAGTCGTAGAAACGCTAACCTTCTGCTACCAGACATTTATTTTCCTCGGGTACACGTGTCCCGGCCGCCGCGCCCACACACCTACCGCTGAAAAAGGAGCCAAAATGGGCATCAGCCTCGGAATCGTCGGCCTGGGAGCCTTCGGCAGCTCCTTCGCCGACCTCTTCATGAGCCATCCCCTCGTCGATCGCATCGCCCTCTGCGACCGCGAGCCTGACCGCATCGCCCGCTTCGCCGACCTTGAGTACTGGCAGAGCAAGTTCAACCCCCGCGACGCCTACTCCTCTCTCGACGACATCTGCGCCAGCGACGTCGACGCCGTCGCGCTCTTCACCCAGCACTGGCTCCACGCCCCCCAGGCCGTCCAGGCGATGGAATCCGGCAAACACGTCTACTCCGCCGTGCCAATCGTCACCCTGCCCGACGGCGACGAGATCCTCGACTGGTGCGCACGCCTTGTCGAAACCGCCGAACGCACCGGCCAGCTCTACATGCTCGGCGAAACAACCTACTACCGGCCCGAGGCGATCTACTGCCGCCGCAGAGCCGCAGCAGGCGACTTCGGCAGCTTCGTCTACAGCGAGGGCGAGTACCACCACGATGTCGACAGCCCCGGCAGCAATCTGCGCCGCGTCATCGAACACCGCCTCGCCAGCGCAGCCGGACAAGAGTGGCTGGAGAAGCACCAGACCTACATAGACAGGGGCATTCAGAATGGCCCTATGCACTACCCAACCCATTCCACCAGCGGACCCATGAGCGTGATGAACGCCCGCGCCAGCAAAGTATGCGCATGGGGCTATGCCAACCGCACCAACGACCCCTACTTCAAGGAACAGGGCGACGCCTTCAGCAACGAGACAGCCCTCTTCCAAATGAGTAACGGCTCAACCATGCGCATCTGCGAAACCCGCGAAATCGGCTTGCGCGGCCGCGAAACTTTCCGTATCTACGGCACACAGGGCAGTTATGAAAACGGCTGCTGGTGCGACAAGGAAAGCAGTACGCCGCTCTCCGCCGAAGAGATGCGCCAGCCCCTCCCGCCCGAAGTCGAAGACGCATTCCGCGCCGTCAGCCGCACCTCCGAAGTCTACGGCGGCCACGGCGGCTCCCATCCCTTCCTCGTCCACGAATTCGTCGAAGCGGTAGCCCAGGAGCGCCAGCCCGCCATTCACGTCTGGTCGGCCGTCCGCTACATGGCCGCCGGTGTCATCGCCCACAAGTCAGCCCTGCGCGACGGCGAGATCCTGTCCGTCCCCGACTGGGGAGATGGGCCAGCCGGTTGACCGCCGGGCCTTCCCAATCTGCGTCGCGTGCCCTTAAACCTGCCGCGCCCCCTGCCCTCGAGCGAGCGCCCAGCCCTAGCCTGTCTGACCGCGGCCCCTCGGTCCCCCTCAAACCATGTCCGCGAGCCAGGCCTGGTGCAGCGCCCAATCATCTTCAACCGGATCCCAGCGCAGTTCGAAGGCGCTGGAATCCAACGTCTGGATCAGGAAGCAACGAATCCGCCGCCCCTCCGTCCTCTCTTCCCACCGCCGGCCGTGAGCGCCAACGTAGTGCCACCTTCCCCGCCATTCGAACGACTTCACCAGCAACTCGCCCGACGGCCGCGCCGTTACTTTCACCTGGACGGCCTCGTTGACCGCCGTCGCCCGTCTCATCCCTCTGCCCTGGCCTCCGCATACGAACGCAGCATCTCCAGCGCAAGGGCCGCGCTCAATAGCTTGTTGCCCCGCCTATCCGCCGGCCAGACCTCCTTCTCCGCCCGGTTGTACCCATCCCGAGCCGCCAGATGCAGGTACACGAGGCCCATCGGCTTCTCCGCGGTGCCTCCGGGCCCTGCCACACCAGTTATCGACACCGCCACGTCAGCATCATACGCCTGAAGCGCGCCGTCCGCCATCTGCAGTGCAACCGCCGCGTTGACCGCCCCTTCGCGTAGCAAAAGCTCGCCCGCCACGCCCAGCAGCCGCTCCTTCGCCGCATAGCTGTAAACGCCCGCGCTCCCCAGAAACCAGTCCGAGCTGCCCGGTATCTCCGTCATCAAGTGTCCCACCAGCCCGCCAGTGCAGCTTTCCGCCACCGCCGCCCTCAGTCCCGCCTGCTTCAGCGCGTAACCCGTCTCCTTCGCTAGCCCGGTCAGCGCCTGTTCATCGCTCGGAGTCCTGTTCTGTTCCGTCATATCGCCTCTGTTAATAGCTGAATTGGCCATCTCTGCAGTTCTGCATTCCCTCTGCTGTGGGGGCAAAGTACCCAATCACTGCCAACAACACTTTCAAGCGCAATTATAGACCGCCCCAATTCCCCCGTCCAACCACCCCGGACCACACCCCACATAGCCGCCCGGCAGTATCTCCCCCCCGAACACACAAAGCTGTTCTCCGCACTCCTCCGAGGAGAATTAGCTGCCAATCGCTGTCCCTATTTTGCCTGCGCCCATCACCCACGATCACAGTTGACAGATCCCAGCGATTCCTGTAATGTCGATAAACAGCACGGAAACGACAGGACAGCGCCCAGCGCAGCCGTCAACTGCTCCGATTCACGACAATTCCCGGAGCCGTATTCGAAAGAGAAAGCGGGCAACTCTGAGGAGATCTCGATGGAACTCCAGACAAAACAGCCTCCCGAACTCGAATTCAGCATGCCGGAGGTCGAAGAGTCCCTTACCGCCTATCTCTCCGCCATCGGCGGCGCGATCATTGGCCTGCTCCTCACCCTGCTGGTCCTCGCAATCTGGAACGGCGGCACGCTCAACTTTACCAACGCCTCCAAAGTCAACGCCCTCGAAGCCGGCTTGACGGACGTGGCCGCCGACGTCGAAATGGTGAATGCTAACTTCGACTCTCTCGGCCAGCGAATCGTCGTCCTCGAACAGGAAGCTGGCGCCGTCGCAGCGCTGCAAAACAGTCTGGCCGCGCTCGACAACAGCCTCTCCGAACTCGACCGAACGCTCAACGACCAGGGCATTCACCTCGGCGAACTGAATAGCGCCGTTGAAGACCTCCAGGTAACCAGGCGCAACTTCGACATGTTTACCGCCGCCCTCGCCGACGCGCTGGCCCTGATGGAATCAAGCGCCTCCGATCCGCAGCCGCAGTCCGGCGCCCCTTCAGAGAGGAGTCAATCCTCACTGCCTTCATCAGAGTTGCCCAGCGCAGACAATGCCGGACCCTCCATCTCGATCCGGACGTCAAATGCCCCGACAGAGACCCGGACCCAGCATGCCCCGGCCCTTCCCGAACCTGTTCGGATCGTGGACCAGGATCTCGCTCCCGACGTCCTCCGCATCTATCTCTTCCTCGACGTGAACGCCGATGGCGCGCTTGACAGCGACGAAAATCTCATCGCCGGCGCTAACGTGATACTGACTGCCTCCGACGGCAGAACAGTCGCCCCGCAGATCAACGTCGGGTCCGCCGGAACCCTCTTCGAATCTCTGACCGCCGGCGACTACACCGTAACTGTCGAGGACGTGCAGGGCTACATGCTTGCCAGCCAGAACACCGCCGCGATCACCGTGGACCCGGAAGCCGGGGCCGGCCAGGCTCTCTATTTCCCTGTCGTAACCACCGCCGTCGACGAATAGCCGCAGCCAAAAGCCTTGCCCTGGCCGCAACTATTCTTCCGCCACAACCTCGTAAAAGACCAGCAACACCGAACCATAGCGCCTCCTGTCAAACTCGATGAGTCTGTCGAGCCCGATTGGCGCCTCCTCGCGCGGGTGAATCTGGACGATGACTACACTCTCCTCGACCAGCAAGTCCCGCCTGGAATCCACTTTCAACAGAGCCTCCCGCCACATCTCCCGGTACTGTGGCGGCGCAATATAGACCAGCTCAAACGGCTCTCCGTCATACCTGTCAATGAAATCAAAACTGTCACGCCTGGCCACGGTCGCCCGATCCGACAGCCTGCAGTGGGACAGGTTGCCCAGAATCGTGCCAACAGCCGCGTTGCTGCGGTCCACAAAAATAACGTGTTCCGCCCCCCGGCTCAACGCCTCGATGCCCACCGCCCCCGTGCCGCCGAACATATCCAGCACGCGCCGGCCCTCAATCCAATTCCCCAAAATCGAGAACAGCGCCTCCTTGGCCCTGTCCGTGATCGGCCTCGTCCCCTTTCCCCGAACCGACCGCAACCTGTGGCCTCTGGCGCTACCCGCAATCACCCGCATAGCGCACTCACAACCCACGCAAGCCCCAAAATCCCATTCACTGCCATCTCCCCCTTCCGATCAGCCTGCCCAAAAAAATGCAGCCGAAACGCCTGTGCCGTACACCCCTCTTCTTACACACCGCCACTGACCACTGACCACCGACCACTGAAGTTACTATCGGCGAAGACTCCGTTTTCCGCAATTGCGTAATGAACCGGCCTGCGCTACAATGGCCCCGTTGAACGACAAAACCGCATAATGAGCTGACGCGCGACGAGAGAGACTTCACGGACGAAGCGCCGAAGGGGCAAGCCGGCAGGACAACCCACCCTGCAAGGTGACACTCTCAGGCAAAAGGATCGTCGCGATACGGCACCTTTGGAAAGCGCCGCCGTCTCAACGACAGCGGCCACCGACGGGGCAATCACACACAGAAACGGTCAGTTGAAGCAAGGGTTTCCCTCCACTTCAGCGTCACACCGCAAAAGTGTGTGTCAATCTCTCAGGTCAAGGACAGAGGCAACGGGCACTCGTTTGAGATGCCCGTTTTTTCTTCCAGAATGGGAGCGCCGCCCTCGCAATTGCAGCCAGTGAGCGAGCGTGTGGAGGAGACCAAAGGAGAGCCAGATGAGCCCCCAAGCCCCAACTGCCCCCGCCAAAGCTGCAGACAACGGCCTCGCCCCGGCATCATCTCCTCACATCACCGCGCAAGAGCAGACCGATTCAGCCAGCCCCGCCGGCTTTGCCAGCCTGCTCCAGCGCGCCGACTCCTTTGTGCCCCGCCACCTGGGACCCGGCAAGGAAGAGGTGGAGGCCATGCTCAAGGCTGTAGGAGCCGGTTCACTCGACGAGTTGATCGACCAGACGATTCCCGCCGCCATAAGGATCCGACGCAGTCTCGAGCTGCCCGCGTCGCGCCCTGAGTCCGACGTGCTCGACGAAATGGCCGGAATCGCTGCCCAAAACCAGCTCTTCCGCTCCTTCATCGGTATGGGCTACTACGACACCATCACGCCTCCCGTCATCCTGCGCAACATCCTCGAAAACCCCGGCTGGTATACGCAATACACGCCCTACCAGGCCGAAATCGCCCAGGGCCGCCTGGAAGCCCTCCTCAATTTCCAGACCATGGTCAGCGATCTCACTGCTCTCGATATCGCCAACGCCTCCCTCCTCGACGAAGCCACCGCCGCCGCCGAAGCCATGATGATGTGCAGGCGAGCGCAAAAGAGAGGCTCCAACGCCAACACCTTCTTCGTATCCGAAAAGTGCCACCCACAGACCATCGATACCATCAAAGTCCGCGCCGAACCCCTCGGCTACCGGGTCATCGTCGGCGACCACCGAGAATTCCATCCCGATTCAGACACCTTCGGTATCCTCCTCCAATATCCCGACACCGAAGGGACCATCCATGATTTCCGCAACCTTGTCCAAACGGCCCGCGCTGCCGGAGCCCTCGTCGTCGTCGCCACCGACCTTCTCGCCCTCACCCTCCTGAGCCCACCGGGCGATTGGGGCGCCGACATCGCCGTCGGCAGCGCTCAGCGTTTCGGTGTCCCCATGGGCTACGGCGGCCCCCATGCCGCCTTCATGGCCACCCGAGACACCCTCAAACGCCAAATGCCGGGCCGGCTCGTCGGCGTCTCCCAGGACACGCAGGGCAAACCGGCACTGCGTCTCGCCCTCCAAACCAGGGAACAGCACATCCGCCGCGACAAAGCCACCAGCAATATCTGTACCGCACAGGTTCTTCTCGCAATCATGGCCTCGATGTACTGCGTCTATCACGGACCCGAGGGCCTCAAAAAGATCGCCCGCAGAATCCAACGTCTCACCGGCATTCTCGCCGCGGAGCTTGGCAAACTTGGCTACCAGCTGAATCATTCCAGCAGCAGCCCCTTCTTCGACACATTGAAAATCTCCCGCGGGCCCCGTACCCCCGACGAGCTCCGCCGCGCCGCCACAGCCGGCCGCTTTAATTTGCGCTTCTATGACGATAACAGTGTCGGCGTCTCTTTCGACGAAAAGACCACCGCCGCCGAACTCGGCGCGCTGCTGAAAATCTTCGGTTCGACCGAGACCGCGATACTCTCCGCAACCGGATCGGCCAATGCGGCGAACTCCCCCGATGCCGCATTGGCCCGCCTGGCCGAGAATCTCGACCTTGTCTACCCGGCCCCATTCGCCCGCACAAGTCCCTACCTCACCCATCCGATCTTCAACACGATGAAATCGGAAACCCAGATGCTGCGCTACATCACCAAGCTGCAAAACCGGGATCTCTCCCTCGCTCACTCCATGATCCCCCTTGGCTCCTGCACCATGAAACTCAACGCCACCGCCGAAATGATCCCAGTCACATGGCCCCAGTTCGGCGGCATCCACCCCTTCACGCCGCTGGACCAAACACAGGGCTACCAGATCTTGTTCGACCGCCTAGCCCATGCCCTGGCCGAGATCACCGGATTCGCAGCCGTCTCCTTCCAGCCCAACGCCGGCTCGCAGGGCGAATACGCCGGCCTTCTCGCGATCCGCGCCCTCCATCTCAGCCGCAGCCACGATCACCGCGACGTCTGCCTGATTCCCTCCTCCGCTCACGGCACCAACCCGGCCAGCGCTGTCATGGCCGGGATGAAAGTCGTCGTCGTCAGCTGTGACGACGACGGCAATATCGATCTGCCCGACCTGAAGGCCAAGGCCGAAGAGTACAGCGAACGCCTCGCCGCACTCATGGTCACCTATCCCAGCACCCACGGCGTCTTTGAAGAGGCCATCCAGGAAATCTGTGAAGTCGTCCACAGTCATGGCGGCCAGGTCTACATGGACGGCGCCAACATGAACGCCCAGGTCGGCCTCTGCCGCCCGGGCGACATGGGCGCCGACGTCTGCCATCTGAACCTTCACAAGACCTTCTGCATTCCCCATGGCGGCGGCGGCCCCGGCATGGGCCCCATCTGCGTCGCCGAACATCTTGCTCCTTTCCTCCCGGGTCATGCCGTCGTACCCGGCATCGGCGGCGAAAACGCCATCGGCGCCGTCTCCGCCGCGCCTTGGGGCAGCGCCTCCATCCTCCCCATCTCCTACGCCTACGTCGCCATGATGGGCGCCGCCGGCCTCACCGAGGCCACACGCATCGCAATCCTCAACGCCAACTACATCGCCGCACGCCTCGAAGACGCCTACCCAGTCCTCTACAAGGGCGCGCACGGCCGCGTCGCCCACGAGTGCATCATCGACACCCGCTTCCTGAAAGACTACGGCCTCCAGGTCGACGACATCGCCAAACGCCTCATCGACTTCGGCTTCCACGCCCCCACCATGTCCTTCCCCGTCGCCGGCACGCTCATGATCGAGCCCACCGAAAGCGAATCCATGGATGAGCTTGACCGCTTCTGCAACGCCATGCTCGCAATCCGTGACGAGATTCAGGCCGTTCAGGACGGCGAAATCAGCCCGGAGGACTCCCCCCTCCGCCAAGCCCCCCACACCGCCGACAACGTTACCGCCGACCACTGGGATCACTCCTACTCCCGCCAAACCGCCGCCTTCCCCGCCCCCTGGGTCCGGGAAAACAAATTCTGGCCCTCAGTCGCGCGCATCGACAACACCTACGGCGACCGCAACCTCGTCTGCGCCTGCCCGCCCCTTGAAAGCTACGCATAGCGGCGAATTTCCGCCCGGCCACCCCCAATTTTGTGGGCCCTCAGTGCCAGTCTCGCCCGCGGTTCCCCTGCAGTTCTTCCCCGCCCTTCCCCAAACAATCGCGGTTGACACAAACTTCCCCGGTGTATATATTATTACCTGGAGTCTGAGAGCGGTCAGGTCAGGAGCAAGACCTCTCGCCCTCCCCTCCGCATCCGGTTTTCACGTGGAGAAGAATCAGAAGAGGAGGCTTGAAAGTGTCTGATTACACAAATCGAAGACAAGAAGGAAGCCGCAGAACGCTTAACCGGCGCGACTTCCTGCGCAGCGCGAGCGCGCTGGCCGGCCTCGGCCTTCTTGCCGCATGCGCGCCCGCCGCCCAGCCGGCAACAGACGCCGGCGCCGACGCGCCAGCGGAAAGGACGACCGTCCGCTACCTCTCCTGGTGGTTTGAAGAGGGCAATCGCGGCGAAACCTGGAACAACTTTGTCGACGAATTCAACGAATACCAGGCCGAAATTGAAGTCGTAGCCGAAAACATCCCATTCGACCAGTACACCACCAAAACGATCGTCGGCACACAGTCCGGTCAGCTTGACGGCGACATCATCATGGCCACACCCGAACTCGCGCCCCGCCTCATCCAGTCCGACCTCCTTGTCCCCCTCGACGACGTTCTGATTCGCAACGACATCACCGACCTGAGCTCTGCCCACGACGCGCTGCGCAAGGACGGCAACCTCTATGGCCTTGATATGGTCACGGTCGCTTTCGGCATCCTCTATAACAAGGACCGCTACGAGGAAGCAAATATCACGCCGGCAACGACGCCGCAGGAATGGGTCGACGTCAGCGCCGCCCTCACCGACCGCGAAAATCAGAAATACGGATTCTTCGCAACCCACCTCGTCAGCGAACCCTCCGACTTCTGGTTCCAGCTGGAAGTCTGGTGCATGCCCTATGACGGCATCTGGGCCGAAGGAACGACACCATTGCTGACCTCCGATCCCATCATTCAGGGCCTCAAACTGTTCAAGCAGATGTATGACGTCGCCATGCCGCAAGGCGCCGACAACCCAACCGGCTACCGGCTCTTCCAGAACGGCGATGTCGCCCAGGGCCTCTATGTCTCCGCCGCAGTCGGCGCCTTTACCAAAGACGCGCCCGATCTGTATCCAAAACTGCGCAGCGCCCCCATCCCCTGGGAGACCAACAAGTCGATTGCCCGCATCCACCCGATGATGATCAACAAGGACTCCGAAGTCGTCGAAGAGTCCATGGAATTCGTCACCTACATGTACAAGCCCGACAACTACCGCCGAATGGTTGAAGGCTGCGAGGACGTCATCTTCGCGCAGCCCTCAGCGGCAAGACAGGAGTATCTTGACGGTCTTGAATGGCTCAAGCCCGGTTTCTTCGGCGTCGACTATCTGACGCCCTTCGATATTGTCGGCGACTTCGTTTACAATTTCAATGAGTTCGGTCAAATCGTCATCACCAACTTTGCCGACGTGCTCATCGCCGGCAAATCAGTTGAGGAAGCAATGGAAACCGCGCAGGCGCAGGCCGAGGACCTGGCCGACCGCATCTCATAACAAAGAAGGCGAGGCGGCGATGCAGCTTGCCGATCTCGTTCCCCTGCATCCCCCTCGCCCTTCAGACGGCCCATCTGTTTTCCCAACGCCCAGCTGTTTGCCTGCAGCGGCAATCCCAATTCACCTCTCGCAAGAGTACGAATCTATTTCCCAATGAGTGAACGTGTCGATGCAGACGCCCTGGCGGGCCCCCCCAGCGGGGTGAAGGCGCATCCTCTGCTCCGCCGCCGCTATCTTCTGCCCTTCGCTCTGGTCCTCCCCATCATCCTCTACGAAGGCCTCCTGATCGTCTACCCGATAGTTCAGGGCATCTTTGGCAGCTTCACGCGCATCGAACTCGCCTCCAGCGCAGCCACCACCTGGGTGGGCTGGGACAATTACGAGCGCATGTTCTCCGACCCCGCATTCTGGAAAGTCATTCGCGTCACGCTCCTGTTTACAGGTCTTGTCATCGTCGTCGCCCTGACGGTCGGTCTGCTCACCGCGCTCCTCTTCAACCGCCCATTCCGATTTCGTCCCTTCGCCCGCGGCATGTTGATGATGCCCTGGGCCATACCCGAAGTGCCCGTCGTGATGATATTCATCTGGATCCTCAGCCCCCAATTCGGCGTCGTCAATATCCTTGCCAGAATGCTCCCCGGCGTCACCAAGAACCCGCAATGGCTGCAAGTACCCGAACTTGCAATGGGGTGGATGGTCTTAATCTCATCCTGGAAAGCCTTTCCTTTCTATAGCCTGGTCATTCTTGCAGCCCTGCAGGCCATCCCCCAGGAACTCTATGAGTCCGCCCGCGTCGATGGCGCCAACCGCCTTCAGCTCTTCTGGAACATCACCTTTCCGGGAATCGGCTCCACCCTGGAACTGCTGGTCGTCCTCGCCGCCATCTTCTCCTTCAAACAGTTCACCATCATCTTCCTGATGACCGGGGGCGGCCCGTCCGGCACAACCGAGACAATCGTGATCCGCATCTTCAATACCGCCTTTCGATTCTATGACTACTCCTATGCCACCGCGCTCGGCGTAGCCGGCTTCGTCGTCTCACTTGCGGTCGCTCTCGTATTCATCATGATGCAGGTCCGCCGCGCCGAGGACTCCGCCTGACATGGTCGCGAAACTGGAGGACTCTAGCACCGCAGCCGCCAAAATCGATGCCCGGCGTCTGTTCAACACCGCACTTCTCTATCTCACCGTAGCCGTCGTCTCCTTGATCATCGTCTTTCCCGTCTACTGGATGATGATCAGCACCTTCCAGCCCAGCAAGTACATTCTGCGCTTCCCTCCTCCACTGCTGCCGCAGGAGCTCTACTTCGCTCAGTTCGCCGAGCTGTTCAGCGAACACCCAATCGCCAAGTGGCTGCGCAACTCATTCCTCATCGCCGTCATGACGATGCTCCTCTGCATGGCCCTCTCAGTGCTCGGCGCCTTCGCGCTCTCCAACCTGCGCTGGCCGGGCCGCAACCTCTTCGGCCTGTTTCTGTTGGTGACTCAAATGCTGCCCGAAGTGCTGATCCTGATCCCGCTCTACATCCTCTATCGCCGCCTCAATATGCTCAACAGCATTCCTTCGCTGGCCCTGATCGACGCCGCCTTCATTCTGCCAATCTGTATCTGGATTCTTAAAGGAGTCTTCGACAACGTGCCGCCGGAAGTCCTGGACGCCTCGGTCGTGGACGGCTGTACCGAGCTCGGCGCGCTGTGGCGAATCGTTCTGCCCCTGTCGGCTCCCGGCCTGGCGGCCGTGGCCGTGGTCGCCTTCTTCTTCGCCTGGAATGAGTACCTTTATGCCGGCATTATGCTCAGCAGCGGCGAATTCATGCCGGCCTCTGTCGGCCTCTCCACACTCAAAGCGATCGCCCAGACGCCGGTGGAACAGTACATGGCCGCCGGGCTTGTCTTCTCCGTGCTGCCGGTCCTATTCTACCTCGTCATGCAAAAGTACATCGTTTCCGGTCTGACAGCCGGCGCGGTGAAAGGTTAGGCGCAAGGAACGCGCTAGGATTGCGCCGCCATCAGAAGTTCAGCCCGCCACCAGCGCAGCCCCAGGAGCGCAGAAAAGACGTGGTCTCAGGAACCATCCTCCTCGCCGGAGGCTCAGAATTCGGAGGCCAAATGGCCTCCGCCGACCGCCGCGGCATCGATCTCGCGGGCGGACCCGACACTCCCGTCGCCATCATCCCAACCGCCGCCGCGCCCGACAACAACCACCGCCGCGCCGGCGAAAACGGCCGCCGCTGGTTCACCAGCCTCGGCGCGACCAACGTCCGGGTCGTCCCTCTCATCGACCGAAATTCAGCTGCTGAAAAGACTGTGGTGGACCGGATCAGAGAGGCGAGACTCATCTACCTGCTCGGTGGTTTCCCCGGCTACCTCTGCGAAGCCCTGCGCAACACACCCGCGTGGACGGCCATGCTCGCGGCCGCCGACGAAGGCGCCGTCCTGGCTGGTAGCAGCGCCGGCGCGATGGTCCTCTGCCAGCATCTCCACGACCCCCGCGGACAGGGCGTCACCGCCGGCCTCGGCCTTGTCCCCAACGCCTGCGTTCTGCCCCACCACAATACTTTCGGCCAGGGCTGGGCCGAACGACTGAGGGCGCTTCTTCCCGACGCCACACTCGTCGGCATCGACGAAGAAACCGCCATGATCAGCGGCAGATCAGCGCAAGACTGGCGCGTCCACGGCGCCGGCGACGTCACTCTCTATCTGCCTGGCCAGCCCCTCTCACACCCGCAACGCTTCCTCGCCGAACAGGAATTCCGCCTCGATCACATGGACTGAACAGGCGCCATTCTCCGTCATCGTCACCTCTGCGGAGCTCCCTCCGGGGGGCCTCATAGGCGCAAAACGCGAAAGTCCTCAAACCGTATCCAGTGCTCCGCATCCGGCGGCCCATTATAGCACTGGATACTCACCTCCTCGTTCGCAGCCGCCGGTAGCTCGCCCGTCGCCGCCGTCCGGAACTCGCTCTCCCCTTCCGGGCGGTACTGCGCCTCCCATGACTCGGAATCCACCACCAGCCGCAACCGCACACTCTGCGTCGGCATCGGCTTGCTGCCCGGAATGATGAGGATCGCCCCGTCCACAAGCTCCTTAACCTCCTTGAAGACCGGCTCCCCGTCCTGATACCACGTGATCCCAGCCTGCTCATACTGCTGTGTCGGCGCCCGGTGATTGAAGACCGTCACCTCAATCGCGTACACGCCCGAACTCCGGTCAGGCGCAGGCCGTACCAGCGCGTTCCGCACGGTCCCGGCCACCCCGGGCTCCACCACAATCTCCAACCCCCCTTCGCGTAGCCGCCACCTCTCCGGATTCTCGCGAATCCAGTGCCAGTCTCCGTCCAACCCACCTTCAAATTGCTCGCTAAAGAGTACCTGTTCCTTGGACCTTCCCATACCTTTCGCCTCCTTATCGCTGTGCCAATGCCAAACGACCGAAACATCATTGCCAACCCATCGGGCCCCGCTGCTGCTTCAATTCCAACAGCCAAACGCCCTCGTCCCCTCACCCCTCGCCCCTGACCTCAGCTCTTCTCACGACCAGATTCGCATATTCGCCAACCAGCGGCGCCATCTGCCGCAGCCCTATCTTCCCGCCGCCCAGAACCGGTCCGTAACTGGTCCCATCGTCGCGCCAGGCGAAGATCGGCAGTTCGTTGATCGAAAACGCCACATCGGCCCCGTGCTTCACCACCTGAATCCGGTAAGGAGGCGTCGCATCCGCCACCGACGGAATCGGATCTGCCCCCTGCGCAACCATGTGGAAACCGTAGCTCTTGCGCAAATTGCATGTATGAAACGCCCGTTCCTCCGGCCATCTCCGCCTGAAATAGGAAACATGCAACGCGTTTATGTCCCCGTGGTGATACTGCTGGTACTCCCCAGTGCGCTCGGTCAATGAGGAGTCAAACAGGTCCTCCCCTGTGCGGCCCGTCGCCGCAAAGAACAGGATACAAAGCCCCGGCTCCTTCACCGGCCAGAACTCCCATTCGATGCTCACATCCGCCGGAAACGTTTCCGGACACCACAGAACAAAGTTGGACTTCTGACCATCCCCAGGATCGCGCAGGTTTTGCATACGCAGCCGTCCGTTGCCAAAGCTGACGTCCGCCTCTCCCTCCAGCCGGAATCCAGCCGCATCCGATTCAGCCGCCAGCTGATTGTGATAGATCGTTTCGCCCAGCGCAATCGAGTTCATTGCCATCCCTCGCTCCATTCCGTTCCAGCCGCGCTCTTCTTCAGAGTTGAATCGTACGCAGCCGCCGCCAATGTGTCAAAGCGCCGCCGACTCCCCCACAATGTCCATGCCTGACGCTTCCAAAAGCACGCCTTGCTTTCGCATAGCCTAATCAAACGTACGCCTACCCTCCAGACGCCCCCTCTCGCCCCAAATCCCCGTCCAGACAATAGCCCGTCCCCTAAGTCACTGAAATCCCCGCCCAAATCCTGGTCCAGACAACAACCCATCCCCTAAATCCCATGAATCCCACCAAATCCCGGTCCTTAAAACAGCCCGTTCCACCCACGATCCTCAGTCCACTGCGTCCTCGCCGCAGTCCACTTGACATCACAAATCACAGTCTGTATCCTTGTACCCATACCTGACCTCAAAAAAACACAATTTAGACCCGGTCGGCGCGCATGCCCACGAAAGGAAGGTCCAATGCCTGAGGAAATCCGCGAGTTCCGCGTCTCCAACGACGCCTTCGATGATCCCGCCGAACTTCAGCGCCGCCTCGCCGACGAGGGCTATCTCTTCTTCAGACAACTCCAGAACCCCGACAAAATGCGCGAACTGCGACGCGTCATGATGACCAAAATCCAGGAGATCGGCTGGCTCCTGCCCGACACCGACCCCTACGACGGCATCGCAGACACAACAAGACAGTGCACCGAAGGCGATCTCGAATATACCGCCGGCTACAGCCAGGTCTACAAGTTGGAGCCCTTCCATCGCTCCGCTCACTGGCCTGAAATCACTTCCATGATCGAAAAAATTATGGGCCGGCCCATCATGCCCCATCCCAACCAGATCGCCCGTCTCTGGTTCCCCAAATTCACCGAACATACCACTCCAATGCACCAGGACTTCGTCCACTTCCAGGGCAACTTCGAAACACTGACCAGCTGGGCCCCCATCGGCGACTGCCCCATCGAGCTGGGCCCCCTCGCCGTCATCCCCGGTTCCCACAAAGTCGGACGCGTGCTCGACCACCACTTCTCCCTCGGCGCCGGGGCTTTGAAAGTCGATGTCGACGCCGAGGAGGAAGTCGAACCGGACTGGCACTCCACTGACTTCGAAATCGGCGACACCCTGATCTTCCCCGCCCTGACAATCCACCAGGCCCTGCCCAATTACACTGAGGATCGCCTGCGTCTCTCTCTCGACAACCGCTACCAGGCCATAGGCGACCTCATCGCCGAGCAGATGCTCACCCCCCACGGCCCCAGCGGGCTCGAATGGGAGGAAGTCTACCAAGACTGGGAGTCCGACGATTTCAAATACTACTGGGAAGACTACGACAACCCGGTTGTGGCCCGCGATCTCAGCTTCGGCGAAAGAGGCTTCGCCGAAGCCCTCGAACTCGCCCGCGCCGGCGACGAACACGCCGTTATCGCCCTGCAACGCGCCATCAAATTCGATCCCGACTCCGAAGCCGCCGCCACCGCCAAGGAAGTCCTGGCCGACGCCGGCATTCCGGGCTGATCGAAATTCGCTATTCGTTTTCCTCTTACTTCAGTTGGAGCAAGTCATAGAACCGCGAAGCCAGATCTCTATCCTATGGGGAGAGTGGGCGCCTCTTGCTCTTTTTGCCGCTAAATGTCCCGGCGGTGGCCCGTTCCCGGCCTAAATCTGTCGGCATGGACGCAATCATGAGGACAAGCGAAGTGTCACTGCAATAACCGCAGGCCAGGTGCCGCCCCTCAATATGTCTCCTTGACTGTTGCGAATGTCACTCAAGTTTTGACATTTGCTTGCTCTCAGCTAACCTGCGCGTCAGAATCTAAGACCTCCCTTACTCGCCGAATGCCAGACGGTTGTCCTTCGCGCCACTTTGCGTTTCGACCAGATGTGGTCCCCGGGTCACCGTCAGGCCATTCGCAAACGAAACTCTGTCTCCTAAGACTCGAACAACCATTCACTCCTCAACTGGAGTCATTCCCACCCTCCGGATGCCTCACATGACCCAACGCCTCACACCCGACCAATGCGCCTTCTACCACGCCAACGGCTACCTCCATGCCCCCGCCGTCATCCCGCCGGACCTCCTGTCACTCATGACAACCGTCCTTTCCCGCTGGGCCGACGACACCATCAACAACTGGCTGACCCAGGGCCTGATCGACAACCCCCGCCCCGACCTCGACTTCCAGCATCGCCTCGCCCACCTTTGGGAAGCCGCCGGACGCCCCGAATACATCCGCAGCCCCCGCCGCGACCTTGTCAGCCGCCAAATGTACGACATCCTCGTCCATCCCGCCCTCCTCGCCCTCGCGCAGGACCTCCTCGGCACCACCGAAATCTCAGTCCACGGCATCTTCAACGCCCGTCCCAAGCTCCCCGACCAGATCTGGACCCAAACTCCCTGGCACCAGGACGCACAGTACTATCGCGACGCCGAGCAGGTCCACGTAACCTCCATCTGGATGCCCCTTCAGCCCGTCACCGAGCGCAACAGCTGCCTCCAGGTCGCTCCCGGACTCCACCGCGGACCCCTCCACGAAGGCTGGAACGACCCCGAGACCGGCTTCCTCGGCCTCGCGCCCGAAGTGCGCGACGCGCTGCAGGGCGTCTCAATCGATATGGAACCCGGCGACGCCCTCTGCTTCACCCAGCTTACACCCCACCGCGCCCTCCCCAACCGCTCCAACCAGGTTCGTTGGTCCATCGACGTGCGCTACGAACCGACCGCCCAGGCCACTGCAGCCGGCCAGAAACAGGGATTCGTCGCCCACAGCCCGAACAGTCCAAATGCCGTTCCCACCTACAAACAGTGGCTCAAAAAGTGGGAAGCAATCCCTTCAGGAAGCTACTGAATCCACTTTTCTCCTTCACCCCTTTGGGCGGTATAATTCCAGGGAAAAGACTGACCGCAACGGCTCGCGTCATTAGAGCGCGCCAACCACCGGACCCGTGACCATGAGCCTGACTGCTGAAGAACTCTCTCTGTTTCACCGCCAGGGCTTCCTGGTCAAGCCCGGTCTTTACAGCGCGGCCGACCTGAAACCCCTCCAGGACGCCCTTTCGGAAATCATCGATCAAGGCGCCCGCGACCTCTATGCAGAAGGCATGCTGGCGAACGCGCACGCTGACAAACCCTTCGGCCGCCGCCTTTCATCCATCTACCTCGAGAACAAAGAAGTCGGCGAAGAAATAACCCGCCGCGTCATGGGCAAAGGCGGCGGAGGCTACAACGGGCCCGCCATGCTGCAGACAATCCGCCACGCGCCCCTCCTCTCCTGCATCGAGAGTCTGATCGGCCCCAACATCGTCGGCTCTTCCGTCTACCGCATCCGCCCCAAACTCCCCGGCTGGGACCGCGGCGAAGTGCCCTGGCACCAGGACGCCGGCTACACGCTCGCCCACTGCGACCGCCACCTCATCATCACCTGCTGGGTCCCCCTCGTTGACGCAACCCTCGAAAACGGCTGCCTCCACGTCATCCCAACCGTGCACAAAACCGGTATCCTCCGCCACTACACCGGCGGCCATGCCGGCTTCCTCGAAGTCCCGCGCGAAGAGTTGCCCACGGTCGAACCCGTCCCCGTCCCCATGAAGGCCGGCGACGCGCTCCTGCTCACCAACCTTACGCCCCACGCTTCCTTCGAAAACCGCACAGACCAGGTCCGCTGGAGCATCGACCTGCGCTACCAGAGCGCCGACGCGCCCAACAACGTCGACGAAGACCCCGCCTCCTACACGCCTGAACGCGACCCGGTCACCATGGCCTGCTACCCGCCCGAAGCCGACTTCGTCATCCGCGACCAAAACGACCCGGCCCGTGAAATCCACTCCGCCGACCAGTTCCAGCGCCTCCGCCAGCGCTACGAATCAACCCGCCCCAACACCCCTGGCCGCGGCTGGACTCCTCTCCAGGAACGCTGACCGGCTGACTCCACTATGTGACCCCCGGTCCTCCCTTCTCCTACGACCAATTGCCCAATGCATCCAATTGCCCAATGCATCCGGGACATAACAAAAAATTGGCCCCCTCTTTACCCTGCCTGCGCAACGCTTTACTCGAGCAATGTGCGGCAGTTTCATGCTCCCCGCAGAAAACAGCTCGCCCCTGGTGTTCTTCGCAACCCTTCGCGTTCCTTCGCGGATCAATCCTCTCTGAATGACACAAAATTCATGCGTGAAACACTCCCAACAGACCTGCGGACGATCCCACGTCTTCCTGAATCTTGAACCACTCTCCCGAAATGTCTCGGAACCTAATCCGCATTGGAGGCGAAACCGCCCCGCGTGTCGGATTCCCCGTTCCCCTTCCCAGGCCCCGCCCGGAGGCGCGCCAATCTCAGCAGGTTTTCGAACTCCGCCTGGAACGCCGCGATGATGGTTTCCGGATCCGGCGCCAGTCCCCGGTCGGTGATGAGCCCGATGTTCACCAGCCCCGCGTAGCTGAATATGCTGATTCCCACGCCGATGGATCCGGATTGCGGCACCCAGAAAACGATCGTGTCGAGAGGCTTGCCGGCAAAGTAGAGCTTCCGGGGCGGCCCGGGCACATTCGTCAGAACCGCGCTCACCTTGTCGGCATAGTAGCCCCGCACGCGCCTGGCCACTCTGTCCGACACAACGCCTAAGCCGGCGATAGCCTGATAAGTCACCAATGCCTCAGGTGACCTCTTGATAGCATCCATACGGCGTTTCGTCGCAAAAAGGCGCTCGATGGGATTGGCGGTCCCGATCGGCAGTGGAAGATAGACGAGCGCGAAGCGGTTTGTCAGCTTCGTGTCATCTGGCGCCCGGATGTCTACCGGCACCATCGCCCGGATCTCCTTGCCCTCCGGATCGTCGCCGCGCGATTCGACATACCGGCGCAATGCCCCGGCCATCGCCGCGACGAGGACGTCGTTCACTGTTGCCCCCATTGTGTCCTTCACGAACTTTACATCATCCAAGGGAATGCCCTCGGACCAGGCGACCACTTTGCCAACCCCAACCTCACCTTTGAAAGCTGTCTTGTCGTCAGTCTTCATGAGCGCCAGCTTGGCCAGCACAGCGATGAACCTCCCGGCCATCTGCCCGCCCCGCACAGTCAGAGCCAGCGGATTCGCGCGTTCTCTGGCCCCCTCGCGGGCTGCAGGTAATTTCGCTGCCCCCGGACGCGCGCCGACCTGTATCGGCGGAGGCAGAGTATTCCTGACTGGAGGATGCCCCGCAGCCGGATCCGTTACAGGGCGCGCCGCTTCGGCAGACTCGTCAGTCAGGGCGAGCAGCACCCTTACGAGCGCCGCGCCGTCACCGATACAGTGGTGAATTCGCCCGAAGAAGGCGCTGCCGCCCCCGAAGCCTTCGATGAGAGTGAACCGCCACAGAGGTAGATTCATGTCCAAGGGAACCGTGAGAAGTCCTGCTACGGTCCTGTTGAGCGTTTCCATATCCCCTGGCGAAGGGAGGACCATGCGCCCAACGTGCGCGCGCAGGTCGAACTCCGGATCGGTCTGCCAGAAGGAACGCGGCCCGAACGCGCCCCGTTCCTGGACCACGCGCTGGCGAAAGCGTTCATGAATCAGAAGGCGCTCCTCCAGCACAGCCAGCACATGCTCATATCGCAGCCGCTCCCTGAAAATCCACAATCCGTTGATCACCATCGGATTTTTTGGATCGTCCATCAAGAGCCAGGCGCGATCCACGCTGGACATCGGCTCGCGTCCGTCCATCGATTTGCCCCTTGCAGGGCTTTTGAATGGCTCCATTTTGAACCTTAGCTTGAGGTCCAGCCGTTGCGGCCGAGCCCACAAAAGAGAGAGAGAGGGCCGGAAAACTGAACGCGCATGAGGAGGTGGTCTTGCGAAGGAGTCCGAACTTACGGAAGGTTCCGGTGAATCCGTTTGCTGTCACTCATGAATCAACACCAGCGTGCCTGGGTTGAAGTCAGTGCTGAACATCCAGCCGCTGTCGCTGTCGTCGTACATGAAAGGAGAGGCCCAATCGAAGAGCCACTCAGCATCCTCTTCGGTCAGATTTATGCAACCGCGGCTCATGGGTGTGCCGAAGTTGCTGTGCCAGTACGTGCCGTGAAAGGCGTAGTCCTCGAAAAAGTATTGGACGTTCTTGACCTCGGTCACATGGTACGAGTCGCCGGCGGCGCGACTGCCGCCCCGCATGTCCTGCATGGCAATCTTGACCCAGATGCGGTAGGTACCGGTGACCGTAGGCGTGTCACCGGCTCCGGATGAAATTACGAACGCTCGAACCGGTGTGGCTCCCTCGTAAGCGATCGCCATCTGTTCTCTGAGATCGACCTCGACCCAGCGCTCGGTAAGCGTAGGGTAGCGGGCCCTGTCGAGCCTCTGACCCATGTTTTCCAGAAGTTCGAGCGAGTTGGCTGATGGCACGCGCAGAACCCGGCCCGGGTCAGGAATGCTGGTGTTCTGCAGGCCATTCAACCGGGCCAGCGCGCCAGGATTGACGCTGTACCGCTCCGCGATCTCTGAGAGTGACTCCCCCGTCTGGACAGTATGAATGGCGAGGCGGGTCCGCCCAGGTTGCATCGCTGGAATGGGCGTCGCCGTCTGCAGATCAGAGACCGAAAAAACAGACTCGGGAGCGGGCGCGAGCGCACGGGGCACCAACACTTCCTGATCCAGACTGAGCCATTCCTCGGAAGAAATCCCGTTGATCGACATCAGTCTGGACAGACTTATGCCATGCTTTCCGGCCAGACTGAACAGAGTGTCGCCAGGCTGGACCGTGTATATCTGATAGGTCACCTCGCCCTGCAGCACCGGAGCCGCAGTTTCCCCTTCGTCAATCAGAAGGCGCTGCCCGTACCAGACATAGTTGGCATCCTGCAGGCCGTTGAGTTCCTGCAGGTTTTCTACCGTTGTTCCATACTGTCTCGCGATCTGGCCCAGCGTTTCTCCCGGTTGGACGATGTGCTCTTCATAGGCTGAGGCAGCGCCGGCAAATGACATGACAGCCACAGCCGCCAAAATCAGCGCCATTGTCCCGCGAGATAAGGTTTTAATCTGCCCTCTCATATAGTTGTCCCCAATAATATGGCGCCCGTTGACTCTGTCTTGACAGCGTTCTGAGGGGACGAAACGCCTGTCCTCGTCTGGCCCTGCGCCTTCGCTAAGAATGACCGGTTCGCCTCCGGTGTTCTTGGCTAACCTTCGCGTGACTTCGCGGATCAATCCCTTCGGTCTTTCTCAAAACGCAAGCGAAAAACATCCCTGGCGTGCCTGCCAGCACTGTCCCAGGTTCCTCACCCAATCGAGGAAGACTTAAACACGGCAAGTGCATTCCATGATAGTAGACGATAACCAAGTCTCTCCAATACCTATAGTTTATCAACGTACCCTTACTCCCCTGAAACGCGGAGAAGATAGGCAGTTCTGCCGCTGAGAGCTGTCGCATCACTCTTTTTTCTGTGGAATTGGGGAAGGCAACCGGTACGATATTTCTCTCTGACTGACTTTCTGAATTCACCCGCCTTTTGGCCCGTCACAGCAGAAAAATGCCCCATTCTTTGAACAAGATCCACGTTTCCGGTGGCTGCCCAGCATCCGGACCCGGCCTGGCCGCCATCTCCCCGTTGCCGACGAATTCCCTGGAGGGACCGGCCATTTCGCCTTCCCGCCGCAACATGCGATATTCCTACATTTAATGTATAATTTGCCACCGGGAGGACGCGCCCCCGCCCTCTCTGTCCTTTTGAGACCTGGCAAGACCGCCATCATCACTTGCTCTGGCCATCTTGTAACTGACAGATTCCCGCCCGCAAGACGCGGCCCATCCCTCCCTAACTCTGCGCCCGGCCACACATCAACGCCCCTTTCGCTCGCTCACCAGAAAGGAGTCCTCCCATGAGTGTCCAAGCCATCCCCAGAGACTACAGCCTCTCCGGCGGCCACCAGGACGCCGTCGAACTCGACAACGACCGCCTCGTCGACCGCATGGACAAGACTTGGTGGAAGCCAAAGCTGTCCCGCCAGCAGATGCGCGAGATCATGCAGCGCCGCAACGGCCCCGCCCTCTGGCACTACAGCCTCTGGTTTGCCCTCCTTGCCGCCAGCGCCTACTTCGCCGTCATCTCCTGGGGTTCCTGGTGGGCCATCCCCGCCTTCCTGATTTACGGCACAATCTACTCCTCTTCAGATGCCAGCTGGCACGAATGCGGCCACGGAACGCCTTTCCGCACGCACTGGCTCAACGAAGTCCTCTACCACGTCACCTCCTTCATGACCATGCGCGAAGCCTATATGTGGCGCTGGAGCCACTCCCGCCACCACACCCACACTTATATCGTCGGCCGCGACCCGGAAATCCAGGTCCAGCGCCCCGCCGACCTCCTCAAAATCGCCATGGACTTCTTTTACCTTCGCAGCGGCCCGCCCGAAGTCTGGCGCGTCTTCCGCAACGCCCTGGGCAGACCCAATGCAGACGTTCTCGACTTCGTCCCCGAACGGGAACTGCCCAAAATGTACTGGTCCAGCCGCATCTACATGGCGATAATCCTGGCATTTGCTATCTGGTCCATCGCCATCTCCAGCTTCCTTCCCATGATGTTCGTCCTCCTGCCCCGCTTCTACGGCGGCTGGCTCCACCAACTCCTCGGCCTCACGCAACACGCCGGGCTCGGAGAGGATACCTACGACCATCGTGAAAACACCCGCACAGTCTTCATAAACCCCGTATTCGCCTTCCTCTACATGAACATGCAGTACCACATCGAACACCATTCCATGCCCATGACGCCCTTCCACGCCCTACCCAAACTTCACGAGGCCGTAAAGGACCAGATGCCGCCTCCCTACAAAAGCCTCTGGGAGTGCTACAAGGAGATGATCCCCGCCCTCATCAAACAGGCCACCGGCGATCCCGGTTACAGAATCATGCGACCCATCCCCAAGGACCCCGATTCCGAGTCGCCCGAACACCAGGCCATGGCCACTTCATCCGGAGAATGGATCGAAGTCGGCCCTGTCGAAGACCTCGAAGAAGAAGACGTCATCCGCCTCGACCACGGCAGCAAAACCATCGCCGTCTACCGCCTCAAGGGCGACCGCTTCTACGCCACAGGCGGTCTCTGCACACACGAATACGCCTACCTCGCCGACGGTCTGGTTATAGACGGCGTGGTAGAATGCCCGCTCCACAACGGCCGTTTCGACATCGCAACCGGACGCGCCCTGCGCGCCCCTGCCTGCGACCACCTCGAAACCTATCCCGTCGAACGCCGCGGCAATACGCTCTACGTTCGCGTCGGCTGACCCCTGCGCGCCCGCCCATCCAGCCCTATGCAACCATCTCTCTCAACACCCAAGGAACCCTCACGATGCAAATCGCCTTTATCGGAGTAGGCGGAATCGCCCGAAACTATCTCGCCAGCCTCGAAAAACTGAACCGGACCGTAGCCGCTGTCTGCGACATCAACGAACAGACAGCCGCCCGCGTCGCCGGCGAACTCAACTGCCACGGCTACACCGACCACCGCGACATGCTCGCACGCGAAAACCCGGACGTGGTCTTCGTCGCCATCCCGCCCGCCGCCCACGACACCCAGACGATCGACGCCGCCCAGGCCGGCGCCAACCTCTTCGTCGCCAAACCGGTCGCAATGGACATCGACGTTGCCCGCCGCACGCAGGACGCCATCGCCGCCAGCGGACGCATCAACCAGGTCGGTTACATGGCCCGCTACTCCGACATTACCGAGCGCGCCAAAGCGCTTGTCAAGGGCCGTGACCTCGGCATGGGCATGGGCCGCTTTCTTACCCGCATGTCCCCTTCCCATCCCTGGTGGGGTAAATTCTCTGTCAGCGGCGGCCAGCTCCTGGAGCAGAGCACACACGTATTCGACTGGCTTCGCCTCTTCCTCGGCGAAGTCGAAACAGTCCAGGCCTTCGGCCACGCCGGGCCCGACAACACCATCGCCGACTTCGAGGACAGCACCGCCGTCAACCTCAAATTCGCCAACGGAGCAGTCGGCAGCGTCGTCAGCACCTGCTCAGCGCGCGTCAAAGACGGCTTCATGACCGAGCTCTGCGGCCGCGACCTCTACCTCCGCCTCGCCATGGACACCCACATCTCCGGTTACGTCGACCAGGAGGAAATCGACTTCCACGGCCAGGAACGCGGCTACTTCCGTCAAGTCGAACAGTTTATCTCCGCTGTCGAAGCACAGGACCAGAGCCTTGTTCGCTCCTCCTACGCCGACGCCGTCAAGTCCCTATCAGTCACCCTGGCGGCAAATCGCGCACTCGAATCCGGCCGCGTCGAAACAGTGGAATAAATCATGAAATTCGGAACACTTCAAAACGTAATCGAACAGCCCCTCTCAACCGTTTTCTCAGTCGCCTCCGAGCTCGGCTTTGCTGGCGTCGAGCTCGATTGGTACGACTTCGCCGAAGCCCAGCCGGACGGCCCTCTCGCCCCGCAAAACCGCGACAGGATCCGCAGGGCCGCCAGCCAGGCAGGGGTCGACATCCCCTGCGTTGCCGCACACTTCCTCAACCGGGGCGGTCTCGCCGACCCGGCCATGGAAGCCTTCGGCCTCGACACCGTCCGCGCCGGCATCCGCCTCTGTGCAGACCTCGGCGCGCCCTATCTGCTTGTGCCCTTTTTCGGCCCCGCCATGATGCGCAACGACCAGGCCGTCGCCCGCCTCGAAGCCAACCTGCGCCGCCTCGCCCCTGAAGCCGAACAAGCCCGCGTCACCCTCGCCATCGAGCATACCCTCAGAGGCGACAGTACCGCCGCCCTCCTCGAACGCGTCGACTCCCCCTATATCGGCAACTACTGGGACATGGCCAACTGCATGGGCCTCGGCTATGACCCCCTTGAAGAGATCGCCCAGCTCGGCCGTCACATCGTCCGCGTCCACGCCAAGGAATACCACCGCGGCGGCGCTTCCCCCGGCACGCCCGATCAGCCCCACTTCGACGGCCTCAATACAAAACCCTTCGGCCAAGGCGACGTGCCCCTTCCTGCCGTACTCTCCGCCCTCCGCGAAGTCGGCTACGACAGCTACATCGTCCTCGAAACCGGCAAATTCGACGACGCAATCCGTTCGGCCAAGGCCGCCCTCACCCTATTGCAAGAACTTTCAGGAACATAGCGATGGCCGCCAATCCCAACACAGTCTCCCGCTTCAGAGGCAAAGCCGCCCTCGTCTCAGGCGGAGCCTCGGGCATCGGGCGCGCCACCGCGGAGCGCCTCGCCGCGGAAGGCGCCCGCGTCTTCATCGCCGACCTGAACGCCACCATGGCGGACCAGGCCGTTGCCCAAATCCGCGCTGCCGGAGGCAGCGCCGCCCGCGTTCACGTAAACCTCGCCGACGATAACTCCGTAGAAAAATGCGCGCGCGAAGTCGCGGCGCAGGTCCCAGCCCTCCACCTTCTCGTCAACAACGCCGCCATTCTCCGCCAAGGCCGCATTGAGGACGGTAGCTGGATTGAAAATTGGGAAATCGAAACCCGCATCGGGCTGCGTGGCTGGGTGATGATGACCCAGCTACTCCTGCCCCTCCTTAAAGCTGAAGGCGGAGCCATCGTAAATCTCTCATCCGAAGGCGGCTACCTCGGCCGGCCCGGCATGTGGGTCTACGACGCCATCAAAGCCGCCATCGTCTCCACCACGAAGACAATGGCCCAGGAGTTCACCCCCTACGGCATCCGCGTCAACGCCGTCGCGCCCGGCTGGATCGTGACCGAAATGCACTTCGCCCACCACCCCGACCCCGCCGCCTACAAGAAGGAACTCGAACAAACGCCCATCGACTCCTGCCTCATGCAACGCCGCGCCGGCCCCGAGGAAGTAGCCAGCGCCATCGCCTTCCTCCTCAGCGACGACGCATCCTACATCACCGGCACAACCCTTCACGTAGACGGCGGCCGCGTCGGCATGAACCTCGGCAACCTCGGCCTACTCGAATGAACGCCTAACCAAATCCGACCCACACCATGCCGCTCCCTGCACCCAAAAAGGCGCCGCCCCTTCGCCGTTGCCGTTCTTCGCGCCCCTTCGCGGATCAATCCCCCCTCCGGGCCCCCTCCCCGGATCTATCACTTGTCCCAAATGGCCCTTCCCGGCT
Source organism: Caldilineaceae bacterium (assembly GCA_022824025.1). Classification (GTDB taxonomy): domain Bacteria; phylum Chloroflexota; class Anaerolineae; order Caldilineales; family Caldilineaceae; genus Bin5. The sequence continues at coordinate 562,055 of JAJEBF010000014.1, forward strand.
GAACCACGTATAATTCCCACACACAAACTCCTAGCGGAATCAGACAAAACCACGCCCCGGAGCCCCAGGAATGGCCAACACGCTCAGCGGACAACTCTGGCAGGACCAACCGCAACAGGCCCTCGACGCATACACACTCGACGGCTACCTCGCCCTCACCGGCTTCCTCACACACGACCAGGTAGCCGAAACCCGCCAAAACGTCACCCGCTTCATCACCGACAGCGTCCCCACCCTCCCCCGCGAGCAAGTCTTCTACGAGACTCTCGGCCAGCAGGACACACTCAAGCAAATAACCAACCTCTTCAACCACGACACATTCTTCCACCGCCTCATGTTCGGCAGCCGCTTCGAAAAGCTGGCCGAGCTCCTACTCCAGGGGCCCGTCGTCGGCAAAGGCATGCAGTACTTCAACAAACCGCCCAAAATCGGCAAAGCCACCCCGCCCCACCAGGATGGTTATTACTTCATGCTCGACCCCTGCGAAGCGCTCACAATGTGGCTCGCCCTCGAAGAAGTCGACGAGGAAAACGGCTGCGTCCGCTACGTGCGCGGCTCACACCTTCTCCCCCTTCGCCCCCACGGCCGCACCCAGACCTTAGGCTTCTCCCAGGGCGTCACCGACTACGGCACGCCCCAGGACCTCGCCGACGAAGTCGCCTTCCCCGCCCAACCAGGCGACCTTCTCGTCCACAACGCCTTGACCATCCATCGCGCCGACGCCAACAAAAGCCAGGACCGCACTCGCCAGGCCCTCGGCTTCATCTACTACTCCGAACGCGCCAAGGTCGACGAAGAAGCCCACGCCGCCTACCAGAAACGCCTCGCCGCCGAAATGAAAGCCAAAGGCAAAATCTAACTCCGACCCGCCCAGCCCGCTACGCCAGTGCCGGACCAGGCGCCCACTGCGTCTTGATCGGTTCGGCACTGCCCTCGTAAACGATCCTCAACGGCTCCATCCGCGCCTGTAGCCCAGTACTCGGACCCGCCCCGGTCTCGCCGTTGCCGCGCTCCAACGAGAATATCGTCGCCTGCGTCCGCTCCGGCAGGTCGACAAAGTGCGGGTAGTACCACATCGTCAACACTGTCCTTCGTTCGTCGCTCAGGTTGGCGTGTGACGCGTGAAACAGTCTGCCGTACCCCATCACCAGGTCGCCGGCCTCCACCGGCACATCTATCTCCCCCTCGGCCCGCTGGAAGGCCGCGTCCCACGGGTTCGCATACGTCCTCAGTTCATCCGTATGCATCGGCGCCGCCTGATCATGCAACGCATGCCGTTTGCGATGAGACCCTGGAATCACTCGCAAACAACCGTTCCGCGCATCCGTATCTGTCAGATAGTACATCAGAAAACACTGGATCGGCTGCCACGTATAGCTCACCGGGTCGCCCCAAAACCGACCGTCCTCATGCCAGAAAAGCGGCGGGCTTTGCGGCGGCTTGCTGATAATCCGCCCGTGCCCGAACTTCGGCTCCGCAAACCCGAGCTCTGCCAGAGCCGCCAGCACCTTCCTGTGCGCGACCAGCTCCGCCAGCGCAGGATACCGATACGCCATCGCCCAGTCGATCAGCACCATGCTCCCCGTCGTCCGGTTCCGGGCGAAATGCGCCTTATCCTGCTGCCCGAGCACGCCGTCGCTCCAGGCCAGCAACGCCTCCACAAGCCCCGGCTCCAGAACGCCTCTGAACCGCATATAACCGTCCCGAATAAACTTCTCGCGCAACGCAAGATTCACCTTTCCCATTTCAACCCCCTCCCTTCTTCACCTCCATCGCCTGCACAATGTGGCTTCTCGCCCTCTCCCTCATCCCCACCCACTGACCACTCACCACTGATCACTGCAGTACCGCCACATCCTCCGCGATCATCACGGTCGTCCAATACGTATTCGCCCGCGGAATCTCAGGCATGACCGCTGCGTCAACCACCCGTAATCCATCCACGCCTACCACTCTGCAATCCGGATCAACCACCGTGGACGGGTCGCCCACAGCCCCCATGCGGCACCTCCACGCAATATGGAAGCAATCGATGCACTCTTCCAGCAGCCACCAGTCCAGCTCCCCTTAACACCGGCAGCGAACCCCTCGAGCCATCCGCCACCATCTCATCGGTGCCGAACAGCCGTCCCGAAGCCAGATTCCGCCGTCTGCCCCAGCCAACCGCGCGGCCCGTTCCTTCCGCCCCGGAACGACTTCTGCAAATCAGACTATTTCCTACCGATCCGCTGCCGACTTGCACACGAATCATACTAACGCCCCCAAAACTGCGAATGGCGCCTGCCAAAAGCGGGCATCTGTATTGACACTGCAATTTGCTGACCCTATAGTTGAAGTGCTTGGGCCGAGATACACCTTAGTTCTGAACGACGGCGGCTGGCGGATCGGAGCCCCGCTTGCCGCGCTCCATGTTCTATCGCTATCCCCTGAAAGACATCAAATCCACGGTGATCACGCCTGTCCGGGCGCACCGCATAGAGCGTCACTCCTCAAAAACCATTCTGAAAATGGAAAGAAGCCAAGGAAGACACTATGAAAAAAAGACTCCTTATTCTGCTCATCGTCCTCTGCCTTGCTGGGCTTGGCGCGCCGCTTTACGCCCAGGATGAACCATTGACGCTTGACGACCTGGCCGAAAAAGTAGAGGCAATGGTAGAACTCGTTACCTCATTGTCAGATCGAATGAACGCCTTCGAAGTCAGGCTCGCCGCCCTCGAAGCAACCGATACGCCAACCGTGACGCCTACACCCGCGCCAACAGAGACGCCTACACTTACTCCGACTCTAACGCCAACCGCCACCCCAACCTCCACTTCACCAACCGCGTCGATCACCCGCGCTATGAACGTGCGCGCCGGTCCAGGCACCAACTACGCCGTCATCGGCCAGGCAAACGCCGGCAGCGAGTACCCCATCGCCGGCAAAAACCCGGCAGGAGGCTGGTGGCAGATCATCTACGGCGGCCAGTACGGCTGGATCTACGCTCCACTGGTCACCGCGACCAATCCCGAACTGGTCCAGATTGCCCCTGCCATCCCAACCCCCGCGGCAACGCCAGTCCCCACCGCGACGCCAATCCCGCCCCCGCCTGCCTTTGCCTACTCGCTTGTCGACAGCGGCAGCTGCCCCGGCAACTCCCAGCAGACCTTTTTCGAGGGCCTGATTCACGACAGAAACAACAATGTGCTCAACAATGTTTGCGTACACGTCGCCTTCAACGGGCCCCGCAACACCAAATGCTCCGGCTGTGGGAAACCAACCGGCAAATGGGGCTTCTCCCCCTTCGGAGGCCCGGCCTCCTCCGGTACGTTCGTGGAAATCTGGGTCGTGAACTGCCCAGCCGGCGTCAACACCGACGGCAGCCACAACTCAAAGGACTTCTCCAACGTGACACCCCTCTCGCCCAAATGGTCCATGACCGTCACCAATAGCGTAGGCTGCAACAACATCACCTTCAAGCAAAACTAGCAATCCGCCATTACTCACGAGGGCGCCCCCGCGGGCGCCCTCCTCTCGCGCCAAAGGCGCCGCCTCACCCCTGGCCCCCAACCCCAGCCCTTCCCCCTACAACCTCCCCGCGACATGGTCATATACATGGCGCCGCGCAGGATCATCCTTCCACTTTTCCACCAGCGGCGCCACCTCCTCGGGTACCCTCTTCGCCAGATTCAACACAGCCCTGTACACCGCCCTGCGCACCACCCTCCCTTCGTCTGCCGCCAACTTGACCAACAGCTCCGAAAGCAAGCCGAAGTGCTTCGCCGCCTCTGCCGCCGATAGAGCCATCGCCGCATTCCACTGCGCCCTCGGATGGCTGCTCGCCCGGCCCAGCCACGCCGCCGTCATCTCCGGCTGCGCCCGCAGAAAACCGTCTCCAACCGCAAACGCCCCCATATTCTTGCGCACATACGGATCGTCATCCACCAGCAACGGCGTCATGGCCCGCAGTAACCGCCTGCATTGCTCCTCCGTACAACCTCCCGCGGCCGAGCCGCTGGCCACAGCCGCCGCCCGCCGTACATTTGGCGAGCCGTGCTCCGCCCACGCCCGCACCGTCTCAAAGATCGAGTCAAAATCCTCGCTAATCACCCCTCTCAACGCGCTGGCCGCCCACTCCCGCACCTCCCAATTCGCGCTGTCCGCAAGCGCCAGCATCGTCTCAGTCACCTCCTCCGGATTGTGCGCAAACATCCTGCCCAGCAGCACAAGCCCCACCTCCTGCGCCCCCTCGCTCTCCGACCGCGCAAATGCACGCCCCGCCTCGTACAAAGCGCGCGTCGCCGCCCCAAAATGGCCCTCCAACATCTTCACCGCTTCAAGCTTGACCGCCTGCCGCGGCGTACCCGCATGAGACGTCTTCTCCCCATCCAGCGCCGCAATCGCCTCCGCCAGCTCTTCCCTCTCCAGAGCCCCCACAAATGCTATCCTCCACGCCCCATCTCTACGCATAGTCATTGAAAGACCTCCTTTGCGCATTGCGCCGTTCCCCAAACTATGGCATCCTGACGTCACTCCATCAGTCCCTTATGGCTGCACAAACGGTGGTTGCTTCAGTACGCCATCCTGCCCAAAAGAGCCACCAATGCACTGACCGGCCAAAAGATGGCGCCAACAGCGACCGCCTCCACCAAATCCACCACCAATGTACCACGGCGCCGCCTCAATTCAACCCCCCGCGGCAAACTGACCTTGCCCTTCTCCGCGTCCCTCCGTGGACCAGAAGGAAGTTGCCATCTGCCGTTGTCCTTCTCCGTGCCCCTCCGTGCTCGTCCGCGGCTCACAAAGGCGTCGCCGTTCACCGTTGCCGTTCTTCGCGCCCCTTCGCGTCCCTTCACGGATCATTCCCCTTCCCCGTCGCCCCTTCGCAGACGAACCAACACCGATTCCAAAGGATATACGCCTCGTGAGAGCTATCGTCATCAGAAACCGTACCGATAACATCCGCGAAAAGGTCCTCGTCCCTGACTGGCCCGAACCCGACCCGCCCTGCGCCAACCAGATCAAGATCAAGACCCTCTACTCCGGCATCACCAACGGCACCGAACGCAACCAGCTCCTCAAAGGCAACTACGCGCCGGGCGACCGCCTGCTCCCCATGCCAACCGGCTACCAGACCGTCGGACGCGTCATCGAAACCGGCCCCGAAACCCAATCCCTCCAAGTCGATGACCTCATCTTTATCGGCGAAAGCACCGGCGGCCACCTCGAATTCATCGTCATCGCCGAAGACAAGCTCCTCATCAGGCTCCCCGACACCATCGAGCTCCGCGAAGCCGCCATATATGGAATGGCCGCTGTCGCCCTCAATACCATCCGCAACGCCGACCCCAAAATCGGCGAGAAAGTCCTCGTCGTCGGCGCCGGCTGCATAGGCCAGGTCGCAGCCCAGTTCGCAGCCCTCCAGGGCGCACGCGTCACCATTTGCGACATCGACAACCGCCGCCTTCACATTGCGCGCCAAATCGGCGCCGCCGAACATGCCATCAACGTCGATGGGCCGCGCTGGGCCGCGCAGATCGAGGACGAAAGCTTCGACGCAGTCCTCGACTTCGCCGGCGTACCCGGCATGGAGGAACAGCTCATCCTCGCCATGCGCGCCGGCGGCCGCATCCTTTTCATCGCCGGCCGCGACAGGGTGAACTACCCCTTCAACCTCGCCCAGCGCCGACTCATTACGATCAAACAGAACAGCCACTTCTATGTCCACGACCTCGAGAATCTCGCCCTCCTCCATAGCCGCGGCCGCATCGACCTCGCATCCCTCTTGCAGGACGTAGTCGCCGCCGAACAGGCAAAACGCATCTACGACACGCTGCGCGATCGCCCCAACGACCTGCTTGGAACCGTATTCAGCTGGTGAAAAAGGGAGAAACCAAACGATGAGCACGCACACGTCCGACAACGACAGCATCAAAGTCGCCGTCATCACCGGCGGACACACCTTCGACGTCCCCGGCTTCCATGCCATCTTCCGCGCCTTGCCAAACGTCGACAGCTACATCCAGCAGGAAGAAAACTGGGCCGCTGACGTCGGCAACGTCCTCGACTCCTACGACGTCTTTCTCTTCTACAACATGCCGCGCGGCCTGCCGGAAGAAAGAACACGCCCCGTCCTCGAAGAACTGGGCCAGAGCGGCCAGGGCATTTTCCTCCTCCACCACGCCATCCTCGCCTACCTCCAGTGGCCCTTCTGGGCCGAACTCGTCGGCATCCCCGATCGCAGCTTCGGATTCGACCACGAACAGGAATTCACTGTCGACATCGCCGACCCCGCCCACCCCATCACACAGGGCATCGAACCTTGGCAGATGGTTGACGAAACCTACTCTATGGCCAGCGCAGGGCAGGACAGCCACCCCGTGCTCACCACCAACCACACCACCAGCATGCAAGTCCTTGGCTGGACCCGCCAGTTCAGAAACGCCCGTGTATTCTGCTTCCAGTCCGGCCACGACAGCCACGCTTACACAGACCCGACCTTCCGTACCCTCATCCTACGCGGCATCCAATGGTGTGCCCGCCGTATCTGACCGGCGCCGGCTCGAACCGACCCCCGCTCGAGCCGGAAAAGTCGAATAGACCGGCCGTCCGCTAACGGCATCGCCCACATGCCTGTGTGATCAGCGCATCCACGGCCGCCCAATCGACCGCCTCCTCCACCGCATCCGCAAGCCGGTCATACGCCCGGTCCGCCAGCGTTGCCTTGCTCCCCGGAAGAACAACCGCTGCCGGGCTGCCAAGCCCCTCCGCCTCCTCCGCCGGCGCGCAGTCCCCGTGATTGCAGATGAACAGCTGCCGTCCGTACTTCCTCATGTTGGGACCAGCCTTCTCAACCATTCTGCGCCTCCGTCTGGCAACTTCTCCTGACCTGCTTTCCTGCAGATTTCCGTTCTGGCAATAGGAGTGCCGCCGCCACAGCGACCGCTATCCCAAGAAAAACACTTACCGACATCAGCCGGCTTGCCCGCCTGATGTCACTCGCTCCCGGCCTCCTTAACCCCTCTCCCAGCCGGTACTGCCCCACCTTCTCCAACTCCACTCCCAGCGCGCCCGCCGCGGCGCTCATCGGCTGACCCGCATTGGGGCTCGCCGTCTTCAACCCGTCCCGCCGCCAGATCCGCCGCGCCTGCCCAGCGCTGCCGCCGCCCAACGCAGCCCCCGCCACGATCAACAGCGCCGTCAACCGCGCCGGGATCAGATTCAACAGATCGTCCACCCGCGCCGAACTCTTGCCCAGCCATTCCCTCTCGGCATCCCGGTATCCCAGCATCGCATCCGCCGTATTTACAAACCTGTAAACCAGCGCCGCTGGCAGACCGCCAATGCCGTACCAGAACAGCGGCGCGATCACACTGTCCGAACTGTTTTCGGCCAGAGACTCAACTGTTGCCGCCGCCACCAAACTTTCGTCCAGTTCAGAAACATCCCGGCTTACCAGATGCCAGCCCAGCTGCCGCCGCGCTTCAGCAAGATCGCCCGCCTCAAGCGGCCGCGCTACCGCCCTCCCCGCCCGCATCAGGTTCCGCCAGGCAATCAGCAGCGACAAGGCCGCGCCCTCTGCCAGCCAACCCAAACGCCAGCGCTGCAAGCCATCTGAACACCACCTTCCAATGAGCCCCAGCAGGCACGCGCTCCCACCAATTGCAGCCGCACCATAGAAAAATGACGCCATCGCTCCACGCCGCGGCGCCTGCTTCCGCACAATCCCAATCCAACTTCCCATCCAGGCCACCGGATGAAAACGGGAGGACGGATCGCCCAGCACCGCGTCGATCAGCACCGCCGCCGCCACAGCCAACACTCTACGCTGCCTGCCCCCTTGAGTGACAAAGAAACGCCGAACGTTCACCTCAACTCCTGTCTGAAACAAAAAAGGCGATCCACTCACAAAGTGGATCGCCTGGAAAGAGAAAATCCGCCAAATGGCGGACGGCGTACAAACTGTCTTTGCCGCTCATCCCCTTTATCCACGAAGGTGGTGTCTGAACTTTCCTGCCTGCAACCTGCAGGTCCGCTCGAATGAGCATCCAAAAGGGCGGGTTATCGGGCTTGGTGAAAACTGCTTCACCCTACCGTTGCGGGACAGCGCCGGACTGGTTCATCTGAACGTCACCGGTCTTCCCCCATTGTGCGCCGCGCATCCGGGCGGAAGGCGCACCCTTTCGGAAACCTATTCAACTGTCATCGCCAATATAAACGACCTCCCAATTCCTGTCAACCGTCCCAAGGCCCAATCATATTTTACCCAATCTGCCCTGACCCCTACGCCAAACTGACATTCTCCCTTCTCTCTCCTCACTCCTCCCCACGCTCTCCTTGCTATTGGGGCGGTCAGCCGCAAGCGGCTTCCCGGGGGGGGGGGCACCCCCCCCCAACGCCCCCCTCCGTTACCGCGCCGCGCCCCCCGCCCACGCAAACCAATGAGGCGCCCCGCTGCCCACAAACGCGCAACCAAAACCCACCCCCCCACTCCCCCTCGCCCCTCCCCGCCGCCCCCCTATGCCCGCCCGCGTAGCCTCCCTGTCCCGCCATCCTCTGACCACTGACCACCGACCACTGACCACTGACCACTGACCACTGACCACTGACCACTGTAGTTCCCCCCTTGTGGGCCCCCAAGCCCCTCCGCACAGAAACCCGCCTCCAACCTGAGCCGCCAACACGGCCCTCGCGCCCTTCCCCTGCCCTTCTCCATGTCCCTCCGTAGATCAAAAAGGTGTTGCCGTTCGCAGTTGCACTTCTCCGTGCCCCTCCGTGGATCAAGAGCTGATGCCATTCGTCGTTGCCGTTTCCCCAATCCCCCTAATCCCTTTAATCCCCCCAAATCCCCGTTCAGACAAAATCCCCGTCCACTTGCAAGACACAACAGAAAACGCGAAAATAGAACCAGGCCCAACCAAAGCAGCGCCGCAAAGGGAGTCACGCCATGACAGACAGCTACCGCAAAAAAGGCTACCTCCACGTCCGCCAGGCTATCCCTGACACCGACCTGGACCCACTGCGTAACTTCATCCACCGCCAAGTCGGCCTCTACGCCCAAGATTTGCTCGACCAGGGAAAAATAAAGAACCCCTTCAGCCACCTCCCCTTCGGCCAGCGCCTCGCCGCCCTCCACCGTGAAAACGAAATCCGCCTCCGCTCCTGGAACCAGCCCGCGCTCGGCCCCGAACTCCACGCCCTCATCCAACACCCAGGCATCGTCGACGCCCTCGAACCGCACCTGGGACCAAACATCAGCTTCAACGGCGACTACCATCTGCGCCCCAAAATGCCCGACAGCGAACTGACCGCATTCCCTCTCCACCAGGACAGCCAGTACTACGGCAAACAATCCCGCCACGCCCACATCATCACCGTCTGGATTCCCCTCGTCGATGTAGATGAAACCAACGGCTGCCTTTTCGTCATCCCCGGCAGCAACGCCTGGGAACTGATCGACAGTAAGCGCGACAAAAACATGAACATGCGCTCATTCGAAGACCCTGAAGCGCGCGGCACGCCTATCCCTATACCTATGAACAAAGGCGATATCCTTCTCTTCTCCAACATGACTTTCCACGGCAGCAAAGTGAACCGGACCGACGAGGTCCGTTGGAGCATCGACATCCGCTACTGCCGCACCCCGGGAACCTACGACGCGCCCCAGGAAGTCCTCGACGGCGAAGAGTTCATGCGCGCCAAACTGGAAAGGACCAAACGCCCTCCCTTTATCGTGCGCGGCCAGGGCGCCACCGCAACCTTTGAAGAGTGGATGGCCGCCTTCGAAGCTCTACTGAGCTGACCTCTCCCAACCAAAACGCCGATCCTTGCCTCGCGCTGCTTGCGACCTCCAACACCTAAACCATCCCCTACCAGCACCCAAAGGAGCAGTCGTGCATATTCATCCTCGTTCCGTCGCCCACAAACTCTTCGACGTTTGGCGCAGCCCGGGCCGATTCACAAAAAACCCTGACATCATCGACCTGCCCTCCGGCCGTCTCATGCTCATCTACTCAGATACCGATGCCCACTGGTCCCAGGATAACCAGGTCCTGACCCTGCTCGCCAGCGATGACCGCGGCCGCACCTGGTTCAAACACCGCGAAATCGACCAGGCCAACCTCCAACAAGGCGACGAACGCCTCGTCACCCCGCGCCTCAGCCGCCTCAACGACGGCCGCCTTGTCGTCATCATCGATCATGACGACCACGGCCATTTCCATGAAGACCAGCCCCCCGGCAACTGGCTCTACTGGAGTGAAGACAACGGCGATTCCTGGACCGATGCCCAAAAGCCCAATATCATGGGCTTCGAACCCGACCGCATCCTCGATCTGCCAGACGGCAGGCTCGGCGTCGCCTCCCACATCATGCGCGGCGATACCCAGGAGTTCGCCGTCATCCTTTCCTGCTCCGACGACGGCGGCGAAACCTGGTACGAGGAGGCGACAATCGCCGACAACGGCTATCACCGCGTCTGCGAAGGCGCCATCGTTTTCCTCGACAACCCCGACGCCGTCGGCGGCCAGGAGCTCGCCTGCATCATGCGCGAAAACCACCATGCCGGCATCCCCTGCTTCGTCGCCTTCTCCTCGGACAGCGGCCGCACCTGGTCCCCTCTTCAAATGTGCCCCTTCGCTCTCGACCGTCCCTACGCCAAACAGCTCCCTGACGGCCGTATCTTCGTCACCGGCCGCCACGTAAACGGACCCCTCGGCACCTACGGCTGGTGCGGCGATATCAAGGCCGAAGCCGGTACCTTCCAGATTGGCGGCCCCCGGCGCAAATACGCGGCCAGACTCGACGACGGCGCCTTGCTGATTGACAACCTGCCCGGCCACGAAGCCCGCTACTGCCTCCTGCCCCCCGAATCCGCACGCAGCGAAGTCCACCTTGAGGCCACCCTCAGAGTCGAGGGAAGGCCGGGCCAGCCTGCCGCCTTCCTCGCAATCTCCCAGCTCGGCGTCGTCCTCAATGTGGCCGTCGACGGCATCTGGAGCTACCTCGGAGCCGACTTCCGCAGCGCCGTCGACATGACCGGCTACCATACCCTCTCCATTCACCACCGCCGCGGCCTCCTGCAAATCCAGGTGGATGGAGAAACGGTCATCAACCAGTGCATCTTCCGCGAAGACAGGCCAATCGGCGACTCCCGCCGCTCAGGCCCCCTCAGCGGTTACACACAATTCGGCCAGCCGCAAACCGGCGGGCGCAGCTTCTGGCAAAATGTCTCCTATCGCCTCCACAACCCAACACTGGATGACTATTCCTGGGCATGGGACGCCGCCAGCGGCCAGTTTCCCGACGAGTACCAGCGCCAGCGCATGATCCAAATCCACGGCAACCACCCGGATCAACCCCCGGGCCCCGACCACGGCTACTCCTCCTGGCTGATGCTGGACGACGGCAACATCATGTGGGTCGACTACACCAATTACGGGGATCCCGCCGGCTCCAGTCACCTGGTGGGCGTTCTGATCGCGCCCGAAGACATCGACTGAAAGGAACTGACCAGCATGAGCGCCTCTCACGATTCGGCCCAACCCTGGTGTGAGCAGGAAACTCTCTTTGCCAGCGGCGACGGCGTCTACCACACCTACCGCATTCCGGCCTTGGCCGTCTCTGCTCGCGGGACCCTCCTCGCCTTTACTGAAGGCCGCAAACACGGCCGCGGTGACGCCGGTGAAATCGACCTCATCCTGCGCCGCAGCTTCGACAACGGTCGAACCTGGTCGCCCCAGCAGGTCGTGGTCGCCGAAGCCGGCATGACCTGCGGCAATCCATGCCCCGTCGTCGAACGCGAGACCGGGGCCATCTTCCTTCCATTCTGCAAAAACCTGGCCGACGGCGACGAGACCATGATCTGCGAGGGCAAAGCCCCCAGAACCGTTTGGGTCACCCACAGCACCGATGACGGCCAGTCCTGGAGCGAACCGCGTGAGATCACCGCTTCTGTAAAAGACCCGCAGTGGACCTGGTACGCCACCGGCCCGTGCCACGGCATTCAGCTCACCTCCGGCCGCCTCGTCGTCCCCTGCGATCATATCGTCGGCCTCCATTTCGATCGCAGCCGCGACCCCTACCACTCGCACGTCATCTACAGCGACGACTGCGGCCAATCCTGGCAGCTCGGCGGCGATGTCGAAGTCGGCACCAACGAGTGCGCCATCGCCCAGCTCCAGGACGGCAGCCTCTACATCAACTGCCGCAACTTCGTCCGCGGCACACAAAGGGGTGTTGCCCGCAGCTACGACGGGGGCGACACATTCACCGACTTTGAATGGGATCAGACCCTCATCGAGCCCGTCTGCCAGGGCAGCCTCGAAGCGCTCCGCGACGGCCAGCTCCTCTTCGCCAACCCCGCAAGCACCCGTCGCGAGCGAATGACCGTCCGCCTCAGCGAAGACGGCGGCCGCGCCTGGCCCGCCGCCCGCACCCTCTACCCTGGCCCGTCCGCCTACTCCGACCTTGCCGCCCTGCCCAACGGCGCCCTCTGCTGCCTCTACGAGAGCGGCCAGGACCACCCTTACGAACGCCTCACCCTCGCCCGCTTCAACCTCGCCTGGCTCACTGAACTGCCTGCCCGCTAACCGTGTCACCCTTCTTCCCGCCGGCCCGCGCCCTTCAGCCGCCCGCCTTCCGTCATCCCTGCCCCTCCCGCACACCGGAGCGCAGCATGAATAAATCAGATTCGAACACCGTCAACCGGGCCCGAAGGGGGAGTGGGCGGACACAAACCCTCCTCTCTATCATTATCTCCCTTTTCCTGGCGGCCGCCTGCGCGCCCGTCCGCGCCCCATCAAACCCCGCCGTCAGCCTGTCTGTCCAGCCCCACCGGCCCTCGCCACATCCCTGCCAGGACCGTTTCATCGCCCACACACTCGACCATGTAACCTCCATCGAAGGCGACGTCGTCCGCACCTACGACAGCAATGGAGCCGGTCTGGCCGTCAACGACCTCGACCGCGACGGAGACCTCGATCTCGTGCTCGCGAACCTGGCCGGCCCCAACGCTATCTTCTGGAACCAAGGCAATCTGTCCTTCCGCAAGCAGGAGTTCCCCCATGGCCAGTCCCGCGGCGTCAGCGCCGTTGACATCAATGGCGACGGCTGGATCGACATCGCCTTCGCCCATCGCGCGACCCGGCCCCTCGTCTGGATGAATGAAGGAGCGCCCTCCGACGATCGCGGCACTCAGACCCGGAGTGGCGCAATCAATCGTATCCCAGGATTCACCCTCCTCACCTGGTTCGCGGCGGCCCAAAAAGCCTACACGCTTGCCTGGGCTGACCTCGACGCCGACAACGACCTCGACTTCGTCCTCGCCACCTACCAGAGCGAATACACCCGCGTCGATCCACACGACCTCGCCAACGGCGGCGTCGTCTACTACGAAAACACCGGCGATGACTTCGTAGCCACACAGCTGGCCGCACGCTCCCAGGCCCTGGCCCTCATGCTCGTAGACCTCAACAACGACCACCGCCTCGACATCTGGGCAGGCCACGACTTCCTCATGCCCGACCAGGTATGGCTCTGGTCCCCGCAAGGCTGGAAAGAAACCCGTCCCTTCGCCGAGACAGCGCAAAACACCATGAGCTTCGCCGTTGCCGACGTCGATAATGATGGGCGCGCCGAGCTCTTCTCTGCTGACATGAAGCCATATCCCGAAACACCGGAGGTCATGGCAGCCTGGTCTCCCCTCATGGAGATGATGGCCTCCTCCGACATTCCTGGTGATGAGCAGATCGTCGAGAATGTCTTCCAGGTTCCAACCGCCGCCGGCGCCTACCTCAACGAAGCCGCATCTCGCGGCCTGCAGGCTAGCGGGTGGAGCTGGTCCGCCCAGTTCGGCGACCTCGATCAGGATGGCTTCGTCGACCTTTACGTCGTCAACGGCATGGCCGCCCAGGAAATGTTCGGGCACCTGCCCGGCGCCGAACTCGTGGAGGAAAACCTGGCCTACCGCAACGACGGCCGCGGCCACTTTCGCCCCGCGCCGTCCTGGGCCCTGAACGCCGCCGCAGGCGGCCGCAGCATGGCCATGGCTGACCTCGACAACGACGGCGATCTCGACATCGTCGTGAACAATCTGCTCGCCCCCGCCGCCATCTACGAGAATCGCCTCTGCCGCGGCAACGGCCTGACGGTCGACCTCCTGTGGCCCACCAGCAAGAATACTCGCGCCATCGGCGCCCACCTTACTCTGCACACCACCGCCGGCACATTCAGCCGCGCCATCCGCTCAAACAGCGGTTACCTCACCGGCGAACCCTCGCAGGCCCACTTCGGCTTCCCCGCCGGCAGCATCCCTCTCCTCCTCGAAATCCGCTGGCCCGACGGCTTCGAATCCTCCCTTCTCATGCCCCTGTCCGCCGGCGGCAGAGTAACAGTAGAACGCGCAGACTGACGCCCGCAACTCCAATCGTCATCCACCCGGTCCAGACTGCGCACCGAAAAAAGCCACTTGACGAATGCCCCTGAAATCTGTAATATCCCGTTTAAACCCCCCATTTGTGAACGCGCAAAGACAACATTGCCTGCCGGCCGGCCCCGCATCGCATGGCAGTTACAACCTATACGCACCCCAACTTGCCCAAGATCCTTCCGATTAGGACGCGAAGCAAGAAAGAGATTTACCAGATTCAACACACGGAACCCCGTTCAGCCCACTAGACCCACCATTTATTTTTCGGTTATTCACCAAGCACAAGAGGAGACCCTGAAATGTCTACGCAAATGAGCCGCCGTTCCATGCTTAAGTGGATGGCCGCTGGCAGCGCTACTGCGGCCCTGGCAGCCTGTGCCGTCCCCGCCGCAACCGATTCCGGCGGCAGTGGCGAAATGGCCGACATGGAAGACATTACCATCGGTTGGGCCAGACATGGCTCCGAAAGCGACGTTCCCACCGAAACCGGGCTCGCTGAGCTCTTCAAGGCTACACACCCCGGCGTTTCTGTTGAACCTCTCGTTCTGCCTTGGGATGATTACAACACCAAGATCCCCGTTATGGTCGCCGGGGGAACCGCGCCCGACACCTTCGGCTGCCACCCTGCCCTCATGGCCGAGACCCACACCGCCGGCGGGTCCACTCCCTTGACCGACTTCATCGACGCCTATGGCGCCGATCTCAACTACGATGACGTCGTCTATCATGGCGACGCCCTCTTCGACGGTGTCGTCTTCGGCCTGCCCCAAAAGTCCTGCACACATCAGCTCCGCTACAACAAGACTCTGCTGCAGGAGGCGGGCATGCCCCTCCCCGGCGACCTCTACTGGGAACAGGGAGCCGACGGCTGGAACTGGAATACCTTCATCGAAATGGGCAAAGAGCTCACAAAAGACCTCGACGGCGACGGCGAGACCGACCAGTACTTCTACGGCGGGTCCGGCGGCACCAATCAGCTGGCCACTATCCGTTCGGCCGGCGGCGAAGTCTTCGACGAAGCCATCTCCACCTGCATCATCAACAGCGCTGAGGCCGTCGAAGGCATCAAGTTCATGGCAGACCTGGTCCTGGAACACAAGATTCAACCGCCGCCCGAAATGCAGGCCAGCGAACTCGGCATTAACTTCAACACAGGCAAAATCGTGATGGCCGGAGGCACCACCTGCGATTCCGTCCGCGATCTGCGCGAAGGCTACGAACTCCCCTTCGAATGGGACTTTGTGCTCGTCCCCGCAGGCAATGCCGGCTTCCGTTGCTGGGGCGATACCGACCAGATCGTGATTTCCTCCAGCAGCGAATACGCCCAGGAAGCCTTCGACTGGACCGTCTACCGCAGCAGCCTCCAAGCCTGGGAAGAAGGCTACGACAGCGGCATCAAACTCGCCTTCTCCGACGGCCCCACCCGCTACTCCATCTTCGAGTCTAAGGCCTATACCGAACCTCTGGGCGCGCTCGACATCCCCATGATCCGCGAAGGGTACATCAACACCATTCCCAACCCCTTCGTGCCGCGTAGCCCGCAGCCCTACCGTGTGCTGTTTACCGTCATGACGACCGAAGTCGACAACGCGCTGCGCGGTGTCAAGACCGCTCAGGAAGCCGCCGACGACATGTGCGCCCAGATCGAGGAAATCCTGGCCGAGAACGCCTAGAGATCCATCTGGCATTGCCCTCATAGCTGGATCGGAGGACAGGGAACGCGGGCAAACACGCCCGCCTCCCGTCCGCTCCCATCACGTACCCGACCAACCTGTTCCCAGAGAGCCGGACCCAAATGCTCGGCAAAAGCAGACTCTACTGGAAGAACGTCTTTGAAGGCTACGCCTTTATCTCACTCTGGATTGTCGGCTTCGTCGTCTTCACCGCCGGCGCGCTTTTCGGCTCCTTTTCCATCAGCCTCACCAAGTGGAACATTGTCGGCACACCCGAATTCATTGGCCTGGGAAACTACCAGAAAATGTTCGAAGATGAATTCTTCTGGAAGTCCCTCCAGGTCACCATCCTCTTTCTTTTCAACGTGCCGCTGAACCTTGCCCTGGGCCTTTTCCTTGCCATGCTGCTCAATCAGAAGATCCGTATGATCGGCTTCTTCCGCACGCTCTTCTATCTTCCCAGCGTAACCGCAGGCGTTGCCGTCTCACTGCTCTGGATGTGGATCTTCAACCCCCGTTTTGGTGTCATCAACGTGCTTCTCAAGAACATCGGCATCTCGGGTCCTGCCTGGCTCGGCAGCGAAACCTGGGCGCTGCCTGCCCTGATCATCATGAGCGTCTGGGGCGTGGGCGGCGGCATGCTCATCTATCTCGGCGCCCTCCAGGGCATCCCCACCGCATTCTACGAGGCGGCTACCCTGGACGGCGCAAACGCCCTCCAGAAGTTCCGCCGCATCACTGTGCCCATGATCACGCCTGTCCTCCTCCTCAATCTCATCATGGGTGTAATCGGCTCCTTCCAGGTCTTTACCCAGGCCTTTGTCATGACCAAGGGCGGCCCCAACTACGCCACGCTTTTCTACGTCCTCTATCTCTACCAGAACGCATTCCAGTGGTTCAATATGGGCTACGCCTCCGCGCTGGCGTGGGTCCTCTTTCTGGTAATCCTTGCCTTCACCTTCCTCATTTTGCGCACCTCCTCAAGCTGGGTCTACTACGAGGGCGGCTGATCCAATGGCTCAACAAAGTCTCGAACAACGCAGAGAACAGGCAATCGTCACAGATTTCGCAGGATTCTGGCAAAGTCGGCACAGACAGGACCAGGTTTTGAGAGCCGTTGTCTACCTGCTCCTGGTCGTCGGGGCCATCGGCGTCATGTTGCCCTTCTTCTGGATGATCAGTACCTCCCTGAAGAGGCCCGGCACCGAGTTCACCTTTCCCATCGAATGGATACCGGTCCCTCCGCGCTTCGGCAACTACCAGACAGCCTGGACCATTCTGCCCTTCAACCTGTGGCTGTTCAACACCGTCCGCATCACCGGCCTGTCCATCCTCGGCCACATCGTTTCCTGCGCCATCGTCGGCTTCGGCTTCGCCCGCATCCGCTTCCCAGGCCGTGACGCCATCTTCCTGCTGGTCCTCGCAACCATGATGCTCCCCTACCCCTCTGTCATCGTTCCCCTCTTCATCCTGTTCAAAGAACTGGGCTGGATCGACACCATTCTTCCCCTCGTCGTGCCCACATTCTTCGCCACCAGCGCCTTCTACATATTCCTGCTGCGCCAGTTCTTCATGACCCTCCCGCTCGAGCTCGACGACGCCGCCCGCGTCGATGGCTGCAGTACCTTCGGAATCTTCTATCGCATCTGCGTCCCTCTCATCAAGCCTGCCCTCGGCATCATCCTCGTCTTCTCCTTCATGCACCACTGGAACGACTTTCTTGGTCCCCTCATCTTCCTCTCCGACCTCGACAAATACACCCTCGCGCTCGGCCTCCGCTTCTTCCAGGGCCAGTACAGAGTCGAGTGGACCCTTCTCATGGCCGCCTCCCTCATCATTCTGTCCCCCTGCATCATTCTCTTTTTCATCGCCCAGAAACACTACATTCAGGGCATCGTCATCACCGGCGTCAAAGGCTGATTCCCCCCAACCCACTTTCCGCCCCTGCTCCAGAAAGCAACGCCATCCCCCAAATCCTCGTCCCTACAAAATTCCCGTCCCTACAAAATTCCCGTCCCGACAAGATCCCCGTCCCGACAAGATCCCCGTCGATCCCAATCTGTTTGACTTTCAATTTTCCAGTCTGTATACTCATTGGACCACCGCTTTCAGCGCATCGGCGTTTCCAACGTTGGGCTCACCTCCGGCGCAAAGCGAAAAACCAGCGCTCTCGCATAGGCAAACATCGCTCCAGGGAGAACGAACGAATGCCAGCCAAAGACTGCAGCCGATTCCGCAACCCGCCTACACCCGGCGCCGGGCGCAGGCAACGCGGATCATTGTTCACTTGGATGGCTGCGCTGTTCGCCGCGGCGGTCATGACCGCTTGCGTTATCGTCAATCCTCCGCCGGCCCCTACGCCTACGCCCATGCCCACCCCAACGCCAACTCGACAAACCATTGTCGATGTCGTCCGTATTGTCGAAGGAGCCGATCCTGCAGTGACCGGTCAGACGGTCCGCGTCGCCCTTCTCCTCGAGGAAGACAGTTACACTGAACGCTCCCGTTGGCAGTGGGAGCGGTCCGATGACGGCCTAACCAACTGGCGTAGTGTACCCGCCTCCCGGTTGACCGACTCCTCCCTCTATGCCCCGGTCGTTGCCGACGAAGGCAAATACCTTCGAGCCTCAGTCAGCTACGTCGACAGTGATGACGTTGGCAAAATCGCTCTCAGTCCCACCGTCGGCCCTGTGATCGCCGCTGACATCGATACCACCTCCGTGGATTTCGAATTCGGAGATGAGCCCGTAGTCGTCGGCCGCGCCGTGCGCGCCTTCGTCGATCTACCCAATTCCGACTTCAGCCAGCTCGGCCGCTGGCGATGGGACCGCTCCGACAACGCCCTCCGCGACTGGGTTGACGTCACCGATTACGAAGCTGAAGACGCCTCGCTATTCACCCCTTCCTCCCTGGAGAACGGCAAGTACCTGCGCGTTTCTGCTGTATACCTCGAAAGAGATGGCGACTACCGGAGAGGACTCAGCCAGACCATCGGCCCTGTCATCACTGTGGAAACCGTTGCCGATGTGGTGGCTTTCCCGTCAGGCGCCGACCCGCCGGACGTAGGCTCCCCGATCACCGTTGCGCTCACCCTTTCCAATGACCAGTACAGCGATCTCGGCTCATGGAAGTGGGAACGATCCAACGACGGTCTCGGCAAATGGGAAGACATTACCGACTATGACGCCGCAAACTCTGCCAGCTACACGCCCACCAGCGCTGATGAAGGCAAATACCTGCGCGCTTCAGCCCTCTACCTGGATAGCGACGACGAACGAAAGCGGGCCCTGAGTCAGACGATCGGACCTGTTATAGATTAGCCGAGGCCTTTTCCCCTTCAGAACCCGCCGGCGTCTCTCGCCGCGCCTCTGAAACTCGATCGCCTTCCCTGCAAGTCGCGCCTTCTGGCTCACGTTGGCCCTTCGGTTCGAACCCCTCTCGACCAGGCATAAGCCTGTCGGGATTCCTGTTCCCGCAATTAAAGACTGTACCCCGGTGTCCGTCTTTCCGCGCGCCAGTCCCGCTCCCTGCCCACGCCAATAGGCTTCCAGGGCCCGTTAGCCAGCCGTTTCTCCCCGCAATACGCCTTAAGGTCCGCTAGCTATAATCTTTCTCAGCTTGTGCGCTTCAGGCACACCAAACCTGACGCCCTCTTCCTCCATCTCTACATTTGGCTCTCTTGCCGCTTCAGGTCTCTCTCCCGAACGCGACCTCGCGCAACTGCACGCATTCCGTACGAACCCCCAATTCCTCAATGACGTAAAAGAATCGTAGTCAACATGTTGAAGATGGCAGCAAGGCAGAAATGGGCGCTCTTCTGCCTCTGCACAACGCTCTCTACCAGAGTAAATTGGCGAAAATGTGGCGGGATTCATCCAGTTTTCACGGTCGGAAAAAACACCAGGCATGGATTTACATTCCATTTTCCACGGCCTATACTGAGAGTCTGTAGCAAACGATCTGGATTGAGCACTTTTATGGTCTGGTGGGGTCGAAGTTTCATCGTATAACATCTCATTCCGTAGTCTTGTATCATCAGAGTCAGGAGGATTTATTATGGCGAATCTGCCAATGAGGGAAACTCACCGAGTTCAAATGGTCTTTCGCGTGTTTCTACACGTGATTTTGCGAATGAGCGTCGCCATGTTGCGTCTCCTGATCAACAAGGTCTCCCTCGCCATCGTGGGAGCGCTAATCGTTGTTGGCGCAATCGTCGCGGCCATGAGCATGGCGCCTCCTCCCAAGTCTATTCCAGGAGAAGTGGCGCAGTACTCAATGGAGGAGCTGACGGTCCAATTCGCAACCGCGCCCATGCCGCTCTCAATGCCGCTGCTTCACGTCGACTCTTACGACATCCAGTGGACCTCAGTGGGAACCGGCGAATCCTGGACCACCCAGGGGGAGATCACAATCTCTGGCGTCACCGAGGGCACCGAAGCCGTCTCCTATACGGTTAAGGGTCTCGACCCGGAGAGAGTTTACCGCTTCAGAACCAGAGGAAGAAACCTTCTCGGCGCAGGCCCCTGGTCGGATTGGTTCCCCTCCAACGGACTGGTCCCTGGTCCCGGCCCAGCGCCCACCCCTGAGCCGACCGCCACGCCCACGCCCGTGCCAACGCCCCAGACCGAGACCAACACGGTCTACTTCAACACCGATCAGCGCCCTACGGTCGGGCAGGAAATCACGGCCCAGCTGTCGCTCTCAGAGGACACCTATTCCAATCTGAGCGACTGGCAGTGGCAGAGTTCCGATACCGCGCTCAGCGCCTGGCAGGACATCAACCAGCTAACGGCCGAAGACACCGCCATCTACACACCCGCTGACACCGACGTAGGCAAGTTTCTGAGAGTCTATGTGACCTACACCGACAGCAACGGCATCCTGAAGCGAGGCCTGAGCCCGACAATTGGTCCGGTCCAGGACGCCCTCGACTGATTCCGGTAGGATTCTGGCCTCAGCCTCGCCCGGCGCCGCTTGACCGAATGGATACCGGACGGCGCAGCCCCCGCATGACGGGAGTCGCTGCGCCGTCCCCTTGCTTTTCAAAACCGTGCCATTGTCCGCAGTTTCGTTTAAGATACCTAAGAGCAAGGCGGCCTGAAGAACAGCCCCCCAAAATTCGCCAAGCCGAATCCAGAGGCCAGGAAATGAACGATCTGAATCTGCTGCAGTATCTGTTCGACGTACAAGGCTATCTCGTCATCGAAGACGCCTTGACCCCGGATGAAGTTGAGACCATGAACAGTCTGCTCGATCGACAACAGCTGCCCGCGCCAGGCCAAACGCAACGTTTCGGCAGCGCGCCTGACGGCCCAGGATTTCTTGAATGGGGCCAGCCCTTTGTCGACCTGTTGGACCACGACAGAATCATGCCAATCCTGCGCTTTCGCCTGGGAGACTGCTTCCGCCTCGACAGGATCTATGGCATGTGCATGAAACAGGGAATGCCGCGCGGCCGCCTACACGCCGACTACGGCGCCACTTCCCCGACCACCGGCGCCAACCCTGGCGAGTACGTCCCGTTCCGCGATGACCAAATCTACAACGGCTTTGTCGTCGTGACCTGGTGCCTCACCGACACAGGCCCCGGAAAAGGCGGCT
Organism: Caldilineaceae bacterium; assembly: GCA_022824025.1. Lineage (GTDB taxonomy): Bacteria > Chloroflexota > Anaerolineae > Caldilineales > Caldilineaceae > Bin5. The sequence goes on from JAJEBF010000014.1 coordinate 583,736, forward strand.
TCTGCTGCATCCCCGGCAGCCATAAGAGCAACTACAAACTGCCCCCTCAGATTGACGAAGCCCCCGAGGACCATCCCAGCGTCATCATCCCCGAAGCCCCAGCCGGGTCGGCCATCCTGTTCACCGAGGCCCTGACACACGGTACCGCTGCCTGGCAGGCGCAGCACGAGCGCAGGGCACTCCTCTACAAATACTGCATCTCACACGTAGCGTGGACTGCAAGGCGCGTGCAGACCCCATCAAACGCCCAGTTGACGCCCCGCCAGCAAATCCTCTTCCGTGATCCCGGCGACCCCTTTAGGCACTTTCCTTCACTATTTGAAGAAAAGCTCGCCGTCTGATCCAATCCAGAAAAAAACCGAAACTCGTCTCGTCTGCTCGACATCCAAGCCAATACAGAACGGTGCGACATCGCATAATCTCCAGGATGCTGCACCGTATTAAAACTGTACTGTTATGAAATTTCGCACCGATTGGCAGGATTGCCAGCCAGGGCTTTCGCAGCCTTTCCAGCCCGCGCCGCCTTCCGGCGAGCCCGACTCTACGATTTCGCCTCTTCAAGAAGACGCGGCGGAATGGCATCCCCTTCTGGCCGCGGCATTGGTTGCCAGTATCCACTCGGGTCAATCCCGCGGGCAATGATCCCCTCTGCTTTCTCCGGCTCTGTTCCTCGAACGTCCGGCGGAAAATACCTGATCGTGAGTCCGCATCGCCGGCGAGTGGACGGATTTGGCTGAGAACCATGCAGAATCATGTCCGTGTGAAGTGAAATCTGCCCGGCCTTCAACGCCACTGAGACCGGCCGGCCGTATCGCTCCGGATTATGGACATGCTGGTTGAGCACGCCGTCCTCTTCGTCCGTCACCCACTCAAACGGAATTCGCCCCAATAGATGTGTACCGGGAAAGAGCTTCATCGCCCCGTTCTCCACATCCACGTCATCGATCGCCAGCCACACAGTCACCACCTTGCTCGGCGTGATCGCCCAGAACGAAGCATCCTGGTGCCAGTAAACCGACTTCACATCACTGGGCATCTTGGAAAAGTAATGCGTCATCGTGCAAACGATGTTCGGCCCCAGAATGTCTTTGACGTAGTCCAGTATCCGCTCGTTCGTGACCAGGTCGTAGACGCCCGCGCAATGTGTATGCCAGCCATTGACCGAATAGCTGTCGAGGCCGGCATCCGACGCCATCTTCAACAGATGGTCGAAATAGCGGCGGTTGGCGTCCGCTTCTGCCTCAGAGAATAGGTCGATCGGAAATAGATACCCGTGCTCATTGAAGTAGTCAACCTGCTCGCGTGTCAGCTTCTTCGGTTCCTTTGTCGTGGCGGGAAAAAACCTTAGGTCCCGCTCCATCGTCGGAATCGCGTCGATCACCGCCATGTCTGCTCTCTCCTGTGGGCTTGGCACGGCGCATCAACCCACTGGGCGCCGCGTCGCAACTTCCTATGTTAGAGTGGTCCGATCCTTGTTCCGTTCGAATCCTGACGACCCGCTCCGCCGTTGTCGATTTGCCAGCCACTTCACAGACGCACCACCGCCCCCGTCTTCATCGACTCGGCAACCGCATCCAAAACTCGCATCTGCGCAATGCTGTTTTCAGGTGAAATCCGGTGAGCCTGACCGCTTTCAAGACAACTGTGCAGATGGTCCAATTGATGCGTGAACTGATGCGTCGGCGGAAAAGGGATCGTCTGTAGCCCGTCCGCCGATTGGTACGTCAGCGCCACGTCCTGATTCTCGTTATTCCAAGCCTTATCTATCCTCAAGAGTCCGGCATCCCCGCTGATTTCCACGTACTGCGAAGCCCAGCAATCGAAGCCGACAGTCAACTGCGCTGCCCGCCCGCCGGAAAAGACCAGTGTAATATAGACTGCGTCCTCGACCTCGACACCTTTCGTCTGGACGGCAAAGACGGAGTCCGGCTCCTCGCCAAAAATATGCCGCGCCTGGTGGACATTGTAGCACGCCAGGTCATAAATCGCGCCGCCGCCTTTGCTTCGATTCCAGCGCCAGTTGTCCTCTGGACGGCGTCTTTCCAAGGGAACGTTCGTGCAAAAGGTACTTCGTATGTTCAACAGGTTTCCAATGCCGCCCTGCCTTACAATCTCCTCTGCCTTCAAATGCATAGGATGGTGCCTGAACTTGAATGCCTCCGCGACCAGCACGCCGCGTTCGCGGCAGGCAGCAACCATAGCCTCTGCCTCGGCTGCGTTCTGCGTGAAAGGCTTCTCGCAGAGAATCGCCCGCACCCGGCCCGACTCCGCCAGCCGAATGCCAACCTCGGCATGCAGAGCGCCCCAAACGCAAATCACCGCAATGTCGTACGTCCCCGCTTCCAGCAGTTCGTCAAGCGTAGAGTAGACGTAAGGCACATCGAACTGCTGAGTAAACCGCTCGATCGCCTGCGACGAGACGTCGCAGACCGCCGTGAGTTCGGCCCTCTCCAGGTTCGCGCAAGCAGTTGCATGACCCCGTGATATTCCCCCCGTTCCGACCAGGGCAACACGGAATCTGTTCGACGATCCGTTACTCATCCTGTTCTGCCCCTCTCAAGCGCCATCAATTCTGGACGTGAAGAAAGTTATGGAGTCAGTCAACGGTGGCTTCCACATGACAAAAATAGTACGCTCCAAAGGCCTTATGTGCTATTATTCCATGCAAATGGCAATTCTGAAATGCCTCATGTATTGCCCTTAGCTCAGCCAGCAATTCCGTCCGTATTATCGCCCCAAAGAAAGGTTTTCGCAATGAAAGTTTTCGCAGGTGGAGTCTCAACCGAAACCAACACCTTCTCACCGATGCCGACTGGGATCCGCGACTACACCATTATCCGACCCGAAGACGGCGTCGAGAAAGGCGTCAAGCCCGCCTTCGACCAGTTCCAAGCCGAAACCGAGGCCCGCGGCTGGGATTACGTCTTCGGTATGTCCGCCAACGCGCAGCCCGCCGGCCTCACGACACGCGCCACCTACGAAACGCTGCGCGATGAGTTGCTCGAAAGACTGCAGGCCGCAATGCCCGTCGATATCGTGCTGCTGGGCCTGCATGGCGCAATGGTCGCAGAGGGATACGACGACTGCGAAACCGACATCATCGATCGCGTCAGGCAACTCGTTGGGCCCGACGTGAAAATCGGCGTCGAACTGGATCTCCACTGCGATGTCACACAGGCCATGATCGATACCGCCGACGCCATCGTACTCTACAAGGAGTATCCACATACTGACGTCGCCGCCCGGGCATCCGACCTCTTCCATATCGTTGCCGACGCCGCCGAAGGCAAGACCAATCCCACAATGGCCCTCTTTGACTGCCGCATGATCGGTCTCTATCTTACGCCATACGAACCACTGCGCAGCTTCGTTGATGAGCTGCTCGCGATGGAAGGCAAAGACGGCATCCTCTCAATCTCTCTCGTCCACTGTTTTCCCTGGGGAGACGTGCCCACATGCGGCGCGCAAGCCCTCGCAATCACAGACGGAGACCCCGAACAGGCCTCACGTCTGGCCGAAGAGATCGGCCGAAGATTTTACGGAATGCGGCGCGAGCTCGACCAAACGCCTTACTCGATTGACGAAGCATTAGAGCAGGCCCTGGCAGATCCAACCGGCCCGGTCGTTATCGCCGATCGCGCCGACAACGCAGGCGGCGGCGCCCCCAGCGACTCCACGTTCATGCTCAAAGCAATGCTGGACAGGGGAATCGGAAACGCCGGAATCGCGACCATGTGGGACCCTATCGCCGTCCAGGTAGCCATGTCCGGCGGCGTCGGATCAACGCTGGACCTGAGACTGGGGGGCAAAATGGGCCCCATGTCCGGTGATCCCCTTGACCTGACCGTGAAAGTAACCGGTATTGTCGAGAACATGGTCCAGGAATGGCCGCAACAGGGCGACCCAATGCGCATCCCTTGCGGAGACTCCGTCTGCTTGCACTGCAACGGAATCGATATTATCGTGAGCAGCAAGCGGGGCCAGCCGTTCAGCCCCGATGTCTTCACGAACCTCGGTGTCGACGCGCAGAATAAACATATACTGGTGGTGAAGTCTTCTCAGCACTTCTATGCCGGTTTCGCGCCAATCGCTTCCCAGATAATCTACATGGCCGCCCCCGGCGCAGTCGCGCCCCGCTACACCGAGATTCCATTCAAACGCGTCGACCTGAACAAGTACCCATGGGTAGACGACCCATTGGGCTGAGCGGCCATCTGTACTGATTGACAAAGTAGGCTGGTATTGGACGAAAAGCAGGAGTTTGAGGGGCGCTACTCAAGAGAGTCCTTGGTCGCCGCCTTGCGCCAGCGGGGCGTCAGCTAACTGGCGCCCAGCGACGCTGTCGCCTACGAGGCCTTGGAATCCAGTGAACAGTTGTTGACAGCGCTGCTATGTCAAAACGATTCCAGGCTGCGCCTGGCAATGATCCCCCTCCTCCTGCGCCAGCCTGAATTGGCAGACTGTATGCCCGCCTTGACAGCTCGTTTGCACCCCGATCTGGCCCTCAAGTTGCAGACCCTTTACATGGCCGCGGTCTACCTGCAAAGAAACTGGTTATCGCGCCTGAGGCTATACCTCAACAGTATGGAGCTTCTGCCCGACCTGTTTTCGCGCCAGTTGGGACTGCCGCCGCCGGATGAACGATTCGGCAGAACCGGGCTCTATGCGCTGGCAGAAGCTTGGAGAGCCAGGTCAGCCTACCCTTTCGCCCGCCTTGAAGCCCTGAACAATATGATCGATCTGTTCTTTGAGCAGTTGAAGATCGAGGCCAGAGACCAGGCCGGTGCGTACACTAACTGAACGCGATAGCATCGAACTGTGTCTGCAACGACTAGGGCGGCGTTTTACCAGGCCGGGGCGGCTCTACTTGGTTGGGGGCGCGACAATGGTCTTTGAAGGGTTCCGAGATCAAACTCTCGATATCGATATCTCTTTCGAGGTAGACGACAAGGATCATAGAGACTTTGTGGCAGCGGTGCGCGACCTGAAGGAGCAACTATCGCTGAACATCGTAGAGGCTTCACCCTCCGATTTCATTCCTGTGCCTGCGGGCTACCGTGAACGCAGCCCGTACATTGGTCGTTACGGGCGGCTTGAGGTCTTCCACTTCTATCTATACAGTCTGGCTCTCAGCAAAATTGAACGGGGAACCGAAAGCGACTTCGAGGATGCGCTGATCCTGCTCCGCAGCGGGCGCATCGACATGCCCGTCCTGAGCCAGTACTTTGAGGAAATCATGACGCGCTACGGCCCCGAAAGCATCAAGCGGGATCCAGTCGAGTACAGAAGCAAATCCGAAATTCTGAGAGAGATGTGGAAGAACTGTTAACCGGCAAGAAGACCCTTTCTCAACCCAAGGAGCCAACACTGCCAGAGTCCAGTGGAAGATCGCGCAGAGGCCGCTCCCTGAAGGGTCGTGCCTTCAAAGCCGCCTCGTCCAGGTCGATGCCAAGTCCCGGCGTCTCCGGTAGCGTAATGTAACCGTTCTCCGCCTCGATAGTCTGCCTCGCAATCTCCCTTCCTACCTCTTCGAAATTGACGAAATACTCGGTGATCAGGAAGTTCGGCATGCCCGCCGACGCGTGCAGCGTGGCAGCCAGGCCAACCGTCGTGCTGTTGTAGTTGTGCGGCGCCACCGCAACATGATAGGCCTCCGCCATCGCGCCGATCTCCCGAAGCTCCAGAATGCCGCCGCAATTGCACACGTCCGGGTTGAGAATGTCCGCGGCTCGCCTCTCGAACACCTCTCGAAACTCGTTCTTCGTATAGAGTTCTTCCCCCGTTACGACCGGCAGTTCCACCGAATGACGCACCTCAGACAGTGCATCCAGGTCACGCGCCGATACCGGTTCCTCATACCAGAAGGGATAGTAGGGCTCAATCGCCCTCGCCACCCGGACAGCGTGCATGGGGGCCAGCCTCCGGTGTATGTCCAGCAGGATCTCCACGTCCGGACCAACCGCCTCCCGCACGGCCCGGACCCTCTCGATCGCCTCCTCTTCCTGCCCGCGATCGATAAATGCCCGCCACCGACCGGGAAACGGATCGAACTTCAGCGCCGTAAATCCCCGCGCGACGACATCTTTGGCTTTTTCCGTCAACTCGTCGACCGACTCTGCCCCGCCCCAACCATTCGCGTACACACGCAGACGCCGCCTCGTTCGGCCGCCCAGCAAATTATAGACTGGCTGCCCCGCCGCCTTCCCTGCGATATCCCACAGGGCCTGCTCGAGGCCGCTAATCGCGCAGAACAGCTCCAGGCTTCCCCTCTTTCCCGCAAAATCTGAGTACGCCGAAAAAACAAACTGCTTGACATCGAACGGGGAGCGCCCAATCAGGTATCGGGAAAGCTCATCGATCTGACGCTTGATGACGCGATCCCGGTCCAACTGCGTATACGCCTCGCCCCACCCGTGTGCCCCTTCATCCGTCTCGACCTTGACAAACAACCAGTGCTTCGCCGCTCCGGA
>JAJEBF010000049.1 GCA_022824025.1 Caldilineaceae bacterium
ATGCGTCGCGACTTCATACAGGGCTTCGGGAACACAGCCGCTCAGACTGTTGCCGCTCAGATGCAGCGTCTCAAGCTCCGTAAGGTCGAGCAGCTCGCTCGGAATCGTCCCGCTCAGCCCATTGCCGGCCAGCGACAGTCCTGTCACCAGACCGTTGCCGTCAGTCGTCACGCCGTGCCACGTTCCCAGCGGCTCCTCGCTCAGCCAGTTCTCGCTGTTTGTCCAGCTCGCGCCGTCCGTTGCGTTGTACAAGGCAACCAGCGGCGCCTTGTCCTGGCCGCATGACGGGATACCCGCCGAGTCCAGATCGTGCGTCGCGACTTCATATAGGGCTTCCGGCATACAGCCGCTCAGACTGTTGCCGCTCAGATGCAGCGTCTCAAGCTCGGTAAGGTCGAGCAGCTCGCTCGGAATCGTCCCGCTCAGCCCGTTGCCGGCCAGCGACAGTCCTGTCACCAGACCGTTGCCGTCAGTCGTCACGCCATGCCACGTTCCCAGCGGCTCCTCGCTCAGCCAGTTCGCGCTGTTTGTCCAGCTCGCGCCTCCGGTTGCGTTGTACAGGGCAACCAGCGGCGCCTTGTCCTGGTCACATGACGGGATGCCCGCCGCGTCCAGATCGTGCGTCGCAACATCGTAGAGTGCATCCGGCACACAGCCGCTCAGACTGTTGCCGCTCAGATGCAGCGTCTCAAGCTCGGTAAGGTCGAGCAGAGCGCCCGGAATTGTCCCGCTCAGCCCGTTACCGGCCAGCGACAGTCCTGTCACCAAACCGTTGCCGTCAGTCGTCACGCCATGCCACGTTCCCAGCGGCTCCTCGCTCAGCCAGTTCTCGCTGTCAGTCCAGCTAGCGCCGTCCGTTGCGTTGTACAGGGCAACCAGCGGTGCCTTGTCCTGGCCGCATGACGGGATACCCGCCGAGTTCAGATCGTGCGTCTCGACTTCATATAGGGCTTCCGGCACACAGCCGCTGAGACTGTTGCCGCTCAGATGCAGCGTCTCCAGGTTCGTGAGGTCGAGCAGCTCGCCCGGAATCGTCCCACTCAGCCCGTTGCCGGCCAGCGACAGTCCTGTCACCAGACCGTTGCCGTCAGTCGTCACGCCATGCCACGTTCCCAGCGGCTCCTCGCTCAGCCAGTTCTCGCTGTCAGTCCAGCTCGCGCCGTCCGTTGCGTTGTACAGGGCAACCAGCGGCGCCTTGTCCTGGCCGCAGGACGGGATACCCGCCGAATCCAGATCGTGCGTCGCGACTTCATATAGGGCTTCCGGCACACAGCCGCTAAGACTGTTGCCGCTCAGTTGCAACGTTGACAGGCTCGTAAGTTCGGTCAGCCCGCTCGGAATCGTCCCGCTCAACCCGTTGCTGGCCAAAGACATACCTGTAACGTTTCCTTCGCTGTCAATCGTCACGCCATACCAGCTGCTCACCGGCGCCCCGCTCAGCCAGTTCGAGCTGTTTGTCCAATTCCCTCCATCCGTCGCTCGGTACAACGCTTCCAGCACGGCCTTGTCTTTGTCACACGACGATATACCCGCCGAGTCCAGATCGTGCGTCGCGACATCGTAGAGGGCGCCCGGCACACAGCCGCTCAGACTGTTCCCGCTCAAACGCAGCGTGTCTAAGTTGGTAAGTTCGGCCAGTTCGCTTGGAATCGTCCCAACTAGGCCGTTGCTGACCAGGGACAATCCTGTCACCAATCCGTCTCCGTCGGTCGTCACACCATGCCACGACCCCAGCGGCTCCTCGCTCAACCAGTTCGCGCTGTCTGTCCAGCTCGCTCCAGCCGTCGCATTGTACAGCGCGACCAACGCATTCTTGTCACGGTCACATGACGGGATACCCGCCGCATCCAAGTCGTTCGTCGCAACATCGTAGAGGGCGCCAGGCAGACAGCCTTTCAGATTGTTGCCGCTCAGATGCAGCGTCTCCAGGTTGGTAAGGTCGACCAGTTCGCTTGGAATTGTCCCGCTCAGCCCATTGCTGGCCAGGGACAGTCCTGTCACCAATCCTTCTGCGTCGGTCGTCACGCCATGCCACGACCCCAGCGGCTCCTCGCTCAGCCAGTTGGCGCTGTCTGTCCAGCTCGCCCCATCCGTCGCGTTGTACAGCGCCGTTAGTACGGTCCGCTCTGCGCAGGACGGGATTCCCAGTTCCTGCGTATCCGAAAAACGGTCCAAGTAAACTGCCGCGGGAACACATCCTGTAAAGGCGTTTCCACCGAGGTACAGCAAACTCAGCCTTCTAAGGGTTGTCAGTTCTGCAGGGATCCAGCCGTCCAAATTGTTGTTTTTCAGATCGAGATTCCTGAGTTTGGTCAACCCTCCGATCTCGATCGGAATCGAGCCAGTCAGTTCGTTGTCGTTCAAGTAAAGTTTTTCAACCTTGCCCAGGCCGCCAATCGAAGCAGGAATTTCGCCGCTGAGCTTGTTGTGATCGAGGTGCAGAAACTTCAGGTTCGAGAGCTGGCCGATTTCGTCCGGCAGCGCCCCGCTCAGTTGATTGACTCTGGCACTCAAATGCTCCACAGAGGACAGATTCCCGATTTCTGGGGGAATCGTCCCCGTTAACGAATTGTGATGGAGATTCAGGATCTTAAGATTCGACAGGCCACCCAAGGATGATGGGATCGCGCCGCTAAGGTTGTTGGAGTTCAGCCCAAGCCTAGTCAGATTCGAAAGACTGCCCAAAGAGGAGGGGATCGTTCCCGTCAAATTGTTATAGCTCAGTTCGAGAATTTGCAGAGCGCCCAGGCGGCCGAGTTCCGATGGAATTGGTCCACTCAGTGCATTTTGATGGAGGTACAGAGTATTGAGATTCGCAAGGTTGCCCAGCTCAGGAGGGATTGTCCCCGTCAGGTCGTTACTGTACAGGACCAGATATTGCAGGCTGGAGAGGTTTCCAAGGTCCGATGGCAGTTCGCCGGCTAATTCATTGCTGGAAAGGTTTAGAACTGCTACCTCTCCATTCCAATGTACTTGTACACCGAACCACTTGCCCAGGGGTTCATTGCTGAGCCAATTGCTGTTGTTCTTCCAATTGGGCCCGTCGGTCGCATGGTACAGCGCAACCAGTACATCTCTTTGAGCCTGGACTGGCGAAAGAGTAGCTGTCGGCGTGGCTGTGGCTGTGGCCGTGGCGGTGTGTTCTGCGGGCGTCTCGGTGGGCGTAGGAGTCGGCGTTGCCGTGTCCTCCCCTGAGGGCGGGGTCACTGTCGGCGTCGGTGTCGGCGTGGGCGTGTTCTCTGCCCGAAGTGAAACCGAATTCAGAGTGGGGGTGGCGGTGGGGGTGGCTTTGACAGAAGCCGAAGCCTGTGTACTCGTCGGTGTTGGTGTGGCTGCGCCATCTGCCGAAGGGGGCGTCTCGGTCGGTGTCGGCGTGGCAGTGTCATCCGCTGAAGGCGGTGACTCGGTCGCCGTCTCTGTTGGTGTTGGCGTTGCCGTGCCTTCCGCCAAAGGCGGCGACTCGATCGGCGTCTCTGTTGGTGTTGGCGTAGCCGTGCCTTCCGCCGGAGGCGGCGACTCGGTCGCAGTCTCGGTTGGCGTTGGCGTAGCCGTGTCTTCCACTGAAGGCGGCGATTCGGTCGCAGTCTCGGTCGGGGTTGGCGTGACCGTGTCTTCCGCCGAAGGCGGCGTCTCGGTGGGGGTGGGCGTGGCCGTGTCTTCTACCGGGGGCGGCGTCTCGGTCGCCGTCTCGGTCGGCGTTGGCGTGGCTGTATCTTCTACCGGGGGCGGCGACTCAGTGGGCGTCTCTGTCGGGGTTGGCGTGGCCGTGTCTTCTGCCGGAGGTGGTGTCGCTGTTGGAGTGGGCGTGGCTGTTGCGGTAGGTGTTGACGTATGCCCGCCGAATACGGTGATGCGTTCGACTTGGCTCCAGGGCCCGTTTCCGTCGCTGTACCGGGCACGCACCTTAACTTTGTATCTGGCTCCTGGCGCCAGGCCGCCGATCGCGTGTGAAGTACCTGTTAAGAAGGCGTTTCCGTCCGCGTCCGTCCGATCGGGGAAATTTTCGCCGTCGGGCGCCCAGACCAACCGGTACTCCTGCGGCGCCGCTTCAGGGGCGTCCCAGGAAACACTGATGTGTCCTGACGTGTTGCTTTCCAACCGCAGTTCGGGAATCGACCAGTTTTCCTCCTCTTCCTGGGCATGTACGACTCCGGTGAAATCGCGTCCAGCTACAGAGAACATCAGGAAGCCGGTCAGCATCATTGTTCCGAACAGGGCAGAAGCCACCCTAAGCGCGCGTCGGTGCAACATTCGTTTTTCCTCTCGTAGGAATTTAATCGCAGATTGACGATTCCAATTCACTTGGGCCGGTCAATCGACGATGTTTTCGCAACCCTTCATTGGGCTGGTCTAAACGAAACTTGTCGCTCCTTTTCTACGGCGGTTGCACGATCCGAAAGGTCTGTTCAGCGCCGTATCAGCGAGCGTCCTTCTGTCCCGGCACGATTCGGGCCGGGCTGGTTCGATCTATACTGATCCCCTTATCTTTTCTGGCTGAGTTTCAGGGCAAGCTGCTTCTCCCTGAAATCTGTCAGATATCTTGATGGCAGAAGCCACCTTTGCATAGCTGCTTCCATTCCCAGAACGTTTCACAATGAATGCCAGAGGTAGAAAACCTGGATGAATTTGACCTATACCGTTGAGTACCGTCCATGCTTGTCGAAGTACAAACTGCACGCTGAGTTCAATTCACAGGCAAACGTTCGAAATGCCTGTGTGGACCCATTGCTTCTACCCTGGCGCCTGAATACCCGCATGCGGCCTTGAAGCCTTCCGTTTCTTACTACCTTGACATCGAAGCTGGCTGAGATTTACGAGGATACATAAGTCTGATTCCAAACATGAATGATCCCACTCGAAATATAGTCACGGTCTCCACTTAATTCTACTTCGTTACTTTGTTGATCAAGTGGATTACATGAGAAGACTAAATTCTTGGATCAAAGGATCATTTTTGAACTCTATATTTGTATCCTTAGGGCCTATATTTGATCCAAACGAACAAAACTCTAACACATGACCGGAATCGGTCCAAAATCCAAGAATCCTTGAAAACGGGCTCTGGTCCCACTATGTCAGTTGATGTTCTGGGGCAACCGAAGTCTCAAGGGCATGTTGCAGACAGGCTCTCAACACCCCTGAACAAACGCTTCAGGAAAGAGTCTCCCTTTGCGGCTCTCTACCGTCCTGACGTCTACAGCAGCGCCAGTTCCTTAGTTAGAGAGCAGGCTCCCTCTTTGGCGGGGAGTGTCACATCACCGAAGAGCACAGTCCAAACTTGGCGTTTTCAGGAGAAGCGCCCGCCAGCATTCACTGAAATCTCGCAGCGATAGCCCCAAACTCACGCGAACCTTTCCGCCCCTATAGGCCCTCCCCAGCGATCCCCCGTACGCCCGACACGCGGCGAATCCCTGCTTCACCACCCTCTGAGCATCGCAGGTCCGACCAGTTTCGTTCTCAGGAGAAGCGGCCTGAGGGTTACAGCGTAATCACCGAGTGTAGCCTGAGGCTCGCCCCTGACTCGAACTGCCCCCAGACGGAACGTCTCCTTGTAACGACCCCCTACCTGTGCTACAGTGCCAGCTCAAGGAGGCGAAAAAATGACGACTGACCGCGACTCCCTCTTCCGAATTCCCGGCCCTTCCAAGGCCGACCTGGACTCGTTTCACGATGACGGCTACATCGCCTTCCCAAACGTATTCACCGACCACGCCAGGGAATGTCTCATCCGGGAAATCGAGGGCCTTGGCCAGGTGCGGGAATATGTCGATCAACTGAAAGACCTTGCTGAAGATCCCAAGGCCTATTTCATCCGTCCCTGGAATGAACGCGGCCCCTATGGCGACCGGCTCATCGACGACCCCTTCATCACCGCGCTCCTGACTGCCACGATTGGGCCCGACTTTCACTTTTGTCACTCCGCCCTCAACGTCGCGCCGCGCGGCATCGGCCCGCTCCGCTACCATCAGGACCACCACCATTGGAAGCACGAGAACCCCGTCAACCTCGCTGAACGCGACAAGTACTACGTCCAGATTCTTTACTACCTCAACGGTTTCACACTGGGCGACCGCAATCTGAAGGTCATCCCTGGCAGCCACCTGATCGCGCCGACCGAGGACGCCTCACCGAACAGGCAGGCCGCTGACGCGTTTCCACTCAGGCTGCTTGCCGGCGAATTCGACGCGCAGGCCGGCCGCCCTCTGCGCGAGAAGCGTCTCGAGCTGCCGCCGGGCAGCATGGTCTACATCAACGCCCGCATCTACCATGGCGTGGAGCCAAAGCCCATCGACTCGCCGCAGCCCTACCGGATATTCAACATAGACATTTTCAAAGAGGCGGGTCCGCCCCACCGGCACACACAAGAGATTCCCGCGGATTGGATTTCAAACGCGGGTCCTGCCCGCAGGAAGCTGTTCATGCGCGAGGCGTACACAGAAGGCTGCTGGACGCATTAGCGGCACCCAACCGTTGACCACTGCCCACTGCAGTTGCCCCCTTCCCGCCAGCCCCCTCCCCTCGTCCACAGATCAGAGCCCAACCCCCAATTCCTCGTTCAGGCAACGAAACGATGACCACTGCAGTCCAGTTGCGGTTTTCCACAGGCACTATCAAGGTCGCCCCCGAATTCGGACTGCACCCACCTTCGAGACTCTGTTTGAGAGTTGGCGCGGCGTTGCTGTACACTATATGGCGATCCGAAACAAGCCTGTTTGACTGGTCATTCCACAGGAGGACCCTACCCGATGCCCGACTTTCTCCGCTTTCGCCAGGTCCACCTTGACTTTCACACCAGCGAGAAGCTGGAAAACATAGGCGGCGAGTTCGACGGCGCGGCTTGGGCGCAACAGCTGGTGGACGCACACGTGGATTCGATTACCTGTTTTGCCCGCGGCCATCACGGGATGATCTTCTACGACACCAAGGCTCACCCCGAGCGGCGCCATCCCCACCTTCAGCGCAACCTGCTCGCCGACCAGATCGAAGCCGCCCACGCCCGCGATATCCGCATCCCCATCTACACCACTGTCCAGTGGGACTACTTCACCGCGCAAAGGGAGCCGCAGTGGTTGCAGTTGTCAGCCGATGGCTCCATCCAGGGACAGAATCCCTACATGGCCGGATTCTACGCGAAACTCTGCCTTAACACGGACTATGTGGACTTTCTCAAGGCCCACGTAGACGACATGTTTGCCAACCTGCCCGCGGTTGACGGCTTCTTTTTTGACATCGTCCAGGACCAGGACTGCTCCTGCCCCGCCTGCCGCGAGGAGATGCTGTCGCTGGGCGTCGACCCGTCGTGCAGCGCCGCCCGCCAGGAGTTTGGCCGGATGGTGACCGACCGCTTCAAACGGGACATGTCGGCCCACGTGCGCGCCCATAGCGAAGACTGCACAATCTTCTACAACTCCGGCCACGTCGGGCCCCGCCAGCGCGCAACCGGCGAAACCTACAGCCACTGGGAGATTGAGTCTCTGCCCTCAGGCGGGTGGGGCTACATGCATTTTCCGCTCTCCATGCGCTACGCACGGACTACAGGACACGACGGCCTCGGCATGACCGGCAAGTTTCACACCTCCTGGGGTGACTTTCACTCCTACAAGAACGAGGCCGCTCTCCAATACGAATGTTTCCAGATGCTCGCGCTGAACGCCAAGTGCTCCATCGGCGACCAGCTCCACCCTACCGGGCGGCTCGACCGGGCGACCTACGACCTCGTCGGGCCGGTCTACCGCGAAGTCGCCGGTAAAGAGCCGTGGTGCCGCGGGGCGCGTCCCGTTACCGACATAGGCGTCTTCAACATGGAGGCGTTCACCGGCGAGAGGCTGACCGCCGAGACCGTCGGAGCAGTGCGCATGTTGCAGGAGGGCGGGCGCCAGTTCGACGTCGTTGACAGCGAGACGCGCTGGGAGGGATACCGCGTTCTCATTCTGCCCGACGGGGTGACGCTGGACGATAAGCTGGCGAGCAAAATGACCTGCTACCTGTCCGGAGGCGGTTCGGTCATCGCCTCGTTCGAGTCCGGCCTCACGCCCGATCTGTCAGACTTTGCATTGCAGGAGTGGGGCGTGCGCAAGGCAGGTGACGGGCCGGAAGACAGCGATGGTGAGCTGGTTCGAGGGCGCCACTTTCCCAGCGGAGACTACGTCGATTACCTGCGCGCGGAGGGCGCGCTCGCGCCGGGCCTGCGCAACACTGAGTATGTCATGTACATGCGTGGATTGGAGATTTCGGCAGAGGATGACACGGAGATTCTCGCGAGGATGGTCCCCGCTTACTTTGACCGCACCTGGCAGCATTTCTGCTCACACCGCCAAACGCCTGCCAGCGGCGCGCCGGCCGGTCCCGCCGCCACCCGTTCAGGCGGCGTGATCTACTTCGCCCACCCCATTTTCCGGCAGTACAATCAGAACGCGCCTCGCTGGTGTAAGCAGTTGCTTCTCAACGCGCTCGAAACGCTCCTGCCCGACCCGCTGTTGCGCCACGAAGGGCCAAGCGGCATGCTGACTGCGGTCAATGAACAGCCCGGGCAGAACCGTGTCGTGGTCCATCTGCTTTACTACGTCCCCGAACGCCGAGGCCAGGATTTTGACGTGATTGAAGATGTCCTGCCTCTGTATGACCTCAGCGTCAGCCTTCGCCTTCCCGGTCCGGTGTCTTCAGTGCGGTGTGTGCCCGACGGCGAGAATCTGGCCTTCGGCGAAAAGACCGGCCGTCTCAACTTCAGAGTTCCTGAATTGCGCGGCCACCAAATGGTGGAAGTATCCTATAGCTGACCATTTCGAGTCGTCTTCGATTCATTCGCTCTATCCTTGCTGCCAGTAGTCCACCACCAGCACTTTTTCCAGGTGCGGCCGCAGCAGCGCGCCAAAGGTCGTGTGATCGGGATGAGGCAGGTACGCGTCGCGATCGGCTTCGCTGCGGAACGTGACGAAAAAGCAGTGGGTGAAACCGTCGGCCAGGCCCTCGACACTGACATCCGTGCCCCACTCGAAATCCTGGATGACATCGATATTGCTTGGCAAGGCGCGGAATGCGTCCTCGATTTCACGCACTTTTTCCTGAGGCGTCCGCTCTTTGAACTGAAACAGGACGACGTGGCGCAAGAGCTTTTGTTCAGCCATTTTGTTGCTCTCTCTCTCTCTTGTTGTCTGAAGGTTTTCGCAGCCAGGACCGGATACGGCCATCCCAAATTACCTGACATCGCTCCCCCTCGCAAGCACGGTGGTTCCTTTACCCGGCAATGGCAGCGCAACAGCGCCGCATTGGTTCAATACCCTGTGCCAGCGCCCTGCTTAGGCTCCTGTCTCCGAAAAATGCACTAAACTAACGCCTGCGGCACAGGGCCGTTGAGACGCCCCTTGGCGATGCCTACAATGTTTGCTGGAATCATTTCTCAACGTCTTGCCTGTCTCCTTGCGAAACGCCCCGGTTCAGCCCTCTGCCTTCCGCAATACGCAAGAAAGGATGCCCCCCGGAGCCACTTCGCCACTCTGATTCCCGTCCCGTTCCTCCCTCCTCCCTCCTGCGCCGTCCCTCCCCCTGTCTCTCGCCGACCCCGCAGTTCCCTTGCCTTACCCCTGAAAGTGTGCAGTCCAAAATGGGGATGACCTTTCGTCCACCTCTGGTAACGACTAAACAAAAGCCAATTCGCGCTCCCAACCAGTCCAAGTGCCGTCGCCACTATCCACTATCCACTATCCACTATCCACTGCAGTTCCTCTTCCCTTCTCCATGCCCCTCCGTGGATCAAAAGACGTTGCCGTTCGCCGTTGGCCCTAATCCCCCTAATCCCCTCAATCCCCCCAAATCCCCGTTCAGACAAAAATCCCCGTCCTAATTTGCCCCTTGACACGGCGCGCAGGATCAAGTACACTTGTTCCATGCTGTTCATACAAATCCTCGCGTTAGTGTGATCTCCCCCGACACCAACCAACCGCCCCGCCCGCGCCAGCCTACCGGCCGGCTCTCGGGCAGCACCCCGCAACAAGGATATCCCACCATGAACGACCTCTGCGCGCACGCGCACGCCCCCGCCAAGCCCCAATGTAAACCACCCTGCAAAAGCGTAAAACGCGACGGCGCGCCCTGCAAGGCCCGCGGCCTCGACCAGTTCGACGGCTACTGCTTCGCCCACGCCCCCGCCCACATCACAAGCGTCTGGCGCGCCCGCGGCGGCAGAAACTCCTCCACCGCCGCCCGCCTCGACAAACGCATCCCCCAACA
>JAJEBF010000038.1 GCA_022824025.1 Caldilineaceae bacterium
GGGCGAGGGCGGCGGCGATCTGGGCTTCATCCGCGCCCTTCTGCGTGAGCGCGAGCTGGGCCTGCGCGACTTCGAGGGCGATGGTGTTCTGTTCGAGCTGGACGGCCTGGGGCGAGGCGCCGGCGTCGGGGAAGTTCTTGACTTCATCGTAGGCGCTCTGGGCCTGGCGCACGCTGACCGCGGCCTGGCGGATCTGGGATTCCTGGACGGCGATCTCTTCGGGGGAGGCGCCGGCGATGAGGTCGCGATAGCTGGCCTGGGCGCTGGCGAGGGAGGCCTCGGAGCTGGCGACGCTGGCCTGGGCGACGGTTACGTTGGCCTGGGCGGCGATGATGTCGGAGTCGGAGGGCGGTTTTTCCAGTTTATCGAGCTGGGCGCGGCTGATTTGGAGAGAGACTTCGGCCTGTTCGAGGGCCAGGGAGGCGTCGGTGACGTCGAGCTGGGCGAGGAGCTGGCCGGCCTCCACGGGCTGGCCGACGGAGACGAGCACCTGCTCTACGCGTCCGCTGGCGCGAAAGGAGAGGGCGACCTCGGCTTCGGGTTCGATGCTGCCGGTGGCGCTGACGGTGCTGCTGATTGTGCCGCGTTCTACGGAGACGGTTTCGTAGGTGGGCTGTTCGTCGAGTTGGGCGCGGCTTTCCTGGAAGCGCTGGAAGCCGAACCAGCCGGCGGCGCCGAGAACGGCGAGAGTGATGATCGCGGTCAACAGTCTTTTCATCTCTATCGATCTCCGAGGCTTCGGATGTCGTTCCCGGCCGGTTGCGAGAAGATGGGCAAGGCAATTATAGCGACAGATCGCGCCGCGCGCGAATCGCGCCGGGTCCGAACTGGCCAGCCATTCGTATGCCGGGCCTCTTTAATGCAATACGGAAAGCGGTGACAGCGGTTTCATGTCACGGGGAGCCGGCAACTGTATTTGTACATCGGATATGATACGGCCGGCGGGAGAGGGTGTCTGTAAGGGTATCCCCATTCCCGCGGTTCGGGCGCCGGCGGGAATGGGGATTGGGGATCAGGGGGTTGCGCTTACGTGTTCGGACCAGGCGCTTTCCTTGCCGTCGCTGGCGTGGGCGCGCAGGGTGTAGTAGTAGGTTGTGCCGGCGGCGCCGCTGGAGTGGGTGAAGGTTGTGGCTGCGAGGGCGCCGTCATCGAGCTGCTGCCAGCCGTTCACGCTGTCGGCGACCCAGAGCTCGTAGGTATCGGCTCCGGGGACGGGTTGCCAGGTGATGACGACCTGGCCGCCGGAGGCGGTTGCGGTCAGGACGGGCGTGGTGAGTTCGCCGAGCACGGTGGCTTCGGCATGGGCGGACCACAGGCCCTCCTTGTCGTCCGAGGAGAGGGCGCGGAGGGAGTAGTAGTAGGTATTGCCGATGGTCAGGCCGGTGTGGTTGTAGGTGGTATCAGTCAGGGAGCCGTCGTCGAGCCGGTACCATTCGACGCCGTCCTCCCAGGCCCAGAGCTCGTATTTGGCGGCGCCTGTGACGGCATCCCAGGAGAGGGTATTCTGGCGGACGCCGGGGGTGGCGGTGAGGTTGGGGGCGGGAAAGGCCCCTTCAACGGTGGATTCAGTTTCCTGGGACCAAGGGCCTGGCGTGCCGTCGGCAGCAAGGGCGCGAACGAGATGGTGGTAGTGGGTTCCGGGGGTCAGTTCGTCATGGGTGTAGGATGTCGCGGTGAGGGCGCCATCGTCGAGGCGTTCGCGGTCGGCGTGGTCTTTCTCGGCCCAAAGTTCATAGGTGGCGGCGCCTGTCACCGGTTGCCAGCTGAGCGAGATGAAGCCGATGCCGGCTGTGGCGGTGAGGGCGGGTGCGGCGAGGCCGTTATTGGGGGTGGCTTCGGTTTGCTGGCCCCACGGGCCTTTGTGACCGGAGGCGGCAACGGAGCGTGCGGTGTAATAGTAGGTCTGTCCGATGCCAAGACCTGAGTGGATGAAGGAGGTGTCCGTTCCTGAGAGGGAGCCATCGTCGATCTGTTGCCAGGCGGCGTCGCTCTGGCGCGTCCAGATTTCGTAGCCGGCGGCGTCGGTTACGGGCTGCCAGGTGAGCGTAACCTGGGCGGCGCCGGCGGTTGCTGTGAGCGCGGGGGGAGCCAGAGCGGCGTTGGCGGCGTTGTGGACCTGGGCGGACCAGGGGCCGGGTGCGTCGTCGGCGTTGAGGGCGCGGATCTGGTAGTAGTAGATGACGCCGGGGGCGAGATCGGAATGGGTGAATGAGGTGGTGGCGCTGATCAGCTGGCCGGCGTCGATCCGCTGCCAGTTGGTTGTATTTTCATAGGCCCAGAGCTCGTAGCTGTCGGCGCCGGTGACGGGCTGCCAGGAGAGGTCGATCCGGGCGGGGCCTGGGGCGGCGATGAGGACAGGGGCGTCGATGTCGGCGAGCACGGTGGCATGGACTTCGGTGGACCAGGGGCCTTTTTCGCCGGAGGAGGAGACGGCGAGCCCGGCGTAGGTGTAGATGTCGCCGGGCAGGAGGTTTGTATGGGTATAGATGGTGGTCGAGCTGATGAGCGTGCCGGCGGCGAGTTCTTCCCAGGGGTTGGCTGCCAGCCGGAACCAGAGTTCGTAGCTGTTGGCGTCGGCTACGGGCTGCCAGGTGATGATGATCTGTCCTTCGCCGGCGGTGGGCACGAGTTCGGGCGCGGCGAGCGCGGTCGCGGGCTGCGACGACCCGGGCACGAGCGGCTCCGGCTCTGCCAGAGGGAAGGAAAAGTCGAACTGGTTGGAAGGGAGCGCGTAGGCCAGGACGGCGAATACGGCGGCGATGAGAAAGGCGCTCAGAGTGAGTAGACGTTTCATTTGTTTCCTGTTTGTGCGGTCAGAATTGTATCGCGTCGTAACATTACAGTGTTGAAAAGATCGAGGGCAGTCTTCAAGTGGGAAACACCTGCGAAATGTCTGATGGTTAATTGTAAAACGGGAAGGGAAAAAAATAAATCGGTTCGAGGGCAGATGGGCGTGCGCGTTTGGGGATGTTGGCAAATCGGGCGCGATTGGGAGGGGATTGGGATGTTAAGCGTACAGGAGCGATCCTGCGGTGCGTTGGCTGGCGGCGGGAGCGGCGGCCAGATTCATGACGGGTTCAAAGGGGAGATGGGCGCCCGTTGCCGGGATTCCAGGGGGCTGGAGGCGGCAACGGGCGTTCTGTTTGGGGGTGTCGCGGCGCTGTCAGGCGGCGTTCAAGCGACCTGGACGCCGCTGAGGTTTTCGAGGGCTTTGACGAGAGCGTGGTTGCCTTCTTCGCCGAGCCCCATCTGTTGGAGCGTGCGATAGAGGTTGAAGATCTGGCCGGTGAGGAGGACGGGGACGCCGAGGGCGTCGGCTTCCTGCAGGATGAGGCGGACGTCTTTTTGCTGGAGGTCGATGGTGAAGCCTGGGCGCCAGTCGCGCTGGATGATTTGCGGGCCGCGGTTGGCGAGCATCCAGCTGCCGGCGGCTCCGCCGGAGACGGCGTTGAGGCATTTTTCGAGGTCGACGCCGCCGGCCTGTGCGAAGACGAGGGCTTCGCTCATGGCGAGGGCGTGTCCGACGACGAGGATCTGGTTGACGAGTTTGACGGTCTGGCCGGCGCCCTGGTCGCCGACGCGGGTGATGGTATTGCCCATGGCTTCGAAGACGCCTTTGGCGCGTTCGACCTGGTCGGCGTCGCCGCCGATCATGATGCTGAGGGTGCCGTTGGCGGCGCCTTCGCTGCCGCCGCTGATGGGCGCGTCGAGCATTTTGACGCCTTTTGTGTTGAGCTGGGCGGCGATTTCGATGGTTGCCTGGGGGCTGATGGTGCTGCAGTCGATGACGAGGGAGCCCTCGTTGGCGCCGGAGAGGATGCCGTTTTCGCCGAGGATGACTTCCTGGACATCCGGGGTGTCGCTGACGCAGACGATGGTGATGTCGCTGTTGGCGGCGACGTCAGCGGGGCTGGCTCCGGCGGTTGCTCCTGCCTCGACGAGTGGGTCCATGCGGCTGGAGGTACGGTTCCAGACACGCAGGTTGAATCCGGCTTTGAGAAGGTTGCGGGTCATGCCCTGTCCCATGATGCCAAGGCCGACAAACCCGACGCGCTGATTCATGCTATTGTTCCTCCTGTTGTGATCGGTGTGGAGTCGATGCTCGCGGAGGGCTTATGATATGCGCGTTTGGGGGAAAAGACAAAGGGCGGTGGGTAGTGGATAGTGGATAGTGGATAGTGGATAGTGGATAGTGGATAGTGGATAGTGGATAGTGGATAGTGGGTGGCGAGGCTGGGGGAGGGGCGGGGGCGTTAGTCGGGTGGGGGCGCGTCGGGTGGGGGCGGGTCGCCGGTGGGTGAGTCGGGCGGGGTAGGGTTGCCGGGCGGTGAGTCGGGCGTGGGCGAGTCGCCGGGGGATGAGTCGGGCGTGGGCGAGTCGCCGGGGGATGAATCGGGCGCGGGCGGGGGTGTGGGTTGATTGACCGGGTCCGGGTCCGAGCCGTTGGCGAGGGGGCCCAGTCCGCCGAAGAGGCCGATAAGCAGCGCCAGGGCTGCGATGGAGATGAGGACCAGCGCCAGAATCGTGAGGCCGGCTTTTTTGTTGCTTGCAGCCATTGTTATCCGCTCTTTTCGGCTTTTGTGTCGGGACGGGGGTTGATGGAGTTTAGTGGGAGCAAGGGACGAGGACTCCGCGGGCGGAGTCCTCGATTGGTTGCGCGTCTGCGCGATGCAGGCTGTGGCGGGCGCTATTGGAGGAGGGCTTCGAGCTCTTTGGTGGCCTCTGTGTCCTCCTCCTCTTCGTCGTCCTTTACTTCGCGGCGGGCGATGGCGGTGAATTCGAATGTGCCCTTGGGCTCATCATCGGCATCGGCGCCGTTGGAGGCGTCGAAGGGGTTGCGCGAGCCTCCCGCCTGGTTGGTGTCGGACAGTTCCGCGTTGGGGTCGGCGGGCGGGTTGGGGATGAAGTCGACCTGGATGGTATCGCCGGGGACGAAGCGGCCTTCGAGGAGCGCTTCGCTGAGGGGGTCCTGGACTTCGCTCTGGATGACGCGGCGCAGGGGGCGGGCGCCGTAATCGGGGTTGTAGCCGGCGTCGGCGATGGCATAGCGGGCAGCGGCGGTGAGTTCGAGCTCCATGTCCTGCTCGGCCAGCTGCGTGCGCAGGGAACGCAGTTCCAGTTCGACGATTTCGGTGATCTCTTCTTTGGTGAGGCTGCGGAAGACCATGATGCCGTCGAGACGATTGATGAATTCGGGGCGGAATGTCTTTTTCAAGGCATCCATGACGCGCGTCTTCATCTGTTCGTACTCGGCTTCCATGCGGGTCTGTTCGTCGGCGGTGATGGCGAAGCCGATGCCCTTGGAGCCCTGGATCAGTTTTGCGCCGACGTTGCTTGTCATGATGAGAAGGGCGTTGCGGAAGTCGACGCGGCGGCCCTTGGCGTCGGCGAGCGAGCCGTCCTCCATGATTTGGAGGAGCATGTTGAAGGCTTCGGGGTGGGCTTTTTCGATTTCGTCGAGGAGCACGACGGAGTAGGGGCGGCGGCGTACGGCCTCGGTGAGCTGGCCGCCCTCTTCGTAGCCGACGTAACCTGGCGGCGCGCCGACGAGCCGGCTGACGTTGTGGCGTTCCATGAATTCGCTCATGTCGAGTTTGATGAGCGCTTCTTCGCTGCCGAAGAGGAATTCGGCGAGGACTTTGGTCAGCTCTGATTTTCCGATGCCGGTGGGCCCGAGGAAGATGAAGCTGCCGATGGGACGTTTGGGGTCTTTGAGGCCGGCGCGTGCGCGGCGGACTGCTTTGCTGATCGCTTTGATCGGTTCGTCCTGGCCGACGATGCGTTTGTGCAGTTCGTCTTCCATGCCGAGGAGGCGTTCGCGTTCTTCGCCGCCCATGCGATAGACGGGCACGCCTGTCCACATGGAGACGACTTCGGCGATGTCTTCGGCGGTGACGACGGGCTGATTGGCGACCTGGCGCCAGCCTTCGCGCAGTTTGTCGAGTTTGGATTGGAGCTCGACCTCGCGATAGCGCAGGTCGATGGCGTCGTCGAAACGTTGCGTTTCGAGGGCCTCTTCTTTTTCTTTCTGCAGGCGTTTGAGGTCGATAAAGGTTTCGCGCAGGCTGACGGCGTGCGGGGCTTTGTACATGCGGACGCGGCTGCCGGCCTCGTCGATGAGGTCGATGGCTTTGTCGGGCATGAAGCGGTCGGGCACGTAGCGCGCGGCCAGGTGCGCGGCGGCGTCGAGAGATTCGTCGGAGATGATCAGTTTATGGTGTTCCTCGTAGCGGCTCTTGATGCCTTTGAGGATTTCGATGGTCTCTTCGATGCCGGGTTCTTCGACCAGGATGGGCTGGAAGCGGCGTTCGAGCGCGGCGTCGCTTTCGATATGTTTGCGATATTCGTCGAGGGTGGTTGCGCCGATGACCTGGAGCTCGCCGCGGCTGAGCGCGGGTTTGAGGATATTGGCGGCGTCGACGCTGCTCCCGGCCGCGCCGGCGCCGACGAGCATATGGACTTCATCGATGAAGAGGATGGCGCCGCTGTTGATAATTTCTTCGATAACTTTTTTGAGTCTTTCCTCGAACTGGCCGCGGTACATGGTGCCGGCGACGAGGCTGCCGACATCGAGCATGAGGATGCGTTTGTTGAGGAGCGGTTCGGGCACGTCGCCGTCGACGACGCGCTGGGCCAGACCTTCGACGATGGCGGTTTTGCCGACACCGGGCTCGCCCATGAGGGCGGGGTTGTTCTTGGTGCGGCGGCTGAGGATCTGGATGACGCGCTCGATCTCCATCTGGCGGCCGATGACGGGGTCAAGCCGGCCCTCTTCCGCTGAGGCGGTAAGGTCGAGGCCGAGCTGGTCGACCAGGGGCGTTTTGGACTCTTTTTTCTGTTTTTCTTTGGATTGGGCGCTATTTTGCAGGAGATCGCGGGCCGTCTGGGTGCGGACGCGGTCGAGGTTGATGCCGAGGTTGCGCAGGACGTTGACGGCGACGCCGTCGCCATCGCGCACGAGGCCGAGGAGCAGGTGTTCGGTGCCGATGTAGTGGTTGCCCATCATGCGGGCCTCTTCGACAGCCAGTTCGATAACTCGTTTGGTGCGGGGCGCGAGGGTGGGTTTGCCGAAGGGGGCGCGTTCGCCGCGTCCGACGGTGCGTTCCACGGCGCGCACGACCTGGCCGGGCTCGACGCCGAGCTCTTTGAGCACTTTTACGGCGACGCTGTTTTCTTCCTGGACGAGGCCGAGGAGCAGGTGTTCGGTGCCGATATGGTTGTGATTGAGCCGCAGGGCCTGTTCCTGGGCAAGCGTTAGGACTCGCCGCGCACGTTTCGTGAAGCGTTCGAGTTTATCAGACATGGGTTCATTCCCTCGATAATCGTTTTCCTGCTTGTATGCAAACGGACAGAAGGTACTATACCATAGAGGCCACCCGGCAGCCGTAATGGGAATTCCGTTTTGCTCCGTCGCGTTGTTCGGCGTCCGTTTGCCGTTGATACCGAATATGCTGACCTCAGGCGGCGGACAAAATGGAAACGAATCGAAGCGCATGGCCGCAAGAAGTCGGGACCTGGCGCTTTTCGGAAGGTAAGGTGCGATTGGCGGCCTGGGGTTGGAGAACCGTTGGACTGGACCGGCGCAGTTGTGGAAAGGGGGCCCGGACCGGCAGCATCGGCTCACCATGCTGGCACTGTTAGCTGCTGAAGTATTGTAACGACGGCCCGGCGATTTTGTCAATTCAGCAAAAAACGTGTCGGACGGAATGTCCGACACGTTTTGGCGGTCTTGGTTCCTGCCCGGCGCGCAGGCTGCTGGCGGCAGGATGGCGGCGCGGCGCCCCTTTTCGGGGGAGGGGGCGCCGGCGGCCGGGCCTTACATTACGGCTTCAACGACCTCCGGGGCTCCGGGGGGTTCGGTCTGTTCATCAGCGGCGCTGTCCGGGCTGGGCGCGTTTTGGGCGTTTTCGGTGGTTGCTTCGATTTGGGCGGCGCCGTTTTCGGTGATTTCAGCGGCCGGGGCGCTCGTTTCGTTTGACGCGCCGGGGGCGCGGTCTGCGTTTTCTTCAAGCGGGGCGGGTTCCCAATCGAACTCGACCGATTCTTCTTCGGGCGCGACCTGTTTGAGGCTGAGGCCCATGCGGCGTCTTTCGGTATCGATGCGAATGATACGCAACTCCAGCTCTTGTCCTTCGGAGACGACCTCGCTGGGATGGGTAATGCGGTGTTCGGCGAGTTCGCTGATGTGAATGAGACCCTCGATGGAGTCACCTTCGAGACGTGCGAAGGCGCCAAAGTGGACCAGTTTCGTAATGAGGCCGCGCACGATCTGGCCGACTTCGTAGCGGTCGGGCACGGTCTCCCACGGTTCGGGCAGCAGTCGGCGAAGGCTGAGGCCGATGCGTTTGCGGTCCCGGTCAACGTTGAGGACCATGACCTGGAGTTTTTCTCCGATGGAGACCACTTCGCTGGGATGGTTGATGCGTCCCCAGCTGAGTTCGCTGAGATGGATGAGGCCGTCAGCGCCGCCGAGATTGACGAAGGCGCCGAAGTCGGCGAGGCTGCTGACGACGCCCTCGCAGACGGAGTTTTCTTCGAGTGTTTTGAGTAGTCTTTCCTTCTGTTCGCGACGCCATTCGCGGATGGCGACGCGCTCTGAAAGGATGAGGCGATTGCGGCGGCGGTCAAGGTCGATGACCTTCATGCGCAGTTCGGCGTCCATCAGTTTCATCCAGCGGTTGTCAGGCTCGGCTTCGGTGGATTGCTGGGCCTGGCTCTCGCTGCTGAGCTGGCTGGCGGGGACGAAGCCGCGCACCTGGCCGATTTTGACGATCACGCCGCCCCGGTTGAAGCCGCTGACGGAGCCGGTAAACATTTCCTGCGATTCCAACAGTTCTTCGGCGTGTTTCCAGTCGCTTTCGGCGCGGGCCCTGGTGATACTGAGGAGCAGGTTGCCGTCGCGGTCTTCGCGCATGACGTAGACGGGCACCTCGTCACCGACGGACATTTCCCGGAATTCGCCTTCGAGACGGTCGACCTCGCGGCCGGTGACGATTCCTTCGGATTTGTATCCGATGTCGATGAGGAGTTCGCCGGCGCGTTTATCGACGACAACGCCGTGGCGGATGTCCCCGGTTTGGGGCTGGTTGACATAGGAATCGTCGAATTCCTGCAGGAGGAGGGCCATTGGATGATCGTCGCTGGGCGGGGCCTCGTCCAAATCCTCTTGCAGGAAATCTGCGTGTGGTTCCATTGCTACGGTTGCTTGCTGGTTTGACATGACTGTGTTACTTCCTCCAATAGAAGTAGATTATAACGGCAGATACGCGCTGACGTTGGCGGAAAACATATGGACGCGAAATCGATACGGAATTACAGGGCAAACAGTTTATATTCAAGCGCGAACCTGCCAGCGTTGGGCGCGCTTTTTGACATTCTAATCAGTGCAAGCCAGGGGGAATGCACTACTCTGAACGGTATTTGTGGGGCGAAGACGGCTCTGTCTTCTTTGTGGAAAGGTACTACGTTTCGCCGGCTGAAGCGCTACAGACGCGTAAAGCGATCGCCTCAATTTCGATCAGGGCGCCGAGTGGCAAGGCGGCGACCTGCACTGTGCTGCGAGCAGGGGGTTCATCCTGGAACGCTTGCGCGTAAATCTCGTTGACAGTGGAAAATTCGGCGATGTCGGTCAGGAAAATCGTTGTTTTGACGATGTTGCCCATGCTGGAGCCGGCGGCGTCGAGGACGGCGGCGAGGTTATCCAGGACTTGCTGGGTCTGTTCGACAATGCCTGGTCGTAGTTGACCGGTAAGGGGATGGATACCGATCTGACCCGAAGTGAAGATCAGATGCTCTGTTGCGACGGCCTGAGAATAGGGGCCGACAGCAGCAGGCGCTTTCTCGGTGCGAATTGTTTGTTGTGTCATGCAGGCTATCAGCGTGCAATCCGCTGAATCAGTTCCTTTTAGCGTTACAGTCGGTTGGAAGATGGTGGCAAATTCCTGTTGACTGCAAATTGTCGGCTATTGTATGCGATCATCCAATGTTTGTCAAAATCCGATTTTGGTCACTTTATGATGTGGTGGGAGGGCGGTGGCGAGGGATCAGTTTTCGAGGGCGGCGGAGATGTCGGCGGTGATGTCGTGGGGATCTTCGGCGCCGACGGCGAGGCGGACGAGGCCGTCGGAGATGCCGACGGCGGCGCGCTGGGCGGGGGAGAGGGCGCGGTGGGAGGCGTGGCTGGGGTAGAGGACGAGGGAGTAGACGTCGCCGACGGTGGTGGCCGGTTGGACCATTTGGAGGGCTTCGAGGAAGCGGAAGACTTCGGGCCGGCCGGCGTCTTTGAGCTCGAGGGCGACGACGGCGCCATAGCCGCGCTGGCCAAAGAGCCGGGCGGCCAGCTGGTGTTGGGGATGATCGGGGAGGCCCGGGTAGCGGACGCGGGCAAGGGCGGGATGGCGGCTCAACTGTTCGGCGACAGCGGCAGCGTTGCCGCACTGGCGCTCGACGCGCAGGGGCATGGTTTTGAGGCCGCGGTGAAGCAGCCAGGCTTCGTGGGGGCCGAGGTTGGCCCCGGTCTTTTTGAGAAAATCCCAGAAGGAGGGGCGGAGCTCGTTTCGGGCGACGACGACGCCGCCCAGGACATCGCCGTGGCCGCCGATATACTTGGTGGCGCTGTGAATGACGACGTCGGCTCCGTGGGCGAGGGGCCGGAAGAGCATGGGGGTGGCGAAGGTGTTGTCGACGAGCAGACGGGTGTTGTGGGCGCGGCAGAGCTGGGCAAGTCGGGGGATGTCTACGACTTTGAGGAGTGGATTGGAGATGGTCTCGACGACGAGGACGACGGGCGCTTCTTTGGCGAGCATGCGCTCGACGGCATCAAGGTCGGTGGCGTCGACGAAGAGGCCCTTTGCGCCATATAGGGGCCAGAGGCTGTCGACGAGGGAGTAGGTGGCGCCGTAGCAGTCCTGGGCGGCGGCGACGGTTACGCCGGCCTGGACGCCGCAGGCAGCCATGGCGAGGTGGATTGCGGACATACCGCTGGCGGTGGCGAGCGCGAAGTGGTCGGCGGCCTTTTCGGGCATGTCGTGGCATTCGAGGTCGACGATGGCGTTTTCAAAGGCGGCGACAGTGGGGTTGCCGTAACGGCCGTAGACGTAGAGGTCGGGGTCTCCGCCGAGGGCGCTGTCGAGGTGGGTGGAGTCCTCGTATACGTAGCCGATGCTGGGGATGATGCCGCTGACGACGGGCGCGGGGGTGGCGCTGGGGGCAGGCGGGGCATAGCGGCGTTCTTCGCCGCCATGGACGGCTTTGCTGTCTATTGATTTGGGCGTGAATGACATGGTCAAGGGTGGGGCGTTGGGTGGTTCGGGATGGTTATGAGTAGAGCATGGGCAGGCTGCGGCGCATGATTTCGTAGTTTTCGAGGGCGCGGCCGGCGCCGAGGGCGACGCAGGCCATGGGGTTTTCGGCGACGTAGGCGGGGACGCCGGTTTCGTGGGTGAAGAGTGAGGCGATGAGTCGGAGCTGCGCGCCGCCGCCGGTGATGACCATGCCGCGATCGATGATGTCTGCGGCGAGTTCCGGGGGCGCTTTTTCGAGGGTGGCGCGCACGGTGCGCACGATGGCCTGGAGGGGTTCCATCATGGCCTCGATGACTTCGCTGTTGGTGATTTCGATGGTTTTCGGGAGGCCGTTGATCTGGTCGCGTCCGCGTACTTCGATGGCGCGGTCTTCTTCGGTGGGGAGGGCGGAGCCGATGGCGATTTTTATCTCTTCGGCGGTCTGTTCGCCGACGTGGAGGTTATACTTTTTGCGGATGTAGCTGACGATCGATTCGTCGAGCCGGTTGCCGCCGACGCGCACGCTGCTCCAGACGACGATATCGTACATGGAGACGATGGCGGCTTCGGTGGTGCCGCCGCCCATATCGACGACCATATTGCCGGTTGGCGTGCCGATCGGGAGACCGGCTCCGTAGGCGGCTGCGAGCGGTTCGGGGATGAGGTAGGCTGCGCCGGCGCCGGCCTGCATGGCGGCGTCGTGGACAGCGCGTTCTTCGACGGAGGTGACCCCGCGCGGGGTGCTGATCATGACTCTTGGCTTGAAGAGGGGGAAGCGGCCGACGATGTCCTGGATGAATTTGCGCAGCATGGCTTCGGTGACGACGAAGTCGGCGATCACGCCGTCGCGCATGGGGCGGACGACTTCGATGCTTTCGGGCGTGCGGCCGAGCGTGTCGTAGGCTTCATGGCCGATCAGCACCATCTTGTTGGCCTCGCGGCGAATGGCCACGACAGACGGTTCGTGCAGCACGATGCCCCGCCCCCGCACGTGTACAAGAACGTTGACAGTGCCGAGGTCGATTCCGATCTGTTTTTCAAACATAGACTTTTTTCGTATCTGTGGTCATTCAGGGCGCAGGGGAAACGGTTGTCATCGAGCGGGGCGCAACCATAACAGCGCGGTCACCGGTCGCGTCCATTTTCGACCATAGACATTCATTATAGCGTCTACCATTCAGGAAGGACAAATCAGTTTCTGATTTTCCATCTCCGTTTACGCAGTTGAGCGGTTCAGCGTTTTGTCCGCGCGTAGCTGGCGGCGCCGTACGAGCCGATAATCAGGCCGGCCAGGGAGGCGCCGTAGGCGAGGAAGCTGAGCAGAAAACCGGCTTCGATGACTTTGATGACCATGGCGAAGGCGAGCAAAAAGCCGGCGAGCAGGAGAAAGAAGCCGTAGAGTATCAGATGAACCGGGGCGGTGGGCATGGGGGACACCAGTGGATAGTGGATAGTGGATAGTGGCGGACTGCCTCTAATCCTGGTAGAGGAAGCAACGGGCGCGATGGTCGGGTTCGGGCTCGAAGTCGAGGGGCGTCTTCAGTGCGCACAGGTCTTCGATGAAATGGGTGCAGCGCGGGTGGAAGCGGCAGCCTGAGGGCGGGTTGACCAGGCTGGGGGGTTCGCCGGGCGGCACGTCGCGAAAGACGCGCGCGTTTTCCGGGTCCGGGTCGGCGATGGCGGCGAGGAGTGCGCTGGTGTAGGGGTGGAGGGGGTTGCGGAGCAGGTCGTCCATCTGCGCCTGTTCGACGATTTCGCCGGCGTACATGACGAAGATACGCTCGGAGAAGTAGCGCACGGTGGAGAGATCGTGGGTGATGTAGACGACGGCGAGGTTGTGGGAACGCTGGAGCCCCTGCAGGAGGCGAAGGATTTCGACGCGCACGGACATGTCGAGCATGGAGACGGGTTCGTCGGCGACGATCATGCGCGGGCGCAGGAGCATGGCGCGGGCGATGACGACGCGTTGCTGCTGGCCGCCGCTGAGCATGTGGGGAAAGCGGGGCAGGATGTCATCGACAGGCGTGAGGCGGACCTCCTCCATGACCTCGTAGATGCGTTTTTGGCGGCCGGCCTCGTCCATTTGGCCGTGGATTTTGAGCGGTTCGCCGAGGATGCGGCGGATGTCCATGAAGGGCGGGAGGGCGCCGAAGGGGTCCTGCTGGACATAGCCGACCTGTGAGCGGTACCACTGCATCTCCTTCGAGTCAAGGGTACTGAGATCGCGGCCTTCGAAGATGACGGAGCCTTCGGTTGGCATATGCAGGCCCAGAATGGTCTTCATGAGGGTGGATTTGCCGCAGCCGCTTTCGCCGACGATGGCGATGGCTTCGCCGGCGTGGAGGTCGAAGCTGACGTCGTCGACGGCGCGGACGGTGCCGGCGCGGCCGAAGCCCCAGCGCCTGAGCTCGAACCAGGTGCGCAGATTGCGCAGGGAGAGGAGGGGTTCGGTCTGGGCCGCGGAGCCGCTGGCGGGCCGGGCCGGCGCGGTTTCAGGGGTTGCCGTTGTCATCGCGGGCCTTTCTGCGGGCGGCGGATTTCCTTTGCGGGGGGGACAGCAAGTTTGTCGGCTGGATGCATCACGGGGTGTCTCCGTTCTGATGGAGCCAGCATTTTACATGTTGGCGGCGGCCGGCCGGCGCCAGTTCAGGGTCGGTGTCGCAGAGCTCGAAGCGATGGTCGCAGCGGGGAGCGAAGCGACAGCCGGGGACCAGGTCCAGCAGGCTGGGCGGCTGGCCGCTGATGAAGTCGGGTTCCTCGACCTGGCGCAGTTTGGGGACGCTGGCCATCAGTTTCTGTGAGTAGGGATGGAGCGGTTCGACGAAGAACTGCTCGGCGTCGTTGAGCTCGACGATCTGGCCGGCGTACATGACGGCGGCGCGGTCGGCGAGTTCGCTGGAGGTGCCGATGTCATGGGTGATGAGGATGAAGCTGGTCCTGGTCTCCTGTTTGACCCTCTTCAGGACGTTCATGATGTTGGCCTGGGTGAGGACGTCGAGGGCGGACGTCGGCTCGTCGAGAATGATCAGGTCGGGGTCGGTGACCATGGCCATGGCGATGGCGACGCGCTGGCGCATGCCGCCGCTGAGCTCGAAGGCGTAGCGGTTGATGAAATCAGCGGGAACGCCGACATTCTGGAAGGCGACGGCGACGCGTTCGAGGGCTTCGCTGCGGCGGATTCCGTAGTGGGAGAGAAGGGGCTCGGCGACCTGGTCTCCCACCTTGAGCACAGGGTTGAGCGAATTCATGGCAGCCTGGGGCACGAGAGAAATCTGTACCCAGCGGACCTGCTGGCGGTACTCTTCGTCGCTGAGCTGCATGACGTCCTGGCCGTTGAGTTTGACGCTGCCGGAGTAGGTGTGTACGTTGCGGGGCAGCATGCGCAGAATGGCCTTGGTGAGCGAGGTCTTGCCGCAGCCGGATTCGCCGAGGATGACCATGGCTTCATTGCGGCGCAGGTTGAGGCTGACGCTGTCGACGGCGTGCAGGACGCCCTGCTGCGTGCGGAAATAGAGGCGCAGGTCTTCGATCTGCAGGAGAGGCTGCTGGGATTGGGTCATTACAGCTCTCTCAGTCTGGGGTTGAAGACTCTGTCCAGGGCGAAGCCCACCATGGCAAAGCCGATGCCGGAGATGAGCAGGAGCGCGGCGGGCTCGAGCACCCAATAGTAGTGCCCCTGGTAGAGGGCGTCATTGACGCGTGCGTCGCTTAGCACTTTGCCCCAGGTAGGCAGCAACGGGTCGCCCAGGTTGAGCACGGCGAGCGTAGCTTCCACAAAGACGAAAGAGGGGATGGCAACCACGAAGCCGGGCACGAGGGTGGGAATGATGCGCGGGATGAGATAGAGAAAGATGATGCGGAAGTTGCCGGCGCCGTAGGCGCGTGCGGCTTCGAAGTAAGGGTCCTCCTTGATCTGGAGGAAGATGGCGCGGCTGGTTTTTATGCCCGAGCTGAAGACGCTGAGGACAATGAGAGCGCCCAACATGACCCAGATGCTGCGGGAATAAAATATGCCGATCATAATCAGGATTGGCAGAACGGGCAGGATGAGGTTTACCTCGGTGATGCGCTGAATTGTCGCGTCGACGATGCCGCCGAACCAGACCCCGATCGCGGCCATAATCAGTGTGCTTATGGAGGTGCCGACGGCCGCCATCAGGCCGAAGGCGAGGGCGACGGGCATCCCCCACATGAGGGCAAGCGTCAGGTCGCGGCGCAGGTGATCGGTTCCGGCGAGGCCATAGACCTGGCCGTAGACGACCAGGCGGGCGTCAACATCGGCATCATCTTCGAACACGAGCCCGGCGGCGACGAGCTGGTAGGTACCCTTGAGCGGCCTGGGGTCGTCTTCGCTGGCGGCGGGATCAGCGAAGAGGCCGATTTCCGGTCTGACCCCGTCGAGGCGCCTTTCGAGTTTTTCTTCTTGCGAAAACCGGACGGTTACGGGTCCTTCGACGGTGACATCGGCGATGCGGATTTCGCGGCCGTCGGGTGTCAGCCAGGTGAGCGACACGAGGGGCCGTTTCTGTTCATGCTCCGACCTGAGGAAGAGGGAGATTTCCTGGGGAAACTCGTCGGCCGTAAAGTCGAACGTGAAGGTGGTGATGACGTCGGTGATCTCTTCGGAGACTATCTCGCGCGTCTTCCGGACGGAGTCGACGTCGGTTTCGCCGGCGGGGCCCAGGATAATCGTCTCGGGCTGATTGACGCCGGGGAACAGGTTCACCCATATGGGCATGGCCGTGCGCGGGTTTTCCAGCCAGACGCCTTCGCCTCCCCGCCAGAGGTTGACGGCTTCGCTGTAGGGAATGGCGATCACGGTATAGATGGAAAAGAAGACCATGGCCGCGATGATGGCCAGGCCGGCGACGGCGGAAGGGTATTGTGATAGCGCGGCGAGCGTCCGTCTGATGGCCGTCATGACTGTCCTCCCGAGTTGCCGCCAACCTTGACGCGAGGGTCGATGAGGGCATAGACGATATCGAGGAAGAAGACAGTGATGCCAAGCAAATAGGCATAGATGACAGTAGAGCCGACGATCACCGCGGTTTCGAAGATGTTGGCGGCCAGATAGAAGAGCCGGCCCAGGCCGGGCCAGTTGAAGATCGTTTCAAGCACGATCGAACCGAACCAGAGGCCAATGATTGAAAGCGCCAGGCCGGTCACGATGGTGGGCATGGTCGGCCGCAAGATGTAGCGGCGCTCGATCACGCGGTCGGGCAGACCTTTGGCGCGGGCCATGTCGACATAGTCGGCGTTGGAAAAGATGAGGAAGAAGGTGCGCGAGCCGTAGATGCCGAGAAATATCGAGCTGAGAAATGTGGCCGTGACGGGCAGAACCATGTGGTTGAGAACGCTGAGGGCGTAGCCGGTGGTTGTGTCCGGCGGGGGCGCGGAGACTAGCCCGCCGAATGGGAACCAGCCCAAGAGGGCGGCAAAGAGCAGAATGAAGAAGAGGCCGTAGAACCAGCTGGGGGCCGCGGAAGTGGGGGCCAAGGCGACGATGACCCGGTCGATCAGGCTTCCGTAGTTGCGTGAAAGATAGAGGGAAACGAAGAGTTGCACAAAAAAGGACAGGAAGAAGGTGGTGGAGAAGAGAAGAATGGTGGCGGGCAGCCGCTCCAGTATGATGTTACGCACCTGACGCGAGCCGCTGTCGCTGGACATGTTATCAGCCCAGCCAAGGTTGAGGGTCATGGCCCCCAACAGAAAACGGAAGCTACGGAGGAGGAAGGGTTGGTCGAGCCCCATCCGTTTCTCCTGCAGAGCAACCAGTTTTTCTGCATGTTCGCGCCGTTCTTCGGCGGTCATGTTTTTGATATCGGGATCGAACCCCAATGAGATTGCCACTTGCTCGCGAATATAGTTTCTGCGAATGTCATCGACATGGCCGCCCATATTGGCGATCAGGATGGTCAGATAGACGCCGATGAGCACGGTGACGAAGAGGGCAACCATACGAAGCCCGGTGTAGTGGACAACGCGGGCGAGCGTGCTTTGCGTCTGCTGACGTTCGCCGCTCTCGGCGCCGGGTTGGAGGGGCAGAGCCGCATCTGTCATAGGGTGACCTTTCAAATGCAGGAGAGAGTGAAGAGAAGTGAGGAGAGAGGGTACCCTCTCTCCTCACTCTCCCAGTCTCACTGCTTCAGGGTTAGTTCGTGGTTACGAACTCCAGGGACGAGAAGGTGGGGATGCTGACGCGCAGGGGCGCGACGGCCACCTCCAGTTTGTTGGCGCCGGTTTCGAGGCCGGCGGTGTCTTCGGCGCTGAGGGTGATCTGCCAGAGACCATCCTCGACGGCTTCGGCGGCGCCGGTCAGGGCCAGTTCGCCGAGGGCGTCAAAGACGAGATATTTGACTTCGCCGATGTCGGCAGTGGCGTAGGCTTCGCCAGCAAAGTCGACGAATATTTCGAATGTCGCTTCATCGCCGGAGGCGACGCGGGCCGGGCCGTCGACCGAGACTTCGGCGATCATGGGTGTGTCAAAGCCTTCCCACTTGCTGGAGGCGTCGGGGAAGCTTTCGACACGGATCAATTGGACGGTCTTCTCGGTGGTGAAGGCCTTTTCGAGGTAGAAGGGCCCGTTGCCGACCCAGAAGTGCCCTTTATCTTCGTACCAGGCGCTGAGGTTTGCCCAGCGTGCATCCGCTTCATCGGCGCTGATATAGTCGCCGAGTGTGGACGCGTAGGGGATATGTCCATCGGCGGCGGCGGATTCGAGATGCCCTTGGAGGATCTCGATGCTCGGCCCGGCGATGTAGCTCATCCACTCGACTTCGTTGGCATCGGCCTTGTCGGACGAGAAGGCGAGGTCACCGGCGGCTTCGGCCAGGAGCCCAACCGCCAACGAATGCCAGGGTGTGCCGGGGAAGAAGTTGGCCACGTTTAGCTCGGCGTCCAGGGTGTACTGGTCACTGTAATACTCGATGACGAGCGGGCTCGTCTGCGCGATCCGGTAGCCCCGGAAGTGGCTCTGGAAGTTGTTCAGACTCGGCACCTGGGCCTCGTCGAAGACGGCGCTCTCTTCCTTGGCCAGGTCGAAGGTGGTGATCATGCCCAGGACGACGTCGGCGAGACTGATCGGGCTGCCGTCGTGCCAGGTCAGATCGGAGAGATCGCCCGGATAGTAGACGACACTCTTGAGGTTGGCTGTGAGGCCGTCGGGATGGAGGTCGCCGACGGTTACGAATTGCTGTTCAACGGCGTCCCAGTCGAGCCAGGCATCTTCGGGCACCTCGATCTGTTCGGCGAAGGTCAGGTCGACCCAGTCATGGGTGCTGCCGACGGGGAGCCCTTCCTTGACCGTAACCTCGGCTCTCTCGAAGCGCTGCGGCCACTGGAGCCCGGTGAAGGGGTCGGGCATTGCGCCCAGATCGGCGGTGGCGCGGATCAGCATGGTGTCGTAGATCCAGTTGGAGCCGGCTACGGGATTCCAGGGCTCAGGCAGCATGCTGGGCATGGCGATGGTCAGGGTACCACCCTCTTCGCCGGCGCGGCGCAGTGTGTAGGGCCAGAGGCGGGCGCCGTTGAGGCCGCCGGCCAGGTCTGTGGAGACGGAGACATCGTCTCTGTAGGCGGTGAAGCCAAGCTGGTTCACGAGCCAGACACGCACCGAGTCCTGCATGGAGAGGGCGAGGACATCGCCGAAGAGCTCGCGGCGTTCATCCATGGTGGTGAAGTCGCGCAGGTCCAGTTTTTCGGACATGGCATCGAATTCTTCGGACGGGGTGTAGGCCTGCCAGAGTGGGAAGGGCAGCCCGCGGTTGGTGTAGAAGAAGTCGAAGTTGCCGGCCTGGTCGCGGCTGATGGCGGTTGTGATCCAGCCGCCGGTGTAGATGTGGAACATTCCTTCGTTGGGATCGGTGCCGATCCAGATCGGGGAGGCTTCCGAGGAGGTCTTGTAGTCACGGACGACGCTGAATCCAAGGTCTTCGAGCATAGTGGAAACGTAGTCGCCGATTTCCTTACGCTCATCCTCGGTGCGGATGAGGAAGATTACCTCGACCGGCTCGTCCTCGTAGTTCCAGACGCCGTCGACCAGTTCGGCGCCCAATGCTTCCATTTCCTCGTTGATGATCTCGGCCGCTTTGTCGGGATTGTGCGCGTACTCAAGCTCAAGCTGGCGCACGATGTCGACGAGGCGAGCGTAGTCCGGGAAGGCATTGGTGATGGCCATGTAGCGCGGTGAGGCGAGGCCGCCGTAAATTTCCTGGGAGATGAAGTCGCGGTCAACCAGGTAGTTCATGGCCTCGCGGATGCGCGGCACGGCAAACGGGTTGAGTTTGCCGGTGCCGTCGAATACCGGTCCGGCGGGGTTGAAGGTCAGCTCTGCGTAGACGCCGAAGGAGTTGGAATATGTCAGGCTATCCATTCCCTGGACAGTGGCGTAGACCTCTGCGTCGCTGATGGAGAATGCGTAGGCGTCGATCTCTGCGAGATCCATGCGTGTGACGGCAGCGGCGGCTGAGGGTTCTTCGATGGCGATGACTTCGTCGACCCAGGCGCCGGTGCGCTCGCTCATGGCTGCGGGTTCTTCTTCCTCAGCCTCGGCCACTTCTTCGGTTTCTTCCTTTTCTTCTGCGGCCACTTCTTCGGTCTCTTCGGCGGCCTGTTCCTCCTGTGCGGGCGCGGCCGGCTCCTCGGCCATTTCCGTATCACCGCCGCCGCCGCAGGCGGCGAAGGCGAGCGCGGCGATCAGGAGGATCGCCAGGAAGGCAAAACGTTTCTTAGACATTCGCTTATCTCCTTTGTTGCGTACGTGCAGAATGTTTTCGGCAGCTGGCGCCCAGCCATTGGGTGGAGCTGGTCGGACCGACTGTGTGCGCCAAACTGTTTACCGTAAGTTTTTCATCATCGGGTCGAGCGCGTCGCGCAGACCGTCGCCGATGAGGTAGAGTGCCAGCACTGTAAGCGTGATCAGCAGGCCGGGGCCGACGAGCAGATGCAGCGCCACGAATGCGCCGGATTCCGGGTCACGAAGGAAAAGAAAGTTATTGGCCCTGTTGAGCATATTACCCCAAGTTGCCGTTGGCGGTTGTATGCCCAATCCCAAAAAACTGAGAGCGGATTCGACAAGGATGAGGATGCCAACATCGATGGCTGCGTTGACGATGATAATTGGCAGGCTGTTGGGGATCACATGTTGGAGCATGATGCGGGCATTGCGCGTGCCGACGGAGCGGGCCGCGAGCACGAAATCCAGGGCGCGCACTTTGAATACATTTCCGCGGATGAGGCGGGCGGTGCCAAACCAGCCGAAGAGGCCAAGGAAGAGGGTCAGGGTGATGGGATTGGGCTTGAACATTGCAGTAACGATGATGAGGAGATAGATTCCCGGGATGGACACAAAGGTATTGATAAACCACATAATGAAGTCGTCGACAACGCCGCCAAAGAAGCCGGCCGTTGTGCCGACGGTCACGCCCAGGATGAGAATCAGGATAGTGGCGGCAAAGGCGATGCCAAGGCTGACCCGGCCCCCGTAGAGGAGGCGCACGAACTGATCGCGGCCGAGCTGGTCGGTGCCCAGCCAGTGCGCGACGCCGCCGGCTTTTTCCAGGAGGAGAGGGGCGCGCAGTGGGTCCTGGCCGGCGCGCCACTGGATGTACGGCCCCAGATAGGGTTGCTGGAAGGCGTTGTCGGGGTTGGTGTCGTTGGGTCCAATGCCGACAGCGCCGGCCACTACCGGCGCCAAGAGAGAGAGCGCGGCCATCGTTACGAGAAAGCCCAGGGCGATAAGTGTAACGAGGTCGCGGCGCAGGGACTGGAGCGCCATGCTCCAGTAGGTGAGTGGTTTGCGCTGCAGCTGGGGTTCGGCGGCCAGGTCTGCGTGCGTCGAGCCGTGCGCTTGAGCAACGGTCATGAGTATAGGCCTGTCCTCATTGCTAGAGCCGCACGCGCGGGTCGACGACGCCGTACAGGATATCCGAAAGGAGGTTGCCCAGGATTGTCAGGAGCGCGAAGAACATCACTGCGCCCAGAACCGTCGGATAGTCCCGTTGCACGGCTGCGCTGAAGGTCATGCGCCCCATTCCGGGCCAGGAGAAGATGGTTTCGACAATTACGGCGCCGGTCAGGACGCCAAAGATGGTTGGGCCAAGAATCGTCATCAGCGGAATGAGAGCATTGCGGAGGGCGTGGATGAACCAGACGCGGTTGGCGGGGACGCCTTTGGCCTTGGCCATGCGGATATAGTCGGTGCGGATTACTTCGAGCGTTTCGGTGCGCATGAAGCGGCTAATGCCGGCGATTCCCCCAAAGGCAAGAATGATGGTCGGCAGAATCAGATGTCTGACGCGGTCCAGCAGGTCGAACTCGTTGGTGAGGGAAACGGTGCGCCTGCCACCGGTGGGCAGCCAGCCAAGCACAACGCCGAAGAAAAAGATAAGCATCAGGCCGAACCAGAAGGAAGGGAGCGCATTGCCAACAACGGCGAGCACGCGTACGGAGCCGTCGAACAGCGATGCCTGGCGGACGGCGCTGAGGACGCCCAGTGGCACGCCAAGAAGCAGTGAGACGAAGAGCGCGGAGACGCTGAGCTCAAAAGTCGCGGGCATACGCTCGACGAGGCGTTCCCAGACGGGCTGATTGGTGGCGATGCTGGTGCCAAGATTGCCCCGCAGGATGCCGCCGCCGTTATCGCAGAAGGTGGTATTGAGGGCGGCGGCGAAGGAACAGCGGGTATCCTGACGGTCGAACTCTGCGACAACGTCGCCGTTTCGCAGTGTAACACCGGTCAGCCAGCCGATATATTGCAGGGCCCAGGGTTGATCCAGCCCGAGTTGCCTGCGCAGGATTTCGCGTGTTTCCTGTGTAATGTTGGGATCGAAGGTCCGGATGAGGATGGGATCACCGGGAGAGTTGTAGACCAGCACGAAGCTGATGACGCTGACGCCAAGCAGGGTGGGGATTGCCTGGAGGAGGCGGCGAATTACGTAACGGGCCATGGTCTGATACTGTCTTTCGATCCGCCTGGACGGACAGGCGGGCGCGTTAGAGATATAGGTGAGAATCCGCCAGCGCGCGCGGAGGGCGAGCGGTGGCGGATTCTTCAGATCTCGTACGCGGCCTGTTCGTCAGGCGCGAGATTCTTCCAGAAATCGTTGCGCCGGTCTACTGCGCGAGAGACCAGGTCTCAACGTTGTGGTAGAAGCTCCACGGGCCGGGTTCGGTGCCGTTGAACTTCTTTGAGTAGCCGGTATTGCCGACCGAGCCGGTCACGAAGACATAGGGAATGTCGTCGTGAATGATCTTCTGAATTTCCTGGTAGAAGGGCGCGCGGTCCTCTGCGGCGCAACCGGGAACGCTGACAGCCTGTTCAAGGAGTTCGTCAATGCGTGCGTTTTGGTAGCTGACGAAGTTGAAGCCGCTGCCGGGTGTGTCGAACTTGGAGTGCCAGAAGGAGTCATCGTTGGGGTCGGTGCCGAGACCGGTCCAGCCGATGATGACCATGTCGAATGTCTGGCCGAGCAGTTCGCCGACGAGCGTGCCGAACTCGATGGCTTCGAACTGAATGTCGAAACCAATGCTGTTGAGCTGGTCCTGCACCAGGGCGCCGAGGTCTTCACGTGTGGTATTGCCGGCGTTGGTTTGCAGGCGGATGGTGAGGGAGGCGCCGGCTTCGGCGGTGGCGCAGCCGTTGCACTCGCGCACGCCGTCGCCGTCGCCGTCGGTCCAGCCGGCGTCATCCAGGATTTGCGCGGCGCGGTCGGTGTCAAAGGCGTAGGGTTCGAGTGAAGGGTCGTGGGCCCAGCCGACGGCGGGCAGAACATTGGCGGCGATCTGGTAGCCCTGGCCCAGATAGACATTTTCGATAATTGTATCGTAATCGAGGGCGTGGGCGATCGCCTGCCGCACAGCCAGATCGCTCAGAATCGGATGGGGATCCTGCTCGACGAGGTTGCCATCCTCGTCCTGGCCGGCCTGGGGGTTCTCGGGGTTGGCCTGATTGAGGCCGATGTAGCTGTAACCGTCGTCCTGGAACTTGTGCAGGTTCAGGTCGGGGTTGAGCTGGACAGTGGTCAGCTGTTCGGGCTGCACGCCGATGAGGTCGAGCTCACCGGTCTGCAGCTGCGCGAGGCGTGCGCCGGCGTCGGGGACGATCTTATAGATCCAACCGTCCATGTTGGGCGCGCCCTTCCAGTAGGTGTCGTTTCGCAGAACGGTTGCGTTATCGTCGCGGATCCATTCGTTGAAGATAAAGGGGCCGGCGCTGACGGCTGGCTCCTCGTTGAGGGGGCTGTCCATGACGTCGCTGAAATCTTCGGCGTAGAGGTGGCTTGGCAGCCAGCCGAGGCCGAGGTTATTAAGGGCATCGCATTTCACTTCCTCGTACGTGACCTGAATGGTCAAGGGGTCGAGGACGTCGATGCTCGCGATGTTGTCGAGGTTTGCCTTGCGCGGGGTTTCGACGAGATCGCTGGCGATGGCGTCATAGGTGAATTTGAAGTCGTCGGCTGTGACCTGCTCGCCGTCCGACCACATGACGCCGTCCTGGAGGTGGAAGGTCCAGATGAGTCCGTCCTCAGAGACATCCCAGCTTTCGGCCATCTCGGTAGGGACGATGGCGCCGCTGAAAGGATCCTGGCCGAGGAGGCT
This sequence comes from Caldilineaceae bacterium, assembly GCA_022824025.1. Taxonomy (GTDB): domain Bacteria; phylum Chloroflexota; class Anaerolineae; order Caldilineales; family Caldilineaceae; genus Bin5. The sequence goes on from JAJEBF010000038.1 coordinate 23,880, forward strand.
GGGGAAGAACCAGCCGAGCACGTCGAAGCTGGCGCTGTCGGAGGCGAGGATGGGATTGAGAATGGTTGCGTCGGCGCTGGAGCCTTCTACCCAGACGCCGCCCTGGACCGCGGCATCAGAGGCCGGGGCTTCCAAGGCTGTCTCGGCGACGGGAACGGGTTGAGGGCAGGCCGCCAGGAGCAGTGCAGAGACGAGAAGCGCTGCCAGGATAGAAATTTTTCTGTTTTTCATACTTTAGACCTCCGTATTGGAAGCTACTGGTCGATTCACGGCGAATGAACTCTGGGTTCAGAATCGATCAAGCGGAATCGAGCATTGAATGGCGGACTTCGTCTAAAGCGGCGCCAGTGTCAGCTGGGTCGGCGATACGATCCTGCGCGGATGGAGTCGCCGCGCAGACTTCAGGTGAAACAGAGACACTACGCCTATGCTATGGGTTGGGGAATATCAGCATGGTAGCATTCCCGTCTGTTGCTGTCAACACGGTGGCGGGGGGGACTGCAGTGGTCAGTGGTCAGTGGTCAGTGGTCAGTGGTCAGTGGTGAGTGGTGAGTGGTCAGTGGTCAGTGGTCAGTGGGTGGCGGGGGCGGGGCTATGCTGCGGGGCAGCGATATGGGGGCGGGGAGAAGACGGAGCAAGGTGGCGGCTGGCTTTGGGAGATTTCGCTGAATGCTGCAGGCGTGTTCTTCTGGCAGGCCCGAGTCCGGGCTGCACCTGTTCCGGTTCCTTGCAAATGGCCCTGTGAGGGAACTTCTCGCCGTCAGCGAAGACGGGGGCGTTTGGCCGCGAAAACCGGACGAGAAGATGCATTTGCGCAGTATTTCTTCGAGCAGAGCGGAAGTAAGACAAAGGGAAACCCGACACGGCTTATGCCGCTTCAATGTCGGTGCGGGCAAAGTCCTCCCCTTTGAATAGAAGCGGTTCACGGCTCGTTTGCGCGAGCGCGTAGACAAAGCAATCTCCAAAGTTCAACCCGGCTGGATGGTTGCCTTTCCCGAAGCGCCGCCAGGCGCGTCGGGCGCTATCCGCTTGTTCGGCCGTAATGGGGACCAGTTCAATGGATGCCGTTTTCAGGAACCGATCCAGTTCTTGCCCAGCCGCAACACCCCCCCTGCTTTCGACAACCATCGCGGCTTCGAGCAACGTAGCCACCGAAATGAGCCGGGGCTGCGCCACGGCGATCGCCTCTTCATAGCGTGATGCATCTGGCTCTCCGAACAGAATGGCGAGGATGGCTGAAGTGTCGATAATCACTTCGGCAACCCTCGCTCATCGTACAGCACATCCCCGTGCTCGACAGCGGACGGGCCCGGCGCGAGCAGAGCGGCGCATCGCTGCCCTATGGCATGCAGTTCCTGCGCCAGCGCAGTGGCGTCCCTTCGGCGCCGCTCGCGTTCCAGGCGTTCGCGTAACGCAACTGTAACAGCGAAGGTCGTGGTTTCACCCGTCAACCGGGCCAGTTCGTCGGCCAGCCGGCAAGTCTCAGTGTCGTTGATATTCAGACTCATCAGTTGCCTCCAAGTAAGTCAGGTTGCCCGCGGTCTACCCTACAACATCGCGACATCACTGGCAAAACCATTCCCCCCGAACTCACACACTGCCCCCTATCGCGCCATCATTTTCACGGTCACACTTCTTTAATGCGCCACAGAAAACGGTGACCTTTGCGCGCCCGCATACGATATCACTGCCGCGCCTGCCTGCCTGAATACCGAAAATCCCCCAGCTCCTGCAGATTCTGATTCAGCCGTACCCCCATTCGTGCATGAACCGCCCTTCCGGGCGCAGTCCAAAGTGGGTTGCGTTTCAGGCTGCCTCCGGCAGATTTCGCTGAATGCTGCAGTCGTGTTCTTCTGGCAGTCCCGGGTCCGGGCTGCACGCGCGGGAACGGGGGCAGCGGGCGCCGGCACGGCGGGATTCGACGCCTCGTTCGCCAAGCCGTTATAATGCGTTGAGCAGTTCCGCAAGAGGAGGCGCGGGGTTGAATGCGCAGCCTGCTGGCCGGATCCTCTTTCGGGCAGGATCCGGCGCGGGCGGTTGGCGGATCTTTTCCTAAGCGGTTTTTCCACCCTATTTCCAGGCACGAATTGCGGCGCAGGCGCGCCAAGGAGCTCACCATGTCTGCTTCAGAAACGCCGGGCCATACCAACAGGCTGGCGACCGAGACTTCGCCCTATCTTTTGCAGCACGCGCACAACCCCGTGGATTGGTACCCGTGGGGAGAGGAGGCGCTGGAGAGGGCCCGCGCGGAGGACAGGCCGATCTTTCTGAGCATTGGCTACAGCGCGTGCCACTGGTGCCATGTGATGGAGCGGGAGAGCTTTGAGGACGAGCAGACGGCGGCGTTGATGAATGACAATTTCGTCAATGTGAAGGTAGACCGGGAAGAGCGGCCGGACCTGGATTCGATCTACATGGAGGCGGTGCAGGCGATGACGGGCAGCGGGGGCTGGCCGATGAGCGTTTTTCTGACGCCGGCGGGCAAGCCATTCTACGGTGGGACGTATTTCCCGCCACAGCCGCGTTACGGCATCCCATCCTTCCCGCAGCTGTTGCTGGCGGTGGCGGACGCGTACACGAACCGGCGGGGGGACCTGGAGGAGCAGGCGCAGCGATTGACGGACGCGATCGGGCGCACGGGGAGCCTTTCGGCCAGCGGGGGCGAGCCTGGCGAGGAGATTTTGACGGAGGCCGCGGCCAAACTGCTGCAGTATTTTGATGAACAGTACGGGGGATTCGGCGACCAGCCCAAGTTTCCGCAGCCGATGACGCTGGAGTTCGCGATGAGCCAGCACCGGCGGGGGGGCGAGGCAGAGGCGCTGCACGTCGCCGAACATACGCTGCGGCAGATGGCGGCAGGGGGGATCTACGACCATCTCGGAGGAGGGTTCCACCGCTACAGCGTGGACCGCGTCTGGCTGGTTCCGCACTTCGAGAAGATGCTTTATGACAACGCGCAGCTGCTGCGGGCCTATCTGCACGCGTGGCAGATCAACGGGCGGCGTGAGCACCGGCAGGTGGTTGAGGAGACGGTGGACTACGTGCTGCGGGAGATGACGGCGCCGGAGGGGGGCTTCTACAGCGCGCAGGACGCGGACAGCGAAGGCGAGGAGGGCAAGTTTTTCGTCTGGACGGCGGCGGAGATTGAGGCGGTTCTTGGGAAGGAAGAGGCGGACCTGTTGGGCAGGGCCTACGGCGTAACGCCGGCGGGCAACTTCGAGGGCAACACGATTCTGAACCTCAAGCAGACGGCCGGCGAGATTGCACGGCAGACGGGCGCGGCGGAAGAGGCAGTTGCCGAACGGCTGGCCGCGGCGCGGCAGAAGCTCTTTCTTGCGCGGGAGAAGCGGGTGAAGCCGGAACGGGATGATAAGGTTCTGACCGAATGGAACGGGCTGATGATCCATGCGCTGGCGGAGGTCGGTGTGGTACTGGGGCGTGCGGACGCGCTGGAGGCGGCGATTAAGGCGGCTGATTTCGTGCTGGCGGAGATGAGCCAGGAGAATGGTTTTCTGTTCCGCAGTTTCAAGGACGGCCGGGCGCGATTCAACGCGTATCTTGAGGATTACGCTGCGTTTGCGCGGGGTTTGGTGGCGCTTTACGAGGCGACGTTCTCGTTGCGCTGGCTGGCGGAGGCGGCGCGTCTGACGAAGATCATGCTGGCGCAGTTTGGGGACGAGGCGCGCGGCGGGTTTTACCAGACCGGCGTTGCGCATGAGGAGCTGGTGGTGCGGCGCAAGGATTTCATCGACAACGCGATTCCGAGCGGCAACTCGATGGCGGCTGAACTGCTTTTGCGGCTGGCCAAGTTGACGGGAAACGATGCCTACCGGAGCGAGGCGGCGCGCGTCTTCCGGATCATGGCGGCGGCGATGGCGCAGCAGCCGACCGGCTTTGGACGGATGCTGACCGCGCTGGATGATCTGCTCAGCCCGAGCCAGGAGGTGGCGGTGGTCGGCCCGCTGACGGATGCGCGCACGCAGCGGCTGCTGGCGGAGATCCGGCGGCATTATCTGCCGCATACGGTGCTGGCCCTGAAAGAGCCGGAGGACGAGAATCCGCTGCCGTTGATGGAAGGACGGACGCTGGTCGATGGCCAGCCGGCGGCGTACGTGTGCGAGAACTACGCGTGCAGGCTGCCGGTGACGAGCGTGGAGGCGTTGCGGACTGCAGTGGTCGGTGGTTAGTGGTCAGTGGTCAGTAACTGCAAGGATTGATGTGGCGTGGGTGAATTGGGCGTGGCTGGGATGCTATATTGATCGTGGGATAGGTCGGGGGCGAGGATGGGTGATAGGCTGGGGCAGTTTCGGGAGAGTATTGGTGAGGCGTGCCCTGAAGTGGTCTTAGAGACGGTCGAGCTGTTTCGGGCGGGGCAGAACAATGCGTTGGTCCTGGTCAATGGTGAGTGGCTTTTTCGCTTTCCGAAGTTTGCGGAGGGCGTTGCGGGGCTGCGCCGGGAGGATGCGATTTTGCGCGCGGCGCGGCCGCGGCTGCCGCTGGCGACGCCGGATTACGTTTTCCGCAATCTGGACGACGAGGTAGGGCGGGCTTTTGTGGGGTATCGCAAGCTGCCGGGCAGTCCCTTGTGGCCGGAAGTCTTCGCGGAGATCGGTGATGAAGGGACGATCGACCGCCTGGCCGCGGACATTGCATCGTTTTTGCAGGCGCTGCACGCGATCCCGCCTGACACGGTCGCGATTCCCCAGGAGCCGTCCGACTCGCCGGCTGGTTGGCGGGAGATCTTTGGGCGGGTCGAGCAGGTCGTCTTCCCGCGGCTGACGTCCGAGGCGCGGGCGTGGACAGCGGAGCGGTTCGACGCTTTCTTGGGGCAGGATGAGCAGTTTGCATTCGACAACGTGCTGCGCCACGGTGACTTCGGGTCAAGCAATACCCTGTACAGCGCGGAGGAGCGGCGGGTTGTGGGCATGATCGATTTCGGTCATGCGGGAATCGGCGACCCTGCCGTCGACTTTGCGGGGCTGTTCGTCTGCTACGGGGAGGCGTTTTTGCGGCGTTGCGCCCGGGTCTATCCGCTGATGGATCAGTGCTGGGAACGGGTCCGCTTTTATGCCGAATGCGCTTTTCTGCTGGAGGATGCCCTGTTCTGCATCGAACATGAACTAGAGGAGGCGGACGGCGTAGTCCGGGAGATCAATAAGAAGGGCGGCAGGGCAGGTTGAGGTTTGTTTGAATTGAGTTTTGCGGGATCGGGACTTGGTTTTGCCGCGGAAGGACGGGGAGAACAGTTCAAATACCTGTCACCCACGAAGGGCCACAGAGGACCACGGTGAACAGCTCTACACCTTATGATCCGCGAAGGGTAGCGAAGAGCTGCGAGGAACAGCTTGACACCTAAGTTCTTCCGCGGGAGGGCGGGGCGTATGGCCGGACCCAATCGCCCACACTGCCCGTCATTTGAATCCTAACTCCACCAGCTTGCCCACCATGCCCTTGATGCGCGGCTGTTCGCTGTACAGGAAAGCATCTTCGTACACGCGGGCCGATTGCGTATACTGCATGTTCTCCACGTGCTTGAGGTTGCTTTGGTAGACCCGTTTCAGAAAGTCGATGTGCTCATCTTTTGACGGCTGCGCGCCGAAATTCATGGTGAACATGCGCCGCCCCGTCTTCCCGCCGAACGCGGCATGCCACAGGTTCTGATTGAAGAAGACCACATCACCGGGCTGGGACTCAAGCGGAAAACTGGGCACGCCGGGGCCGTCCGTATCGAACGGCATCAGGCCGGACTCGGCGCGCTGCCCATGGAGCGGGTCGAGCGCGGCGTGCAACGGCAGTTGATGCGAGCCGGGGATCACCCGCAGGCAGCCGGTGTCCTTTGTCACCGGGTCCAGGTATAAGGCGACCTTGATGCGCCCATAGTCAAGTTCCGAGCCGTCGGGATGCCAGCCGGTGTCGCCGACGTAGAGGTTGCCGTCGGACCCGATCCAGACGAAGCCGGGGCCAAGCAGCTGCTCCAAGGGCTGGTAGATGCGATCATCCTCGACAAGGCCGGACAGCAGCGGCCGCTTCTCGATGAAGCCGAGGACAGCCTGCCGCGCCGCCCCATCAAACGGCTGGCCCTTGCGGTCTGCCGCCAGCACGTCGTCGAACGCGCGGCTGATCTCCGCCATCTCGGTCGCGGAGAAGCACTGCCGCCTGATGACGAAGCCGAAGGTCTCAAAGTGGGCAATCTGTTCCGTAGTCAACATCGCGAGCGATTCCCTCCTGCTGTGCGCCAGCTCTTATCTATCCGATTATCCGATCCCAATATCGCGCAAATAGGCGCGTGTCCTTTTGGCAATCGGCAGGGGCTTGTCGAACGGCGCCGGGTACATGTCCTGTTCGACCACCGCCCACCCGTCAAAACCGATGTCGCGCAGCACGTCGCGGAAGGCCAGAAAATCAACGCCCCCCAGGGCCGGCTCGACAAACATATCCATCCTGACCGCCTCGGCGAACGTGACGCCGGAGGCCTCGACCTGCCGCTGCACGGCGCGGTCGACGCTCTTGATGTGAAGATAAGGGATGCGCTCGTGATGCTGGCGCATAAACTCGACCGCGTCACCGCCCCGATAGGCATGATGCCCCACATCCAGACATATCCCCACGCGTTCCGGGTCGGTCTGCGCCAGGAATGTCTCGATCTGCTCCGTATACTCGACGTGCGTCTCGGCATGGGGATGGAACACCAGCTGCAGGCCGAACCGGTCGCGGGCGAGGTCGGCCACTCTGTGTGTCGTATCGATCAACCGTTTCCAGGCGTCGCTGTCCAGCTCGGGCGGCTCCACCATTGCCCCCGTTTTCAGGTCGGAGTACATGCCGTCGATCAGCACGAGGAAACCGGCGCCCAACTCCCGTAGCAGTTCACCCGCGCCCAGCACCTGCCGCTCTAACTCCGGCCACTTCGCCGGGTCTTCAAGGCTCTCGAGGGCAAACGTCCCCGCCACCTTCAGGCCGCGGCTGTCCAACTCGCGGCGCAAAGTCGGCAGATCAGTGGGAAGATAACCGTAAGGCCCCAGTTCGATCCATTCATAACCGGCTTCAGCGGCCTCATCCAGAAAACGATGCCACGGAGTCTGCATGGGATCATTCGGGAACCAGATGCCCCACGAGTCAGGCCCGGTCCCAACTTTAACCGCCATCTATGCACCTCCTCATCCAGTTTGGGTACATCTTGAGATTCGCTTCGTCCTTTACTGGGCATTTCGTTTTTGCGCAGAGGCAGGCGGGATGTCTGTGGACCGGAGACGCGGACCGAACGCAAAGTCCTGGTTTCCAACGAGATCCACAGAAACAGTCGTTTGGCGGCAACGTCCAAATCGACCCAGCCAGACAGAAGATCGCGGCGTTGTTCACAGACTTCGGTCGATTGCGCCGCTTCTGCGGACCATGCAAAGGTTTCAGTGGGACGCTAACGCCTCCGTCATCCTTTGATACCGCTGATCACGACGCCCTGGATGAAATAGCGTTGGGTGAAAAAGAAAAGGACCACCGGCGGAATCGTCAGCACGGTCGCCATCGCCATGATCGCGTTCCACGTCGGCGGCACGTAGGCGCCCGCGCCCCACACCGCCACCTGCTGCCATTGCCGGATCGCGATTGCCAGGGTGTACTTTTCCTGCGAGTTCAGATAGATCAGCGGCGCCAGAAAATCATTCCACTCCGCCATAAAGGTGAAGATCGCCACCGTCGCCAGCGCCGGTTTCGACATCGGCAAAATGATCCGCCACAGTATGGCGAAGGTCCCCGCGCCGTCGATGCGGGCCGCATCGTCGTAATCGCGCGGGATGGTCATAAAGAACTGCCGCAACAGGAAGATGAAGAAGGCGCCCCCACCGAAAAAGTGGGGCACAATCAACGGCCTGAATGAGTCCAACCAACCCAGATCGCGAAACAGGAGATACTGCGGGATCAGCACCACGTGATAGGGGATCATCATGGTACTCAGCACCAGCAAAAAGAGCGCATTGCGGCCCGGGAAGCGCAGCCGGGCAAAGATATAGGCGGTCAGGCTGGCGCTCAGCAGACGCCCCGCCTCCACCCCTATCACAATTGTCATTGTATTTCGCAATGAGCGCCAGAAGGGGAACTGGTTCCACGCATCCACGTAGTTCCACCACTGGATCTGTTCAGCGATCAGGCGCGGCGGATACTCGAAGACATAGCCTTCCGGCTTAAACGAGGCGCTCACCATCCAGACCAGAGGCGCGACGAGAACAACAGTCAGGACGGCCAGCGCCAGGTACAGGAAGGCCCTGCCGAGCAGACGTTGCCCCAGCTCCTGGCGGCGCATCCACGCCCCGCCCATCTCTGGCGGCGGTTGAGCCAGCGCGCCTCCAGCTTGCGCGCTTCCTGAATCTGACATGTCTTACTCCTGCGCGCCCTCATAGAAGACAGTTGTGCGCGATAAGCGCAGCGACAGCAGCGTGATCACCAGCAGGATGACAAAGAGCAGCCAGGCCATCGCCGCGGCATAACCCATTTGCAGATATTCCCAACCGGTGCGGTACAGATAAAGCAAATAGAACAGACTGGCTTCGCCCGGCCCGCCATTGGTGGTGACAAAGGCCACCGTAAATACCTGAAAGGTGCCGATCATACCGGTCAGGAAGACAAAGAAGATGACCGGCGAGGTCATCGGCAAGGTCACGTTGAGGAATCGACGCCAGGCATTGGCGCCATCCACCTTGGACGCGTCATACAGTTCAGTGGGCACGCCCTGAAGGGCCGACAGATAGAGAAGCAGCGTACCTCCGACCGCCCATGCCGACATGAGAATGAAGGCGGCAAGCACCCAGTTGGGATCGCCGAACCACTTGGGGCCCGGCAGGCCGATGGCGCGCAGCGACTGATTGAGTAGCCCGACGTCGGACTGCAACATCCATGAAAAGACGTAGGCGACAGCCATGGCGGGCACGACGGCCGGCATGTAGAAGGCGGTGCGCCAGAACGAGAGGCCCTTGACTTTCAAGTTCAGGAGGAGGGCCATGGCATAGCCGACGATCACCTGCACCGGCACGGCCACCATCGTATAGATCACAGTGACCCGCAACGACTGCCACAGAGTGTCGTCGCCGGAGGCCATGCGCGCATAGTTCTCGAAACCGCTCCAGCGCGGCGCCGAGAGAATGTCGTAGCGCGTGAATGAAAGATAGAATGAATAGACCAGGGGGCCGGCGGTGAAGATCACGAAACCCAGCAGAAAGGGGAGCAGACCGATGTAGGCGTCGCGCGTCTCGCGCGCTTGCAAGGATAGATTTCGTTTCCAAAACATCGGTCGCCCCCCATTCAAACACAGTTGGATCGCGTCCTCTGGCCGCGTAATTCTGCGGCTTGCCGACTCAGGCGCGATCAATCTCGGCGTCGATGGCCGCGTCTGCGTCCTGCATCGCCTGCTCCACGCCCTTTTCGCCGATGAGCACCTTTTCCAGCTCTGAGCGAATCGTGTCCTGCAGGAAGCGCCCGCTGCGGCCGAATCCGGCGCGATTGAACATGTTCACATCTTCTGAACAATAGTCGCAGTCGGACATGCCGGCCAGGCGCGCCAGCATGATGCGCGTGATTACGCCCAGATCGCCTTCCGGCAGCGTGTCCAGGTAGTAGGCGGGGTCATAGGCGGAAATCGTGGCCGCCAGATCGACGAGGGCCTGTCCTACCTCGTAGTCGGTGGTCTGGATGAGCGCCGCTTGCTGCGCCTGCGGAATCAGTTCTGAGGCCTTGTTGACGCTCCAGTGGTTTGCGCCAACGCCATGAACGCGACGGTCCACGAACGGCATGTGCATGAAGCCCAACTCGAAGGGGAGTTCAGCCATGAGATAGGTCTGGTTGGTCCAACTGATGACCGCGGCGGCCAGCCCCGCTCTGAACAGGCCTCCCTCAACGCCTTGCTGGGCTTCCAGCGTCGGCGCCACCCCATGCACGAGTGTCAGATCGACGATGTCGTGCGCGGCCGAGATAGCCGCCTCTGCATCCAGCAACGCCTCGGTTTCAGCGAAGGTCCACGGATCATCGACCAGGTCGGCTCCGTAGCTGGCCATCTGGTATGCCAGACTGGTTGCGTCGGTGATGGCGCCGGCATAGCCATACTGCTCGTAGGTTCCGTCGGACGCCTTGATGGTGACAGCCTGGAGGAAGGCCACGAAGTCGTCCCAGTGCCACATGTCGAAGTTGTCCCTGCCGTACAAGGGCAGTTCATCTTCAGGGTATCCGGCCTCCCGCACCAGGTCCAGATTCAGATAGACTGAGCGGCCCTGCATAGTGAAGAGGCTCAGGGCCAGGATATCGCCGTTGTAGCCAACCTCAAGCGCCGGATCAACGTTCCACTTGCTCATGTCCAAATCGGAGGCTTCCAGGAAGTCATTGTAGGGTACAAAAATGTCCTTGGGGAAGAAATCTGCGTTGTGGCTCTGATCAAGCTGGATGATATCCGGCGCCACACCGCCTGCCACCTGGGTCAGGACTTTGGTCAGATACTCACCCCAGGGATAGATCTCCTGCGCCACCGTGACGTTGGTCTTTTCCTCAACGATGGGCAGCCAATGGTTGTGCTGCTCACCCCACCAGTGTGACAGTCTGATCTCAACAGCCTCTTCGGTCATCGCGTCCCCGCTCTCTTCGGCGGCGGGCGCGGCTGCCGGCTGGCCGGCACAGGCGGTGAGCAGCGCGCTGGCAGTGCCGGCTGCTGAAAGCTGCAGAAAACCACGTCGGCTCATTCTTTTCGCAGTCATCGTCGAAACTCCTCCTTGTCGTTGCGCGCTGACAGGTTGCGCTCATCTGATAAAATGTCAGCACATTGAACATTGTCCCGAAGCGCGGACTACATTACGGCTCATTTCGGAAGACATCACCCCCTTGGCGCCCAGGTCCTTCCACGTCAACTGTGATTGTTGTAACGAGAGTCGCCAGCGGCATTGAACGCTCGCTGCGCAGGGCAATGAACTGTGTCAATCAGAGTCCTTGTTGGACGGTCTCAACTGTGGCCCGCTTGTTTCGAGGATATGGAATATAATTACAAATCTACCACACGTGACGTGTCTTGCCAATCGCATTTTTGATTCCGGGCGCAGTCCGGAATGAGGGCGAGATATACTGTTAGGACGGGATGGGGAGTCTTATGGAAGAGGAAAGGGATAGTTGGAAGAGTCAGTGGGGGAAGAAGGGCTGGGACCGGAGGCTAGGGCACATAGCGGGCAAGGGGCGTGCGGCGGAGGTCCGGGGGTGTCCCCCGGCCCGGCGGCGGGTGTTTGCCGCCGGGGATCAGCGCAGGGCCACCCGGTCCACGCACTGCCCCGCCCCGTGGGGCGCGGGGCCCGGCGGCGGGCGGCGTTAGGCAGCCTTGGCGCGCGGCGGGGGCGCGAGAAGGGCGGGGCGCGGAGGGGCCGCCGACACGTGGCCAGGCGACAAGGTGGAAGGGCGGGGGTTGGGGGAGGCCCCGCATTGCAGGGGGCAAAGGCAAGGAGCCCAGGGTCAGTTGTTGTCGGCTCGGGGCGCGAGTCTGTTCCAGAGCAGGTCGAGTTTGAAGAGATTGGTGTGGAGGCTGCGAACGGCGTTCCACATGGTGTTGCGGGCGGTGACGGCTGCTTCCCGGTTGTTTGCGGCGTGGGCCTGGCGCCAGTTTTGGGCCTGTTGGGCGTGGGTGTCGGCGGCGCGGCGGGCTTCGGCGGCGAGGGCTTCGGCGTCGCGCACGAAGGTGTCGAGCTGGTCTGCGAGAGGGCCCCTGTCGTCGACGTCGTCGTAGAAAGCGTTGGAGCGGAACTGGGGCGGGTGGACGGCGCCGTCGGGGTCGCGGCCGGTGTGCGTGGGCTGGATGTGGGGGGTTACTGAGAGGAACATGACGGTGCGGCGGTCGGGCAGCAGGTTGCGCACCTGGTGGATTTCGTCGGCGAGGGCGATGCACAGCTGGCCGGCTTCGAGGACTTCGGTGTGGCCGGCGATCATGAACTCGGCTTTGCCTTCGAGGATGAGGAATATTTCGTGGCCGAGATCGTGGCTGTGGAGCCTGTCGACCTGGCCGGGCTCCATGTGATAGAGGCGGGCGCGGATCTCCGGGGTCGTCAGTACGTTCTTGTTTACGTCGCGGAAATCATAGACTTCGAAGGGCATGGGGTTCGCTCCTGTTACGGGATGGCCGGGCAGACTTGATCGGGCCCGCCGCAGCGCTGAGGGAGAAGAGGCCATGTAATGCGGCTCCGCCCGGCGCCGGCTACGGGCTGTTTGCGCCTGCTCTGGTATGATTGTGATGGAAGCGGATATGAAATGCAAGCCGGCAGGGCAGGCAGTCTGCCGGCAGCGGACTCTTTAGCTGACCCAACGCGCGTCTGGCGCTGTGAAGGCGCGGCGCGCGCCACCTCTGAGGAGGCAAGTATGGGCATCCCTGTGGGCATCAACACGTGGTCCCGCCACGTAACGGAGCTTTTTCCTTATCTGGACCAGATCATTCATCCGTTCGATTCGCTGTGGTTCCCGGACCATGTGCAGTACAACGGGCACAACGTGGCGGAGGGCTGGACGATGGCGGTGTACGCGCTGGCGCGCTACCCGGACAAGCTGGTTGGGCACGACGTGCTGTGCAACAGTTTTCGCAACCCCGGGCACCTGGCGAAGATGGCGGCGACGGCGCAGGCATTTTCCGGCGGGCGGGTGGTGATCGGGATCGGCGCGGGCTGGAATGAGGAGGAGTACCGGGGGTACGGCTGGCCGTTCCCGGGGGCGCGGACCCGCATCGAGCAGCTGGCGGAGGCGATCCGGATTTTGCGGGCGATGTGGACGGATACGCCGGTCAACTTTGCGGGCAAGCATTACCAGATGGAGAACGGGTATTGCGAGCCGAAGCCGGAAATTGTGCCGCCGATCATGGTCGGGGGCGGCGGGGAGCGGTATCTGCTGCGGGTGGTGGCGGAGCATGCGGACTGGTGGAACTGGGTGTGCAGCGACGTGGAGATGTATGCGCACAAGCAGTCGGTGCTGCAGGAGCACTGCCGCGCGGCGGGGCGGGATTATGACGAGATTTTGCAGGTGATGCACGTGAGCGTGCTGATCGCCGAGAATGAGAGCGAGCTGCAGCGGTTGCGAGAGGACCCTGACGTGCGTCCGTCGGGCGAGGGCACGATTGAGGGGACGCCGGCGCAGGTGACGGATGCGCTGCTGCGGATTGTGGAGCAGGGCGCGCAACGGCTTACGGTCAATATCGCGGATTCGCCGCGGGTGGAGGGATCGTTCTTGTTCGCGGCGACGGTGCTGCCGCATTTGAGTGGGTAGTTTGAGGGCGCTGCCCATCCGCCAAGGTGGGCAGTTGGACGTTCAGACGCAGCGCCTGTGAGGCGCCATCGGTGTCCCTGCATGGTGATCTCTGCAGGGGCACAGTTCAGTTCAGGCGCCTCTCCGTTGGCGTCCATATCTCTCAACGGCTCGTTGCAGTCGTAATTGGTTAGCTCCAAGACCCTTAATCTTGGCGTAGTGTACGATCAGATCCCACGTGGCGTCGAGACGCGCCTGAGGTGTTTGCGCCTGCCAGAAACGCAGATCAAATGAACGGTCCAACTCTTCCAACTTGCCGCGTCTTTCAATGAAATCTTTTCGCATTTTTCAAATTGTTCACCCCTTTTCGCGCCGTTGTTTACCCGCAGACACAGCATAACTGCCGGGGCCAGTTCGGCTGCGCTGAGCCTTAGCGTGCACTTACGCCCAGTCGGTGGCCACGGTGAGGGAGCGCACGCGATCTTCGTCCCAGACGGCGCCCCAGCCGGGGCCGTTGGGCGGGGCGATGCGGCCGTCTTCGATGAGAGGCGCGTTGAGGAGACCCCACGCCTCGCCTTCGGCGCGCAGGTCGCGGGGACCGTTTGCGCCGAAGAGTTCGAAAAAGTCGGTGTTGTCGATGCAGCAGCCGGCCGCAGCATGCCCGATCCCGTAGAGATGGCCGGGACCGTGCAGCTCGACGTTTGCGCCGCGTAGTTCGGCGAAGTGGGCCAGTTTGCGTACCAGGGTGAGGCCATGGCCTACCCGTGCGCGCAGCCGGTCGGTGGCGCCCTGGATGAGCCACTGGGCGGATAGGTCCACGTCGTGGCAGAGCCGTTCGGTGGCCATGATGGGGATGGTGAGCGTGCGGCAGAGCTCCTGGTACTGGTTCATCTTCTGTTCGTGCATCGGCTCTTCGAGCCAGACGTAGTCCAACTCCTCCATCGCTTTTCCCACTTCGATGGCTTCGCGCAGGGTATAAGAGCAGACGGGATCGTTGAGCAGGTCGTAACTGTCGCCTACGTTTTTGCGAATTTCGGTGAGCAGGGGGATATCGCCCTTGCCGCCCCGGTAGGTGTGCAGTTTGTAGGCGTTTACGCCGAAGGCGCGGCCGCGCTCGATGTGATCGAGATAGCCCTGCGGGGTCAGTTCGTGGTCGGTGAGGTAGACGGGCAGGCGGTCGCGCACGCGGCCGATGAGGGCGTAGACGGGCAGGCCGGCGGCTTTGCCGGCGATGTCCCAGAGGCAGTTGTCGAAGTCGCCGAACCAGCCGGGCTGCTGGTAGACCCAGCGCGTGCCTTTTTGCAGCATCTGGAAGAGCCGTTCGCGGGCGAAGGGGCTTTCGCCGACGGCGTGGGTCTTGAGGATGTCGAGCTGGGCCCTGGTGATGGAGGCGGGGGCGACGCGACCGGTGATGCCCTGGTCGGTTTCCACGTCGAGAATCTGCATCTGCATGGGTGTGGTGGAGGACAGTGGGGTGTGCGTGTACTGAATGCGGCGCAGGCCGGCGGTCTGTTTCAGCCGGTAGTCGGGTTGGGTGAGGGTTGGGTGTTGGAGTGTGCGGAGTTTGACGTCGGTGATTTTCATGACTTCAGTGGTCAGTGGTTAGTGGTCAGTGGTTAGTGAAGCCCTGGGGAGGGCCGGAGTTGGCGCCGTTTTAGCCCGCGTATGCGGGCATTGCTGGCGAACGCGCAGATTGCTCGAACGGTCCGGTTAAACTGTCTTGGCCCATTGTTGAGCCGGTTGCTCTCACTTACGCGTGTGGATCGGTCCTCACAGATCACGTCATTCAGTCGGTGGCGACGGTTAGGGAGCGGATGCGGTCTTCGTCCCAGGCGGCGCCCCAGCCGGGGCCGTCGGGGGGCGCGATGTGGCCGTCTTCGATCAGGGGGGCGTTGAGGAGGCCCCACTCTTCGCCTTCGGAGCGTAGGCGCTTGGCGTCGGCCTGGCCGAGAAGCTCGTAGAAGTCGGTGTTGTCGATGCAACAGCCGGTATGGGCATGGACGAGCCCGTAGAGTCCGCCGGGCCCGTTCAGCTCGACGTTGGCGCCATGGAGCTCGGCGAAGTGGGCGAGTTTGAGGATCTGGGTGAGGCCGAAGGTGGCGCGGGCGCGCAGACGGTCTGTTGCGCCCTGGATGAGCCACTGGGCGGTGAGGTCCATGTCGTACATGAGGCGCTCGGTGGCCATGATGGGGATTGTGAGCGTGCGGCAGAGCTCCTGATACTGGTTCATCTTCTGCTCGTGCATGGGCTCTTCGAGCCAGATGTAGTCAAGCTCTTCCATGGCGCGGCCGACTTCGATGGCTTCGCGCAGGTTGTAGGAGCAGACGGGATCGTTGAGCAGGTCGTAGGCGTCGCCGACAGCTTTGCGCACGTCGGTCAGTATGGGGATGTCGGCCTTGCCGCCTTTGTAGGTGTGCAGCTTATAGGCATTGACGCCGAAGGCGCGGCCGCCTTCGATGTGGTCGAGGTAGCCCTGCAGGTCCATGTCGCCGCCGGTGAGGTAGACGGGCAGGCGGTCGCGCACGCGGCCGATGAGGGCGTAGACGGGCAGGCCGGCGGCTTTGCCGGCGATGTCCCAGAGGCAGTTGTCGAATTCGCCGAACCAGCCGGGGTCCTGGTAGACCCAGCGGGTGCCTTTGTGCAGCATCTGGAAGAGCCGCTCGCGGGCAAAGGGGCTTTCGCCGATGGCGTGGGTCTTGAGGATGTCAAGCTGAAATTTGTTGATGGAGGTGGGGGCGATGCGGCCGGTGATGCCTTCGTCGGTTTCAACCTCGAGGATATGCATTTGCATGGGGGCGTCAATGGGCCGGCCGGTGTGCGTGTACTGAATGCGGCGGAGGCCGGGCACCTGGATGAGGCGGTGGCGGCTCTGTGTGAGGGTGGGGTGTTGGAGGGTGTGGAGTTTGACGTCGGTGATTTTCATGGTGAACCTCAGCGGTCAGTGGTTGGTTGATAGTGTCCAGTGATTAGGTACGGCGAGCAAAGGGGTCATAGTGGCTGTTCTGACTGCAGGGACTTTGCGGCGAAGATGGTGAGGTGCAGCGTTTCGTCGATCTGTTCATAGACCGGCGCTTTGCCGCTCAGGGCTGTGCTTTCGTCCAGAATGATTCCCACGCCTTCGCCGCGCCGCTCCAGGAAGTATCGCCTGGCCACCTGTCTGCCGACGTTGTCTTCAACCGTTATTTCAGATAGCAGGCGGGCCAGGAGCTCGTTGCGGGTAGCCTGGCCGTAGCGCAGCCGTTCCACGGTTAGTGTGTTGGCCAGCGCGCCTGGCGAACTCAGTTCCAATCTGTCGGCAAACATGAAGAGGCGGATTTTTGAGGCGGTCCTTGAATAGTCTCTGTGTACGACGGCATTGACCAGGGCTTCGAAGACTGCTCTCATGCTGTATTGGGGTTGTTCCGTTCTGCCAATGTCTTTACGTGCGGAGACCTGATTGTATCTTTCCACAAACTTATAGGCGTCCATGACTTGCCGGTCCAGTGGGCCTCTGAAATCCTTGGCGTCGATCTGGTAATTTGCATCCATTGTTTTGCCGCGATAGAAGACGGCCTGGATGAAACTGTTGTAGAGGTAGTCGTCGGGCCTGTCGTGGCACATGAGAAGGCCGGCGACGGAGGCGCGAAACACTGGTCCGTCTTTGACAAGGAGTCGCCTTTTCTGCAGCAAATCCTCGACCTCGTTCTCGGTGGCCCCTTCTCTTATGAAACGTTGATAATGGTCTTTGCGGAGGGTGTCTCTGGTTGTATTCGGCACGACCTGTTCGTCGAACGATATAATCCGCGCCTGTGAACGGCTCTGAAGCAGCCGGGCTAGTTGATCGGTTGGCATTACGCGTTTGCTACTGCCTTGGCGGGTGAGGTATCCACCAGGGCTTTTGTGAACAAAGAGGCTACGGGGGACATCTATTTTGAGCAGGACTTTTCCTTCAAGGCGCAGTTTCTCGGTGAAAATCGAGACTTGGGGTTCGATGCTGTCGCGGCAGATTTCGACCACGGTTCCTTCGGCATCGTTCAGACTGCGAGGATTCAGACCGACGATTTCTCCATGATCGTCTACTCCAATCAGCAGCACGCCACCGCGGACGTTGGCGAAGGCCGCTATCTCGTCGGCAAGGGCGTCTCTGCGAGGGAGTTCCCTTTTGAATTCGATGGTTGAGTCCTCACCGAGTTGGATTTTCTCGATTAGATTGGACAGATTGTCAAACATTGATGGATTCTTCAGATGAACACCCTGATCTCGCTAACTATGAGCATCGAGGCAGGGCTTAAATCTGCCTGGGAAGAGGCTCCAAATGGGAAGAGGTTCAGGGAGTCGGCGCTCGCTGCAGGTGTGACCATGCCGCTTCCTCCTCGGGACGATTCCAGTCTTCAGCAAGAGCGGCTTCACTCAGCAAAGCGGTCTCAGAAACGCATACTTTATCAGAGAGTATCGTTACAAATGCGCGCCGAGGCTCTGGAAGTTGGACGGGCTCCAGCAAGCGCACATTTCCTTGTTCATCAATTGTCGCTTCAATCGTCTGCAACGTTACTGCCTACTCGCTGTGTCTGAAGCGCCTATAGTATATTCGCTGCTCTGACCACGAAAACTCGGTAATTCGAGATCCAGTGTACCTTTCTTTGACGCCATGCTCAAACGACCTAACTTCTTCTCTCCATGACCCAGAGTGTCCACGGGAAGGTTGGGACGACGCTGATGGCGGCGAGCGACCGGATGATTGACGGGATGGTGAGGCTGGTGTCGAGGGTGGCGGAGTTGAGACCATTGACCCCGCCCGTTCTGCACGAACTGGCCCTATTGGGTTGGAGGGCAGGTTGAGCGGGCTCGCATGCATCGTTGCACGAAAGGGACATCGCAACTTAGAGGAACGGACTTTGTCCCCAACGCGTTTCAAAAGATATTAGCGGGAAGGCACAATCGCTGGCTGGAGGGGAGTTGAGCTCGGGCAATACGAATCTTTTGGCAGCGATTCAGGCGTCCGCAAGGGTTGTCCCTACGCTGGACTATATGTTTACGAAGCCCAGCTTGCCCAGTCAATTGCGGGGCATTTCAGGATCATTGTGGGAGTGGCTCATCTATCCAGGCGTCGGCGTTGGCGTGGCAGTGGCCGTTGGCGTGGCTGTGGCAGTAGGCGTGGCCGTAGGTGCATTTATGTTGGCAACACTAACAGATGGCGAGAAGGTCGCTCCTACGTCGTTATGGGCGCGCACTCTGAAGTAGTATGTGGTCTTGTAGGGAAGATTGGTTACGGTTGCGCTGGTTCCGCTAATGCTGATTCTTATGTCCTCTCGAACATAGCCTTCGATGTCAACGTCAACACCATCGTATGGGAGCTTTACCCATCTTCTCAGGAATCCAAAGACGACGTAGTGGTACAACCAAACATCATAGGAGGCCGTTTCCGGAACCGGTTCCCAGGAGATTGACACGCTTCCGTTGCTATTCATGCTGGCGGTGGGTCTGTTCGGCGCAGAAGGCCAGCCTACGGGGGTCGGGGTGATTGTAGGTGTGAGGGTAGGCGTGGGCGTGGGCAACAGACGATATTCCTCAGGATTGGTCGCGCTGCCTGATGTGGAGATTCTCAGTCCGACTGAGTTTTCGGCTATGACTCTGAATGAGTAGGAAGGGAAGTCGGTGGGCATATTGGTCAACACAGCGCTTGAGCCGTTGAAGGTGAATGAGATTCCTCGTCTTGCCGCCTCATCTTTCACAGATCTCCAGTAGGGATAGGCCCAATACCACAGATCATAGTAGGTGGCGCGAGGCACATCATCCCAGTCGACGCTAACATGGCCTGCGCCCAGGACAACGACGCTTGGGGGCTCCGGGACATCGGGTTCTACGGAATACTGCGGCGTAGACGTTGGCGTTGATGTCGGCGATGCCGTGGAGGTAGGTGTCGTGGTCGTTGCCGGCGTACCTGTGAGCGTGGGGGTGGGCGTAGAATCGAGCTGCTGTTGTTGGGACTCCGGTGTGGGTGTAGCTGTCGGTGTGGCCGTGTGCGAAGGGATCGTCAGGGTGGCATACGTTGACCATGCGCTCGTAACGCCGGTGGCGCCCACGGAACGGACGGCGTAGGAGTAGGTCGTGCCGGGGTTGACGCTGGTATGGGTAAAGGAGGTATCTGTCAGGTTATCGCCCCCAATCTGCCGCCACTCGTTGACGCTGTCCCAGACCCAAAGCTCATAGCGCGCCGCGCCGGTTACAGCCAGCCAACTCAGGCTCACTCTATTTGATGTTACGCCCGCCGACAACAACGGCACTGCAGGCGGTGTGGCCGTTGCCGTTGACGTGGCTGTGGCTGCCTTTGTGGCGGTGGTGGTGGCTGTGGCGGTAACTGTAGGTGTAGATGTAACCGTGGCCGTTGGCGTAGCAGTGAAGGTTGGATCGCCTGGATTTCGCGGCAAGGACGGCTGCGGGGTAAGTGTTGCCGTCGGTGTTGCTGTGGGAGTGGCTGTCGGCGCGGCGGTGGGTGTGGCGGTCGTTGTAACAGTGTGTTCCGGGCCCTGTTGTTCCGGGAGCGCGGTTGCGTGGACAGATCTCGACCATCCGCTATTCTCGCCTTCGTCGTTCACGGCGCGGATGGAGTAGTAGTAGGTTGTTCCAGCCGTGCGGCCCGTACGGGTATAGGTTGTGCCGGTCAGGTTGTCGCCGCCGATCTGCTGCCAGTCGTTGACGCTGTCCCACTCCCACAACTCGTAGCGCACAGCGTCAGTCACCGCTGTCCAACTCAGTTCTATCCCGTCCGCGGTCGCCTGCGCGGTAAGTGTCGGCGTAGACAGAGCGGGTAAGCCCGGCGTAGCGGACACATAGTCCGACCATGCGCTGGTTTCGTCTTCAGCGTTGACAGCGCGGACCGCGTAGTAGTAGGTCGTACCGTCTGTGACGTTGGTGTGCGTATAGGAGGTTCCGGTGAGGTTGTTCCCGCCGATTCGCTGCCAGCCGTCGGCGCTGGTCCAGGCATACAGGTCATAGCGCGTTGCGCCTGTGATGGCCGTCCAGCTCAGCGCCACGCCGTTTTCCCCGGTCTGCGCTGTCAGCGTCGGCGTAACGAGGGTGGCTTCTGTTGCATCCTGCTGGGCCGTGGCCTGGTCAGTAAGAGACAAGCTGGCAACAATGGTCAATAGGGCAATCGCCAGCAACAAACCAAGACCGACAAAGAGCTTGGATGCCTTTCGCCGCGACATATTTGCTACGTCTCCAAGGTCTAACGGGCCGACAAAGGACGTTCAGATTCGGATCCGCCGCGGTACAGTCTTCCAAGCCGGAAAATTCTGAAGCTTCTTGCGACGAACGCAATTACAGCAATAATAGACGATTCAGTTGAAAACTCAAATTCCCTGTCTCGAACCTTGGGTGACTGCCCTCCCGGACCCATTTCAGGCCGCGGGCCGCCTACTACGCATCACCCACAGCGTCCACAGGACGGTGGGGACGACGCTGATGGCGGCCAGAAACCAGATGATGGAGGAGATGGTGAGACTGGTGTCGAGGGCGGCGCCGACGAGGCTGGAGGCGAGGGCGCTGCCGAGGTAGAAGAACATAAAGTCGCTGGCGAAGACGCGGCCGCGGACTTCGTCGGGGACCATTTGGAGGAGGAGGTGAGTTGAGAAGACCCAGATGACGCCGCTGCCGATGGAGCGCACGAAGGAGCCCAACAGGACAATCGGGAGGCTCAGGAGAGGGGCTGTCACCATGATGCCGGCGATGGAGATTACATAGCCGTATGCTATCCCTTCTTTGAGCGAGCGGGGATCGTCGCCGGTCAGTTTGCGTGCCAGGATGGGGCCGAGGCCGGAGCCGACACCGGTGAGGCCGAACATGAGGCCCATGCTGATGCCGCCGCCCTGGCCAACGATAAAGACCTGCTGGGAGATGGCTACCTGGATGACCTGGAAGGCGGTGGCGAGGAAGAGCGCCATGGAGGCTTTCTGAAGTGCGACAATAAGAACGTCGAGGTGGGCGCGCAGATAGCGGAGACCGTTGAAGTACTGACGCACAGCCGCGGCGACGGTTTTGTCGGCGGCGGTGGATGCGAGCCTGGCGGGCATGCGCACCTGCGCGAGCAGGACGGCTGAGAGTAGGAAGGTAAAGGTGTCGAGGACGAAGGCTGGATACATGCCAAAGATGCCGGAGAAGAGTCCGCCGAGCGCGGCGCCGAGCGCGAGCATTACGGACCAGGTGGCGGAGCTGAGCGCGTTGACGGCGCCAAGCTCGCGGGGGTTGGCGATGTCGGGCAGGATGGCGGTATGGGCGGGGTCGAAGAAGCCGGTCATCGCCATCTGAACGGCTGTCAGGGTGTACAGGATCCAGACATCTCCGGGATCGCGTACGAGGATGAAGGCGAGGACGACGGCGGCGCGGATGAGGTCGGCCGCGATGAGGATGTGCTTTCGGTTATAGCGGTCAGCTGCGACGCCGGCGATGGGGCTGACGAGAAACGGCGCGAGCATGCGGACGACGAAGAGTGAGCCGACGGCCAGACCGGACTGGGTGAGCATGCCGACGAGGGCGGCCGAGGCGACGAGGTTGAACCAGTCCCCCAGCAGGCTGACGATCTGGCCGAACCAGAGGTAGCGGAAGTTGCGGTTGTCGCGGAGGAGGTCGGTGTAGCTGACGGCGGTCTGCGTCGTGGTATCTGCGGTCATTTAGTTTCGTTTCAGCGGCTGATGAGGATTAATTTCGCTTGTACCAGATCAACATACAGTAACAGACTCCGGCAGGGAGCCGAAAATTTTATCCCGCTCTTTGCTTTCCTCGCACGACCGATAGCGTCCATAACGTCATTGGAATAAGGGTCAGCGCCGTCATCGACCAGATGATGCCGGAGATGCTGAGACTGCTATCGAGCGCGGTACCGACGACGCTGGATGCGAGCGCGCTGGCGAGGTAAAAGAACATGAACTCGGTGGCGAAGACCCTGCCATGCACGGTGCGGGACACATTTTGCATAAGCAGCTGGGTGGAGAAGACCCAGACGATGCCCCCGCCGACACCGCGCACGATAGACGCCAGCAGCACGGCCGGCAGGCTCAGGAGCGGCGCGGTGGCAGCCGCCCCAAGCACGCTGAGCAGGAAGCCAATAATAATGGCTTTTCTAAGGGTGGGGCCGTCGTCGCCCGTCACCTTGCGGGCGAAAATGGGGCCGATGCCGGTCCCGACGCCGGTCAGACCAAACATCAATCCCATGCTGATGCCGCCGCCCTCGCCGAGGGTAAAGACCTGTTGGGAGATGGCGACCATGACGACCTGGGAGCCGGCGGTCAGGCAGAGAGAGTTGAGCGCTTTCTGGGAGGCGATAAAGAGGATATTGGGGTGTTTGTGCAGGTATTTGAGGCCATCGATGTACTGGCGTATTCCGGCTGCGATGGTCTTGTCCTCTGAAAGGGCTGCGGAGGAGGCCGGCATGCGGATCTGCATCAGGAGCGCGGCAGAGATAAGGAAGGTGAGCGTGTCGAGGAGAAAGGCCGGGTAGATGCCCCAGGCGCCGGCCACGAGCCCGCCCAGCGCGGCGCCGAGGGCGAGCATGGTGGACCAGGTGGCGGAGCTGATCGCGTTCATCGCGCCCAGTTCACCCTCTCTTGCCAGTTCGGGCAGGATGGCGTTGCGGGAGGGATAGAAGAATCCGCTCACGCAGAACTGGGCGGCTGTGAGGGCATAGAGGAGCCAGACGTCGCCGGCATCGCGGACGAGGAGAAAGGCAAGGACGACTGCTGCGCGGACGATGTCGGTCGCGATGAGGATATGTTTGCGGTTGTAGCGGTCGGCCACGACGCCGGCGATTGGGCTGACGAGGAAGGGCGCGAGCATGCGCACGACGAAGAGCGAGCCGACGGCGAGGCCGGACTGGGTGAGCATGCCGACGAGCGCGGCGGAGGCGACGAGGTTGAACCAGTCGCCCAGCAGGCTCACGATCTGCCCGAACCAGAGGTAGCGGAAGTTGCGGTTGTTGCGAAGCAGATCGGTGTAGCCGACTGCAGTTTGTGTGTTGGGATTGGCGGTCATTGGTTGTATGCGCCTGATGTCGGCGCGCTATTTGCCCATGGCCTGCAGCGCGCGGAGGCAGCGTTCGACGGCCTCCAGAGGCGGGTAGGCGTCGCTTTCGTATTCGACGATATACCATTCGGTTCCGCCGACAGATTCGCAGGCTTTGAAAAAGGCGGTCCAGTCGGTGTCATCCTCGCCGATGATGGGGTCGAAGGCGGGATGGGGGTAGTCGTGACCCGGGCCGTCGTGGAGGCGTTTGGTGAAGGGTTTGAGGTGGACGGTGACGGCGCGACCGGGGTAGCTGCGGATGACGCTGACGGGATCGGCGCCGCCGAAGACGGCGTTGCCGGTATCGAACTGCATGATGACGGATGAATCCGTGTTGCCGAAGAATGTATCCCAGGGTGTTTCGCCGCCGAGAGGCAGGAACTCGTGGAAGTGGTTGTGGTAGCCGGTGCGCATGCCTTCGGCGGCCAGGCGTTCTGCGAGGCGGTTGGTGAATTCGGCCAGTTTGAGCCAGTCATCGCGGCTCTGGCGCAGCTCTTCGGGGATGCCGGGGATGATGAGTTTGTCGTTGCCGAGAGCATGGTGGAAGGCGATGGTTTCGGGCAGGGCGTCATCTTGCACCAGGGCGAAGGGCACATGCCAGCCGGCGCAGGCGAGGCCAAGCTCGTCGATTTCGGCTTTGAGCGCGGCGGCGGAGTGTTGGGGCGGGCCGGCGAACTCGACGCCGCTGTAGCCCATCCGGGCCGCTGCGGCGAGCGTGCCGGACATGTCGGCGGCAAATTGATGTCGTACAGAATAGAGTTGCAGTGCGATCGGAGGCATGGGAGCGGTTTCCTTTCAAGGGTGAAGAAGTTCAGTGGACGGCAGCCGGTTTCCTGGTTGCCGCCAGGAAGCAGTCGATGGGTCTATTTGCCGGTCTTCTGCGTGTCGACGCTAAGCTGGCGCACGGCGGTTTCGTCAATGTCAACGCCCAGGCCGGGCCCGTTGGGCACTTCGAGAAAGCCGCCGGCCTGGTCGAATGGTTCAGCGATGCCCTCGCGGATGGGACTGGGTGTGCGGTCGAACTCCATGACGGGCTCCTGCTGGTAGGGGCGGGGCGTGCGCGCGGGAGGACATTCGGGCACGGCGGAGGCGACATGGAGGCTGGCGGCGATCATGACGGGGGAACCCCACACATGAGGGTTGCAGAGGATGCCGAAGGCGTTGGCCATGGAGGCGACGCGGTGCATTTCGGTGATGCCGCCCACCATGACGACATCGGGCTGGATGATGTCGACGCAGCGGCGGCCGATAAAGTCCTTGAACTCGTAGCGCGTGCGCAGGTTTTCGCCGCCGGAGATGGCCATGGGCAGCGCGGCCTTGACCTGCAGATAGCCTTCTACGTCTTTGGCGTTGACGGGCTCTTCGAACCAGTAGATGTCGAGCTCGGCCAGCTCGCGGCCGATGCGAATGGCCGTTGTGGCGTTGTAGGCCTGATTGGCGTCCGCCATGAGGAAGACGTCGGGGCCGATGGCTTCGCGGATGGCGGCGACGCGGCGCACATCCTGCGCCAAGGGGAGGCCGCCGACCTTGGTTTTCATGCCGGCGAAGCCGAGCTCCACGTACATGCGGGCCTCATCGAGCAGCCGTTGTGGAATGACGCGGCCGTCGGAGGCGAGGTTCTCTTCGGTGTAGTAGAGGCCGGTGGCGTAGACGGCGATGCGGTCGCGCACTTTTCCGCCGAGGAGGGCCCAGACGGGCAGGTTGCTTGCCTTGCCGGCGATGTCCCAGAGGGCTGTGTCGACGGCGCTGATGGCGCTGCCGCCGATGCCGCCGGCGACGTTGCCGTTGTAGAAGAGGCGGAACATCTCCTGCCAGCGCAGGTTGCGCTGCATGGGGTCGGCGCCGAGCAGGAGGGGCGCGAACTCATCGTGGACGATGCGTGCGGAGGGGCCGTTGAGGCCTTCGCCCCAGCCGACGAGTCCATCGTCGGTGACGAACTTAACCAGGCCGACCTGCCGATTTTCGGTCCATCCCTGGGACCAGCCGAAGCCGGTTTGAATGGGGGCTTCGAGGAGGAAGGTTTCGATGGAGTCGATACGCATGGATGACGCTCCGGAACTGTTGCTCGCGCCGGCGGGGCGGCGGTTGCGGTGGTTGCGGTCGGTCGTGGAGAACGTGGGAGGCGAAGGCCAAGGATGACGGACGACTGGTGACCGGCCGCGTTCATCTCTCCACTGTCCGCTGGCGGTCAAGGGCCCTATAGTACCATGCGGGGAATGAGATACGCGATCACGATGACGGCGAGTTGCGCGCCGGTGACCCAGGCGAAGGCTTGAAGGAGGCGGCCGAAGCTGACTTTGGACGCCCGGCGGTAACCTGCTTCGCTCCAGAAGAAGAAGACGACGGCCGCGACGGCCAAACCGAGGAGAGAGAAGCGATGGACGGCGGGAAGGGTCCACTGATCCGCGCCGAAGGCGATGGCGATCGCGCGCAGGGCGGGCAGCGTGGTAACGATGTTGAGAATGAACAGACCGCACGAGCCGAACCAGAGTAGATAGAAGATAACAACCTGAACGGCGGCGTTGCTTACGTACTTCATATTTTTCATGGGGAATTTCATCCGAATGGCAAGCGGCCGGCGCGAGGCTCCCGCCGCTCAAGCCACTACGCCCGCCAACTCCAGATCATGGGAAAAGTGACATTTTGCGAAGTGGCCGGGCGCGACCTCTTCCCAGGCAGGTTCCTGTTCATGGCAGAGGTCCTGGGCATAGGCGCAGCGGGGGTGGAAGTAGCAGCCGGACGGCGGATCGGCGGGGTTGGCGACTTCGCCTTCCAGGAGGATGCGCGCCGAACCCCTGCGCCGGGGATCCGGTTTGGGGATAGCTGACAGGAGCGCTTCGGTGTAGGGATGCTTGGGGTTGGTGTAGAGTTCCAGGGTCGACGCCATTTCGACCAGTTTGCCGACGTACATGACAGCGACGCGGTCGCAGATGTGGGCGACGACGCTGAGATCGTGGGCGACGAAGACATAGGTGAGCCCCATCTGCTCCTGCAGCTCCTGCAAGAGGTTGAGGATCTGGGCCTGCACGGAGACATCGAGGGCGGAGACCGGTTCATCGGCGACGACGAGGTTGGGCTGGCAGACGAGGGCGCGGGCGATGCCGATGCGCTGGCGCTGCCCGCCGCTGAAGGCGTGGGGGTAGCGGCGCATCACTTCGGGCGCGAGGCCGACGAGGCCAAGCGTGTCGGCAACGCGATCCTCGAGTTCGGTCCCCTTTGCCAGGCCCATGGCGCGCAGGGGAGCGCCGATCAGCTCCAGGATGGTCATGCGCGGATTGAGGGAGGCGTGCGGGTCCTGGAAGATCATGCGCATGTTGCGGCGCACCTGATTGAGCTGCTGGTTGTCCAGCTCGGTGACATTGACGCGTCCCAGCTCCGGATCTCGGAAGTATACGTCGCCTTCGGTGGAAGGAATGGCGCGCAGGATCATGCGACCGGTGGTTGTTTTGCCGCAGCCGCTTTCTCCCACCAGCCCCAGTGTTTCGCCCTCTTCAACCAGCAGGCTGATATCGTCGACGGCTTTGACGTAGCCAACGGTGCGCTTGAAGAAGCCGCGCTTGATCGGGAAGTGCTTCTTGAGATTGCGGATCTCCAGGAGCAGGGAAGAAGATGGGTTTGGGGTGTTGCTTCCGTTTTCGCTTGCCATAGGTCTCAGGTGTCTATGATGCGCTACCGCTTCGCCAGACGGGCGCTGTATTGCGCTGCTGCATTGTTACGCGTACCCAGTTGGATTGCGCTCCTACGTATAGAGGTGGCAGCGTACGGCATGCCCTTCCTCGAGCTGGATCAGCTGCGGCTCGGCCTCATCGCAGACGCCGGGCATGAAGTCGGGACAGCGGGGATGGAAGGCGCAACCTTGCAGCCGCTGATAGGGGCTGGGCACCATGCCTTCAATGGCGTTGAGTTTCTCGCGCTTGTCCTGCAGGACATCTTCGAGGCGCGGGATCGAGTTCAACAGGCCTCTCGTATAGGGATGCTTGGGATTGTAGAAGATCGAGTCAACATCGCAGCGCTCGACAACCTTGCCCAGGTACATGACGACGACTTCCTCGGCCATTTCGGCTACGACGCCGAGATTGTGCGTAATGTAGAGAATGGCCATGTCGGATTCGGCCTGCAGCTCCCGCATCAGGTCGAGGATCTGGGCCTCGGTGGTGACATCGAGGGCGGTGGTCGGTTCGTCGGCGATGAGCAGTTGGGGGCGGCAGGCGAGCGCCATGGCGATGACGGCGCGCTGGCGCATGCCGCCGCTCAGCTGGAAGGGGTAGTCGTCGAAGCGCTGCTCCGGGTTGGGCATTTTCACGCGCGCGAGGGTCTCGATGGCGATGTCGCGCGCTTCGGTCTTGTTGACATCCTGATGGAGGAGGATGGCTTCGGTGATCTGCTTGCCCACGGTGCGTACGGGACTGAGGGCGGTCATCGGCTCCTGGAAGACCATGGAGATTTGATTGCCGCGAATGTCGCGGAGCTGGCGGTCGTTGGACTCGAATTGGGCGAGGTCGACGATGTCCTTGGCGTCGGCGCGATCGTCGAACTGCCGGTGGAAGCGAATCTCGCCTTCGACGATTTGGCCGGGGGGCGGCACCAGGCGCATAACCGACATGGCGGTCATGCTTTTGCCGCAGCCGCTCTCGCCGACTACGCCGACCACCTGTTTGCGGCGGACGTCGAGGTCGACGCCGTCGACGGCGCGCACGGTGCCTTCATCGAGAGCGAAGTGGGTTTTCAGATCCCTGATTTCCAACAGGACTTCCTGCTTTCCCGCACCGTTTTCATTTGACGCCATAGCGTGTAACCCTTGTGGTCTACGGGTGGCGGCCAGCGCTGCCATTGGCTTCTGCAGGCTGGTCGCGGGCTAGTGGTACGGGTCGGCAGCGTCGCGCATGCCATCGCCGAGGAAGTTGAACATAAGGACGGCAATGACGACAAAGACGACCGGCCAGAGGGTCCAGGGCGTCTGGGCGACCGACATGATGTCCTGCGCGTCCTGGAGCATGACGCCCCAGCTGATGGTGGGCGGCTGCAAGCCGATTCCCAGGAAACTCAATGCGGTTTCGCCTAGAATCATAAACGGGATGGCGATCGTGAGCTCGACGATAATGAAGCTGGTGAAGCCGGGAAGCAGATAGCGGGTGATGATGGTCCACTGGCTTTCGCCATCGAGCCGGGCGGCCATGACAAAGTCCTCTTCGCGCAGGCTGAGGATTTTGCCGCGCACGATGCGGGCCAGCCGCGTCCAGTTGAGGATAGAAAGAATGATGGTAATAGCGAAATAAAGGCGCAGATTGGGCCAGTCCTGGGGCAGGGCTGCGGCGAGCGACATCCACAACGGGATGGAGGGCAGGGCATAGAGCAGGTCGATGAGACGCTGGATGACTTCGTCGACGGCGCCGCCAAAGTAACCGGAAATGCCGCCCAGGAGCACGCCGAAGACGGCGGTGAGCGCGACGCCGATCAGGCCGATTGACAGGGAGATGCGGCCGCCGTAGATGATGCGGGAGAAGATATCGCGCCCGATGCGGTCTGTACCGAAGATGAAGAGCGGCATCGTGTCCTTTTCCGTGCCGAAAAGGTGCAGGTCGGACTCGATCAGGCCCAACATCTTGTAGGAGTCGCCGCGCACGAACAGCCGGATCGTGTTTGGCTCAGCTGCGTTGGCCCTGTAGATCGGGCGCGCGGTCACGGGATCGCGCCCGCGCACGATGGTGTAGATGAAGGGGCTGCGGTAGCTTCTGCTGACGACTTCGAACAGGCGGACCTTTGTGGGCGGCGCGGAGGCGAGGTCCTTGTAGCGGGTCAAGGGCGCGTGGGGCGCGAAAAACTCGGCGAAGAGCGTGACGAAGTAGAAGAAGGCAAGCACCCACATGGCGGCCTTGGCCAGGCGATGGCGGCGGAACTTCCACCAGACGAGCTGCCACTGCCCGGCGCGGTAGAAGTCTTCCGATTCCGAAAAGGTGGTGGCCGGGCTCGGCGGCGTCTCGACGGCGCGCTGGCGCGGGTTGATGAGCCTCAGGATATTGGCGACGATTGAAGTCATGGTCTCGGTTACATCTCCTCCACGCTGCCAAACCGGATGCGCGGGTCGACCGCTGCCAGGGCGATGTCGGCCAGTAGGCTCCCGACCAATGCCAGGGTTCCGACCAGCAGAATGAAGCTGCCGGCGAGGAACATGTCCTGGGAGAGCAGGGAGCGATAGAGAACGACTGCGGCGGTGGGCAGGTTGAGCACGATCTCGACAACGGTGCCGCCGGAGATAATCCACGGGAGCAGGAAGCCGAGGGAGCTGATCAGAGGGTTGATGGCGATGCGCACGGGATAGTTCATGAGTACGGCAAACTCGGACAGGCCCTTGGAGCGGGCCACGGTGACGTACTGTTTGCGCAGCTCATCCAGCATGGTCGCCCGCATGATGCGAATGATGTGGGCGGTTCCGCCGATGCCGAGGATGAGGACGGGCACCCAGATGCGGGTGAGCATATTCTGGAATTTGGCGATGCTCCAGGGTTCGAGCTCGAAAGCCGGGGAGAAGAGTCCTCCCACTTTGAGGCCGAACCAGGCGAAGGAGAAGTACATGACGACCATCGCCAATAGGAAGCCTGGCACTGCCAGGCCGATGAATCCGATCATGGTAAAGAGATAATCGGTGAAGGTGTATTGCCGTACCGAAACGTAGATGCCGATCGGGACCGAAATGGCCCAGACGAAGATGGTTGTGAAGATGGCCAACAGGAAGGTGAGCGCCATCTTGTCTCCGATGACTTCGTTGACCGGTCTGCCCCACTGGAAGGACTGTCCGAATGAACCTTTGAGCAGGATGTTCTGGATCCAGGTCAGATATTGCACATGCATGGGGCGGTCGAGGGCGTACTGTTTCATGAGGCGCTCGACCTCGGCCTCGTCTACATCGCGGCCGGATGCCCGCAGCGCGTTGATGTGCTCAGTCAGGTAGTCGCCGGGCGGGAGCTGGATGATGAGGAAGGCGACCAGGGAGAGCAGGAACAGCAGCGGAATCATACGCATGACGCGCTGGATTATGTAGACGATCATGGGGAACCCCCTGATAGGAGAGAGTGAAGAGGAGTGAGGAGAGAGTAAAACCTCTTACATCTCACTGCTCACTTCTAGCCTCTCCCTGTATCGGAACTCATTTTGCGGCGCAAGGTTGTCAGCATTCGGCTTACTTCGTCTAACAGACCGCGCAGCGTTTGCGTTTCGCTCGTGGGAAACCAGCCCAGGTCTTCACATAGTGTAAGAAGTGTTTCGGTTTCCGCCAAAGAGCCTTGCGCTATGGCGAGGAAGCGCGCTTTGTCCTTTACCGTCTCGCGCGTCCAGCCTTCTGCGATGTTGGCTGGCATCGATACTGCCGAGCGGGTGATCTGCGAACGCATGCCGTAGTTTTCTGTACTGGGCAGACGTGGTGTCAGTCGATATGTCTCGCGGGCCGCGTCCATCGCTTTCTGCCACAGAATCGTTTCCCGATAGTACATGGATGAATTTGAGGAGAGAGTGAAGAGGAGAGAGGAGGGAGTAAAACCTCTCCCTCCTCTCTCTTCGCTTCTCACAGTCTATGCGCCGCCGCCTTCGTAGTAGAAGGCTTCGGGATGGTAGGTGGAGATGCCGTAGGTATCCCAGCCGACGGGCTTGCCTGCGACCGGCAGGTTGCGCATCGTCTTGGGGAAGATGAGCGGAGCCGGGCTCTCGGAAACGGAGCCGACTGCGAGCGGGTTGTCGGCGAGCCAGTCGAAGATCTTCTGGCCGGCAGCCACGCGCTCGGCATCATCGATCACGGTGTTCATGGTGTTGTAATGGTCATAGAGCGTCTGGATTTCGGCCGGCGGCTCTTCGCCGTCCTGGCCGGCGCTCGTGTACCAGCGTCCCCACTCCGGCGCGGGACCGCCCTGGCCGATGTTGGTGGGGATGAACCAACGCATTTCCACAGGAAGGAGCGTGTCGGTGCAACGGTCGGCATGCCAGCAGCCGCAGTGGATCAGGCCCTGGTTCCAGCGTTCGTTATAGAGTGAGATCTGGATCTCCTTGGTCGAGGCTTCGATACCGACCTCGCGCCAGAAGGTGACGACAATCTCGGTGAACTCGTGTGTGGCGACGCCAACGCGCGGGCCGGCATGCTCGATGTTAAACTTGAGTACTTCACCGTCGGGGCGCAGGCGGAAGCCGTCGCCGTTGCGCTCGGTCAGCCCCATGTCATCCAGCAACTGGTTGGCCATGTCCGGATCGAACTGGGACCAGTTTTCGGCATATTTCGGCTTGTAATACTGGGAGTTGGGCATGGGCGCCAGCTGGCCCATCGTGGCAAGACCGAAGAAGAGGTTCTGGTTGATCTCCTCGCGGTCGATGGAGATGTTCAGGGCCTTGAGGAAGTTGGGGTGCTGGATTATGTCCCGCAGCACCGGATCTTCGTTCAGGGTGTGATTGGGGTAGAGCGTGTAGCGGTCGGTCATGCAACTGGTGTAGTCCATGACCTGATAGTGCTGATTGGGCTCGTTTTCCTTGTAAAGGGGATAACGGGCAATCGAGACATCATGCGGGCCGACGTAGTCCAACTCGCCCTGGATGGTCTTCTGTGTGGCGATTTCGTGGTTGGCCACGAAGTCGATGCGCAGGTCCTCGACGTAGGGAAGCTGCTGGCCGGAGGTATCGACCTTCCAGTAATAGGGATTCCTCTTCATGAGCACGAGGCCCTGCTGCGGCTCCTGGTCTACGATCCAGGCGGAGAGCATGGGATACTCGGGTGAGTTGGGCCGTGTGCCCCAGACGCTGCGGCCACTGCGGATGTTGCTGAGGAGCTGCACCCAGGTCTCATACTCGGATTCTTCGAGCATGGCGTTGAGGTCGTCCTCATCGGCGAAGTCGCCATGGAACTGCTTGAGGTAGTTGCTGGGCAACAGGAAGTCACCCTGGATACGGCGGGTGAGGTAGGCGGGGAAGTTGCCAAACGGGGCGGCGAAGGTGACGGAGAAGCTGTAGTCGTCGTGAATGTCGACGACCATGTTCTCGCCGCCGTGGCGGTAGACCCACCAGACGCTGGAGGCGACTTCGGGATGGGTGGCGACCGAGTTCCACCAGAAATCGACATCGCCGGTGGTGACCAGGTCACCGGAGGACCAGCGCATGCCTTCGTGCAGATGGAAAGTGTAGTGCGTGGCGTCGTCACTGATCTCCCAACTGGCGAACAGGTTGGGGATGATGGTCCTGAGGTCCTGGTCGGAATAGGTCAGCATGCGTTCGGCGAACCAGCCGTACTGGCTGACGAAGCTGGAGGGATCGAGGTGGATCTGGCGTACGAGGCCGCCGTACTCGCCGATGGCTTCGCGCGGCAGGACCAGCGGCGAGACCGGCAGGCGTTCGGTGACGGGAGGCAGGTCACCATTGGCGACCATCTCGGCCAGACGCGGTGATTCCGAGTACTGGGAGGGCGCTTCGGCCTCTTCCATCACGGTTTGCG
Source organism: Caldilineaceae bacterium (assembly GCA_022824025.1). Taxonomy (GTDB): domain Bacteria; phylum Chloroflexota; class Anaerolineae; order Caldilineales; family Caldilineaceae; genus Bin5. The sequence goes on from JAJEBF010000038.1 coordinate 56,614, forward strand.
CCGGCGCCTCTTCTTCGGCCGCCGGCGCGGCGGCCGGCTCCTCGGTGATCACTTCCGGTTCGGGGCCGCCGCATGCGGCCAGGACAACGGCCGCGGTTGTCGCTCCTGACAACTGCAGGAAGCGGCGACGATGCATCTTTCGTTGGGTCATGCTGTCCTCCTGGATTGAGGCTTGAGTATAAAAAGGCGGTTTATCAGGCTGGCTCGCCATCACTGGCCGCTGGCCAGGTCAAGTTGCAGGGCCTGGTCGCCATGAACAACGATCATTTGGGAGGCCGGCCAGCCGTCTGTGACGCAGTTGGGGCCTTCGTAGTGATTGGCGTTTTGCAGCGGTTGCGGTTCGCCGTTGACGCAGAGCGGTCCGTTCCAGTCGAAGGTGACGGTGTCGCCCTGCAGCTGGCGATATGTCACAGAGAGCCCGTCCAAGGCCAGACGGGATGCGAGGACCCGCTTGCGGAAATTGGCGAAGGAATCGTAGTCGGCTTTGCGTCCCATCTGGCAGAGCCAGGCGACGCTGCGGCCGGCGGCGCGCAGTTCACTGCTGGCGACCGGCCCGTGTTGGACCAGCGCGATCGGGGCGGAGCAACCCAGAGCGATGTAGGCGTCCCCTCTGGCGGCGAAGGCCCAGTGGTTTGCCACCTGGTGCTCGTCAAAGGCGAAGGTGGGGAAGTAGGCGCGGGTGAAGCCGATCAGATCGGTTTCGGGCAGGTCGTAGAGCGCGATCAGGAGGTCGCGGCGCTGGGCGACGCGGGGCAGGATTCCGCTGCGCCAGTAATCGCTTCCGTGGGAATTCTGCGTCGGGTCACCGGAGGTATCGTCGCTGGCGGGATGGTTCACGAAAACGATGGCGTTTGCGCTCAAGGTGGCCTGCCAGCTCTGCCCGCCGCCGCCGCGCTGGCCGGCCTGGAAGTCCTGTGCGCTGCTGAGCAGGTAGTCGGGCGTTCTGTAGACTGCCTTGTGGAGCGTTTGCTTATGCAGGTCTTCGCTGTGTTGCGGCTCCTCGTCAGACCCTGGCGCGAAGGCGTGCCGTTCGCTGGCCCACATTCCGTCGGCGGCTGGATCGGTTGCCAGGGAGGCGATGAGTTGGGGTTGCTGATAGTTCTGCCCGCAGCAGAGGCTGAGCGGCGCGGCGAGATGCCAGTTCCAGGCGCCGATGCCCCACTTGAGGCGTGCAACGCCGGCGAGGGGCGACACGTAGCCGCTGCGGACGGCGGCGCCGCGATCAGCCGCGCACTGGCCGGCGCCGTAGACGCCCTGGAAAGAGTCCAACGCAACTGTTGCCAGAACTTTGTCGATCAGGGCCGCGGCCAGGTCCCAGATCTTTTCGGAGTCGGCCAGATCGATCAGGTACGGCAACGCCGTCAGAAGTTGGGCCAGATCGCGGCTTGATGATTCGGAGAAGCCGACCGTTGCGGCCCGCCGGAGCCAGCGGACGACGGCATCTTCGGCGCGCTGCCGGTGCCACTGCCCGAGCTGCTGGCTGCATTGGAACGGGCGGTCGGGATAGAGCTGGCCGGCAAGGAGCTCACAGGAGGCGAGAAGCAGTTTATCGGTTTCGGAGAGGGCGTTGCCCGACTTCTCGCCGTAATCCTGCCTGCAGTAGGGAAAGCTGATGATGCAGTCATCGAGGGGCTGGCGGAATTCAGTGGGGAACTCGCTGTTTTCGGCGTGCCGGCAGACGATACCCAACAGACCGAGCAGGCCTGACAGGTGGTCCTCCTGGAAGCTGGCCACGGCGTCGACGGCGGCAAGGAATTTTCGTGCGCTGATGCGATTCCACCAGGCCAGGGTCATTTTGGCGATCTCGGAGTAGAGGCCGTCGTCCCGGCTGATGGCGTAGCGGAGCAGCTCGACCTGGCGCTCGACGTATGTGCCGTAGGGTTCAGTCCGATAGTCGGACCGCACGGAGGAGAGGGGGATTTTTCTCTGGATGCGAACGCCGCGGACGTAGTATTCGCTGGCGGACGGCATCAGGATCAGTTCGTATTCGCCGTCGGGAATTGAAACCGCCTGGGCCAGGACGCGGTCGCCGCAGTCACCCTCTTTGCCCTCCGCTTCGGCATAGATGCGCCCGTTGGATAGTTGGAGACGGATGTTGTAGTCGGCGGGGGCTTCGAGTTTGCGGGGCCAGCGTACGAGAATGCTGTCTTCGTGGGTGAAGATGTCTTTCTCGAGGTAGAGCTGTTCGAAGAAGGATGCGAAGAGCTGTCGCCGGTCATCCGGATTTGCCGAGACGGCGGGCGAATCGGGGGCGGGTGAAGCGGCGCCTGGCTGGTGTTGGTGAGCTTGAGCGCCGTTGCTCCGGGATTTGGCAGTCAATCGTTTTCGTCCTGGTAGATGGGTCAAGCCGCTATGGGAAGGGCCGGCTACGCTACCGAGAGTAAGGGGCGCGAGGGCGGCCCATCTGGAAAGGGAGGCTATGGGGGGCTTGCGCACTCCCTTGAAACGGCGAGAGATATGCGGGGCTTCGCTGCGTTTGCCCCTGATCGGCAGGGCTTCAGATCTTACGCCAGACGATGCGGGGGCTCGACACAACCGTTTGGAGGGGCATTATATGCGTTTGGGCGACGATTATACAAATCAGGCGGGCTATGCATACACCGTTTGAAGCGGCAGCGTGGGGGGGACCTATGAAGGCGGCTGAACCGCAGTGGCCGGTGGTCAGCCGTCGATAGAGAGCGCAGGCTGGCCGAGAGTCGGCCAGCGAGGGTTGATGCCCAGACCGGGCGCGGTTGATGCCGCCATGCGGCCGTTGCGGCGCTGGGGCGCTCCTTCTGCGGTGCTGACGGTGACGTAGCTGTTGAAATCGGTGGCGGTAAAGAGGAATTCGGGGGGCGTGCTGTGGGCCAGGTGGGCGATGGCCGCGGTGGTGATGTCGCCGCCCCAACTGTCTTCGATGGTCATGGCGATGCCGAGGGAAACGCAGAGGTCGCGGGCTTGCCGGGCCTTGGTCAGGCCGCCGAACTTGCTGATCTTTATGTTGATTGCATCCATGGCGTCGTCACGATGGGCGGCCAGCAGGGCGTCGATGCCGTCGATGGTCTCGTCGAGGACGAAGGGGTGGGATGTGCGGCGGCGAATGGAGAGGCAGGCTTCATAGCTGAGGCAGGGCTGCTCGATGTAGACGTCGACGTTCTGGACGCCGCGCACGACGCGGGCGGCTTCGTGGACGAGCCAGCCGGTGTTGGCGTCGGCGATGAGGACGTCGCCGGGTTCCAGCACGGCGGCCACGGCCTGGATTCGTTCGATGTCTGTGTCCGCGTCTGAGCCGACTTTTAGCTGAAAGCGGCGGTATCCTTCGGCGCGATAGGCGGCGACGGAGTCGGCCATTTCGGCGGGGGGCCGCTGGGAAATGGCGCGATAGAGGACGAAGTCGTCGCCGTAGCGACCGCCGAGGAGGAAGCAGACGGGCTGGCCGGCTTCCTGGCCCAGAATGTCCCAGCAGGCGATGTCGATGCCGGATTTGACGTAGGGGTGCCCTTTGAGGGCGCGGTCCATGCGCTCGTTGAGGATTGCCAGCTGGCGCGGGTCGAGGCCGATGAGGTGGGGCGCAAGCTCGGTGAGGCCTACGCGCACGCCGGCGGCGTAGGCGGGCAGGTAGAAGGGGCCGAGGGGGCAGACTTCGCCGTGGCCGACGAGGCCGGTGTCTGTCTCGACCTGGATGATGGTGCTGTCGAAGACGTCGACCGATTTGCCGCCGGACCAGGCGTAGCGGCCTTCGTGGAGGGGCAGATCGACTTGGTAGGCGGAGATGCGCTTGATTTTCATGGTTCGGAACCTTTATTTGCGGACGCCTTTGGGTGGGGCAGGGCGCCTGGGTAGTCTTGGGAACGGTCCGATTTTAACACATGATGGTTGTACAACTGCAGTAGGAGGTTGTTGGTGGTTTGCATGATTGTGGCACAGGCGCCCGCTCCTTTTACGCATTCCACAGTCACTGAAAGCAGATCCAAGAGGGTGCAGTCCAGAATTGGGGCGAACCGCAGGCTATCTTTGGGCGTATACGCTGAATCCTGCAGCCCGCTTCTCCTGACAAGCCCAACTTTGGCCTGCGCTCTGACCGGCCTGTCACTTGACCATTTGCCTGAGTTCGGTTACAAATGAACAGAAGAAATGGGTAATGCGCCCCTTGTTTGAACGGTGCGCAGCTTCTCCACCCCACCCCCCGGAAAGGAATCGACGGTTGATCGCTTACTGCCCCAGCAGCAGTTTTCGGGTTGCTGCCGAAGAAGCTCCCCTGCGCTGTCCCCTCAGCGGCGAACCATTGGAGTATCAAGATCTGCCCCCATTTGACCCGGACCAGATTGATGGTCGGGAACCGGGTCACTGGCGTTACCTGGCGATGTTGCCGGTGGTGGCCGAGGGGCGTGAGCTGTATTCCCTGGGGGAGGGCTGGACGCCGCTCATCAAGGACAGTTGGGAAGATCAGCGGGTTTATTGGAAGTTTGAAGGGCTGATGCCTTCGGGCAGTTACAAGGATCGCGGGGTCAGCGTGATCGTGAACTGGCTGGTGGGGCAGGGCGTGCGGACGGTGATGGACGATTCGAGCGGGAACGCCGGGGCGAGCCTTGCCTGCTACGCGGCGAGAGCGGGACTGTTCGCGCGCATCTTTGTGCCGGCCTATGCCCCGCAGCCGAAGAAAGCGCAGATTGCGGTCTATGGGGCGGAGCTGGTCGAAGTCGGTGGGCCGCGAGCCGCGGCGACGCAGGCCGCGGAGGCGTCGCAGACGGGGGGCGATGTCGTGTATGCCTCCCATGCATGGCACCCGGCGTGCCTGCTGGGCTTCATGACGAACGCGTGGGAGATTTGGGAGCAGTTGGGCGGGCGTGTGCCGGACTGGTTTGTGAGCCCGGTCGGGTATGGCGGCCTCTTTTTGGGCGCGTGGCGGGGATTTCAGCACCTGCACCGCAGCGGGATCATTGACAGGTTGCCGCGGATGGTGGCAGTCCAGGCCGAGCCGATCACGCCGATCTGCGACGCCTTTCACGAAGGGCACAGCGAGATCGTCCCGCGCCGCCAGGTTGCGCCGAGCATTCTGGCCGACGGCATCGCGGTGGAGCGGCCTGTGCGGAACCGCTCGATATTGTGGGCGTTGCGGCAATCGGGCGGAACGGCGATCGTGGTCAACGATGAGGAGATACTGGAGGCGCAGGAGCGGCTGGCCCAGCGCGGGCTATTCGTCGAGCCGACGAGCGCCACGGTTGCGGCTGCGCTCACGAAGTTGGCTCCCAGGTTGAAGCCTTCGGAGACCGTTGTTGTCAACCTCACCGGTCTGGGTTTGAAGCGTTTGCCGGCTTTCTGAAGTTCCTTTTCTGTGCTGAGGAGACAGTTGGCATGGAGGGCAGGTTTGATATGCTGGAGGAGTTGGAGGCGGGGGTGGGCATCCGCTTCAACGATCGGGCGCTGCTGCAACGCGCTTTTGTTCATCGCAGCTATCTGCATGAGGCCGACGAAGACGGCGACCTGCAGGACAACCAGCGACTGGAGTTTTTGGGCGATGCGGTGCTGAGCTTTGTGGCGAGCGAGTTGCTGTTTCGGCGTTATCCTGAGCGGCGGGAGGGTGAACTGACGAATTTGCGGTCGGCGCTGGTCAAGCGGGAGACGTTATCGCGTTTTGCGCAGGAGCTGCGGTTGGGGGAGTATCTGCTGTTGGGGCGGGGCGAGGAGGAGAGCGGCGGGCGGGGCCGTCACACGACGTTGTGCGATACGTTTGAGTCGTTTCTTGGCGCCGTCTATCTTGATCAGGGGCTCAGGACGCTGCGGAACTTTCTGGAACCGCGCCTGGCTGCGGAAATTGACCGTGTGGCGGACCTTGCGCTGACGAAAGATCCAAAGAGCCGCCTGCAAGAGTGGCTGCAGGCGGAAATGGGCGAAACCCCGCGGTACAGGACCGTCCACACCGAGGGGCCCGATCACGCGAGGCTGTTCACGCGGCAAGTGACCATAGGGAGACAGCCGATTGGCGTTGGCCGGGGGCAGAGCAAACAGGAGGCGGAGCAGGCCGCGGCCGCGATGGCGCTCTTTCGATTGGGGCAGAACATACCCGGCTACGAGGACAGCGGTTTGGCGGCAGAATACGAGCTGGCGTCTGTGGAGATGCAGGAGATGGCGAGCGAACAGTGAGGCTGTTTTCCCGCTGCCGGCGGCGTGACCGCACGCACGCGGCTAAGCCTTGTGAACGGCCTCTCCCACAGCTGCCTCCACGTCACGCTCTCGCCTTCAGGTCGGGCCATAGACCGGTGTCTCGACGAGCCTGTTTCTGTTGCGCACGCGGGATACGTAGAAGAGGGTAACGCAGAAAAGCGCCGATTGCAGCAGTACGATTGACGCCCCGCTGGACACATCCACGTAAAAACTCAGGTACATCCCGATCAGGCCGGTCAAGGCACCCAAGGCGGTTGAGTAAATAATCAGACGGTGGAAGCTGTCTGTCAACAGACGTATGGTTATGGGGGGAACCACCAGCGCGGCGCCGATCATGGTCACGCCCATGATTTGCACTGAGGCGATGATCACGGCGGCGAGGATCAGGGCAAACCAGGTTTCGATCCAGAAGGTGGGGATGCCGTAAACCTGGGCCACCTCGGAGTTGAAGGTAGTAAATAGCAGCTGCTTGTAGAAGAAAAAGATCATAAAGGTCGCGGCCAGGGTAACGAAAACAATCACGGCGATGTCAGTCGGGGTAACGCCGAGGACATTGCCGAAGAGGGCGGCGTCGAACGATTGGGAGAAGCGGCGGTACCGTGAGATCAGGGCGACTCCGAGCGCGAAACTTGCGGTTGTGACCACGCCGATGGCGGCGTCGGCGCTAATTGTCGTTTTGCGTACAGTCTGGTTGATGAGCAGCGCGGCGACGAAACCCCACGACACTGCCCCGACGTAGAAGTTGAACTGAAGGATAAAGGCGACGACCGCGCCGCCGAAGACGGCATGAGAGAGGCCGTGGCCGATGAAGCTCATGCCGCGCAGGACGATATAGACACCGATCAGGGCGCAGAGGCCGCCGACAAGGACAGCGGCAATGACGCCGTTGCGGAAAAACTCATATTGAAATGGAGCAAGCAGAACGTCCATAGCGGTCAGGACTCCTTTAGGGCGGAAACGGGGTTCGCGGATTTCTCGCGGCTGTCGTGATTGGGCAGTCCCCCCTCCACCGGATCCGGCAGCACGTCGCTAAGACCGTGAGAATGGGGCTTCTGTTGGACAAAGATCATATCGTTTTGGCGGATGACGATGAATTCACCTTTGTAGGCGTCCTCCAGAATGGATTCAGTAAAGATCTCCTGGGGCGGGCCTTGCGCCATGATGCGGCGGTTGAGGCAGACGACCCAGGGTACGTGGGCTGCGGCCATGTTGAGATCGTGGGTTGTAAGGAGGATGGTCATGCCATCCTGGTTGAGATGGGTGAGCCAGTGGAAGATGTTTTCGGCGCTGCGCACGTCAACGCCGGTGGTCGGCTCATCTAGGACGAGAATCTCCGGCTCTGCGACGAGGGCCCGCGCCAGGAAGACGCGCTGCTGCTGTCCTCCGGAGAGATCGCGGATGTGCCGTTCGGCGAGATGGTCGATCTCCAGCTTGTCCAGGATGGCGCGCGCCCGTTCACGTTCGCTGCGGCGGGGCCAGGGCCAGATGTTCTGGCGGTGGTCCAGGCCCATGAGGACGACCTCTTCGGCTGTAACGGGGAAGCTCCAGTCCACGGTCTCGATCTGGGGCACATAGGTTACGCGCAAATTGGAGCGCACGCGTTCGATTCGCCCCTCTACGGGCGTGAGCAGGTCGAGAACGAGCTTCAGAAGAGAGGTCTTGCCGGCGCCGCTGGGACCGACCAGGCCAACGAACTGGCCGGGATGGAGGTGCAGATCGATGTCCTCGAGGACATTGAAGGCGCCATAGCCGAAATTGACGCCGGTAAGTTCGATAAGCGGCTGCATAAAATCTTCCTTCGGAGGAGAGGGTAAAGAGGAGTGGGGAGAGAGATGCTTCTCACGCCTCACTCCAGATCGCCCTCTGCCTGCTTTTCACAGTTTGGCGCGCCGCAGCGTCATGTTGGAAAGAGAGAGTGAAGGGAAAAGGGAGTTCCGCTTTAGTTCACTCTCTTCACGTTCCTTTTTCGCTGTCCGGCACGCCTTCGTCGCGGACCTGATCGATAATCGCGGCTATCTCCTGCGCCGACGGCTGGGCAGTATCGTTCGGCTGGATGGGGCCGATATTGTCGAAAATATTCGCGACCGGGGAGAGTGAAACGACAACGTGCAGCCATTCCGCCTCAGAGGAGGCGTCGGTCGGGGCGGGGGCGACCGGTCTACAGGCGGCGAGCAGAAACAGAATTGCCAGCAGCGAGGACAGAATTCGGAGTCGGTCGCGCATCTGTGGGTACGCTTTCGCCGGACTTGCGCGTTGTGCAGCCACAAGAGGCGTCAGGCGCCCGTAGAGTCGCGACAGTCTGTGCAGTGCCCGAAGAAAGAGAGATGACTTACGTCGATCTCAAAATCGTACTGGGTGTCCATTGTCTGGCGAAACGACCGCAAGACGCTGTGCGGCAACTCAAACAAGCTGTCACAGGTGCGGCAGACGAGATGGTGATGCGGCTCGGCGCCGGCCATTTCGTACGCAAGGTGGCCATCGGCCATATACACCATCGCCAGGATGCGCTGTTCGGTGAGAAAATGCAGCACCCGGTAGACGGTCGCCCGGCTCAGGGTCGGAGCGATGCGGTGTACGTAATCGTACACGGCTTCGGGTGTGACATGCTCGCCGAGTTTATACACAGCATCCAGGATGAGCTGGCGTTGGGGGGTGACTCGGAAGCCGGATTTGCGTAACTGTCGATTGATCTCTGTCGTGTTGTAGTTCATGGTAATTTTCCTTATTGCGAAAATTCCCAATAAGGCGCAGGATAGCACACGCACACAGCCATTTCTATAGGATTTCCAGTGTTTTGTCTACTCTTTTCGAAGTCAGTCGCGCCGGCGTTGCTATCGTGCCGGCAAGACTGATCGACTTCTGGCTACCCCTTCAATTCTATCATCGAGTCCCTTTTTCGCAGAATTGCGCCATTTGGCGCCTGGGATAATGCGGGCTTCGATGTGTACCGCATGTGAGCCGTCGCCGCCAAGCGCTTCGGTCAGAATCTCGATGTTTTGCGCCCGCATAGTTGTGTAGGAGCCCGCAAGGCCGCCTGGTTCGCCCGGCAGGTCGGCGTCATCGATCATGTAGATCGGTACGTCTTCTTCGCGGCTGATCTGCTCCATAACCGGGAATGCGTAAAGGAGGAGCCGTAGATGGCGGGCAATGAAGGCGTCGTCGTTTGCGTTAAAGGTGTCGGCGTTTGCTGGATCAGCTTCCACCAGTGTATCTCGAATCACTTCGGCGTAGCTGAGGATAAAGATCGTATCGCCTCCCAAGTGCACGTAGATTGCGCCGAAATCGTCATGACGGGATCTCCATGATCAATTTCTGGCCCAATTTCGGTCTTCATCGACTTGATTCATGGCACGTTGTGAAGGAATCGTTTCGCAGAATCGCTGATCCTATTGGTTAACAGATGTATCGGGGCCGGGTACGTTGCCCGTTTCCACGCCATCCATGAGGGCGGGGTCGCCGCCAAGCGCGTCGGCCATTGTTTTCAAGTTTTCCACCATCATGCTTATGTATGAGTGTTCGGGATCGCCGGGGCCGCCGGGGAGGTCGTCATCGCTCAAGGTGCTTATATACTCTGCATTCGTCTCGCGGGCGATCTGCTCCAGGATTGGCGAGGGGAAGACCTCAGATCCAAAGATGGCGGGAATGGCGCCGGAACGAAGCTGTTCGATGAGCGCGGCCACCTCCTGGCCGGAAGGTTCGGAGAAGTCGGCCGGTTGGACGGCGCCCAACACGGTGTAGCCGTAGCGGGGCGCGAAGTAGGCGAAGGAGTCGTGATAGGTGTAGAGTTTGCGGTTCTCTGCGGGGATGCTGGCGGTTGTCGCTTGAATGGCGGCATCCAGCGCTTCGATGCGGGCGGCAAACTCGTCGTAGTTGGCCTGGTAGGCTTCAGCGTTGCCGGGGTCGCGGGCGGTCACCTTTTCGAGTACGATCTCGGCATATTCGAGGGCGAAGATGGGATCGGTCCACAGATGTGGATTGGGGCTGCCGGCCTCTTCGGGGAAGGAGAAGTCGAAGACGTAGTCTTCGGGATCGATCACCAGTTCACCCAGCAGAATGATTTCGCCGCCGTCTTTCAGATTGGCCTCGGCCATTCTCATTGCGGACGTCTCCAGGTCCAGCCCGTTGATGAAAATGAGGTCGGCGCTGGCGAGGGTCACGGCGTCAGAGGGCGCGAGTTCGAAGGTATGCGAGTCGGCGCCGGCAGGCACGAGGCCCGTGAGGTCGACGAGGTCGCCGGTGACGTTGTAGACGATGTTTGTGAGCGGGGAGACGGTAGAGACGACCTGCAGGCGGCCCGACTGGGGCTCCGAACTGATGCCTACGCAGGCGGACAGAAGGCTTAGGAGTGTCAGGAGGAGGAGGATCCTGGGATTGATGCGCATACGTGAAGTACCTTTTGGTGGCATGTGATGATCAGTGTGACGGAGACAGTTCAAGACGTCCGTAGGGACGTTTACTGATGAAAATAAACGCGATTGCCGCCAATCTTAGCATTGACCTTAACTGACTATCAAATTGAAGTCGCTTTTGTTCCTGGTTTTGGAAAAACAGGTCGCGGTGACCTCCCCCTCCCCCGGAATTCGGGTCAAGGCAATATGTTCGCATTGGTCCGCGGAAAGGAAGAGACGGCCAGGAGGGAACTTACACGGAGGCAGTGATCAACAGGCTCAGAGAGGCTGAGACGGCGGCAACTGAGTGGGGCGCGACGCACCGGGCCACCGGCGGCCGAGACCCACTTGCCTGCCCGCCCTGCCCACGCGCTTTTCAGGTTAACATGACGGGTTGTACAACCATCTGAAGGCAGGTCAGTATCCGTGAAGCCCAGTGTGGTCCATCTCTAATCGTATGCTTACTCGTGGTTCCGTTTGGGCCTCGCGCATTTTTCGTGTTTCGGAGAAAAGCTTCCAGGTAAGTATCGCGTAAGCGACTGTAGAAGCAGCAACAACTCCACTGAATAACGCCATCCATGTTTCAATCGCCATTTTTGGGTTCACCTTTTCGAAAAAGATGAAGTACGGCCGAGACACGGCCGATCAAGACCCTGGCAGCCGCCTTACCTTCTCCTCCAGCCACGGATACAGCTGCGCGAACCGGAACAAATTCACCTCAAACAGCCGCATGAAAAACTCGTAGGCTTCGACGCTGTCACAGTCGATAAAATGGCCGTTCAAGCGTAGAAAAGCGTCGGTGACGGCCAGGGCAGTCCGCTTATTGCCGTCCACGAAGGGGTGGTTGTTCGCCAAGCTCTCCATCAACGCGGCCGCCTCCTCGATCAGGCTGTCGTAGTACCCAAGCTGGGGCCGCATGATGGCGGAAGCCAAGGCGCCCTCATCACGGATTCCCAGGGAGCCGCCAAACTCGTGAATCAGAGCGTCATGAATGGCGATGGCTTCGCCAATATCTGGGTAGTTGAAGCTCATTCGGCGAGTAACTCATAGAGTCGGCGGTTCCGCTCAACGCTGGCCCGGAAATGCGCCATCACCTCGGGACGTGGTGATTTCCGGCTGCGGTTCACAACATACTCCTCCATGGCCTCTTGAACCACGGCCTGGAATTGGCGACCCTCACTGCGCGCAATCTCCCGCATGGAGGACAGCACCTCTGGCGAAGCCTGACTGGAAAATTTCACTCTTTGCATACCCATCACACACTCCTCCTGGTTATTTTTTCAAATTATTGCAAGGTTTGACAGGTTTGTCAAGATACATCTTGACAAAAGTTGAAACACCGCATGTACGCGCGTCACGCCGCCGGCGCCAGGTTCAACTCCTCCAGGATCTTTGTCAACTCCTCTCCGAACAGCGCATACGCCCGCGCCAAGTCGCCCTGCTGGTTGAAAGGCGCCAAGTCGTCGTCAATGCGAAAATTATCGACGATTCACAGACTCTGGATGGCCTAGCGGCCCTGGAAGGTAGAGTTGTCATCCTGGAAAGTGGAATCGACGACGAAAAGGTCTATACAGTCTTTGGTTCGACGGAAACTGATCCCGCCAACGGACGCATCAGCAACGTAAGTCCTATTGGCAATGCCTTGATTGGTCGCACTGCAGGAGAGGTGGTGCGCGTCAAGGCGCCGAAAGGGGAGATTGAGTTCGAGATTGTCCGCATTGAATGAGGAAAGGGCAGCTCTGCGTACCTGGACAACGGAATGAGCTTGGCCCCAAAAACTGGACCACAAGCTAAGGTGTATAATAGAGCAAGACACCAAGCCTGTGGAGGGACAGAATGATGGCCAAGAAACGGCGGCGGCACTCGGCGGAGTTCAAGTTTCGGATTGCGCTGGAAGCGCCTGAAGGCAGCAAGACGATGAGCCAGATGTCCAGTGAACATGCGCTTCATCCCAACGTGATACGGTCCTGGAAGCAGCTGCTGCTGGAAGGCTAGGCGGCATTGGAGGAGAAAATGGTGACAGTCAAGCAAGGCAAGGCAGTCAGACAGCCTTTAAGGGAAAGGTCAGGCTACAAACAGAGTCGAGAGGAGCCTGCCGACGAGAGTCGGCTGAACAAGAGCGGCTCCTTCTACTGATGGCGACCGGACTCGCAATACTCCACAAAATGCGATTCAGCATCACTGCGATGCTTCAGACGTGGGTTAATGTCTTAACCAGGCCCGGCGAGAAGGTCTTTGCCGCCGAACGAGGCAAGTCCTCAGCCACCTTGTCAACTGCGCTCACATGGGTTTTCCTGGCCTCCGTGATGGCAGCACTGCTTGGCTTGTTGTGGACGAAGCTGGAAGCAATGTGGGTAATGCCGTCGGTAGAACTGGATTGGTCCTTTGCTGATGTATTCGAAGATGATGTATTCAGACTCACCAGCATGATCGGTGAGGCCCATGCCCAGTTTGTAAGTACGCGCTCACTGGCGGTTAGGGAAGTCACGGGGTGGTTCAGCTACTTGTGGCTGCACTCTGGCAGCTTCGATGACATCATTTTTGCGCTAGTCTGGCACCTCAATCGATTTCTGGTGGCCAGATCGATGTGGGAATGGAGCCTCCCCATAGGCAGAGTCTTGCTGAGTCCTTTATTCTTCCTTGTCAGTGTGGGCATTTACCACTACATCGCCACCCTCTTGGGCGGGCGAGGACAGGTGGGCCGTTACGCTTACCTTGTGGCCACATTTGGCGCCCCGATAACCATTCTAAAATCGCTTCCCGGTTTTTTGCCTCTGGTCGGGGCCAGCGTCGCAGCCTTCTTGCCAGGTGCTACCGTACTGGTTGTTACAATCTGGCACAAGGCGTTTGAGCTCTTTGTTTCTGCCGGCATCCCTGTCATTCTGTCTGTGTACTGGCTTGCGCTGACTTATGCAGCAACGAAAGTTGAGCATGGTCTGACAGGTGGACGGGCAGTTGTCAGCGTCGCGGCTTCAAGCCTGCTGGTCTTTGTGATAAGAAACAGCATCATATATGCGTTCTGGGGGTTGTTTGCGGGCTAGAATCTACTTCGCCAGTGACCACGCGGCACGATTCGATATGAAGCTCAAAAAAATCATGCCAGCAAGCTTGCTGGCATGATTTTTTCGTCGCTTATGGTTAGGACTCGGAGGGAATGACCTGCCCCCGATGTTTGTACCACCCGTTATGTTAGTCCGGCAAGCACGGGGACAGGGTCGGCAGTCAAGAGGGCCTCAGGCGCCGGCGGCCGATAGCCCAGTGAGCTGTGCGGTCTGACCTGGTTGTAAGTCCGCCTGTAGCGCTCCGTCAGCACACGCACCTCCAGCAACGTATAGAAGACCTCCCTGTCCAGCAGCTCGTCCCTCAACTTCCCGTTGAAACTCTCGATGTAGCCGTTCTCCCACGGCGACCCCGGTTCGATGTAGTGCGTCCTGGCTCCCACCCGCCCAAGCCACTCGCGCACAGCCCGGGCCTTAAACTCCGGCCCCTTGTCCCAGCGAATATGGTCGGGCACGCCTTTGAACACCATCAATTCGCCAAGCTCTCCTTCAACGCGGCCGCCTCCTCGATCAGGCTGTCGTAGTACCCAAGCTGGGGCCGCATGATGGCGGAAGCCAAGGCGCCCTCATCACGGATTCCCAGAGAGCCGCCAAACTCGTGAATCAGAGCGTCATGAATGGCGATGGCTTCGCCAATATCCGGGTAGTTGAAGCTCATTCGGCGAGTAACGCATACAGCCGGCGATTCCGCTCAACGCTGGCCCGAAAATGCGCCATCACCTCGGGACGGGGCGTATTCCGGGAGCGGTTCTCAATATATTCCTGCATCGCGTCTTCCATCACCGCTTGAAACTGCCGTCCCTCCTGTCTCGCAATCTCCCGCATTGCGGACAGTAACTCCGGCGCGGCCTGGCTGGAATACTTCACTTTCGAGCCACTCATCACACCTCCTCCCTTACGGTTTTCTTCTTCATCGCTTAGCGGCAATGTCGTCGTCAAGATCTGTCTTGATAAAAGTTGAAAGGACGCATGTTCCCCGCATCACGCCGCCAGCGCCTGGTTCAACTCCTCCTGGATTCGTGTCAACGCCTCGCCAGAAAACTCGTATGCCCGGCCCAGCCCGCCCTGCTGGCTGAAAGGCGCCAGGTCAAAGGCATCCCGTCCGGTGCTGACGCTGCCCGCGATGTGGTCGCGTATGTCCTCCAGCCACCGACGTTGTTCGGCGCTGAACGTCCGCCCGTCCGCCTCCTGCGTAGCCATCCACGCTTCAAATCGTTCCCTTGCCCGCGCCTCAAAGGGGACCAGCTCCTCCTCCATGCCCATGGCATACCGCACCAGCGACAAAATGTCCGCCAGCGTCCGCTGACCTCACCCCCGCACCCTGGACCGGTCCAACTGTCTGTAAGCCTGCCACAGCCGCTCAGTCGTCCACGCCCGCGGCGGCATTCGCAGCATGTCCGCCAGCTCCTTGATGTCGTCGAAACGCAGCCCTTCCCGGTAGGGCCGCGCATACAACACCTGTAATGCCGTAATCTCGTCTCGATTTTCCTCGATGAACGCCTGAAACGACTGCGCCAGTTCGCCCGCCTGTTCATCAGAAAATCCGGCTTCGATCAAACGGTCCGCGCTCACTTTGTCGATCGTTTGCTCGTAGCTTTTGTGGATATCGACAAGCAATTGGCGCAGCTTTGGTTTCGCCGCAAATGGCAGCGCGGCGCTTTCCAGCAGTTCCTCGCGCGCCAGCGCAACCGCCGCTTCCTCCGGCTCCTCCTGCCCCGTCGCCTGCTGCGCAGCCTCCAGCGGAGCGTCTGGGTCCGTCGCATGGATCAGCCCTGATATCAGATCCGGCAGCGACGCGCCGTCGGCCGCCGACTCGATAGCTTCACGTTCACGCGCGCCCACTTGCCGGTCCAACCGCGCCAGGCGGCTGGCCAGAGATGATAGCACGTCGGGATCGCGATTCCCCTTGCCAACCAGGTCCAACAGCTTGTCAAACGCGACCGCCCTCTTTCTGTCCAGCGTGTAAGAGTCCGACAACGCCGACTCCGTCACCCCCACCGCGTCCACGATCACGAACCGCAGTTTGTCCTTGGCGTCCGGCGTTACCCCTTCGAACTCTGTCGAACAGATCGTCCGCACGCCGCGCCCTTTCATCTGCTCAAAGAAGCTGCGGCTGCGCACGTTGCGCATGAAAAAGACGATCTCCACCGGCTTGATGTCCGTGCCCGTTGCGATCATGTCCACCGTTACGACTATGCGCGGCGCGTAGCTGTTACGGAAAGACGAAAGCAGACTCTCCGGAGCTACCCCCGTCGTCTTGTAGGTAATCTTCTGGCAGAACTCGTTGCCTTTGTCAAACACCTCCCGCGCAATGCGTACGATGTCATCTGCATGGCTGTCGTCTTTGGCGAAGATAATCGTCTTGGGCACATGCGTGCGCCCTGGGAATATCTCTGTGAACAGCCGGTCGCGGAAGGTCTGGATTATGGTGCGAATCTGGTCCTCTGCTACCACCTTCCTGTCCAGCTGGTTGGGCGCGTAGATCAGATCCTCCTCAAGCTGCTCCCAGCGCACCTTGCGCGTATGGCGGTCCCGCCTGTCCACATAGTACCCAGCCTCCACCGACGAGCCTTGCTTCGTGATCTCCGTCTTGATCTGGTAGACGTCATAATCCACGTTCACCCCGTCGGCCACCGCCGCCCCGTGGTTGTACTCCATCGCCAGGTTCTGCTGGAAGAAGCCGAACGTCTGCTTGGAGGGCGTCGCCGTGAGGCCGATCAGGAAAGCGTCAAAATACTCCAGCACCTGCCGCCACAAATTGTAGATCGAGCGGTGGCACTCGTCGGTGATGATGACGTCAAAGGTCTCAATCGGATAAGCGGGATTGTATTCAACCGGTTCCGGTTCCCGCTGCGCGAAATGAAATCCAGGTCGCTCCTCCTCCTCGGAGTCCAGTTCCTCTCCTTTCAGCATCGAATAGATCCGCTGGATCGTCGCGATGCAGACCCGGCTCACCGGATCGATTCGTGGTGAATCAAGATGCTGCACGTTGTAAAGCTCTGTAAACTTCTTACCGTCTTCCGGCGTGCTGAACCCTTGAAACTCGCGCAATGTCTGGCGTCCGAGGTTGCTCCGGTCCACCAGGAAAAGCACACGGCGCGCCCCGGCAAATTTGATCAGCCGGTATATCAAATTACATGCCATAAACGTCTTGCCACTGCCGGTCGCCATCTGCACCAGCGCCCGCGGCCGCCCTGCCGCCAGGGACTCTTCCAGATTCGTGATCGCCCGCTCCTGCACCGACCACAGTTCTGATCTGTCCAGCGGCGGCATCTGCCTCAACCCATGCCTCAGATTGCTCCTGGTCAGATAGAACTCTCTCGCCTCGCCCGAGTGAATGATCGTAGCCTGTGACTCATCTGGAAACCCGACCCATCGGGCGAGAGATTCTGGGGTATGAAAGGAGAAAGTCGGACGGCTGCGGGGCTCTGGGTCCAGTCCATTTGTAAACTGGGTTTCAACACCCGTGCTTTCATAGAGGAATGGAAGGGGACGCAGGAAAAAAGGAACGGTGTCAGGCAACCCGGCGCCATACTTCTCCGACTGGACCTCGACTCCAGTCAACGTAAACCCTTCAGGCTTGGCCTCCACAACCCCTGCTGCCCTCTCGTTCACATCCAACATTATAGTCAGCATGGCCGTGCCCCGATTTCAAGGGAAATTCCCGTACCGCCACCCCCTGCCCCGCGTAAAGATTGAGCGCGTCCGCGTCCTGGACCACCCAGCCCGCTCTTGTCAGCATTTCATCGATGTTCGCCCGCTCCTTCTGTTCCGGTGTTATCCTGCTCTAATGGTCGACTTCCGTGATCTCCGCGTAAATCGTTGGACCCTTTTTCTTGCGCCCGAGACGTTTATGCGGAAGGTCATCATCGGAACACTCACGCCATAGTACGACGCTGCCAGGGCTAGGTCCATCCCTCTCTTAACCACCGCAATGGCGGCCTCGTCAGGCACCAGCAATACGCCGCTCAGCCAGTTCGCCTCATCCTCTATCTCTTTGCTCCAGTACCGGCACCCTTTATCGTCAAGGATAGGAGTGGGCGCATGCAACAACAGGCCATGCGCAAGTTCATGGCAAACGTTGCTGGCCTGCCTGGTGGGGGCATGAAAGTCGTTGTGCACAATCAGACGCCTGCTGCCATCGAAAACGGTAACGGCAGAGAATTCGGACCGACCAAGCTCGCTGAAGTAACGATAAGCCCCCTCAGCAGACTTTCGAAAGTCCGATAGCCTCACTACAGGAATCCCAAGCCACTCCGCCAGTACCCACGGGTCAATTGGAGCAGTCAAACTGAGTCTCAGATCGCGCCTGATCTGTAGGGCAATCTCCTTTGCCTCTTTCTTGAATCCTCGTCTCACGTTGTTCTCGTTGCCTTTCTTAGCTCTTTGTAAGCGGCCTTGACTATTTCATCCAGAGCTGCGGCGGCCTCCTCGTTCAACTGAGGGTCGGAGCGAAGGTATGTAGAAATCATGGCAAGTCGCTCCGGCTCCTCTTTCCTGGCCGAACCGCCTCTCACAAACCTGTCTACATGAAGCCCCGACCAGGCCGCCAAAGCCGCCAGACTATCAACATCGGGACGCTTCCCTTGTGATATGCGTGTAAGTGTCGACGCACTGACCCCGCTCTCGTCGGCTACCTTTTTCCAAGTCAGCCCTCTGGCCTGTCGTTCCCCGTCCAGCGCCGCGAAAAATGCGTCAGCATCGAACCTCCCTTTCCGTGTCACGGTCTCCTCCCAAGATGTGATTTTGACATGCAGAAGCGAATTCGGCGAAAAGTGAAATTTCACTATTGCAATTAAACTTCACTTGTGGTATATTTTCTATCGGGGAATTGGTTGCATTGTAGCAAGGACACCTCAATCCTGCAATGCAGCCCCGGCTTGCCTTGAGTCGCAGCTAATGAACAGAGGCGTTTCGGGATCACTTGAAATCGTCAGGAGGAATTCAAGTAGTCACATGAGCAAGAAAGGGCGGGCAATAACACCGCCAGCCAGATCGGCCAGTGCGCTCAAACGTCGCAGAGTCCCACAACCTTGGCCGGATGACCAGGAGTTTCGCATCCTTGCCATCGACGGGGGCGGCATCAAGGGGATCTTCCCCGCTGCCTTTCTGGCAGGCTTGGAGAAACGCTTTCTCGGCGGGTCCTCCATTGCCCGCTATTTCGACCTCATTGCGGGCACGTCAACGGGAGGAATCATCGCCCTCGGCCTCGGTGCCGGTCTCACAGCCGCCGAACTTCGCGATCTCTACATAGATCGGGGACATGAAATCTTTCCCTCGCAAGGCTGGCGTGGCCGCCTGCTGGGAAAGGCCCGCCAGTTCGTTCTGTATCGTTATGACCGCGATGCCCTTGAGCTTGTACTGGACGAGACTTTCGGGCAGAAGACGTTCGGAGAGTCCAAGTCAAGGTTGTGTGTCCCATCATTTGAAGGTCGGCACAGCGAAGTCTACATCTTCAAGACGCCCCATCACCCGGTTTACAAGTTGGATGGCCGGGAGCGGATGCGAAAGGTGGCTGAGGCTACGTCAGCGGCCCCAACATTCTTCCGACCTCTGGAAGATGACGGATATTCATTCGTGGACGGCGGAGTCTGGTGCAACAATCCAATTATGGTTGGATTGGTCGACGCTCTGGCATGTTTTGACGTGCCGCGCGAGCGCATTCGCATTCTGAGCCTTGGTTGTGGAAACAATCCCTACACCGTTGGCACAATCAAAAAAAGATTGGGAGGCCTCTTGGCGTGGTACAACATCATTTATGCTGCAATGCGCCTCCAGTCTCACAACGCGCGGGGGCAGGCGGACCTGCTGATCGGCGCGGACCGGATTTTGAGGGTGGACGCGCCGGAACGCAAAAAACCGATTGGGTTGGATGACTACGTCCGCGCTTCACGCGAACTGCCACCGGCCGCATCGAATGCGCTTGATCAGCACGGCGAAACTGCCGCCTCTCTCTTCCTGCGGGAGCCGGCGACACCATATATCCCTCATTCGTCGGGTTCAACCGACGACAACAGACCGGGACAGGAACCCGGGATTGGAGAACCACAGCCATGAAACATACCCAATACTTCATCGACTTTCTCGGAGATGTGGTAAACCTAAATCAGACGCGGCTTAACCGCCTGAACACGAGCGTGCAGGCCGTGACCGATTTCCTGCAGGAAAATCTGGACTCCTTCATAAGAGTTGAACCTCAGGGCTCCTACGGCCTGAAAACAATCATCAAGCCTGTAAAGGACGGGCAGGAGTACGATGCTGACATCCAACTGTACATGAAGTACGAAAAGGACAAAGAACCGAAAGCCTACATCAATGAACTCTACGACTGCTTCCGAGGTAACGGCAACTACAAGGACAAGGTGCATCGCAAGACCAGGTGTGTATACCTTGACTATGCCGGAGATTTCCACTTGGACGTGGTTCCCTGCGTCACAAAGCCGGATGGCAGCAAGTGGGTCTGCAACAGGGAAACCAATGATTTCGAACGTACCGACGGGACGGGATATCGGAACTGGTTCAATGACAAGACAAGAATTACCCACGGTAACCTCAAGCGAGTAACCAGGCTCTTGAAATACCTGCGAAATCACAAAGGGAATTTCACTGCGAAATCCATTCTCCTGACCACACTCATCGGCAATACCGTTGCTAGGGTAGACGATGGAGACAACTTCAAGTCCATCTCTGACGCCCTGAAGACCGTGTCCAACCGGATTAACGACTTTCTGCAGGTCAACGAATCAATGCCGACGATCACGAATCCCGTTTTACCCGAAGAAGACTTCAATCGGCACTGGGACCAGGCGAAGTACGAAAACTTCAGAGAAAAATTCTCCGTCTACAACAAGAGGATCAACGAGGCTTTCGACGCCACCGGGCATAATGACAGTGTGAGGAAGTGGCGCGCAGTCTTTGGCGATGGGTTCGGCGAATTGAAAGGCGGGGAAGACGGCAATAGCCTTGGCGGCGGGGCCCCCGCAGTCGCTGCCGTTAGGCCGCAACGACAATGGGCGCGCTAAGATTCAGCCAAGAGGATACCAAGTGGCTGAAAACCTACTTTCCCAACTTGCGCTACGACGCTGGAGCGCAGAAAATTGTGGGCGAACTTGATTTCTGCGCCGCCTACGACAAGGGGTCTGACCGATTGGAGTTTGAATGCGAGTCCGGGATCAGAAGATCACGCGCCTGTCTGTGCGATGTCTTCGAGGTTGAAATTCGCCTGGATTCTAATTCGACTGGAGAAAATGGTTGGCCGGCAGTTTATGAGGTAGGCGGCCGCTTCGCCAAGATCGCAGAGAAGAACAACATAGAACCCATCGATCTGCACTTTTTTGAGGACGGCGCATGCTGTCTGGGTATCAGATATGCACCAGAGAAGAAGCTGACGATGAGCCGGTTGTTCTACGGCCTGATCATTCCTTTCTTCTACCGGCTGTCATTTACGGAACGTTATGGTCTAACGGCCGCCAGAAATGAACTGTGGGGCGAGTACTCACATGGTGATGCGGGTCATAGAGAGCATGTGAAGGCGATAGAGGCGATTGTGCAAAAAAATTCGGGCAGAAATCATCCCTGTCCCTGCGGAAGCGGCATCAAATTCAAGAATTGCTGCCAAGACGAGGTAAATGAAGTTTTGAGACACCAAATGCGACCAACCAGAGCAAAATAGACTGGATCGAGGTTGGCAGGATAAGGACCCGTTCTCATATAAACGCCCTGGTCCAATACCGCTCAGCATGCTGGTGCCTCCCTTACACTAGGCCTTGGTAACGCGTCCCCTCAGCCGACCAATCGCGGCGAATCCCCCCACTCCACAACTCCCATAGCTCGCGACAACAACAACATGTACCCACACATCTGACCACAACCACAACATACAGGATACGATTTGCCATATCCTGAAACACGCAGAACAACATGTTAAAACATTCTTTCGTAGACCTCGCGCGCATCCCCGCTCCACCCTCCATGATTGGTTGCCCCGCGGCCCTTACCTTCCTCCCCGCCTCTCCATGGATTACTCGTCCTTCCCCCGCCGCTCTCCGCCGTTCCCCTGCGCTCCTCCGTCCCCCTCCGCGTCCCTTCGCGGATCAAAAGATTCTGCCGTTCGCCGTTGCCGTTTCCCCCATCCCCCGGAGCCCAAAAAGCCCCCCAAATCCCCGTTCAGACACAATCCCCGTAGACCCCTGACATCGCGCGGCCAGTCGAGTACACTTGTTCCATGCTGTTCATACAAATCCTCGCGTTTGTGTGATCTCCCCCGACACCAACCAATCGCCCCGCCCGCGCCAGCCTACCGGCCGGCTCTTGGGCAGCACCCCGTAACAAGGATATCCCACCATGAACGACCTCTGCGCGCACGCGCACGCCCCCACCAAGCCCCAATGTAAATCACCCTGCAAAAGCGTAAAGCGCGACGGCGCGCCCTGCCATGGCCACGGCCTCGAACAGTTTGACGGCTACTGCTTCGCCCACGCCCCCGCCCACATCACAAGCGTCTGGCGCGCCCGCGGCGGCAGAAACTCCTCCACCGCCGCCCGCCTCGACAAACGCATCCCCCAACATCTCAAAGATCTCCTCACCCAGCTCACCCAGGGCCTCTCCGACGTCCACGCCGGCGAACTCGAACCGGCCGCCTACAACGCAATGTGCCGCGGCGTCGCAACCATTCTCGACGTCCACCGTCAGGTGGAAAAAGAGATGGACCTCATCCGCGCCGAAGAAGTCCAAACCGCCGCCCAGGAAGTCGCCGGCGTCCACGGCGACCTCGAGATCCTCACCGCGGCCGCAGCCATCGTCGAGCGAGAGAACGAGTACCGCGCCCGCGGCCTCGCAGACCAGGGCCTCGCGACGCTCAGACAGTCGTCCGAACCCGACAAGCCCCTTGCAGCCGTCCTCACCCGCGAAGGCAAACGCCGCTTCGGCGAACGTCGCATAACCGGCTACCTCCAGGAAGACATCGACGAAGTGAAGAACGCCGTACGCAACTTCGAATACGACGAATCCGAGCTCCCCGATGTACTCGAGGACCTGGCATCCATGACCGAATCATTCGAAGAAACGCTCGCCGGTCTTGCCCAGCAGCCCGATCTGCCCAGGGACCCCTTCACCGGCCAGCCTCTCAGTGAGCCGCCCCCCGGCGTGAAACGCGACGAACTGTCCGACCTCCCGTCCCTTCAG
The DNA here is from genome assembly GCA_022824025.1 of Caldilineaceae bacterium. Lineage (GTDB taxonomy): Bacteria > Chloroflexota > Anaerolineae > Caldilineales > Caldilineaceae > Bin5. Next base: position 79,388 of record JAJEBF010000038.1, read on the forward strand.
GACGACCGCACCCCGGAGATCCTGACGGACCAGCGCAACCAGCTCCAGGCCCTCTACCGCGAAGTCGAAGAGCTGAACCGGGACGAACTCTATAGCACGAAGAGAGACCTCTTCCGGCAAGGCGAAGACCTTGACACCGTAACCATCACGAAAAACCGTCCACCGCCGACCATCGACCACTCTCTGGTTCCCGCCGCCCGGAACTAGAGAACGGAACAAAACAAAATAAAATATAATTACATACCTGCACTGCCGCAGCCGTAACCCCCTACCCCAAACCCATCGTCCAAGCCCAATCCCGCGCCGCTTCCGCCCCCAATCCAGCCCCACCCCCATCCCGACACGCCCCGCAACCGCCTTCCCTTGCCCTTTCCCGCCTTTCCCGTGATTTCCCGCAGTGTGCAACTGCCCTTCACCACGCAATCTCTCGTCAATCTCTCACGAACGCTCATACAACACTCGTAAACGCTCACTCATCGCTCACCCCTGCCGCCCAGCGCCCGCATCCTGAAAATCCGAACAATCCACCAAATCCTGCTTCAGTGCAGACATTCTCAGGCAAACTCTCGTCAAACGCTCACAAACGCTCATGCAACACTCGTAAACGCTCACCCATCGCTCGCTCCTGCCGCCCAGCGCCCGCATCCTGAAAATCCGAACAATCCACCAAATCCTGCTTCAGTGCAGACAATCTCACGCAAACTCTCGTCAAACGCTCACAAACGCTCATGCAACACTCGTAAACGCTCACCCATCTCTCGTCCATGCCGCCCAGCGCCCGCATCCTGAAAATCCGATAATCCACCAAATCCTGATTCAGTGCAGACATGCTCACGCAAACTCTCGTCAAACGCTCACAAACGCTCATGCAACGCTCGGAAACGCTCACGAAAATATCCACCCGCGGTTCCTCAGCAGTTCTCGGCCTTTGCCCGCCGTCTTTTGCCGT
>JAJEBF010000027.1 GCA_022824025.1 Caldilineaceae bacterium
GACGTATTGGGAAAGACGGCAACGGTTGCATCCGCCGGCAGTTTGGCAGCCAGCTGGTCGATCACAGTCTGCCAGTCGCGGTAAAGAAGGTCGCCGCCATGCTTGGCAGCAAACTCCGCCGCCTGAAAATGCTCGGAAACGATGAGCAGGGGCTCCCGACCATCGAGCGTGGCAACAGGGTCAGGCGTAGCGTCGGCCTCGGCTTTGCCCTTCAGATACTGTGGCCACGGCAGCTGCTGGTGCAGCCCGTGGTAGGAGATACCGTCACACGCCGCGTTGAGCACGACCGTGTACGGCTCCCGCTCAAAATACTGTCGCGGCCACACTGCCTTCGACCCCTGCACCGGGTCGGCGTCGAGCGGGTAAGCGTTGCACACAACCAAGTCCGCCTCCTGCCGCAGCCTGTGGGGTATCTCCGTCCCGTACGTGCGCCGGGCAAAGCGCGCCCCCGCACGATGCGCCTCCACAAAGTCGCCGACAAAGACGCCTGCAATCTGTCTGCGGCTGGTGAGAACGCAGTTGACGATCATGTCCAACCCGATCAGGCTCGACACCTCCTCGGCCACGTCGCGATGATCTCGCACGCCCCCGTCGATAAGGGTCACTTCGCCCGCCTCCTCGGCGGAAGGCTTTTGCCGCTCAAGATTGCCCTGCCCCCGCCTGGCCGAGAAGCTGTGAAAGTGAAAAATAGTAGCAAAGCCCGCCACGCCCGGAACGATCAGCTTAGCGCCGCCGCCAAAACCGACCGAAGGATGGGGATAGATGCCGCCCATACAGATTTTGAACTCGGCTTCGGCCACAATCCGGTTGATGTATACCGGGGTACCGTCCTCCAGGCTCCCGTACGCAACCAGGTCCCCGGCCATGAAATCATGCGATGTCGTCGCGTAGGTCGCCGCGACTTCCGCCCCCACCTTCTTCACCATCTCCTCTTCCGTTAGCGGCCTGTGCGTACCGCCGCCAACAACGATCACCGTCTCGGCCCTGGGAACACCGGCCGCGGCCAGCTCCTCAAGCACATGCGGCAGCATCTCCGCCGCCGGCGTCGGCCTGCTCAGGTCATCGACTACGATCGCGGCGCTGGCTTTCCCCTTTGCCGCGTCGCGAATCCGGGGCGTCCCGATCGGACTGTCGAACGCCTCCGCAATCTCTGCCGTACTGAGCGCAGGCGCGTCCTCGCACGCGCAAACGTGGACATCCCAGCCTGCCGGAAAACTGAGCGTGCGCTCTACATCGCCAAACCAGGAACGAGAGGGTACTGAAACTGTCTGTGAACTTTTCATGGGACTTTCCTTCGGATGGCTCTTGGTTGGATTGGCTGCGGTAGATGATCTATGAGGAGATGAGGTGGCTCTTCAATGTATCAATCAGACGTTTCGCAAAAGGGGAGCGCCGTGTCACTTCCGCCGGGTCGATCCGGGCCAGAATCTCGAAAGAGTGGCGCCCTTTGTGATAGGAGCCTTTCTTACTCTCTCGGCTGGCCGACTCCAATTGCTTTAAAACATCGCTTTTGGGAACGCGCTCGATGTCAATTCGTAGTGGAATCGCAGTGGGTCTGAATCCAGGGCCGAAGTAGGATTCCAGTGTCGAGACATCGGCCAGAAACCAGGATTCCATACATTGCACCATCAGATGCACTTGGTCTTCACCAGCACTGACCGGACGATTCCAGTTGTCACGAGATTGCAGATGCTGCCAAGGGGTACTGCTCGATCTGACATGAGCCTCGCTATCTACCAACAGTAGTGGGAATTTGCCGGGCTCAACCTCTTTCAAAGCTACACGGAAGTCCGTAAGCGCACTGTCCCTGCTGCCGCTGGCGAGAATTGTAGGCATATTGCCAACGAAACCTGCCTTTTCGATGAACTTCCGAAATCCTTCACGGCATCTGGTCTTTCCAGCTTTACCCTCACCGCCACCCTCCACATAGATGGTCACAGCTACCATCTGTTTCCACCCAGCATGCCTTTAAGCCACAGATTGCCCAATGAGTATTCTTCCTTCAACCACTCACTTAACGCATCCCGGCTCAAGCGACGAACCGTTGTGGCGTTGGTCTCCTTCTCGCAAACCAGTATGCTTTCCGGGATATGGGACAGTGCGTCAACAAGAATATCAGAGTGAGTTGTAACGATAATCTGTGTTCTGTGGGAAGCCTCGATAAGCAGTTCCGCGACAATGGGAAGAATATCGGGATGAAGCCCGATTTCCGGTTCCTCTATGCAGGTAAGCGCAGGAGGAGATGGATGACATAGAATTGAAGCAAGGCAGAGAAAACGCAGAGTGCCATCCGACAGCCGTGTGGCCGGAACGGGGTGATGAAGGCCTTTTTCGTGAAAAAAAATTTGCACCGTGCCTCCTCGAAAATAGACTTGATATCTCTCGAATTGATCGTAAAACCGTTCAAGCTGAGAAATGAGAACGCTTCTGATGTCGCCCTTGAGATCCAGATCGTTAAGAACAAGACCGAGGTTGCTCGCATCTTCAGCCAAGAAGTCACTAAGCAAATCAACCGGCTGCGGACTGCGAGGCGCTGTATGCGGGCCCATGCTCCATTCGCGATATAGCTTTAACTGCCTATACTGGTCTCCCAGGTAAGTAATCTCAGGGTATTGATCCGGGTCCCGGCGTTGCGAAAGTACAGATTGATTGGGCGCAAGGTCCTCCCGCTGCAATTTTCGCTCTCTTCTTTCGCCGCCTGGAACTTCTCCATTGATGTCTGTTGCGCGAACGCTGAGTACGGGGTGGCCTCCTTGATAACGATAAAAGAAGCGAACGTCGGTCGCCTCTTTAAACTCTTCCCGTTCATTTTCGATCGCTTCGTCCACGAGCTCAAAACGCTGATAGGCCGACCCAAAGTGGATTCTGTGGCGAAGTGGCATGATCCCATTTGGGTAGTATATTGTTGCATTAATCTCCGCAGTAGGCGTAGGCCTGGACCCTTTCCATAACCATTCGTCCGTTCCTCCGCCTGCGCGCACTGGCGCTACCAGGTCGGCAGCCGAAGCTCGCAGGAGGTCGATTGCCTCCAATACATTCGACTTGCCCGACCCGTTCGGGCCGATCAACACATTCAGTGATCCAAGTTCCAGTGGTTGTGTATCCGGGCCGAAAGAGAGCAGATTTCGCAGTTGTAGCGATTGTATAAACCTCTTGTCACCCAACATATCAAGTCCTTCTTGCTGTCAGTTTCATCCATTGCGCCCTGACATTCTATCACACCCGCAGCCCTCCGCATCTGCCCATCAACTACCCGCGCCCGCCTTGACATCGCCCGCCTTCGGTCGCCCCCAAACCATTCGCAGAGTCCCTAAACCGCACCCCCCATTCGATGCTGGCCGTTAGAATCGCTCTGATTCTTGACAGCCACCACTTCACTGTTTATACTCTCACAGACTGACGAGGCTAGGGCTTCCCCCTTTTCGTGCAAAGACGCACACGAAACTGTTCTCCACGCCAGCCAGTTATCTCCCTTGTCCGTCAACTCCTGAACCGGGAGAGACTGGGCGGTCAAATCACAGTGTACGAAAAGCCGTTCGCCCCCAATTGCGGCTGATAACGCCAGGCTTCGAGCCCGCATTGAATCCCAGCGTTCTGACCAAAGTCCGTCCTGAACTTTCTGGTCAGCGTGCCATAGACATCAGCCCTATTTGTTCTACAATTCAAGGAGAGAACCACCAATGAAACAGAAGCAAACCCTGACAAGGCGCGACTTCCTGCGCTACTCCGCCCTGAGCGGCTCGGCCGCGCTCCTGGTTGCCTGCGCGCCCGCGGCCCCCGCCGCGGAAGGCGAAGCCGCTCCCGCTGCCGCAGCCGACGAAGCCCCAGCAGCCGAAATGAGCGGACCCAAACAGGGCGGCACCATGACCTGGGTAGGCCACCAGGAAGTTGCCGGCCTCAGCCCCGCTTTCATGGGCCCCACCGTCCATTGGGTCATGATCATCAACATCCAGAACCCGCTCGTGACCGTTGACGAATTCAACGAGCTGGAACTGGTACTGGCTGAGTCCGTCGACGTCTCAGCTGACGGCCTTACTTACACCTTCAAGCTGCATGAAGGCGTCCTCTTCCATGACGGCACCGAGTTGACCGCCGACGATGTCGCCTACACCTACGACTATTACCGCAATCCCGACAACGGCGCGCCCATCCTCGGCCGCTTCACCGGCATCGGCTCGATCGAAGCCACCGACAAGTACACCGTCACCGTCAATATGGACTCCATCAACGCCGCTTCCTTGACCTCTTGGGCCACTGTCCCCATCGTCCATTCTGCCTACCACGCCGAAGTCGGAGAAGAGACCTACAGCACGTCGCCGATCGGCACCGGACCCTACAAACTCAGAGAATGGCGTCCGGCAGAGTTTACCGAGCTTGAGGCCTTCGACGATCACTTCCGAGGCCGCCCCAATATCGACGTCCTGCGCGAAGACATTGTGCCCGAACCCTCCGTGCGCATGATCGCTCTGCAGACCGGCGAAGCCGACTCGGCCGTCTGGCCGCTGCTCGTCGAAGACAGCATCTTCCTCGAGTCCGATCCCGGCTACGTCAACTTCCGCACTCTCGCCAACTCGATCAAGCACTTCCCGCTGAACAACAGCATTCCGCAGCTGGCCGAAAAAGAGGTGCGCCAGGCCCTGATGTACGCGCTCGACCGCCAGCGCATTATCGACGAGCTCTGGAACGGCGCCGCACAGGTCTCCCATTCCAACCTCACGCCCGCCAGCCCCTATCACCACACAGGCCTCAAGCAGTATGACTTCAATCCCGCAGAGGCCATGGCGCTACTCGACGGCGCCGGTTGGACTGCCGGCGGCGATGGCATGCGTGCTAAGGGCGACCAGCAACTTTCTTTCACCATCACGACCATCACCGGCGACCAGGCCCGCCGCCCAATCGCCGAACTCGCGCAACTGATGTTTGCCGATGTCGGCGTCGACGTACAGCTGGAAGAGGCGCCTGTCGCCACAATCCTCCAGGGCATGCGTGAAGGCACTATGGACGCCTCACTCTACAACTGGACCTATGGCAGCGCCGCCGAGCCCGACCCCTTCAGCACACTGCACTCCACCGGCGGCAACAACTTTGCCCAGTTCAACAACGCACGCGTGGACCAGCTCATCGAAGAGGGGCTCCAGGTCGTCGCCTACGAAGAACGCGAGCCTTACTACCACGAAATCCAGGAGATCTTCGTCGAGGAGCAGCCTGTCCTCAACCTGCAATTTGACGAGTGGATGAACGTCTTCAACGGCCGCATCAAGGGCCTGCCCGAAGGCCCGAAGAACAGCACAATGTACCAGCAAGCCTACAAATGGTGGATTGAGGAATAGGACTTCAAAGGTCGGCGACCCGAATGCACAAGGGTCGCCGACCGCCCATCAAATTTCACCGTCCACTAGCCACTGCCCTACATGCTTACCTACATCGCCCGTCGCATCCTGCAAGGCGCCGTCGTGATCGTCCTGATCAGCGTGGGCACCTTTATCGTTATACGGTTAATGCCGGGCGACCCCACCTACCTGCTGCTGGGCGAAGGCGAGATCCGAATCAGCCAGGAACAGATGGAGGCGATCCGCGCTCGCTGGGGTTTGGACCGCCCCCACCACGAACAGTTCTTTATCTGGGCGTGGAACCTTCTGCGCGGAGACTTCGGCGACTCTCTGATTCGCAAGGGAATACCCGTGCGGCAGATGATCTTTGAAGCCATTCCGGTGACTGGCATCCTGAACGTCACTTCACTTGCTCTGGCTTTGCTGGTCGCCATCCCAGCCGGTATCATCGCCGGCGTGCGCCGCAACTCCTCCTTTGACTACAGCACCGCCGTCGGCTCCACCCTAGGCGTCGCTCTACCCAACTTTTGGCTCGCGCTCATGCTGATCGTGCTCTTCGCCCTCTACGTGCCCCGCTGGTTCGGCGACCTGCCCCTGATCGGCCGCATCCCACCCTTCGGGCTCAAGTCATGGCAGGGCTACATACTGCCCGTCCTCGTGCTGACCACTGAACAGATGGCCGTCCTGACACGCGTCATGCGCGCCTCCACCCTGGAAGTCCTTACGCAGGACTACGTTCGCACTGCCTACGCCAAAGGGCTGCCCAACACGATCGTGCTCGTCCGCCACGCGGTGCGCAACGCCATGCTCCCGGTCGTAACCGTTATCGGCTTTCGCGTCGCCTTTATTCTCAGCGGCACAATCGTCGTAGAAACCGTCTTCGCCATCCCCGGCATCGGCCGCCTCTTCACCGACTCGATCTTTCGCCTCGATTACCAGGTCGTTCAGTCCCTGGTCGTCGTGCTCGCTGTACTTGTCGTCGTCGTCAACCTGCTCACAGACTTGACCTACGCCATCATCGATCCGCGAATTCGTATTAATTAGCAATTTTCAGCTGTCCATTCTGGCCAGCCCTGGTGCCGATGTACCAACCATCCAAAACAGCATCATAGTGGTACTGTGAGACGCAACAATTTGAGGAAGCAGTCCAGCATCTTCTACAGGAGAAGATGCAATGGAAGAAGCTCTTCCTTGCCTGAGCATTTAAGTCCTGGTATGGGTGGCGATAGCATGGTACAAAGCGTCCAACAAGAGGGAAGCGGAACAGCATGAGCGGTTCATGCATCAAATGAGGAGACTGCATGAAAAACGTTACACATGCTCAAGTCAAGGAGTTAGTCAATAATCTGCCTGAGAAGAAACTTCCGGTCGCCTTTCTTCTCTTGCAGGATCTTGCCGAAAATGACACTGAGTCCCTTTCTCAAGAGGATTTTGCGCGCCTTGACCAGTTTTCGCCTGGGGACGGTTTTTATGATGTACGCAACCAGCTTTTGGCTCAACAAGCTGAACTTATGAAGGATCACTACGAACAGACAGAAGATGAGCGCGCCGAATGGCAAGCGGGAGACTTCAGTGACCGATAGTAAGCGCGGCGAAATCTGGTTGGTAAGCCTCGATCCCACTCTCGGCGCTGAGATGCGAAAGACTCGTCCCGTTGTAGTCGTTAATTCTGATGCGCTTGGCGTTTTGCCCATTCGGTTGGTCGCTCCCGTGACAGAGTGGAAACAGTACTTTACCTATAACCTCTGGCATGTCAGAGTCTTACCGGATAGCCTCAATGGGCTGAGCAAGGCCTCCGCAGTTGACGCGCTGCAACTCCGTGGCGTCGACACGCAGCGATTCGTTCGCAAAATGGGCCGGGTCTCTGAATCTGTCATGTTATCGATTGTCGGAGCGATAGCAACGGTCATTGAATATTGACTGGCTCAATCTCGATAAGGCGTTACTGTTACGATCACCTTTAACGATCGTGTCGCTGGAGTGTTCCCTGGACGTACCAATCACTGATTTCAGCAGCGTGTGCATCGTTCCACTTTCTCGTCACAGGTAATCCATGTCGGCCTCAACAAGTTCAGCAGTAAACTCCCAACTCTTCTCTGAGACAGCCCGCCGCTCCGAATGGAGCCAGGCCTGGAGGCGCTTCTGCGGAAATCGCATCGCCGTCGGAGGTCTGGTTGTAATCGTCCTCTTGGTGTTGATGGCCATATTCGCGCCCCTGCTCTCACCGTACGACCCTATCGACGAGATCTTTCGCGGTATGCGCGGCGGCAGCCCAACCCTCGCCCACCCCTTCGGCTACGACCATCTCGGACGGGACCTCCTCAGCCGCGTCATCTTCGGTACCCGCGTCGCCCTTATCGTCGGGCTGTTGGCGACCGGTATCGCCGTAACTTTGGGCGTAGTCATCGGCGCGGTGGCCGGTTACCTTGGCAGTTGGGAAGACACGCTGATCTCCAGAGTCATCGATACACTGATGGCTTTTCCCATCATCGCCTTGTTGGTTGTGCTCGCCGCCGTATTGGGGCCGAGCCTTGTAACGACCGTCGTCGTCATCGGCGTAACCGGCTGGGCCCGTTTCGCCCGCGTCGTACGCGCCGACATAATGTCCCTCAAAGCAACCGACTTCGTCACCGCGGCCCGCGCCGTCGGCGTACGCGACTGGCGCATCATCTGGCGCCACCTCCTCCCCAACGTCATGGGGCCGATCATCGTCCTGGCAACCCTTGGCATCGGAGGCATTATCATTCTCGAATCGGCTCTCTCATTCCTCGGTCTCGGCATCCGTCCTCCCAATCCTTCCTGGGGCGGCACCCTCGCTGACGGCCGAGCCTTTATCCTGCGCTTCCCTCACATAGCCTTCTTTCCCGGCCTCATGATCGTGATCACAGTGCTGGCCTTCAACTTCCTTGGGGATGGCCTGCGTGATGCACTCGATCCACGGGAACGGGATTAGCGATGGAGACTTGAACGATGGCGACTGAACGATGGATAATTCCTGGAATCGTCAAGGATGGTGTGGCCGTGCCTCAGTTCGACGCCTCCCTGCCCGAAGGTATACCAGTAGAGATTCACGTCAGACCTGCAGATTTGACGCCGGAGCTACAGTCCGAACTGAGCCAATGGGAAAAAGCAAGCGATGAGGCGTGGGCGATGATAGATGAATGGGAGGCTGAGTCGCCTTGAGTGTCGGCGATATTCACTGGGTCGACCTCCCCGCAGCAAATGGTCGTGAGCAGCAAGGCCGGCGCCCGGCAGTGATCATGCAAGACGAAAACTACGGCGAAGATTTGCCAGTAATCCTTGTTGCTCCTCTGACGACCGCAAGAGCCGCTGGTCGCTTTGCAGGTACGACACTCGTTCAACCCAATTCAGAGAACGGATTGACTCAGGAATCAGTAGTGCTTGTCTTTCAACTCCGTGCAATTGATCGTCGTCGCCTTCGGGGGCGCATTGGTGTCTTGAATGCGCAGGATTAGGACTCGATGTACGAGGAACTTGGTAGGCTCACAGGTCGCAACATGTAGCTGCTCTGCTGATGTAGCAACTAATATCACTCTATCCGTTTCACGATTCTTTGACAGGACTTTCAGGAGGAATATCACATGAAGTTCCAACCAACGCGTTTCACCGTTCTCGCCCTGCTGCTGGCTCTCGCCTTAGCCCTCACCGCCTGTGTCGCCGTCGCGCCGGAATCCGGCGATGACGCCATGATGGAAGAGGAAGGCGGCTTCGTCGTCGGCGTCAGCAACACGCTCGTCGGCAACGGCTGGCGCGAACAGATGATCTGCGCCATCAAAGCGGAGGCCACTGCCAGCGGTCTCGTCGATAGCGTCGTCGTCGTCAACCGCAACGGCGGCCCCACCGAACAGATCGCCGACCTCGAGGGCCTCATCTCGCAAGGTGTGGACGCCATCATCCTCAACCCGACCGATCGCGACGGCCTCAACGCTGTCATCGAATCGGCCATCGCCCAGGGCATCGTCGTCGTCGCCGTCGATCAGGCCGTGACCGCCGAGGGCGCCTACGTCGCCACCAATGACCAGACTGCCTACGCTCGCCTCGGCGCCGAATGGCTCTTCGAGCAGCTCGGCGGCTCCGGCAAAGTCGTGGAAATGCGCGGCATCGACGGCGTCCCCGCCGACACCGACCGCCACAACGGCTTCAACGAAGCCCTTGCCAACTATCCTGACATCGAGGTCGTCGCCTCCACCTTCACCGGCTGGGACCCCTCAACCGGCGCTCAGCAGGCCCTCGACCTCATCACCACCCAGGAGATCGACGGCATCTGGACCTCCGGTATCGACTATCCGGTCGTCGAACAGTTCCAGGTCGCCGACGTTGACTTCGTGCCCATCGTCGGAGCCGACAACAACGGCTTCGTCGAGCAGCTGATCCAGCTTGCCGACGCAGGCCTCATCGGCGCAGCCGTCACCAACCCCCCCGCCATCGGCGCAGTCGGTATGGCTATCGCGCTCGACGCCCTGACCGGCGAAAACCCGCCCCACGAGACCATCCTTACGCCTAAGGTCTTCACCACCGCCGATGCCGATGCGCTGAACGCAATCTACGCGCCCGACGAGCAGGTTGGTTGGAGCACCTACGTCGATATTGAACCTTACACCAGCTACAATGGCAGCGCCGACGTGTCCGCCTGCGCGGCGCCGGGCGAGTAACCCCAACTTGCCGTTGGAACGAAGTCGCTATGAGTGAGTCGCAACCACTGCTTGCGACCATCAAAATAGCCAAATCATATGGACCCGTCGCGGCTCTGCAGGAAGTTGATATGGCAGTTCGCCGCGGCGAGGTCCATGCGCTCCTTGGCGCAAACGGAGCCGGCAAGAGCACTCTCGTCAAGATACTGGCCGGCGTCCACCCAGCCGACCACGGCGTCGTCCACGTTGACGGCCGTCCAATCAGCTTCCAGGACCCCATGGACGCCATGAACGTCGGCATCTCCACCGTCTTCCAGGACCCCGCCCTCATCCCCGACCTCACAGTCAGGCAGAATCTCCAGCTCAGCGACATCGACGAAGCGGCCTTCACCCCCTGGCTCACCTGGTTCGAGCTCGAAGATCTCGACTTGGACGCCCTCGTGCGCGACCTGCCGCTCGAAACCCTGCGTATGGTCGACCTCGGGCGCGCCCTCGCCCGTGACCCGCAGGTCCTCCTGCTCGACGAAATCACCGCCGCGCTCACCGCCGACCAGGCCGAACGGGTATTCGCTCTCCTCACCGAATGGCGGGAGAAGGGACGCGCCGCCGTGCTGATCACACACCGTCTTGCAGAAGTGCGCCGCATCTGCGACCGCGCCACCATCCTGCGCGACGGCCGCAACGTCGCCCTCTTCGAGCCGAACGCCAGTCCAGACGCGACGAACGGCGCCGCCACCGGTACCATGTTCGATGTCGACGAACACGACCTCGTCGAAGCCATGCTCGGCGCTGAAGTAACCGAACTGGAAGAGAGAAACGAGTCTGATTCGCTTTCCCCTCACCAGCCAGGATCCCGGTCCGCCTCAGACGAGGTCGCTTTCTCCGTAAGAGGCCTGACCTCCGGCGACGTGGTTCGCGATGTCTCTTTCGAGTTGCGCCGCGGAGAGATTCTCGGCCTCGTCGCGCTCGAAGGCCAGGGCCAGGAGCGCCTGTTCTCTCTCCTTTCAGGAGACCGCAGCCCGTCCGACGGCGAAATCTTCGTCGGCGGCCGTCAACGCCGCTGGAGCGCGCCCTACGATGCCGTCGGCGACGGCGTCGTTCTCATCCCCGGAGACCGGCTGCTGGCCCTGCTGCCAAATCTGCCTGTTCGCCAAAACCTCGTTGTCCCTCTCTTCAGCCGCATCCGCCAGTGGCTGGGCCTTCCTGCTGACGAGCGCCAGCGCGTGCGCAACGCAATCGACCGCCTCTCCATCGACACCAGGGCGGCATCCCAAGTGAGAAGACTCTCCGGCGGCAACCAGCAGAAAGTCGCGATCGGCCGCTGGCTCGTGGCCGGGTTCCGGACGCTACTCTGCTTTGACCCCACGCGCGGCATTGATGTCCAGACCAAGCGCGAAACCTACGCGCTTCTGCGAGAGCTGGCGGCCAGCGGCGCCGCAATCCTTCTGTACACCAGTGAGCTGGCTGAAATCCCGCTCGTCTGTGATCGTGTTCTCATCATGCACGATGGGCGGTTTGTCGAGGAGCAGGACGCCGCCCGCGCAACCGAGTCCTCACTGCTCACCGCCGCGCATGGCCTGGAGGTCCCCGCATGATGACGGCCTTGCGGTCAGCAGGCGTTGCCCTCTGGCGCACGGGCCTGGCGCGCAACACCTGGACGTTGGGCGTATGGCTCCTGCTCAGCGCGCTGCTCCTTTGGTATGCAACCCTGATTCCCGTCTTCGGCCAGTTTCAGGTGACCTCCATCAGCAAGAACAGCCTGCCCCTGGTCTACCTGGCCATCGGTCAGGCGATCATCGTCATCGCAGGCGGCATTGACCTCTCCCTCGGCGCCCTCCTCCTGTTGACCAACGCGCTCGCTGCCCGCTTCATGGACGACCAACCCTTTGCCATGGTGCTCTTTATCGCCATCGTCCTCATCGCAGGCCTCGGCATCCTCAACGCACTCGTCGGCTATATCATCAGCGTCTCCGGCGTGCCCGACATTGTCGTAACACTGGCCACAGGCTACATATGGTCCGGCTTCGCCCTCTGGATCCTACCCTCCCCTGGCGGCGGCACCGCCCCGGAATTCCGCTGGCTTTTCACCGGCGCCCAGTCCGGCATCGGCGGGACCTACGTCATGCCCATCCTCATGATGGCCGTCCCCGCCATTCTCGTCTTCCTCCTTTCCAGGCATACACGCCTCGGGCTTTCCATCTACGCAATTGGCAGCGACAGCGTCGCCGCACGCCTGGCCGGCCTTGACGTGCGCCGCGCAAAAATCTCCTCCTATGCAATCGGCGGCGCAATGGCCGCCCTCGCCGGCCTCGCCACCGTCGCCCTCACCGGCACCGGCGATCCCCGCTTCAGCGTCGGCGCAAATGCCACTCTTAACAGCGTTGCCGCCGTCGTTCTCGGTGGTGTCGCCCTTGTCGGCGGAACAGGCCTCGTGCTCGGCGCGGTCGCGGCCGGCGTCATCCTGATCATGCTCAACCCCATCCTGAGCGCAATGGGCATCGACCCCAACAACGCCCAGATCATCCAGGGTCTGCTCATCGCCGGTGTCATGATGGTCGGCGGCCTGGTCACCCTCTTGCGCGAGAGGTCCGCATGAGCCAGGCCCCCTTGCCCGCTCAAGCCGCAGCCGAGCCTGCCGGACTGGCCGCTCGCGCCGCCGCCCGCGTCGCCGAGCATCCCACCCTGGCGCTCACCGGCATTCTCGCCATTCTCGTCCTCGCCACCGGCTTCGTCGAGCCCAACTACCTCTCCGTCAGCGGCGCGCGCAACACGTTGTTGCAGGCCGCTCCGCTCGGCATCCTTGCCGGCGCGCAAACCATCCTCATGCTCACCGGCGGCATCGACCTGTCCGTAACCATGATCGCCACCGGCTCCGCCTATGTGGCCGCCAACCAGTCACCCGAGGGCGCCGTCATCGCCATTCTATTGGGTATCCTGGTCGGGCTGGTGGTCGGCAGCGCCAACGGTGTCGGCGTCGCCGTCTTTCGCGTCAACCCCCTCATCATGACGCTGGCCATGTCCGGCATCCTCCTCGGTCTCTTTACTGCCTGGGCGCAGACCATCCTCCAGGGCTCGACCCAAATGGGGCCCTTCATAAAGTTGCTCGGAGGCGGCTCCTTCCTGGGCAATCGCGTCCCCTACAGCGTCGTCGTCTGGGCCCTTATCGCCGGCGGCCTGATTTGGCTGCTCAGGAGAACCGGCTGGGGGCGGCTCCTCTATGCAATCGGCGACAACGAGGTCGCCGTACGCCTCGCCGGCGTGCGCGTCTGGCAAGTGCGCATCACCGCCTACATCGTCGCCGGTGTCCTTGGCTCCATCAGCGGCATCCTGCTTGGCGGCCGCACCGGCGCCGTCGACCTCCAGCTAGCCAACGCCTTCCTCCTGCCATCCGTCGCCGCGGCCGTCATCGGCGGCACATCCATCTTCGGCGGTGTCGGCGGTTACACCGGCACGATCCTCGGCGCGCTCATTCTCAGCGTCCTGAACTCCATGCTCACCTTCCTCAACGTCGGCCAGGCCATCCAGCAGGTCGTTTACGGCGGTATCGTCCTGGCGCTGGCGTGGGGTTACGCCGGTCTGACTCGTAGAGCGTGATCGCTGACGCCGGGGGCCGAGAACTGGTACAAGCTTCTGAACGCAAACAAAGAGGTGAATGAATGACTGTCTCTAACGTAGCCATCGTTGGCACTGGTTTCATGGGCCCCGCCCACACCGAGGGCCTGCGCCGCCTCGGAATCAACGTGGCCGGCATTCTGGGTTCCTCGGCCGAGAAATCGCGACGCGCCGCCGCCGAACTCAACATCCCCAAAGCTTACAGCGACTTTTCCGAGCTGCTTGCCGACGGCCAAATCGAGGCAGTCCACATCACCTCTCCCAATCGCCATCACTTCGAGCAGGCCAGCCAGGCCCTCCAGGCCGGCAAACACGTCCACTGCGAAAAACCTCTCGCCATGACCTCAACCGAATCCGGCGCGCTCGTCGAACTGGCGAGCGGAAGCGGTCTCGCGGCCGGCGTCAACTACAACATGCGCTTCTACCCGCTCAACTGGGAAGTCCGCTCCATGATCCAGAGCGGGGCCCTCGGAGAAATCCACTCCATCACGGGCAGCTACGTTCAGGACTGGCTCCTCTACCCAACCGACTACAACTGGCGCGTCCTCAGCGCCGAGGGCGGCAAACTGCGCGCCGTCGCCGACATCGGCACGCACTGGCTGGACCTCGTCCAGTTCATCACGGGCCTCTCCGTCACCGCCGTGCAGGCCGACCTCAAGACCGTCTACACGACCCGCCGCCGCCCCACCGGCGAGGTCGAGACCTTCTCCGCCAAAGTCCTGGCGCCCGACGCCACCGAGTCCATCGACATCGAGACCGAGGACAGCGGCGCCGCGCTCCTGCGCTTCTCCAACGGCGCCCACGGCTCGCTCTGGGTATCGCAGATTACCGCCGGCCGCAAAAACTGTCTTCGTTACGAGATCGCCGGCAGCGAAGCCTCGGTGGCCTGGAACAGCGAGCAGCCCAACGAACTCTGGATCGGCCACCGCAACCAGGCCAACCAGCTCCTGCTCCGCGACCCAGGCCTCGTCTCCGAAGCCGCCCTCGCCCACATCGGCTACCCCGGCGGCCACAACGAAGGTTACGACGACTCCTTCAAGCACTCATTCAAATCCTTCTACGAGTACATCGCCGCCGGCGATTTCAACGCCCCCGAACCCTTCCCCTCCTTCGCCGACGGCCACAAGGAAATCATCCTCTGCGAGGCCATCCTCCAAAGCCACGAACATGAGAGGTGGCAGGAGATCAGCGAACAGTAGTTGCCCACCGCCAGCGGACCCGCCAAACAGATGATATAATCTCACTGAACACTGACCACTAGGTGAATTCTTGACAGAGGAGATCAGATCATAATGATGCAACTAGGCTACGCCAGCGCCATCCTTCCCGACCTCTCCCTCGAAGAGGTCGTCCAATTCACCGCCGATAACGGCTTCTCCACCGTCGAGCTCATGTGCTGGCCCGCCGGCAAAGCCGAACGCCGCTACGCCGGCGTCACCCACATCGACGTCGTCGGCTTCACCGCAGAGGACGCCGCCCGCGTCAACCAACTCGCCGCCTCCGCAGGG
>JAJEBF010000020.1 GCA_022824025.1 Caldilineaceae bacterium
TCCTTAGCGCGTAGCAATGCGGCCTTGAAGTCTGTGGCGTCCTGTGGATCCAGAGTGATCGGAAGTGTGGGGCCCTGCCCTCCACTGCGTGTCTGCTTCACTGAAGAAGCGTTAACTTCCTGATTCAGCACCAGCCGGGGACTGACGCGACGTGACAGAAACTGCTTAACCAACTCCGGTTCCGGCTTCATACCGCAAATGCGTTCAGTAGTCTCCGAGATTAAGTCAACCAGAAGCTCATCGGGAGTTTCGACGATATGGTTCCAGGCTTCGATGATGGTCCTATCAATAATTTCTGCTCGCTGCTGCGACCGCACCGAATTCTCAGCGTCACTCACCGCCCGTCCGCTAATCACCTTTTCCAGAGATAGGTACTCCATGAACCGTTGTTCAATAATGGCAGGGTCTTGGGATTCGAGGTCAATGGTCAGAAACCGTCTCTGGTCCCAATTCCCCCGCTGCAAAGGCAGATAGAGCCACCATGTCCGCCCATTGGTCAGCGCAGCCAGTTCGGTTCCTTCCTGAAAGCAATATTCCAATAGCTGCTGCTGGTGGCTCTCCAGGTTTTCGCCGGGCCGTTTGACCTCGATGAAGACGGCATTAGCCGTACCTGGCCGGAGCGCAAAGTCTACCCGCCGACTTCCAACCGTGTACTCTGGGACAACCTCCGAAACGTTGAAGGGATTCCATCCGGCAAGGTGTAGCAGCCTTAGAACCACCCCCTGTTTGGTGGCGGACTCGTCCAGGCTGCGCAAGAGTCCAGTGCTCTTGATCTGCTCGACCGCAAGGGCAATCGTTTCGGTCATGCTCTCGTTTCTCCTGAGTCGTAATCGACAGTTGTCTTCACCTCACCGCTCATTATCTGGCGCGGATTGGATGTGGGTTGCCCCTCTACCGGAAACTGAACCGTCCCCAACGCCAATTGTCGCTCGTCTGTCCTGCACGGTTTAAAGGTGAATTCAATCTGAGACTATCTGCCCCGCCCCAAATCACCTCCCACAACCCCCTCCGCCTCCTACTCCAGCGCCCGTATGTCAGCCCAGATCTCCTCCGGCGCGCACACAGGCAGCGTCGAAGAAGCCGGCATGCAGCGGCGCAATTGACTTGCTGGAGCTGATGGCCGGGCAGGGCACCACCTTGGGCTATACCTTCGCCCAACTGGCCCAAATCATCGAACTGGTGGAGGATAAGGAGCGCGTCGGCGTCTGTCTCGATACCTGCCACGCGCCGGGACGGCGTGCCCATGCTGCTGGAGACGCCCAAGAAGGAAGACGGCGAGGGCAAAGACGCACAAAACCTGCGGGCTCTGGCCGATCTCGTCACCGACGTCAGCCGCCTCCCCGAAGGCCTGGACCCCTTCGCCTGACTCCAGCAGACTACAGGCACAACTCCCAATCTACTGGCGTCATCCCCGCCGGCAGGGGTTGGAATCACAAAAAACTGCCTACCAGAAACCGCCCCTCACCATTCCACTTCCAACAACCGCAACAGCTCCTCAGCGGTTGTCGTTCCCCGCACGCGCACGCGCCGCAACTGGAAAAGATCGTCAGTCGAGTGCGTCGCCCCTGCGTTGATCGTCACGCCCCCCCAGAAACCCGCGCTCTCGAAAATCCGGATCGTGTTGCTGTCGTAGTGGCCAAATGGGTACGTCACGAATCGGGGCCGTTCCCCCAGTTCATACTCGATCGTCTCCGCGCTGCCCAAAGCCTGCCAGACCAGGTAATCATCGTTCCGATTCCGCAGGCTGGCATGATTGCGCCCGTGCGACTCAATGTACATGCCCGCGTCCTTCATCTCCCGCGCCATGTCCCACGACAGATACAGCGGGTTTCCCTCGTCCATGTAGTCGGATACCACGAAGAACATCGCCGTCATGCCGAACTCCGTCAATAACGGAAACGCATTCTCGTAGTTGTCGCGGTAGCCGTCGTCAAAGGTGAGAATGACCGGCTTCTCCGGCAGCGGCGCGCCCTGGTTCAGATGGCTGACAAGCTCGTACATGCTGATCGGCGTATACCCGGCGCCATTCAGCGCCTGCAGATGGCTCCTGAACAGATCGGGGCCTACCGACAGGTCCCGCCGGTACACATCCGAACCCGCCGGCGGCACGCTCACATAGTGATACATCAGAATCGGCGCCCGCGCCTGCCGGATCAACCCGTCCGGAATCGGCGGCGGGCTCGCCGACACAATGGACGTCGGCTGCTCCTCCGGCCCATAGTGAACCGCGGGCAGCATTAGGACAGACGCGCCGCTGTGCACCGCCGGCAGCATAATCACATTTGACGCACGCTCCTCCGCCATTTCCTCCCGGATGATCTGGCTCAGAATCCAGTCATGATACTTGCTCACGCGCGTATAAACGCCGTAAAACGTCGGCCGCGCACAGCCAATGCCAAAGCTTACAAGCCCGGCCAGCTGCCAGCCGCCTTCCCCGTCCGGCACCACCAGGGGGCCGCCGCTGTCACCGTGGCAAGCGTCCTTGCCCCCGTGCCGGAACCCTGCGCACAGCATATTCTCGGTGATCATCCTGCCCATCGAGCTCGTGCACTCCTCCTCCGACACGATCGGGAGCTCCACCTGCTGCAGATCATAGGTGAGCAAACCCGCGCTGCCGTCCTCCGACATCGCGCCCCAGCCAATCACCGTTCCGACCGTGCCCGGCCCGGCCAGCTCCAGGTTGTCCGATCCCACCAGAGAGACCAACTCGCCCTCAACCGGCTCTGTCAGATGTAGCAGCGCCAGATCGTGCGCGAAATCGTGGGCAAAATCGAACCCATACCGGGGATGCAAAACGATCCGGTCAACCGACCTTTCCTCACCTTGCCCGCTGTCCAGCCTGTGCGGCCCAACCGTCGCCGTGATCTGTTCCGGCTCGGCATTGACAACGCAGTGGGCGGCCGTCAGCGCCCAGCTGGGAGCGATGAGAGTCGCCCCGCAAAAGGTGTGGTAGCCAGCCTCGGTATAGGCCCGGATCGCCACCATCCACGGCCATGCCCCCGGCGCAGCCGTCTCGCCGCCGACGATCTGCCCCTGCAACCCGGCAGGCGGCGGCGGGGCCTGCTCGATCTGCGCCGGCTCATTCGGCGCTGCCCTCTCCGTCCCCATCCCTACCGCTTGCCCCGGCCCCGCACTGCTCGACCGGGCCTCCGGCCGCAAGCTGTCCGAACCCAGCGCGGGCTCCCCGGAAGTTGCCTGCGTCTCAAGGATGACTGACCCCTGGCCGCTCATGCCCGCCGGCGCCGCTGAACCCCACCCCGGCATGACCTCGCGATTGTACAAGACCAGAATCACCAGCGGAGCCAGAATGGACAAGATGCTGAGACCGCCATAGGACCGGATCGCGCGCCGTTTGGCGGCAATTCTGCCGGTCCGCCCCGGCTTCGTTCCGCGCCCCGCGCCAGCACCAAATACGCCCCTGCTCGAGAGGGGCGCGGTCGTGATGGATTTCCGGGAAGATGCCCAGGGAAAACGCAAATTCATGCCTGCATTTTATCAAAACCAGATCGATAAAGCCAAAAAAGGTTGATAATTTCGCCCCGTCGCGTATAATAATGGAGCGCAATAGACTCAACGCTCGGTACCGAGGCCGCCGCGCGCCAGACAAGCGGCGGGCGAGGAGAAACCAACATGGCCGTCATGAAGATGTCCGCGGCGCTGCCGCCAGCAGAAAAAATGAAGTTCCTCTCCGAACTGATGGTCTTTCAGGACCTGACTTCCAGAGAGATGGAGGAGTTGAACCGGATTACAACGATGAGCACTGTGCGCAAAGGACGGGTCTTCTACCGCCCCGAAGAGCCGGGGGAAGTCCTTTTCATTCTCAAAGAAGGCCGCGTGCAACTCTACCGCATCAGCCCTGAAGGCAAAAAACTGGTCATCACCACCCTTGGCCCCCACACCCTCTTCGGCGAGATGGCCCTGCTCGGCACAAAGATGCACAATACCTTTGCCGAAGCCATTGACGACTGCCTGATCTGTGTCATGAGCCGCAACGACCTGGAGCGGCTTATCCTCAGCAAGCCCCAGGTTGCCCTCCGCATTCTCGAAATCACCGGCCAGCGCCTGCAGGAAGCTGAAGAAAGTCTCGAAAATATGGCCTTCAAAGGCATCCCTGCCCGCCTGGCCAACCTGCTCCTTCGCCTCTCCGAAGAGCAGGAGTCCGACGAAGTGACCGGCCTCACCCACCAGGATCTGGCCGAAAGCATCGGCACCTACCGCGAAACCGCCACCCAGGTCCTCAACGACCTCAAAGCGCGCGGGCTGATCGAAATCGGCCGCAAACGCATCAAACTGCTCGACCGGGAGACGATCTCCGTCATCGGCAGCAGACGCATCAAACTGCTCGACGAGAAAATCTGAACCGCGCCGGCCGGAATCCACAGCTTGGCGGCCAGTCACACCAGTAGATCCCGAGATTTGCTGGCCAACGGTCACGAATCAACGGTGGTCCACTGCCATGTACGACCGCTCCACCCAGGTCGACCGCAGCGCAGACAGCATCAACTTTGGCATCGGCCAGCCCGACTTCGCGCTCCTGCCCCACGCCCTGATACGCCGGGTCGCGGCCGAACGTTTCGCCGAAGGCGACACCGAGCTGCTCAACTACGGCTTCCCCCAGGGTGACGGCCGTTTCCGCTGGGCGCTTGCCGACTTTCTCAGCCGCGGCTACTGTGCCCCCGTCCCGCCCCAGCAGCTGATGATCACCGCCGGCGCCTCGCAGGCCCTCAACCTGCTCTGCACCCTCCTTACCCGCCCCGGCGACACCGTCTTCGTCGAAGAGCCAAGCTACTTTCTCGCCCTGCGCATCTTTCAGGAAGATCACCGGCTCAATGCCGTGCCGATCCCGACCGACGGGCACGGGCTGGAACCGGCGGCCGTTGAAGAGGCCCTCACCCGCCACAACCCCACCTTTCTCTACACCATCCCCACCTACCAGAACCCCACCGGCCGCACCCTTCCCCACAGCCGCCGTCAAGAGCTGCTGGCCCTGGCCGAAAAGCATGATTTCCTGATCGTCGCCGACGAGGTCTATCATCTTCTCGATTTCGGAACGCCGCCGCCTGCCCCCTTCGCCTCCGCCGCCGATTCCGGCAGAGCGCTCTCCCTCGGTTCATTCTCAAAGATCCTCGCGCCCGGCCTGCGCCTGGGGTGGGTGCAGACTTCAGCGCAGAGGGCGCGTCAATTCGCCGCCAGCGGCCTCGTCGACAGCGGCGGCGGGCTCAACCACTTCACATCCAATCTGGTGCGGGTCGCCTTGGAGGGGGGCGGCCAGAGAGACTATCTCGACGGTCTGCGCCGCGCCTACCGGCAGCGGGTCCAGGCAATGGACGCCGCCCTCCACAAACACATCGGCGACCGCGCAACCTGGACTGTGCCCCGCGGCGGCTTCTTCTTCTGGCTCACCTGCGCCGAAAGCCTCGACACGACCGCGCTGCTGGCTGCCGCCGCTTCCGCTAAAGTCGGCTTTCTCCCCGGCCCCCGCTGCTCCAGCGTCAACGGCCTCAGCCACTGCCTGCGCCTCTGTTTCGCCCACTACGCCATCCCCGAAATCGAAGAAGGCATCCGCCGCCTCGGCCAAGTGTTCGACAGTTTCCAGCACACCCCGTAAGCAACCGGTGTTACTGGTCAGTTAGAATTCGCTGGCGCTTGGAGTGACTCA
Source organism: Caldilineaceae bacterium (assembly GCA_022824025.1). Taxonomy (GTDB): domain Bacteria; phylum Chloroflexota; class Anaerolineae; order Caldilineales; family Caldilineaceae; genus Bin5. The sequence goes on from JAJEBF010000020.1 coordinate 5,660, forward strand.
TTCCCAATGAGACGAACCAGGCTGCAAATCATGCCTTCCCGCGATGTTGGGCCTCGCGTTCCCGTTGATGACAACGGCGTCCGGCGCGTATGCCCGCAGAGCCCCTACATCCTGCAGTTCTCCCCCATCTCAAACCTATTCATACCAGCCGGACCCGATGATCACCCCGCCGTAACGCACCATCCAGGCATGTTTGACCTGTTCCTCGGTGCCGTCCTTCGTAGGATTCGACGCGGACAGATACTCTACCCACAACCCATCCTCGGTAGCGCTCAGCATCAGATCGCTGAAGCGATTGCCCGTCGAGTCCACCCCCAGATCTCCCTTCAAATCCAGTCCTATAATATCTGGATGAGGGTGGGCGATGATCAGATCGTTCTCGTCAATGATGAAAACATACCACTCGCCATCGACACTTTCGGATGAGCTGAAGTACGCAATCGCCTCTTCTCGGCCATAGGCCTTGAAGTACCGGACTGCCTGATCAACAAATGCAACCGTATATTCGGCAGGTTTCTCCTTGCTGACGCCCAAATTCAAAGTTGGCAAGACCTGGTACCAGCCGGAACCGAAGATCAACCCGTCGTGCCGTACTACCCATGAATGCTTGTACTCCTGATTGCCGGAAACAGGATTGAGGAAGAAATAATCGACCCACTTCCCTTCCTCGGTGGCGCCAGCTATCTCTTCACCGTGCCGGTAGCCGGTGAAATCCACCCCGACCTCGCCTCTCAAATCCTCACCTAGCATATCCGGGTTTGCCGCAAGCGCGATCAGCTTTTCGTTCTCATCAAAAATGAACACATACCACTCACCGTCTATGCTTTCGGGCGAGTTGTAATATGCTACCGTCGCCTCCCGCCCCTTCGCGTCGTACAGCCGCTGCGCCTTCTCTACCATCGCCACCGTGTAGCCTGCGCGGTCCGCTTTGGAGACCTGCCGGCTTGGCTTGTGGACGGAACCGTCCATCTTTCCATGGCGCGGCATATAGTGATAACAGCCGGACACAAACAAGGCGGCGGCCGCCAGTACGACTGCCAGTCTACCCGGAAACAAACGCCTACTCATTCTCCTCCTCCTCCGATCCGCCGCGGCGAGGTTCCAAACGAAATCCCCCATCTGTACTCGACGCAGAAATTGAAAAAATCTTGTCAATCCACTTCTCTTCGACAATGCCAACCATCGCAATCAGTGGCCTGCCCTAGTGGTTGTACCACCCGTCATGTTAGTCCGACAAGTACAGGGACAGAATCGGCAGGCATGAGGGCTTTAGGCGCCGGCGGCCGGTATCACGGAGAACTGTGCGGTCTGACCCGGTTGGAAGTCCGACTGCGCGCACCCAAGCACTCGAATACTTATCTGCGATCAAATTCAATTCTAGAGCGGACCGCCAAATCAACCGACTTCTGCCAAACTATCAACTCCTGCAACGACCGTAAAGGTGTCATGTGACCCTTTATCAACCAGGCGGCTGCTACTTATCTGTTTGCAGCCCGTTCTATCCACTGCCCTTCGCCATCGTCACAGCTACACTAATCGCCGCCAGCATGCTCTCCTCGCTGGCCTTTCCCGTCCCCGCGATATCAAAGGCGGTGCCGTGATCCACCGAAGTCCGAATTATCGGCAGGCCAATGCTTACATTGACCCCGCTGTCGAAGGCCAGCAGCTTCATCGGAATATGCCCCTGGTCGTGGTACATCGCCACAACGATATCGTATTCACCCCGCGTCGCGCGCAGAAAGACCGTATCCGGCGGCTGCGGATCGGAGACCGTCCAGCCGCTGGCGCGCGCCTGCTCAATAGCCGGCTGAATCTGCTCCGCCTCCTGCACGCCGAACAGCCCGTTCTCGCTCGCGTGCGGGTTCAATCCCGCCACCGCGATCCGCGGCGCCTCGATCCCCAGCATCCGACAGGAGTTGTAAGCCAGCTCGATCACCTCCAGCACCCGCGCCGGCCTGACCCGCCCGATCGCCTCCTCCAGCGCAACGTGCGTGCTCACATGCACTACCCGCAGCGACGGCCCGACCAGCAGCATCGACACCCGCTCAGCCCCGGTGCGCTCGGCCAGCAGCTCAGTATGGCCGGGGTACAGGAAACCGGCCCGGTGCATCGCCTCCTTGTTCAGCGGCGCGGTCACCACCGCCTCCACCTGCCCCGCCATGGCAAGATCACACGCGCGCATCACATATTCCACCGCGGCCCGCCCCGCGCCCGCGCTCACCTGCCCCACCGGCGCATCGGCCAGATCGACGTTCGCCAGATCCAACAGCGGTGCCGTCCCCTCCTCATAGCTGCCGCCCGGTATATCCTCAATCCGTTCAAAGCGGGGCGCGATCGCCAGCCCCGCCGCCGCCCTGTCGAGAACGCCCCGGTCCCCCACCACGAGCGGCCGGCAAGCCGCAAATACCTCTCGATGTCCCAATGCCTTCAGCACCACCTCCGGCCCGATGCCGGCGGGGTCGCCCAGCGTAATCGCCAGTATTGGACGGCTGTCAGCCACGGTTCACACCTTTCTGCTTGTCTGAGCTCTAATCTGTCTGCTCAGGGGATTGCCTGACCCGCTACCCTGCCCGCGCCAGGTAAGACCGATGCTATCACCCCCAGCCGCGCCCGCAAAACATGTCCCCGCGCCGGCTGCGGCAGCCTCGGAACGGCGCGCCTGGCACGCGCCTTGTCCCCGCGTGATAGCGCGATGCCCACCGATCCGCTACACTATGGAGGCGCGCCTTGAAGGCGCCCCGATCCGGTTGCCGCCGGCCGTCTGCGCTCGCGCATCCAGCGGCGCCCAAACACACTTCTGGAGAATCCCGCCATGGCAAACATCGCACTCATCGGCTGCGCCCATATCCACACGCCCGGCTTCGTCAAGCGCCTGCAGGCCCGTTCCGACGTCTGCGCCGTCGCCGTCTGGGACCGCGACCCGGCTCGCGCCGGCGCCTGCGGCGGCCAACTCGACGCGCCCGTCTCCGACAGCGTCGACGCCATCTTGCGCGACGACGCCGTTGACGGCGTCATCATCTGCTCCGAAACCGATCAACACGAGCCGCTTGTCACCGCCGCGGCCGCCGCAGGCAAGCACATGTTCGTGGAAAAACCGCTCGGCATCGGCGCGCAGGACGCCAACCGCATGGCCGCGGCCATCGAAAAGGCCGGCGTCCTCTTTCAGACCGGCTACTTCAGCCGCGGCATCCCGGTCCACCAGGCCCTCAAGGATCTCGTGGAGCGAGGCGTCTTCGGCCAGATTACCCGCGCCCGCTTCGTCAACTGCCATGCCGGCGCGCTGCGCGATATCTTCACGCCCGACTGGCTGTGGATGACCGACATGGAGCAGGCCGGCGTCGGCGCATTCGGTGATCTCGGCACGCACGCGCTCGACCTGATGTTGTGGATTCTGGGCGATGTGGACAGCGTGACCGCCGCCCTCAATGTCGTCGTGGAAAAGTACGGCCCCGACTGTGACGAGACCGGCGAAGCGCTCTTCCGGTTCAGCAGCGGCGCAATCGGTTCGCTCGCCGCCGCCTGGGTCGACGTGGCCGAACCCATCACCGCCGAAATCAGCGGCACCGAGGGCCACGCCTACATCTTCAACCGCAGCGACCTCTACATCACCACCGCCAACCTTGAGGGCGCCGACGGCCAGCGGCCCTGGACCGACCTGCCCCCCGCCTGGCCCCACGCCTTCGACCTCTTCCTCGACGCCCTCAACGCGCCCGACCCGTCCGCAAGGGCCTCCATCCCCCTCGTAACCGCCCGCGAAGCCGCCTACCGCAGCATCGTCATGGAAGCCATGTACAAGGCGGCGGCCGAGGGGTCGTGGGTGTCCTTAACCTGAACGTCACGGCGCATCAAACTGAAGCTCTGGGAGGTCCGGCCGCTGACGCCAAACGGCCGGGCCGCTCTCGGCTGCCCCGGAAGAGCGGTAGCCCGGCTGCAGCGTCGGCAGGGCAACTGCCGCGACTCAATGCTGAGGAGGCCGCCGCCGCCGCCGTCTCCTCACTATCAGAAACACACCCACACCTGAACCCAACGCCAAGCCCAGGACCAACGCAGCCAGTCCCCACAAAAACGGAGGCGCGTCGTCGCTACCGATTCCGCCAACCTCCACCTGCGAGGACTCGCCCCTGTCGTAGGCCTGACGCAGCAGAGCCACCGGGTTTTCCTCGCCAATACTTTGGGGCGGAACGGTCAGCCACCGGCTCAAGGCGCCTCCCTGGTCGCCGGTACGCGCCACCGCCAGGAAAGCGGACTGAGCCGTCTGTTCTTGAGGACAACGGCTGTCTCCCCCTTCCAGGGAGCCGGCCTCAAGAGCGGCGACCAGTCCGTCAGAGAGGACCGCGCCAGGCTGTTGCATAGCCTCTTGAAACGCTTCCAGCGCAGCGCTCACCACCGCCGGTCCCACCAGGATATTCCCCTGGGCCGAAACCGATGGGCCGCTGACTCCGCCGGCCCAGTCGGAGTTCTCGTCCCCGGTGAAATTCGCCTCTCCTTGAGCTAAGGTAGCCACGCCGTACTGCCTCGTCTGCACGGCGGAGTCACCCGACATGGCTGCGGCAACTGCATCCTGAGCAGATGCGCCGGCCAGTAAACGGCTCACAGCCCTGTCGATCCGATCGCTGTTCTGCGAATCCACCTGCGCCTGGGCCACAATTACCCCATGCCCGGGCAGCAGGCGGGCCAGTTCGACATTCCCGAGCAAGGAGATGTCGATATACACCTGATACCTTGTTTGCTCTGCGTCATTCCCTGACCCGCCGACAGCTGACTGGGATAGTCTGAAGGCGCTGGCGACGCACGTGGCCAGCGCAACGCCCACCTCGCCGCCATCAGGGTCGACAGCCACGACCGACCAGGTGCCAGACGAACTGCTTTTTGAAGAGATTGTACTCCTGGCGCCGCAGGAAGTGGCCAGCAGGAGCGCGAAAACACCACCTGCAGCCCATAAGGGCTTCATGCTTTTCCCACTCATCCTTGAGCGCCGCGTAAAATGAGCGGTGGTAAGTATCCCTAACCTACCCATCGCGCCGCATGAGACTGAAACTCTGCGCCGTCGCGCCCCCGTCCGGCGCGCTCGCGAGGAACAGCGCAAGCGGCGCGACCTCCTCCGGCTCTTTGAACCACTCGCTATCGAAAGTGCCGGCCTCGCGCGCGGCCGGGCCGGGCATCATCGCCGTGTTCACCGGCCCCGGAATCAGCTCGTTGACACTGATATTGTCGCCCCGCAGCTCCTGGCCCAGCACACGCGTCAACATCCACAGCCCGGCCTTGGAGCTGCTGTACGCCGAAGAGCCGGGCGCGCCGCGGTGCCCCATCCCCGAGCCAATCGTAATGATCTTGCCCCCGCCGCGCGCCTTGAGGTGGGGGATGGCTGCCCGCGCGCAATAGTAGGCTCCCGTCAGATTGATCGCGATCGTCTGGCTCCAGACGGCCGCATCGCTCCCGGCCACCTCGCTCCGCCCCGGCGAGAAGCCCGCGTTGATGACCAGAATGTCCAGGCCGCCGAAACGCGCCGCAGTCTCCTCAACCGCCTTCTGCACCGATGCCAGGTCGGCCACGTCGGTCGTCACCGCCAGCGCCTGCCCGCCCGACTCCTCGATCTCGCCGGCCACGGCCTCGATCTCCGCACGCGTGCGCGCCGCGCAACACACTGCCGCCCCCGCGCCGGCAAAGGCGATCGCGATCGCCCGTCCAATGCCCCGTCCGCCCCCGGTCACCAGAGCCACCTTCCCGGCCAGCGACTGTCCTGAGTTCGTCATCCCGTCTACCTCACTTGGTTTGCTGTGGTCAGTTTTCAGTTCTTCGTTGCAGCGGTTTCCTAAGCAACAGCCGATGGTGCCCACCCTTCACAATCCACCAAATTGACACATCCCAACCGATAACGCAGAATCAGGTGCGAACACCTGCCCAGATCCCGGCAGCCAACCCCTGGCCGGCCGCCGAGCCAGCCAAAAACCAAGAACTACCCTCATGACACGCGTCGCACTTGAATCCACCGTAATCAGCCACGGCCTGCCCTATCCCGACAACCTCAGACTGGCCCATGAAATGGAGCGCATCATCCGCGAGCATGGGGCGGTTCCAGCCACCGTCGGAGTCATCGCCGGGGAGCTGATCGCCGGTCTCAGCCCGCAGCAGATCGAGCGGCTGGCCGCGCCGTCCGAACGGCATGTCGCCAAAGTAAGCCGCCGCGACCTGCCCATCGCCGTCGCCCGCAAGCTGGACGGGGCCACGACCGTCGCCGCCACCATGTGGATCGCCCACCGCGCCGGCATCGAACTGTTCGCCACCGGCGGCATCGGCGGCGTCCACCGCAGCCGCGACCCCGGCCCCAACGCCGACGTCAGCGCCGACCTGCAGGAGCTGGCGCGTACCCCGCTCATCGTCGTCTGCGCCGGCGCCAAGGCGATACTCGACCTGCCGGCCACCCTCGAATACCTCGAAACGCACGGCGTCACCGTCATCGGCTACGGCGCCGATGACTTCCCCGCCTTCTACAGTCGCAGCAGCGGCCTTCCCGTCGATATCTGTTGCAAAACGCCCCAGGAGGTGGCCGATATCTGGCGTGCAAAAAGGGCATTGGATCTGGAGGGAGGTGTGCTGGTGGCGGTGCCTGTGCCGGAAGAGGATGAGATTCCCGCCGCCCAGATTGAACCGCAGATCGAGCAGGCGCTCGCTGACAGCGAAGCCGCCGGCCTGCGCTCCGCCGAGGTGACGCCCTTCCTGCTGCGCCGCATCGCCGAACTGACCGGAGACCGCAGCCTGCGCGCCAATCTCGCCCTGCTGCGCAACAACGCCCGCGTAGCCGCCGCCATCGCGGTGGCGTTGGAAAACAAATAGCGGCCAGGCAGGAAGCCCTGCGCTAGCCGCTATCCGCGGGCAATCAGCTGCTTTCCATCAGCTGCTGAAAATCAGCTTCTCAAACTCATTCCGCTCCAGAACTTCCTGCTCCAGAAGCGTTTCCGCCAGGAGTCCCAGCTTGTCCTGGTGCGTCGTCAAAACATCCTTGGCCCGCGAGTACGCCGTTTCGACTATCCGCCTCACTTCGCGGTCGATGGCCCTCGCCACATCCTCGCTGTAGGAGCGCCGCTCGCCCAGCTCCATGCCCAGGAACGGGTTGCTATCGCCCTGGACCAGCTGCATGGGGCCCAGCTCACTGCTCATGCCAAAGCGTGTGACCATCGCCTTGGCCAGTTTTGTCACCCGCTCCAGATCGTTGGCCGCGCCGGTTGTGATCTCCTCAAAGGTCAACTCTTCAGCAACGCGCCCGCCCAGCAACCCGGCCAGCTCGTCCTCATACTCGGCCTTGCTCTTTAGCAGGCGATCCTCATCCGGCAACGGCATCACGTAACCCAATGCCTGCCCGCGGCTGACCAGGCTGATCTTCCCGACCGCGTCGGTATGTTCAAGCAGGGCCATCACCACCGCATGGCCCGCTTCATGGTAGGCCACCACGCGCCGCTCTTCGTCACTCAGTATCCGGCTCTTGCGCGCAGGCCCCGCCATCACCCGTTCGATCGATTCCACCAGTTCATCCATGCCGATGGCGCGCTTGTTGCGGCGGGCGGTCAGTATCGCCGCCTCATTGAGCAGGTTCTCCAGATCGGCGCCCACCATCCCCGGCGTCTGCTTGGAAATTACGTTCAGATCGACGTCCGGGCCGAGCGGTTTCCCCCGCGCATGAACATGCAGGATCTCCTCGCGTCCACGGCGGTCCGGCCTGTCCACCACGATTCTGCGGTCGAACCGGCCCGGCCGCAGCAGAGCCGGGTCCAGGATATCCGGCCGGTTGGTCGCGGCGATGACGATTACAGTCGTATCGCTGTCAAATCCGTCCATCTCGACCAGGATCTGATTGAGCGTCTGCTCCCGTTCATCGTTGCCGCCGCCCATGCCGGCCCCGCGATGGCGCCCGACCGCGTCGATCTCGTCGATGAAAATGATACACGGCGCGCTCTTCTTCGCCTGTTCGAACAGATCGCGCACCCGGCTCGCGCCCACACCCACGAACATCTCCACGAATTCAGAGCCGCTGATGCTGAAAAATGGCGCGCCCGCCTCGCCTGCCACCGCCTTCGCCAGCAGCGTCTTGCCAGTGCCCGGCGACCCCACCATCAGGACACCCTTGGGGATGCGCGCGCCCAGCGCCGCGAACTTCTCCGGCTCCTTCAGAAACTCAACCACCTCCTGCAGCTCCTGCTTGGCCTCCTCTGAACCGGCCACATCCTCGAACGTGACGGTCGGGCGGTCGGCCTCCTCCATCTTCTTGGCGCGGCTGCGCCCGAACTGCATCGCCCGGTTCTGCCCGCCCGCGCCCGCCTGGCGCATAATAAAGAAGAAGAAGCCGAAGATCAGAATCATCGGCAAGAGCATAATCAGCCAGTTGAAAAAGGCGCCGCTGTTGGGCGCACGCTCCACGTCAATCGGAATCGCGGCCAGCTGGTCCGCGGTCACGCCAAACGTCTTGAGCGAATCGAGCAGGCTTTCCCCCGACTCTTTGCGGCTGCGTTCGCGGCGACTGTCCGATATATGGACAATGATGTCGTCGCCCTGCACCACGATCCGCTGCACAGAGCCGTTGCGCACGTAGTCGGCCACCTGGTTCAAACCCAGCAGATTGTTGCCAGAACTTGGCGGATTGATAAAGAGGCGGTAGGCAAAGAAGATCAGAACCGCCACCAGAATCCAGATCCAGCTGCGTTTGAACAGCTGCCGGTAGCGCTCGTTTGGGTCTTCATCCGGAGGGCGATCGCCATCCGGTCTTTTCTCATTGTTCATCATACGGGAACACCCCTGAGACAGACGCCCGCTCCAGCCACAAGGCTGCGCGGGAACACGTCACTCTTCACACGCTTACGCGTCTAGTATAACAGAGGAGGGGGCCGGAGTCAGTAAGGCAGAAACCAGTGTGCGGATGTCAACGGCAATGCGGCAGCGAACGTTGCCGAACCGTGCGTTACAGTTTGCGTAGTTGATCCGCGATGCTGACACCGGTGGCGTGGGTTTTTGCCTTGTGAATCGGCAGTTTGCCCCGGTGCCGCGTAACGTGAGGGATGGAAGATTCGTCCGGCTTATCGCTGAAACTGAAAATCAGACAACCGCGCTCCTTCAACCAGAGAACCGCCTCGCGCACCTCTTGCGTGATGCAGATCTCCTGGGAAAATCGTTCCTCCGCCGGCACGCTGTCGGCCATATTGTTCATATGCTCCAACGTGGCCACAAACTCCTCCCGCCGGAACTGTTTGAACGGCGTCGGATCGCCCATCGAAACGGCCATGTTGACCGATTCGTGCGCCTGGCGCATCGCTTCGCCCACACGCCCGCCCCCCGCGATGCAGACTTCTGCATAGCGCACAAACTGCTCAAATGTCTGGACCGCGCCGTCCTCAATTCGTTCAAGCAGATCGGTGCAGTCGAGGCCTTCGTTATTAAGAACAAGGCAAATATAGGCCAGGTAGTCCTGGTTGTCCCCCGTCAGGTGATGATAGCGGGCGCGGTTGAGCTTTTCATAGTGCTGCGCAAACAGCGCGGCATTGAATTTGTCGCCCAGCAAGCTGCCCACGGTGCGGTACAACCCTTTCAGTCGCGCCACATCGATCGCTCGGTTGTTGCGCCCGCGCGCGCCAATCGCCGTCTTATCCAGATCCAGCACAACCACCGTATTCTCGTCTAACCGCAAACCGTTCCCCTGCGCCCATCTGATCCAATCCACCAGCTGGCTCCAGCGGTTTGCCTCGAACATGCCGGTGTCTTCGTCAGCAACAAACTGCTCCGGCTCGCGCGGCCTTTCGTTGCCGATAAAGCAGGCGCTGGGCAACACTTCGGCGTCCCCAAGCCCCACCAACGCCCCATTGTCGAGCGGCAACTCGGACGCCCCGCGCAGGGAACGCATTACCTGGAAAGTATTTCCGTCGCCGGAGAGCGTATCGCCAATGAAGAGCAACTCTTCCACCGCAGAGTTGCGCCGCTCCTGCGCCTGTTTCAGGATCCAAAGAGCGACCTGGGCATACGACTCGTCCTGCTTGCGCGGTACGGAAGGTGCGGGCAACCCGAGTTGGTGGCGGGCCGACTTCAGACCGGGAATCTGCCCCGAAATCGGCTCCAGGCTGCGGTAGACCACCAGATCGCCGACAAGCTCATCCAGGGACGTCAGTCCAAAGTTCTCAACGGCAATCGGATAGGCTTCTCTCGTTTGCGAATTGGCCAACTCTGCACCTTCCATTTCCGTCCTCGGTTTCTTCGCCGGCCTTGAGCGAATCCTCCTGACTCAAAGCGGTGATGTCATCTGGGACCAAGTCTGTACGACACATTCTTGCCGTTGCGCTGCTACAGATTCTACCCTATGGCAGCCCATACCGAAAAATTTCGTGTCCTTGGCGCACGACCGCAGCGGCTACCGCACACCGTTCAGAACCGCGTCAGCAACCGGCATCCGGCGCCCGACATCCTCATCCCCAGCGTCCAGGTACCCCTGCGACACCAGCAACTCGGCGTTGAGGAGACTGCCGCCGGCCGCGCCGCGTATCGTGTTGTGGCCAAGTGTCAGGAACTTTACGTGAAACAGCGGGTCCTCCCGCAGCCGGCCCACCACCGTCGCCATGCCCGGCACGCTGCCGGCCAGCCGGTCCATGCGCGGCTGCGGACGGTCCGCCTCCTCCCGATACAGGATCGCCTGCCTCGGCGCGCTCGGCAGACCCATGCGCTGCGGCAGCGGCTCGTACTCCGCCCACGCCCGCCGCACATCCTCCAGACTGGGCCGACGGGCAAACTCCACACTGACCGCGGCCAAATGGCCGTTGCGCACCGGCACGCGGTTGCAATGCGCGCTCACAACAAAATCAGCGGCCTCCACAGACGACCCGTCATATCGGCCCAGCAGCTTCTGCGGCTCCTGGCGCTCCATCTTCTCCTCTTCCGAGCCGATGTACGGAACCACGTTGTCGATTATATCCATCGACGTCACGCCCGAATAGCCCGCCCCGCTCACCGCCTGCATCGTCACCACAAAAACTTTCCTCACTTCAAACGCTTCGTGCAGCGGGTGCAGCGCGCTCACCAGATGGGTCGTGGAACAGTTCGGATTCGTGGTGATGAAGCCCGGCCAGCCCCGCCCACGCCTCTGCACGTCGATCATCTCCAGATGCTCCGGGTTGACCTCCGGGATCAGCAGCGGTACATCAGGGTCGTACCGGTACGCGCTCGCATTGCTGCATACCACGTATCCGGCCGCGGCCAGCTCCGCCTCCATCGTGCGCGCAGGCCCGCTCGGCAGCGCGCTGAACACCAGCTGACAATCGATGCCCGGCCCCATCTCCTCCAGAACAATGTCCTGCAGATGCGCCGGCATATCGCCCCGCAACAGCCAGTTGCAGGCATCGCCGTACCGCCTGCCCGCATTGCGCTGCGACGCGCACAGCACACTCAGCTCAAACCAGGGATGCCCCTGCAACATCTGCACAAACCGCTGTCCCACCGCACCCGTCGCGCCCAACACACCCACGCGGATCTTTGCTTTACCTTTCATCGCTATCCTCTGTCCCAACTGGTATCTACCCGTTTCCTCACAACTCCGCCTCCGTCAATCCACCTGCAACCGATCGCAGCAGTCACTGGCCACGAACCACTGTCCTCTGCAGTTCCACAATATCGCTCAGAACGCCGGCCGCCGTCGCCTCCACCCCGGCCCCGCGGCCCTGTATCACCAGCGGATTCGGGCTGTACCAGCGGCTGTAGAACTCCACCAGGTTGTCGGTCCCGGTCAGACGGCCCAACGGGCTGTCCTTCGCAACCGCGGTCGGGCCGACGCTGCACGCGCCGTCAGAAAGCGTGGCCGCATAGCGCAGAACCTTGCCCTCCGCAGCCGCGGCCTCAACCTGTTTGCGGTACTGCGCATCCAGCGCAGGCAGCGCCTCCAGAAAATCGTCAACGCTCAGGCCGGCCATCCGCTCCGGGTAGAGGCCGCTGACTTCGACCTCCTCCATCTCCACGCGCCAGCCCATCCCGCGCGCCAGAATCAACGCCTTGCGCGCCACGTCCACGCCCCCCAGATCATCGCGGGGGTCCGGCTCCGTGTAGCCCAACCGGTACGCCTCCGCCACCGTCTCACTGAACGAGCGCCCCTCTTCCAGGCCAGTCATCAAATAGCCCAGCGTGCCGCTGAACGAACCCGCGGCCCGCTCAATCCTGTCGCCGCTGGATACAAGCCGGTTGAGCGTCGCGATCACCGGCAGCCCCGCGCCCACCGTCGTCTCCCAGCGGGCATGGCCCGGCATCCGGCTGATCCCGTCATACACATCCTGATCGACCGTCAACGGCTTCTTGTTCGCCAGCGCCACCTGACAGCCCCGTTCCAACGCCAGCAGCAGCGCGTCCGCCGTACTGTCCGACGCCGTGCAATCCACCACGACCGTGCCCGCCCTGCCCATCTCATCGACAATCGCTTCCGGGCTCCGGTAGGACCGGCCCAGCGGATGGGACGCAAGCGCGCCCCCATCCTCCTTGCGCTGCAGGATCTCCTCGATCAACGCTTCCGAAAACCCGCCTTCAGGCGCAGCGATCGCCCCGCTGCTGTCGCACAAGACCAGATAGCGGATGCGCAGGTCGTAAGCATCACGGTGAAAAGAACGTTGTTCCTCGATCTGACGCAGCAGGGCCCGCCCAACACCGCCCAGCCCGAAAAGAATGATCGGCTTCACCGTCTCTTCCGCCTGCCCCGCGGCCCTGCCTCCCCCATGATCCATCAGACAACTCCGTTTCCAAGTTCAAATGTGTCGTGAATCGCGCGGATCGCCTCATCGGCCGCAGTCTGCAGAATCACCAGACTGATGTTTGCCTCGCTCGACCCCTGCGCAATCGCGATCACGTTGATGTCCCGTGAGCCCAGCGCGTTGAAAACCCGCGCCGCAATGCCCGGCGTGCCCTTCATGCCGGCGCCGATCACGGCAACGATTACGATATCCGGCTGGTTGCTGATCTCTTCGATCATATTCTGGGCCAGCTCGCGTGCGAATTCGACCTCGAGCGCGTCGATCACCGCCTCGCCCTCCGCCTCGGGCACGACAAAACAGATGCTCTGCTCGCTGCTGCCCTGGCTGATCATCAGCACATTGGCCCGCTGACGGGCCACCGCGTCGAACGTGCGCGCCGCAATGCCCGGCACGCCGATCATCCCCCGGCCCGCCACCGTAATCAGCCGCAGCTCCCGCACCGCCGTGATCGCTTTCACGCCATGGCGCAGTTGGCGCGTCTTCTCGACGATGCGCGTCCCCGGGTGGGAGGGATTGAATGTGTTGAGCACGCGCAGCGGGATTTTGCTCTCCACCGCCGGGGTGACGGTCTTCGGGTGCAACACCTTGGCGCCGTAATAAGCCAATTCTGCCACCTCCTCGTAGGAAAGCTCCTCCATCGAGCAAGCGTTTTCAACGATGCGGGGATCCGCTGTCATCACACCGTCCACGTCCGTCCAGATCTGGATCTCGTCAGCATCCAGCGCCGCGCCCAGAATCGCGGCCGAATAATCGGAACCGCCGCGCCCCAACGTCGTCGGCACTCCCTTCTCCGTCGCGGCCACAAAACCGGTCACGACCGGCACGACCCCGCTCTGAAGCATCGGCAGCAGCCGGTCCCGGCAACGGTCTGGCGTGGCCTCCATCAGCGGATTGGCGCTGCCGTACTGGTCATCGGTGATGATCAGCTCGCCAGCGTCAACAAACTGCGCCTTGACCCCGTTCGCCCGCAATACCGCCGCGACCAGCGGCGCGCTCAAACGCTCCCCCACGCCGCTGACGACATCCAGGCCCCGCTGCGTCAGCTCGCCCAGCACAGTGATGCTGCGGCACAGACGCTCAAACTCCCGCAGACGGTTGTCGAACAATCTGCCCAACCCCGCGCGTTCAACCCCGTCCTCGATCAGCTGACCGGCCACCACCTGGTGCCGCACCAGCAGCTGGCTGCGCGCGTCGCGGTAGGGGGTCTCGTCACCATCCGCGGCCGCCTGCGCCGCGTCGATCAGCGTGTTGGTCACCCCGCCCATCGCGCTCACAACGACCAGTACGCCGGGGTGCTCCTCTGCGCTGGTTTCCTGGGACTGCTCTTCAATGGCGGCGGCCACGATTCCGGCCACGCTGTCAATCGACTCCGTTGTGCCCACCGAGGTCCCGCCGAATTTCATCACAATCATACGCATTCAACTCGCATATCTGTTCAACCCGCTCTACAGGGAATGCCTCCAAGTAAAAAAATACCTCGCGTCGTGCGGACGAGAGGTAGCCGACCATTCCACTGCCTCTCATCTTCCAGAATCTATCTGCCGGAATTGGCACCTACGTCACAGAAGACCCTTCATCTTCCGTTACCGGGTTGCCGAGGCTTCACAGGGCCGGTCCCTCCGCCTCTCTGGATAAGAGTTCAGCTATTCAATTGTTCGTGCGAATATAGCAGAGGCCGCGGGGGATGTCAAATTTTGAGGGGAGTTGTTTCGGCCGGGCTGTGGGGAGACGGACCTGGCTCAAAGCCTGGGCATAGGTCAAAGCAACCTCACCCATTATTTTCTGAGTTTCCTGGACGGTGGATGTAACCCGCACTTTGGGCTGTTTCTGAAGTTCAGGAGTCGATACAGGACCAAAACAAGGAAGATACGTCATGCCCTCGGAGAATGAGGCGACTTCAAAGAACAGTTGGATGGCCTCTTCCAAGTATGCTCGCGCCTCGTCAACCGTTTCCCCTGACTTGCTATCTCCAAGTCTTCGCAATGGGATACGTACCAGTTATCCTCCCGCCAGATTGAGCGCTTGAGCACCCATTCCATTCCGATCATTCTCCTTCTGTGAGCATGCCCAGCGTTGCGGTCGGTCAGATATCCCCCCGCGCCCACCGCGCCAGCGCCTTATCCGCCGCGCCAATTTCCTCCACCGACCGGTAATAGTGCCGCTCCCACTCGCCCTCAGGCATCCCCGTGAACAGCATCAGATTGAGCGGATACTCCTCCGTGTCGGCAACGCTCCGAAAGTCATCCCGGAACAGAAACGTCGGCTTGCCCAGCGCGATCGCCATCCCCATCTCGATCATCACCCCCTCGTCCGGCGGCACGCCGTTGACAACCGCAAAGATCGCGTCCGCCTCGCGTACATCCCGCAGGCAAAGCTGACCGACGTCATACGCCCAGCCCGGCTTCGTTCTGTCGATCTGCGCGCCCGCACGCGCAAACGGCTCCCACACATCCAGCCCCAGCGCGGCCACCGCCTCGATGAGCGGCGGCAGCAGCGCCCGCTGCTGGGCTGAAAAACCGTATGGGTTCGCCAGATAGACGCTCTTCCGTGCTTTTCCCGTCTGGGCCATGTTATTCTCCGCCTTGGAATGCGTGATGAGAAGGTTGTCCCGCGCCGCGGCGTCGCCAGTTTTTCGCCAAGGAGATTCTGGCGCCAGTAGTCAGGTGCGACCCGCCGCCCGCCGAAGCTCAACGCCGCGCCCGCGCATAGTGTGTCTGCAGACTGAGCACGTTCAGCTCGGCCGCCATCATCGCGCGGATCCCGCTTACCGCTGCCTGCGCCGCCGAAAGCGTCGTGATCAACGGGATCTCCATGCGCGTGGCCAGCGTCCGGATCTTCTGGCCGTCCGCGCGGCTGTGCGGCCCAAGCGGCGTGTTGATGATCAGATCGATCTTGCCGTCCCGCATCGCGTCCAGCGTCGTATAGGACCCGTTGCCCGCGCCGTGACCCTGGCGATTACGGGACGAGCCGTTACCGGCTGCCTCCGTAGCCGCCGCCTTGCGCAGAACGACCACCGGTAGGCCCACACGCTGGATCAGCGCGGCCGTGCCCTCCGTCGCGTAAAGGGAGAAACCCATGCGGCTGAAATCGCGCGCCAGCTTGAGCGCCGCGCCCTTGTCGTAATCGTTCACCGTGATCAACACGCCGCCGTCGACCGGCAACCGGTACTCCGCCCCCAACTGGCTCTTGGCAAACGCGTGGCCGAAGTTGTGCGCATGGCCCATCACCTCGCCCGTCGAGCGCATCTCCGGCCCCAGCAGCGTATCCGCGCCGCTCAGCTTCTTCCACGGCAGAACAGCCTCCTTGACGAAAAAGCCCTGCACCTCCGGCTCTTCCTCCAAACCCACCTCCGCCAGCGACTTGCCCGCCATCACCCGCGCCGCCAGTTTCGCCAGGGGAACGCCCGTCGCCTTGCTGACAAAGGGCACCGTGCGGCTGGCGCGCGGGTTCACCTCGATCACGTACACAACGTCATCCTTGATCGCGTACTGCACGTTCATCAGCCCGCGCACACCCAGAGCCAGCCCCAGCTTCTCCGTGTACTCGCGAATGATGCTCAAATGGTAGCCGCTGATCTTGTACGGCGGCAGCACGCACGCGCTGTCTCCGCTGTGGATGCCCGCCTCCTCGATATGCTGCAGGATGCCGCCGATCACCACCCGCCCGCCGTCCGAGATCGCGTCAACATCGACCTCGTAGGCGTCCTCCAGAAACTGGTCCACCAGGATCGCAACATCCTGGCCGCTGGTCGTCATCTCCCTGTCCACGTCGACCGCGTGGGCCATGTAGTGGCGCAGGCTCTCCTCGTCGTCCACGATCGCCATCGCCCGCCCGCCCAGCACGTATGAAGGACGCACCACCAACGGATAGCCGATGCGGGCCGCAATCGACAGCGCCTGCTCAGTGCTGTCCGCGATTCCGTTGGCGGGAGCGGGAATGTCCAGCTCCTCCAGCAACGCGCTGAACCTCTCTCGATCCTCCGCCAGCTCAATCGCCTCCGGCTGCGTGCCGAGAATGGGTACGCCCGCGGCCTGCAGCCCTGCCGCCAGGTTCAACGGCGTCTGCCCCCCATACTGGACCAGCGCCCGCACCCGCGCACCGCCCTCCGCCTCCCGCTGATAGATGTGCAGCACATCCTCCAGGAACAGCGGCTCAAAATAGAGCCGGTCGCTCGTATCATAGTCGGTGCTGACCGTCTCCGGGTTGCAGTTGATCATCACCGTCTCGTAGCCCATCTCCTGCAGCGCGAAGCTTGCATGGCAGCAGCAGTAGTCGAACTCGATTCCCTGGCCGATGCGGTTGGGCCCGCCGCCCAGAATGATCACCTTGTCACGCGCTGTCGGCGGCGCCTCGCCCTCGCTCTCATAGCTGCTGTAAAGATAGGGCGTGTACGCCGCAAACTCCGCCGCGCAGGTGTCCACCTGATGGTAGGTCGGCGCAACCCCCATACGCTGGCGCAGGCCGCGCACGTCCGCTTCGCTCAACGGCACGGCGCGGGCGGCCTCCTCTCCCTCCCCGCTCGCCGCTGCTTCGTTGACGATGCGGGCCAGCTGCGCATCGCTGAATCCCATCCGCTTGGCCCGCCGCAGCGTCCACGCATCCAGATCGCCCTGCCTCTCGATGGAAACCTGGAAGCGGGCAATCTCCTGCATCTGCGCCACAAACCAGGGATCGTAAATCTCGGAACAGGCCCGCAACGCCGCCTCGCCGGCCTGTCCTTCTTCCGCGTCGTCTCCGCCCGCAACTCCCCGCTCCGCCTCCAGCAGACGCTCAAAAACGGCAAATAGCCGGTCCCGGTTGGGCACGCGCAGCAGGTCCGCGGCCTCTGCATCAGGCCCATACCCCTTCAACTGACCACTGCTGTCGCGGGTCAAGGGCCCCAGCCCGTCGCGCCCGATCTCAAGGCTGCGCACGCCCTTCTGCAGCGCCTCCTTGAACGTGCGCCCTATCGCCATCACCTCGCCCACCGACTTCATTTGCGGCCCCAGCTCCCGGTCCACGCCGGGGAACTTCTCGAACGCCCAGCGCGGGATCTTGACCACCACGTAGTCGATCGAAGGCTCGAACGCCGCCACCGTCTCCTGCGTGATGTCATTCTTGAGCTCATCCAGCGTATAGCCAACAGCCAGCTTGGCCGCCAGCTTGGCGATCGGGAATCCGGTCGCCTTCGACGCCAGCGCGCTCGAACGCGAGACACGCGGGTTCATTTCGATAATAACCACCCGCCCCGAATCAGGATCGACCGCGAACTGTACGTTGCTGCCCCCCGTCTCCACGCCCACCGCCCGCATCACCAACCGCGCCTGGTCCCGCAACCGCTGGTACTCCTTGTCCGTCAGCGTCTGCGACGGCGCCACCGTGATGCTGTCGCCGGTGTGGACGCCCATCGGGTCCAGGTTCTCGATCGAGCAGACCACGACAAAATTGTCGGCGCGGT
Source organism: Caldilineaceae bacterium (assembly GCA_022824025.1). GTDB lineage: Bacteria > Chloroflexota > Anaerolineae > Caldilineales > Caldilineaceae > Bin5. The sequence continues at coordinate 23,858 of JAJEBF010000020.1, forward strand.
CCCGCATCACCTCCAGCTCATACTCCTTCCACCCGATCAGCGACTCCTCCACCAGAACCGTATTCACCGGGCTCTCGCGCAGCCCCCATTCCACCTTTTCGTCGAACTCCTCCTGCGTGAAGACGGTGCCCGCGCCGCTGCCGCCCAACGTAAAGCTGGGACGAATGAAAATGGGGAAACGCCCAATCACGGTCTCGAAAATCTCGCGCGCCTCCTCGAGCGTATGCGCAATGCGGCTGCGCGGCGATTCCAGCCCCACCTCGGTCATCGCCCGCTTGAACAGGTCGCGATCCTCCGCCACCTGCATCGCACGCAGGTTCGCGCCGATCAGCTCCACCCCGTACCGTTCCAGAATGCCCTGCTCCGCCAGCGCCACCGCCAGGTTGAGCCCGGTCTGCCCGCCCACCGTCGGCAGCAGCGCGTCCGGCCGCTCCTCCGCGATGATCTTCTCCAACAGCTCGACCGTGAGTGGCTCCACGTAGGTGGCGTCAGCCATCTCCGGGTCGGTCATTATCGTCGCCGGATTGGAGTTGACGAGAACAACGCGGTACCCCTCCGCCCTCAGCGCCTTGCACGCCTGCGCGCCCGAATAGTCGAACTCGCAGGCCTGGCCGATCACAATCGGGCCGGAACCGATGATCAGAATCGAGGAAATGTCCGTGCGCTTGGGCATTTGGTAAGACCTTTGCGTTCGTCTGTTGGCAGCCCCATCCTGTCGATGGCGCAACCCGTGCTAAAATAGGTGTCTGCCGCTCCCCATTCCCGTCCGGGCGCGAAGCAGTGGCAGCAATGCCGGCGGTCGAAGTCCCCGCCTCACCAAAACATAAGGAGATTGTAACGTGACAGATCGCGACTCAGCAAAACAGACCCGCCCCCATCAGGCCGCAACCGCGCTGTCGGGAGTGGCGGTCGTGGTCGTGGCCGCCTACATCGCCGCGCAGATGGCGGCCGACATCGCCAGCCTGAAGATCGGCGTCATCGCCGGCCTCGCCGTCGACATGGGCGCCTTCGTCTATCCCTTAACCTTCACACTGCGCGACCTTGTCCACAAAACGCTCGGCAAGCGCAACGCCCAGGTTCTCATCGTCGCCGCGGCTGTCATCAATCTGGGGATGGTACTCTACCTCATGTGGTCCGCATCCGTACCCAGCGCCCCCAACTCCTTTGGCGGCGCCGAGTTCAGCGCCATCTTCGCCCCGCTATGGCGCATCGTCTGCGCCTCCATCATCGCCGAACTGGTCAGCGAGCTGGTCGACACCGAGATCTACCACCTCTTCGTCAGCCGCGTCACCACTCGTTTCCAGTGGCTGCGCGTCCTCGTCAGCAACTCCGTCAGCGTCCCCATCGACAACCTGCTTTTCGTCCTCATCGCCTTCTCGCCCCTCGCCTTTCTCGGCGCGCAGCTCGTCGACTCCTGGGCCGCCGCCTGGGAGATCTTCCTCTTCAACCTGCTTGTCAAATACGGGGTGACCCTGGTCAGTATGCCGCTGATCTATCTGACGCCCGACCGGGACTGGGCGCGTGAAGGAGTCTGAGTAGGAAGCCGGTGACAAAATACTCCTTATGACACATAAATCTCAAAATTTGCGTTATTTGTCACGATTCAGCAAGTGCCACACGTTTTGCTGCGTGTACGGATAGCCCTTAACGGTGCGATAGCCTTCGTCATTTAGTTTCCCTGCAATTTTGGCCATTGTAAGCCCTTGTTCGCGCAGCCTGTGTGCTTTGGCTTTCGCCTGGGCTATTTGTTTACCTGCTCTGCTACCCATTCGCCTTGGTTTTCTAGTACGTCTTGTTTCGCCGGGGTTCGGCTCAGCGCTCCATCGTTTGAGCATCTGGGCCATCTGCCCTGCCCCAATCATACGCCCTTCCCTGGTGCCGAAATCTCTGTTGAATAGTTCTTCAGCAACTTGCCTAGCGTTATTTCCAGCGCGAGAGAGTCTCAGTGCGAGTTTCTTGAGTTGCTCAGGATGTGTCGCCGTGCTCTTGCTGGCACCGTAAGGTCGTTTATCAGATTGTGAACTTCCATTGCTTGATCGTTTGCCTCGTGTGTTCTTTTGAGAAGCTATTGGAGTTGCTTCGTCATTTGCACCGGGTAATAGGTTGACATCCTGCGCTGCTTGACGTAACAGGTCCATTACTCTATCACGTGCTCCTTCGAAAACCAGACTCCTGTCAATAGGCTTATTTTCCAGCAGAGCAAGTTCACTCTGCCAGGACAGCATTTCCTTCCGCTGGTTATCTTCCCATTCATTGAACATACGATACTCTTGCGGTTTGCTTTGGGGGGTCTTGTCAACAGGAAGGTTAGAAATGAATTCTCCAAACATAGATTCCAAATGGGCATCGTCGGCCAATTTCGACTCGCGTTCTTCAATGGCCTTACGTAGTTTACGCTGGCGCTCCTCTTCAGGACCCATTACCTTTGTCCGCTCCCCCTCAAGGAATCGTCGGAGAATCCAGTAGAGGTTCCACCGTCCGAGACAATCGGCTAAATAGGGACCATATCTGCTCTCTAAGTCCTTCAGACCCATCTCATAGAAATCTTCATGGTGCTGAATGGCCTCCAAATCATTTGCCAAGCTAACGCCAAATTCTCCTTCCAACACCGCCAAGAAATCTTGGTACTGCCCAAGAGACTGATTGATCAAGTCGGGTTCCGACTCAACATGCCTTGTAGATAGCATTTCTTCCTCCTTCCCTTCTAACTCGGCCAATGCTGATTCTAAAGGTTCACTGATAGGCAATTTAGCCTCAATATGAGCATCCCGGTGACACAAATCGCATACAAATTCGTGCGCGTCCCCGCACTGCTTTTCCAGGCTCCAACGCTTCCACGCGCGCCATGTCCCGCAACGGCTACACTCCTTGCCAAACGGTTCGCCACAGGTCTGACAAGCATGGCTGGCGGCAGGAGATATGGAATTGCAGCTGTCACACCAGACAGTCACGGCATCGCCTACTTCTTCCTGCACTGCCCGTGGTTTCAGGGACCATTCACGGTCGTCCTCGGGCAGCCCGTGGACCTCTGCGTTTGCCGCCAAATCAAGAATCAAACAGTTACCGTTGTTTTCTTTCGGGCGCAGACCTCGGCCCACCATCTGCAAATAAAGTGTCAAACTCTTGGTAGGCCGGGTGATTACCACACAGGAGGCGTCCGGCAGATCGAAACCCTCGGTGGCAACGGCAACGTTGACGAGAACTCTTAGATTTCCTCTTCTAAAAGCAGTGATAAGCCTGGCTCGTTCTTCATCCCCGGTTTCACCGAGCATAACGCCGGCGGGCACGCCCCCATCCCTGAAAACGGCTTCCAGATTATGGGCATGATCAACCGAAACCGCATAGACGATGGTCTGACGGTCCTGGGCGTGCTCTTGCCAGAACTTGAGTGCTCCGGCCGTCATGATATGGTCCTGGTTTGCCGCTACGATGCCGGAGTCCGTGAAATCTCCGTCCATGCCAACCGCGCCGCCGCGGATAATCCACTGGGAAGAGGGCCTGAGAACCTGAGCGCCGGACAAATGATTGCCGGACTGCAAGTCAACAACGGCCGGGCCACAGAGCAACGCGTCGAAAAGGTGGTCGAATCCTTCCTTGTGGGACAAGCGCCAGGGGGTAGCAGTCATCCCCAGTATGCGTCCGGGCCACTGTTGCATAGCTCGCGTCCAGCCATCCGCGGAAGCATGATGGGCCTCGTCAATGATCATCAGATCGTCGGCGTCATATTTTGGCCACACGTTAGCTCTGGCGGTGCGGCGACTCACAGTCTGGGCCATCAGGATGGTGACACCGTTCTGCCTCGCCGGGGCATCCTCGCCAGGATTCCAGCGAACATCGACACTTGCCGCTACATTGGTGTTTACTAGCAGATCACGAGTCTGTGCGGCCAGTTCCTTGCGATGGGTCAGCCAGACGGCTTTTCGTCCGTCTTTGAGAAACGCATTCAGCAACGCCCCGGCAATAACGGTCTTGCCGCCGCCGGTAGGGAGCTGCATCATTACGCGCGCCTTTTCGGAATATAGGGCGGCCTGAACCCCATCTACCAAGTTTTTCTGGTAATCGCGGAGTTGTATCATTACGAGTGTAGGAGATTCAGAGTAGATGACGGAGGATTGTAAGTCTAAACTTAGGCATGGTCAACATTCATGCAGTGCTGAGAAGAGAGATCAGTTTCCTCATCCCAAGAGACGACATATCCCGTGCGCATGGTATACTTAACTGGGCCACCGGCCAGTCATTCACCCCCCCGACTGTCGAGCCCCAACAGCTGACCCAAAGCGGAAGCCCCGCGTCCAAAGAATCGCCGAGTTCCCGAACATGCTATCCATCAAACCCGACCACTGGATCCGCCAAAAAGCCAAAGAATGCGGGCTGATCGAGCCGTTCGAGGAAAGACAAGTGCGCGAAGGCGTGGTCTCCTACGGCCTCAGCAGCTTCGGCTACGACATCCGCGTCGCCAAAGAGTTCCGCATCTTTACCCCCGCCACCGGCGAACTCACCGTCATCGATCCCAAAGCGGTCGACGAACGCGCCCTGCAGAGCTACCACGGAGACGACTGCATCATCCCGCCCAACAGCTTCGCCCTCGCCCGCACCATCGAGTACTTCCGCATCCCGCGCAACGTGCTCGCCATCTGTGTCGGCAAATCCACCTACGCCCGCTGCGGCATCATCGTGAACGTGACGCCCTTCGAGCCGGAGTGGGAAGGCTACGTCACTATCGAAATCAGCAACACAACCCCTCTCCCCGCCCGCATCTACGCCGGCGAAGGCATCGCCCAGGTCCTCTTCTTCGAAGGCGAAGCCCCCGAAGTCTCCTACGCCGACCGCAACGGCAAGTACCAGAAACAGTCCGGCATCACCCTGCCCCGCCTCTAGGCAAGAAGGCGAAGAGAAGTGAGGAGAGAGGACGCCCCTTCTCCTCATCCTGCCTGCGCCGCCCTACAGCTCATAAATCGCACGCAAGTTCTCGCCCAGCACCAGCGCCTCATCCTCCGGCGAGAAGCCGGCCATCCGGATGCCGTTGACCCCATGTACGGCGATGCCCGCCGGCGCATTCGAGCCAAACACAATCCGATCCGCGCCCAGCGCCCCGCTCTTCACGATCTCTGAGATCGTATACGGTTCCGCCGCCGCGATCAGCGTCGTGCCCAGATAGATGTTGGCGTTCTCCTGCGCCGCCTGCACCGCCGACCTGGTCCACTCCCGATAGCCCATGTGATCCATGATAATCGTCACCTGGGGATGGTTCCGGGCGATGTGAGCGATGTACTCCGGCGCGCAGCCGCTCATATGGGAGCCGGAGTGGATCGTCGCCGTTATGCCCAGCGAACGCGCCAGGTCCATCACCGGATCGACTGCGGTACTGTCCAGACGATAGCGGTGGCTGGCCGCCATCAACTTCACAGTGCGCGCCCCCCGCCGCACGCAGCTTTCCAGGTCCTCCAGCGCATCCGGCCCCATCGTCGGGTTCACCAGACAGCCGGGCAGAATACGCGGCTCGCCCGCCGCCGCATCCAGAACCGCTGCGTTGCCGGGCCGGGGATCCGGCGGCACACCCCCCTGAAAAACAACGCTCACGTCAATGCCGGCCTCGTCCGCATTCGCAAGCAACCCGGCCCGTCCATAGGGCTTTCCGTCAAATTCCTCCGGCAAGTAGGATTCAAAATCGGCCACAAACTGACTCATCTTCTGCCTCCATCATGAATGAATTACCTTTGCCTGCGCCGCCGCCGCCAACCCGGGCACGGTCGCGAGTAGCTTAGCCTAACGACGATCTCCTCAGCAGTCAAACACATCCTCCGCATCCCTCCGTGGATCGAGATCCGCTCCAGTGCCAGAGCAATGCTTCGCGTCGCTTTGCGGATCAAAAATATCCGTTCCCTGCCGTTCCCCTTTCCCCCTCCCGCGTTGCGCAAAGACGCGCACCCGTGCTATACAGTGCTCAACATCGCGCCGCAGCCAGCCCGAAACACACCCGCAACGGAGCAGCCGCATGACAACCCAACCGTTCCCCCCGCCCGCAGAGCTGACCATCTGTTTCGCCCACGTCGCCTACCAGCTGGAGACGATCTTCTCCCGCCGCCAGGCCGCCCTTCGCGAAAGCGGCCCTGCCGCGGAAGCCGACATCCATTCCTTCCAGGCATGGACACCAGAGGACCTCAGCGCGCGCCTGCATGCGGCCGACGTCCTCCTCGTCTCCGGATTCTGGCGGAACGAGCTCCTGCAGGTCGCGCCCCGCCTCCGTTTCATCCAATCGATCGGAGCCGGCGTCGACCAGTTCGACCTCGACGCACTGCGGCAACGGGGCATCCGCCTGGCCACCGCCAGCGGCGTCAACAGCAACGCCGTCAGCGAACACGCCATGGCTCTGATCCTCGCCTTCACCCGTCACATCCACACCGGCCGCGACCGCCAGCAGAGCCGCGCCTGGCGCGGCATGATCGGCGACCTGTCCCTCCGCGAGGACGAACTGGGCGGCAAGACCCTGCTCATTATCGGACTGGGGAAGATCGGCTCGCGGCTGGCCAAGTTGGCCAAGGCATTCGACATGCACGTACTGGCCACAAAACGCAATCCGGCCACCGCCGACGCACCCGCCGACGCCGTCCTCTCGCCGGACCAGCTGCCCGCGCTCCTGCCCCAAGCCGACTTCGTCGCGCTCACCTGCCCGCTCACGCCCGCAACCGAGAAAGTGATCGACGCCGGCGCTTTCGCCCTCATGAAGGAAAGCGCCTACCTGATTAACGTCGCCCGCGGCCGCTGTGTTGACGAACCCGCCATGCTGGCAGCCCTCCAATCCGGCGCCATCGCCGGCGCCGGCATCGACCACTTCTGGGATGAGCCTCTGCCGCAGGATTCCCCCTTCTGGGGCCTCCAAAACGTCCTCATCACGCCGCACACCGGCGGCGAAACCTGCATGTACGAAGAAAACCTGATCGACATCCTGCTCGAAAACCTCCGCCGGCTGTGGCAGGGCGAAACCCAGCTTTTCAACCAGGTTGTCTAGACGCACCGTCCGCTCTGCCGCTGAGCGAAAAGGCCCACAGGATTGAATCGTCAGCCAAAAAGTTGGTAAAATGTCAGGCATGTCAGGTCCCGCAACGCGATACTGGGAGCATGCCGCGTCGCGCGTCCCAAACAGAGCGGTCCCGTTCAGCGCTACTGGAGAGCCCTTTCCTGACAATGAACTCACGCCTGAAAAGCTCACGCCAAAAGAGATCGCGGCGTCCCAAAGCCCTCCGCGCACGCGTCGTCCCGCTCGCCCGCCTTTTGGCCTGCGCCGCGGTCCTGCTGGGCGTCCTGTCCAGCCTGCATGCCCAGCCCGCCTTCGCGCAGGGGAAATCGCTGCTCTGGGAGCGCTTCGACGTCGACATCATCATTCGCCGCGACGGCGCCTTCGAAGTTTCCGAGCATCAGACGATTCGCTTCACAAAAGGCGTGTTCACGACCGGCTATCGAGAAATCCCCAGGCGGCATCTCAATACGCTCGACAACTGGACCCTGACCGACGCCAGCGGCAACAGCTATCGTCTGGCCGGCAGCGGCAGAGAATCATTTACATTTTCCGTCGATAGAATGGCAGGGCGCTACTACGTCTACTGGTACTTTCCGCCCACCTCCAACCGCAGCGAAACCTTTACCCTTTCCTACACCGTGCACGGCGGTCTACGCTACTATGAGGGCGGCGACCAGCTCTGGTGGCGTGCGATCTACGGCGATCGCAGCTTCCCGGTGCAGGCCGGGCGGGTGAATGTCGTGGCCCCCGCCGCCATCCAGGAATGGGCCGCATACACCAACAACGGAGATCGTTGGGAAGACGCCCGCACAACTGCCTCAGCCTCGCTCCTGGAAAGCGGACGGGAAATCGCCTACGTCCTCGATCGCAGGCTGACGCCCGGTCAGGCGTTCGAAGTGCGGGTGGAGTTCACGCCCGGCGTGGTCGCCGGAGAGGCGCAGCGGTGGCAGGAAAGGGCCGATGCCGAAGCAGCCGCGCGTGAAGCGGAAATACGCTTTCGCGCCCGCTGGGTGCCCATTCTGACGCTCCTGTTCGGCGCTCTCGGCCTGCTCTTCCTTCTGGGCGGCCCGGCCGCGCTCTACCTGCTCTGGTATCGCCTCGGACGCGACAAACCAGTCGATATGGTCGCCGACTACCTGCCGGAGCCGCCCGACGACCTGGCCCCGGGCGTCGCCGGTACCCTTCTGGACGAGCAGGCCGACATGCAGGACATTATCGCCACCGTTGTGGACCTGGCGCAGCGCAAGGTCATCAGCATTACCGAAGAGAAAAAGGGCAAATTCCAAGTCTCTCGCGACTTTACCTATCGCTACGAAGATCGCAGCCAGCCCGTCTCTCCTTTCGAGAAACACCTGCTGCACAGCCTCTTTGGAGGCGGGAGTTCTATCAAACTTTCACTTCTGAAGAACACATTTCACAGTGAGTTGCCCGCTCTCAAGCGAGCTCTCTATAAGGAAGTAACCGTACAGGGCTATTTTGCCCGCAGCCCGGAAAAGGTGCGCAATCAGTACAGTCTTCTGAGCATCGTTCTATTTGTCCTGGCGGCGCTGGCCGGCAATGGACTGTGGGCGGTCTTCGGCGAGATCACCGGCGCCGCGGCTCTGCCCGGCATCGGCCTTGCCGCGACCGCCTTCGGCTTCCTCCTGCTGTCCCGCTTTATGCCCCGCAAAACCGACGCCGGCGCCGAGCTCGCCGCGCGCTGGCAGGCATTCAAAAGATATCTTCGCGATATTGACCGCTACAGCGACCTCGAAGAACAGAAGGAACTTTGGGATCGCTGGCTGCCCTATGCCATTGCCTTTGGCCTGGATAAACAGTACATTCGCAAATTTGAAGCGGTTGACGCGCCCGCGCCCGGCTGGTACATTCCCGATCCCACCTTGTACGGCCCCTACCGGCGCGCCTACTATGGATCCGGCCTCCCCGGCAGATCCGTTCAACCTGATGTCGACGGCGGACCCGTTTCCGGCGAACTGTCTCGCGCCCCCGCTGGCTCTCTGGGCGGCGGCGGCCTGGGCGGGAACCTGGGCGAAGTCAGCCGCGGGCTGGGCAATAGCCTCTCAGGCATGAGCGTGGGGCTCGGCTCCTTGCTCACCAGCACCAGCGCCACCATGACCAGCCGGCACAGCAGCTCATCCACAGCCGGCGGCGGCTGGAGCGGCGGAGGCTTCTCCGGTGGCGGCTTCGGTGGGGGCGGTTTCGGCGGCGGTGGGGGTGGCGGTGGCGGAGGCGGTGGCGGAGGCTTTTCTTAAAATTGGCATGGGCTCGCTCTCTGCCAAAAGGGCGTGAGCCCCGAATTGGGGGCCCGCTTCGCCTGGCCGGGTTCGCGCAGCCCCGCAAGCAAAAAGGAGCATACCATGCGCGGAGGCGCCCGTATCGTCGGCCTGGCGATCATGGCGATTTCAGCCATCCTCTTCGCCGGCTGGATCGCGGCGGTGGCAACGTCCGGTACGACCGCCGGCGGGATGGCGCTGGGCCTGTTCCTCGCGCTGGTCGTATGCGCGCCCCTGCTGGGCATCGGCTTCTATCTCTGGCGCAAGGGCCAGCAGGAGGAATCCGAGTTCGCGCAGGTCGCGCAGGAGAAGAAGATCCTGAACATGGTCCTCACCCAGGGCCAGGTGACCGTGCAGGAGATCATCGTCGAACTGCAGCAACCGCGTGAAACCGTCGAGGATATGATCCGCGACCTGGTGGGCAAACAGCTCTTCAGCGGCGCCATCAACTGGGAGGAAGGTCTTCTCTACAGCGTCGACAGCCAGAAACTGACCGACGGGCGCAACTGCCCCAACTGCGGCGGCGAAGTCGAGCTGGCCGGCAGAGGCCTGATCCACTGCGCCTGGTGCGGCAGCGAGGTGTTCCTGACCCAGCGCGCCGCAACCCGGCTGGACACCGCAACGTAATGAATAGAGAACACTCTGAATCCATCACCTGGCGGGACAGGGTTGCGCCCCGTCTGATTGACGCGTCGAAAACCGGCCGAACAAGAGGGCAATGATGACAGATTCCTTTGTGGAAAAAGCTGATGAGAATATGGGAGCCGTCGAGCGTGTGCTCAAGGGGCTGCCGCTGGCGCGCGAATACACCGATAAGGAGCTGCGCCGCGAGGCCGATCACCGCCTGCGCCAGCTGCTGGCAACCGAGCTGGAGCAGGAGAAGCAGCGCCTGTACGACGTGCAGAAGAAGCTGCTGCGCAGCGGCGGGCTGGCCTGGATCGATGACGCCGACGGCGCCATCCAGCGCCTGCAGACCCTCATCGACCGCATCAAGACGGCCAGCTACGGCTATGCCGGGCTGTTCGCGGCGGTCAAGATCCAGGAAGAGCAACTCAACGCCCTCCACCGCTTCGACACGGCCATGGCGGAGCGCGCCCTGGAGATCAGCGAAAGAATCGACCAACTGGAGACCCGCGCGACAGAACGGGAAGCGATCGGCCCCGCCATCGACGCCGTCAACGACACCGTGACCGAACTCCAGCGACTCTTCGACCAGCGCAGCCAGGCGATCACAACCGCAGCCGCCGGCGCATAGCGGCCCGCGCCCAATCCGGCCACAGACCGCCGGAGCCGGGATACAGGAGAAAACTGATGGCAAGAATCATAGACGTAATCGAAGCGCCGGACCAGGGCGCGCAGGAGCTCGTGGTGCGCGTGCCGGAGGTCGGCTCGGGCGACTTCCGCTTCGGCAGCCAGGTCATCGTCCGCGAGAGCCAGCGCGCCGTCTTCTACCGCGACGGCAAATCCCTCGACCTCTTCGAGCCGGGCCGGCACACCATCACCACCGCCAACCTGCCGATTCTTTCCAGGCTCCTGCGCATGGGAACAGGCGGCCAGGATATCTTCACCGCCGAGGTGTTCTTTGCCAACATGCGCGAGTTCACCGACATGAAATGGGGCACGCCGGAGCCAATCACCCTGCGCGATACCGACCTGGGGCTGGTGCGCCTGCGCGGCTTCGGCCAGTACACGATGCAGATCGCCGACCCCAAGCGCTTCGTAGACCAGTTCGTCGGCACGCAGGGAATGTACCGCACCGGCCAGATCAACGACTTCCTGCGCAGCGCCATCATCAGCCGCATGACCGACATGTGGGGCGAGAACATGACCAGCATTCTCGACCTGCCGCGGCTCTTCGACGAGCTCAGCGCGGCCATGCGCGCGACATTGCAGGACGATTTCACCGCCATGGGGCTCGCGCTCAAACAGTTCCGCATCGTCTCCATCAGCCCCACCGAAGAGACCGCCAAGGCGATCGACGAACGCGCCAGCATGGGCGCCATCGGCGACATGGCCGCCTACATGCAGTTCAAGACCGCACGCGCGCTGGGCGACGCGGCCCAACAGCAGGGCGGCGCCGGCGGAACCGGCGAAGGCCTCGGCCTCGGCGCGGGCATCGGCCTCGGCGCCGGCATGGCCGGCATGATCACCAACGCCATGAACGCCTCCCAGACTCCCGAGCAGCCCGCCCCCGGCGCGCCAAACCCGCCCGCAGCGCCCCAGCCGCCCATTCCGCCGCAGCCGCCCGCAGCGCCCGCAACGCCCGCCGTCATGACGCTGGAGCAGGCCGCCTCCTACCTGCAGGTCTCCCCCGCCGACATCCAGGCCCTGATCGACGACGGTTCGCTGCAGGCCAGGCGCATCGGCAGCCAGTACCGCATCGCTCGGCAGGCGATCGATGATTTCTTGGCGGGGTAAGGGGGGCGCTCGGTCCGCCCGACACAGTTCGGGTGGCGTACTGGCTGGCGACACGCAGCCACATCCCAAGCGCGCGGAGGAACCCCGCGACGGCCCCAATGCGTGCCTCGCCGTCCTTGGAGAGCGCTGACCACAACCCCTCACGCATCATCCCTTTCTCTTTCGCCAATCCACGTACAGCGCGGGCCCGGACAAAGTCACCGAGCGCGGCGCGGGTCAGACGCCCGTCGCCCAGGTCTTCCTTGAAAGCCGCTTCAAGATAGAGACGGGTTTCTTCCTTCAGTACCCAGTTGCCCTCTCACCTTTCAAAAAGAATCTGGCCCGCCCATGGCCTGACCCCAGACCCGCCTCTTGACTGTTGTCCGGCCCGCTATCCGGGCCAACCCTACTCGCCTCGAATACAACGACCGCCCGCCTGCGGCGCATCTCCAAATCCCGCAAATGGAGTCCCAATTCGGGTCTCATTTCCCCTTGACAGACAATACATATTTTCTTATACTTAAAATATTCTGATTTTGTTGATTATGTGGATGATCAACTCAAATCATAATAGGATCCTGCTATGGAACTTACACTCATCTGTAAGGGTACCCCAGAGGAGATCGCCGCGATTCTCGAGGCCGTTCAGGCCGCGAAAATCGCGCAAAAGACGAATCAGAAATCAAGCTCGCGCGCTGCGCCTTCCGAAACGGCAGGGTTCGTGTCTGCTGAGATCATGCAACGGGCCTTGGCGCGGCGTCCACTGACCGAAAATACGCGGGTCATGCTGAAGACGCTCTGTGACGCCGGCGATGCCGGGAACTACGTCTCGCGCTCCACACTTTGCGAGGCGACTGGCTTGACCCTTACCCAACTCAACGGCGTTTTGGGGAAATTCGGCGCCCGCATCATGGGTACCAACGGCTATGACGGGAGATCTTCCTATCTTGAGCACGGGAGAAATGAGCTGACCGACGAAGGGACCTACCGTCTTCCGGAAACGCTTTGCGGCGTCGTACAACACTTTCTGGAAAACGCTGAGTAGCGGTGACACATGGTTGAAGATCCGTCGGTCCCTGTCTCGACCACCTTGGCGTCGCATGCGAGCCGCGGCAAAGATGACCGCGGTTTTCGCCCGCCAGGCAAACCCATTCCGCAGTGAAACGCCCGCTGTCTATCCGCGGAAATCGAAATGCTCTTCCGCGCCGTCAGCGGCGCCTCAGTCTCGCCGGTTCCATCGGCTTTCCCCTTTGAGCAAAGCGCGGCATCAGTCAACACCGGATTGCCCGGCAGGCGATGGATGACTCTCCGGCGGGGTAGTGAGGCGCCCTCTTTCCCGGAGACAGGTCGGGCCGTGCCCTCACTGCCGCTGCGCAGACACATCCCCAACACGCGGATCATCTTCACGATCGTACCCAAACCTTGGACGGCCGCTTGCGGATGCTGGGCAAGTCGAGTATTCTACGTACCCAATCCCAGATGGACAGCTATACAGTTGTTGGGGGGAAAAGGAAGAGACGACCACTCTTACGATATGTACGCGCCAGTCGCTGGAGACCTGTGCGATGAGGGCGTCGTAGCGTTGCGAAAGGAGAGCTTGCACTGATGAAAGGAAAACGAAAGCGCAAAAAACGAACCAGGCATCTCAATCGCGAGGACCGCGAAAGCGCCGAAGAAAAAAAGGCAAGGATTCGTGCCTCGTTGCAACGGCCTGGCAAACCCAGCGAATTTCCCAAATCCGTCCCGCGCACGCAAGCTCGAAGATCGAACCCGGGCAGCCGTCGATAGAGCCTCCATCGCACAAAGACCGGCCGCATAGCGCAATGCCGCGCGAGATACTCACCTAAACTTCGTGATTCTGTAGAGGTTCCTTCTAAAGGGGTATTTTCTAAGTCAGAATACCTCTTTATTCCTTGCCTGGAGCAGGGCCCTGGCCGGCGACGCTCAACCGTATCCCCAGCACGCGAATCACCTTCAAGACAGTACCAAAGCTCGGATCGCCGTTCTCCATGAGGGCTTCGGACAGCCCTTCCCTGGTCATCCCTATCTCTTGCGCCAATTCGCTCATATCGCGGGCACGGACAATGTCCCCGATCGCGACGCGAATCAGACGCCCGTCGCCCCGGTCGTCTTCGAAAGCCGCTTCAAGATAGAGGCGGGCATCTTCCTCAGTGCGAAGTTGAAAGCTTGTCCCAGTTTTCGGACGTTCTCCAAGCTCGTTTGCCAGAGTTTGATGCGCTAGTAGTGTGTGATAGTGTACCAACGATGAGGAAGTGGGAAGTTGAATTTACAGACGAATTTGCAGAATGGTGGAATGAGATCTCTTTGTCTGACCAACGGTCCATTAGCGCCGGAGTTGAGCTTCTTGAGGAAAGAGGACCGGAGTTGGGAGCCCCCTATTCTTCAAGTATCCGAAGTTCACGCCATAATCATATGCGTGAACTCCGAATACAGAGCGGAGGAAGGCCAGTCCGGATTTTCTATGCATTTGCTCCAAGACGAACGGCAATATTGTTGATAGGGGGCGACAAAAAGGGAGACGACCGGTTCTATGAAAGGTATGTACCAGTTGCCGACGACCTGTACGATACGTATATTGGGGAGTTGCGAAAGGAGGGCCTGCTCTGATGAGTGGACACCGTAAATTCAGTGAACTAACTAAGGGCTTTACTCCCGAAGACCGTAAGATCGTCGAGGAAAAAAAGGCGGCGATGCGCGCCGCGTTGCAACAGCCAAGTAAGTCGAGTAAAGTCCCGCCAGCGGTCCCCAAAGCGCATGAGCCAAAACCAAGTGCGGCAAGCGGCAGATAAGGAGTTCATTACAGTAGAGCTGGACTCATTCTGAGCCACAACAAGTGTCACTCAGCCAGGGCTTGGTGATTTTGTTGTGGCTCTTGTCAAAAAAGAAGCTTGTAAACCGGGATTCTTTTGGCTCTTTTGCCTCAGTTGCTTCTTGTTGGTCCCCACCGCTACAACGCTAGAATATTAAGGTTTGGCGGCGCGCAACACCCCCCCTCAATACAACGCCGGCTGCCTGTCCGCAAAAATCGGAATCTTCTTCCGCGTCGCCTCCACCGTATCCAGATCAATGCGCACGGTCAGCAGCGTCTCCGTTTCGCCGCCCTCGATCAGCGTTTCGCCCCACGGATCGATCACCCCGGACGCGCCGAAAAAGCTCACATCCTCCGTCGTGCCGACGCGGTTGCACGCGGCAACAAAACACTGGTTCTCGATCGCCCGGCTGCGCAGCAGCGTGCGCCAGTGCATACGCCGCGGATGCGGCCACGCCGCCGGCAGGATCATCAGGCGCGCGCCCTCCAGCGCGTAGCGTCGAAACAGCTCGGGGAAACGCAGATCATAGCAGATCGCCAGCCCCGCGCAGCCCCATGGCAGCTCGTGCATCACGCCCGTCCCGCCCGGCGCCAGGTACTTATCCTCGCTCATCAACCGGAAGAGGTGGATCTTCCTGTAGGCGGCCGCCAGCTTGCCCTCCGGGCTGTAGAGCGCCATCGTATTGTAGAACTGGTCGCCCTGGCTCTCCAGCATCGACCCGGTCAACCACACATGGTTGTCCCTTGCCAGAGTGGCGAACCGCCCGAACCAGCCGCTATCACCGGCCTCTGCGGCCAGGGGCGACGCGTAGGCTGCCGCGTTTTCCAGGTCGATAGAGCTATGCCACAACTCCGGCAGCACCACCAGATCACTGCCGCGACCGGCCGCGTCCGCAACAAACGCCTCGGCCCGCTCGAAATTGCCCTCCGGGTTGCCGGCCTGACTGTCCATCTGCACCAATGTAAGAACAAATTCAGACATAAGAACCATACCTTTCCAAGATTTAGGCTGTCAGCAGCCAGGGGTCCGCGAAGCCACTAACCACTAACCACTAACCACTAACCACTGAAGTTTATCATACATGCTGATCGACGAGGATCGGATTGCCGTCAGGGTCCACGATCACGAAACTTGCCGGGCCGGTCGTCGTTTCGTCGGCCTCGCTGGCGAACTCGATGCCGTCCCCTTTGAGTTTCTCTTGGATCTCCCTGACATCGGTGAAGCTGTCGAGAGGTTGCGCCGAACTGTCCCAGCCTGGGTTGAAAGTCAATATGTTCTTTTCGAACATACCCTGGAAGAGACCGATCACACAGCTGGGACTCTTCATGATCAGCCAGTTCTGGCTTGCGTCCCCCGCAAACTCTTCAAATCCCAGCTTTTCATAGAACTCTTTTGAAACCCTGAGATCCTTGACCGTCAAACTGACCGAAAAACTGCCTAGATCCATTTCATGACTCCAGTGTCTCGTGCAGATCTGTCTGCATTGCTAAAGGGTGATGAACGCACCTCACGCACGAACCACGCCCTGCCGCTCACTGCGTCTCCTCCGGGTCAGGCAGCACCTCAACCTCCGCCCCCGGCGCAGGCCCACCGTACTCGCCCAGCCTGCGCGGGCGGGCGGGGCTGTCGGAACGCTGGCCGCGCGCACGGGTCTGATTCGGCGCGGCGTTGACATTCAACTTGCGGCCGGAAAGAGGACGGGTCGCCCGCCATATCAGCCACGCGCCCAACAAAGGCAAGAACGCCGGCCACAATCGAAGGGGAACATTCTCTTGGCCGAGTCCTGTCGAAAATAGAAAAAGACCAAACAACACCAGAACAGAGCCCGGAACCAGCGCCCACCACAACTGCCACCTCCGCCCCGAAATGTAGAGCAAGAAGAAGACAGCACCCAATCCAACAAAGAGAACGGTACCCAGAACGGCCGCTTCCTCGGTGAGACTGCTCAGGGCGATCGTGGCGCCCAGCATAAACATGAACCCGCCAGGAATGATCGCCCACCAGCGTTCGGCGCGGTCCAACAGATAGACGTGGGCGAACCCGATTGCCTGGCCCACAAAGAGAAGGCCGGCCGTGACGCGCTGGTCCAGCGCAGGCAGGGTGGAGAGGTACACCATCGCCGCCAGCGCGATCAGCGTCCAGCTGGGAATCAGGCGCCACCAGTTGTCGCGGGCGGATAGATAGCCGCCAACAAAGACGAGCGCAAACAGGCCTAACAACACGGCCGCCGCATACTGAACGTACGGCTCAAAGCGGACAAAGACATCCAGGTTGAACAGCAGCAGCCCGACACCCGCCAGCGACAACAGGATGCCCCAAATGAGGCTATTCACACGGTTGTCGCCGCTCTTGGCCGCCATCGCCTGCCCTCCTGATCAGCGGACGCCGTCCGCGGACCGTTCGCTGGCAGCCATGCCGCGCCAGACCGTCTCCGGCGTAAATGGCAGCGCATCGTACCAGATGCCGAGCGCATCGTGCAACGCGGCCGCGATGGCCGGCGCCGTCGGCAGGAACGGCATCTCGGCCATTCCGCGCGCGCCCAGCGGCCCCTGCGGATCAGGCAACTCCAGGATTACGGGCACAATCTCCTCGGCCACATCGGCCACGCCGGGGATCAGATAGTTGCTCAGGTGCGGGGTGATCGTGACCCCCTCCTCCTGCAGATAGTTCTCCAGCAGCGTCCAGCCTACGGATTGGGCCACCGCCCCTTCGATCTGCCCTTCCACATGCTGCGGATGGATCGCCTTGCCCACGTCGTTCACGCTGATCAACCGCTTGACCGTCACGTGTCCGGTCTCCCGGTCCACCTCGACATCGGCCACCTGCGCGCAATATCCGTAGGTGATATTGGGGTCGCACTCACCTGTCTCGCGGTCGAAGGGGGTCGTGGCGCGCGGATGATAGACGAACTCGGCCCGGGCCGGCCGTTCCTCATCGCGCCACAACGCCATGGCCCGTTCGGCCGCGCCCTGAATTGCGTTGCCGGCCATAAAGGTCAGGCGGCTCGCGGAGGCGCTGCCGCTTGAGCCGGTTACGTCTGTGTCGGCCGCCTCCAACTCCACCTGCTCCGGCGATAATCCCAGCATCTCCGCCGTCATGAGGATGAAGGCAGTGTGCGCGCCCTGCCCCACCTCGGCGCCGACACAGCCGACGCGCGCCCGTTCCACAGTCTCGCCGCCGTGCAGCTCCACCCACGCCGTGCAGTGCTCCGGAAAGCCGAAGCTGTAGCCGACGTTCTTGTAGCTGACCGCGATCCCCCGCCCGCGCGCGACGCCCCCGCGGGAGGAATCCAGGCTCGTGCTCAGCAGCCCGTTTCCCTGGCTCGGCCGCGGCCCGCCCGCCGCTTCCGTTGAAACGGACCACCGGCCGCTGTCCGTCTTCCAGCCGCCCTGGCGAGCGGCCTCAGCAAGCACCTCCTCCGTCGTGCAGCCGGCCGGGATCGGGCTGCCCGTAACCAGGAGCGAGCCGTCGCGCAAAATGTTGCGCATGCGAAATTCCACCGGATCCATCTGCAGAGCGTGCGCCAGCTTGGCCACCTGCATCTCCGCCGCAAAGTGGGCCTGCGGCCCGCCAAACCCGCGAAAGGCGCCGCCCGGACAGTTGTTGGTATAAACCGTGCGCGCCTTCACATGCGCGTTCGGGATTTCATACGGTCCCAGACACATCAGGGTGGCGTTGGCCAGGACCTTTGTACTGGTATAAGCGTACGCGCCGGAGTCGCTGGTCAGATCCATCTGCGCCGCCACGATCTTGCCGTCCCGCGTCGCCCCCCACTTGGCGCGAATCACGAACGCATGCCGCTTGTGGTGCCCGATGATCGACTCTTCCCGGCTCCAGACCGTCTTCACCGGGCGGCCCGTCCTCCACGCCGCCAGCGCCAGCGGAATCTGGACCGACATATCCTCGCGCCCGCCGAAAGCGCCGCCAACCGCAGGGTAGCGCACCACAATCTGGTTCAGGGGCAGGTCGAGGGCATGCGCGATCTGTTCCTGGTCCTCATGCATCCACTGGCCGGCGACGATGACCTCGATGCGGCCGTCGTCGCGCACATGGGCGAGGCCGGCCTCCGGCTGCAGGTAGGCGTGTTCCTGCGGGTGTGTGCGGTAGACGCCTTCCACGCACACATCGGCCCCGGCAAAGCCGGCGTCGATATCCCCGCAGCGCAAGCGGTGCGTGACGAGCAGATTCGATTGCCGGTCCCGCCCTTCCGGGTAGGGAAAGTTGCTGAAGGGGTGGGGATGCAGCGGCTGCGCGTCGGGCGACAGCGCCTGCTCCGTGTCGGTGATGACCGGCAGCGTTTCATACTCGATGTCGAGCAGCCGCGCCGCGGCGTCGGCTTGCGCCGCGGTCTCCGCCACGACCAGCGCGACCTTGTCCCCCTCCCAGCGCACGACCTCGGCCTGCGGCGTACTCCCCAGCCCGCACAGCACAGGCTGGTCCGGCATCACCAGCCCGTATTCGTTCACCGGCACGTCCGCTGCCGTCAGGACAGCGAGGACGCCCTCCGCGGCTTCGGCCCGCGACGTATCCATGCGCACGATGCGCGCATGGGGCACGCCCGCGAACACGATCTTCAACCACGCCTGACCGGGCAGATCAATATCCGCCGGATAAGCGGCCTGTCCAGTCACCTTCTCCCCCGCGTCAAAGCGAGGAATACTGCTCCCAACCGCACGCATCAAAACACCTCAAAGTCTTCACGATCCACTATCCACCGCAGTTCAGAACAACTCCGGATTTCGAGCCGGGATCCCGCGGTAATAGGCCTGTATCTCTGCCATCTGCGCTTCCATGTCGCCGCTCGGCCAGACGGTCGGACCGATACCCGCGACCTTCCGTTCAAAGTCGGCATAGGCCAGGGTGATCGGCGTTCCCGCACCCAGAGCGATACGGTAGAAGCCGGTCTTCCAGCGTTCAACCTTCTTGCGCGTCCCCTCCGGCGTCAGAACCAGCACGAACTTCTCGCTGCGGTTCATTTCGTCGACAACCTGCTGCGCAAGATCGCCGGGTGACTGGCGATTCACCGGTAAAGCGCCCAGCCAGCGCATGAGACCGCCCAATGCGTGATCGCAGGCCTCTCTCTTGACCATCCAGCGGCAATCCAGCCCAGTGGCCAGGAAGAATCCGACCGCCAATATGGCGTCCCAGTGGGAGGTGTGAGGAGCGCCGATCACCACCAGTTTGGGCTCGTCGGGCAACTGGCCCTCGATGCGCCAGCCGAGCACTCGGTACATCGACCGGCCGAAAGCCCGGGTCAGCCAGTTCCCGCGCCGCGGCAGTGAGGGCGGCAGGACCGTATCCGCAAAGGGCGTGTCGAAAAACGGCTCCGGCCCAAGCCAGCCCCATTCGCCCATGCTTGGCGAAGGCGAAGCAAATTTTTTTCTTTCACGGCGGAGGAAAACGAAAAGAAAAAAAATGCCGAGGAGAAATAGAACGTCACTCCGCATTCCTCTTCTGATCATAGATGCGAAACCCCCTCTTCTGGTAGTTGGGCAGCGCCGCCGGGTGGTCCAACGTGCAGGTGTGGACCCAAACGCGCTGCGGTTCGAGCGCCCAGGCGCGGCGAAGCGCTTCCGTCAACAACGCGCCTCCCACGCCGCGGCCAACAAAGGGCGGCAACAGGCCGAAATAGGCCAGCTCCACCTGCTTGATCCCGGAACTGTGCTGTTGGTCCAGTTCAAAATAGCCGGCCGGCGTCTCGCGCACATATCCGATCCATGTCTGCATCCCGGGCCGTTCCACCCAGGCCTGCCACTCCTCGTCGCTCCAGGGCAAACGCGTCGACCACGAGTACGTCCGGCCCACCTCGGTATAGAAAAAGCGATTCAGCGCGGGGAAGGACAGCTCCGCCTGCCGGACGGCAAACGGTTCCGCGGGCGCACGCGCCGGCCGCAGCTGCTCCGCGCTCGTCATCTCCAGATAATACGTTATCACTTCGCCAGCGACGGTATCCATCAATCCAGTTCACCTGTTGGAGGAGTCCAAATGGCCGATACCCCTCTTCCCCCTCACTCCTCACCCCTGGTCCTTCACGCCTCGTCCCGCAGCCACCACAGCGTCCAGAATCTTGCGGTAACCGGTGCAGCGGCACAGGTTGCCCGTCAGCGCCTCCTGCGCCTCCGTTCGGCTAGGGCTGGACCGCTCGGCCAGCAGCGCCGCCGCCGACATCACGATTCCGGGCGTGCAGAATCCGCACTGGACGCCGCCGCTCTCGATCAACGCCTGCTGCACGCTGTGCAACAGCTCCGACGACTGCCCGGCCGGCACGGTCAATCCCTCGACCGTCACGACTTCGCTGCCCGCGGCCCGCTCCGCCGGGGCCAGGCAGGCCATCACCGCCATCCCGTCCAGATAGACGGTGCAGGCCCCGCATTCACCCTCGGCGCAGCCCTCTTTCACGCCCAGAAAACCAGCGGCCCGCAGGCTGTCCAGCAGCGTCATGCCGCCTTCGAGTTCGACAACTGTACCGTTGACCGTTGCCTCCGGCCCCGGACGCGACGCGACCGGCCAGCGCCCCTGCGTATCGCCCCACAGCGTTACGGGTTCCGGCAGCCAGCCGTCCCGCTCGCGCCCCGCGCGCAGCTGGCGCAACAGCCGCGCCACCAGCGTCTCGACCATCGCCGTCCTGTAGGACGCGCTGCCGCGCAGATCGTCGATCGGCCGCGCCTGTGCCGCCGCCAGTCGCGCCGCCGCCGCGATCGTCTCATCCGTCAGCGTCTTGCCGGTCAGATAGTCCTCGGCCTCCGTCGCCCGCTCCACCGTCGGCGCAACCGCGCCCAGGGCGATCGCGGCATGCGTAACCGTTGCCTCCTGCCAGTCGCTGCCGTCGCAGGCCAGCGAACCGGCCACGCTCAAAACGCTGATCGCCTGCGCCCGGCGCAGCCCCAACTTGATGAAATTGCCGCGCCGGCCCGCTTCGGGCAGGGGAACTGTGATCCGCGTGAGCATCTCGTCGTCGGCCAGGTCCACCTGGCGCACACCGCGGAAGAAGCGCGCCAGCGGCAGCGTGCGGCTGCCGCGCGCCGCGCTCTCAAGCCGTACGCTGGCATCCAGCGTCAGCAGCGGCACAATCGTGTCGTTGGCCGGGCTGGCGGTGACGAGGTTGCCGGCAACTGTCGCCCGGTTCCGAATCTGCGGCGCGCCCACCTCCCAGCAGGCTCGCGCCAGCGCAAACGCGTGCTCCACAACCAACCGGCTTCGTACGCACTGGTTATGCGTCACCAGGGGCCCGAGATGGAGCGCGCCGTCCTCTTCCCAGATGTCGGCCAGGCCCGGTATGCGCGTCAGATCGATCAGCCCAATCCCGGCGCCGTCCGCGGCGTCGCGCGCCAAATCGATGAGCAGGTCGGTGCCACCGGCAATGAATCGGGCCGCGGCGCCGTGTTCCGCCTTCAACCGCAGGGCATCTTCAACTGTGAGGGGGGATTCGCAGAAGCGGTACATATCAGTCCATTGCAAACGATTAAAACCCATCCGCAAACGTATCAATCATCAGCTTCACATCGCCCAAGGGGTAAAGAACCGGGCAGGTGGCGCCGTTGTCCATGTATTCGCGTACCTTCTTTTTCACGTCGTCCGGCGTGCCGCTGGCCGTGATGCGCGTGACCAGCTCGTCCGGTACCAACGGCATGGCCTTGCGCACCTGCTCAATCGTCGCCGGCCAGCCCAGAATCGACTGAATCTCCTCAACAACCTCCGGCTTGACCCCGCTGGCCTGGGCGATGTGCGGCTGCTGCCCCAAATACTGGGTGAGCAGCTCGCGCGCGCCGTCCAGGGCCGTCTGCTGGTCGTCATGCACCGAGCAGACGATCAGCTGCGGGCGGTCGACGTCATCCAGGCTGCGGCCGGCCCGCTTCGCGCCGATTTCCAGCCGCTCCAGCGCCATGTGGTTATAGTCCGGCGGCACACAGTAGTTCAACACCGCGCCGTCCGCGATCTCCCCGGTCAGCTCCATCATTTTCGGTCCGGTCGCGCCGATCATGATCGGCACATTGCGCGGCGTCTGGCGGCCATGCACGACATCCAGTTCGATGCCGTTCACCTGGTGAAATTCGCCCTCAAATGTGACATTCTCCATCGCCAGCAGTCGCCGCGTGACCTCCACCGTCTCCCGCATCGCCTTCAACGGTCTGCGCCGGCTGATGCCCACATTCTTCGCCAGGGGATCCCACCACGCGCCCACGCCGCAGATGACGCGGTCCGGCGCCAGGTCGTCCAGCGTCAGAAAAGTGGCCGCCAGCAGCCCGATGTTGCGCGTCCAGTTGTTAATGACGCCCGAGCCGATCTGGATGCGCTCCGTGACCGCGGCAAAGGCGGCCATCGGCACAATCGCATCCCGCACCAGACGGCTTTCCGCCTGCCAGACTGCTTCGAATCCCTTCTCCTCTGCGTAACGCGCGTGCTCCATCCCCTCGCGGATCGAATGTTTGTCCTGCAGATAGAGAGCAACGCGGGTGTACTTTGGCGCGGTCATGGAAACTCCTGAACGAATCGTAGGGCGCAATCAACAATACCGTTCCCGGCAGGCGCCGCAACGCCTTTGCCTTTACTCGCTGCTCCCGTCCGCCGAGAAAGGGAAAGGGTTTCTTCAACGATGCCTGCATTGTACACGCCTCACAATTGAGCGTCAAAGACGCCATGATTCCCCACACCCCCCGCCGTCTCTGCCCCCTGGCCCCTAACCCCTGCTGTTGTGCGGTCAGGCCTTCGGCCCTCCCTTGTGCGGGGGGATTCCCCCCGCAACGCCCCCCATACACCATGCCACGATGGCGCCGTGTAGCGGGCGTACTGTCTGTGCCACCGGTCGCTCACCCACGTCGTTCAGCGAAGCCGTCCGCCGTGATCACCGTAGGGCCAGGCCTTGTGCTTGCCCACTCTCACCCCAAATCTGGGATGCACCCGCCACTCTGGGTGCAGTCCAAAATGGGGGTGAAATATACTGATAGGCGGGAAAGAGAAGACGAATGGAAGAGGAAGGTGAGAGCGAGATGGGGCGGAAGCGGAGCCGGAAGCGGAGTCAGGGGGGGTAGAAGAGTCAGCGGGGGAGATGCACGAAGGGTTGTGGTCGCGGCGGAGGGAGAGGCCGGAGGCCAGTTTCGACGAGATTATGGAACGGGTACGTCGAGAGCGGGAGGCGATGGCGCGCGTGCCCAAATGGCGGCACATGCTGCAGTACGTCTGGCAGATCGCCAATCAGGCAATGGAGCCAGCATCTGCCGAAGCCTCTGCCTGGTTAAATGCCCAAAAAGCCGCGCTGGCTCGCGGTCAACCGGGCCTCTTCTTCCGTCACATTTTGCGTCTCTACCCCAAGCTGGGCGATGCGCCTCCTGAAGTCAAACAGGCCGTCGCCTACCTGTGGAAATACCGGCATCGCATGCATTACGCCGCCTATCGAAAGGCAGGCCTCCCTATCGGCAGCGGCGCCGTCGAATCCGCAGCCAAAACTCTTGTCCAACAGCGTATGAAACAAAGTGGCATGCGCTGGTCCTGTGACGGCGCTCAGGCCATGCTCGCTCTGCGCGCACGCCTACTCAGTGACCGTTGGCACGAAATACCCATCTGAACATCTCACCCCAAATTTGGACTG
>JAJEBF010000002.1 GCA_022824025.1 Caldilineaceae bacterium
CTGAACTGAACTCTCAATCCCAAGTATATAGAAGTAGCGGTCAGGTGTCTATGGCTGGCGGCACCGGTTTTGGGCCACTCCAAGTCTGGCGGGGGCTTGGCCGGGCTTGCCCGCGTGCTGGGCGGGGCATATTGGCGGTACTGAACTACAGTGGTCAATAGGGCCTTATGCGAGTTGTGAAAGGCCAATCGCTTGATTTTCAGATAGTCAGGTACGCCCAAGAGACAGTTGATACAAATGCAGAGGGTATGTGCAGTCATTTTGGTGTAGAGTCGAGCACACAAGCCCCACAAAGTATGGGCGCGGGTGGTTTCAATCGAGAACTGTGCTTCGAGTTGACTGTTTCGATCATGTGGCGGACGGAGTCGTAGAGGGGGCGGGTGTGTTCAGGGATCTGTTTTTTCTGGTTTATGCGCGGCTTGGTGAGCAGGCGGATGGGGTTGTATTGCCAGAGTTCCTCAGCCGTCGTCAATGTGGAAACGACTACAACCCATGTTAAAAGCCACAGAAAATATAGCCGCTCCCGCGCGCGAAAGTTCGCGACTGGCAATCTCCCCGCACAGGCATGATAGTCGACCGTTATCAGGGTCACCCGAATCGTGGAATGCGCTATCGACGTTCAGAGGCCGAATCTATAACTTCCGGGGGAAAGTGCCGCTCTACGAGGAAAATAAGAAACTGCTCACCTCGGCAAGCCTCTGATCAAAGGTCTTGATCTCGCGCACGCCCCGCCGCAGGCAACTCGCCAAATGACACAGGTCGCGCGCCTGCAGAACTGGATGCCGCTCATGGAGCCGGCGTGCCAGAGACACGTCCGCCTCCTCCAAAGGCCATACCTCAACACCAGAATACGACACCAACGCCATTGCCGCATCAAGCGTTTCTAATCTCTTTGCCGGCAGGTAGGCGTGAATCAACTCCTGCAGAACCTCTGCCGAGGTGCATAGCTGGCCCCGCTGCCCGATCGACTCCGCAAAGAACGCCCGCGCTGGACCGCGCAGTGGATGAGGGCGGCCCACGGCGTAGATGAAGAGGTTTGTATCGACAAAAATCACTCGCCAGCCACTTTGTCTGCGCGAGACGCTTCGATAACACGCAAATGCTCGCTCCAGTCCGGCTCCTCTTCAGGGCCGTCCAGATCATCGCAGGCGCGGAAGAAGGCCGTAACATCTTCCGCGGAGGCGAAGGGTTTGGCCCGCTGACGATTTTCAAGCCGTTCGCAGGCAGCGGCGTACAACCACCCGCTCAGCGTCATGCCTTCGCGACGAGCCTGGCGAACGAAGCGCTCGCGATCTGCATCAGAGATTTCGATCTGAACGTTGGTCATTTTCCCCTACCGTTTCAGAGTAAATGGCGAAAACCACTGGCATTGCAAACCGTCTCCCGGCGCCACTATACCACCTCAGGCTTCGAATCCAGCAGCCGCGCAACAACCCCGAACAACTCCATCACCTTCTCGTCGCTGAACCCGTTGACATCAAAATCGTGGGCAATCGCGTTTCGATACTTCATCATGTCGGTCAGATAATCGTAGTCTTCGCGCGAAATGATGCCATGCATGACCGCCATATCTCAGGACGTATGCCGCCGACTTGGCTCCTGCATGAGCGCATCGTGACATCATGCATCTTCACTTGCCGGACGTTCAATACTTACTCGCAGGCTGACGATCCCCTTCTGTTGCCAGGTTCCGCGTCGAAAATCCGACTTGCTTCTCAAGTTGCCGATCACATTCGATGACGGCTGCATGCGTGAGGGGTCAGAACAGTAGTGGTCAGGAGGGCAATGGCAAGTGGGTGGTTGTGTGCGAGGCGCGGGGGGTTCGTAAGCCCCCTACTCCTATTGTGCCTCCGCGGTCAGGCCGCCAATCATTACCCCGTCCACCCGAATCGTCGGCGAACCCAGCGCGCCCATCATTGGCACAAACGTCAGATCGTTGCCGACCGCCTTGACATTGTGCAATAGCTCTTGCAGCGGCAGGGCAATCGTCACCTCGTTGACAGGATGGCTCAACTCGCCGTTCTCGATCCAAAAACCCTTTGCCGAGATTGAATAGTCGCCGCTGACCGGGTTGATGCTCGCCGTGTTCATCACGCTCTCCACGTACAGCCCCTGCTCCACCCCGCCGATCACCTCCTCCGGCGCCTCCTGCCCCGGCTGGAAGTAGAAGTTGCTCGCGTCCAGCGCCGGCATCGTTGCGTGGGAGCGGCGGCTGGCGTTGCCGGTCGAGCTGGAAGTCCCGTCGCGGGTCGCCGTGTAATGGTCATGCAAGGCGGTCTGCAGGACGCCCTCGTCGATCAGCCGCGTCGCGGCCGTCGGGACGCCCTCATCGTCAAACGGCCGCGTCGCGATTCCGCCCGGCAAGCGCCCGTTGTCGAGCACGGTGACCATATCAGCTGCCACCGTCTCTCCGATCTTTCCCTCCAGGAAGGACCGATTGCGCTGCATCGCGTCGGCGCCCAGCGCCCGCGAGAGCGCGCCGAGGACGCTCGTCGCCGCCATGGGCGAATAGACCACCGATGCCCGCTGCGTCGGCACCGGCCTGCCTCCCAACATCCCCACCGCCTTGCGCGCGGCATCCTTCCCGATCGCCGTCGGCTTGAAGTCGGCCAGCCGCGAGCCAAAGTCGAACCCATACGCCACCGACCGGTCATTCTCGTCGGCAGCCATCGCCATGACAAAGCCGCCAATAAAGCTCTTGTCGTAACTGCCGGCGACCCCCTTGGAGTTGGCGACCGCCACCGTCCCATACTGGCTTATCAGCGTGCAGCGATTGGTCAACACAACGCGATCGTCGTAGCGCAGGGCGGCCTTTTCAATCCGTCTCGCCATCTCAACCTTGCGCCCGATCGGCAACTCTACAATCGCCTGATCATAGACCTCCAGGTCATCCTCCGGGATAGGCTGCGGCGTTGGCAGCGATCGGTGCTCATCGCCGTCCGCGACCTCGGCCAGGGTGACGGCCGCCTCGATCGTCTTCTCGACGCTTTCCGTCCCAAAATCGGAGGTGTAGGCATAGCCCATTCTCCCGTCCCGGACCACCCGCACGCCCAACCCCTTCGAGCCCGCCTGCGAGAGCTTCTCCACCTCGCCCCGGTCTACATTGACAGACGTATTCTGTCCCACATTGACATAGGCTTCCGCCTCCACGCCCCGCTCGACCGCCCGCGAAACCACGTCCTGCGCAAACTCAAGATAGTCCACGTTTATACTCCTGCTCCCGCTGCCAAAGGCGCAGCATAATCTGATGTCTCAACAGTCTGACCACTGATCACTGCCCACTGCCCACTGCCCACTGACCACTGACCACTGCCTTTTCATTCCGTGCCGCCAACCGTCAGCTTCGGCACGCGCACCGTGGGCTGGCCGACGCTTACCCGCGCCCACTGTCCTTTTCCGCACATGCCCCGCCCCGGGTCCAGCGACATATCCGTTCCGATCATATCGATCAGGCGCAGTGTTTCCGGTCCGTTGCCGACCAGCGTCGCGCCGCGCACCGGCGCCGTCAGCTTGCCGTCCTCGATCAGCCAGCCTTCCGTCACCGTAAAGACGTAATCGCCGCGGCCAATCTCCACCTGGCCGCCGCCCAGCCTTTTAGCGTACAGCCCCTTCTTCACCGAGCCGATGATCTCCTCCGGGTCGTGCGGGCCCGCGTCAATGTAGGTGTTCGTCATGCGCGGCATCGGCATGTGGCGGAAGGACTGCCGCCGCCCGTTGCCTGTCGACTCGCGGCCTGCCCGCCGCGCCTCCGTCAGGTCCCACATATACTCTTTCAGAATGCCGTTCTCGATCAGCACAGTCCGGTTCGTCGGTGCGCCCTCGTCATCGAAGCGCATCGTTCCCCGACGACCCGGAATCGTGCCGTCGTCATAAGCGTTAAGGAAATCCGGCCCCACTTTCTCGCCCACCAGCCCCGTGTAGGCCGATGCCCCCTTCGTGATAAAGTCCGCCTCCATACAGTGGCCGCAGGCCTCGTGGAAGAGAACCCCGCCCCAGCCGTTCGTGATCACGACCGGCATCTCGCCGGCCGGCGCCGGACGCGCGTCCAACATCAGCAGCGCCGTGTCAACCGCCTCCGGCATCATCTTCACCGGGTCGCGGTCGTCAAAGAATTCCAGCCCGACTTGGCCGCCCATCCCAATCGCGCTCGACTGGCGCACCTCTCCCTTCTGCGCCGCCACCTGCCCCTGAAATTCGAGGAAGGAGCGGTCATCCTCCGCCCAAACGCCCTCGGAGTTGTAGACCCAGACCCTGCGCCGCGTCTCCGTGTAGCCGCACTGCACGCTGACAATATGCGGGCTGCTCTGCCGTGTGACGTCATCCATCTGCCGCAAAATGCCGGCCTTCTCCTGCGTCGACATCTCTTCGAATGGGCGCTCGACCCGGGAAACGACCGGACTCTCTCCCTTTGTCAGATCGGCGCACACCTGCGCATTGTTCGCGTTCTGGCCCGCGGCCGCGGCAACGCCGGCCGCCTCGATCAGCGACGCCTCCGTCAGATCATCGGTGTAGGCGTAGGCCGCGTTGTTCCCATAGAAGACCCGCACGCCGCCCCCGACATCGTTGCCCTGCGTCGCCTTTTCCAGGCGGCCCTCGTCCAGCGTCAGCGAAAGACTCTCTTTGTTCTCCAGATAGACTTCTGCCAGGTCGGCGCCTTTCGCCAGCCCGGCCTCCAACACCCGGCGAATCGATTCATTCGGAAGCATAGGTTCTCCTGTCTATTCCATCCGGGCGGCCCGCAAGCCGCGCGCTAACTCGAAACCGCGTTCAACCGCCGTACGTCCTCATCATCCAGCGCCAGAGTCAGCGCCTCGACATTCTGCCGCAAATGATCACGGTTCGTCGACATTGGAATCGTCACCACCTGGGGCTGCCGCGTCAGCCAGCGAACCGCCACCTGCGCGGCTGTCGCGCCATGCTTGCGCGCAACCGCCTGCACCGTCTCATTCTGCATCACGCCGTCCTTCAACGGCGAATAGGCAGTGAGAATGATATTGTTCTCCTGGCAGTAGCGCAGCAGACCGTTCTGTTCCGGCGCCCGCGTGTACAGGTTGTAGCGCACCTGGTCGGTCACGATAGGGGTATCGCACAACGCCTGCGCCTGCCGCAGCAGAGGAACATCGAAGTTGCTCACGCCGATCCGCTTCGCCCTGCCCTCCGCCGCCACCCGGTTGAGCGCCTTGAACGTCTCCTCCAGCGGCACGTCCGGATTCGGCCAGTGAATGAGGTAAAGGTCGGCATAGTCGGTCTGCAATCGCGCCAGGCTGCCGTCCAACGCCCGCAGCAAATCATCGTACTGCAGATTGTCGGCCAATACCTTCGTCGTCAGGAAGATCTCCTCACGCGCGAAATTCTGCATCGCCCGCCCCACCAGCTCCTCGCAGTGACCGACCCCGTACATCTCCGCTGTGTCGATATGGGTATATCCCATCTCAATCGCATCCCGGATTATGGCGACCATTTCATCATCCCGCGAAAAGTCGCGGCTGCGGCCGCCCCCCATCTGCCATGTTCCCAACCCGAGCACGGGAAGACGTCCACCGTCATTGAGCGTCAAAGTCTCCATAGCTGTTCGTTCTCCTCGTCCTTCTTATCTGTCGCCTCTCTTTTGAGATCGCAGGTCTCTTGACCGAACCCGCCGCCCAAGGCCGCGGTCCATCAAAAGAGTATACGCCATCGCGCGTAAAACCAGAATTTCCCGTCTCAATCAGGCCCACCTGAACCGTGCCCAATAGGAGGCGCGGCCTCCCTATACGCGCGCCATTACCCTTCCTTCCCGCGGGCGCCAGGACCTCTTGCGCGAACCCACCTCTATGCATGAGATCAGCGGGTGCAGGCCCATCATCATGATCAATCCGAGACTTGACGACTTTGCCCTGCAGATGTATATAATTTTACCAACGCGGCGGATTCAATATGGGACAGAACGGTCACCGACCCTGGAGAGGAGCATCGCTCGCCTTCTCGCTGCAGTTAACGCGAATCACGCCTTCCTGCAGCGAATCTTAATATGTCCGGACATCATGAAACGCCCCCCATGCGCACCGCGCGTGTCCTCATCATTGGACTGAGCGCTGTCATCGTCGTCTTGGCCCTGGCCCTGATCACCATCACAATCGGCCGCTCCGCGACACCATCCGCCGCCGACCTTGCAGAGCCCGTCAACGCGCTGGCCGACAGCGACGACGACTGCGTCACCTGTCACCTCCAACAGACACCCGGCATCGTGGAACAGTACGGGCACAGCACAATGGCCGCGGCCGGCGTGTCCTGCCAGGATTGCCATGTCGTCGATGAGGGATATCCCGGCTCCGTGCCGCATGAAGGGCTCTTCGTGCTGAACCAGCCCACGACCGCAGTCTGCCAGAAATGCCATGTCCAGGAAGTCGCGCAGTTTAATCAAAGCCGGCACGCGCTGCCGGCCTACGTTGCCTACGCCGGAGAAGACACGCTTACCCCGGCCCAGAAAGAACTCTATTCCTCAATTCCGGAAGGCGGAAACAACCCGGAGGCCACCCGCGCCCGCAATGCTCTCCACGAACTGGAAGGGGAAGCCATCACCCGTTTCGCCTGCGAGGGTTGCCATGACATCGGCAAACCGGCCGCCGACGAGTCTGTCGGCCAGTGTACAAGCTGCCACTTGCGCCACGAATTCAGCCTGGAACAGGCGCGCAAGCCGGAAACCTGCAACTACTGCCACATCGGCCCCGACCACCCCCAATGGGAAATTTACCAGGAGTCCCCCCATGGCATCGCCTACGCCACCGGCGGATACAAATGGCACTGGGACGCGGAACCCGGAACGCTGACTGCCGCCGACTTCCCCGCGCCAACCTGCGCCACCTGTCATATCAGCGGCTTCGGCAGCTCCGGCACAACCCACGACATCGGCGACCGCCTGACCTGGTACCTCTTCGCGCCGATCAGCAACCGGCGGCCCGCCTGGCAGGACAACAAAGTACGCATGCAGGGCGTCTGCCGCGAATGCCACAACCAGAATTTTATCACCGAGTTCTACTCTGCGGCTGACGCCGCAACCGAACAGGTGAACGCCTGGGTCGAGGAAAGCAACCAGCTGATCGCGCCCTTAAAGGAAAACAACCTTCTCACCGCGGCGCCTTTTGACGAACCTATCGACTTCACCCACTTCAACCTCTGGCACCACTGGGGCCGCACAGCCAAGTTCGGCGTTTGGATGCAAGGGCCCGACTATGTGCAATGGCACGGCGCCTACGAAATTCTGCACGACATGGCCGAACTGCGCGTTCAGACGCATGAAAAGCTCGAAGAAGCCGGTCTGGACGTTGAGCCCTCTCGTTAGGCGGCTGACATCATGAGCGCGGACTCTCCAGGCGGCAACGCCGGCCCCGCTCCCTTTCCGACCGAACCGACCTCTGAACCAGGCCCTCCACGCGGCTTTGCCTCCCATGTCCGGCAGCTGGTCGCTGCGCCTCTTTCACCCCGCAGGCTGCCTGTGACTCGCGATCAACTGATGTTGGTCATGGTCGCGCTCAACGAGCTTTTCCTGGCCCTCGACGTCTATCTGGCCCACGGCGCCAACGGGACAATCGTCCCCAACGAGTGGCATCCAATCTACTTCGGTCTGTGTAGCGGGCTCCTCCTCATCCTGGCAGGTTCGCTGGCCACGCGGCACAGAACATTGGCCTCCACCATCGCCACCGCAGCCCTGCTTGGCAGCGTTTTCATCGGCTTCCTCGGCGTCTACTTTCACCTGGACCGGGCCATCCTGCCCACCGCTCCGCAGGGCCAGCGGTTGACTCTGGACCTTCTCATCTGGGCGCCGCCGGTGATGGGCCCCCTCGCCTTTGCGCTCGTCGGGCTGCTGGGAATCAGCGCGGCCTGGGAGGAGCTACCCGCGGGCAGCGGCCGTCTCAAGATATTTAGAGAGCTCTCCGTCCACCTGCCCTATAGCAAAACAAGGGCCTATGTCTTTACAATCGGCATGGGTATGCTGGCTGCGCTCGTCAGCAGCGTCCTTGACCACGCACGCGCCGGCTTTGCGAACCCGTGGCTCTGGTTTGCCGTCGCCACCGGCGTCTTCGGCACTGTGGTCCCGGTCGTATTTGCCTCTCTGGAAAAACCGTCCCGCCTCGACCTTTACACCTACGCCGCCGCCATGCTCCTGCTTCTGATTACGGGGGCCATAGGAACCTCCCTGCACGTCCAGGCCAACCTGGTCTTTGAATACACGATCGTCCTGGAGCGATTTCTGCGCGGCGCGCCCCCCTTGGCGCCTCTCCTCTTCGCCAACATGGGGCTTCTGGGCTTGCTTGCGCTGCTCGATCCCGAATATGTGCGCGTATGAGGCAGGGCAGGGCCCACAGCTGCGCAAAGACCGCGTTCCGCCCCTTCCCTGATTCGACATCGCTTATCGCGCTCCTGTCGTCCGACACATGTCAGGCATCTGTCAGGGTGTTCTGTTTGTTCGGTATTGACCGAACAAACAGAACATGCTAGGCTGTCCAGGCACTATCTTTTGTCTTCCGCTCCACCGGCGGCTAAGATCAGGTCTCCCGCCGGCGCTTGCGTCCCGCTGTAAGGAGCAACGGCATGGCCCAACCCGCGATTGCAGTCAAAGATCTCAGTTACAGCTACGGCGACATCCTTGCCGTGGACGACATCTCATTCGACGTGGCCGAAGGCGAAGTCATCGGATTCCTTGGCCCAAACGGCGCCGGCAAGTCTACCGTTGTCAAAATGCTGACCGGACAGCTGACGCCTCAGAATGGTTCGGCCTTGCTCCTGGGCATGGACATCGTAAAGGAGCGCAAACAGGTGCAGCAGGAGATCGGCATCTCTTTCGAGTCCACCAATCTCTACGAGCAGATGAGCGCCGTCGAAAACCTCGACCTTTTCGCCAAGCTCTACAAAGTGTCCGATTTCGACGCCATGGGCCTGCTCGAAAAGGTCGGCCTCGGCGGCCGCGAGAAGGAGCATGTCGCCAGCTACTCCAAGGGCATGAAGCAGCGCCTCATGATGGCGCGCGCCCTCGTCAGCGACCCCAAAATGCTCTTCCTGGACGAGCCGACCGACGGCCTCGACCCCGTCTCCACTGAGACGATTCACGCCCTGATCCGCGCGGCCACCCAAAATGGAGCCACCGTCTTCCTGACCACGCACGATATGGTCGAGGCCGACAAGCTGTCGGACCGCGTCGCCTTCCTCAACCAGGGCAGGATCGTCGCGCTCGACACGCCGGCCCGCCTCAAGCAGCGCTTCGGCATGCGCGCCCTAAAGGTCGAGGTCGAGCTGCCCGAGGGCGGCGCCGAGGAACGCGAGATTACGCTCGACGAAGACCAGACTCCCCAGGCCGTCTTTGATCTCTTCAAAAATGAGCGCATCCTCACCGTCCATAGCGAAGAGGCAACGCTGGAAGATATCTTCTTCGATATCACCGGCAGGGGGTTGCAGGGATGATCGGCACGCTTGTCGTCAAGGATATCAAGCTCTTTGTCCGCAACCGCTTTTTTCTCATCGTTACCGCTCTGGGGCTGGTTCTCTACCCCATCATCTACTTTCTGATCCCCGATCAGGTAGATGAAAGCCTCGGAATGGCCTTTTACATCGAGGATCGGGAGTCGGCCCTCTACCAGCGCCTTATTGATGAACCCGGAGACTACGTCCTCTTCGACACCGAGGCCGAAATGCTGACCGCGTTGCAGGAGACAGGCGATTACTTTGTCGGGCTCTCTCTGCCCGCGGATCTGTCCGCGGCCGCCGCCCGCGGCGAGGCGGTCGAGCTGAACGCCTACTACGCTCCCGGCGTCCCCGCTGAAGCCAGGCAGATCTTCCACGACGTGCTCGTGCTCTTCGCCAATGCCGTCAATCCCGAAACGCTGGCGAACCTGACGCGTTTCAATGAGACAGAATTCGTGCTGGGCAACGATCTGATGGGCGCGCCCCTCTCCTTGCGCGACCGCTTCGTGCCGCTTTTTCTCGTCTTTATCGTGATGATCGAAATATTCGGGCTGGCGACTCTCCTCAACCGCGATGTAGAAAACGGCACCGCCCGCGCCCTCATTACCGGGCCCCTGCGCCTGCACCAGTTCTTCGCCGGCAAAGCTCTGATGGGCGTGATCCTGGCCTTCGGCCAGCTCCTCTTCCTCAGCGCCGTCATGGGTGTCCTGGGCGTATCGCCCCTACTGCTATTGACGACTCTGCTACTGGGCAGCTTCCTCATGGTGGGCATTGGTTTTTTCGTTGCCGCGCTCGCCAAGGACAACACGTCCGCCATGGCCTGGGCCATCGTATTCATCATACCGATGATCATCCCCAGCATGACCGTTCTGCTGCCCGGCCTTTCGACCGGGTGGATGGAGATTATCCCCTCCTACTACTTTGTCGATTCGCTGCACCGCATCCTCAACTTCGGCGCAGGCTGGGCAGATGTAAGCCGCAATCTGGCGCTGCTGCTCATTGGCGGCGCCGTTACGCTGGCGATGGGAACAACCGCCATTAGGAGAAAGTTCTGATGGATATTCAGCGCATTCTGATTCTGCTTGGCAAGGAAGCGCGTCTCGGCGCGACCAACTTCATGAGCATCTACGTGCTCGTGATGCCGGTCATTCTCAGCCTCCTGATCGCGCTTGTCTTCGGCGACCTCCTCGCGCAAACACCGCGCCTCGGCATCTACGACGCCTCCGACAGCCAGCAGTTTATCCAGCCGCTACTCGACCATCCCAGCATCAACACCACCCTCTACGGCTCGCAAGACGCGCTCACGCGCGCCGTCGAACGCGGCGCCGAAGAGATTGGCCTCAGCCTGCCCGCCGGCTTCGCCGAGGCTATGCGGAGCGACAGCGCGCAGGTCGACTTCACCGTTTACCGCTGGGGCGAGGCCGGCGTGCGCAATCTCCTTCTCCTCGAATCAGCCGTCGGCCGCGCCATGGCCGAAGGCATAGGCAGCGGCATCGACCAGCTTCCCGTCGGCGTCAATGCCGAACAGCTCGGCAGCGCCAACAACCTGACCTGGTCCCAACGTCTGCTCCCGCTCCTGCTGATCATGTCCATCGTTCTCGGCGGTCTCTTCATTCCCGCCACCTCACTGATCGATGAGCGGCAAAAACACACGCTCATTGCCCTCACCACCACACCGGCCACGCTGCTCGACGTCTATCTTTCCAAGACGCTGATGGGGTTCATCCTCAGCGCCCTCATGGCCATAATCATTCTGCTGCTCAACGGCGCCTTTGCCGGCCATGTCGCCCTACTTCTGCTCGTCATTGCCCTTGGCGGACTCTTGTCCTCTGTATTCGGCATCATTCTCGGTTCCGTCTCTAAAGATATGGATACCTTCATGGGAATCATCAAGGCCGCCGGCATCCTGCTCTACGCGCCCGGCATCCTCAAGATATTTCCACAGGTCCCCGAGTGGATCGGCCGCATTTTCCCGACATACTATCTTATGAACCCCTTGCTCGAAGTGACTCAAAACGGCGCCGGCTTGGCTGACATTTTTGTCGACATCGCTGTGATGGTCGTTCTCGCCGCTGCCCTCCTGATTCTTCTCAACAGCGTTATTGGCCGCCAACAACAAAAACTGGCCCTGGAAACATGAGCGCGGCCAACCACAAACCGCTTGCCTCTGAAGTTACGCTGCCAATCAGCGAATTGCACGAATATGTCGAGAGTTTCGGGCTATACTGGGAAGAGGCCGGCCTGCCCCGCATGGCCGGCCGAATCCTCAGTTGGCTCCTCATCTGCGATCCCCCGCATCAGACGATGCACGAACTGACAGAAGCCTTGCAGGCCAGCAAGTCCTCCATCAGCACAGGCACGCGCATGCTCATCCAGATGGGGATCATCGAGCGGCTGAGCATACCAGGCCAGCGCCGCGATCATTATCGCGTCGTGCCCGACTCCTGGTCACACATGATGGAAGAGAAGGCGAAGAAACAGTTTACCGTGTTACGGCAACTGTCTGAAAGGGGTCTCGCTCTGCTTGACGGGGCCTCCCCCGCCCGCCGCCAACGTCTCGAAGAAATGCGCGATTACTACGTCTTTATGGAACGGGAGTTTCCCCTGATTCTGGACCACTGGCGGGCATACAGGTCGGCCCAACTTCA
Organism: Caldilineaceae bacterium; assembly: GCA_022824025.1. Classification (GTDB taxonomy): domain Bacteria; phylum Chloroflexota; class Anaerolineae; order Caldilineales; family Caldilineaceae; genus Bin5. The sequence goes on from JAJEBF010000002.1 coordinate 12,087, forward strand.
GCCCAATCGAAATAGCCGGGACAGCCGTTCCGAGACCTAGGGCCCTCTTCCCAACATTCTGACCAAGGAGCGGATGGATGCTCTCCGTCGAAAATCTCTCCTATACCTATCCCGGCGGGACCGAAGCCGTACGCGGGATCGACTTCACCATCGAGAAAGGTGAAATCTTCGGTTTCCTGGGCCCCAGCGGAGCCGGCAAGAGCACCACCCAGAAGGTGCTGATCCGCCTGCTGCGCGGCTTCCAGGGAAACATTACGGTCCTGGGCAAGCCCCTGAACGAATGGGACGACAGCTATTACGAACAGGTCGGCGTTGCCTTCGAGCTGCCCAATCACTACCAGAAGCTGACCGCCGCAGAAAACCTCGCCCTCTTTCGCTCTCTTTACAGCGGTGAGACCCATGATCCGGCAAAACTGCTGGAAATGGTCGGCCTCGAAGAAGACGCCGATACCCGCCTCAGCCAGTTCTCCAAGGGCATGCAGATGCGCCTTAACTTCGTGCGCGCCCTGCTCCATAAGCCGGACCTGCTCTTCCTGGATGAGCCGACCACCGGCCTCGACCCCGTCAACGGTCAGAAGATCAAAGAGATCATACGCGCCCAGAAGGAGGCCGGCCGCACCATCTTCCTGACCACCCACGACATGACCGTCGCCGACCAGATCTGCGATCGGGTCGCCTTTATCATCGACGGAAAAATCACGCTCATTGACTCCCCCCGCAACCTCCGCCTCCAGCATGGCGAGCGTCGCGTGAAGGTCGAATTCCACCGGGACGGGCTCTCCTCCCCCGCGCAGCAGGCCGAATTTCCGCTGGACGGCCTGGGCGATAACAGCGAGTTCCTTGAGGTCCTGCGCAACAACCCCATCGAAACGATCCACACGCAGGAAGCAACCCTCGAGGATATCTTCATCGAGACGACAGGGAGGACCCTCACGTGAGCCGCCTGCTCACCCTCCTGCGCTGGGAAGCCACCATTCAGTTTCGCCTGGGGATCTTCTACGCTGCGGCCGCAGTCGCCGCCATGTGGGCGCTGATCCTCATCTGGCTTCCCGATGCCGGCATCGAGCCCGTGCTCGTTTCCATCCATTTCATCGATCTGGGCGTCTTCGGCTTTTTCTTCATGCCCGGAATCTACTATCTGGAAAAGGGGGATCGGGTTCTGGAGGGCCTGGTCGTAACGCCGCTGCGCACCTGGGAGTATCTGTCGGTCAAGGTCGTCGTTCTCTCCGTGGCCGCCTTTGCTGTCGGCGCCGCGGTTACGCTCATCGTTTACGGCGCTGCGCTCAACTGGTTGTGGTTCACCATCGGCATCCTGGCGATGTCCTATCCCATATCATTGCTTGGATTTGTCATCGCGGCCCGTTTCAACGGCATCAGCGAATATCTCGTGCCTGGCGCCCTGATCCTTGCCATCCTCCAGATCCCGCTACTCACCTACTTTGATATTGTTCCGCCCCCGCTGCTCTACATTCTCCCCAGCGGCCCGGGCATGATCTTTCTGACGGCAGCGTTCGGCAGCATCCCTCTCTGGCTGCTCATCTTTGCGCTGCTTTATACCGGCGTTCTCTTCGTCGCCGGCACACGCCTGGCGCAGCGGACGCTGCAGCAGGTTATCGCCCGTCAGGTCGGCGGCTAAGTCCGCAGGCCGCGAACCGGCGCAAGCAACGAATACGCACTTTGTCAGGAGCGACCAATGGGTGTTTTCGCCACAATCGGACGCAGTGATCTCCTCAACTTCCGGCGGGATTCAATGCTGCAGTTTCTGCTCATCTATCCCTTCATCCTGGGCGGCATTCTACGTCTGCTCCTGCCATGGGTACAGTCGGGCCTCCAGGAAAGCATCGGCTTCGATCTAGCAGAGTACCACCTCCTGATTGTCAGCTTCTTCGGCCTGCTGATCATTCCCCAACTCGTGGGTTTTCTGGTCGGCACATTCCTCCTCGACGAAAAGGACCAGGACACCCTGACCGCCCTCATGGTGACGCCGATGCCAATCCGCGCCTACGCCCTCTACCGGGCCCTGACCCCCGCGCTGGTCACGGTCCTGGGCATTCTGGTGGTCGTCCCTTTTATCAACATTCTCGCGCTTCCCTTTGAACAGTTGCTTCCGCTGGCTATCTCCGCCGCGCCCCTCGGCCCAATGATGGCTCTGCTCATCGCCGCCCTGGCCAAAAACAAGGTTGAAGGACTCGCCGTAATGAAAGGTCTGGGTATCTTTCTGCTGATCCCGATCGCGGCCTGGTTCGTGCCCGAGCCCTGGCAGTGGCTCCTGGGCGTCTTTCCCACCTATTGGGCGGCAAAGGGCTACTGGCTCGCATCCGCAGGAGAGCCATTCCTTTGGGTCGCGGCCTTCGGCTTCCTCTACACCTGCGCAATCGTCACCGTCCTTCTGCGCCGCTTCCAGTCCGGGCTCTACATGTAGCGGCGCGAATCGTCCTGAGCGCATGCCCAAAAACAGCGGCCGCCAAGAGGATATCCCTTCCGGCGGCCGCTTCCTCGCTC
>JAJEBF010000044.1 GCA_022824025.1 Caldilineaceae bacterium
ACCCCCGACCCGGAACCCGACGGAATCCGGGTCGGGGATCTGAATCATCATCTACCATAACCGTCACACTCTTCGGAGGAAATAATGAAAGATCTCGTTTCACGACGTTCATTCCTGCAGGGCGCTGTAGCAGTCTCCGCCGGCGCGCTTGCCGCTTGTGTCGCCCCGGCCGCCCCCGAAGGGGATATGGCCGACGAAGGCGCAGCCATGGAGCCCGTCCACCTGCGATGGGATACTTTCCGCGGCATCGGCAGTGGCTGGAACGAAGAGCGCATCGAAACCTTCACTGAGATGCACTCCGACGTCACCATCGAACTGCGACCCCTTGCAGGCTCCGGCCAGCAGGATAACTACGCCAAAATGTACGCCGCACAGGCCGCCGGCGACCTCGGCGAAGTCGTCGCCTTCGACCCCTCCCACTACCACTTCTGGCGCGCCATCAACAAAGACATCATCATGCCGATCGACGAGCTCGTCGCCGCTGATGACACCGACCTCTCAGAATGGTTCGAGCACTTCCTTGGCCTGCAGTACTACCAGGGTCAGCTCTATGGCTTCCCCAGCTGGGGTTGGGCAGGCTTTGACACCCTCGTGCTCAACGCAGTCCATGTCGAAGAAGCAGGTCTTGACGTCCCCGACCCCGTCGGCCGCGACGTCTCAATCGATACCATTCGCGAATGGGCGCACTCCTTCTACGTTGAAGGCGAACGCTTCGGGCTTAACATCAGCCACAACGAAGCTACCGTCGTCGTACTCTGCCGCCTGTTCGGCAGTTCGCTCATCAACGAAGAAGGCACCCAATGTCTCCTTCTTGAGGACCCCAATGCCACCGAAGCAATGCGTTGGGCTTACGACCTCGGTGTCGTCGACCAGGTGCTGCCCGCACCCGGAGACCTTGAAAACGCTGGCGGGGCGCTCGTCGCCGGTCTGCTAACCATGAACTGGTGCGGCTCCCTCTGCGTTCGCAACTTCAATAACCAGATTGAAGACGACTCAGTTGCCAAAGCCTGGCAGATTCTCTTCCCCGCACGCGAAGATGGTCGCTTCCCTTCCCAGCTGCGCGGCGGCACCTGGAACCTCCGCACCGACCAGGACCACGCTGATGTCGCCTTCCAGTTCCTCCGCCATATCGCGGGACACGACGGCAGCCTCAGCTTCAACCTCGTCGCTGGCAACTTCGCCATGGTCCGCCCCGACGTTGTCCAGTCGCTTGTCGACGAAGATCCCATCCACGAGTGGTTTATCTCCAGCCTCGAAAACGGGATCCCCGCGCACGCGCCTGCCAATTCACGCGGTCGCGAATATACCTCGGCAGTCCAGCAGTGGACCGACCTCCTCCTCGACCCTCACCAGCCGGTCGAGTTCGAGCAAGGCCTGCAGGACCTGAACGACAACATCCAGGCCGTCCTGGATATGGAACCGGCCTGATCTTCTCAGGCTGCGGCAGAGCGGTGGGCAGGGCGTCGTTCTCTGCCCGCCGCTCCCAGTTCTCGGAGTAACCCATGGCGACGATGGCCAACCGCCTGAAACTGTCGGGCTTTTCTGAAATGCTCACAACCTCGCGGCAGAGGCGGGAAAACTTCTACGGATACCTCTTCCTCACCCCCTGGCTGATCGGTTTCTTCGGTCTCTTCCTCGGCCCTGGGCTCTTTTCCCTCTACCTGAGCTTCACCAAGTACGATGTCCTCAGCGCGCCCGAATGGATCGGCCTCAAGAACTACATCAAGATGTTCTCCGATGACCCCCTCTTCTATACGTCGCTGGGCCGCACCTTCTATTATGCCGGTGTGGGCATCCCTCTCGGCGTCTTTGGCTCCATGTTTCTCGCCATCCTGCTCAACGCCAAACTGCGCGGCCTTGCTGCCTACCGCACTCTCTTCTTCATGCCCTCATTAGTCCCTATCGTTGCCTCAGTCGTCCTCTGGAAGTGGTTGCTCCACGCCGATTTCGGCATCATCAACCAGTGGCTTGTCGACATCGGCTGGTCAGACCCCCCAGGCTGGTTCGGTGACCGCCGCTGGGCCATCCCATCTCTGATCTTCATGGGCCTCTGGCAAGGCCTTGGCGGAACGCGCATGATTATCTTCCTCGCCGGCCTGCAGGGCATCCCCGAATCCCTCTATGAGGCCGCCTCCATTGACGGCGCCACGGCCTTCCACAAACTCCGCCACGTCACCATCCCCCTGTTGACCCCGACTATCTTCTTCAACATGGTCCTCGGCGTCATCGGCGGACTGCAGGTATTCACGGCCGCCTTCGTTGCCACGGAGGGGGGCCCCGGATTTGCGACAACCTTCTACAGCCTGCACCTCTACAGGCAAGCCTTTGACTACTGGAACATGGGCTACGCTGCCACCTTGGCTTGGTTCTTCGCCCTGGTTATCGTGTCCCTCACCATTTGGCAGCTGCGACTCTCTCGCCGCTGGGTCTTTTACTACGGGAGCTAAGAGAAGATGGCCGCAACGATCGAACGACTGCCCAGCACAGAACTCCGCGCTGATGTCTACCGTCGCGGGCGCAATCGCATCCAAAAAGCCGTCACTTATGTCCTCCTCACGGCCGCGGCCCTGATGTTCGCCTTTCCCCTCTTCTGGACTGTGTCAAGCTCCCTGCAGACTTGGAAAGAGCTGCGCTCCTTCGAACCGCACCTCCTGCCCGCCGTTCCCCAGTGGGGCAACTACGCCCGGGTCTTCGTGTCAGTGCCCTTTGCTCGATGGATGGGAAACAGCTTCCTCATCACCGCAATCACCATCCCGGGCGTAATCATCACCGGCTCCCTCACCGCCTACTCCTTTGCCCGATTCAACTACATCGGCAAGGAAATCTGGTTCGTCCTCATGCTCGGCACCATGATGATCCCGACCCAGGTGACGCTCATTCCACAATATGTGCTCTTCTTTAACCTCAAACTGATCAACACCTATGTCCCGCTTACAATCGGCTCCTGGCTTGGTGGCGGCGCTTTCATGATTTTCCTCCTTCGCCAGTTCATCATGTCCATCCCAAGAGACCTGGACGAAGCCGCGCTCATGGATGGCGCGTCCCCCATCCGCATCCTCTGGGGCGTCCTCCTCCCTCTCATGAAGCCCGCCCTCACCACAGTCGCCATCCTTCAGTTCCTCGGCGACTGGAATGAGTTCTTCGGCCCCTTCATCTACCTTAACAGAGTCGACCTCTTCACCGCCGCAGTCGGCCTCCGCTTTTTCCAGAACATCCCTCTCGAAACAAGCGACCCGCGCGATCACCTCCTCATGGCCGCCGCAGCCATAATGACCATTCCTGTCATCACCCTCTTCGCCGCTGCCCAACGCTACTTCATTCAGGGCGTCGTCCTCAGCGGCCTGAAGATCTGAGAGTCAGCGTGCCCCGCAGGAAGTCCAGGTCACCACTCGCAAATTCCTCCTTACGCGGAGGAGTGTTTGAAAGCGCTGGCTTCAACCAGGTTGAGACAGGTTATCTCTAACGGAGGGGAATTTAGTCTGTTCACTACATTGACCACAGGCGAAGTCGTGGCGTCGACGCCTGCTGGTCAGAGGGAGCCGCCTACCGTGCAAAGGCGGCGCGGGTCGAGGAGTTCGTTACCAAGGTTCTGTCACACCATGGAGACCTGAGTATTCGCGAGCGGGGCGACGTCTGTCGTCTTGAGTTGCGCCGCAAAGGGAGGACAGTCTTTAGCTTTCAGATTGCGGATCGGTCTGTGCAGTTGGAGAAATCAGTTTCCGCGCAGTGGACAGATGTTCAACTCGACAACCTCGATGTCCTGATTGCCAGTAATATGGTCACCCTTGTTGAATGAGGAGCGCCGCGAGACCTTCTTGACATTTTCGCCGTATGTGAAACGCAAGCTGCCACCCCTCAGGATTACTGGCAGCCTTGGCGCGAGAGGCAGGCGCGAAGCGGAGGATCGACCTCACGTTCTCGCGCAACGCTGGCGATCACCACAAGTCTCTCGCGCATAGAAATGCAGCGACCCTTGCCCAGCATCGCGAATCAACAACAAAGAGGCGAAGCAGAAAGAACCAGGTACTGGTTCAAAGAGAAGTTTATCAATGCAGGAATGGATTGACGGAACCTTGTATCCCGACACCGAGCCGCCGGAGGCCTTGGAGACCTTGGCCGAGCGAGTGGACTTTCTGGCTCGCCTTTGCGGAGCCTGGGATTTCGGTATCCTGCCCTATGAGACCGTCGCCGAAATCAAGCGTCCCGAATGGCGGGAAGCGGTTGCTGCTTGCCAAAAGCTCACCTCGGTGGCCTACCAGATCTTGCGCGATTGGCACAGCCTTCCACCCGTGCCCTACATCGGCCCAATATTCCCCCACATTGAAGAAGATCCCTTCCTCGACCGAATCTGACGGCCCGGCCTTAGAACGCCCTTGCCCGCGCCAGATGGAATCGCGCGGCAGGCGGGTCGCCGTCCTCAGTACATGCAAGGGAACTATTGCAGTTAGCCTTTCCCCCTACAACATTTTCACCAGCACGCGCAGCATCTCTTCCAGCGTCGGCGCGTCAGGATCCTCAGGCGTCCGGTCCGCCAGCGCCGAACCGCCAACCAACCGGTAAACCTCCGCCGCGCCCTCATGAAACTTCGGCGACATCCCCACACTCGCCATCGTCGCTGCAATCTCCTCCATCTCACCCACCCAACGCCGCGATTTCGGCGGCATGCCCGGCAATCCCCCCTTCATCCGCTCCAGCATCGGGCCCTGGCTCAAATTGTACTCCGCAAACAGCGCCTCGCGCACGCCCAGCGCCTCCGCCGCCACCAGGAGATTCGTGCCCAGCGCCGTCAAACCCTTCGTCAATCCCGCGTAGCACATCTTGACCGCCGACGCGTCGCCGATCCGCTCGCTGACCACCGGCACGTCGAGCCCGTACGCCTCCAGCTTCGCCAGGCTCCCCGCATGCTCTCCCGACGCGTAAAACCGCGTCGCGCCTTCGCGCCGCGGCGGAGGCCCAATGATCGAAGCATCCACAAAGCGGCCCCCTGCCTCGCCGATGATCGCCCCAATTTTCTTCGTCGTCTCCGGCGCTACCGCATTGCAATCCGCGTAAAGCACATCCGCGCCCGTGTTCCGTATGGCCTGCGCCGTCTTCTGCGCCGCGGCCTCGGCCGCAGCCGGAACCAGAATGCACAGCAATACGTCGGCCTCCTCCACCAGCGCCTCGTACGTCTCGACCTCCTCGATCCCCGCTTTCCCAGCCAGCCCGCGCGTGCGCGCGCTCCGGTCCTTCAAATGCGCGATCACCCGCAGCCCGTGAGACCGGAGCCTCTCCCCCACCGTATGCCCCATGTCCCCCGGGCTGAGTATCCCTACCGTTTTCATATCGCCTCCTAGCCCTTCACCTCATCCTCGGCCCTTGCCAGAAGCGCCTTCATATAGCCGATCGTGTAGGCCGTCCCAACCCTGTGATCGTTCGCCATCGTCGGAATGTGGTCCGGAATCAGAACCCCGTCAAAATCGGTCTGCGCCAGCGCCCGCATCGCCCTGTACATATCAAAGTAACCGTCATCCACAAATGTCTCCACAAAGTGTGGCAACGGCTGGTCTACGTTGCGGAAATGGATCTTGAACAGTTTGTCCCTCTGCCCGAACTGAAGCAAAGACTCCTCAACCCCCTTGCCCATCAGGTCTCCGCCTTCCAACCAGCATCCTATGCAGAAACAGATGCCCACATTTGGGCTGTCCGCCATCTCCATCGCCCGGTGGTAACCGTCATAGCTGCTGAATATACACCTCGGCACGCCTGCAAGCTCCGGCTGCGGCGGGTCATCCGGATGAATCCCGATGCGGACCCCCTCCTCTTCCGCCACCGGCGCCGCCTGCGAAACGAAATACCGGAAGTTCTCCCAGATCTCATCCTCCGAGTACCGCCGGCCGTGCGAAAGCGGCAGATGATAATACCTTCCCGCCCAATGGCCCGCCTCGGCCTTCGCCAGGTCAAAACCCCGCGCCGAGGCCCCGCCTCGCGTCAACTCCCGCTCCGTGCTCCAGATGCCATTCCCCATATGCGCATAGGTCGTGTAGGGAATCCCTGCCTTGCCCAACGCTCTCAGATGGCTTACATACTCCTCAATCTTGGCATCTCGGTTCTCCAGGCCCAGCACAATCGCATCCTGGTTGTGAACCTCCCGGTTGCCAAAGCCGTAAATCTGAACGCCGGCCTTCTCAAATCGCTCCTTGGTACGCGCATAATACTCGTAACCCGCGTGTTCGCCATCGGTCCAGCAGACCGCCCAATCCAGCCCCATCTGCTTGACAAACTGCAGCTCTCCTTCATCCGCTTCCGGCGACATCTGCGCCGCAATCTTCATCCCCGGAGGTATTGTCATCAACGCCATCTGAAATCTCCTGTTTCGCTAAACTCTTGGAATGCTACGTGGCCAGCCCATTGTATTCGATCTGAACCTCTCCCGACAACAGCCCGCAGCCAGATCGGTTACAGATCACTTTGCGGGGTTGTCAGGCGAAGCGCGTTTCAGAAATCAGTGGAACTCGCCGTCGAAAAACCGAAACTCGTCCCAGTCCGGGCCATATGCTCGCGTCAACCTGCCTTTACTCACTCTTCACTCCTCTCCCCTACCTCCTCTTTTTGGGGCGGTCAGCCGCAAGCGGCTTCCCTTATGCGGGGGGACACCCCCCGCAACGCCCCCCGCAAAAACGTGCCTTGCCGGCAATGTGTGCTCATTGGCCAGTGCCCTCTAGCCCTACGCATTCGGCCAATGCCCCCTCTCAAAGCGGTCCTCCCGTCTCGGCCTGCACTTTCAAACACCTGCAGGGGCGCCCCTTGTGGGCGCCCTCTCCGACGATCATCCATATGCCCGCCGCCGCGGCGTCTCCCCGCCCGCCACTGACTACTGATCGCTGACCACTAACCACTGCCCTCCCGTCCCTCCATCGCCAGCACCGAGCCGCCCCGAAACGCCGCCCACACCGCCCCTCCCCCAGGACTCTCCCCAGGAGACCCTTCCCGCCACGCCAGCGCATCCCGAAACCACCGCACCGAACCTTCACACTCATAACGGAAGGGAACGCGCCACCCAGCCGTCGCCCGCATGAAATTGAATGCCCTGCGAGCATGCCACCCGGCATCGAGCCAGAAATCCGCCGCCGAAGGACTGCCAAAATAACTCCCGCCTTCGGGCTGGGGTTCCCGCACATCCCCTCCCTTCCCCAACGCTTCCAGAACGTCTGCCGTCAGCGAAGCTCCCGCGATTGCGCACAGGGCTTCCGCCTCCCCGCCCCGCATCCCATCCTCAAACTCGAGCTCCCGCTGCCCCGCTATGTCACCCGTATCCAGGCCGCCGTCCATCCAGTGGACCGTCACCCCCTTCTCCCTTTCCCCCGCCCGCAACTGCCAAAAGAGAGGATACGGTCCACGGTAAAAGGGCAGCAGCGAAGGATGCACGTTGAGAAACCCGTAACGTGGAATGGCCAGGGCAGAAGTAGGAATGAGGCGATCCCAGCAGGCCACGCACACAACGTCCACGGCCATCTTCCCCAACCACCTCCTCACCTCTCGATGGCCAATGTCGCCGCTCGCGTAAACGGGGATTCCCTCCCGCGTCGCCAGGCGAAACGGTCCCCCGTAAGACGCCCCGAACCGGCCTGGTCCAGCAAGGAGACGCCCGCCTTCCGCCGCGCCTCCGCCATCGATCGGCGCGCCCATCCCAACGGAAGGGTTCACTATAGGCAACTCGGCCTCCGCCGCTGGACGCGTTTCCACGCCCGCCTCCGGCACGTATAAGGGCCGAAGAACGTCTCTTTCAGACCCTGTAAGCAGAACCGCCGACGCCTTAAACCCGCGCGCGATCAGCCCCTCCAGGACAAAATAACTGAAGGGACCCGGCATCCCTAGAAATAGAAAGCGCATCTCTCTTGACAAGCGTTCATCGAGAGCCCTATAATGTAGCCCTCAGTTCCAATCATTCTGCGTCTGGAGCGGAATTATGGCTCGCACAGTTCAGTGCGCAAAAATCGGACAGGAGTTGCCAGGCTTGGATGCACCGCCCTACCCCGGCGAGTTAGGCCAGCGAGTGTTCGAAAACATCTCCCAAGCAGGCTGGGACATGTGGATGCAATACTCGGTCGTGCTCATCAACCACTATGGCCTCAGCCTGGGTGATGCGCAGGCGCGCGAATTCCTGATGCAGCAGATGGAAGAGTTCTTCTTTGGGGAAGGCGCGCAGATGCCGGAAGGCTGGACCCCCGAAGGCACTCCCGGAGCGGTTCCCGGTGTGCCCGCAGGCAAAGGCGCGCCGCGCAAATAGGGGGCCTCGTTACGCGAGGAGCGCAAACTCCGGGTCTATCTCGAACCCCAACCTGCTGTGCGCCGTTCGTAACGCCTCCTCAACCTGGCGCGGCGTCCGGCCCTTCGCAAAAATGAAACCCAGGTAGGCATCCCCTTCCGGCAGTGGAACCAGTGACTGATTGAGCCGGGTCGTAATCTGCACATCTTCGACCCCGGCCACCCGTTTCGCCTCCTCCAAGCCATCCACACGACGCAGAATGCCCTCCGCCGGTATCGGAATCATCATCACCCCGCCGGCGCTCGATTCCCTCTCAAGGCTTTCCAAGGGCAGCCCGCAAGCCTGCCGCAGTATCAACTCTTCCAGCGAACTCCCGTTCCCGATCTCCATCCCAAATCGCAGTATCCGCGAACACAGACCGCCGATCGATCGCCCTGCTACCTCCACGATCCAGGGGCCTTCAGAGTTGATCCGCAACTCAGCGTGAATAGGTCCTGTCTGCAAGCCCAATCCCCTGGCAGCCGCCTCCGTCGTCCTGACAATCCTCTCCTGCATCTCCGCCGTCAGGCGCGAGGGCGTAACGTAGAGTGTCTCCTCAAAATACGGCCCCTCCAGGGGGTCCGGCTTGTCAAAAAGCGCCAGACAATGCAGTCGGTCACCGTCCAGAAGACCTTCCAGCGCGACCTCGTCCCCTGGAATATAGCCTTCGATTAGAAACGGCTTCCCTGCCCCAATCAGCGCCGCAAGCCTCCGGATTGCCGCGCCCAACTCACACCGCAAATTCGCCCGGATCACCCCCCGGCTTCCATTCAAATCCACCGGCTTGACCACGCAGGGATACCCAATCTTCTCTTCAGCCCTTACGATCGCCGCCTTCAGATTTTCGCCGGTCCGGAACTCGGCGAACGCCGGCACGGGCGCGCCGCACGCCGCCAGCATGCGCCGCATCAGATGCTTGTTGCGCGCAGCCTCAGCCGCCTCCGGGTCGTTATGGGGCAGTCCAAACGCCTCCGCGACCAGCGCCGCCACCCGGGAACCGGCGTCATCCAGCGCCAGAACAGCGTCGAAACCGCCCCGCGCTTGCGCTGTACCGCCGGCTCCTGCCAGCGCGCCGACAAGCTGTTCAGCCGCCTCCTCTGGCCTGCCGAAGTCTGCTCCCAGCGGAAAGTCCCACTCCTCAGCCAGCTTCTCAGGCAAGTCCACCGCAATGACCGTCTCAATATCCAGCCGTTCAGCGGCGTCGACATAGTCCCTTGTCCGATAGCTGTTGGGAGTCGTGAGCAACAGCGCCCGCTTCTCACGCACCCTGTACCCCCTTCCCCTCTCAGCCTCGATTCCCATCGTAAGAGATACGCGCAACGAGCTGGCCCCAGCGCGCCCTTTGGCGCAGCGGCAACCTGTCAAGCTTTCCCTGGGCTGCCTTTTCGCGGGAAATTGCGCTGACCCTCGCTCCGGCCCGACTCACCTCCGCCGCATACGCCGCCACATCCTCCATCTCGTCTTCTGCAAGATCCGCCAGCATGCCGCCGGCCGCCGCCCCGCTCTCAAACAGGGCTGCGCGTTCGGCCGCCGCCATGCTCTCGTAGCTGGCGCCGTCCCTGGCGATGACGCGTCTCAGATTGGCCTCGCTTAGCGTCTGCAGCAGCTCAGCGAAAACTGTCACGACACCGGGATGGCATGTGCGCGCGGCAAGCACTGCCGCGCGGCTGAAACAGTAGTCGCCAGCCAATATCGTTCCCCCCAGCAGAACATTGTCGATCGTGTCGTTCCGTTCCGGCCTCAGCAACAACCGATGAATGTTCAGCGCGACCTGTAGGAGCTCCAGCGCTGCGGCCAGGGCCACGCGCCTCTCTTTGCGCTCATTCGAATCGTCCTCTGGCGCTGCCGACGCCAGAACAACCCCGGCCAGAATCTGCTCCTCCTCCATTTCACTGCGGACGAACTGTGACAACGCCTCAGGCAATCCGGCGAACGCCTCTTCAAGCAAATCTGCTACACGTTTCTGTTCTGCCTGGAAGGCCCCGCCAATCTTTTCAGCCATTCGGCTTTCCCGGGTAATCTGGGCAACGTCCTAAAAGAGAGTGCAAATCGGCGACCAGGGTCTGTCCACGCCGTCCCGATCCCGCCGCCTTCCCCCGGTCGCCTTGCCGGAGCTCAATTGGCTTCATCTCCGACAATCTCCCGGTAAATCGACTCGAGATCTTCATCGCTGTAGAAGTGTACGACCAGCCGCCCGCTTCCATCACCCTTTCGTTCCAGGCTCACTTTGGTCTGGAGCCGGTCTCGAAAACGGTTCTCCCAAAAACGCATCTGTGCCTTAATCTGCTGATCCTCTTCCACCGGCTCCCTGACCGCCGGCTCCGCCTGCCAGCGCCGAACCAGTTCCTCAGCCTGCCGCACGTTCAACGCCCTCGCGACAATTTCCTCCAGCGCCCGCAGCTTGTCATCGTCGCTCTCAAGCCCCAGAAGCGCGCGCGCATGTCCGGCGCTCACCAAACCGTCATTCAGAGCTGTCCGAACCTCCACCGGCAGCCCCAGAAGACGCACCGCATTCGCCACCGCCGAACGGCTCTTTCCCACCCGGTACGCGACCTCGGCCTGCGTCAGGTTGAACTGGTCAATCAGCGTATTGAAGGCAGACGCCTCCTCCAGCGGGCTCAGATCGTCGCGCTGCAAATTCTCCACAAGCGCCAGCTCCAGCAACTGCTGGCTCGTCGCCTCCCGCACAATCGCCGGCACGTCCTCCAGCCCGGCCCGCCGCGCCGCGCGCCACCGCCTCTCCCCAGCTATCAACCAGTAGCGCTGCGGTTGATCGGGGCGCTCGGAAACAATCAACGGCTGTATCACGCCGTGCTCGCGAATCGAAGTTGCCAGTTCAACCAGGCTGCCCACATCAAAGCTCGAACGCGGCTGATGGGGATTCGGATGGATCTCGTCAATGGAAATATCGACGATGCCGCCGTCACTCGGCTGCTCTTCCTGCTCGTCCCCGTCCCCCGCGCTCTCGGTGGCCGACCGCCCTAGCAAGGCGCCCAATCCGCGGCCCAGCCCCTGTCGCCGACGTGCGCCGCCCTGTCCCGTTCCGGTTTCTCTGCTCATTGTCACCAGCCTACTGCCTCTGCCGCGCCTTCTTCAGGACGCCCCGGCATCTATCCCGAGGTCGCCCCGACCCCAACCGGGAATCTGGCCATGAATTCGACAGCCAGTTCTTCATAAGCCTTCGCGCCCGCGCTCTCCGGCGCATAGTTCAAAATTGTCAGACCGTGGCTTGGGGCTTCGCCCAGACGGACAGAACGGGGGATCAACGTCTCAAATGTCTCAACTGGGAAATGTTCTCGTACGTCCTCCACGACCTGGTTGCTGAGATTTGTGCGCCCGTCCGCCATCGTGAGCAAAACGCCGGCCACGCGCAGCCTGCTGTTCAGGACCCTTCGCACCTGCTGAATTGTCTCCAGCAGCTGGCTCAATCCCTCCAGGGCAAGGTACTCGCACTGCACAGGAATGATAATCCCGTCTGCCGCGGTCAACCCATTAATCGTGATCAGTCCCAGGCTGGGGGGTTCGTCAACAAAGATGTAGTCAAAATCGCGATGAAGCGGCTTTAGCGCCTTGGACAGCAGCTGCTCCCGCGCCATCCTCGCCGCCATTTCAACCTCCGCGCCCGCAAGGTCGAGATTGGCCGGCACCATGCTCAGGCCAGCAACCGCCGTCGGCGTGATCGCTTCCCCAATCGGCCTGTTTTCTATCAAGACTTCGTAAATGCTCGGTCCCGGTTTCCTGGGATCAAGGCCCATGCTGGTCGTTGCGTTCGCCTGCGGGTCACTGTCTACCAGCAGAATCTTCCTGCCCGCATTGGCCAGATACGCGCTCAGGCTGACCGCAGTTGTCGTCTTGCCCACGCCGCCCTTCTGATTGGCGATGGCAAATATCTGTGCCTTCATCTCTCGCCCGAAACCAAGTTATCGTTCTCTCCGAGTCCCTTCCTGCTGTCCCACTGCTCCTCAAAAAGTTCCCGTCAATCCCGTTGCCAGGGATGCTTGGACATATAGTCCAATACTGTCTCATGGCTCGGAACGCCGTTCACGCCCTGTCCCTCAACGCCGAATGAGGCCGTAATGTTGGCATACCTGGCGGCGTCAATCGGGTCTCCGGTCTCATCCAACCTCAACAGGAAGGCCGTGGCAAAAATATCCCCGGCCCCCGTGGGATCGACTTCCCGCGCCGGGCGCGGCGGAATCGGCACGACCTCCACCTCCGCATCGGAACGGCGCCGGTATACTGTGCTCCCGTCCCGGTACGCCGTCAGCACGACCAGCGATACATAGTCGAGAAACGTTTCCACCTGCCGCAAATCGCCGTCGATATCCTCAATCGACAAAATAAGCGCGTCTAGATGAGGCAGTATGCGCGCCATGTCCCGCCAAGGCGTTGGATACACGCGCCCTTCACCGTCCCAGCGGCGCATCCATCCCTGCGGTACAGCCGCCACAATCGTCTCGCCGCCAAATGACGGCGCCACGTCCGGCAGCACCTCGTTCACCAGCGGCCCGAGCAGCGCGATATGAGGAGACCTCAGCCGTCGCGGTATGTCGTCGGCCCCAATCGGAGGAGAGGGTGTGTAACAATACTGCACCCGTCCTTCGCGTGAGTAGAGATTCGCAAAAGTCGTCGTCTTCTCGGCGGGCAATACGTGTACCTCAGCAGCGTCCCGCAACGCCGACAGATCGATATCATCCCCTGCCCGGGTCAGGACCACAGGGCTGCGCCCCAGCCGGGCCGCCGTCACCGCCGCAAAACTGACCGTGCCTCCCAATACATATTCGGTTGTAGTGGGGTCCGCAGTCGCAATATCGCGGGTAACTGTTCCAATTGCCAAGAAATCGATCGTCATTGACCTACCGCAGGTTGCTGACGATGGGCTCCCACAGCCATTTTGACGCCGTCTTGCCGCCGCCTTTTGCTTTCACGAATGACCGCGATTCCGTTTACCAGGCCGCGGACGGCCCTTGCTACAGACGGAGTTTTGCCCGCGCATCTCACTTGAGCAGGATCTGCACCTTCCGACGCGTGTCCTCGCCTGTGCTCTCCGTATAGACCTGGTCGTGGTTTCGCAAGGCTATGTGGACCAGGCGGCGCTCGCTCGCCGGCATCGGTTCCAATGAGGCCGGCCGCCCGGAAGCAACGACCTGCTCCGCCAGGCGGTGGGCCAGCTGGCTTAGTTGCTCGGCCCTCCTCTGCTTGTACCCGTCAATGTCAACGACAATATTCTTCCAGCGATGTAACTCCTGGTTCACCATCAGACGAATCAGATACTGTATGCTCGACAGCGTCTCGCCATTTCGTCCGATCAGGCTCCCCAAATCGTCGCCAACAACATTCAGGATCAGGGCTGGCTCGCTATCATCCGGATCGTCTGACCAGGAAAGATCGATCTCGGCTTCAATTCCCAAATGAACCAGCATCTGGTTGAGCAAATCAAATGCAAGATCTTCCAGCTCGGCTTCCTCGATATCCGCCTCGGCATCGTAGTCAATTTGTGACTCCTCAGCCTCGCCCCCGCTCGCTTCCTCCTCTTCCTCCTCCGACACCGCAATCGCAGAGGCTTCCGCCGGAGACTCCTCCGTCGAATCGTCAGGATCGCCGTCATCTTCCATCGCGCTGTCAGTAACTGCTTCAGTTGCTTCCTCGGGCTGAGCCTCCTCCTCCTCCGCAGTTTCTACGAGCGTCAAACGAACCTGTGCGTCGCTCGCCCCGATACCCAACAGACCGCGACTCCCCTCCTGAATTACCTCGACGTCCACCTCATCCCGGGCAACACCAAGCTGGCGCAAACCCTCGTCAACGGCTTCATCCACGGTCTTCGCCGTGTAATCGTAGCTCTGACCTCTATTCATCTTATCGTCTCTTTCGATTGCGTCGGTTCCGTCGACGACGAGGCGTCCTCTTGCGTTGTACACCCGTTGGTTCCGCTGCAGGCGTCACCGCCGCTGCCCCGCCGTCCGACGAGGTCACGCCCGCCGCGGCCGCCACCGCCTGGGGCTCGGACGGCGCGATCGCGCTGTTTACGCCGCCCAGATAGTTGGCAATGTACGTCTGGCCCAGCTGCAACAGGTTACTCGTCACCCAATACAACGACAGACCCGCCGGTACCTGCAGTGTGAAGAAGCCGAACATCAACGTCATCATCGTCGTCATCTGCTTCATCATGCCTGCCTGGCCCTGATTCGCCGTCGGCGTGGTCGCCGTCGTCATCCGCTGCATGTAGACCTGACTGACCATGAGCAGGGCCGGAAGCACCAGATAGGCGAACAATGTGTAGTATTCGCCGCCATTGAACTTTTCGGGAATCCAGGCAAGACCGCGCGTAAACTCAGGAAAACCCAAATCCGGTATCCAGAAAAACCTGGCGTCGGTCAACGAGGGGCCCAGCGCAACAAGCGCCGAATACAATCCGAACAAAACCGGCATCTGAACAATCATGGGCAGACAGCCGCTCAACGGGTTTACTCCTGCCTCCCGGTAGAGCTTCATCTGCTCCTGCGCCATTTTGTCCTTGTTCTTGCCAAACTTTTTCTGTAGCTCCTGGAGTTTCGGCTGCAGATTTTTCTGCGCCTGCATACTCTTTATCTGGATCATCGTCAACGGGAACGTGATCAGCTTGATAATGACCGTAAACAGTATGATGGCAAAGCCCCAACTGTACGGTATGTCCATATTGACGAGACTGGTGTTCAGCCAGATGAGGGACCTCGCCAATGGAAAGACGATGATTACCTGCCACCAACCCGATGGCTCGGCCGTGTTCCAATCCACCACACCTTCCCGCGGCACGCCGCACCCGCCAAGCAAGAGCGCCGCTGACACGAGGATCAACAGCCAGAGTATCCTTCTGCGATTCACCGTTTATCTCCTAATCGCCGAGCCAACTATTGGCGCCGGCCGGGCCGGGTTACACCTCATCTGACGTGGCCTGAAACGTTGCAAGCCTTCGAGTAGTCCGGCAATCTCTCCCGAATGGCGTCAGCGGCATCCTGCCTTCTGCCGTCCTGCCGCGCCCTGATGCCGTCCAGCTGTCCTGCCTCGCCTTCCGGCGCCTTTTTCATTCAGGTGAGCAAGGCGCACGCACGTAAAAATCAACAATTCCCTAGGGCACCGGATCAATTCCTCCCGGATTCCATGGGTGACATCGGCATACCCGGCGTAAGCCCATCCAAAGGCCCTGCGCCGCCCCGTATCGCTCCACCGCCTCATACGTATATCGGGAACAGGTCGGATAAAATCGGCAATTGCTCCCTAATAGCGGCGAAATCCATCTCTGGTAACCCTTGATCAAGAGCAAAAAGACCGCACGCACGCGTCACGTTCCTCTAGCTATACCCTTTGCAGGCCCGCCTGCTGCCGCTGCCAATTCTGCCTTGCGAAACAATCGGCCAACCGTAGCGTCAATCTGGGCGTACGACGCCTTGCGAATCGGGTATCTGGCGATCAAAACACAGTCCCAGCCAGTCTGTATCTGCCCCATGCGCAGCCGCACAGACTCCCGCATCCGCCTCTTCACCCGGTTCCGCACAACAGCGTTCCCAATGCGCCGGCTCACCGAAAACCCAAACCGGCTATGACTGAGCTGATTCTCCGCAACGCACAGAACCGCCAGGTGACTGCCGTACGATCTGCCTTTCCGGCGTACCTTTTGGAACCGCTCATTGTCCCGAATCCGGAATCGTCGTCTCACGCCGTTCCGCTTCCACGATCCCCAATCGAAATCTTGTCCGCCGTTGCACGCTAAAGCCCTTCCCGTACACCCGCGGCGCACTCCCGCTTCACCGCTCGCCCCGACCATCCCGTCAACCAGATCGAAACAAGCAAACGGCAGCGCGCTTTCCTACTCGGTCCAGGATTGAGGCGGGCAATCAGAATGTTCGTTTCCTTGTCGAAAGCTGGACTGAAAGCACAGAACGCTGCTTTAGCCGGCGCCGCTTCAAAACATTGCGGCCCCCTGGTTTGCTCATCCTCTTGCGAAAGCCGTGCGTGCGCAATCGCTTGCGAACCTTCGGTTGCCAGGTTCGTTTAGGCATTTCCTCAACCCTCCAATGATATCAATTCAGAATAACTACCAATAGTCGATTATACGTGCCATAGGCCGGAACTGTCAAATCTATCGCCAATTTCAGCACTCAGCCTTCTGCCCGACCCAACCATCATCCCACATTCACACAATCTCCAAATCCCTTCAATCCCCCTAAATTCCCGTCCAGACACTCCCCGCCCACTCCGCCCCATCCCTGTCTCCTAACCTCTGCACTGCTCCCCGCCCCCCAAACAATCCTTTTCCCCCATCAAAACCGTATGATATAGTGATATACGACCGCCTGAACACGTTGGATCGCCTCCCCTCCGTCGTTCACGTGCAGCCGTCGGGTATTTAGCCATGCAGAATGAACTGTAGCGAAATTTGAAAAACAATTCAGATAACGCCTCCCGACATTCGGCCGACAACGCCCAACCGTCCGAAAACTATCAGGCGGCTCCTGCTCCTAAAGACCGACAGCAAGACGAGCTCCCTTCCCTGCACATGCTGGAAGAATCCGCGGCTCAACTGGCCGCCCTGCGTCAACGTGCCGAATACCTGCTCGAACAGCTGGCCGCAGACCGCGAACCGCCGTCCAGCACGGACGGGGGGCCAGCAGACGGCGGCTCCCATGGCCTTCCCGCCTCGCCTGTTGCCCGCGACAACCCTCAGTCATCTGCCCAATCCACCGGCCAGCGCGCAGATGACCACCAGCACACGCCTCCTCCTTCCCTTCAACAGGACACGCCGCAAAGCCTCGAGTCGCCGCCCGCCCCATCTGACCAGGGCCAACCTGTTCTCGACGAGACCCGCGACGTTGACACGCAACAGGAATACGCGCCCCTGCCCGATTCCCAGCCCCAAAGCTTCCCGCTTCAGAAGTCTCAAGCTCCCCCCCAATCGCAATCCCTTCTCGATACCCCAGTGACGTCGACGCCCCCGCTGGACTGGAGCCAGGTCCAGGTCGGGCCCGAATCGCCTCCTACTGAAGTCCAAATGATCGAAGAAGAGATTGTAAGCCTCTACCAGGCGATCGACCACGTCCGGGAAACGCGGCGCGAAAACACGGGTCATGCCCTGGCCCTGTTGCGAGAAGCAAGGGAAATCATCGCCGGCCAGCCCTACCGCATCGAAAGAGCTCAGTACAATATCGAACAGGCCAAACAGATCATCGATCGCGCTAGATTTAGCCGCAGCCGTTCCCGCGGCATCGCCCTCAAAACATTCCTCCTGCTCATCCTTTGGATGTCAGGACTTGGCGGACTCGCGGCCCTCCTCTATCTATATCCGCTCCGCGTAAACGACGCGATCAACTGGATCTCTACAAACTCGGGGTGGAATACCTCCCACTACGCCGCCGTCCTCTGGACAGTTTCAGCCGGCGGCATCGGCGGCTGTCTGGGCACAATCTCCTTCCTCTTCGAACGCATGAGGGTGCACGAAGAATTTGACCGCCAGTACATCGTCCGCTCAACAATCCAGCCGCTGATGGGCATCCTCCTCGGCCTCGTATCCTACGCGCTCCTTGCCAGCCTCTTCAACAGCCTGGACGCATCCATCGTCGCCCATCCAGTCACAGCATTCCTTCCAGCCGCCATTGCCCTTCCCATCGGCATCTGGCAGGTCTATGTCTACGCGCTGATCTTCCGATTCACGCGGCTCTTTACCTTCCAACGCCGTCGTAGATGGTAGCCCGCCCTCACCCGAATCCCGCTTCCGCCTCCTCAGAGAAGCGTGACGTGCGCGTTCCCGCACTTCTCGCTCTGCTATACTTTTCCCATCCTTTGCCAGCCAAGGCGATTCTGCGCTAAGATTCAATCAGCTGCCGCGAACATATGAGCCAAGTCCCAGGCGGATCGCCCTGTGTCTGAACGAAAGCCACTCGTAAAACTGATTGTCTTCCTGCCAATCCGACGCTCATTCCGGCAGCAGGACCTTCCCCCTCCCGCAGACGCTCAGTCAGGCCTAAATGGCGAGGACGGCCCCAACGCGCGTGCAGACCTCCCCGATCCCCAGTCAGTACACCAGCGTACCGGCGGCGCTGCCCGCCATCAGACATTCCACTATCACCTCCCCCCAAATCTCAGAGATACCGTCCAGACCGGCCACCTGGTCTGGGCCCCATTCGGCGCGCAGGAAGTCCAGGGCGTCGTCGTCGGGCCGGCAGAATCATCCCCGGTTGAAACCAAGGCGATCTCCCGGCTGGCGCGCCCCCAACCAGTCATGTCCCCGGCACAGATCAACCTGGCCTTTTGGATCGCCGACTACTATGTTGCCCCCGTCTCCCAAGCCGCCAAGCTCTTTCTCACTCCTGGCCTCCTCGGCAAAAGCGGCGACCCGCCGAAAGTACGTCTGAAGCGGGAAGAACAGATCGAACTGCTGATCGACCCCGCCTCCGTCCGCAAAAGCCTCTTCGCCCTGGGTCGCTCCACCAGGCAGACCCAAATTCTCACCGCCCTACTGAACGCCCCTTCCCACACACTCTCCGTCAACGACCTGAGAACAACCCTCAATCTTTCATCCAAGAGACCCTTCACCGCCCTGCAGAAGAAAGGACTGGTCCATGACTGCGATCAGAAGGTGGTCCTGGCCCAGTCTCCTGCGGCCACCGAGGAAGCCATCCTCAAGCTACGCGGCGCCTCCGTCTACGGGCCCGTGCTGCAAACCCTTGCTAAGGCCCGCGTCCCTCTCTGGAAAACCGATCTCTACGCGCAGGTCGACACTAACCTCAACAAACTCCGAGACTTGCAGAAGGCCGGGCTGATTCGTCTCGAGCAGAAAGTGCGCTACCGCGATCCACTCGGCGGCCGCATCTATCCCAGGACCCAACCACCTGATCTGACCGACCAGCAACAGCAAGTCTGGGACAGGATCCGCGGCGCCTGCTTCATGCAGCCCGCCCAGCAACCCGACCAGCAGCCCGATCCGCAATGCCGTCCCATGAACCCACTTGCCGGCGACCACACGATACGATCCAAACAGTTCCTCCTGCACGGCGCAACCGGCAGCGGAAAGACCGAAATCTACCTGCGCGCCATCGCCGAAACCCTCGCTCGTAATCGCCAGGCCATCGTCCTCGTGCCCGAAATCGCCCTCACACCCCAAACCGTCGCCCGATTCGCCGGCCGCTTCCCCGACCGCGTCTCCGTCATCCACTCCGGCCTCAACACCAGCCAGCGCTACGACGTCTGGCGCAGGGCGCGCGACGGAAAAATCGATATCATCATCGGCGCGCGCAGCGCCCTCTTCGCACCCCTGCCCCGCCTCGGCCTCATCGTCATCGACGAAGAACACGAGTCCACCTACAAACAGGACACCGATGAATGGGGCAGCTTTACTCTTTTCTACGACGCCCGCACCGTCGCAACCCAGCTCGCGGACGCCACCGGCAGCGCCTTGATCTTCGGAACAGCCACCCCCTCCCTGGACGCCTACCACGCCGCACAACGAGGACCTCTGCGCCTACTCGAAATGCCTGACCGCGTCCTGGGCCATGCAGACCTGGACCAGGAACCCGCATCTGATTCGGGCGAAAGTCCTGCGGTCGCCCCGTACGCCGCCCTCCCTCCTGTCGAAATCGTCGACATGCGCCAGGAGCTGCGCGCCGGCAATCGCAGCATCTTCAGCCGCAGCCTCCAATCTGAGCTCCACGCCGTCCTCGACGCTGGCGAACAGGCCATTCTCTTTCTCAACCGTCGCGGCACTCACTCCTTCGTCATGTGCCGAGACTGCGGCTACGTCGCCGAATGCTCCCGCTGCGAGACGCCGCTCACCTATCACGAACGCGCCGCCCAGCTCATCTGCCACCGCTGTAACGCCCGCACACCCATCCCCGAACGCTGCCCCGACTGCCGCAGCCACCGGATCCGCTTCTTCGGCGCCGGCACGCAGCGCATCGAAGAGCTCGTCAGCCAGATCGCCCCGCGCGCCCGTCTCCTTCGCTGGGACAGAGACACAACAGGCCGCAAAGGCAGCCACGAACAGATCCTCGAGCGCTTTGCCAGCCACGAAGCCGATGTCCTCGTCGGCACCCAGATGATCGCCAAGGGCCTCGACCTGCCCCTGGTGACCCTCGTCGGCGTCGTCGCCGCCGACGTCGGCCTCTACCTTCCCGACTTCCGCGGCCCCGAACGCACCTTCCAACTCCTGACACAAGTCGCAGGCCGCGCCGGCCGCAGCCGCAGAGGCGGACGTGTCATCTTTCAAAGCTACACGCCCCAACACTACGCCCTTCAGGCCGCAGCCAAACACGACTATCACGCTTTCTATAAAAGGGAAATGTCCTTCAGACGCGAACAACAGTACCCGCCTGTCAGCAGGCTTGCCCGCCTAATTTACTGGCACAAAAACCTCACCAACGTCCACGACCAAACCGCCCGCATGATGCAGAACCTGCAACACAGAGCCGAGCAGCTGGGCATCTGGGGCGAAGGCGTCGATCTCATGGGTCCTGCCCCGGCGCCCTACGCCCGCATTCGCGGCTACTACCGCTGGCAAATCATCATCCGCACTGCCAACCCCTCCGCCTTCCTCCACGGGATCGACATCCCATTCGGCTGGCGCATCGATGTCGATCCCATATCGATGATGTAACCGACCCCCCATGTAACCCCCGGCACGAACCGTACGACGTAAACCCGCCCCGCCTCCCGCGACTCCCTATCCACTGGCCATATTCCCCTGCAGTCTCCCCGCCAACGCCCGGAAGTTCCGCCCCGGCGAAATCTTCCCCAACACCCGCGCCCCCTTCGCGCCCGTACACGCCGGCGCATTGCCGCTCTCTCCCCGTATGGTCAGCCACGCCAGCAATGCAAACCCCAGCGCCTCCTTCGACTCCTCGTCACCAGGCACGCCCTCTACCTCCCCATACCGCACAATCGGTACAGTTGCCCCGCACCGCTTCTTCAACTGGTCCCCGATCCTATTCAGCAAAAACGGGTTGCGCGCCCCGCCGCCGGACACGACCATCTCCGCCACCGGCCTCGGCGCAAACCTGCGATAGCTCTCCGCAATCGAAGCCGCTGTCAGCTCAGTTACCGTCGCCGCGAAATCCGCGGCCGACAGCCCGGCCTCTGCCGCTTCCCGCTGAAACTGCGCTGCCAGCCCGACGCTGAACAACTCCCGCCCGGTCGACTTCGGCGGCTTCTTCTGAAAAAAGGGATGCGCCAGCCAGCGCTCAACCAGAGAATCCTCGCGCCTGCCCTGCGCCGCCAACCGCCCATCCTCGTCATACCGCATCGCCCCGTCCGTCGCGTGCGCCGCCGCCCAATCGATCAGCGCATTGCCCGGCCCGGTATCGAACGCCAGCGTCGCCCCATCCGATTCCCTACCCGCCAGAAACGTGACATTGCCAATGCCCCCGATATTCTGCACCGCCCGGCATCCTTCCGAACCCGCCGCCGGGCGCAGAAAATACTGGTCGAATACCGGAATGAGCGGCGCGCCCTGCCCTCCCGCAGCTACGTCGGCTACACGAAAATCAGCCACCGTCGTGATCCCCGTCCACTCCGCGATGACCGCCGCTTCTCCAATCTGCAACGTCGACTGAACCGCGCCGCCTTCCTCCACCTCGTGCCACACCGTCTGCCCGTGAGACCCAATCAGATCGAACGCCTCCAGCTTAAGTCCACTTCGTTTGACAACCAGCATTGCCGCCTCGGCAAAACGCGCCCCAAGCTGAAATCCCGCCCGGCTCAAGCTGCGCGTATCTCCGCCGCCCGCGATCAAACTCTCGATCGCCGCCTTCTCCTCCGCCGACCACGCAACATGCTCAAATGCAAGCTGGCGCATCCCCAGTCCTTCCGCCGTGCCAGAGACCTCCGCCGCAACCGCGTCGATCCCGTCCGCCGACGTCCCGCTCATCAACCCAACGACTCGCATCGACTCGCCGCCCTCCTTATCCACGCGTACGCACTGCCCCGCCAGGCATGCCCGTTCAGCCCGAATCTCTCCCGTCTAACCTAAAATCGCTCAACCGTCAGTTCGCCTCTCCAGCCGGGCCCACTTTCGATACGGAGCGAACCCACACTTGCCGTAGAAGTCAACAATCGTCGTCCAGTCAATGACGCACCCGTTGACGCCGCTGTCATGCAACCGCCTCAATCCCGCATTCAGCAAGTACAGCCCCATCCCCTGCCCTCGCAGATGCGCGCTGATGCCAACCGAACCCAACTGCCCCCAGGGACGCGGCAGCCCGTAGGGAAAAAAGCGCTCCACCGGGCAGGCGGAGTCCTCAAACGTCAGGCGGCACGCTCCCTGCACGCCCTCAGTTGTCCACAGCAACATATAATCTGATATCCGCCCCCCCGCCTCCAGGAACCTCTCCGCCTGCCACCGCCACCGCCCCGGAAACTCCCTCGCCAGGAAGTCCGCCAGCTCCGCCTCCTGTCCCAAAGCTCCGGGCCGCGCCGCCGCCGCCACTTCGCGCAGCGCCGGCGGCCTGTAACCGCCGAGCGAACGCGCCGTATCCCAAACGTAAGGCCCCTCCGCGTATCGGTACCCGCAAGCCAGAAAGAACGCCTCTCCCGCCGAATCTGCAGCGGGCCCCGGCACAAACGGCCGCAAGCCGCCGCCTGCCAAAACGCGTCCGCCCAACGTCCCCTCCTCCGCCAGCCTCTCCTCGGCCCACCCCAGCAACGCCCGCCCTATCCCCTGCCCTTGGAAAGCCCGCGCCACCGCGATCGCCTCGATCCAGCCCGCCACATCCGTGTGAATCGCAGCCGGCGCTCCTGGATATGCGCTGTACAGCACAAAGCCAACCGCGCGGCCGTCCACCATCGCCAGCCGCCCAGCCCTTTCAATTCCGGCATCAGCCGTCAAATTGTATCGCAGGAATCTCTCCGTTATCGGAAGATCATCGTCCGCGGCATCGTTCCACAACGCCACCGCCCAGGCAACGTGCTCAGCCTCCCCGGCGTCAAAATCGATCGTTTCAACCCCTGGCGCCATCCCTCTCACCCTCCTCAAAACACCTCACCAACTCACTGCCCCTCGCCTTCCCCAGCTCCCTATCCCTCCAATTTCGTCCCCACACCCCTCTCAATCGCCCTCCCATACACAACCCGCGCAACCGCAACATCCTGCACCGCCAGCCCTACAGACTTGAAAAACGTTATCTCCTCACTATCCTCTCGGCCGGGTCTGTCTCCAGCCACAATCGCCCCCATCTCAGCATAGATCCGGTCAGCCTCATACGCGTTCGCCTCAATTGGCCGGATCAGATCGCCCGCCTCCGCAAGGCACGCGGCCATCTGATCAACCACCACCTTCGCCCTGCAGATCGTCGCCGCATCCACCTCGCTCGCATAGGGCAAGTGCGACCCAATCCCCGAAATGTGGACGCCCGCGCGCAGCAGACTCCCCTCGAACAGCGGCTCGTGCGCGCTCGTCGCCGTAACCACAATATCTGCCGCGCCCACCGCCATCTCGACATCAGTCGTCGCCTGCGCCCGAACGCCGAAAGATTCAGTCAGCTTCTGAGCCAGCGCCTCCGCGTTCGCGGCCGTTCGCGAAAGCACATACACCCGCTCGATCGACCGCTCGCACAGCGCCGCCTCCACCTGGTACGGCGCCGCCGCGCCGCTCCCAAAAATCGTCAACGTCCGTGCATCTTCTCTCGCCAGATAGCGGGCCGCCACTCCGCCCGACGCGCCCGTGCGCATCGCCGTCAGAAACCCGGCATCCATCAGCGCCAGCAGCGCCCCGTTACTGCCGTCAAAGAGCATAACGGTCCCTTGCACCGCAGGCAGCCCGCGCCGCGTTGGATTCGTTCCGTAAAAGGAAATCAGCTTCGCGCCCAGCGCATCCATCTCCTCACCCAAATAGGCGGGCATCGACATCAGGCTCCCTTCATGCCGGGACACCGGTATGTTCGTGCGGACCGGCAGCTCCGCCTCCCCCAAATAGTCCAGTCGATACGATTCCGCCACCGCCTCGATTGCCGCCACCATGTCCAACAGACCTTCCACGTCACTGCGCGTTAACCAGAGAGGCATAGTTGTCTCCCACCCTGTTGTTTGGCTGTCCAGTTTCGGCGGAGAAAGAATAGCACAGAGGATCAAAGCAATACAATTGCCGCGCTTCCCGGAAAAGGGGTACAATGCAGTCTATCCAAATGCCGGATCCGCCAACTTGCCAGATGAACCCTCAGTACATCTGACCAGCCGATTCGGCGCCAGAATCCATTCGACCGTTACCACCGAAGTGAAGATCGAGAACAGCCCGTCACCTATCGCGAACCGGCAGCGACGATTACAGCGGTCCTTTCACACCAATTCAAATCGCCCCCGTCCCGGGAGGAACCCCATGCCCACCGAACTCATCGCCCCCGCCCAAGAACAGGTCGCCTTCCGCGACTACCAGAGCCCGCCCCTCGCGCCCGACCAGATACGCGTCCGCAGCCGCTTCGGAGCAGCCAAACACGGCTCCGAAATGGCCATGTTCCAGGGATACGCCGGCCATCGCGGCAACTACGACGGCGACCTCCACCTTTTCACCCACGAAAGTCAGATGGTCACCTACCCCAGCGGCCTCGGCAACATGTGTGTTGGTGAAATCGTCGAAAAAGGCTCGGACGTACACGACTTCGACCTTGGCGAATCCGTCTTCGCCCACGGCTCCTTCCGCCAGGAGCACGTCTGGCCCGCCGCGC
The DNA here is from genome assembly GCA_022824025.1 of Caldilineaceae bacterium. Classification (GTDB taxonomy): domain Bacteria; phylum Chloroflexota; class Anaerolineae; order Caldilineales; family Caldilineaceae; genus Bin5. Next base: position 24,967 of record JAJEBF010000044.1, read on the forward strand.
GCGCCCGCAAACTCCCTGACGGCGTCCCGTGGCAGGCCGCCGTCTGCCTCGACCCGGCAGACTTCGCCCTCGGCGCCGTCCGCGACGGCCACATCCGCATCGGCGATGCCGTCGCCGTCTTCGGCATGGGCGCCATCGGCCTCTTCGTCGTTCAACTCGCCAAACTCGCCGGCGCGCATCCCGTCATCGCCGTCGACCCCATCCCCCTCCGCCGCGATGTAGCCGAGGAGTGCGGCGCCGACCTCGTCCTTGACCCCGGCGCCTGCGATGCCGGGCTTGAAATCAAGCTCGCCACCGCCAAACGCGGGGCCGACGTCTGCGTCGATTACAGCGGCCACTACTCCGCGCTCCAGGCCGCCCTGCGCGGCGTCGCCTACCTTGGCACAGTCGTCGCCGGCGCCTGGCCCGGCAGCTACCCCGCCGGACTCGACTTGGGCGCCGAAGCTCACTTCAACCGCCCCACCATCGTCTTTTCCCGCGCCTGCAGCGAACCAAACCCCGAATACCCCAACTGGGACGAAAACCGCCTCTTCTCAGTCGTTTGGCGCCTCCTCTGCGACGGCAGCCTCAAATCAGAACCCGTCGTCCAACCTGTCGTCCCCTTCAACGACCTGCTCCACGCCTACCCCAAAATCGCCTCAGCGCCCGAAGAAAACGTCAAACTCGGCGTAGCCTTCTGAGCGGTCCCTATTCTGCTCCGTCAACCTCCAATTCCCCCGCAGTTCCCCCGCTGTTCCCCTACACCAGATTATCCTCAATATAGTCCCAATTTATCCGATACCCCATCCCCGGCTCCTGCGGCAGATGAACATACCCGTCACTGTCCATCCTGTCCCCAATGTCCTCCAGATAGGGCGGCGCCGTATTGCCATCGATTCCCGGAGCCAGCAGTCCCCGCTCATAGTACTCACATGTATCCTCACTCGTAGACCCCAGAATCTGCAGGTTCGCAAACCCGCTCATATGAATCTCGCACCGGACGCCAAATGCCTCGGCCACCGCAACCATCTTGCGCACGCCCGTGATTCCGCCGCGCAGCACATCAATCCGTGTCATGTCAGACGCGCCCCGTAAAATCCAGTCCGCCCGCGTATACAGACTGCCCGCGGCAATCTCCGGAGACAGAATCGGAATGTCCAGCTCCCGGCACAGCTTGATATACGGCTGAACCCGGTACTCATTCATCGGGTGCTCATACCAGTAGAATCCCAACTCCTCCAGCACGCGCCCCACCTTGTACGCCTCCTCATACGTCCGATAGGTACCCCACGGATCAAAGCTCAGCACCATATCTTCGCCCACCGCGGCCCGCACGGCCCGGCACACCTCAATGTCCTTCTCAATATGCGAAGGCCTGCCCGGGACTGCCTCCTTCGTCACCGGGTTCCAGAAATAGTACGGGTGAATCTTGTAGTGCGTATACCCCTCCTCTTTGCACGCTGCCGCATGAGCCCCATACTCCTCCACACTCCCCATATTCGGAAACGTGCTGGCATACGCCTTTACCTTGTCCCGGCACCCGCCCAGCAGCTTGTACAGCGGCACACCCATCGCCCTCGCCTGCAGGTCCCACAACGCGCAGTCCAGCGCGCTCAGCAGATGCTCCGGCACATTCGCCACCCACATCCAGTGCCAGAACCGCTCCCTGTCATACGGGTCCTCACCCACTACCATACTCTTCAGCCGCCCCGCCATCTGTGCCCGGTCCTCAGGCGTCAACCCATCCGCGTCGCCGTGCCCGTGCCCCCCGAAATAATACCCCTCCGCCCCCTCATCCGTCACCACCTTTGTCAGCGTCTGCGTCACCTCCCGCGGAAAACTGAACCGCCCCTGATGAAACTGCTCCCGCACTACCCGAAACGCAACCACCTCAATGTCTACAATCTTCATCAGTCCTCCACCCTCCTTCCATGAAATCCCTCTTGTCAAAACACTCCAGCCCCCACCCGCATCCAATGAACCACGACCCACCGCAGTTCCCCGGCAGTCCTACGGATACAACTCCGCCAGCAGCGCCTCCAACTCCCTCCTCGTCACGGCATCCAGCGAAGGCGCCGGCGCACGCACCACCGCCGTCCCTATCACGCCCCGATGCACGAGAATCTCCTTATGCACCCCGTGAAAAAGACCCGCGCCCTGTGCCGTCAGTCGCGCCACCGGAGCCAGATACTTGTAGAATGTCTCCCACGCGCCCGCCTCATCACCGGCTTGCACCCGGTTCCAAATGTCCACGAACGCCTCAGGCTGCGTGCAGAATGGCATCGTCCCGACTGACCCGCGACGCATCTCCTCAATAAAGTATCCGCCGCCCGCGCCTCCGAAAACCGTTAGCGCATCCCCGGCTTCCGCTACCATCGCCGCCACCTTCGCCACAACCGGAAAACTCTCCACTTTGATGTATTGTACCCACTCGCACTCCTCAGCCAGCCGCTTCGCCAGGCCCGCCGAGATCGGTGTCGCCGCCACATCCTGGATGAATATCGGCAGAGGCACAGCCTCAGAAATGGCCCGGTAATACCCTGCAACCTCCTCCGCGCCAGCCGGGAAAAATGACGGCGGCAGCACCATCAGCGCATCCGCCCCATTCTCCTGGGCCATATTGCTGTAATGCACCGCCAGGTCCGTCCCGTTTGCCCCGGTATTGATCACAACCGGCACGCGTCCACCGACCTGGTCCACAACAACGCGGGTCATGCGCGCCCGTTCCGCCTCAGTGAGCTTATACACCTCGCTCCCCAGGGCAACGCCCAACCCATGAACGCCCGCTTCCAGATTGAACTCAATCAACCGCCGCAGACTCTCCTCATCGATCCTGGACTCCTCATCAAACGGCGTCACCAATATCGGATACACACCCTGCATCACCTCAGTCGCCATCTCGCCTCCCCCTCTCTCACCCGTCGATAGCTTCGTCCAGATTCACTCTCAGCATCTTGCCCCCACTCCCCCAGAAAAGCAAGCGCACGAGTCCTCCCCCAACCCGTTCTCCAATGCCCTCCAAGTGCCACGCATACTGCCTCCCCCATCAGGGCTATCGCGAACTTCGTGATAGCAGCGGGTTTGCCGCTACTACCGGGCGAACAGAGGCCATATGCAAGGCTGGTCTCGCCTGAAAGGCGCCAAATTCTGGAGTGATGCCAGTGAAATGAGCGAACTCGGCCGAATATTGTTAAGGTTCGCGATTGCCCTGTTCGGGTGCAGTCCAAAATGGGGGCGAGTTGCAGGCTACCTCTGGGAAATTACACTGAAACCTGCCACCCGCTTCTCCTGATAACCCCAAATCCGGACTGCACCCGGGAACGGCAAAAGACGGCGGGCAAAGGCCGAGAACTGCTGAGGAACCGCGGGTGGATATTTTCGTGTGCGTTTCCGAGCGTTGCATGAGTGTTTGTGAGCGTTTGACGAGAGTCTGCGTGAGAAAGTCTGAACTGCGGGGTGTGTGATACCGG
>JAJEBF010000024.1 GCA_022824025.1 Caldilineaceae bacterium
TCGGAGAGGCCCTGGGTGAGCTGGGTGAGGAGATCTTTGAGATGTTGGGGGATGCGTTTGTCGAGGCGGGCGGCGGTGGAGGAGTTTCTGCCGCCGCGGGCGCGCCAGACGCTTGTGATGTGGGCGGGGGCGTGGGCGAAACAGTAGCCGTCGAACTGGTCGAGGCCGCGGGCCTTGCAGGGCGAGCCGTCGCGTTTTATGCTTTTGCAGGGTGGTTTACATTGGGGCTTGGTGGGGGCGTGCGCGTGCGCGCAGAGGTCGTTCATGGTGTGATGTCCTTGTTACGGGGTGCTGCCCGAGAGCCGGCCGGTTGGCTGGCGCGGGCGGGGCGGTTGGTTGGTGTCGGGGGAGATCACACAAACGCGAGGATTTGTATGAACAGCATGGAACAAGTGTACTTGATCATGCGCGCCGTGTCAAGGGGTAAATTAGGACGGGTGCAGTCCGGCGTTGGGGTGCTCAGGCGAATCGTGTGGCAGATTTCAGTGTTAATTCGCAGAGGTAGCGTGTAACTCGCCCCCAGTGTGGACTGCACGCATGAGGACGGGTGCAGTCCTGATTTGGGGTTATCAGGAGAAGCGTGTGGCAGATTTCAGTGTTAATTCCCAGAGGTAGCCTGAAACTCGCCCCCATTTTGGACTGCACCCATTAGGACGGGGATTTTTGTCTGAACGGGGATTTGGGGGGATTGAGGGGATTAGGGGGATTAGGGCCAACGGCGAACGGCAAGATCTTTTGATCCACGGAGGGGCATGGAGAAGGGAAGAGGAACTGCGGGGGAACTGGAGGTGGTGGTCAGTGGGTGGCGGGACTGGGGGGAGGCGTCGTGGGGGTTGGTTTCACGTTTGTGGCGTGCGGGGCGCCCCCTTTGGTTTGCGCGGGCGGGGGGTGCGGCGCGGTTACCAAGGGGGACATTGCGGGGGGAATCCCCCCGCACAAGGGAGGGCCGAAGGCCCGACCTCACAGAACTGCAGTGGGCAGTGGATAGTGGGCAGTGGATAGTGGGCAGTGGGCAGTGGGCAGTGGGCAGTGGGCAGTGGGCAGTGGGCAGTGGGTAGTGGGCAGTGGGTAGTGGGCAGTGGGTAGCGGGCAGTGGGTAGTGGGCAGTGGTCAGTGGCGACGGCACTTGGACTGGTTGGGGACGCGAATTGGCTCTTGTTTAGTCGTTACCTGAGGCGTACGAAAGGTCACCCGCTTCTCCTGATAACCCCAAATCCGGACTGCACCCCTGAAGACTAGCACGAGGATTCGAGGCAGTTCTACATTTTGATTCTACGCTGTTCGGGCTCGAACGAAGTGCCGGCGGTCCTCAGAATGGGAGAACGTTGTGGTTCTGTATTCAGCACGGTGACGTCGTTTCCAGCCGTCGCGTTTATTTTTTGCCGGTTTTCAGCAGCCCTGGTGTATGATCAGCCTGGTTTGTGCAACGTCGTGTTTGGCGCAGGGGATGTTGATGGAGAGCGACGGGATGAAACGAACTCGACTTTACGAGCGACATGTAGAATTGGGCGGACGCATGGTGCCGTTTGCCGGTTACGAGTTGCCGGTGCAGTATGCGGCTGGACCCAACAGAGAACACCGCAGCGTGCGAACGGCTGCAGGCGTATTTGACATTGACCATATGGGTCAGTTTGCGCTCAGCGGCAAGGACGCGCTGCCCTATCTCCAGTATGTACAGGTGGCAGACGCGGCGTCTCTGGCTGAATGGGAAGCCCGCTACAGCCTGCTCTGCTATGATGACGGCACGATCGTTGATGACATTTTCCTTTATCGACTGCCCGAAAAATGGCTGATCGTCGTCAACGCGGCCAACCGCGAAAAGGATTTCGCCTGGTTGCAGAGTTTTACACACGGCTTTGAGGTTGAGCTGACGGACATATCGGACGAGACCTACATGCTGGCCGTGCAGGGCCCAAAGGCAGCCGCGATTCTGGACAGGATGAGTGATGCTGAGGTAGCTGCCGCGCCGGCCCGCTCAGCGCTGCGGGCCGAGGTGGGCGGCGTCGAGATGCTCATGGGGAGGACCGGTTACACGGGCGAGGACGGTTTCGAACTCTACCTGCCCGCGGACAAGGCAGTGGCCTTTTGGGATGCGCTGCTGGAAGAAGGGGCTCGAGAGGGGCTGCTGCCCTGCGGCCTTGCCTCCCGCGACAGCTTGCGTTTCGAGGCGTGCATGTCACTCTATGGGCACGAAATCGACGCCAAGACCAATCCCTTTGAGGCGCGGCTCGGCTGGGTTGTCGCGCTGGAGAAGCCGTCTTTCCTGGGCCGCAACGCGCTCTTGAAAGTGAAATTGGAGGGCACAGAGCGGATTCTTGTGGCTTTCGAGATGATTGAGAAAGCAGTTCCCAGGGAGCGCCATCAGATCATTGGTCTTGACGGCACGGTGGCCGGGCATGTCACGACCGGGATGAAGAGCCCGACGTTGGACAGTTTTATCGGGCTGGGATATTTGCCGCGGGGTATGCACCGCCTTGGATCGGAGATTCACATACTGATTCGGGGCAGGCCGCGCAGGGCACGCGTTTGCAGACGCCCTTTCTACAGGTCGCGTCGGTAACAAGGAAAGGCATCTGAGCGCGCAGATTCAGGCAGAGATAATCGTTGTCTTCACTGAGTCGAGCGCCTCTCTTGACAGATCGCTGATCTGACAGCAATCAGGCAAGGTGCTAGAATCCTCCGCATGGAGTTGCGAAGAGAGAGGGTCGCAAGGCGGCTGGAACGGGAAGGCTGGGTCTTGCAAAGACACGGGGCGAGCCATGACATCTATCGGCATCCTCGCATTTCAGGAATCATAACGCTTCCCCGTCACCGAACTCTCTCTCCGGGAGTGGCTCGATCGATTGCCAAGAAGGCTGGCTGGGAGGTCTAAGTGAGGTATCCAGCACTAATCGACGGTGAAATGGGCGCATACGGTATCGTGTTCCCAGACATAGAGGGCGTTGCGGCTATGGGAGAGACTTTGGATGAAGTAATCCTGAACGGAGCCGCAGTACTACAAGACTACGCCATAGAAGCGGAGCGAGATGGGCTTGAGCTTGTTCTTCCCAGCGCATTGGAGGATGTTGAGGTTCCGGCAGGCTGCATCTTGACGTCCGTCGTCCTGGTCCCTTCCACGCCAGACAAGCCAAGTGTAAGGCTGAACATCTCAATGGACGCGGGAATTGCCGATTACATCGCCTCAGAGTCTAAACGGCGCGGCATTTCGCGGAGGACATACCTGGAGCGGTTGGTGCGCCATACTGCTCAGGTTGGTGTGTAGCGCCCGGGCGTGCGTCGAAAATGGTGTAGCCCTCAACTTTGCTGGGCGCTGCCTCGATGCAGGGGTAGGTTTACCCTGTAACAGGCGGCAACAGCTGACAGAATCAAGGGAGACAGAATGGCAATTGAACACGCAGAACCAGGAAAGGTCGTTGACCTCAACACATTTGGCGGCACGGCATCGACGGCAGTCGTCAAAGAGGACAAATTTGAGACGATTCGAGTCTACCTCGGCCCGGGCAAGAAGATCCCGCCGCACAAAGTTGACGGGCCGATTACGGTGCACTGCCTCAGCGGACGTTGCACGTTCTTCGTGGGGGATGAACCGCGAGAGCTTGTTCCAGGTTCGTGGCTTTACCTGGAGGGAGGGGCCATGCACGCACTGGAGGCGGAGGAGGCGTGCGCCGTGTTGGTGACGATTCTGTTTGCGTGAACGGGGACCCGCGACTGGGGAAATCTGAGGCGTTTCAGGCAAGGGGGCTTTAGGATTCTCTCGTATACCGGGAGTATCTTGCTTTGCGCGCCACCTCACGCTCCTCGGATTTGGAAAGAGATGGCTTGCCGTCGGCAAATGCACCATATAAATCATCCAGCGTCTTTTGTCGATGTATGGACAGGGCCTCATCGGCCATTTTCTCCAGCAGTTCCTCCGACTCGGGGCGGCTGAATAACTCGGCCCAGCGCTCCTCCGACTCTAGTTCGGCCAGCATAAGACGGGCAAACCTATCCTGTTCCTCTTGCGGCAACGCCGCGGCTCTTTCAAATGCCTGTTGAAGAAGCGGGGTCATCTTTCCGACACCTCCTACTCGACGAACCTGTCGAAGGTCCGTCTCCAATGATTCCAAATTGCGCGCGTATTATACACCATGCAGCCAAGCTGCGCGGGCGAAGTCCAAGTTGAGCTCGCGTGGGCGGTTTCCTCATGAACAGAGTCCTTCAGATTGACGATCTGTCACTTAGCAGTGAGCCTCACAACCGCAACTCCTGCGTCTTGCCGGTGCGGATCGCCTCGAATGCTTTGAGCACCATTGCAGTCGCGCGCGTGCCGTCACGAGGGCCGATTGGCGGCTCGGTATCGTCCAGCAGGCACGCGGCCCAGGCTTGCAGTTCACCCTGCGTACCCTCCGGATCGGATGAGGCTGGGGGCGGCAGCTCTTCAACCGCCAGCGAGTCGACTTCGCAGCCGCCGAATGTGACCTTGTGGCAGCGGTCGTGAAGCGTGGCCGTACGCTGGCCGTCGAGCACCTCGAAAAAGAACTTGGACGTGTAGCGGGCATCTCCGCTGTCGCCGGCGATGATGGATGCGATGCTGCCGTTTTCGAACTGTACCGAGACGGCGGCGTTGTCGACCAGCCCAATCTCCGGGTGGGTCAGCGCGCCGCCGGCCGCGCTGATGAGGACCGGCTCCGATTCGTTGAGCCAGTAGACGAGGTCGAAGGCATGGCAGCCGTTTGAGAGGACGGGGCCGCCGCCCCGTTCAGGCGTCAGCGCCCACCCCTTCATGTTGGGATGCAGGCTCTGGCCAACGGTAACCAGGGGTTTTGGGATGAGTTCCTTTACCTTGGCGACCAGCGGGGCGAAGCGAAACTTGAAGCCCATCATCAGTTTTACACCGGCTTTGGCGACCGCCTCCTCGATCTCCAGGCACTCTTCGATTGTCAGCGCCATCGGTTTTTCGAGAAATATATGCTTGCCCGCTGCCGCCGCCTGGACGGCAAAGGGCGTGTGCGAGTCATGATGGGTGGCGATCAGTACGGCGTCAATGCTGTCGTCGTCCCACACGGTTTCGACGTCGGTCGTGTGGTAGTTGCCGCCGAACTCGTTGAGGGCGCCGGCGGCCGCCTCTTCGAGGACATCGACATAGGCCGTGAAGTTCAACGCCGGCACGTCGCGGGCTCTGCGCATGTGGCTGCGCCCCATTCCACCGCAACCGATCAGGGCCATATTGACTGAAGCCGTCATAGTGGTTTCCTTAAGTTTTTTTTGGAGTTCCAACAGGTCGAACGGCTGATGGCACTGCGTTGGCTACGATGGATCGATGATGACAGGCAGGCGCCTATGTTGTTCAATGAGGGGCCTGCTTCCATGTGAGGTCACGACATAGGACCGCTCGATATGGAGAGAGCCGACGCCGGGCATGAAGAGGGGGGCTTCCAGGTTGAGGACCATGTCCGTTTCGAGGACCAGATCAGAGGGAAGGTCGACGCAGTCGTCCTGGATGCGGAGACCGTTGTCGGGTACGAGGATCGGGTAGTCGCGTACTTCGAGGCCGACACCGTGGCCATGCGGGAAGGAGCCGGTGATGTTGCGGTCGTGCAGGGCCTGATTCATGGCGTCGGCGATGTCGGACGCCTTTGCGCCGGGCCGGAGCGCCTCTTCGCCGGCTTCGATGCAGGCGTGCAGGGCTGCGTGGCGCATGCTCAACTCGTCCGGCAGTTCCCGCATCGCGAGAGTCGTGCCGGTATCGGAGAAGCACTGGCGATAGATGCACCCGAAATCGACGTAGAGAACGTCTCCGGCGGTGAGCCGGTGGTTGGTCTCGGTCGCGATGCCAAGGCCGTGGACGCCGAAGGCATAGTGGTCGAAATCGGCGCCCTGACTTGCCGCGTGCGACCGGTAATGTTCCACCAGTTCAGAGATGGGTTGACCGGGACGGGCGATCGCCAACGAATCCATGGCGGCCTGTTCGTTAATCTCTGCCGAACGGGTCAGGAGATGGATCTCCTCGGCGCTTTTCACCATGCGAACCATGCGGATCAGGTCGGCGCAGTCTTTGAGAGAGGCACCCGGGAGCGCCCGCCTGATCTGGTCATTCGTTGCCGGTGGAAGGCCTTCCATTTCCAGACCGATGCGAGCGTTTGTCAGGCCGCGCTGGCGCAGGATACTGAGGAGCGCGTCGGTGGGGCCTGCGTTGTCGTGCTCTGCGCGGAGGAGGGCTTCGAGGCGGCGCAGGGGCTGCGGAAGTTCGCCGAGGGGCAAGGAATCGTCAATGCCGGCGCCGCCGAAGATGTGAAGGTCGGTTACCCACAGATCCGCGGCGTTGACAGCAAGGAGGGGATTGACGACGAGGGCGGGCTCGCCCTCCAGGGGAAGGACGGCGTAGGCCTGGGCCAGGTGGGCCGGCGCGCCGGGCGCCATCATGAATTCTTTGAAAAGGCGATCGGTCCAGCAGTAGTAATCGGTGAAGTAGGTGATGTTGACGGGTGAAGTCGCGACCAGGACATCCAGTCCGTATTCTCGCATGTAATCTGCGGCGCGGGCGCGATTGAGAAGCATGGTTTCCTCCTTTCGCAAGGCGCCAGGCGAAAACAGGTCAAAGGCCGGGCACGTAACCCTGTCCCCACTGTTCCTGGCGCGGGTCGCGGAAATCGCCTGAGAGTGGCATGATTGCCAGCATTCCGCCGTCGATGACGATAGTCTGGCCGACGATGTAGCGGCTTTCGTCGGAGGCAAGAAAGAGTGCGAGTTTGCCGATGTCTCGCGGCGCGCCGATAACGCCGGCCGGGATCGTGGAGGCGGCTTCCTGCTGGTCGAATTCGCCCAGCACCTTGAGGTGGTTCTCGACGAGAATCCAACCGGGCGCGATGGCGTTGACGCGCACGCCTTTTGTGGCGAGCTCGAGGGCAAGGACGCGGGTAAAGCCGACGATGGCGGCCTTGGTGCCGGCGTAAATCGTGTGCTCGGTCATGCCGGCAAAGGCATGGACCGAAGTAAGGTTGATGACGGCGCCGCCGCCCTGCTCGATCATAGTCGGGACCGCGGCCTGGGTCAGAAAGTACATGCCGCGGATGTTGACGTTGTAGAGCGTGTCGAACTGTTCGGGCGTGACATCGAGAAAGGGCTTGTTCATGGTGATGCCGGCGTTGTTCACGAGGACGTCAAGCCCGCCGAGGAAGTCGATTGCCTGCGCAGCCAGTTCCTTAACTTGTGCGATATCGGCCAAATCGGCCTGGAAGAGTTCTGCCGTGCCGCCGGCAGAGCGAATTTCGTCCACGGCGCTGGCCGCGCCGTCCGCGCTGTGGGCGTAGTGCAGCACGACGGCGGCGCCCTCGCGTGCGAACTCCAGGGCGACGCCGCGGCCGATACCGGTGCCGGAGCCGGTTACGAGGACGCGCTGGCCCTCCATTTTTCGCGATTGGGTCATTTTCTATCCTCCCGGCGCGCGGCTGTTGGGCCAGGCATTGCGGGCAAAATCATGTGGACTGGGCATAGTATACACCACAAGCCATTGACGGCTAACAGCAGTGAAAATACGCGGTCTCGGGAGATTGACCAACCTACCGGTCCTTACTATGATGTAAGCGCTTGCGGGAACATTTTTGTATTGCCAGGCCGCGGGATTCAGAATTATTTGCGTCCATCGTGCCCCAAACAGGAATTCGCGCATGAAAATCCTTGTAACCGGCGGCAGCGGAACGATCGGTGGGTATGTCCTGAGGGAGCTGCTACAGGCCGGTCATTCCGTGACCAGCTTCAGCCGCACTGCGCCGCGTGTGGCGGAGGCGGGATTCGTCAAGGGCGATATTCTGGCGCCCGGCCAGCTTGCCGACGCGTGTCAGGATCAGGACGCCGTGATCCATCTGGCTGCGGTGCCGGGGCCGGGAAGGGCGACACCGGCGCAACTGCTCCACGTCAATGTGATCGGCACTGTCAATGCGCTCGAGGCGGCGGTTGATGCGGGCGTTGGCAAGTTCGTGTTTGCCTCTTCCGGCGCGGCCACCGGCTTCTCCTTTCAGAGGGAGGAGTTCCTGCCGCGCTACCTCCCGCTCGACGAAGAGCATCCCTGCGAGCCGCAGGACGAATACGGTCTGAGCAAGCTGCTGGGCGAGTTGACGTGCAAGCGGTACAGCGATGCCTTCGGCATCCGGACCATCTGCCTGCGCATCAACAACAATTGGTATCTCGAACGAGCCAGCGCCGAAGTGGCCGTGCGTTCCGGCTGGGCGCAGCAGTTCACGGTCGAAGAGCTGTGGTCCAATCGCTATGTCAAGACAGTTGAGGACGCCGAAGGCGATTGGCCGACGCCGGGGCCGCCTGCTCCACGCAAACTACTGTGGGCATTTACCGACGCGCGCGATGCCGCGCAGGCCTTCCGATTGGCCGTGGAGAATGACACGATCAGGCACGAGGTGTTTCTGATCAACGGCAGCGACACCTGCTCAGGAGAGTCGACGCCGGCGCTGATCGACCGCTTACGGCGTTCACTGTCTGAAGGAGGAGGGCACGCTGCCGGGCCCGAGATTCCGTTGAAGGCGCCGCTGGCAGGCCATGCATCGCTCTGGTCGCACGCAAAGGCGACCAGATTGTTGGGCTATCAGCCCAGGTATACGTGGCGGCAGAGCGATTTTCGGACCTGGATGGAGACAAGATGACTACAGAAAAGAGGCTGGAGTTTTTCGGGGGAGGCTGGCGGCAGGTCGAACCAGAGCAGGAGGAAAAATCCCTCGTCATTGACGCCCACTCCCACATCTTCCGCCGTTTTGCCACCGGCTCCGGCGAGGCCAGCGCCGCCCTCACGCTCAAGCTGTGGCAGTACCATCTGCGCGACTTCACCGACTTCTGGCGCAAGGAGGATGGGGCGCGCGTCAAAGAGCCGCTGCTCGACTTCCCCTCCGACGACATAAACGCGATGCCTAATGTCAACTTTCGCTTCGGCAGATACGGGCAGGCCGAACTCACCGTGGACGGCGTCGACTATGTCATGCAGTTCTACCCGCCCAGCCTGGAGAACCTGGAGGCGACCCCGGAGAGGATGATCGCGGAGATGGAGGTCGCCGGCGTGGACCGCGGCGTGCTCCAGAGCGACCACGTCTACGGCGCCAACATCAACAAGTACTACGCGGAGGCGATGCGCCGCTACCCCGACCGTTTCATCGCGCTGGCGCAGATACGAGAAACGGAGGCGCATCAGCCGGAGGAGCTGGCGCGCCTTGAACACGCGGTTTCGGAGCTGGGATGCACGGGGCTCTACTTCAGTGTGGAGCTATTCGCGTTGCGCGGCTACGTGGACCGGATCGACGACGCCAAGTTCGAGCCGTTGTGGCAACTGGCGCGGCGCCTGGGGATTCCCATCTTCTGGTATATCGACGCGCGTAAGCAGGACCGGGTGGCAGGCTTCATGGAACGCGTCGCCGAACTGAGCCGGTGGGCGCAGGGGCACGAGGACATTCCGTCGGTGATCACGCACGGTCTGGTGCCGGCCGCGATCATCCACGAAATCGGCATCCCCGACGAGGTGATCGCGCTGCTGAAGCGGCCCAACATGAGCGCCGAGATCCTGATGCCGGCCAAGTGGCCCGAATACCCATACCCCGAGGGGCAGGAGATGCTCGAATGGCTATGCGAGCAGGTCGGCGTGGAGAAGCTGATGTGGGGCTCGGACATGCCCTACAGCGGGGGCTTCTGGTGCACGTATAAGGAGGCGGTGGACTACATCCGCCTGCACTGTGATTTTCTTTCGACCGCGGAGAAGAATCTGATTCTTGGGGGCAATGCGGCGCGGATGTTTGATATCGACGTGTAGTGGAGAAGCAGGCTCTTGAGCGCTGGTCACCGATCGCCTAATCCTGGAATTCAACTGTGTGACAGGACAAATCGATTTCGATTGAAGGAAGTCGATTTGCGATCCTAGCCGAAGATGCATGAAGAAGGCGGCCAAGACCGGTTGCACAGCTGTGCAGTCAAGTATTGACTTCCTCAGGCGGAGTCATTAGAAAAGAGAATCAGGCAATTCGGACTGTCTGATTATGCTCTTTAGTGTGCCAACGGGGATTTCGCTATGGTTAGGAACGACGACATCTAACTCAAATGTTTCTCCTGCCTCATCACTTTGGCGCTTGCTAAAGATGACATGGCTTCCACTCTGTCTTTTCACTTCAAATCCATTGTCTAGCAATATCCGACGGACCTGCCTAAATGATCCAGGGGGCATTCCAGGCATATTCAAGTTCTAATTCATACAGCGCCTGATTGTCTTCCTTACCGATTAGCGTGCTACTAATCTTTGGTCTTTCATGGCCCTCGGCAAACAGTTTGGGGATGAAGCGAGCACCGCGTTTTACAAAATCTTTGATAGAGGAAGCCTCCTGAAGGAACTGTAGCGGTTCATGTAGATAGTCAAACGCTTCCTCCAGGGTTCTTCCCTGACTTGCTACCTCCACTTCCTTGCAACGGGACACTTACCAATCCCCCTTTTCCATGCAGAGCAGCAAAGCGTCCATTGCATAGGTGTCCGGTTTTCTTTCACTCTCGTTTCCTTCTCCTTTATGGATCTCTTGGGCAACTGCTTCGCATCAGGACAAGAATCGTAGAGCATTGACGACGATCACGGTTCATGTCTTACATTCCTTTGAGCTAATTCCCCTTTGTCACCTGCCGCCAGGCGCCGAGTTTCCATTCATGTGTTTGGGTCGCTTAGCTGCTGCAGCGCGGCCTCGGCGCCGGTGGAGACGAAGCCAAGGTCTCCCCCAATCGTAAGCAGCCGCAAATTCGGCGCATACTCCTTCACCCAGGCGATACCGGCCTCTGCCCCGCCCAGCACATCCACGGGGAACCCTGCCGGAATGCCGTTGGCGTCCCCGGCGCGGACGATTCGCTGAATCGTGCTGATGAACGCCTCGCTCTCCCAGGCGCCGAAGATATCCATCGAAAGCGTAAGGTCGTTGGGGCCGATGATGAAGCCGTCAACCCCTGCGAGCGCCGCGATCTCTTCGATAACGTCGACGGCGCGAAAGTGTTCGACCTGAACGAAGACCAGGGTCTCATCGTTGGCAGTGCTCTGGTAGGTTCTGTCATTCCCTCCGAATGATGGCATGAAGGGACCGTAGCCGCGTACGCCGTCCGGCGGGTATTTGCTGCCGGCCACGGCGCGGCGGGCGTCTTCAACTGACTCGATCAGCGGGACGACGACCCCGTCTGCGCCGCTGTCGAGCGCCTGTTTTATTTCGTCGGGCCGGTTGTCCTTCACCCGTACCATCGCCACGGTGGGCGTCTCCCGTATCATCCACAGGACGTAACGCAGAGATTCTACATTACGCGGCGAATGCTCCATGTCAACGCTGATCCAGTCGAAGCCGGCGCGCGCCATCGTGCCCGCCACCAGCGGATCGGTCGACACGGACCAGGTCCCGTAAACGGCCTCTCCTCCGTGCAGGCGCTTCTTCAGGTCCGAACCTTTCATGCCTTCATCTCCTTTGCAGTTGCCAGCGCGGCTTGACGCTGTGGTTTACGTAAGAACGGGGCCAGCGGCCCTGGGCGAGATCGAGGACTGTCTCGACCGAGAAACGCCAGCTGTTATCCAGTGATTCATCGGAATAGCCGGCGATGTGCGGGGTGAGGACAACGTTGTCCAGGCTGAACAGGGGATTGTCTGCGGCCGCCGGCTCCTGCTCCAGCACATCGAGACCGGCGGCTGCGATCCAGCCTTCGGTCAGCGCCCGGAGCAGCGCGGCTTCATCGACAACGGGGCCGCGGGAGGTGTTGATGAGGATCGCCCGCGGCTGCATCATCCGCAGTTCACGCTCGCCGATCAGATGGTGGGTCCCGTCCATCAGTGGACAGTGGAGAGACACGAAGTCAGAACCAGACAGGACCTGCTCCATTGACGCCGCTTGCACGCCGTGGTCGGCCATCGTTTCGGCGCTCACATACGGGTCATGGGCAAGGACGGTCATCTCGAACCCGCTCAGTTTGCGCGTTACCAGGCGGGCGATGTGTCCGAAGCCGATCAGGCCCAGTGTCTGTCCTTGCAGATGCCAGCCGGGGAAGGCGGCGTGCCGGTCCCAGATGCCTTTTCGCACCAACCTGTCCTGAATGGCGATCTGCCGTACGACCGCAAGCAGCAGCCCGATCGTATGGTCTGACACGCCGTCGTTGAAGGCCTCAGGCGTGTTGGCAACGATGATTCCCCGCGCGGTGGCGGCATCGATCGGAATGTTATCGGTGCCGCTGCCGGTGCGGATGAGCGCGCCGCAGCGGGGCATATCGGCCAGGCTCTCGGCGGTCACGATATGGCTGCCGCCGAATACCCAAACGACGTCGGCGTCACCCGCGCAGGCCGCCAGCTGCGCGCGCGTCTCACATTCCTGGAAAACGAACTCTATGCCGTGGTTTGCTATGGTTTCGCGCACCCAGTCGGGCAGTTCCACCGGGTCCATATGGACCATGGCTACTTTGAATTTCGTCATGTTCACTCCTGTGTGTGCGGTCCCTGGTCACGATTTGCCGTTCAAGGGGCCCTACGAATCAGGGTGTAGCTCCCCTATTGCGATCCTGCTGGTTTAGCGCACCAGTTCGGTGACCAGGTCGCCCGGCGGCTGCCCGTTGGCGATGCGCTCCACATTCTCTACTGCGGCCTCCATGCGCCTGCGGGGCGTGTCCGGCGTGTATCCCGATGAATGGGGCGTAAGAAAGACGTTGTCCAGCTGCAGCAACGGATGGTCCTGAGGCAGCGGCTCCTGCTCGAAGACGTCCAGGCCGGCTCCCTTTATCCTGCCCTGCTGAAGCGCCTCCACCAGCGCCGCCTCGTCGACCAGTTCACCGCGCGCTACATTGATCAGGACCGCGTTCGGCTTCATCAGCCCTAAGGCGCGGCGGTCGATCATGCGCCGTGTCGTCGCGTTCAGATGGACATGAAGTGACAGATAGTCGACTTGAGACAGCACATGGTCCAGCTGCTCCGGCTTGCCCAGGAACTCGACGTGAAACTCGTCCAGCTCGGCCTGGGGGAAACTGACTGGGTCGATGGCCATGATGCGCAGTCCCAGCGGCCATGCCCGCCGCGCCAGTTCACGTGCGCTGGCGCCAAAACCGATCAGTCCCAGCTTCTGGCCGGCCAGCTCTTCCGCTAACTCACGCTTCCAGCCGGCCGCTTGATTCTGATTGAAGTTCTTGGCGAAACAGAGGATCCACATGAGGGCATGTTCGGCCAGCGGCACCGCGCTCAGCCGGCCGGGCGAATTGGCCAGGGGCAGTCCCTGCGCCAGGAAATAGGCGACGTCGACGTGATCGGTGCCGTTGGTGGTGACCTGCCACAATTTCACGTTTGCGGCCAGGCCCGCGTCGATCAGGGCGCGCGTGCCAACGGCGCCGCCTGGGTCGACAACGACTTCCACACCCTCGAACTGTTCAGCCATCGGCTTGTCGGGGTCGTAGACCGCGAAAGGGTAGCGTCCTTCGATGGCTTTGACAAAGTCCGGGTATGCTCCGTCGAGACCGGTTGACGCGCGCAGGTAGAGAACTTTCATGGTTGGTTTGCCTGGGTGGTGAGTAGGGCGAAAGGAACTGGAGCGGTCAAAGAGTGAGAAAGCGCTTGTTTCCTGGCGCTGTCCGGACCGACTTTTTGCTCACTTGTACCGCTTATCTTGATTGGAAGAGGTGATGGACTCCAAGTATAGGAGGTCAGTCGACCTTCGTCAACCGAGCTACACGGACCAAATGCCTTTTTCCACGGCGGGGCAAGGAGAATACCTATTTGTCCGTGAAGTCGCGTGAGGGGGCGCACTCACAGGGGGGCAAGGCACACTTTGAGTCGAGTTTCAGGCAGCTTGTGAGGTATTGCATTGAGTCCTGTCGTCCGGCTTTCGTGACTGCACCGGATCCGGACCGCATGCCGCGGAACAGCACAGGCCATGGTCAGGGTGAATTTTCGCTCTTTGACCACGCTTCAGAGATATGCTATAAAACACTTTCAGAAGCAGGCTGTGAATGTGACAGGGTGCGACCAAATGATCGGGGCGAGTTTCCTGACGAGCCGCCGAGCAGCATTCTTGGCAATGGCAACTTGCTGACTCTTATCCTCGCCCCGTAAGCAATCAAAGCCAGGTCGTACCAGAAGCAGGCCTTGCCTCGCCGGTTGTTTCGAGCAAGCTAACTTTGATATCGCTACAAGAGAATGGAAAGCGCCCGAACGTTACGGGCCCCCAGGCGCTCTCTGATAGCGAAATGAGGCGGCGAAGGTAGAGAGCCTTTGGGCCGGCGGAGGTTGGGAGGACGGCGTGGCAGGGGCGGGGCGTGACCATAGGGGACGTTGCGGGGGGAATCTCCCCGCACAAGGGAAGCCGTTTGCGGCTGACCGCCCAGAGGGACAGCGGCTGATAGCCGAAGAGAAGAGGCCGGCAGATACAGGCAGCGAGGGGGCGGCGGAGATGAGCAATGTACCGATGACCAGGCCGGGGGAGATGCTGGCCTTTCACGATGGACAGTTTCCTGGGAATGCCTTTGCGGGCCTGGGCGGGGGGCGTGTGCTTTTCGGCAATGGGACGCATTTCGCGGTGAGCGCGGACGGCGGCATAACGTGGAGCGAGCCGTATGCGGGTCTGGACGAGAACGGCGACCCGCTGACGCTAACGAACTGTTCGCTCGTCCAGCTTTCAGACGGCGCGATCGGGATGGCGACCAAGCGGACGCGGCCGGGGACGACTCGGCTCTATGAGTCGCAGATGGTCTTCAGGCGCTCCGAGGATGAAGGGCGGACATGGTCTCGTCTGACGCTGATGAATCACTGGATGCTGGCCGCGCATGCGCTCAACGACACGATGATCCGCACGCAGTCCGGCCGCATCATACTGCCGGTCTATTTTGGCATTGGGCAGGGCGGTTTTCACCAGGAGGGGGCGCCGTTTCCTGGCGGGTATGTAGATGGCGTCTTTGTTTCGACGAGCGCGCATTTCTACGATCCCCACTTTACGGCCAGCTATGTGATCTACAGCGATGACGAAGGGGAGACGTGGCAGAAGAACAGCGACGGCGAGCTGCTCGTCATCATGGAGTACGGCGGGCGCTGGGAGCTGACCAACGAGCCGACGCTGGTGGAGTATGCCCCCGGGAAACTGCTGATGATTCTGCGCACGAGGTTGGGACGCATGTACCAGGCCTGGTCGGAGGACGACGGCGACACGTGGACCCGTCCCGAACCGACGCAGCTGGCTGGCACGCAGGCCCCGGCCCAGATCCGCCGGTTCCCCGATACAGGGCACCTTCTCGTCGTCTGGACGCAGCAGAGCGAGGCGGAGATCAAGCGGGGATTGATACGGACGCGGCTGTCGACCGCGATCAGCCGCAATCAGGGCCGCATCTGGGAACATTTTCAGAACCTGGAATCGATTCACGAAGAGACGCACGTCGAACCCGGCCCTCTCTACACGGTCCGTCCGGAGGGAGCGTACGGGGCGCCGGGAGGAGCCGTCGTTTGCGACAGTGAGTCGGTTGAGCCGTTGCCGGAAGGGTATGGCATGTGGTCCTATCCGGCCGTGCATGTGGCGGAGGACCGGGTGTTGATTCAGTACAACCATTTTCCGCTTGACATGGCCGGACAGAGGGCGCGCGGGCACCGGTTAAAGGTACTTCCCCTATCCTGGTTTTACGGAGGCGGGGACCCGACGAGCGAGAATCCGACGCTTTCTCGGATAGAAGGGCACGTGCGGGGGGAGATTTAGGCATTGATGGAAGCACGGCCTTTCGCAACACCGGCAGCCGGCAGTCTGGCGGCTCCGGGGGAGGAAGATTGAAATGGCGCAGGAGATTGAGCTTGGCGGTCTGCATTTCACCGCAGGGACGCCGCGCATCGTGGCAGAAGGTCTCGGATTCTGCTGGTATCCCAGCATACGACGGTTTTCCACCGGCGAGTTGATCGTCTCTTACAGCAAGAACCCCGATTCGGGCGAAAACCTGACCAACGTCAACGGGATCTCGCTTTCGAAGGACGAAGGCGCTACATGGACCCAGCATGCCGATGTTTCCGGCCTCAGCGGTCGGTTGAACATCAGTCTGGCGGACGGTTCGCTGGCCGGCCCCAACCAGCCGTATAAGCCGGATCCTCTCGGCCAGTGGCGCTCCTTCGTGGGCAACTATGGGCGGATCGAAAAGAGCGGCCAGCAGTACACGGTCGAACTGTGGGGCGCACGCATTGAAGGTCTGCCGCGTGATGTGAAGGCCCGCACGGTACAGAGCCCTACGCGCTGGGCGGAGCTTTCGCCCTTTCTCGACATTATCGAACTGGAGCCGGGGCGCTATCTTTCCACAACCTATATGACTTTCGCCGGGGACTCGCGTTACAGCACTGTGGTGATGGTCTCGGAGGATGAAGGCCGCAACTGGCAATACCTCTCCACCGTTTGCGGCGCGGAGGCCGGCGCCGATTCGTGGGAAGGCTTTTGCGAGGCATCGCTGGTGCGCCTGGAGGACGGCGACCTGATGTGCGTTGGCCGCATGGGCGGCGGCCGCGATCAGCTGCTGGCGCGCGCCTACTCCAGCGACGAGGGAAAGTCCTGGTCCCCCATCGACCGCCTGCCGGCCTGGGGGGTGCTGCCCGATGTCAAACGGCTGAGCAACGGCGCGCTGGTGATTTCATGCGGCCGCCCGGGCCTCTTCATCTGGTTCTCGACCGACCCGCGCGGCGAGCATTGGGAGCCTTTCGACCTTATGGCCCACCACAACGCCGAGATGGGCGAGGCCCATCAGATCAGTTCCGGCAAGTACGGGCTGGAGCCGGTCACCCGCGAACAGTACTACACCGTCCATCACCATTTCGACCAGCCGGACCAGACGACATCCTACACTTCGATGCTGGAGGTTGAGCCGGGCCGGCTGCTGATTGTTTACGACCGCATGCCCTATGGGTGGATGCCGGTGCCAACCGATGCGGAGGTGCGCAGCCGCATCCTGGCGCGGTATCCGACATCCACGTTGCCGCCGGACAGCATGACGCCGGACGAACGCGAACGCATCTACTTGTTGGAGTTGGAAATGGGGTAGCCCTGACCCTGCAAACGCCGGCGGTCTGCCTCCACGCATAGGCGGGCAGATTTCGAAGAGTCGATTTGCCTGATTGATTTCGAGGACAATCCTCGGTTAGGAGGAGAGTATCGCCAAATGTTGACCGTGATTCAATGCAGATATACCGGAAAATAGGACGGTCACTGTAGAATTCAGGAGAAAAGACCATGCAAAGCTCTGAATCAAACAGTTTCTCACGCCGCAATTTCCTCAAAGGGTCGGCCATCGCCGCTGCCGGCGGCCTTCTTGCGGCCTGTACGCAGACTGCCGCCCCTGCGGGCGAGGCGCCTGCCGCAGACGAAGCCGCGATGGAATCGGATCGCATGGGAGGCACCCTGGTTTTCGGCTATCCACAGAAGACCAGCTATCAAGACCTGCTGGCGATGGAGCATAATGCCGGCAACAGAAGATACTACCTGGTCGGTCTGACGCACAACTGCCTGGTCAATATAAGCGCCGACTATACTACCTGGCTGCCCGAACTGGCGGAAAGCTGGGACTTTGACGGCAATGACGCGACCTTCAATCTGCGCCAGGGCGTCAAGTGGCACGACGGCGAGCCGTTCACGTCAGCCGATGTGGAGTTCACGATTGGACGCCTGGTCGGCCATCCGAACGTCAACCAGTGGAACGGCGTACGTCACTTCAAGGGCATCATCGAGGGCATGACCGAGTTTTCCGAAGGTGAGGCTGACGCGGTGACGGGGATTTCAGCGCCTGACGACCATACGATCGTTTTTCATATGACCAACCCCTATCGGGCGGCTTTTCTTGAGAAGCTGCTCAATTTCCCCATCATGCCCAAGCACCTCCTGAGCCAGTATCCTGAGGAGCAGTGGGGCATCGACGAGCAGGGGCAGCAGGGGTTGAAGAACACGCCGTATGCCAAAGAGCAGGGCATCGGCACCGGGCCCTTCAAAGTCAGCAATTACATTCCCGACCAGATTGTAGAGTACGAACCGTTCGACGACTATTGGGGCGGGAAGCCGCAGCTGGACAAGCTGGCCTTTGTCCCTTATACCGATCAGCTGGCAATGGCAGCGGCGGTTGAGAAGGGCGAGTGCCACATCGCCATCCGCACGCCGCAGTCGGAGTACGAGCGCTTCCAGGCGATGGAGCATGTCGACATCGTTCTCAACCACGGCCCCAGCGCGTTTGCCTGGTATCACAATCTGCGCTACGTGCTCAACGATAAGCGCGTGCGGCAGGGTCTGAGCCTGGCGCTGGACCGCGAGCAGATTGCCAAGGACTTCTTCTTCGGCACGGTGGAGGGCGCGAAGGCGCCGCTCTGGTACGGCGACTACGGAATCAGCCCTGATTCGGCCAAGTGGTACGAATACAATCCGGAGAAGGCCCGGCAGCTCCTGGAAGAGGGCGGCTGGGATTTCGACTACACGTTCCGGCTGGGGATGTCTTCGCTCTCGCCGACCTACGAGCCTCTCTATGCCATGTTGCGAGAGATGTGGGATGCTGTCGGGGTAAAGACGGAATTCCATGTGATGGCGGCGGAGTATACCAATATTCTGAACAATCCTCCGCACGACTTTGATACGCTCTTCAGCGGCTATGGGTGGGGTCTGACACCCGGCGGCTTCATCCACAACTTCACCGATCCACGCTGGGGAGATGTCGATGAGCAGGGCGTGTCGATGGTCGATGAGCTGATCCTTGTGGAAGATCCGGAAGAGTTGCGCGAGGGCTCGCTGCGGCTGCAAGAGTATGCCGCCGAGCTTCAGCGGCACTGTGTGATCGCCCAGGTTCCCGGTATTCACGTGATCAGCAAGCGTGTGCAGAACGGCACAGTCGTTCCCGTCTACGGTCCGCGCACAAGCTGGATCGACTGGGTCAACGTCTACGTTTCGGCCTAAGGGAAGTGGATAACGGGTAGGGTGAGAAGGCCTGTAACGCGGTCTGGATCGTAACGGACCTTGGGCCACCTACCGCTTCGGACAAGACAATCGCAGGTCCTCCGGGGTCGTAACGGCCTCGGAGGGCCCAAGTTCACACCAGACAAGCTCACACAATAGACAAGTTTACACAATAGACATGTCAACATACGTCCTGCGCCGTATTCTTCTCGTCTTCCCTCTGCTGCTCGGCGCTACGATCATCAATTATACGATCTTCGCGTTATCGCCAGGCGACCCGGTTTCCGCCATGATCGACCCTTTTGAGTTGAGCAACATGACGGAAGAAGATTTGCGGGAAGCGCGCGAGGCTCTGGGCCTGAACAGGCCAATTCCGGTCCGCTATCTGCTCTGGCTTGGGCAGGCAATTCAAGGCAATCTGGGCTACTCGATCTGGTTCAACACGCCTGTATTCGAGGTGATGCTGCGCGCATTGGGCAACAGTATGCCGGTGATGATCTTCGCGCTCATTGTCTCTACCATTGCGGGGATCGTGCTGGGCATCATCTCCGCTCTTAAGCCCTATTCCTTGCTCGACAGCATACTGACTACTTTCGCCTTTGCCGGGGTGGCTGTGCCCGGTTTCTTCTTCGCACTGCTCCTAATCTATGCGGTGGCAATCCGCCTGGACCTGTTGCCGACCGGCGGCGTCATGACTCCGGGCATGGATCCCTCCTTTGGAGACCGCCTGGCCCATATCATCCTGCCCGGCTTCGCCCTGGCGTATGAGACGACGGGCAGCCTGTTGCGCTATACAAGGTCGAGCCTGCTGGAGGTTCTCAGCCTGGATTACATGACAACGGCGCGCGCAAAGGGCCTGGTCGAGCGGGTCGTCATCCTGCGGCATGGTCTGCGCAACGCTTTGCTTCCAATTATCACCATTCTCGGACTGCGCCTTCCGAGCATGTTTGGCGGGGCCGTGCTAATCGAGACCGTGTTCAACTACCCTGGAGTCGGCCTGACGCTAGTGCAGGCCGTCAATATGCGAGATTATCCCCTGATGATGGGCGGCGTCCTGATTACGGCGATCCTGGTTTTGCTGAGCAATTTGCTGGCGGATTTGCTCTACACCGTGGCCGACCCGCGCATCCGCTATGAAGAAGGTTGAGGTCGATGACGGAAAAGCAGGCGGCGGCAGCATCTGAAGAGATCTTTGATGCGGTGGATAGTTCTTCCAGGGCCAGGCTCCGCGCACGCTTCTGGCGCCGTTTTCGCCGTCACAGAATGGCGATGGCAAGCCTGGTCTTTCTGGTCATTATTGTCCTGCTTGCGATTGCCGCGCCCTGGGTAACGCAGCATCCTCCGACCGACATCCAGTCCGGCCTGAGCCGGGCCGCGCCCAGCGCCGATCACATCCTTGGGGGCGACATTGCCGGGCGAGATGTATGGTCTCGCGTCGTATATGGTGGACGCGTCTCACTTTCGGTAGGGCTTGTAGCCGTTTCCATCTCGATTCTGATCGCGGTGCTTCTGGGGACGCTGGCGGGCTACTATGGCGGTTCTATCGACATGATCATCATGCGCATCACCGACATTGTGATGCTCTTTCCCGTGCTGATCATGATCATGACAGTTGTTTCCATCTTGGGGCCCAACATATTCAACGTCATGGCGGTCATCGGTCTTTTTGGATGGCCAAGCTCGGCACGCCTTGTGCGCGGCCAGATCCTGTCAGTGCGCGAGTGGGACTTCGTAATGGCGGCGCGCTGCCTGGGCGTGCAGGATCGAAATATCATGTTCAAGCACATCCTGCCGCACGTGCTTGCGCCTTTGCTGGTGGCTGCGACATTCGGCGTTGCATCGGCCATTCTGAGCGAGGCCGGGCTATCCTTTCTGGGATTGGGCGTGCTGCCGCCGACTCCTTCCTGGGGCAACATGCTCAACGGCGCGCAGTCAATCTTCATTCTTGAACGCCACTGGTGGATCTGGGTACCGCCCGGAATGGCTATTCTGCTCACTGTGCTGGCGATCAACTTCGTGGGCGACGGCCTGCGCGACGCTTTCGACCCCCGCATGAGTCTCGATTAATCAGTCCCCAGACCCATACATTCGAGAGGACCGAAGATGAACGAGCGTCCATTCCTGCTCTCAGCCCTGGTGGACTTTCCTGACGACTGCCAGCGGTTCGAATTCACGGAGGAGTTGCTGGCGCAGCTGGTGGACCGGCTGCAGTGGATGGGCGTGCGCCGCGTCTACTGGAACTATTATCACGACGGCCACTGGGAGTGGTTTAAGCACTACGAGCCGGAGGGGGGCGTGATCAGGACGCTCGACAACCTGGGCGATCCGATGCGGGCGGGCCGGCGCCTGGCGCATGAGCGCGGGTTGGAGTTCTTCGCCGTGATCAAGCCCTATGAGAACGGGGTGAGCCACGCCAAGCCGAAGGCGGTTCTGACGAGCGAAGGAGTGACGGGGCTGCCGGGGATCGGGGGCTACTACCATGTAGAGCCGTGGGTGCTGGAAAGGCCTGAGCTGCGCGTACGGGCGCGGCAGGCGGATTTGCCGCGCGGGCTGGAGGAGATACCGGTCACGCGCATCCAGCTGAGGCAGAAGGATATGGCGCCGCTGCGCATCCGACCGCAGGACCTGGAGATTTGGACGAGCGATGACAACAACGGCTACAGCAGACGCGATCTGGAGTTCAACGTCACGGAAGGCGTGGTGACCTGCCCGCGCGACGTGGTCGATATTGACGGCGACCCCGTCACCGGTAAAGGGGATGAAATACGCGTTCTGGACATCACCGGCCTGAATCTTCTGGACCCGTTTATCGCGGTGACGACCGGTTTTGAAGACGGAGAGGGTACGTTTACCAATACGGCAGTGGAGATGATACGCGCATTTGGTCCGGACGACAGGCCCTTGCCGATCGTGGTCGCCAGCCATAAGGCGATCTGGCGGCCGCAGCGGGACCTGCGCAGCGGCGACCTTGAGTACGACACGGGGTTGGGCTCCGCGGTTGTGCGCCTGGATGTATCAAACTCGGCCGCCGAGTTCAAGAACATTCTCACCTATGCCGACGATGTACCGGACGGGGTGATCGCATTTGCCAAGGGCCGCAACCGATACCTTTCCGGCTCCTTGTGCGAGGGCTACCCAGAGGTCGAGGCGTACTGGATGGACTGGGTCAGCGACTGCATCGCGGCCGGCGTTGACGGCCTGGACGTACGCATTTCCTGTCATAGTTCGTGGACCGACTCACCTCAGATCTATGGCTTCAACCCCCCGGTGGCGGCCGAGTACGAACGGCGTTACGGTGTCAATCCCGATGTCGAGCCATACGATCCCGTTCTCTTGGGCGACGTGCGGGGGGATTTGTACGACAGGTTTCTACGCTCCGCCAAGGCGCGCCTGGCCGCGGCAGAGCTGCCGCTGCATCACCATATTGAACTCGAGTCCTTCCGACCGGACGCCTCGCCGTCACGCGTGCGTACCCGGCCCGGCAATATCACGTTCCACTGGCGCCGCTGGCTGCGCACGGGTTTGGCCGACGAGACGACGCTTTTTGGCCGCGCCTGGCCGCCCGAACGCCTTCTCAGCGATGCATTCGTGCAGGATGTGCTGGATGAAGTGGCAGGCACGAGCGTGCCCGCGCACCTGAGTCTGCCAGTGAAAGTTTCGGGCGCCGACGGTGGCCGGCTGGCCGATCAGATCGAGTGTACTTATCGTTCCGGACGGCTCGACGGTTATACCATATATGAAACCGCAGCCCTCTACGACAGTCACAAGACCGGGGCCGACGGCCGGCTGAGTTTCCTTCCGGGCCTTACCGAAGCGGTGCGCGAACGCGCTGAGGAATTGGGCCTGGTTTGAGGGCTGGTTGCGACAGGCTTTTTCGGCGACCAAAGGCAAAAGGAGTGGGGGATTATGCCTCAGATCACGCTTGGGGAACCGGTCCTGATCGACCAGGCTCCGGTCGAGTTAAGAAGGTGGGGCCCCTGGCAGTTTCCGCATCTTGAACGCCTGCCCGATGGCCGAATCCACCTTGAGTTTCACGTCGAAGCGGACTCAGTCACCGCCTACGGGTTGCCAACCAGGCACGCCCTCTCCGGTGACGGCGGCCAAACGTGGGAAGCAGTTGAAGGCCGCGATGCCCGCGGAGGCTTATCCTTGCCTAATGGAGATCGATTGCTGCCGGTGCAACTGCGATCCCGTCCGCGGGCCGAGGTGACGTTGCCCGATCCGGTGCTGGTACAGGAGGATGCGCCCAGCCGCATCACCCACATTTATCGAGCTACCGACCTGGACGCGGAACTCTCAGGCTGGCGCTTCTTGCGTCAGCGCGGGGGCGAATCAACCTGGATTGAAGAGATTGCCTCCGTGCGCATGCCAGGCGAAATCCGCATCGTCCGCGAGGGCATGTACGCCTTCTGGCCCTCGTTTCACCATGGCCGCTCCCAGATAGCGCCCGATGGCTCCATTTGGGAAGCGATTCACACGAAGCGAATCGTCGACGGCAAGGTGCAGCCGGCGAACAATATTCTCTATCTGCGGTCGGTCGATGCAGGATATTCCTGGGATGTTCTAAGTGAGATACTCTACCAGCCGGACAGGAAGGCCGATCCCTACGCGGACCAACGGGACGGCTTCACCGAACCGGAGTTCAACTTCATGCCGGACGGTTCGGTGCTGTGCCTGATTCGCACCCATGACCTCCTGGGAGTCGGCCCGCTCTATTGGTGCCGCTCGCTGGACGGCGGGCAGTCGTGGAGCCCTCCGCGTGTATTTGACGACCGCGGCGTGTGGCCGCGCATGCTGACACTGGAAAGCGGGATAACGCTGGCGTCATACGGGCGGCCTGGGCTGTTCGTTCGCGCTACCGCGGACCCGGCCGGTCTCGAATGGGAGCAGAGGGTGGTGGTGGTCGAGCCAGCCGAAAGGCGCCAGGACACATGCTCCTACTCCGCCCTGCTGGCGCTGGACGAGAACAAGGCGCTGCTTGCCTACTCCGACTTCAACTATCCTGACGCGCAGGGACAAAAACGTAAGAGCATCCTTGTACGCACGGTGACCGCGGATTAAGCGGCTTGCCGCGTGCCGCTCTTCTACGCGGGGCCATGCTGGTCGACCATCGCCCGCGTGGCCAGGGCCGTGACCGCGCCCAGCGCCCGGCAGGCGAATGCGCCGCATCTGTTGGCGAAGTGAACCGCCGCGGACAAGCTCTTGCCTTCGGCCAACGCCACCGCCAGGCCGGCGTTAAAGGCATCGCCGGCGCCGGTGGTGTCGACGACCTCTACGGGTACGCCGTCCACGGTCTCCATGCCGTCCTCTGTCAGAATGAGAGCGCCCTTCTCACCCATCGTGACGATGAGATTGCCGACGCCGCGGGCGCGCAACCGGCGGGCCAGATCGACGGTGTCGGCGGGGTCGTCAGGGGCAAGGCCAAGAAGGATGCGCAGCTCGGTCTCGTTGGGGGTGAGGTAGTCGACGTTCCGGAGGACGTTCGCGTCGAGGGCAGTAGCCGGGGCGGGATTGAGGATGGTTCGCACGCTGTGCTTCGCGCCCAGCTCCATGGCCCGCGCTGCCGCCGCGACCGGGATTTCCAGCACAGACATCACCACATCGCTGCGGGCAATCTGCGCTTCGACCTGGTCGACGAAAGCGCTGTCCATGAGTTCGTTTGCGCCCATGTCGAGGATGATGCCGTTTTCGCCGTCGTGGTTGAGGATGATGAAACCGACGCCCGTGGCCATCTCTGTCGTGCGCTGCAGGAAGCTCGCGCCGACGCCCTCCCGGTCGTACAGATCGATGGCGATTTCCCCCAACCTGTCGTCGCCGATGATGCCGGCGAGGTGGGCCTCGGCTCCCAAGCGGGCGACGCCGACGGCCTGGTTGGAGCCTTTTCCGCCGGGCCCCATGTCAAAGTCGGAGCCGACGATGGTTTCGCCGAAGACGGGCATTCGTTGCGTCCGCAGGGTCATGCCGACGGCGAAGCTGCCGACAACGGTGATTACGGGCTTGGTCATGGGAAGGGTTCTCCTGTGCGGTTGCGCGGAATTGTGTACGCCAGCGGAGAGACAACGGCGGCTTGGCGAGGCGCGCATTGCCTGACCTCTGCGGAATTCGCGAATTCGAAGCCGAGGGTAACATATTTCAGGAAGTGAGTAAATTGGGCAAGAGGTTGGGTGAAATTGACTGGACACCATTCGGCATAGCATTTATTATTGCAGAGAACCAACACATCCAGGCCCTCGACAGGCGGGCACACCCGAAATGACAAAAACATGAGATCGGTGATTTGCGTCCATGAACGATTTGACGCCGTTTGGCCGTTTGCCGGGGACTACTGGCGGGAACTCTGGCAAGAAGAGGGTTGTGAATTTTACCGCACCGTGGAGCCGGGGGCGCGTGCGCCGCGGATGACGCCAGACCCTGCCTCGGTGCAGAGGCTGGTCCTGCTCGGCCTCCCTGCCGGTGGTGAGGACTTGGCGCCATTTACCGCTCTGGAGGAGTGTTTTCACAGTTCGCATCGCGATGCGCCGACAGACGGTCTCGCCAAGGCCGCTGCGCGCGGCGTTCAAATCATTGCCCACCGCGTCGACGTTTACTGGGGGCAGTCGGTGGCCGAGTACGGACTGGCCCTTACGCTCTGCGGTCTGCGCCGCATCCCGCAGCTTTACGCCGCCATGCAACAGAGCTATGCGCCCTGGGAATACACACCGGCGGTGGGAAAGCCGGGGCAGCGGGGCGCCCAATTTGGCGACGATACGCGGTTCACCAGCGGCACGCTCAGCGGGAAGCGCGTGCGTGTGGTCGGGGCAGGCAACATCGGCGCCCGCTATGCTTCCTGGTGCGCCGCGATGGGGGCGGATGTCGCCATTTGGGATCCTTTTGCGCCCGATGCGACCTTTGCAGCAGCTGGCGCAAGGCGTTGTTTTCACCTGACGGAATTGGTAAAGGATGCGGAAATTTTCGTGCCGATGCTGCCATTGAAGGAGGATACGCGCGGGCTTATAGGGAGTGACCTGATCGACAGGTTGCCCCGCGGGTGCCTGGTGGTACAGGTGACTCGGGCCCACATTTGCGATACCGAGGCACTCTACCGACGCGTACTGAACGATGAACTCGCGCTTGCGGCAGACGTTTTTGATGAGGAGCCGGTGGCGCTGGATTCGTCGCTGCTTGGCCGTCATAATATCGTGCATACCCCGCATAATGCAGGCCGCACGAAGGAGGCCAACCTGGCCTGGGTGGAGGATCAGGTAGCGCGTTTCAGACCGAGGTGATCTTTGTCTGACCAGTCGGCGCGGCCGGACCGCCGACGGGAGTTTTGCAGGAGAACGCCCGGGCTGGCACCATCCATTCCCAGTCCGCGTACCGCAGCGAGAAGGGGAGAATCTGATAAGACAGCACTTGGCCGATTCAGGGCCGTAGACTACTAATCGAAGTGAACGAAGAGAAGTGATGGGAGTAAGTCCGGCCCCGCAGTTCCCATTTCAGGCAAGGAGCGCAGATGGCCACGGATCTGGCAGCGAAAGAGCGCATGGCGCGGCTGATGGAGCATGGTTTCTGCGTCATCGAGGATATAGCCGACGAACGTCTCCTGAACAGGACGCGGGCCTGCGTCGACAAGGCCCTGGCAGAAGTAGACCCCGAACGGCTGGAAAAGACCAAGTCCCCCGGCAGCCTGATCGATTCCAATGACTATCCTGAGCTGGCCGACCTGATCGGCAACCCGCGCGCCTTGGCAGCGCTTGACGGGATGGGGTTGAAGGACATCAAGTTCTGGAAGGCGGTGATCATCAGCAAACCGCCGGGCGGGCCGCGGCTCTACTGGCACCAGGACTGCCTGATGTGGCAGGACCCGCGGGCGTACAGCGATCGGCCGCCGATGATCTTTCTGATGTACTACCTGGAGGACACGACGCGCTGGAACGGCTGCCTGCGCTTGCTCCCCGGCACGCACCGCTACCGCCACATCCTCCACGACATGGGGGAGGCCCACACCAGGGAGATCAACCGCATTGACGACCCGGACGATCCGCGGTTCCGCGACTATCCCGGCGAGGTGGATGTGCCGGTCAGGGCCGGCGATGTCGTGGTCGGGGATGCGCGCATGTTCCACTCGGCGCACGCCAACCGGTCAGGCGAGAAGCGGACGGTGATCACGATCTGGTTTCACCCGTTCTTTTCCGACCTGCTGGAACCGACGCAGAGTTGGATTCATGATCTGATGCACAGGCAGCATGCCAACTGGCCGTTGGAGGCGCTGGCCAAGATCGAGCCGTTGATTCCCGACTACCGCGGCGCTGTCGAGCCGATGAATAGGAATCGGACGCCTGACAGGCGATTGCGGTGGCCGCGATCTGTAGACCCAGGCTAGTCGCGGTTCGGCTGCCCCCTTTGCAACGGCGCGCCGGTCGTCACGCCTGAAGCCGCCTTAATTGGCTTTATGTTGGATTCCAAACTCCCCACCAGGAGACAGTGATGAAGATCCTGATCACCGGCATTGCCGGAAAGATTGGCCGTTATCTGGCGCCGGTACTCGCCCAAGACCACGATGTCTATGGCATTGACCTTTTCCCCTCGGACTGGCCCAACGCCGCGCAGGTCGACCTCTGCGACGCGGAAGCGCTGCCGCCGATCTTCGAAGGCACGGAGGTGGTCATCCACCTGGCTGCCGACCCCCGCCATGAGGTCGAGATCGGCTGGGATGAACTGACCAATCCCAACCTGATCGCCACTGCACGCATGTACGACGCGGCTCATGACGCGGGCGTGCGCCGCGTTATCTTCGCCAGCTCGATGCACGTCATGGGCGCCTATGAGTGGGATGAGCCGTACCTGTCCATTCTCTCCGGCCGGCACGACGGCCTGGACCCGGACTCCATCCCACTCGTCAAAGGGGATGATCCGGGTAGACCGGACAGCCGCTACGGCGCGACGAAGATCTTTGGCGAGTCGTTGGGACGCTACTACACGGAGGGCGGCAACATCGACCGGCCGGACGTGCGTCCGATGGAGGTCATTTGCGTTCGCTTGGGGACGTTGCCAGTGGCGGACCGCCCTGGCAGCGACTACCGCTCGCTGGTGAGCTGGTTCAGCTATCGGGATGCCGGCGGCTTTTTCCAGGCGTGCGTTGAACGGCCTGGTATCAGCTACGAAATTGTCTACGGCGCGTCGAATAACAGGTGGAAGATTTACGACACGCCCTACGCGTGGAAGCGGCTGGACTTCATGCCGGTCGACAGGGCCGAAGACCACTGGCGCAAGGAATAGACAACTGCTTTCGGCCTGACCATTGGAATGGTATGGGAGGATAACCAATTATGCCTATTGGATACGGCGATTTTCGTTATGAGATTGACGATTCCTGGCCGAAGGTTCCGGAAGGGTGGTCGCTGGGCTCGGTGCCGGATGTAGCGGTCGACTCGCGCGATCGAGTTTTCGTCTTCTGCCGCCACAAGCACCCGGTGGTGGCGTTTGAGGCGGAGACCGGGAACTTTATCACCTCCTGGGGTGAGGGCGAGTTCACCGAGCCGCACGGCATTTTCATTGATTCCGAGGACTACGTTTGGGTTACAGACCGGCAGGAGCACGTTGTCACGAAGCACACGCAGCACGGCGAGAAGCTGCTGGAGCTGGGCCGGCGGGGTTGGGCGATGATGACAGTGACGCCCTACGGCACGTCGTTGGACCCGCCGTTCAACATGCCGGCGGGCGTGGCCATCGCGGAGGACGGGTGCATTTTCGCGGCTGACGGATACGGCAATCACCAGATCCACCGTTTTTCGGCGGACGGGGAGCTGGAACTATCGTGGGGCACGTCAGGGCTTGAGCCAGGGCAGTTTGCGCTGGTGCACAATTTGGGCATCGACACGCAAGGGCGTGTGTTGGTCTGTGACCGGGAGTCGAGCCGCATTCAGATTTTCGACCGCGAAGGCCAATTCGTCACGATGTGGGAGGATGTAAACGGGCCTGGCGATGTCTACTGCAGCCCAGATCAGCTTGTGTATGTGGCGGAGCAGGGCGGCTCCCTGGGCAAAGGCCCGGCCCCAATTGGGATATCGATTTTCCATGAGTCGGGCGAGTTGGTGGGTCGATTCAGGGGGCGGGAAACGGGACTGTTGATGCCTCACGGGATTTGGTGTGATTCGCGCGGCAACATCTTTGTAGCAGAGCTGGGAACTGAGGGGAACCGGGCGCGCAAGTTGGTTAAGATTTAGGGCGAAATTCAGGCCGGGCGTTCCAATGCTGTTTTTCGAGCCCAGGCTTCGTCAATCATTTGAAACACGTCTCTGGCAGGATTGTATCCGAGGACGGCTCGCGCCTTGGCGATGCTCAGTTCCCAGTGGACAACCTTAGAGACAGTCACCTCGACGTAGGGCCAGCCGGTCACTTTCGAAATATATTTCAGCAGTTCATCGTGGGCGAACGGATGTCCCGCCATGAGATGGAAAACGTTGCCCACAGCGACCTCTTTCTCCAAGAGCAGGAGCAACCCTTCGGCCAGATTTCGGGGATCATTAACCATTTCCGTCGCGGCTTTGCCTTGCGGGTCATAGGCGATCACAAGGGTAGGGTCGCGCGGATCCAGGTCTCCCAAGTTTTCGACAGTCTCTTGCTCTTCAGGTGACAGGCTCGGCCTGGATTTCAGAAGATTCAGGAATCCGGGCAGGTAGAGTTTGTCTGCCCAGATCGACGTGGGGTCAAGAAGCTCATCGCAGGCCAGCGTTACACCAAAACGGGGAATCGTCACTGGCAGTCCGCAACGCCGCATGTAGTTCCAGCACATATCCTCGCACAGGATCTTGCTCATTCCATACGGATCGTCGTTGATACGGGGATGCTGTTCGTCCACCGGCAGATAGAGGGCGCCGTTGGGGTTCCAATAAACATTGTCGGTGCTGGCAAGGACGAACCGTTTGATCCGGGTTGCGTGAGGGACGAGGGTTTCCAGCAGATTGTAAGTACCGACTACATTTGTGGCGAAGATTTCATCTGAGGTGCGGCCCTGGGGCAGATGGGCGCCCAGATGGTAGACCGCGTCGACTCCCTCCACAGCAGGTTTCAGGCTGTCTCTTTCTGTGAGCTGCCCTTCCACGATTTCGACGCCCAGTCCTTCAATCCGCGCCTGCAGAGGATCTGACGGTATCACGAGGGCGCGCACCTGATGGTCATGTTTCAGGAGTTCGGCAACAAGGCGGCTGCCGATGCGTCCCGTTGCGCCGGTTACAAGGATCTTCATCATTTACGCTCCAGTTTCGGATGGAAGGTCTAAAAGGAAGAAGTGGCTCCACGTTTCTGTGGTTTCAGCGTTCGCGCAAGGTTGGATCAAGCAGATCTCGGAGACCATCGCCAAGAAGATTGAAGCCGAGCACCGAGATGGCGATGGCGATACCAGGGAAGACGGACATTTCCGGATGTGTATTCAGGTACTTGCGGCCCCCGGCCAGGATCGCGCCCCAAGAAGGGGCGGGGGGTTGGGCGCCAAATCCCAGAAATGTAAGGGCCGCCTCGCTCAGGATGGTCCAGGCAAGTCCGATTGTAATCTGGACGATCACCGGGGCTGCGGCGTTGGGAAACAGATGGAGCAGCATGATTCGCAGGTTGGAGACTCCGACGGCCCGTGCGCTTTCGATGTAAGGCAGTTGTGACACAGCGATCACCGCGCCGCGTGTGACACGACAAAGAATGGGGACATAGATGACTGCAAGCGCGATGATCAGGTTCTGCGTGGAGGGCCCGAGCAGGACGGAAATTGTCAAGGCCAACAGGAGACCGGGAATCGCGAACATCAGGTCGATGAACGCCATGATGCCGTTCTCAACAGGCCCGCGCAGAAAGCCGGCGGCAATCCCAAGCAACAGGCCGACGAGGCCCGACAAGGCCATAGACAGAATGGCGACGAGCAGGCTGAACCGTCCTCCGTAAATGATCCTGCTGAAGAGGTCGCGTCCAAGATAGTCGGTGCCAAACAGGTGCTCCGCGCTCGGGCTGGCGAGCATCTGACTGAAATCTGCTTCGAACGGGTCGTTGGTCGCGAAGACAGGGGCGAAGACGGACGTGATTATTAGCGCGAGGGTAATGATGAAGCCGACCACGAACAGGCGGTGACCCGCTGCACGGCGCAAGAAACGTTGCAGCGGCTTTCTCGTTGCAAATGTTCCCTCTGCTTTTTCGCTACTGGTAGCGAATTCGCGGATCGAGTTGGCCATACAGGAGGTCCACAATAAGGTTGACGAACACAAATGCTGTTGAGTAGAGAAGCAGTACACCTTGTAGCACAGGCAGATCCCGGTTCAGCAGGGCGCGCACTGTCAGCTGACCCAATCCAGGCACGAAGAACATCTCTTCGATCAGGACCGTCCCTCCCAGCAGATAGCCCAACTCCAGTCCAATTACGGTCACAATTGGAATCGCAGCATTTTTAAGGCCATGCCGCCAGAGTACTTGCCGCGGTCGCAGGCCCTTGGCATGCGCCACACGCATGTAGTCCCGACTGAGAACCTCAAGCACTGCGGAGCGAACGACGCGCGTCATCACCGCTGCCAGTGGCAACGCGAGGCTCACAGTCGGCATCACCATGTGCAGCAGGTTGACGCCCAGGCCATCGCTGAAGGGTCTATAGCCGGAGGGCGGCAGCCACTGCAGGCGAGCGGCAACGACCAGGATCAGAATGGTGGCAATCCAGAAATTCGGAATCGAGATTCCCAGCTGACCAAATTGCATTGCCAGCAGGTCCACCCAGGTTCCGTTGCGGGCAGCCGCCAGGATTCCCAAGGGAATCGCGATTGAGAGGCCCAGCAGGATTGTCAAAGCGGCAAGTTCAACGGTTACGGGAATCCGCGATTTGACCAGATCCCAGACCGGGTAGCCGCCCAGCAGGGAGTTGCCCATATCCCCCCTGAGGATATCACCCAGCCAGTCGAAATATTGCACGTGAAGGGGGCGGTCGAGCCCGAGGAACTGGCGCATCTTTTCGGCGGCGTCAGACCCGGCGCCGACCGTGTCGAGCAGGACGAGAACGACGTCGCCGGGAAGCGCGTGCATCAGCAGAAAGACCAGGGTCGCTACCGCCCAGACTGTCAGAAAGGCTCGAATCAGCCGGCGACCCAAAAACTGCGCCATGCTATGTCGCCTCCGTTTTCATGGTCTGGAGTGTCGAGACTGGGGCACGTAGGGCGGACCCGGCAAGGCACTTAGTTGATGACGACCCAAGCAATGAAGGACGCATTTCCACTTCTGCCAGAAATGCGTCCTTATGAATGGGGCAGAATCTCACTATCTGTCCAGCCATACATACTTCAGGAAGCGCACTGTGCCCAGGCCGTCAACCCGGTAGTCCATGACGTCCGGGTGCATGCCCATGCGATCGTCATAGGTAAAGAGATAGATGAGCGGCCATCCCGCTTCATATCCCAGAGTTAGCGCCTCGGTATAGAGTTCACGACGCCGGTCGGGATCAGTTACTGTGCGCGCCTCTTCGACGAGCACATTGTATTCGGGAATGTCAAAGTTGGGCGCAAAGCCGTGCGATACGCCCTCCGGATGCATGATGCCGTAGAAGATATCGTCCGGGCTCGAGGCGTAGAGGCCCTGCAGGGCGGCGGTGAATTCGCCCTTGTAGACCTTTTCGACCCAGACGGCGTGGTCGGTTGCCAGCAGATTGAACTTGATCCCCAGTTCGGCAGCACTGATCTGGAGAATTTCAGCGATTTGGCCCTCGTCTGAGGCCGCGCCGTAGAAGTTCAGATCCACTTCAAAACCGTCCGGATAGTTGGATTGGGCCATGTACTCTTTAGCCTTTTCGATATCAGGTTCTTTGAAGTACTCGATACCAGTATAGTACTGGCTGTTCGGGGGCTGCGGGTCGCCCGCGAAAAATCGATTGCAGCGGCCAGCCGTATAGACATCACACATGACCTGTTTGTCGACCAGATGCTGCAATGCTTTCAGCACATTAGGGTCGTTGAAAGGTTCTCTCCCCACGTTGAACGTAAACATGAAGAAGATACCAGTGTCACCGGTGAACAGCTGGTACCCTTGTTGGGAGAGAGATTCCCAGGAGGCGCCGGGGACCATCATGATGAAGTCGACCGCGTCGGAGGAGAGATTGGCTGCGCGCGCGGCGTCGTCGAGCAGGTAGGACATGCTGATGCCGTCCAGGTAGGGTACGCCTTCCTCCCAGTAGTCTTCATTTCGAACCAGCTCGGTTTTGACGCCGGGTTCAAACTCCTGCAGTTTGAAAGGCCCCGTGCCGATGTATTCGAACGGCTCCTTCTCAAATGTGCCTGCAGGCATGACCAGAACGGCCGGCCGGCCAAGCACGTCCAGGAAGGGGCTGTATGGTTCCTTGAGGGTTACTTTGACGGTGTATTCGTCGACAGCCTCGACGCTGGCGACCGGTGACAGCCACCCTGCATATGCGGAGATTGATTCATCCATCGCGTGTTCAAAGGAGTAGACGACGTCCTCGGAAGTCATCTCTTCACCATTGTGGAACAGAACGCCTTGACGCAGATTGAAGATGTATTCGGTGTCGCTGACGGCATCCCAGGACTCGGCCAGGGAAGGGTTGTTGTTGTACCCCGAGTCCCAATACAGCAGCCCTTCATAGATCTGGTGGAGGATATTCCACTCGGTCGCGCCGTGAAGTCGTCCGCCCCAGGGGTTGATCACGGTTGACGCCTGCGCCTGGCCGAACTTAAGGATTCCGCCGTACTTGGGCCCTCCCTCATCGGCCGGAGCGGCCGCATCCGATTCGCCGGCGGCGGCCTGTTCTGCGCCGCTGTCCGCCGGGGCCGCTGGAGCACAAGCCGCCAGCAGGGCAAGCACCATGATTAGTCCGAGAATCGTGGTGGCAATGGAGAGATTTCGCCTTCTCATCTCTTGGCCTCCTGTTGTCGTGCATGAAATTACGGGTGGAAACGAAAAAACAGGTGCCGGGGGATACAATATAATTTTATTACATTTGGAAAGGGTAGGTCAAGTCATTTTTTGCATCCGGCTTGCGAACCGGAAAGGCAGGACGCCGCTTGCCCACCTTGGGTGTAGCCGTTCTGGAACCATACGATGCACTGGGCGAACCGCACTGGAGAGTGTGGTTGGAGGGCCAGAAGATGGGACTGTGGGCGCTCCGAGAAATCACTGTCCATCAATCCCAGTCGGAGCCCAGGATGTACGGTAGGAGATGGAAGTGGAAGGGAATACGGAGGGATTGGATGTGGAGAGCAGAGAAGGGGAATTGATATCGGGCAAAATTCGACCGAGCATCCGGCTACATTGGCCAGCCGTTCACTTGGGCCCCGATGCTCGGTACGCTTTTATCATATCGATCAACAGTGCAATCTGCGCTCGACCTCCCGCGGCGGGAGTGCGGGGCGTTTTACCGTTCACAATACAGTCGTGGAAGTGGATCAATTCGAGCTTGAAGGCCTCCTCGTATGAGGCGGTCGTTGTGGACTCGCGGTAGCGGCTCCCGTCCATCCGCCACTCTTCCACCACGGTGGCGGCGTTCTTCAGGAACGGGCTGGGGAAGACGATCGACACGACGCTGTCCGGCGCGTAGACGGTCATGGACTCGTCGAACACACGCAGATTCGGGACTGCGGCAGTGTCCACCACGCAGCGAAGGTTGTCGGAATAGGCCAGAATCGAGGCAACGGCCCCACCCCCGTTCCAGATATCGGTGGACACGACCCGCTCAGGCAGGCCGAAAGCGGCATCCAGTATGTAGATGTCGTGGATCAGGAGCCCCAACAGTTTCCCGTAGGCGCGCATGACCGGTTCGGGCTGGGCGCCGATGGCGCGTTGCAGGCTGTCCTGGCGGCGCTGATTCAATTGGTTCTTCTCGTGCGCGTCGATGTCATCCACGCGCACGATGTCATAGTGCTCCAGGAACATTTCGTTAGGCCCGGTCACATCGTGGAGGCGAATCAGGTTAGGGCTCTGCATCTGCTTTATGCGTTCGCGGCCGGCCAGGTAGCCGGGGTCGTAGATCTTGTGATGGCCGAGCATGGCCACGCGGCCGCTTGCCGCCTGCGCGTCCAGCAGTTCGTCGGCTTCGTCGAGGTTGTGACACATCGGCTTTTCGATGAAGACGTGCTTGCCGGCCTGCAGCGCGTCGGTCGCCGGCCGGGCATGGTCCTGCGTCAACACCATCACCGCATCCACGTCGGCGCGATCCAACATTTCGCGATAGTCCGTGAATGTATGCCGAATGCCGAACCTGGCGGCAACGGCCTGTACCGTGCCGGGCGACAGATCGCACAAAGCCGCGACCTCAAAACGCTCCGGCATTTCAGAAAGATGCGGCAGGTGCATCACCTGGGCGATCATTCCGGTCCCGATTAGTCCGATTTTGACTGGTCTGTTTCCCACAGTCTGACTCCTATGCTCGGCGGAACGCGCCACCATGTAACACGGTTCGCGTCTTCCGCCTGGGTTGCGATGCTACGCGGGCCAGCCATTCTCAGAACGTAGCGACAAAAGCCTCTACGCTGAGTTCCGCGGGGACCTGATCGAAATAGTAGCGAGTCTCCTCACCCTGGAAGCCCGGCGCCCACTGGTCTTCATCAGCTTGCAACAGATCGTCGACAGACTTGAAGCGCGCCCACAGCGTGTCGGCTTCCTTATGTGTGAAGCGGTTGGCAAGCGGCCTGCCCCACTGAAGAGTCATGGGATGGATGCTCTCAGCCCACAACCGTTCCTGTTGGGGCAGCCTGTCGAAGTTTGGACTCTTCAGGTGATGGATGCGTTTGGCGCTCTTGCTCAGGAAGATGGTTGAGAGCAGGCGGCCTTTTTCGCCGCGGCCCGGGTGGAGCCTGTCCAAGTTGGACCTGTATACCGTGCCGTCGCCGTCTACGACCGCCCGCAGCGCCGCCTCGATCTGCTCGAACTTCTGCGCGCTTCGTCCGTTCCACCGGTGGAAGGACTCTCGCGACGCGGGAGAAAGACGCTCAAGATAGGGCAATTCCTTGTGCGTCGTGTACTCCGAGAAGCCGCCGTGGATGGTGCGGCGCATCCTGGCGTTGTAACGGCTGCCCCAGTGCAAGAGGGGTAGGATGTAGACAACGCCATCGCCGGCCGCGAGATGGGTCTGGACAGCGCCGGGCAAGGGTGTCCGAGCGTCATCATCCATGGCCGCGTTTTCCTCGGCAGTGTTGAGCCGGGCATGGCTGCCGGGGACGACCCAAAGGACGTTGTCGTCGTAGAGCGGGAGGTTCCACTGCACGTAGCGGGGGCCATTCTCGAGGATGTCGTCGGCGTAGGCCTGGAGCGGCGCGGTGTGGGGCGGGTAGAAGTCACGGTGCCAGCCGCGATGACCGCCCGTTTCGTGGTCGCGTACCGGATTGCACATGAGCATCATCTCAGTGACGGCAGCGTCTTCCACGCCGAGCAGGCGGCTGCTCACCCCTTGCATGTTTTCATGCAACCAGATCTCGACCGCGCCAATGGTCTGCGCATCGATCTGGCTCGCCAGCAGACCCAGATTGAGCCGCGGCTGCGCGTGGGTCTCCCATACGCCGCCGGGAGGGTCGTCCGGCGCCCGCTCGCGCGCCCAGATCTCCTTCTGCCGCTCGACGAGAAGCTCATAGGCTTGGCGGAGTTCGGCCAGTTGCGATGGCGGGATAACCTGCCGCAGGATGACATACCCATCTTCGAGAAATTGATCGCGGCTGAATTGCATTGTTGGCCTCGTCTTCGCCCGGTTTCCTGGGAGGTAGGCTGCCGAAATCGGGTCATGGTTGGGAGGGCACGGAGAAAGTCAGCGGATCCCGGTTGAAGGCTTTGGTTTTGGTGAAAAACTACAGAACAGGTCAATTACGGTTCAGCCCGGGGCAGTCGGTCTTACGGAAAGGGCAAGTCGTTGAAGGTTGAGGGAAGGGTCAATCCACGGAGACGCGATAGGAAGTTTCTACGATACGTTCGTGGTCGGATGCCCGGGCGTTGGCCAGGGCGCGCTCGGTTACCGGCAGATAGTAGTGCGTTTCGGCGTTCATCGAGATGAATCCCTCCGCGTAGGCAACACCGCCGGACATCCCGAACGCGCCGTCGCTGGTCTCGATGCGTTTGCGGGCGTAGGCCCCGCCATAGCCCTGGCTGACGAGGCAGTCGAGGGCGGCGAGCTTTTTGTCGACCACATCGGTAATGTCGATGAAGACGTCGTTATAGTAGCCCCCTTCCGATTGCCAGACCTGGCGGGGGATGGCGGCTGCGCCGGTGCCGAAGAAAAAGACCTGGGCGGCCTTGTGGGGCGGGTTGCGGTCGCCGGGGTCTACGCCGGATGCCAGAGAGAGAGCATGGAGGACGATTTGCCCGGCGATGGCGTGCGGATTGGTGAGGCCGTCGCCTTCTTTGGGGAAGTGGGTCAGGACAATGTCCGGTTTCAGTTGGCGAAGGAGCCGCG
Organism: Caldilineaceae bacterium; assembly: GCA_022824025.1. Classification (GTDB taxonomy): domain Bacteria; phylum Chloroflexota; class Anaerolineae; order Caldilineales; family Caldilineaceae; genus Bin5. The sequence continues at coordinate 37,294 of JAJEBF010000024.1, forward strand.
CCAGCCGCCTGACAGCCTCGTCAGTGACGAGCAGGACCGCATCGTCGGCGCCGAAGAAGTACACGTCTTCAACGCCCAGCAGGTTGCAAGCTTCGCGGGCTTCTTCCACTTTGACGTCGGACCGCTCCGCCATGAGGGACTGCAATTCGTCGGCCTCAGGCACTTCGCTGCGATGATGCATCTCATCACTGATGACCTTATCATGCACACGCGCGCCGTGCGTGAGAACGACACAGCCGACGTAGTCGCCGCGCGCGGCGTGATGGGCCATTGTCCCGCCCGATTGATCGAAAATGTCAGCGGGATGAGCGCCGACGGACAGAATGCGTAGCGGCTCGGACATGGGTCAGGCCTCCTGGTTGTCGCGGGCGTTATGTACACCCTGTTGTTGGGGTCAAGCGTCCGGCCACGCATCCCCTGGCGAGCTCATGAAGCGACCGCGCCATGGAAACGTTCCAGGCGGAAGCGCTCGATGGGGTATTCGGTTTTACCGGCCACGGCCAGGTCTGCCAGGATCTTTCCTATCAAGGGCGAGAACTTGAACCCGTGGCCAGAGAATCCGGCCGCGACGATCACATTCGGATTTTGGGGATGAGGGCCGATGAGAAAGTCCTTGTCGGGCGTTACGGTATACATGCAGGTGGCGCCCTCATGGTAGGAGCAGCCGTGGTCGGGCAGAATGGTATCGAGCCATCGCTGAAGCTGGTCGCGCTTGTTCAGGTCCAGGGTTCGATCGACTTCGGAGGCGGACGTTTCCTGGCCGAGCCCATCGTCTGCGGTCTTCAGGCCCGGTCCAAAGTCGGGGAAGCCGTAGAACTTGGCGTCGAGGTCGCCAAAGACCGGCAGGGGTCCTGGTCTTTTTCTGGACCGATCTGTGGGCAGGAAGTAGAACTCCTGCTGGCGGGTGACACGCAGGGGCAGGGCAAGCTCCCGCAGGATTTGGGGGGCCCAAGGGCCGGGCGAGATGATGAGTCGTTCGCAGCGGAACTGGCCTGCCGACGTGTCAAGGACGGGCATATCCTGGGCGAGATCGATGTTGTGGACGCTGGTCTGCTGGTGGATGGTTGCGCCAAGGCGCCTGGCCTGTTCCAGGTGCGCGAGGACGCAGAGGCCGACATTCAAGAGGCCTGCCTGGGGGGTAAAGCAGGCGACGGCATCCGGGGGTAGGCGCAGCGGAGGAAAGCGGGCGGCCACTTCCTGGGCTGTCATTATATCGATGGGCCTATTTGTCGCCTCCATAACGCCGACAGACTTCCGGAATACTTCGTTGTCGGGGCGGCCGAAGTAGAGGAGACCGGTAAACTGCATGAGTTTCTCGCGGGAGAGGGCATCCAGCTCCTGCCAGAGAGGGATGGCGGCTTCGGCGAGCTCTACGTAGAGGGGATCGTAGTAGATGTCGCGGAAGATCCTGGAGAAGCCATGGGAACTGCCGAGGGCATGGCCGATTTGGAACTGCTCGATGCCGACGGCAGGCGCGCCGCGGCGGGCAAGGTGATAGAGGGCTGCACTTCCCATTGCGCCCAATCCAACAATGAGGTTTTTCGCGCTGCGCATGATATTTGGCGCCGTTTATTGTAAGGAAATCGTCGCCTTATCGGCGGACTGGATGGAAACCCGGTTTTGCAAGGGTGGGAAAATTATAGAGGATACGGGGTCGTCATTCAAGTCGGGGAAAACTGGAATACGGATGTGAGGACAGGCGATGCGGAATGGGACGTCACGCCGTCGGTCAGGGAGGCAAGCCATGAGTGCCGACCCGCCGGTTGCAGGGCGTCGCGAATTGGGCATACGGGGGCGGATCAGGGAGCGAACCCGCAGGTCAGGCCGCCGTCGACGAGGAGATTGACGCCGGTAATGTATTTGGCCTCGTCAGATGCCAGGAATAGCGCGGCGTAGGCGACATCCCAGGCGTCCCCCATCTTTTTCATTGGGCACAGGTTGTCGCGCTGTCGGATCATCTCTTCGACGCCTTCGTCGGAATAGGCGTTCTGGAGGCCTTGGGTGATGAAGGGTGTATTCATCAGGCCGGGGAGGACACAGTTGGCTCGAATGCCCTTCTGGGCATATTGCATGGCGATGTTCTGGGTGAACTGGTTGATGGCGCCTTTGGAGGCATTGTAGGACGCGCTGGGGTAGCCGGTGTAGCGGATGCCGGCGATGGAGGAGATGTTGACGATTGCGCCGGCGCCCTGTCTTTCCATGTGGGGGATCGTGAATTTGCAGGTGAGGAACATCCCTTTCACGTTGACGGCCATCAGCCGGTCCCAGCTTTTTTCGCTGATTTCGACGGGGCCGCCCACTTCGATGATGCCGACGTTGTTGTGAAGGATATCGATGCGGCCATAGGTTTCGATGCAGGCCTTGGTCATCTCTTCGACGGCCTGAGCATCGGTCACGTCGGCCTTAAAGGCAGTGGATTCGCCGCCTTCCTGCTGGATGACGCTCCTGGTCTCGTTGGCGGCTTCCAGGTTGTGGTCGACGAGGAAGACATTGGCGCCTTCGCGAGCGTAGAGCGCCGCGGCGGCTTTGCCGTTTCCCCAGCCGGGGCCGACCGAACCGGCGCCGGTTACAATGGCAACTTTTCCTTTTACTCGGTCTGTCATTGGTACCTCACACTTGGTGTGCTAATTCGTTTATGATTGCATTGCCGCAGCAGCAGTTTGTCCATGAGACGCAGACTCGACGCCACCCCAACCTACACCGCCAATATGCCTGAGAACGATTGGCGCGTCAAACAAGAGTCCTGAGTCTCTTAAAAGCTGTTTGAGTGAGGTCTTATTCTTCACGAAGGCTACTTCACAGCGCCAAAGGTCAGACCGCGCGTGATATAGCGCTCGAGCAACAGACCGGCGACTGCGACGGGCAAAATACTGAAAATTGCAATTACAGCCATATTCCAATATTCGGTGCCTGCTTGGATGCTAGTCTGCAGTGTGAGGTAGAGAGGGAGGGTAACGGCTTTGTTAAACATAAAGGTCAAGGCAAACAAGAACTCATTCCAGGAGCCGATCATCACCAGGACAAAGGCGGTGACAAATCCGGGCGCGGAGAGGGGAATCGCAATCCGAAATAGGACACCTAAGCGATTGCAGCCGTCGATAAGCGCGCTTTCTTCAATTTCAACAGGCAATGAACGAAAGAAGTCGCGCATCATCCAAACGACAAAGGGAATACTGAACGCACAGTAGACCAGGACGAGTCCTTCTCGCGTATCCAGTAGGCGCAACGTACGGAACAGTATCAGAAAAGGGATGAGAAGGACGGCTGGTGGGAACATGCGCTGAATCAGGAAACCGAAGGCGATGCGATCATTGTTCAAAGGGCCGACTCGAAACGGAAACCGGGCCAATGCATAGCCGCCGGCACCACCGATTATAGTTGAGATCGTTGCTGTGGCCAGAGCAACAACGACACTGTTAACAAAAGGACGGCTATTTGCCAGCCCCTGCAATACAAAGACATCGTAGAAGGCAAGTAAACTCGGTTGAAAGTCTACCCAGGGGAAATATGTAGCCCCGCGGTTGATGGCTTCGGGCCTCTTGAAGGCAGTGATAATCAGCCAGTAAGTCGGGATACCCACAACAAAGGTCCAAGTGACAAGGATAATATAAGCGATGACACGTCCGAGCCGACGTTCTCCCGCCATTCGAGCAGCCCTCCTAATATGAAACCCTCACCCATTTGCGAGTGGCGAACAAAACCAGTGCCGTAAAGACAGCCATCAATATCAGCAACAAATAAGAGGCAGCTGAGCCAAATGCAATATCACCACCCTTCACACCCGTCCGAAAAACGGTCAAGGTTACGGACTCGGTCGCCTGGCCAGGCCCTCCCCCGGTCAACGAATAGATGATGTCTACAACTTTGAAGGCATCCAACCCGCGAATCAGGACAGCCGTGAGTGCTACGGGGCCCAGGAGCGGCAGTGAAATGAAACGAAAACGCTGCACTGCGGTGGCGCCATCTACAACGGCAGCTTCGAATGGTTCCTGGGGCAGCGATTGCAGACCGGCCAGAAACATCAGAATCATAAAGGCCGTGTGCTGCCAGACATCTACTAACACGATAGTGATCTTTGCCATAGACGGATCGCTAAGCCACATTATCCTGGGAAACCCAAGGCCCATTAGAACGTCATTGATGGGGCCAATGTCTTCCTGCAACATCAGTTTTCCTATCAGAAAAACAACCGCGATAGGATTGAACATTAGTGGCATCAAGAAGAAGACACGAAAGAAGGTTCGACCAAATGTCGCCGCGTTAAGCGCCAAAGCAACTGTCATACCAAGCAGAAACTCCAAAGGCAAGGCCAGTCCGACAAAGAAAATGGTGTTCCAGGTCGTCGTATGGATGTAGCTGCTGGTTAGTACCGACGCCCACATCTTGAATCCGATGAAATTGATCGGAGCGTTCAGGTTAAACAGGTGCCAGTCGGTGAATGAGGCCGCCAAAGTAAACATGAATGGAAAAATCAACAGGGCTATAACCGCTATTGTGGCAGGCAGAATGAGAATCCACTTGAAAATCACATCCGGAATACCCTGACTCGGACGCTTTTTGTGCGACTCAGCCATGGGTTGTTTGGCAGTAGAGTTTTGCTGCATAGTCATCCCTATCAGAGGATGGGTCGGGGATGACAGCTGCGTGCTGCCATCCCCACTTTGAAAAATCAATCCAGCCCGAGGTGCGTCCTGTAGTTGTCCCGCTGCTTTTCTGGCCCGCCAAGGCGGTCTGTGATTGCGCTCCATGCCTCGGCCGCTTCGTTCAGGGAATTCTCTGGGCTGGCCTCGCCAGCCAATGCCTTTGACACAGCCAGCTCCAGCGCATCCCGGTACTGAGTCCAACCGGGAATCCGCAGATTCAGAACCAAATTGGGATGCGTCATCGTTTCGTTTAGCGCCCTCAGATAGGTAGTGGCACTGCGCTCAGTGAAGCCGGCGATTTCTACCCAGGGTTCGATGTCGGCAATATCACTGATGCGGATGGGATTCTTGAAGCCCTGGAAGGCGAACGTGTTGCCCATCTCCTTGTTGGTGAAGTGCTTCGCCAAGGCCCAGGCGGCATCCTCGTTCTCGGCCCCTTTGGCTATTGAAATCTCCCAGCCGCCAAAGGCCAGCGATGGAGCAAAATTTATCTCAGATCGACTTTCCCACTGTCCCGAGCCAGCGTTGTAGACCTCGTAGGAGCCCGGCAGGACCGAGTAGGAAGACTTGCCTGCGGCTAACGAGCCTTCACGGTGCATGGCGACACCATCCCAACCCACATTCATCGCCACACGCAATGCCTGAGACGCTTCAATCACATCACCCCAGCCCATTGAAATCATCCCTGGGGGACCGAACTGCATTTCATCCTTCCACTCAGTGAGACCTCGCACAAATGCCGGGCTGTTGATTCGCGGTGCTCCTGTCTCGACGTCAAAGAAATAACCTGGGTCATCCGGATGTTTCCCGTAGGCTGTACAGCGTGAGGCGAAGCCCCAGAATGCCGTATCCCCGCGTTTCATCATATGCGCAAAGCCATAGTTCGGATCGCCATCCCCGCTCCAGTCCCATCCGGTGAAGAATTCGGCGTAGTCGCGATGCTCCTGCCAAGTCTGCGGGCCCCTGTCCGGATTCAGATCATAGCCGTACTCACCAGTGAAATTCGCCTGATTGTCGGGATCGTCCATCAGACTGTGGAGGAACATCATGTGATGCGTATCACCGTCATGGGGCATTCCGTAGATTACGCCTTTCCAGGCCAGGACCTTCTCCCTATAAACTGGCAGCACATCATCCCATGCCATTTCCGGATCGTTGAGAAGATCCTCCGGAACCGGAAGGGCCAAATCGTTCCCCCAGATATCGGCCGCTGCATTATTGGGTATGGCCAGTAAATCGGCGAAATAGGTATTGGTTGCCACAGCTTGCATCAGCTTATCTGTGATTTCCTGCTGCTGGAAGGTGGCAACATTCAACTCCATACCTGTCTCTTCCAGAAACTCTTCGTAAAGCGGCTTCGTGTTCTCCCACATCCAAGGCATTCCAGCGGCGGATACGGTCTGCCCTTCAAACGGTCTGCTCGGAGGCGCAGAACCTGACTCCACGGGCGCAACCGGCTGCTGGCATGCGGCCAGCATGGCAACTCCGAAGGCGGAGCCGGACCAGCGCAGAAAGTCTCTTCGGCTTACTCTTGCGGACATGTTCATCCTCCTCTTCAACAAAATGAATTGTACAGGCCAAGGTAAGATAGTCGAGATGGACGAGTTAAGGGTAATGAGCCGTTACGCTTACAAAGTCAGTTTGGGTACCAAAGTTTGAGTGACGCTAGGCTGCTCATGGCGTTTTCAGAGCGCATACCTAGAGCGGAAACACGCTTCCCCTGAATCGTGAAAGCATCACCCCCTTTGAACGAGGAAACCGTGATAGCGGACATCGGCCGAGGAGCGGGATTGACGGAGAAAGGTCGTTTATCCGAAATCTAACACAGCTGATCCATCTAGTCAATCATATTTTTTTGAACCCGCCATCGGTTCTTCAGATCGATAGCAAAGGATCGCGCTGTTGCCAGCGAGTCGGTGGGCCGTCACATTACAGCAGTATGAAAAACGGTGAGTTGCTCAAGTAAGGGATCGAACCGTGCAAATCCTGCGCTACACGAAATCGAAATGGGCTTCGAGGTAGAGGTCCGCAGCCGCTAATTGCGCGGCAGTGTTTCAATCGGGGCTACAACCGCTTTGAGCACGGGATGCGCAAGGCATTAGTCTGCCGCTCTGATATTGGCCAACGCTTCCCGCGCGACGCTCGCCCAGGATTCCGGCAGGTTCTCGCTCAGCCACTGGATTTTTTTCTCGGCTCTTGCTTCTTTGAACTCGCCGAGCTGCCGAATGACAACCTCGGCTAAGCCGGGCCGGGCAGGATAGCGGTCTGCAGCGATATGTGTAGGCAACCTGTGCAGTATGTCAAGCAGGTGCAGACGTATTTCCTCGGTATCGGGCGACGGTTTCCACGCTTCGCGAACATATCCCCTTGAGGCATACTCGCTACTATTGTTGCGCATTATCGGTCCGATCGGAATTGGATCGCGTTGGGGTCTGCGGTGGGGATGGTTGGCGCAGTAGGTCCAAAAGGGGTCCTTGATGGGGACGCGCCTGATCTCGCAGAAGGGTTCCAAGTCGTTGTTGGACGACTCGGGGTAGCCCTTTTCTCCACGGTTTTTGCGATTGAACCAGCAGGTCCCGCAGCAGTCGGAGCCTCCATTGGGCATGTATCTTACCTCCACATGTTGGGGTCAAAAAAAGGCGAAAGTGGTCAAGCCGCCACTTTCGCCCGTAAACTGTTTCAATTCGGTTGAGGCCCGGACAGTTACTCCTGATTCAGTTCGGCGGTTACGTCCAACTGGGCGCCGACGATCAGAGGCAGGAGTTCTTCGGCAAATAAGGCGGAGACAGTGGGATCTGCGAGTATGTTTGCCAAATCTCCGGGCAGGAATGGCGCGGCCAACTCCAGTGTACGGAGGATGGAAGGCGAGTCATAGTGAACTGTGAGGAGAACCACGTCGTCGGCGACGACGTTCAACTGATTGGCAGACGAGGTCAACTCCAATTCGGAGACTTGAAGACCGTCGTACAGGATGGAGGCAATGTTGGCGGGCAGGGCCGGCAGGTTGACTCCGTTCTCCTGCAACTGACTTGCGGGCACGCCGGCCACAGATTTGATTACCGAGCCTTCCAGCGTAAGCCCGAGCCCGAGAACGGGACGGTACCCTGCATCGATGTCAGGGGGTTCCATGCGGACCGCGGTTACGTCGAAAGCGGGCGCCATTTCTATACCTTCAGCGCCATCGGCCGTCGGTATGGAGAGGGCGACGCCGATATCGGTCTTTTGGAGGAATTCAAGGCCAACGCCGAGCATGCCAGGCGGGATGGGCAGCAGTTCGGTGACGACGCGCTGGAGGGTATCCAGGGACTGGTCTGTCCAGGAGATGACGGGCAGATGGCCGCCGTTCGAGGCCAGATAAAGGCTGGCATCGATGATATTGAGATCGAGCCTCTGGATACCGAGGCTTTGCATATCGGTGATAAAGCGGGGTTGCAAGATGGACTGGCTGCCGAGGGGGATGCCCATGACCGCGAGCGCGCCATCTGCTTTTACTTCAACTGGCAGCGAGGCCAGCCTGGTTTCGGGGGCTTCCTGTCCTGCCAGGGAGAGCTGTACATCAAGTCCGTTAGCGATTACGGGGGGCAGGTGGGGCAGATACTGGCTGACTGCGCCGATGGCGGCGACATTTTCCTCAAGGGAGGAGACGACGAGGAGGAGCCGGTTGAGCGCGGCTTCGTCGTACTGTATGGTGAGCAGGCTGCCAGAATCGACGACGAGATCGATGCCGCCGGCGGACGTGGTGAGTTGCAGCGTGTCCGAGCCGACGCCGCCGACGATGTTCATTACGGTTGGGGGCAGGCTAACGGGCGGCAACAGGCCCATCAGGTCGGCGAGGGAGATGCCGAGGGCCGAGGTAACGTAGCCGTCGCTGTCGATGGCCGCGCCGATTTTCAGGGCTGGTTCTACGCCTTCGGGCGCGGCTGCGAAGTTGGGGGCGCCCACGTCGAATTCTTCGCTGAAGGTCATCCCGTCCTGCGCGGGCAGGTCAAGGGAAAGGCCGATATTGGTATTGGCGAGGAGACCGCGCATAACGGTAAGGCCGACATCAACCATGCCTGGCGACACGCCAAGGAGGTCAACGGCGACGTCACCGATGGTGTCGAGGGAGGCGTCGGTCCAGAGAATGGAGGGCAGGGATTCCTGGTTGAGCGCCAGGTAAAGGCCGCCGGACTGGATACTCAGGTCCAGCTTCTGTGCGTTGGTTGCGCTGAGGATGCCCAGGACGTCCGCGGGGACGACTGAACCAAGCCCCAGCGGGATGCCGAAGGCGCCCAACGATCCGTCTTCACCGATGCTGACCGGAATGGTTGGGAGCATTGTCTCGGCGGCCGGTTCGCCGGTAAAGGAGACGATGATATCAAGGTCTGCGCCCTGGAGTTTGGGCAGGACTTCACCGATCATGCCGCTCATAGAGGCGTCAACGAAGGCGCTGACGATGGGCATCAGATTATCGAGGCGTTCGGAATCGTATGCGAGGCCCGGCAGATCTGTGTTATCGAGGGCGAGGTCGATGCCGTTGGGTTGGGTTGCGAGGGAGAATTGTTCAACGCCGACCGCGTTCAAGATTTGGAGGGCCATCGGCGGGAGGGCCACACCAAGCGAGGCACCGAGGGACTGTTCGATTTCCGACAAGGGGATGCCTTCGAAGGAGGCCTGCCCTTCAGCGTCGAAGGCGAGGCTGGCAAACTGAAGGGGCCCGATGGTGGTTTCGGAGGCGCTCTCGGCAGAGACGAGTTCTTCGCCCTGCCAGTAGGGGATGTTCTGGCCGGCAGTGGGCAGAATGATGATTGCGCCGAGGCCGACTCTGCGCAGCCAGGGCAGCGCGGACGCTCCGACTTCGGCGCCGGCCACATTGGCGAGCACTTCGCCAACGAGTTCGGCTGATTCGTCACTCCATTTCAGATAGGGGAGAGGTTCTCCGTCGGCATGCAAGAAGATGCCGTGATAACCGATGCGCACCTCAAGGACGTCGACTCCGGCAACGGAGAACTGATCCAGCAAAGGTTGCTGCAGGATGGCTCCCATATTGAAGCCAAGCACGTTGCCGTTGCCGTTGGCATCAACTCTGATTGGAACGGAAGGGAGGTTGAACCAAGTGGAGCCGCCTTCGCCGCCGCCATTACAGGCGCCCAGCACCAGGATGAAGGCCAGGATTACAATAAATTTGCGGAGTAAGGCCGGCACAAGCCGCCTCCTTATGGGTGCGTAACAAAGATAAGCAGATAAGAACCAGCGACGCGCCGCGGGCGCGTCGAGCGAACACAGTATGGCACCGTTATATCACGATTGATTTGGAAAGACAATGCCGAAAGTTTCGCCTTGGTCGATTTGATGTTTCGACCTTATGAATACAGTGCGCATTGGTTCGCGACGGCCCGGTTTCGGATTCATCTTAATCAGAAGAGCCGCCGAATCTTGTGGGCACTTTCCAAGGTTACCACACATCTTACAATAGGTCATATTGAGATACAAAACCGGCATTTGGGACGGGGAACGGCAACAGCTTTCTGATCCACGGAGGGACACGGATTTTGTCTGAACGGGGATTTGGGGGGGATTAGAGGGATTAGGGGATAGGGCGAACGGCAACGGCGAACGGCAACATCTTTTTGATTCACGGAGGGGCACGGATTTTGTCTGAACGGGGATTTGGGGGGATTTTTGGGATTAGGGGGATGGGGCGAACGGCAGCGGCGAACGGCAAGATCATTCTGGTCCACGGAGGGGTACAGATTTTGTCTGAACGGGGATTTGGGGGGATTAAAGGGATTAGGGGGATGGGGCGAACGGCAACATCTTTCTGATCCGCGGAGGGACACGGAAAAGGGCATGGTGAAGGGCGGGGGTATGGGTGGCAGGGCAAAATTAGGCGGTGCAGTATTGGCGCAAGTTTGAGGGCGCGTCTGGGCATTCACGATGAGGCCTGCAGCCCGCTTTTCCGGGCTAACCGAAATTCGGGCTGCGCCCTTTGGGACACAGAGTGGTAGACGGACGGCCCAACGTATTTGAGGGTGGGGACGGGTACATCGAATGCCGCCGTTCCAGCGCATGCGGCTTCAGACTGTGAAATGACCAGCCGAGAGGATTGGGGCACGCGGGCCTGGAAGGGACTTGCCCGGCGGCGAACCCCGTTTGCTCATTTTTCGTGCGGCTCTTGGGCGCGGGCGCGCAGCGCGGACAGCATGGCCTCCTGTTCGTTCCAGGGGTACTCGGTCTCTCCGTAGCACATGCTGCGTTCGTGTCCCTTGCCAAAGGAGGCCACGACATCGCCGGCGCGGGCCATTGCCACGCCAAAGCGAATTGCCTCGGCGCGGTCGGGCACGACGGCAAACCGGGACGAAGGGGACGGAGACGTTGTATGCGATAGTTCGGGAGGGTCGCACACCAGGCTGTGCTGGCCGCGGGCGCTTTCGGTCGGGTTCCGAATTACGTCCTGAATGCCGGCCGCGATTTCGCGGTTGATTTCCGCCAGGTCTTCGGTACGGGGGTCTTCGGCGGTGATGACGGTGAAATCGGCCAGGCGGCCGCTGACCTGCCCCATCAGCCGCCGTTTGCCGCGGTCTCGAAGGCCGGCGCAGCCAAAGATCGCAATCAGGCGTCCGGACCCACTGCCGGCATCTTTGGCGACAAGCGGTCGCAGCGTTTCCAACGCCCGTTCGAGGCTGGCAGGGGAATGGGCGAAGTCTACGACGGCCAGAAATTCCTGGCCGCAGTCCATACGCTGCATTCGGCCGAGGACAGAGGTGAGAGAGGCGACGCCCAGCCGGATCCGCTCCGGGGGGATTCCCAGGCCGAGAGCGACTGCCGATGCGCAGAGAATGTTTGACACATTGAACTCGCCGATCAGGCGGGTCTCCATGGGGATGGCTCCGCCCCACCAGACAAGCTCGAAGCGGGTGGCATCGGGCAGATACTGGATCTTGCGGGCGTAAACGTCAGCAGTTGGGTTGGCGGCGCTGTAGGTGTAGGAGGAGACGGCGGGGGAGTTGGAGCGGGCGCGCTCTTGGGCCAGCGCGTCTTGCAGGTGCGGGCAGCTGCTGTCGTCGAGGTTGAAGACGGCGATACGGGGAACGCCAGGTTTCGGCGGGGACCGAAACAGGCTACGGAAAAGCAGAAACTTTGCCTCCCGATAGGCCTCAAATGAGCCGTGAATGTCAAGGTGTTCGTGGGTGATATTGGTGAGCGCGGCCGCATCATACTCGACTGCCGCGACGCGCTTCTGATCGAGCCCGAAGCTGGTGCTTTCGATAACGGCGAAACGGCACCCCGCTGAACGCATTTGCGCGAGGAATTTCTGCACTGCCGGCGCGTCGGGCGTTGTCACGTGAAGACCGGTTTCCTGCTCGACGGCAGCGATGCGCGCGCCGACGGTTGTAACGACTCCCACGCTTGCAGAGCGGCATAGGATCGCTTCCAGCAGGGAGCAGGTTGTTGTTTTGCCATCGGTGCCGGTCACGCCGATTACGGTCTGGGCGCGGCTGGGGAAATCGTAAAAGGCTGCGCTGAGCCAAGCCAACGCCTCCCGGCTGTCGTTCACCTGGATATAGGGCGTCTCTGTTTGCTGCGGCCACCAGCCGCGTTCTTCAAGCCGGGCAAGGTGGTGGCTGCCCACGACGGCGGCGGCGCCGGAGGCAACGGCTTGAGGAATGAAGCGATGGCCGTCGGTCTGCAGGCCCGCGACGGCGACAAACAGCGAGTTTTGGCGGACTTCCCGGCTGTCATCGGTGACTTGACTTACTGCAAGGGGGGGCGCTTCCGGGTCTCCGGCAACGCGCAGCGCGTCCGGAAGCCGGGCCAGCAGGGCGGTCAGAGTTTTCTCCTGGCCGGTCACTTGCGCGGGGCGCCTGGAGGCGGCGGCCGGTTTGGAAGCGTTCGCCGTCATAGCTCGTCGGTTCCGGAACCTCCGTCGCGGGCGAACGATATTCCGGCGACCAGCATCAGCAGGAAAAAGACTGCGGCGCCGCCAACCCAGATCGGCGGGATCCGGGTGAGATTCCGGTTGAGATTGCCTGGACTCAAAGCAGTGGATGTCGCGGTTGGCGCTGGCTCCGGACCGGCCGCTGAAGTGGTCGGCGCGCTGGTCGGCGTACTGTCAGTCGAAGGCGGCGGCAGTGGCGCCTGGGTCTGGATTGGGGCAGCCGCGGGGGCGTTGGGATCGGGCGTTGGGGTTGGCGTACTGGCGATCTCAGGGGTGGCTGCCGGCCCTTGTGAACTTCGCTGCGGCGAAGGCGTACAGGTCGGCACGGGCGTAATTGCAGGGGCATTGGGGTCTGGCGTCGCGGTCGAGGTAATTGTCGGGGTGGGCGTATCGGCCGGAGCATTGGGGTCCGGTGTCGCGGTCGAGGTGCCGGTCGCTGTCGGCGTATCGGCAGGGGCATTGGGATCTGGTGTCGCGGTCGGTGTACTGGTAGACGCGGGCGGTCCTGTTTGGGAGTCGGGGTCGACGGTTTCGGTCAGCAGACAGGGGGATGTCGCGTCTTCGGGCGGCCCGTCGGGGTCGCGGGTGACGGTGGCAGTTGGTGTGGCCGTGGGCGCGTTGGGATCGGGGGTGGCGGTGCTGGTCGGCGTTTCTGAGGGCAAGGCGGGAATTGGGGTCGGAGTAGGGGTAGGGGTCTCGGTTGCCAGGGGCGCGACCGTAGACGTTGGCGAGAGTGACGGGGTCGGGGCAGGCACTCTGGGCAATTGGGCCGGATCCAATGGCGTTATCTGGGCCGAAGACAGGAAGGATGCGCTGCTGTCGAGAGTACGGAGGACGCCATCCTGTTCAGTGCCGGCGTAGGTGACGCCCACGAAGGTTGAGGAGGAGGCCAGACGGAAGACCGGATTGGTATAGGCGGCGCCGTTAACGGGCACGCGAGTCCAGTCCGGAACACCTTGTGTCCAAAGCCCGACATTGGTGCCAACAACGACGCCTTGGCCGCTGACGGCCAGATCGTAGATGACGACACCGGCGGGGAAGGCGGGGTCCTGCAGCCAGTTTTCGCCATCGTCGCTCAGGTACAGTCCGGAGGCGAAGGTGCCGACATAGATACGGTCATCCAGTTTCGTCATGCCGCGTGCGATGATGCCCGCCGGCAGGTTGACCCGTTCCCAGTTTTGGGCTCCTGAAGCGAGGCGCCAGACGCCATCGTGGGTACCGGCAAAGAGGTCGCCTTGCCTGTCTGCAAAGGCGCGCACGCGCAGTGCGCTGCCGGACAGGCCCTCGCTGTACCATTCCCAGCTTTGGCCGCGGTCCAGGCTGCGCACAATGCCGTCATGGCGGGTTCCGGCGTAGAAGACGGTTTGGCCGTTTTCGATGCGGGTATAGAGGCGGCCGATGCCGCTGTTCGGGGAGAGGACCTGTTGGATTGAGGGCTCTTGCCGCCAGGACAGGCCGCCGTCTTCGCTGATGAAGAGATTGCCGACACCGCCGTCGGCGGCGAGGACGAAGTTTCCGTCCTGCGGATCGAAACGGATCGAGGCGACCGAGGTATCGGGAGGGAGTTCGGCGTTGGCGCGGCTCCAGGTGTGGCCGCCGTCGGCGCTGCGGTAGATTCCAGCGGGCACGGGGACGTTTAATGTGCCGGCGACGACGATGCTGGGATTGTCGGGCGAGATGTCCAGGCCAATGATGCTGTTCGAGAAGGGCACGAAGCCTGATTGGGCGAAGATGCGGCTGCCGGAAAGGGCGAGCAGCGCCGTCAGAAGCAGGAGGATCGGCCACAGTCGCCGATGGACGGATGAAGTATTGGATGCCGATTCAGGGCGGTATGGACCGCGCGATATTTGCTGGTGACCAGCCTGCATAGACCCTCCCAAAAAGGGGCGCCGGAGAGGTAGGGTTAAAATTATACGTCAGACAAACTGTAGCACAAAAGCCTTTGTCGTTGCGGGGGACGGGGATTTGGGACACGGATTTTGTCTGAACGGGGATTTGGGGGGATTAAGGGATTTGGGGGATGGGGGAAACGGCAACGGCGATCGGCAACACCTTTCTGATCCACGGAGGGACGGGGGGGCACGGAGAAGGGCAGGGGGACGGGCGGCCTTTTTCGACGGCGGTTGTTGTTGTGAATCCTGGCCGGTTGCGGGTTATGATGTAAGTCCTTATCCTTGTGCATGGAAGATCTGCGGCGGCCCTGAAGGCGGGGCGGCCATTCGGTGCAATCGCAACCTGTTAAAGGAGAGTGAGATGCAAAGCCCGGCACGGCGCGCCATCCTGGTTGGTATGGACGGCGCCAGCATGGAATTGGTGATAAACATGGTAAACGGGGGCCACATGCCCCATCTTGGCAAATTGATGCAACGCGGCGTCCATCGCCCCATGATAGGCGTATTTCCGACTTTGACGCCCCCTGGGTGGACGGCGACGTCAACCGGCGCGTGGCCGGGAAATCACGGGGTGATGGATTTCAACATCCGCAAGCTGGGGGCGCCGCTGGATGAGACGGTCTGGGGCATCAACACCGAGCTCTCGCGGGCGGAGTATTTGTGGAATACGGTTGAGCGGGCGGGGGGCACGCCGCTGCTGGTGAAGTGGGAGATGTCGTGGCCGCCGACGGTGACAAGCGGCGTTCAGGTGGAAGGGACGGGGCCTGGCGTCTCCAACCACCACCAGATTGCCGGGTACCACCTGTTTGTGGCCGGCAAGTGGCAGAGGCGGAAGATTGGCGGGCAACGCGATCCGGAGACGCTAGACCCAAGCGCTTTGCAGACCGGCTCGGACGTTGACCCGGTAACGATAGAGGACGCCGTGGATTGGAAGGATATACCGTCTTCGAGCCGCCCGGCCAAAGAGGTGGCGCTGACGATTCAGCCCCTGGCCCGGGGCCGCGACATGATGTTGCGAGGGGAGGAGGGGACGCCGAAGACCTTTTACGGGCTGATCTACGCGTCCGGTGACGACGGCTACGACCGTGTGCGGGTTTGCCGGTCGCGCGACGGTGGCAGCGCGGTGGCTGAGCTGGGCGTAGGCGATTGGAGCGACTGGTGGTTGGACCAGTTTGAGATCGACGGTGAGGAGCTGGACGGCTATGTGCGGCTGAAGCTGGTGAATCTGACGGCGGATGCGGACGCTTTTGAGCTGTTCGTGCCGCAGATTTGGCCGACCGGCGGCTACACGGAGCCGGCGAGCGCGGCGGAGGAGATTGACCGGCATGTTGGCAATTTCCTGCAGAACCCGGCCCGGGACGCCCTGGGGATCATGGATGACGACACGTACTTTGAACTGCTTGACTTCCATCACGAGCGCCTGGCGGATGTGGCCGACTATCTCACCAGCAGCCGTGAAGATTGGACGACGCTCTTCATCGAGACGCACGCGTCGGACTATACGAGCCACTTTTTCCTTGGCCAGGCTGAGGAGTTTGGCGGCGCGGATGAGGAGACCCGCAAACGTTGCATGGACGGCGTGATCCGGACCTACAGTTCAATCGACGACATGATAGGCCGCGTGGCGAACATTGCCGACGAGGAGACGCTGATCTGTCTTGTTTCTGATCATGGCGGCACGCCGAACCAGTACAAGGCGGTGGAGATTGAGGAGGTCCTGGAAAAGGCCGGGTTCCTGGTCTACAAGGAGGAGGACGGGAAGAGAACGGTCGACTGGACGCGTACGCGGGCGGCTCCGGTGGGCCTGGTGCATGTGTTCATCAATCTGGAGGGGCGGGAGCCGACGGGGATTGTAGCGGAGGAAGCGTACAAGGAGACCCAGCTGGAGGTCATTGCGGCGCTTCACGCGTACAAGGACCCTGTCACCGGGCGTCATCCATTTGCTTTGGCGCTGACGCGGGAGGACGCGGAGATGGTCAACCTTTGGGGCGACACGGTGGGAGACGTGGTCTACGCGCTGCGCCCGGAGTTTGACGGCGCGCACGGCAAGCAGCTGCCCTCGGTCAGTTTTGGGATTGCGGGGCAGCACTGCACCTTCGTTCTGGCCGGTCCTGGTGTCAAGGAGGGGCTGGCGCTGCAGGGGCAGGTGCGGGCCGTTGACGTTGCGCCCACGCTATGTTACCTGCTGGGTTTGCCGATGCCGCGCAACGTGGAGGGCGGCGTCGTATACGAGGCATTGACCAATCCCGACTGGCATCTAGGTTAGCGCCCGCGGATCGGGGGAAAGGGGAGAGTTGGATCTCCCCTTTTCCCGAAGTCAACTCAGTATTCGCCGTCGTCGATTTCGCCGGCGGGCATCTCGATGTCCACGATCTGGCCCTGGTCGTCGATGATGACGCGGAAGCCCATCATGCCGAGCCATTGCCGCGACTGTTCGGGGATCGCTTGCCCGACGGCTTGATCGATGTTGTCGATCGATGATTCGACCGCGGCCTTTGTAAAGATGTCGTCCTTGCCCATCATATCCAGTACGCCGCTCACGGCCAGGTCTCGGTGCTGGTCCACCTGTCCTTTGAGGAAGTCGAGCACCTGTTGATCGACCTGGGCGGCGTCGATGTGGCGCAGGAAGCCATCTTCATCGACGACATAGCAGGCGCGCTCGCCCACATGCTTCACTTGCGCCACTTTTCGGCGTTCATCGAACACAAGCCCCTCAAACATCGCCGAATTTGCCAAGTTTCTCTCCAGATTCAGTATTCCGAAATCGATCGTCTGATCGCGGTGGGTTGAATGCCGTTCTCTTGCGTAACCGGATCAGCGGTGCGTTGCTGGGCGCGGGCGGCCAGAGGATCACGCACTGTGGTCTGGCAGCCAGGGCGTTCGTTGGCTTCCAAGTCATAGCAGAGCTGCGCGGCTGGCGAGGAATTCGCGGCTGCGCCGGATGCTGGCGACGGGATCTTTGGGCAGATCGTGTTCGACGACGTAGCACACGGCGCCGGCGGCGCGGCAGGCCGGCAAAATGGCGTCCCATTCGAGCGTGCCATAGCCGACGTCGGCGAGGCCCATTTGGTCTTCGTTCTGGCCTGCCGGGGCCAGATCTTTGGCGTGAATGCGGGGACAGCGGCCGGCGTACTTTTGCACGAGTTCCAAGGGTGAGGCGGCCCCGGCGGCGATCCAGGCCAGGTCGGGCTCCCAGAGCAGGTTTTCCTCGTCGGCATTGTTCAGCAGCCAGTCGATGGCCCTTACGCCGTCGAGGCGCTCCATTTCGAAGGCATGGTTGTGGTAGCCCAGACGCATCCCCTCGGCCCGGCAGCGCCGCCCCATCTCATTGAGAGTCTGGCCGAATGCGCGCCAGGCTTCGGCGCTGGCGGCCTGGCGAACTGCGGGATCAGGCACGGGGAGGATGAGGCAGTCGTTGCCGACGGCGCGGTGAAAGGCGATTGTGGCGGCGAAATCGTCTTTCAGTGATTGGTAGGGAACGTGGGCGGACACGGCCTGCAATCCGTGCGTCTCCAGAATCGCTTTGGTTTCTTCACCGCTATGATCGGGCAAGAAGATGAGCTCGACACCTTCGTAACCGGCGGAAGCGGCTGCGGCCGCGATGTCGGCAAAGCTGTCGGAGAGGTGGCGCAGGCTGTAGAGTTGTACGGCGATAGATGGTGTTCCGTTGGCGCTCATAGGTAGATTTCTCCTGCAACTGCATGGCGCAGCCGTTCGGTGAGACCGCTGTAGCGCTGGGCCACCTGGTCGTTGCCTACGGCGATGCCGATCGCTCTTGGTTGACCGACAAGCACGACCAGCCGCTTGGCGCGCGTGACAGCCGTGTAAAGTAGATTGCGTTGAAGCAGAATGTAATGGCTGGTGAGAACCGGGATCACGACTGCCGGGAATTCGCTGCCCTGGCTTTTGTGCACGCTGATGGCGTAGGCGTGGACCAGTTCGTCCAGCTCCTGAAAATCGTAGCCAACCATGCGGCCATCGATTTCGACCAATACCTGCTGTTCTATCAGATCGACATCTTTAATATAGCCCATATCGCCATTGAACACATCTTTATCATAGTTGTTACGCATTTGCATCACCCGATCCCCGCTCCGGTAGATGTAGTCTCCGAAACTGCGCTCGCTGCTGTTGGAATGGGGCGGATTGAGCGCCTGTTGGATGGTCCGGTTGAGGGTTTCGACGCCGGCTGCGCCGCGGTGCATGGGGCTGAGAACCTGAATGTCCTGCGGGGGGATGGCGAAGCGGCGCGGGATGCGTTCCTGGACCAGTTCCACGCAGAGTTCTGCCGCGCGTTCGGGCTCTTCGGCGCGGAAGAGAAAGAAGTCGTTGGCTTCGGTCGCCTCCTCGGCTGCGGTCCTCGTGAGGACGGGCATCTGGCCGCGGTTGATACGGTGGGCGTTCTCGACGATGTAGCTGCCGGCGGCCTGGCGGAAGATCGTGTCGAGCCGGACGACGGCGGCGGGGCAGCAGTCAGCAGAGTGGGGATGCCGGGTCTCGTCGTTTTCCTGTTCAATGGCCGCGATCAGATCTTTGAGGACATTGCCCGCGCCGACGCTGGGCAGTTGATCGATGTCGCCCACCAGGAGCAGCGACATGCCTGCGGGGACCGCCTTGAGGAGATGGTTTGTGAGGATGAGGTCCAGCATGGAGGACTCATCCACGATCAACAGGTCGCCGGAGAGGGGGTTCTCCTCGTTGCGCTTGAAGGAGAAGCCGGCGGCGGGCTGGAACTGGAGCAGCCTGTGGACCGTCTTTGCGGGACGGCCGGTCGTTTCGGAGAGGCGCTTGGCGGCGCGGCCGGTGGGCGCGGCAAGGATTGCCCTGGCGCGGGCCTGCTCGCAAAGGTGGATGATGGCGCGGACAACGGTTGTTTTGCCTGTACCCGGCCCCCCCGTGAGGACGGTAAGCCTGTTGGTGAGGGCTGTTTGTACTGCCTCTTCCTGGCGCGATGCCAGGCGGAGGGGGCCCTGATGGTTGGTAAGTTGGGTCTGCAGTTGGGCGAAGACCAGATTCCAGTCCCGGTTTTGGAAGGATGCGAGCGGGCTGGGCGGGGCTGAAAAGGGGGCGCCGCCGCGGCCGCGCATCAGCCGCGCCAGCCGGTTGCTGACGCCCACTTCGCCGTAATACATTGGCGTCAGGTAGACGGCGTGTTGGTTTTGCAACAGGCTCTCGACCTGTGCGGGGGTCGGACTGTCGGACGCGCGGCGGCCTTCACGCAAGAGGGGCAGTGGTTGCTGGCTTGAAGGCTGGAAGATTTCGGCCACGGCCCATTGCAGCGCTTCAGCCTCTTCGCCGGGCCCGGCGGCGAGTTTTACACGGTCTGACGCTTTCAGGCGGAGCAGACCGGCCGCGGTTTTCTCTTTCCCCACTTGCAGGAGCGCGTCCGCTTTTTCGATCACTTCGGCGCTTGGGAGGAAGACATGGCCCTCGTCAGCGGCGCGATTGAGCGTATACTCGACGGCGGCGGCCACGCGTTGGGGCGCGTCACGGGGGATGCCCAGGGCTTGCGCGATCGCGTCGGCAGTCTGGAAGCCGATGCCAAAGATATCTTCCGAAAGCCGGAAGGGGTTGTTTTGCACGGTTTCGATGGCTTTGTCACCGTACCGTTTGTAGATTTTTGCGGCGAGGTTGGCGCTGACCCCGTGGCCCTGGAGGAAGATCATCACCTCCTTGATCGCTTTCTGTTCGAGCCAGGCGGCTTTGATCATCGAGATTCTTTTGCGGCCGACTCCGCTCACTTCGGACAGGCGTTGGGGATGGTTGTCGATGATGTCCAGTGTTTCGGGACCGAAATGGGCGACGACGCGTTTGGCCGTTACAGGACCGACGCCTTTGATCAGGCCGCTGCCAAGGTATTTTTCGATTCCGGCCACGGTCGCGGGCAGGACCGAACGCATGCTGACAACGGTGAACTGTTTGCCATACTGGGGGTGCAGGTCCCAGTGACCGTTGAGCTCGACGGCTTCGCCTACGTTGACGCCGACCATCGCGCCCACCACCGTTGCCTCATTTTGCCAGTGAGGCAGGTGACGGGAAGGCTGTTCCAGCGCCAGTTTGGCGACTGTATAGCCGTTTTCCTCATTGTGGAAGGTGATGCGCTCGATGACGCCGCGCAGCAAATCTTGCATTTCGCCGCTCATGGGTGTTAGGGTAACAGAATGGGCAGGCCCAATCAAGGGAAGCCCATTCAATTTGCGAACCCCACAGGACAGTTTAACAGGGTAGTCGACGCGCCCATTACCGGCGCCCTTCTCAGTAAAGAAAGGACGCGGGACCACCGCGGATTGCAAATGGAAGAGAGTACAGGATCGTTTACTCCCCTATTGATCGTCATCGCGCTGGCATTTTTTGTGCCGCTCTTGCTCACGCGCTTTGAGCGGCTGCGGCTGCCCATAGTCGTCGGCGAGATACTGGCGGGAATCGCCATCGGCCGGAGCGGTTTCGGCTGGGTGACGCACGAGGATCAACTGCTAACGCTGTTGGCGGAGTTTGGCTTCGTCTTTCTGATGTTTCTGGCAGGCATGGAGATTGATTTCGCCAGTCTCAATATCGAGCTGCCGGGGTCTTCATCCGAGGGAAAGGCGCAAGCAGGGATTGGAAAGGCAGGAGGCCGACGCAGCCGCAAATGGGGGCCCCTATCGACAAGCGCATATAGTTTCCTGCTGACGCTGACGCTTTCCACGATCGTCGGGGTTGTGCTTTTGCGGATGGGTCTGGTCAGCAATCCTTGGATGATGGCGCTGATCATGTCGACGACGTCGCTGGGCGTGGTCATGCCGGTGCTCAAGGAACAAGAGTTGATTCGGGGCCGTTTCGGCCAGACGATCCTGATTGCCGCCCTGATCGCGGACTTTGCCACCATGATTCTGATCACGGTGGTGGTGGCGACCGTGTCACACGGATTGACCCTGGACATTTTGTTGATCAGCGTGTTGTTTGTGGTCTTTTTCCTGTTTTACCGCCTGGGGATTATTTCGTTGAACCGGGTGGAATCGCTGCGGCGCACGCTGGAGGATCTCAGCCACACGACGGCGCGCATCAAGATCCGGGGCGCGTTCACGATCATGCTGCTATTTGTGGTGCTGGCGGAGGTGCTGGGCGCGGAGATTATACTGGGCGCATTCATGGCGGGCGCGATGCTCTCGTTGCTGTCGACGCGTGAGGATTTGGAGGCGATGCATCAGTTGGAGGCGGTTGGGTTCGGGTTCTTCATCCCCATATTTTTCATCATGGTGGGCGTGGATTTCAATCTTGGCGTCCTGCTTGGGTCGACCGATGCGCTGCTGTTGCTGCCGTTCCTGGTCCTGGCGGCATTTGTGGTCAAAGTAGGACCGGCGCTGCTGTTTCGGTTTCAGTTTACGTGGCGCGAGACGTTTTCGGCCGGCTTCCTGCTCTCTTCCCGTCTTTCATTGATAATTGCCGCATCGGCAATCGGCCTCAATTTGGGGATCATCAGCGAGTCGGTGAACACGATGATTATCCTTGTGGCAATTGTGACCGTCAGCGTCGCCCCCCTGATTTTCAGTCGCATCGTCCCGCGAACTGGGGAAGAGACGGTGCATCCCGTGGTGGTATTTGGAGCGGAGAGATTGGGACTCCAGGTTGCTGAACAGTTGCTGGGCCACAACGAGCATGTCGTCATCGTGGACGCGGACGCCAGTCTGACGGCGAGGGCGCGGAGACGGGTGTCGAAGGGGATTGAGGTGCTGCAGGCGGATGTGGATGAAGAGGGAGGGAGGCTTGCCGAGTACCTGGACCTTGCCGACACCGTTGTCGTTACGATCAGCGACACGGACCGCAACCGGCATGTTTGCCACGTGGCGCGCACCCGGTATGGAATCAGCCACATTGTGACTCTTGTAAGAGAGACCAACCGCCTGTTGGAATTTGAGGCGCTGAACGTGACCGTCTTCAATCCTTCGTTGGACCAGGCCGCGCTGCTCAGTCTACTGGCGCGCAATCCGGACATTTACGACCTTCTGACCCGGACCGATGACAACAAGGAGGTTTCGGAGGTCTGGGTCCACAATCACGGGTACGATGACATGGCGCTGCGGGAGCTCCCCTTGCCGGGTGACGTATTGATCCTGTCGATACGCCGCGACGGCGAGTTCATCGTGCCGCGGGGTAACACACAGCTGACATACGGCGACCATTTGACGCTGGTCGGCACCTTCGATCATCTGCATGACGCGCGGGCGCTGTTTGCATGAGTTTGGGAAGCGTCCCGGGTACAACTGCGGGATGAACCTGGCGGGCGCCGGATTCACAGTTTGGCGCTTGGATGCTGGGTGAGTGTAGAACGGGGGCCTGAAGGAAGTCGGACGCAGTTTCGATGGTTAAGGGGGAGCGGCGCGCTGCGAGCCGTTGGCCCGCTGCCATCGTGCGTGCGCCTTGCGTACGGCCAGGCGCGTGGCCTCCTCCATGGGAAGTTTTTCCAGGTGATTGACGGAAACCCAGGCGACGTCGTCAACGTCATCGGCGGCGGCGATATTGCCGCCAAGGAATCGGGCCCAGAAGTCGATCACCACATAGTGATAGCGGATGCGCCCGTTTTCGTCGCGGTGAATGGGCTCGAAAAGGTCCAGGAGCTCGACGATTTCGATTTTGGCTCCTGTCTCCTCGTGAACCTCGCGCGCGACGCCGGCGCGCACGGGTTCGCCCAGGTCCAAGAGACCGCCGGGCAGTGCCCACATTCCCTGAGCAGGCGGGCGGCCGCGTTCAACCATCAGGCTGCGCCCTTCGTTGTCAAGAACGACTGCGGCCACGGCCACCAGCGGCGCGGGTGGGTATTCGCGATTGATGGTCACGGGGAAGGTTGCGCTGGTCCGGGCGTTCTCGTTTGTCACGTTTAACACCAGGTCTCGATGAGGGCGGGCAGTTCGGGCAGCTCTTCGATGACCGCGTCGGGCTCGATACTGTCGACCAGGCGTTGGTCTTCGGCCAGCGGGATCATGCGGCAGTGGACGGTAAGGGCGCCGATGGCCTGGCCGCCGGCGACATCGTGCTTGAGGCTGTCACCGACACAGACGATTTCATAGGGTTCTGCGTCCCAGCGTTTGAGGGCGACGTCGTAGATTTGCTGATCGGGTTTGCGCCATTCGACGGCGGCGCTGCTGAGGCAGACATCGAGAAAGGGGCGCAGGCCGGTATAGTCGACAATGCGTTGGAAGATGCGGTCGCTGGCGTAGTTGGCGATGACGGCCAGCGGGAAGCCGGCGGCGTGCAGCTGCTCGAGGAGTTCGACTGCGCCGGGCATCGGTTCCCAGGCGGTCATTTCAGGCGCGTAGAAGAGATCGACGGCGCGGCGCAGGACGTCTTCGTTCATGCGCGAAGCGGGATAGCCGACGAACTGCAGCAGGAAACTGAGTGTGTCGTCGGCGGTGTGTTCTTCCTGTTCGTCGTCGGATTTGGTTTCGGCGAAGATTCGGGCTTCGATAAGGTGGTCCTGGAATTCGTCGGGCAGGTCGGTCATGCCGGTGGAACGCATATAGGCGACCGCGGTCTGCGCGCCTTCGCGCATCAACTCATCGAGGGGGCGGTTGAGCCGGGCGATGGTGTTGTCGAAGTCGAAGATCAGTCCTTGGACGAGCTTGCGGGGGCGAAGCTGGGCGGGTTCGCCGCTGAAGAACTGTGTTTGGGGCATTGTGTTTTGCTTCTTCCGTTGCCTGGATGAGGCCGGATTGAGGGCGGAAACAGTCCAGGATGCGAAGATGTTTCGCAGCCTCTTATGCGCCTAAGTATGCGGAGTGGCGGCCCTGGATGTCAAATCTGCGCGGGGGCTCTTGGCAGGCGAGGCGGATTCAGGGCGTTGGGAAGAAGGCTCGCCGAACTTTATCCCGGTATGTGGATTGCAGTGCCAGGGCGTGCTATACTCGGCACCTATCGCGGTTGCAGCGCGTTTCATCCGAATCGGGGCAGATAAGCCCCTCACAAAGTGATGCCAGGACGATGCCTTATTCATTCAAGATTGGTTCCATTCCATGTCATATTGTCAGTGACGGCCGCCAGCTGGTAGACGGCGGGGGCTTTTTTGGTCTCGTGCCGCGGGTGCTGTGGGAGCGGGTAATCCGCCCGGACGACATGAACCGCATTCCGGTGCAGATGCGGTCGCTGCTCATACCGACATCAGCGGGGTTGATCCTGTTGGACCCGGGGCAGGGAGACAAGCTCACGGGCAAGGACCGGAGGATCTTTGGTATGGACGACAGCAGCCAGCGCCTGGCGGCCGATCTGGGCCGCGTCGGGTTCAGCCCGGAGGATGTTGATATCGTGTTGATGACGCACCTTCATGCGGACCATGCCGGCGGCTGCACACGGTGGAGCGATCCCGCCGATCCGGAGAGCGAGGTCGTCCCTTCTTTCCCCAACGCCCGTTATCTGATTCAGCGCATTGAGATGGCCGAAGCGACTTTCCCAAATGAGCGGACGCGGGGAACCTACTTCCCAGAAAACTGGGAGGCTTTGCGGCGGACCGGCCAATTGGAGATTGTGGACGGCGATCAGGAGCTGGCGGCCGGTGTGCGTTCGGTAACAGTGCCGGGGCATACGGCGAGCATCCAGGCTGTGTGGGTTGAGGATGGGGGCGAGTCGTTGCTGTTCCTGGGGGACGCGTGCAGCTGGGCGGCGCACATGGACCGGCTGGCGTGGGTGCCGTCGTTCGACCTCGACCCGATGCGCAGCATTGAGGGCAAGCGCAATCTGCGGAGAGAGGCTTTGGAGAAGGACGCGCTGCTGGTGTTTCAGCATGACGGGCAGATTGTAACCGGGCGGTTGCGTCCCGAGCCGCGTGGGCCTGTGGTGGAGCCGGAGATAACGGAGGAAGCCTGGCCGGGCGGAGCGTAACACAGGTCGCAAAATACGTGCTTCGCAGGCGCCGGGCTTCGCATTCACGCCGAATGGAGGCTTGGACCGGCCAGTTGCGCGCATACCGTTATCGGCGCTGGATGAGCGCTACGACTGGGTATTGTAATTGCGGGGAGACAGATTCACAGGAAGAGGCTATGCCATATACATTCAAGATCGGTTCGATTCAGTGTCATATTGTCAGCGACGGCCAGCAGTTGATCGACGGCGGAAGTTTTTTCGGTCTCGTGCCGCGCGTATTGTGGGAGCGGGTCATCCGTCCGGACGAGAAGAACCGGATCCCGGCTCAGATGCGCTGCCTGCTGGTCGAGTCGCCGGATGGGTTGGTCCTGGTGGACACGGGCCAGGGAGACAAGATAAGCGCCGAGTACCGGCGCAGGTTTGGCATGGACGACAGCAGTGGGCGGTTGGAGGCGGATATGCGGCGGGTCGGTTTCGGGCCGGAGGATGTCGATATCGTGCTGCCGACGCACTTGCACGCGGACCATTGCGGCGGCAATACGCGCTGGAGCGATCCGTCCGATGCGGGGAGCGAGGTGGTCCCCGCCTTTCCGAACGCCCGTTACCTGATCCAGCGCCTGGAAATGGCTGAGGCGGCATTCCCGAATGAACGGACACGGGGCCATTATTTTCCTGAGAACTGGGAGCCGCTGCGGGGCGCGGGTCAGCTGGAGATTGTGGACGGGGATCAGGAGCTGGCGGCGGGTGTGCGGTCGGTTACGGTTCCCGGACATACCGCGGGTATGCAGGTTGCGTGGGTCGAAGACGGCGGTGAATCGCTCCTTTTTCTTGGGGACGCGTGCAGTTGGGCGGCGCACATGGACCGGCTGGCTTGGGTGCCGGCTTTTGATCTGGAGCCGATGCGCAGCATCGAGGGGAAACGCAATTTGCGGCGGGAGGCGGAGGAGAAGGACGCGCTGCTGGTATTCCAGCATGACAGCCAGGTTGTGACCGGGCGGTTGCGGCCGGGGGCGAGGGGGCCTGTCGTGGAGCCGGAGATTCGGGAGGAGGCGTGGGGAACTTCGGGGGAGAGTGGATAGTGGATAGTGGAGAGGGGATAGTGGTCGTTTACGTTTGGGTGGGACTCTGTTTGCCTGAACAGGATAAAGGGCGGAGGGGCTTGGGCGCCCACAAGGGGCGCCCCTACAGGGGGTTTGCGGAATAAGGGAGGGGTGAAGGATAGGAGCGGGCTCGACTATGGCCGGATTGCTGTGTCTGCCAGTTGGGTGCGTTGCGCGTTTGCGGTGTCAGTCTGCTGAGCCGTGGGCGGGGGCCATGGGGATGGCGGTGGCGATGCGGGTGCGCAGGAAGAGGGCGCAGGAGGCGGCGAGCAGAGGCATCACCGCGACAACGTGCATGACGGTGGAAAGCGTGTAGAGGTCGGCGATGGGACCGGCCAAGCCCATGCCGAGGGCGCCCGAGGCGAAGGTGAAGCCAAGGATAGCGCCGCTGGCCAGGCCCTGCCTGTGGGGCAGGAATCTCTGGGCCATTACGACGAGGATGCTGTGGGGGACGCCGACGAGGAAGCCGGCGGCGAAGGCGAGGGGGAAGAAGGGCCATCCGTACACGATGTCGAGCATCAACCAGGAGAAGGGCGTGGCGGCGAGGAGCGACCAGAGGAGTATTTTGGGCTGATCGTAGCGATCGCCGAGAATGCCCCCGGACATGGAGCCGAGAGCGATCGCGACGCTGGGGACGCCGACCATGAAACCGAACTGTGTGGGCGAGAAGCCCAGGTCGGCGAAGTATTTGGGCAGGAGGCCGTAGAAGATCTGGTGGACGGAGGCGCGGGTGGCGACCAGCACGGCGAAGGCGGTGAGGGCAACCCAGCGCCGGCCTGGCTGGGGCAGGCGTTTTGGCCTGGCGCGCGAGCGGGCGATGCGTTGTTGCAGCTGGCGGCGCTGTTCGGCGGTTGCGGGGGACGGCGGCTCTTCCTCGACTCGCACCAGCGGCTTGCGCAGGCTGAAGGCCATCCACACAACGAAGGGGAGCGTTGCGATCGCCATGATGCGCGGGCCCAGCATCCCAATCTCTTCCAGCAGCACGCCGGCGATCATCGGTCCCAAGGCCAGTCCCATCTGCCCCAGGAGAAAGAAAACAGAGGTCCCGGTGGTTGCCTTGTGACCGCCGGCGGCTCCGGCGTTCATCGCGCCCTGGGGATGGAAGGCGCCGCTGCCGAGCGAGGCGATGGTCATCAGCGTAATGAGCGTGATGAAGTTTTGCGAGAAGGTGGCGGCGTAGTAGAAGGCGGCCGTCCAAAGCAGTCCGAGGGCGCCGAGCCAGCGACCGCCGAAGCGGTCGGCGAGGACGCCGAAGAAGGGTTGGGAGAGGGAGCCCATAAGGGCGTAGGCCATGCCTCCCAGGCCGATTTGGGCGTTGGAGATGTTAAAAGGTACGACGAGCACGGCAAGGATCATGGCGATCGAGGCGTTGATAATGTCGATTGCCATGTGGCCGAACGAGACTGCGCTGAGCCGCCGGAGATTCATCTGTGTGTTCCTGGCAGGGGAAGTAAACCGGTTTACCCGGTTGCGGGCCCTCCCGGATTGGTGGTGTCATTCTATCAGCATATGGGTTGGCAATCAAAGCGGGACGGGGATTAGGGGGATTCAAGGGATTTGGGGGATGGTTGGTGTCTGGACGGTCGTTGATTATGGTTTTTGGTAAGTGGGTGTTTGGAAGGGAAGGGGCGAGGGTAGGGCGCGGGGATGGGCTCAGGATGGGCTCAGGATTGGCGGGGGTGAAGGGGGCGAAGGGGGCGAAGGTAAAGGCTATGCGGAGCGGAGGGCAGCGCGGCCGGGCCGAAAATCAAATATATCTTGCTCAAAAAAGTTTGTTTGACAATTTGGACGCCGGTGCTATACTGCTCTTCGGTCCATGCAAATAGATTAGAAAAGTGTTGAAACGTTTCCAAAAGCCTCCGATAAGCCTCCGACCGCCGAGAAGGTTGATACACAATTGCGTCATTCGAC
Source organism: Caldilineaceae bacterium (assembly GCA_022824025.1). Lineage (GTDB taxonomy): Bacteria > Chloroflexota > Anaerolineae > Caldilineales > Caldilineaceae > Bin5. The sequence continues at coordinate 65,588 of JAJEBF010000024.1, forward strand.
TTTTGCACGGTTCAGAGAAAGACGGCGCGCTTGCGCCGCGGCTGAAGCCCATTCCTACAGTTCAATGCCGGCTAGAGAAACTGTCGTTGCGGACACACGGCGGCAGTTTGGCAGTTGGGCATAGGTGGAGGCCGCAGTCCAGACAGTCCACGCGATAACAACCGAATCCACACTTGCAGCGAACATCCAATTCAACATTTGGGGAGGAAGAGATGCAGAAGACAAGTCGTCGCCAATTTCTCAAGGTGAGCGCCGGCATGGGCGCGGCCGCGTTGTTGGCTGCTTGCGCGCCGGTCGCAACCGACATGGACGCGGGCTCGGCCGACGTAATGGAAGAACCTCTCGATCTCGTCGTCTGGTACCAGGACTGGGACGGCGCCAACCGGATCATGGGATGGGTCCAACCGGAGTTTGAGAAGGACCACGAGAATGTCACCGTCGATCTTCAGGCCATTGGCTACGGGGACCTGCTGAACAAGATGCTGCCTTCGATTGCCTCCGGCACCGAAGGCGACGTCATGATGATGTACACCGACTGGGTCGTCGCTACCGACATCACCCGGGTTTTCCTGGACATCACCGACGCGGCCGGCGGCGCTGCCGAGCTCGAAGAAAAGATGTGGCCGGCCGCCTTCCAGGCCGTCGAAGTGCCGGGCAACAAGGTCTACTATTTGCCGTGGCTGGCGGGTATTCGCGGCGCCGCCATGACCGTCAACATGGACCACTGCGCCGAAGCAGGGGTTGATTACCTCAACTTCGGGTCCTACGAAGAGGTGGTCGATGCCGGCATCGCCATGACACAGACCAACGATGAAGGCAAAGTCACACGCTCAGGTTACTCGATTGCCAGCTCCCAATATCAGTTGCTATGGACCCTGATCTGGCAGCTGGGCGGGGACTTCTTCGACAAGGAGAGCGGCGTCTGGTCCCACGACAGCGACGTAGGCGCAGCCGCAGCCCAGATCCTGTACGACGTCTACCATGTCCACAAGACCGTCGACTTCGAGTTGTTTACCAACGAATACGAGGCCTGCACCCAGCAGCTCGTCTCAATCTGGGGCAACGGCGCCTGGACCATGAGCGTCATGACCGATGTGGCTGAAGTGCCGGCCGACAACATCGTCACGCCGCCACTGGCAAACGCGGTCGAACACGTGCTCTACCCACAGCATGTTGCAGGCTATGGGCTTTCGAAGCGGCTGGCCGAAGACGCCCCCAAGCTGGAAGCCGCGGTCGACTTTGCCCTGTTGATTGTAAGCAACGGCGCGTTGTTGCAGGCGCTTGACTTCTACTCGGGCGTCGTGCCTTCAAAGGGCGTGTACAACGATCCGGGTATCGGCGATGTCAAGTACGGCCTGGTATCGAAGCGCGTGGCCGAGGGCATGTGGCCGTACGCCCGCTATCCGCAGGACCATGTTGCGCAGCAAGGCCCGGCAGCAGCCGAGTTCGACCGCGCGATGCGGCAGGAGATCAGTATCCAGGAGGCGCTGTCCAACATGGACGCCTACCTGCAGGAACAGGAAGACCAGGCCAGGGAACGTTTGGCGGCCTGATCTCTGCGTTAATGGACTGAACGGGCGCTGCGTGTTTCAACACGCAGCGCCCGGGATTCACCGGAAGCCAGACAGATGACTACGTTGCAGGACAGCCCCTCCGCCGGTGGTCAATCGCTGCCGCACCTCCCCGTCGCCCGCCGTGACAGCTTATGGCGGCGATTCCGTCGCGCCAGCCCCTTTGCCCTCATCTATTCCGCGGCCATTCTGATCTTTTATACGATCATTTTCATCATCCCCTTCGGCACGGGCATCTGGCTGGCTTTTCAGAACTGGGATTTCATCACCAATCCCAAATTTGTGGGGCTGCGCAACTTCACCAAGGCTTTTACCGACCAGTATTTCTGGTTGGCTCTGCAGAAGACGGTGTTGTTCTCGGTCGTCGAAATCAGCTTAGGCCTCACCGTCGCCTTGCTTTTCGCCCTGGCCCTGAGCCAAATCATAGGCAAATGGCAGAACATCTACCTCTCGCTCTACTACCTGCCGGTGATCACGCCGTTGGTAGTCTCACTCTACCTCTGGCGCTGGCTCTACCGCCCCACCGGCGGCGCCTTCAATACCCTGCTCAGCAGCCTCGGCCTGCCCGAGCAGCCTTTCCTGGCCAGCCCGCAGCAGGCGTTGTGGGCGATTACGGTGGTGATCATCTGGGCCCATTTGGGCACGGGTATCGTCCTTTTTCTAGCGGGCATCAACGATGTGCCGGAAAGCCTGTTCGAGGCCGCCCGCCTTGACGGCGCGGGTTTCTGGCAGTCCTTTTACAAGATTACGCTGCCGTTGATCCGACCTGTGCTTGTGTACCAGATGGTGGTGAGCGTCATCGGCACAGTGCAGATGTTCGAGGCATTCTTCCTCATACCGGGCCCGGGCTTCAGCACACGCACACTCGCGCTCTACACCTACGAATTGGGCTTCCGCGCCCTCAATCTGGGTTACGGCGCGGCGGTCTCGCTGATCATTTTCGTAATTCTGCTCGGCGCGACGGTGTTTCAACTCCGCCGCTGGCAAATCGAATGGGAACATTGAAACAAATGGCCACAACCGCTGACTCGCCCCTCCGGCCTGCGCCCATTTCTCCGTTCCGCCGCTGGCTGATCTCAGGAAGATGGTCCAGAGCGGTCGTATTCCTCATCCTGGCCTTCTTCAGTTTCGCCATGTTCTACCCCTTCATCTGGCTGCTCTTCTCCTCTTTCAAGACCGGCGCCGACATCGTAAGCCTGCCGGTTACGCTGTTGCCGAAGAAATGGACCCTGGGCGCCTATCTGATGGTCATGGACCCCACCCGCGCCAATCTGCCCATCGCCTACGTCAACAGCATCATCGTCACGTCGGGCACGGTCATCAGTGTCCTGATTACATCATCGATGGGCGGCTTCATTTTCGCCCGGCTGGAGTTCCCTGGCCGCGATTATCTTTTTTACTTTGTGCTTTCGACGACGATGGTGCCCTTTCTCACGTTGCTTATTCCGCTCTATATTGTGATGCGGGAATTGAACCTGCTCAATTCGCTATGGGGCGTGTGGGTGCCAAGTATCTTTTCCTCATTCGGCGTCTTCCTTTGCCGCCAATTCGTGTACGGCATCCCGCGCGAGCTTTACGACGCGGCCAAGATCGACGGCAGCGGCGACTTCGGGATCTACCGCAACATTATTTTGCCTCTGACCAAGCCGATCCTCTCGGCGCTGGCGATTTTCGTCTTCCTGGGCTCGTTCAATGCCTACTTATGGCCGCTGGTCATCCTGAACGAGGAAAAGAAGCTGACGCTGCCGCTGATCATCGCGCGCATGGCCAACCGTTTTGGGGGAACAGACTACCAGGCGGTGATGGCAGGTTCGGTGCTGGTGTCGATTCCGCCGCTGATCGTCTTCTTCATCTTCCAGAAGAATTTCGTGCGCGGCATCGCCCTGACCGGGCTCAAAGGTTAGGCGCAGTCCCCTTCCCGCAATCTCATTTTCACGGTTGATCACTGACCGCCGCCGATCCGGGCGGTCAGACTTTTGGGCGCGCCCGGTTCAAAATCGAGAGCCCGATGTTTTTGCTCTTTGCACTGTTTTTGGCAGATGCCAGTGGAAGGTAGTGGGTCTTTGTGAAATGGCGCCTTGACGGTGGGGGACTGAGGAAGCGTATTGCCGCTCTTCGGATTGGGTTCAGGGTATGCAGGTGGCGGGAACGGTTGCGGATTCGCCGAAGATCTCTTCGACCAGTTCGGCGGCGTCGGGGTCGTAGTCTTCCAGTTTCGAGTAGGTTGCGTTCAGGGGGTATGGCAGGGCTCCCTGGAACCAGAACTGGACCACTTCGGCCCAATATTCTTCCCGTTTTGTCGAAGCATAGAGGCCCGACCACTTGCCTGCATTGATTGCGGCCTGGTACAGCGTGTGAAGACGCGTATTGAAGGTCTGGCCTTCGGCAGTCTCCGAAATTGCATAGTGGACAATGTGCCCGAACTCGTGGATGAAAGTATCGCAGTTCGGGTCATTGCTGCCCAGATAGACTGTCCACGCGGTGGATCCCGGGTTGGAAATTCCTCCAGAGCGCTCGACCTCGATGAAGATTCGGGTATTCTTGCCGGCCATGATGGCAAGCAGGTCGGAGCGGCTGGAAATCATACCGGTGATGATCGCACGCGACTGAACCATGTGGGCGTCGGACACTTCGCCTGGGGCAACGACGATCACGCCGCCAACGTTCAGATACTTCTGGAAGTAGAGATCGAAGCCGAGAGCGATGGGCGGCGGGGGGAAATCGGATGGCACGACCGCGGCGTAGACGCGATCTGACCATGCGCTGCGTACGTCGCTGGCGTCGCGAGCGCGGACCTGGTAGTAGTAGTTGCGGCCATCGGTCTGAACGGTATGGGTGTAGGTTGTGGTGGTCAGGGCGCCGCCGACCGGCCCCCATTTGCGGTCGGTGCTGTCCCAAGCCTGCAACTCGTAACCGGCTGCGGTCGAGACGGCCGACCAGGAGAGGACGACCAGGCCTTCACCTACGGTTGCCGCAAGGTTCTGCGGCACGGACGGCGTCAGCATGGTGTCGGCGCTGGAGCAGGTCGGAAGACGCAGGCTACTGAGGTGATTAGAGACAATCGTGTTTGATCCGGCAAGGCTGAAACCCTGCGGCTGGCAGAGTTGATTGCCCGACAGTGAAAGCGACCGCAGATTTGGCAGGAGGCTCAGATCAGGGAAGGGCCCGCGCAGCAGGTTGTTGCCGAGGTCGATCAGCCTCAGGCTGGTTATGTGGTTGAGGTTGAGGATGGGTCCGGTGAGCTGGTTGTCGCTGAGGTCAAGCCAGTCCAATTCGGTGAGGGCGCTCAGGTCGGGAAGAGTGCCGGTGAGGCTGTTTGCATTCAGGTCCAGGGTTTCCAGTTTGTATAGGGCGTCAAGGGCTGGGATTTCTCCGGTCAGCTGGTTGTCTGCCAGGTCCAAATGATCCAAGTCAGTAAGGGCGCTAAAGTCCGGAATTGTTCCGGACAGTTGATTGGAACTGAGGACCAACTGTTCCAACTTAATCAGTGGGCTCAGATCGGGGATCGAGCCGGTCAACCGGTTGTCGCTCAGGTACAGCCAGCGCAAAATGGTGAGCGGACCCATATCCGGGATTGCGCCCGTAAACTGGTTATGGGAGAGGTCCACTCTTGTCAGGTGTCTGAGGCTGCTCAGGTCCGGCATGGTTCCGCTAAACTGGTTTCTGCCCAGGTAGATCCAATTCAGGCGGGTGAGCGGGCTCAGATCAGGGACCGTTCCTGTCAGCGAGTTGGAACTGAGGATCAGTTGTCCCAGAGCAGAAAGGTTGTCCAGGGCCGGTAACTGGCCGCTCAGTTTATTTCTGCTGAACTGCAGCCTATTCAACCTGGTGAGATTGCTCAGGTCAGGAATCTGTCCGCTCAACTCATTGTCATTGAGGTCAATTCGGCGCAGATTGGTGAGGCTGCTGAGGTCGGGGATTTCGCCGCTGAACTGGTTGTAAGCGAGGTCCAGGTTGTCCAGATTGACGAAGGCGCCCAGGCTTGGGATCTGTCCGCTCAGGTCGTTGCGGGCGAGGTCCAGCCTGGTCAGGCTGGTTAGGGCGCTCAGGTCGGGAAGCGTTCCACTCAACGCGTTCCTGTCCAGGATCAGCTGTGAAACGTTGCCGTTGCTGTCGGTGAAGACGCCGTACCAGGTAGAGATGGGCTGGTTTGTCAGCCAGTTGTCGTTGTATCTCCAGTTCGGGCCATCAGTTGCGTTGTAGAGGGCGACGAGGGCGGCGCGTTCGGCTGCAGGGGCGGGCGGCGGCGCGGTGGCGGTGGGTGTTGGCGTATGCAGATTGTCCGACGTAGCGGTCGGCGTGGAGGTGGCGGCGGGTGTATTGGTGGTGTCCGGCGCTTCGGTTGGCGTGGCGGTTGGCGTTGCGGTTGCGGTCGGCGTCGACGTAGGGCCGAATTCCGCTGAAGCGGGAACGGTTGCAGACGGATAAGCGGACCAGGGGCTGGTTGTGCCGTTCGCGGCGACTGCGCTGATCGCGTAGTGGTAGGTCCTGCCGGGTGTGAGATCGATGTGCTTGTAGGCGGTGCTTGTCAGATTGCCGTCGTCGAGGCGTTGCCAGCCGGTGGCGTGGTCCCACCAGGTCCACAGAATGTAACTGACGGCGCCGGGGACTGCATTCCAGGAAAGGTTGATTGCGTTGGTCTGGGTCGCTTGCGCTGCCAGTTGGGGCGCAGGAAGCGCGGTGGCGTCCGGGGTCGCGGTGGGCGTCGGGGTCGAAGGCAGTCTCCCGGTCGGCGTATCGTATACCAGTTTGGACCAGTCGCTCACATTGCCGTCGGCGTCTATCGAGCGGGCGATGTAATAGTAGGTCGTCCCGAAGTCAAGCCCGAGGAAGCCGTACGAAGTGGTGGTCTGGGGCGAGTTGGAAGGGCGCTCCCAGGCGCCGCTTTCGCCCTGGCGCCTGCGGACTTCGTACATTTCCGCGCCTGCCACCGGTTCCCAGTCCAGGACAATCCAGTTGACGCCCGCTGTGGTTGTCAGCACGGGCGCGGCCGGTCCGCCCGGGTCGCCGCCGGTTCCGGGAAGGGGCTGCGGTGTTGGGGTTGGGGTCGGGGTGGGTGAAGGACCGGAGGTTGGCGTGTGCGTTGCGGTTGGCGACTGGGTCGGTGTCGGCGATGGCCCCTGGGTTGGGGTAGCGGTAGGCGTTGGCGTTGCGGTTGACGTCGGCGTATGCGCGCGTGTGTGCGTGTGAGTCGGGGTGGGCGACAGGACCGGCGTTGTCGTTTCAGTTGGCGTTGGCGTGTTTGTTTGGGAGGAATGCGCGGGCGCGGTCGCGTTTACGAATTCGGACCAGGGGCTGGGGGGGCCGTCAGCGGCCAGCGCGCGGATTGAGTAATAGTAGGTCGTGCCGGCATTAAGGATGCTGTGCCTGTAGGCCGCGCCGGTGAGATTGCCATCGTCCAGCTGCTGCCAGCCGTTGACACTTTCCCATGTCCACAGCTCGTATCGGACGGCGCCGGCGACGGTGTTCCAACTGAGGTCGATTGTATCTGGTCCGCCCGCGGCCGCGTGGAGGGTCGGCGCGGCCAGCGCCTGGGACGAGCCGGAAACGGTTACTGACTTCTGTACCGACCAGTCGCTGGTCTTGCCGCTGGCGGCCACGGCGCGCACTGAGTAGTAGTAGGTCACGCCGGCGTTGAGGCTGCTGTGCGTGTGGAATGCGGCGGTCAGGCTGCCGTCGTCCAGCCGCTGCCAGAGGTTGACACTTTCCCAAGCCCACAGTTCGTAGCGGACCGCGCCGGCAACTTCTGTCCAGGTGAGCGAGACTGTGTTCGCGCCTGAGGCGGTCGCGGTAAGGGCTGGCACGGACAGTCCTGCAGGTGTTTGTGTTGGGGTAGGCGTCTGCGTAGGTGTCGCAGTCAGCCGGGCGAGCGCAGTTTCCTGCGCGAGCTGGGACCATGGACTTACTCTGTTCTCGGCGTCAATCGCGCGGACGTGGAAGTAGAGTGTCGTCCCGGCGGTATAGCCGATAAAGCCGTAGGCAGTTTGCGTGAGCGGGCTTGACGGGGCGCGTTGCCAGCCGCCGGCGCCGATTCGCAGCCAGACGTCGTACTCTGCGGCGTCCTGCACCGGTTCCCAGTAGAGGTTGATCCAGCCGGGGCCCCGGGCCGTGGTCAGGACGGGCGCGGCAGGGCCGTCGGGGTCTCCGCCGGCGCCGGGGGACGGGGCTTCGTTTGTGGATTGGGCGTGCGAGACGCCAGCAATAAAGATGACGAGAAGCGCCAGCGATACAAGCGGAGCGAGCAGAAGGTGGAGGCGGGGCGCTCTGAATGGCGGCATGGAAGAGTTTTCGTCGCATGGGGGATCTCGTCATGCAGTGGGTGAGGCAGCCTTGAGGTTCGGCCCGCCGGCAAGTATTGTACATTGGTATTGTTGCGGCGCCGAACGGGGATTTTGTCTGGACGGGGATTTGGGGGGATTTAGGGGATTAGGGGGATGGGGGGAAACGGCAACAACGAACGGCAACG
>JAJEBF010000021.1 GCA_022824025.1 Caldilineaceae bacterium
CGCACTGATCGCCCCCAGGGACCCCAATGCGCGGACAACACCCTCGGCGTGCTCGAATACGAACGCGGCCTCGCCTTCGTAGACATTGCCGCCATGGAACCAACACCTGTGGCTCGCCGCTTCGAAGTCTACGGCACAAAAGGCAGCGCCATCCTGCTCGAACCCTTCGAGCCGCCCTTCGCCATTCGCTTGTGCTTGGAAGAACCCGCCGCCGGCTTCGATGCCGGAGCCCAAATCGTGCCGGTCCCGACCCAGACCCGCCAGCAAACCTACGAGGAAGAGTTGGTCGCCTTTGTGGCAACCCTGCGCGGCCAGCAGCCGCCAGACCGCTCGCCTGAACACGAACTCCTCGTCCAGGAAACGCTCCTGCGCCTGACAGGAAAAATCGTTGACACCTAGATCGCTGCCTCGGACCGCGCAGCTACGGCAACAGCCCTCCCAGCGCAATGACGCCGCTCGCCGTCTCTACGTTCTCGCCTGCCGCAATCGGATCGACAGATAGACGCGCTGCGTCCGCCGCCACATCCACAGATTGCGCACCACCGAACCGCAAACATAGGCGGCCATCGCGACGCTCACGCCCGAAATGCCGCACAGCAAGCCCGCCTGCCCGCCACCCCTCTCAAGGCAGATGCCCCCGCCAAGGATCGTCCCCAGCGTCAGCAAAACTGCCACAGTCGCCAGCGAAAGCGAATCCGCTTCGGTGATGCTGCGTGTCCGTTGACCGTTGATCAGCGTCCCTTGAAACATGCTGGCCAGAGTCATCAATGCCGGCAACGGAATCGCCAGCCACAGACCTGCCTTCGCCTGCCCCACTAGCTCCAGGGGCAGCGCCGCGAAACGAATAAACCAAAAGTCCCCAAGCGGCGTCACCGCCAGCGCCACCGGCACGATCGCCAGAGAAAGGCCCAGCCCCAGCGCGAATCGACCCAACGCCTCAATCGAACCCGGCCGGTCCAAATGCACGATCACCACCTCGACAAACGCGATCGCCGCGCTGTTAATCATCAGCAGAATGCCGTACAGCACAGGCCACAGCGCCAGCGAACCAAGTGAATCCGGCATCCGGCCCAGGCTCGCGCTCACCATCGGCTGCAACAGGAACTGCATCAGTGTCGTAACCACCAAAGGAAGGTACAGGCGCATGAACCGCGCCAAAGTCAGCGGCGCTTCACCCGCCGCTTCCTCGGCAAGTTTCCCCCGCACAACCGGCCGCACCCGAACTGTGGCGTAAATCGCCTCAAAAACGACGCCTGTCGAAATGGCCGTGCTGGCGATGGACACTCCGTCCAGCCCGGTAAACCAGAACAATGTGGCGGCAACGCTGATTTCAACGGCCAGACGCATCGAGGTGCCTACGCTAACCGCCCGCGCCATGTCACTCCGAATCAAAACACCGTACTGGAAGCGCCGAATGGCAAGGCTCGGCACAAACGGCAGCAGGATGCGCACACCGTTGCGGACCGGTTCAACCAGCTCCGCCGGAGCCGAAATCAGCTCCAGAACCACAAATTCAAACACCGGTGTGAAGGCAAGAAGAAGATGAAGCCCCGTCAGTCCAACACTCAGCCACAACATGTACCGCCGGCCCTGCCTGTAGGAAACCCGGTCTTTGCTCAATGCCGTCGACGTCGCAAGCATCGAGATTGAAGGCGCCGACAATACAAGGACCATAAAAAACGCCAGTCCCCAAGCCGCCAGCTGCACCTTCGGCTCGGCTCTTCTCGCCACAGCCGCAGCCAGAATCGGCTGCTCCACCGTGATCATGAACCAACTCAAGGCCAGTGGCCACCACGTCCTGTAAATCCCGCCTGCTGAAAGCGGGCTTGGTCGGCTCATCGCCAAAACCCCATGTGCAGAATTAGTCTTGCCAGCGTAGCAAAGTTCCCAACATACCCGGCTCCCATCGCGCCAGCATTTCGTAGGCCGAAGCCGCCTCCCGCCACGCGAAGCTGTGGGTCGTGAGAGGCTCGACCGCCAACCGCCCGCCCGCCAGCAGCCTGAGAGCCGTTTCCTCATCCCGCTTGTGTGTCCACCAGCCCGGCGCCGAATCATGACTCGGCCGCGCGCTTTCGTGGGCGCCCAAAACGGTCAGACCCTTCTTATGCACGTCCCGATAGAAGTTCACCGCCTCAGTCTCGCCGCGCGTACTGCCAAGAAGAACGACCCGCCCGCCGAATCGGGCCAGGTCAAACGCGGTCGGCACTGCCTCCGGATGACCCGTCGCTTCAAACACAACCGCTGGTCCTTCGCCGCCGCATGCTTCCTCCGCCGCCCCCTTCACACCTTCGTCTGCTGGCAGCGCGGCGTCAGCCCCAAGCGCCGCTGCGAACGCCAGCCGACGCGTATCCTTGTCCACGATGACGACCGGCAGTCCCCCATTCAAACGGGCCAGCTGCATCGCCAGCAACCCTATCAAACCGCTCCCGAGTACCGCGACCGGCTCGCCAAGCTCAATCCGGGCCTTGCGCACAGCCTGCATCGCGATCGAGCCCAACCGGAAGAACGCCGCTTTCTCATCCGCAAGCCCTTCAGGAATGTGGTTGCACGTTTCCGCCGGCATAGATGCATACATTCTGTGCCGCGCCCGCGAAGCGACCCGGTCCCCGACCGCCCACCCCTCGACGCCCTCTCCCACCTCGACAACCTCGCCTACATGGCTGTACCCACTGCCCGCCGGATAGCGCGCCGAGGTGTTTGCCAGGCCTAACAGAAACGCCCTCTCGGTGCCTGGGCTCAGCAGCGAAATAACCGCACGGATCAGCAGTTCGCCCTTCCCAGCCGACGGCATCTCACAGCCCTGCACCTCGACCACGCCCCGCTCGACAAAAACAACCTCGTGGTTCTGCAATGACATTTCCCCCCTCCTCGACTCCCCGGGTCCCCGCGCCCGCCTGCCAAAGCGTCAGTATAACACAGACAGATTTGCCCCGACCCAACTTCCTCCCACCTATTGGTCTGCTCATCCAGATCCTGCCATCAATCCATAGTTCTCGCGTTGAGAAGCTCCTCGCCACTGACTGCTGACCACTGGCCGCTGCAGTTCCGGGCAGCCTTCCTCAAACGGCTTCCCTGGTACTGGGGGAATCCCCCCTGTGACTCACCGCGCGCCTGCTGCGACGTCTCCCACTCAACCAATGTCCCCTACCAGAACCAACGCCATCGCCCCACCCACGCACGCACGCCCCACGGCCCCACCCCTCCTTGGATCACCACCCGTTATACTTTCACAGTTCTCCTTTCCCCTCCGCGCCACTCTGTGCCACTCGGTGGATCTCCTACCCTTCGCCGTTTTTTCCCTATCTCAGCGCCCCTCCGTGAATCACCGCTCTTCGCCTTTCCCCGCCTTTCTCCGCGCCCTTCGCCCGAGCTTTATCTTCCCCCAGATTTGACACACGCAGTCCAACTGTGCGACAATCCCGCCGCCCCGAAGTAACTTAGGGTACCAACGACTCTGAATCAACCCATTCATTTGCTGAGGAGACTTAAATGTCCAAGCCTACCCTTCTATCCCTTACTCTCATTCTGGCGTTCGCGCTCCTGGTTGGATGCACCGCGCCAGCAGCGGCCCCCGCCGCCGAAGAGGCAGACGCCACCATGGCCGAATCCTCCGACGAAATGGCCGAGGTCGAGCAAGTCCTTATCGGCGGCTTCGACGTCGGACCCGGCGGCGACCCGCAAGGCGTGCTTTACAACAATGGCGCCGGCAACGTATGGTTCGTCAAAATGTTCACGCCGCTGATCATCATGGACCAGACTTTCTCCAACCACACCAGCGAGGCCGCTCTTGCCGTCAGCTGGGAGCCCAACGAGGATGCCACCGTCTGGACCTTCAACCTACGCGAAGGCGTCAAATGGCATGACGGCGAAGACTTCACCGCATCCGACCTCAAGTGGACCGCCGAATTCGTCGCCGCGCCCATGGCTGCCGTCACACACTTCGGCATCAGCCAACCCGATCAGGTCATGGGCTGGACAGAATTCAACGAAGGCGAAGCCGACGAGATCACCGGCATCCGCGTCGTTGACGACCTCACGCTCGAAGTAGAACTCAACATCCCCAACCCCCGCTTCTACGACGCAGTGCGCGCCTTCTACGCCCTGCCGGAACACGCTATTGACTTCGATTCCACCGAAATATTCAGCAGCGAATGGTGGTTCACCAACCCGATCGGCACTGGCCCCTTCAAATTTGAATCCTTTGAGAAGGACCAGTTCATGTCCCTCGTGCCAAACGAACTGTACTGGGACGGAACGCCTGAATTGGACCAGCTGATCAATCGCTACTTCGTTGACGAAACCGCAGCCGTGCTCGCTCTCGAAAGCGGCGACATCGACTTCACCTACGTCAGCGCCGATGTGGCCAGCCGTTTCGCCGACAACCCGGACTACCAGATCTTCTCTGGCCCGTCCTTTGTCACCAACATGTTCAACTTCAACTACAACAACGGCGTGTGGGCCGACAAGCGCATCCGCCAGGCCTTCATGCACGGCATTGACCGCGCCTCTATCCTGAGCGACGTCTTCAACGGCACTGCCCAGGCCACGCCTTGCCACGACTCCTATCCCACCTTCTGGCCGGAAGACGCCAGCTACTACGAATACGATCCCGACAAGGCCCGGGAACTCCTTGCCGAAGCCGCTGCCGACGGGATCACACTCGAGGGGATCAACCTGGACATCCCCACCTACTACACGTCGCAACTGGCCAAAGACATCCTGACTGTAATGCAGGCCAACATGGCCGACATCGGGGTCAACATCAACCCCACCTTCCTGGACGTGCCCACCTGGCGCACCGTTGTCCTCGACAATGCCCAGGAATGGAACATCGCATATCTGGGCGCGGGCGGCGGCCCGGCCTCCTATAACCCTGCCTGGTATATCGAAGACAACCAGTGGGGAATCGAGGATCCCGCCTACGCAGACCTGTTCGCGGCCATGGATGCAGCGCAGACAGCCGAAGAATACAAGGTTGCCCGCACTGCCCTGTGCAAGCATCAGAACGAAGAGGCCACCATGGGCTACTGGTGGGTCTCCACCCGCTACGGCATCGCCTCTGTTGATGTCGAAGACTTCCACTACTTCCCGGCTCCCGGCGGCGGCCCCTACGTAGACCGCTCCCAGGACTGGAACATGAAATAAGCGTGACCAAAGGCGGCGCCGGCGGACCAGAATGATTGGTCCGTCAGCGCCGCCTTTCGCGGCTTCCCTTTCCCATTGGAGCCGCGCCTCAACATTCAATGCAATATTTCCTGCGCCGCGTCCTCGTAAATATACCGGTCCTCATCCTGGTAACGATTGTTATCTATCTGTTGATTAACCTCGCGCCCGGCGATCCGGTCGACTTCTTTGTCAATGAGGAGATCGGGATTACGAAAGAGGACCTGGACTTCGTACGCGAGCGCTACGGACTCGACGACCCCCTTCCCGTCCGCTACGTAAAATGGCTGGGGCAAGTTGTGCAGGGCGATCTGGGATTCCGCTTCAAGAACGGAGACGATGTCGCCGAAGTGCTGGCCGTTCGTCTCAGACGCACCTTTCTGCTCATGGGGACCGCCCTCGCCATCGGCATCGCAGTGGGCGTTACCCTGGGAATCTTCATCGGCCTGCGCCAATACTCATTCTGGGACTTTACCTTCACTGGTCTGTCTTTCGTCGGAATCTCCATGCCGGCCTTTATCGCCGGCATCTTTGGCCTCTATGTCTTTTCGGTCAAGCTGGGCTGGTTTCCCTCCGGCGGCATGCGCACAATCGGCAAGCCGGACTCTCTCTTCGACCTGCTCTATCATCTTGCCCTGCCCGCAGGCACGCTCGCTATATTCAACCTCGCGACCTTCATGCGTTATACCCGCTTCAGCATGCTGGAAGTCCGAGGCGAGGACTACGTGCGCACCGCCAAGGCAAAGGGGCTGAAGCCGCCCGCGGTGACATGGCGCCACGTGTTTCGCAACGCCCTGCTCCCCATCGTCACCGTCGTCGGCCTCAGTCTCCCTACCCTGGTTGCAGGCGCCCTCTTCACCGAGACAATCTACAGTTGGCCCGGGATGGGCGCGTTGCTCGTCGATGCCGTCGCCGCCAGAGACTACCCCATGGTAATGGGAATCATGCTGGTCACCGCCCTCGTCGTCCTGACCGCCAATCTGATCACAGATCTGGCCTACGCGGTCGCCGACCCCAGAATACGTTACGAGTAGAATATGGTTTCACGACGGGGCCATATCAAATGCAGCCGCATCCCTTTCAACCGACCTTCAGCGACGTCCTTGCCGGTGTGAGCCTATGTCCTTAGACAGCGGAAGACGAGGAGTCAAATCCCAGTCACCCACCGCCCAGGCCTGGTGGCGGTTTCGGCGTCATCCTCTGGCTGTGGCAGGCCTGATCATGTTTGCCGTCGTGCTTCTCGCGAGCGTGGCGGCGCCCCTCATCGCCCGCTACGATTATGCCGCCCTCAATCTGCCGGAAAAGTTCCAATCGCCAAGCTTTGCGCATTTCCTTGGCACCGACCGTGTGGGGCGGGATATCTGGAGTCGCACCCTGTATGGCGGCCGCGTCTCTTTGGCCGTTGGGTTCGCCGCAGCCTCGATTTCAACCGTCATCGGGGTTATCCTCGGCTCAGTCTCAGGCTACTATCGCGGCAAGGCCGACCAGGTGATCATGCGCTTCACCGACGTCGTCATGACCTTCCCACGCGTCGTAATCATCCTGACTGCCGCCATCTACCTTGGGCAGAGCATCGCCAGCGTAATCTTCCTGATCGGCATTTTCAGTTGGCCCGGAATCACCCGGCTTGTCAGGGGTCAGGTACTGTCTCTGAGGGAGCAGCAGTTTGTCCTGGCGTCGCGCTCGCTCGGCGCCGGCAACCGCCGAATAATCATCACCCACGTGCTGCCAAACGTCGTCGCGCCCGTTCTCGCCTCCGTAACCTTCGCGGTAAACGGCGCGATTCTTCTCGAAGCGGGTTTAAGCTTCCTGGGCGTAGGCATTCCTTTGCCCACGCCCAGTTGGGGAAACATGCTCGAAACGGCCCGAAGCCTCGATGTCCTCCAGGATGGCCCCTGGATCTGGGTCCCTCCCGCCATCATGATTCTGCTGACCGTGCTCAGTATCAACTTCATCGGGGATGGCCTGCGCGACGCCATCGACCCGAGATATCAGCAGGGCTGACGCCACCGATACACCGCCCTTGCCCTCCGACTCTTCGGGCCCATTCGCAGACCCGCACGCCCACCCAAAGGCAGAGTAAATCACAGGCGTCCACCGGATACGAGACTTTGCCTCGCCCACCAAAAGGCGGCATGCTCAGTCCGCGGCAAGCCCTAACTGATCAGCAAGATCGTCGAAATCTTCAGCCGCAACATCAAACTCGGGGTCCGGTTTCAGATCCGTCGTCTGCTCAGAGCCGAACTCTCGCGGCCGGTGAACAAATGCAGTTCTGAACCCAACCTTCCGCGCCCCCGCCAGGTCTCCGTTGTGCGCCGCAACCATCATCACCTGATGGGGCTCCAGACCCAGCAGCGCTGCCGCCGTCGCGTATGCCTCCGGATCCGGCTTGTAGTGCCTCGCCAGCTCCGCCGACAACACGCAGTCCCAGCAATACCCGCCATGTCTCGCCATGTTTACCAGCAACGCGACGTTGCCGTTGGACAGCGATGCCACCACGTATCGCTTGCGCAGCCGGGCAAGGCCGGACACAACGTCAGGCCACGGATTCAACCGGTGCCAGACCCGGTTCAAGTCGTCCTTCTCCGCTTCTGATAGTCCCGAAACGCCATGGCTCTCCAGGAGTTCATCCAGGATCATGCGGTGAAGGGCGTCAATGTTCGTCCAGGGCAGTTCCCCTGTGCGTACCCGCTGCATGGCCGGCCCATAGCCGGCCCGCCAACCCTCGGCAAACTGGGGCCAGTCAACGTTTACGCCCTTCGCCTTCCACACGTCCAACCCTTCCCCGATGATCGAACCTCTCCAATCAACCACCGTTCCGAAAACGTCGAAAGTCATCGCCTTTACTTCGGGAAATTCCATGGTCTCTCCAGTCCTGCAGCAGTTGGCGCCAGCTTCTCAAAACGCGAAAGCGTCACTTCTCGCTGACGAAGATTTGGTAACCCCAATACGAAAGACGCCCCTTCGATTCGCTCATACGCGATGCTCTTCAAGCGCTTCCCAGTCGAATTCCACGCCATGTCCGGCTCTATCCGGCGCGACAGCCTCCCCCTCTTCAATTCTCAACGGATGCCGAATGAAGCGGTCTAACCCAAAACCATGCGCCTCCAGGTAGGAACTGTTTGGGACCGCGGCCAGCAAATGAACCTGGAGGTCGTGAACCCCGTGCGTTGTCACCGGCAGGTTGCAGGTTTCTGCCAGATGAGCGACCTTCAGCCAGGGCGTCACGCCGCCTAAAGTCGCTACGTCCGGCTCCGGAAAGGAGATTGCGCCATGCTGTATCATCTGCTGAAACTCGTACACCGTATGGAAATTCTCGCCGGTCGCAATGGGCAGTCCCCCCTCACGCGCAATGCGAGCGTGGCCGGCCACGTCATCCGGAATCGTCGGCTCCTCCAACCAGAACAATCCCAAAGGCGCCAACCCCCGCGCCGCTCGAATCGCCTCGTCCACCCGCCACCGCATGTTCGCGTCTGCCATCAAAGGGAAGTCCGACCCCAAATGGCTGCGCATCGCAGCGACTCGCTCGACGTCCTCAGACAAACGCTCGCGCCCGACCTTCATTTTTATGGCCCGAAAGCCTTGGGCCGTGAAGCTGTCAGCCTGCGCTAGCAGCGCCTCAAGCGAAAACTGTAAGTCAATTCCGCCGGCGTATACCGGAACCCGCGGATCGTGCCCCCCCAACAGCCGCCACCACGGCTCGCCGCTGGCCCGGCCCCGCAAATCCCACAGCGCGATGTCCAACGCAGCCATGGCAAAGGAGGCCGCGCCCCCCCGCCCAACAAAATGCACGTGCCACCACATTCGTTCCCACAGGCGCTCAATTCGGTCGCCTTCCTCGCCCACAAGCGCCGGCGCCAGGTCATCACGAACCATCGCCTCAATTGCGCTTCCCCCAATGTCCCCCACCGAATACGTATAGCCCATCCCCTCCAACCCGCCGGCCGTCTGAATGCGCGCGACGATAAGCCCGAAATGGGATATGTCCCCGTGTGTGGAGTCCGACAGGACCACAGGCAGAGGTATGCGGTAGTGGTCGGTGAGGACCTCTGTTATTCTCATCACTCTTCAGTCTCCCAAGATTGGCATCTGCGGGACAAACCCCAGCTCTGCTTCAATTCGCGAAATGTCATACACTGGATCCCTTTCGTGCCCAGGCCGCTCATAGTGCGAAAAGTCAAGCTCTTCGGCATCGCTGCCGTACCAGGCACGCATCAGCTCCGGCACAGGCACGGCAACGCACGCCTGACTGCCCACGGCATTCAATATGCGCACGCCCGGCTTGAGCGGCGCCTCCACCGCGGCCAGCAGGCATCGTACAGTGTCGCTCAAACGCAGAATCGAAATCCTACCCATCCCCCACTGTGGAACCGGACCGGGCTCCAGCGGCGTTAGCGCACGGTCGTCGGGAGCGATGCTTGCCAGCCTCAAATTGATGAAATCCAGCCTCTCATTCTGTCTGGAAAGGTAACGGGTCACCTCCTCCATCAGATACTTGGTGAACCCATACCCATCGCGATCCAGGCACGGGTGTTCATCCGGCATCGGAAGCTGCTGCGGCCGGAAGTCGACCGACTGCATGCCAACCGCCGCGATCGAGCTCGCCAGAACGAACTTCCTGCACCCGCGCTCGATGAGGTAACGTAACAGGTGATGCGTGCCCGCCACATTGACTCGCAGTCCCTCTTCTTCAGAACACCCTCCCGTCACGGCGGCAAGATGGACCAGGGCGTCGATGCCGCCGTGTTCGTCCAGCATTCGCAACGCCTTCGGGTCAGAAAAATCGCCGACTAGCGCCGTTCCACCTTCTATTTCTGTCGGCTTCCGGGAAAGGCAAATGGGTTCGTGAGCCTCGTCGACCGCAATCGCCTTTGCCAGCGTTCTACCGATAAACCCGCTTGTGCCGGTAATTAAGATCCTGCTCATTCAAATGCGCTCCCTTTTTCGGCCAGCCGCCTCTGTGTGCTGCCGTCGTCCAAACTCACTGCCTTCCCGGTCCCTCAATTTCCGTCAGCCCTTCGGCGCTTCCGACCTGAGAAACGCCCCCTTACTCAGTTCCAGCGGATCACTGCGCCGAGCAGGTCAGGGATCTTGTCGCTGTGAATGTCGGCATACAGCGCCGGCGCCTCTTCAGCCGTCACGCGGTGGGTTATCGTCTTCTCCCAGGGTATGGCGCCGGTAGCGATGTTGCGCAGTACGGCTTCCCTGCAAGGCGCCAAGCCATCGTTGCAGGGAAAGTACGCCGTCAACTGCCGGGCGTGCGGTACAAGAAAATTGAACGAAATGGGCGCCTTTCCATAGTTGCCGAGAAAAACGAACTTCCCGTGCAACTGGGCAAGCGGAAAGGCCAGGTCTAAGCAAGAGGGAATCCCGCTCCCCTCAAAAACCGCGTCGGCTCCCCCCGGCTGAATCGCCTCAACCCGCTCAATCAACTCATTCGGGGAAAGACCCCTGGCGTCTATCACGTGCGCAGCCCCAAATTCAGTTGCCAGGTCAAGCCGTCGCGGGTTCAGGTCAATTGCGATGGTGACCGCGCCCCGCAGCCTGGCCGCTGCAAGCGCGCCCAAACCAATCAGACCGACCGCATGGAAAGCCACTACGTCGCCCATCTGAATGCCCGCCATGTCGACCGCGTTGTAGCCCACCGACGGCATGACAAACATTGAGCCCGTGTCGTCGTCGACGCCTTCAGGCAGCAGTTCGACTTCGGCATCCTCCGGTATGTGAGCGTATGAGGAGTGCGCGCCCGAACATATGGTGACCGGCTGGCCGTCGAGCACCATCGGGAGGTAACTGCGTCGGTAGTAAACCTTGTCCCCTGCATTGAACCTCGTTACGCCTACACCAACGTCCTCGACGATACCAACGGCCTGGTAACCCGTGCAGACGGGAAAGGGACCGTAGTCGAGCTTCTGTCGAAAGACTGCAAACTCCGTTCCCACGCTTACGCCCGACCACAGGCACCGCACCCGAATATCAGCTTCCCCCAGCCTGGGAATGTCGAACTCCTGCAATGAAAACTGCTGCTCTTCCCTGCAAATGAGCGCGCTGCTCTTCATAGTGGTAACGTCCCTCCCCTCTACAGGCGCCGCCCAGCCTGCGGCGCAAACGGCAACCCCATCGGCACACATAACGCCGTAAATGGCTCCGGCTTCCAGTCAGAATACAAACGAGGGCAGAGTACTAAAGGTGCCCCAAACTGTCAATGCCACTTGCAACCCCTGCCCGCCTTTGGCCAACAGGAGGCATATGGCAAGGTTCATATACTGGCAGCCTGAATGCCTCGTGCCCGATTCCCCGGCGTCTGCCGCCCCACACAGGCAACAGGCCCGACCTGCCTCAGAGACAGACCCCATGTGTCATCGCGACTGACCCGTCTCCCGGTCTTCCGCTAGCCTGTTTCGGGACGCCTGAACTCTGGTATGCCCGTGCCTTCTGTGAGAGAATAAGCGCGGCCAATTGGCGGTCAGCCAAGCCTAAACTGTTCAAATCGCCCCACCGCAACACCTCGCGCTCTCTTCGGAGTGAACGCAATGCCTGGAAGCGCCGTTAAGCCTGATTCTGAAGCCGGCGAATCAACTCTTCATCCGCCAAGCCCCCGCAGTCGTCGACTGATCGTAGCGGGAATCACTGCGGTCCTGACTTTGGCTGTGCTGATGCTTCGCCTCTACCGCCTGGGTGAGCTGCCGGCAGGCATCCAGGTCAGCGAAGCCCTCAACGGAATCGACGCACTACGTGTCCTCAGAGGCGAGCACGCCGTCTTCTTCCCTTCCGAATTCAGCGGACACGAGGGACTGGTCGTTTACCTGATTGCCCTTTCGATCACCTTTTTGGGGCAAACTGATTTGGCGCTTCGTCTCCCCACAGCGCTGGCCAGCGCCTCAACCGTCTTTGTCGTCTTCTGGCTTGGGCGCCTGCTCTATGGTCGAGACGAGAAAGGCCTTGAAACGCCTTGGCGAGGAATCTTTATCGGCGGCGTCGGCGCCAGCCTGATGGCAGTCTCCATCGGCCAGACCGTCTTGGGGCGTACCGTCTTCAGAGCAAATCACCTGCTCCTTCTCCTCTCCCTCTGCTTGGCCCTCCTCTGGTGGGGATGGCGTGAACGCAGCTGGAAGACCGTGGCGCTTGCTGGTATCTGCGCCGGCCTCGTGCAATACACCTACATCCCCGCCCGCTTCACGCCATTCCTCTTCGTCGCCTTCGGCCTGAGCTTTCTGATCCCCCATCGCCCAGACAAAAGAGTCCGTGTCAACGCTGAACTTCCCTGGGTTCTGACCTTTGGGGTCGTGGCTTTCCTTGTCGCGGCTCCGATTCTCTTCTTCTTTCTCTTCAATCCGGAACACTTTTTTCTGCGCAGCAACTCGCTCTCTATTCTTAGCTCTGAAATCAACCGGGGAAACCCTTTGGGCGCCCTGTTTGACAACGTAATCGGGCATCTGGCAGCCTTCGGATTCAACGGCGATGTCAGTTGGCGTCACAATTTCAACGCCCTGCCCATGCTAAACCCTTGGGAAACCGCATTCTTCTGGCTCGGGGCGGCCGCCGCAATCTGGCAGTGGAAACGACCCGCCAGCCGGCTCATGCTCCTTTGGCTTGCCTTCCTACTCTTGCCCGCAGTAATCGCCAGAGACTATGACCCTAATACGCTCAGAATGCTTGGCGCGACGCCTCCTGTCTATCTGCTCACAGCCTTTGGTCTTTGGGAAGCCTTCCAATTCGCTTCGAATCGCTACTTCCCCACCAAAATCCGAGAAGGAGCGCTTGCCTTGTCAGCTGTCCTGACAGGCGTAATTCTGATTCAGGGACTAACGACCTTTCGCAACTACTTTGACATTTGGGCATTCGAACCAGGGGTTCAGTTCGCATACGAAGTCCCTTGGTCAGACTTCGCGCGTGCCCTTGAGGCCCAACCCTCGTCCGAGGGGGAGATTTACCTCATCCCAGACACACTCGAGCACCCCAGTCTCGATTACATTTACACCGGAACTGCCTCCGTATTCTACTTTCAAAGAGACACAACGGACCTGTCCTATTTGGCAGACTCGATCCGATCCGCGCTCTCTCTCAAGGGAAACCTGACCAAAGTAAAGGTGGTTCAACTGAACAACATTCACGTTGGTTGGATAGGAAACGACACCGGCCGCGTCGCCGTTTTGTTGCGCAAGTATGCCCAATATGAGAAGACCGAGACCTTTACCGATTTTCAAGTCCACAGTTTCACCAACATTTCTCTCAGTGAGCCATGGTCCTTCTACGACCACATAAATCCCTCAACGGTTTACTATGACGGGGGCATCACCCTGCTGGGCTTTGCCATCGGACAGGGTCGGGAAGAATTCCCCGCCGACCAACCAGTGATCGTTGAGAAGGGCCTTCCAATTTGGATGGCGTTGAACTGGGAAGTCACGCCCGACGCGGCCGTCGACTACTCGATCTCTTTGCGGTTACAAAACAGCGTGGGAGAGGCTGTCTTTCAACACGATGAAACTCTGTGGAACCCGCTTCACCAGCCAACGAGCCTCTGGGATCCGGAGGAGAGGATAGACACATTGGTTCAATTCACCCCGCCGGCGGACATCCCCCCCGACAGCTACGAACTGAGACTGGTTGTGTACAATGTCGAAACACTGGTTCCCACCGTGGAAGTAGGTGTATGGGAACCGGAGGCGACTCTTGCCGAAATCTCGCTGCAGGACAGTCGCTGAGGCCAGGCGTGGTCCCCCAGACGTGATGAAGCCAGCATTTGTGCCTTTGCCCTTGGTTGCATGGCTCAAAAACACGCCTGGCGGACTGGAAAAGACATGCCGGAGCGCCTACAGTTTCCCTTCTGAACTGGCAAAATGCACTTGCGAATGATATAATCGGCACGTCCATAGGATGAAATGGCAAGCGCTGTTTCCCGGTGCGCCGCAGGATTTCCCAGCTCACCTAATTTTCTCGAATGCGGACATTTCTGGGCCAAACACTGTGATCGCCCGGTAGTCCATTATGCAAGGAAGAGTGACCAGGCTGCCTCCGGACGTGCCCCTTGCGGCGCGAATTCTTAGAGAGGGCTTTGTGTGACTGAATTGAGCACTGCAAAAACTCCCATCAGAACATTTCTTAACGAACTGGCGGCAGGAGAGTCTACGCCGGGCGGCGGCGCGGCTGCCGCCCTTACCGGATGCCAGGCCGCCGCGCTGCTGAGCATGGTCTTGAACTTTACCGTGGGACGGAAAAAGTACGCAGCCGTAGAGGCGGAGATGCAACAGCTTCTGCTCCGGACGGAAGACCTGCGAGTCAGACTCCTGACTTTGGCCGACGAGGACGCCGAGGCATTTGGCGCGGTCGCCGCCTGCTATGCCATGCCGCGCAAGACCGACGCAGAAAAGACTGCCCGCGCAAACGCCATGCAGCAGGCCCTGCGCGGGGCTGCCGCGGTGCCCTTTACGATCGCCTCGCTTTGTGGCGAACTCCTTGAATTAACGCCTCCAATTGCAGAAAAAGGCAATGCAAACGTGGTCAGTGACGCCGCGACCGCCGCACACCTGGCCCATTCCGCCCTGCTCAGCGCGCTCGTCAACGTAGACATAAATCTCAAATTCATGAAAGATGAGACCTTTGTGGCAGAAATGGAAAAAAAGGTGACGGCTTTGAAAGCGTCTGCCGAGACCCACTATGAGACCTCCCGCGCTGCAAGCGCAACCGTCTTAGGTGTCCCGATATGAGCGCGCAACTCCTGCAAGGGAGAGATATCGCCGGCGCCTTGCAGAGCGAACTCGCCGCAAAGTTCTCAGAGTCGGAAGCCAGGACCGGCGCCCGCCCAACGCTGGCCGCCTTTCAGGTCGGAGCCGACCCAGCAGCTGCCGGCTACCTGCGCGCCATTCGCCGCGCCTGCCAGGCCGTCGGCGCCGACCTGAGGCCAGTAGTGCTGGATGGTGGCTGCAGCCAAGCCGAAGTCCAGACAGCGCTGGCCGACCTGAACAGTGACAGCGCCGTACATGGAATCATGATTCTGGAGCCCCTGCCCGGTCACATTGACGATACCCGGCTCGTTGAATTGCTGGAGCCTGCGAAAGACGTTGACGGCGTCCATCCACTGAACGCAGGCCGCCTTGCCGCGCAGCGTCAACCGCACTTCGTGCCTGCCACCCCCGCGGGCGCCATCGCCCTGTTGGAGGATGCCGGCGTCGATTTTAAGGGGAAAAGCGCAGTTGTGATTGGCCGCAGCGACATCGTCGGAAAGCCGATGGCTCTCCTGCTCCTTCACCGGCATTGCACTGTTACGATTGCCCACAGCCGCACAGAGAATCTTCCCGCCGTTGCCCGGCAGGCAGACATCTTGTGTGTAGCGGTTGGTCAGCCTGAAATGGTCACGGGGACCTGGATCAAACCAGGGGCGGTAGTTGTAGATTTTGGTACCACTTACACGGGGGGATCACTTAAGGGGGACTGCGATCAAGAGAGCGTCCAAGAAGTCGCCGGAATGATGACACCTGTGCCGGGCGGCACAGGTCCCGTGACAAACGTGATGTTGATGCAAAATCTCTGGAAGGCATATAGTCGTCTTGGCGCAGCGGACGGCAACTAATGGCCAAGGATTTCAACACTCTTCGCACGCGGGTGGTGACCCAGGTCGGCGCTGCCAAAAGTGCTGAGCAGTGCCTTCACTTTTTTCAGTCTGCCTTGCAGGCGCGGCTCCTTGCAATTCCACTTTCCCTGCACTTGATTGCAGACCAGGAGGGAGTCTCCGCGAATGCTTAGAGATGCCATGCCAGGCTCGATCCCCTCCTCCGCCAGGCGCTCGCGAACGGCCTCCAGAGCCGCAATCAAGGTGTCGTACTCGGCCTCGTTGTTCGTATCCTTCTTCCCAAAGGTCAGCTGAACCACTTCACGAGGTAGCCCAGGCCATTCAAGCGCGAAGCTTCCATATCCTTGTCCGGGGTTTCCGCGGCTGCCGCCGTCGTATACGATACGTATCTGCTTTGCTGCCGAATCTTCTGGATTGTTTGAGTTGGCCGAGTGTGTCCCGCTCGAGTTCAGGCTCCCTTTGCCAGCTTCCTCGCCGCCCTCCATGGAGAATTGTCCAGTTGGAATGTGACGTTCAGCTGGCTTGGGAGGCTTCCGTCTTACCGGGGGCTCAACCGGCTCTTCGCCTCTTTCTCGAATCTTTGAAGGTACCGAGAGCGCTCGCAAAAGAGGTTCTCTGTCAGACAGCAAGTCCTCAGTCTCCAACAATCCCCTTGCTTTCATTTGACGTAGCAACTGTCGCCTTCGGCCGGTTGAAAGCCTGCTAATCTGGATGACGAGTCCGTCCAAAGATAGGTCCAATTTTGTTCCGCCCCGCTGAACTTTACTGTAGGTTCTACGCCGGAAGAGTCCTGCCACTACCTGATTTGGGTTTGCTGTCCTGCGACCCAATGATTCACCGTGCGAAGAGCCAACACAGTGTTCAAGTCCTTTGAGAGTTCTCAGGCCGGCTGAGCCTCTTTCGCTTCGGCTGCCTTAACTTTCTCCCACAGAAAGAGCAGGTTGGCTTGATGGAACTTCTGGACCAGACCTCCCAGCGAGATCCTGGACCGTCCAAACTTCTCAACATCGTGGTTGAGCAACTCTTGTCTTGTCGCCCCTTCCGCATAGAGGCGGTCAACGAGCGCTTCGATGTCGTCCAAATACTGGATGCTATCCTCGATGCCAGGCGTAACCTCGCCTCGCAGGAGAATATCCCCATGCCCTTGCACGATGGTCTCCAAATTGAATTCGTGCAAACTGTGCAAGGACTGCCTGAACTTATCGACATCGGCCAGTGGTGTGGCGATTACCGGCACAGGCATCATCAGATCACTGGCGAATAGCACCTTTTCTTCGCGTACGTGTACGACACATACGTCCGGCCCAGGGCCTGGCGCGTGCATGATGTGAACAGTCTTGTCCCCCAGGCGAATGACCGAACCTTCGTTGAAAACAATCTTTGGCAGTCGAATCTCAACCCGCATCAACTCAGAAATGTGTTCTCTCGCCTCCTCCAAGGCAGTCCGCCCGAAGCGCACCAGCAAGTCTCGCGCGGACTCATGGGCGATTAGTTCAGCCTCAGGAAAGAGACAGGAGCCATATACGTGGTCCGCATGACTGATCGTATTGACGAGGTACCGAATCCCCGCCGGACAGAGTTGAGCGGCGAAGTCAATGATCTGCCTTGTTTCTGATGGAAACGGCAGCGTGTCGATTAAAATGCCCCCTTCAGGGGACACCACCAGCCCAGCGTTCACTTCTGCGTACACCTCACTGGTAAAGACCCACGTATCATCCGCAACTCGTGTACGCGTGATGGCCACTCGCCACTTCCCTTTCCCACTTGATTGCTTAGTTTAGTCGCCGAAAACTCAAGTATAGCACAGAGGAAGAACAAGGGAAAAGGTGGAGCGGATATAGTTCCCTCGAAGTGAGAGCGTTTCAAGAGGGTGTTTTCCGAGAGGAGAGGAAGCAGGCAACTTATTCAGTAGCTTGCGGCCAACTGTGGCCGAAAGGTGGTCCCCTTCAAGCCTGCCCCGCGAAGAACTTGCAGCAGAGTTTCCTGATTGTTGCGTATGCTGTTCCTCTATCAAGTTAGCAAGCCCTGGCGATCCGTGTGCGCTCGCATCAGGTGGCCATCCAGGCTTGTAACATATAGATCGCGTAGATCCTCGCCTCCGAACGTGCAATTGGTCGGGCTGTCGCAAGGCAGAGGATGCGTTTCGAGCACTCTGCCGTTCGGGGCGAAGACATAAATCATTCCACCTGGGCCGCTCTTGCCCCACCCCGCTGTTGCCACAATGTTGCCCTCGCTGTCCAGGCACATTCCGTCAATGCCGCGATGGGGATAGAAATTATGAAGTACCTCGTATGGCCCTGTTATCGGTCCGTCTCCATCCGAGTTGTCTTCACAAATCGGGTAGGCTCGCAACTCGCGATGTTCCCCCTCACCATACTTGCTCTGGGCGACATACAAGACACTTTCGTCAGGTGAAAGCAGCAGTCCATTCGGCGCGGTCGTGTCAAACGTAACCCGAACTGGACGCCAGTTGCCATCATCCTCCCTTTCCAGTCGGTAAACCGACTCGTGGTCCAACTCCATATCATCCCGGAAGTCGCCGTAGCGGGGGTCGGTAAACCATATCCTGCCTCTTCTGTCGATTGCCAGATCATTCGGACTGTTGAGGCGGCGCCCTTCAAATTGAGCGCAAACTTCAATCGTCTCCCCGCCCTCCACATACTTTACCATCCGCCG
Source organism: Caldilineaceae bacterium (assembly GCA_022824025.1). Lineage (GTDB taxonomy): Bacteria > Chloroflexota > Anaerolineae > Caldilineales > Caldilineaceae > Bin5. The sequence goes on from JAJEBF010000021.1 coordinate 18,410, forward strand.
GCCGCCGCCCTCGCATGCGTTGACAACGCCGTCAGCATCCATCATGAGACCGTTTGCGCCATTTGTTCCCTCTCTCCAGACGCTGAACTCGGCGGCGCAAGGATCAAATCGCATGATGCGACTGTTGGGAATATTCGTAAAAAGGAGCGACTTGCCATCCCACAAGGGTCCTTCGGTCAGACCGATGGGTTCCAACAGAATCTCGAACTGCCAAGCCATCCCTGGCCCCCTCTAGTATTTGAGCATGAATTCTGAACCACATTCGATAGTGATTCGGCGGCTTCTCTTAAGGGCCTGGAAAGGATCGGGCAGACTGGGGTTGAGCTCAAGACTGACTGCGCCGGTGTACCCTATCTCCTTCAATGCCTCAAATGCGCCGCGAAGGGTCTCCTTCGTCAGGACGCCATCCAGGAGAGCCCAGTGAAGGTCTCCCTTACCGTCGTTGTCATCAAGGTGCACGTAGAAGAGCTTCTCGCCGGCGTCCCTGAGAACACCGGCTGGCTCCTCACCGCTGATCTGAACGTGGCCGATGTCGAAAAGGAGGCCTAAATTCGGGTGACCAATCGAATCGAGGTAGCCTAATGTGGCCGCAGCAGTGGGGAGCGCGGTACCGGGAAAATGTTCGATGCAAACCCTCACATCTCTTGCGGCAGCGAAATCCGCGACTCTCACGAGTGAGTCGGCGTATTCACGCAACGCGGCTTTGCTGCCGTCGGGTCCGGGCACCAAGTAGACGACATTTCCACCCAGAGCTGCACAATCGCGAACTGCCTGCTCAACATGCGCCAAGGCTCTCCCACGCGACTTTTTGTCAGGACTGTCAAGCGAGGCGTCTTTCGGAAAGCCAAACGAGGCGGCAACCGAGGAAACACTTAGAGATTGCCCTTCCGCAAGGGTCAGCACTTCATCCATCGGGGCGAAATCCGGCCTGATGTCGATCCAGCGAAATCCCAGAGTCCCCATATCCGATATGACTGCCCCAGGAGTTGCTGTCAGAGCCCATACACAGCAGGAGAGATACATAGGGCTAATACTCCACTTGCTCCGGCTCCTCCGGATTCTGACCATTTGCCTGGCCTGCTCCGCTCGCCAACAGCAACTGTAATTCCATCAGTTCGTCGCTGGTCAGAAGGCGGGGGAGTTTGTAGGAGTGGCGTTTACTCCACTCCTCAATGGCCGGTGTCATATGAGCGATGGTCGAAAAGTCACCCGGGAAGCGTAGCGGGTCGCCCCCCAACCAGCGACCATGTCTTCCCGCTAGAGTCGTATTCCAGATTTTGGCGGGAATCACGTCCGGGGTCAGGTTTCCGGTCGGCCAGGCTTGAAATAGAACAGGGATCTGAGGCGGAAAGTCGGGAATAATCTCCTGCAATAGGAGGTGACTCCGTGTGCACGTAGAAGGCATCCACAGGGGAATCACAGGGCTGCGAAAACCGATCACAGGATTCATCTGAGGGCCACTCTCGATCAGAACTGCTCCAGGTTGAATGCGCAACAGATAATAGAGCCACTGCCACGCATAGAATCCCATCCGGCTGATATCGTCCACTGAGGAAAAGTCAAGATTATGAATCGGCAATCCTTCATCGCCGGCATAATCGCGGACAGACCTTGCGAAACCTGATATCGAGCCCCACTGGGCCTCCGGCTGATAGGTCCAGTGTCGTGAGAGTCTCCAGCCGCTGCGTTGCAGTCCTCCTTCTTCATGCAGCCAGTCGTCCAGCCACGGCGTGCCGCGGATGTACTCCTGATCAGTGAAGCCGCCATAGCCTCCAATCTGCAGCCTGTGCCGGGCCCCAATCTCGTACTGGCTCCATTTGGCGGAACAGGTCAGGAGTAGGACCGACCCCCCCGGCATCAGCCGTTCGCGAATGAACCTCTTGTACTGATCCGGAAGCGCTGCCAATTTAAGGTATATGCTTACGCCCTTCTTTATGAGCTGCCGTGAGTGAATCGGATCGAAGACACTAACCGCCAACAGGTCAGGATTATGGTTCAAAATCGGGGTTAGCAAGTCGACACTTTTCTGCTGATAGCCTGAAATGTCATCCGGTTTACCGCGGGCGGAAAATGTAATCGGAAAGGAGTCCGCCAGCAGTGGGGCGCCGAGGCTGGCGCAAAGATGCGCGGTTGCGCCGGAAGGCACGCCGACGACAATCGTATCGAATCGTCTTTCAGAATCAAGTTTGTCGTACTGGCTAACGTTCCACTGGGCGAGGTCTGCTGTCGTTAGGTTGAAGGAAACTGATTTGCTGTGGGGCTTGTTTTCCGTCGCCCATACGGCCAGACCCGCGCCCATACCACGAGGAAGACGGGAACTTAGCCGCAGAAGTGATAACTGTCGTCCTAGCTTTGCTCCGGCTGCCGGAAAGTGAAATCTGTTTTCTAAGGCGGCAGCGACAGCGGTCACCGCGCCAGTGGCAATGTCGAAACCGACAGGGTGGTAGTTCACGGGCAAGCTGGGTTCCTGTGCCTGGCTACGTCGATTCTACTCACACTGCAGTCCCACCGTCTCCTGCCATTTCCCTCTTCAGCAGGCCAATCTCGGCGGAAAGTTTTGTCAGTCAGTATAGCCGACGCGCTTAGGAGTCGCAATTCCAGATTACCGACACGTTCTTCCGACAAGAGAAACGAGGGCAGACGACCAGAAGTATATGCAATTTGAATCGGTTCCTCGTAAGAATCCAGGCATCGACCGACATCTTGTTTTCAGTTGCGCGCCTGTGACGTTGACGAACTTAGGCTCGTGTGTTAATCTTTCGGGCGCATTCTATCAAGTATCCGACGAAGAAGAGATCTTTAGGGCGAGACCATGACGAATAACGGGGACACACCGGTCAGAGTTCGGTTCGCACCCAGCCCGACCGGTCAGCTGCATCTGGGAGGCCTCCGCACCGCCCTGTTTGACTGGTTGTGGGCGCGTCGAACCAACGGCCAGTTTATTTTGCGCATCGAGGACACCGACCGCAGGCGATTCGACCCTGAAAGCCTCGAAAGCCTGACGCGCGGCCTGAAATGGTTGGGACTGGACTGGGATGAAGGGCCGGACATCGGGGGGCCGTTCGCGCCGTACGTGCAATCCGAAAGGCAGGAGATTTACCGGGAAAAGGCCCTCGAGCTGATCGAGTTGGGGCATGCATATCGATGCTTTTGCACGCCGGAACAACTCGAATCGATGCGAAACGAGCAGAGACGAGCAGGCAAACCTACCGGATACGACAGGCGCTGCCGAAACTTGACCGATGACGAGATCAAAGAGCGCCTGGACAAAGGCCTGCCGTACGTCATCCGCTTCGCCGTCCCGCTTGAGGGAGTGACCGTTTTCGACGATCTCCTCAGAGGGGAGATTGCGGTTGACAATCGCGATTTGCGCGATGAAATAATTCTAAAGGCAGACGGAATGCCGACGTACCATCTGGCCGCAATGGTCGATGATCACCTGATGCAGATTACGCACGTATTGCGCGGCGAAGAATGGCTGTCAACTGCGCCAATCCACAAGCGAATTGTTGACGCCTGTGGCTGGGATATGCCGGTCCTGGTTCATTTGCCAGTGATCCTTGACCCTAGCGGCAAAGGCAAAATGAGTAAACGCAAAAAACAGGTGGCAGGGAAAGAGTTCCTTGCGCTTGTGCATGAGTTTGAAAGCGCAGGGTACTTACCTGATGCAATGTTCAATTTTCTCACGAACGTAGGCTGGAACTACGATCCCGACCAGGAGGTCTTCAGCCGAGAGGAGGCCATCGACAAGTTCCAACTGAATGAGATAAATCCATCGGCGGCTGCGCTTCCCTATGAAAAGCTGGACTGGCTCAACGGTCTCTATATTCGTTCGTTGACGCCTGCCGCTCTAAAGGCAGCGCTGCTGCCATTTCTCAGTCGGCAGCTAGGCCTGTCTTTTGCCGAATTGAACGCGGGAGGCAAGCTCGATATTTTGATTCCTGTAATCCAGGAACGCATCAAACGTCTTGACGAGGCCGCCAGCTGGCTGGATTGGGCATTCCTAGACTCGAACCAGATATGCTATGACAATCCAAAGCTGCTGATTGGCCGCAAACTTGACGCGGCCAAGAGCGCTGAACTGTTGCGCGAAGGCGCCCTATTGCTGGGACGCGTCCAACCTTTTTCGGGTGACACCATTCAGGAAGAGTTCCGAGCCAAGGCAGAGGAATTTGGAGTAAAGGCAGGGAGCTTTTTCGGGCCAATTCGCGGGGCAATCAGTGGCAAGAAGGTCTCCCCCCCGTTATTTGAGAGTATCGAAGCGCTTGGCCGTGAGGAGGCAGTGCAGCGCATCGAGCGGGCCGCCTCAATTCTGGAGGAACAGTTCGCAGAAGTCGAGACGTAACCGGCGAAAGAGCAACCCGAAGGCGCTAGGTACAAAGGTCTTTCAGGTCTGCGTAGATTGCCTGTACGCAAATGCGAGCCAGATTTGGTTTGGCCCGGTTAAATATGCTAGAATGACACCGTTGATCTCTGGTCAGTGGGGGATAGTTTAATCGGCAAAACGCCTGACTCTGGATCAGGTGATCGGGGTTCAAATCCCTGTCCCCCAGCTCATCAAAGTGGATACAGGCGCCAAGAACATTGGGCCCTCCCTCCTCGCATCCAGCGCCGCTTCCGTTCGCTCCCGCCAGCGTATCGGAAGGGGCGTTTCCTCTTTCTCCGCCCCTCGTCGCTTCCGACGTTCTTGCCGGGTCGCAAGCATATCGCGACCTGTCACTCAGGACTTGCGGCTCTAGCGATTACGCCCATATTCCTCGTGACTGCTGACCCAATCCAACGAACTAATCGCGGCGGCCAGTGACAGCTCTCCCGCTAAGACCGTACCTGCGACAATCTCGGCAAACTTGTAGACCTTGTCCTTGCCGCTGCAACCCAGCAGGTCGAGGCATTCCTTCTGCGTTGCCAAACCGGTTCCTCCGCCGTAAGTAGCAACAATCAGAGAAGGAATGGTGATTGAAATATAGAGATCCTTTTCTTCTGTCAGCTCGACATATATCAGTCCCGCTGAGGATTCGGCCACATTGGCCACGTCCTGTCCGGTGGCGATGAAGATGGCAGTGATGGCATTGGCCGAGTGGAGGCCGTTGTTATTGACGCCAGCCAGAATCGAGCCGATATTCGCAACGCTGTAGTGGTCAAATAGCTGCTCTGGTCTTACGCGCATGTTCTGAATCAGGACATCTCGTGGCACCGTTGCCTCAGCGGTAACGCGCTTGCCGCGCGTTCGCATGATATTCACCTGGGACGACTTCTTGTCCGTTGCAAAGTTCGACTCCAGGTAGAATCGCTTGATTTCAGGGCCGCGATAGTGGTCCAGAATCCAGGAGCAGGCGGCAAACGTAGCCCGCCCTACCATGTTCTGGCCGGCGGCGTCTCCGGTACGGAAATTAAAGCGCAAGAACGCAAACTTATTGGATTGATAGGGATCGATGTGATCCAGTCTGGCCACGCTGGAGGTGGCTTCCGCCTCCTCTCTGATGGGAGTCATGTTTTCGCCTACCCACTCAATGAAGTCGCGGGCGCCGCGGGCATCTTCAAACACAAAAACGGGGGCCCTCTGCATCCCATCAGCCACGACTGTGCATTTGACGCCGCCGGACAAGTTTAGCAGCTTCATGCCCCGGTTATAGGAAGCGACGAGTGTTCCCTCGGTTGTCGCCAAGGGAATCAGGAAGTCCCCCTTTGCGTGCTCGCCGCAGATAGTGATCGGTCCGGCAAACCCAAGCGGAATCTGCGCCACACCGGTGAAATTCTCGACGTTGCCTTGCGTAATCTGAGGATCGAAAGAATACTTCGAGATGTGCTCCAGCGTCTGGCCTGTGTACTCGGCCACAAACTGCTGTCGGTCCCGAATGGCGGCCTCGCCGTAGTCGTCGTCACGGTCGCGGGGGATTCGGGCCGCCTCGACTCTTTCCGCAATGGCGTCATCGACAGTGAACTGAATTCGCCCAAATGGCGATGTCTGCACACCAATTCGAATCTCGTGATGTCCGTTTTCCAGAGGAGGGATCCCCGCAGTGATAATCACCTCCTTCCGCAAGGGGAATTCAACTGGCGCGCCGCTGTTTACCTGATCAGGTGAAATTATCTTCCCTTCGCCAAAGTCGAGAGTTATGCTTTCGTTGGCAATCGCCTGGCCGTCGATACTGATGCCGTGAAATCCCGTCAAACTGGCGTCGCTCAACCGATTCTTTATCGAAAACTGTACGCCGTCGTCGGTGTTCTGTAGGCTGGCGTAGGTATAGAGACGCTTGAGCAGCATTGATGGAATCAGAGCCATGGAGCCTCCTTAAAGTTGATTGAAGATGGCGTTTATTCTGGATGAGAGGGAAACAGCTAGGGCAAATGCAGAAACGCTGACGTGTCCGGTTGTGAATCTCCGGTCTGGGCCTCGAACCCTTGCTGACCTTTCTACAAAGTGACAATGTCCTGGCCGATATCTGTTCGCCAGACCGCGTTCTCAAACTGAATCTGGTCAACCAGTTGGTAGGACTCATCTACGGCAGTTCTGAAGCTGCATCCAGTAGCCGTGACTGAAAGCACACGGCCACCGTCGGAAAGCACCGCAGGCCCTGACTTCGCGTTGCCTGGTATGTCAGGGGATTCCAAACGAGTCCCGGCATGAAAGACGAGGGCGTCACTTTCGCCGACCGCATCCTGCGGAAGACCTGTGATGACCTTGCCAACGTCATACGAGTCCGGATAGCCCCCAGAAGCCATGACGACGGTAACGGCACACATGTCGGCCCAGACCGGGTCCTGCCCAGCCAGTTGACCTTGCGAACAGGCCAAAATCAGCTCCGCCAAGTCGGTCTGCAGCAAAGGTAAAATGACCTGTGCCTCGGGGTCGCCAAACCGGCAGTTGAATTCCAAGACTTTGGGGCCCCGTTCAGTGAGCATGAGACCGGCGTAAAGGATGCCCTTGTATGGGTTCCCCTCAGCGGCCATGCCGGCCATCGTTGGAAGAATTATCTCACGCTCGACAGTCTCCAGCAGAGCATCCGTCGCAAGCGGCGAAGGGGCAAAGGCCCCCATCCCTCCAGTGTTCGGGCCCCGGTCGCCTTCCAGCAGCCGTTTATGGTCCTGCGCGGCCGGAACGATACTGAAATCCTTGCCGTCGCAAAAGGCAAGGACCGACAGTTCTGGCCCATGTAGCCGTTCTTCCACCAGCGCAGTCGAGCCCGCATCGCCGAACAGGCGATCGACCATTATCGTTCGCAGCTGTTCGATAGCCTCGTCCTTGCTTGACGGCAGAAGCACGCCCTTGCCTGCCGCCAACCCACTGGCCTTCAGAACTGGATGATCGGACAATTCGTGGACGAAGTCAGCAGCTTCTTCGAAATCGGTGAACGCCCGGGCCCAACCGGTGGGAATCCCGTGCCGGTCCATAAACTCCTTGGCGAATGCCTTGGAGCCTTCGAGTTTGGCGGCGGCCTTGCTCGGCCCAAAAATCGTCAAATCCTCAACCTCAAAGAGGTCGACGATGCCGGCCACCAAAGGGACCTCGGGCCCGACCACAGTCATATCGATGTCCCGGTCACCTGCGAACTGGCGCAGCCCTTCCAAATCATCCACCGCTATGGGTACGTTCGCGCAGACGGGGACGGTGGCCGTGCCCCCGTTCCCTGGCGCCGCATAGATTCGGTTGACATGGCGTGATTGCGCCAACTTCCAGGCCAGCGCGTGCTCCCTTGCGCCGGATCCAACCAGCAAGATATTCATGTTACTGTCAGATCATAGGGCTCTGAGAGACTTCAGTCGAAGACCGGAACCACACAGCCTGGCTTTGCATCGGATTGGTGGGCTAGAGAATTGGACGTGGATTCATGGCATCAAAGATCCTGGCAGCCTGGGTATTCGTTCCCGCCATCCTCAGGCTTCCTTCTACCTCAGTTGCCCAAAGCGCCGGCAAATCTCTCCTTCTCTTTGAGTTCCAATTCCAGCTCCAGCATAGGCGTCTCAAACGGATATCCGCCTGTGAAACAGGCATTGCAATAGCCGTCCTCAGCACGAAGGGTACTCATCATCCCTTCAACACTGAGATAGGCCAATGAGTCCACCCCGATGTAGAGTTCGATCTCGTTCAGATTCTTGTTGGCTGCGATCAATTCTGACTGGCTCGCCATGTCCACGCCCATAAAACAAGGATACCTGATGGGCGGGCAGGCAACGCGCATATGCACCTCGGCCGCGCCGGCGTCGCGCAGGAGTTGGACGAGAGGTCCGCTTGTATTGCCTCGAACGATTGAGTCGTCAACCAGCACGACGCGCTCCCCCTGAAGATTGTCGGGCAAGGGGTTGAATTTCATCGCCACCCCGACCTTTCGCTGTCTGTCGGTAGGTTGAATGAATGTTCGCCCAATGTACCGGCTTTTTATCAGCCCTTCGCTATAGGCGATTCCGCTCTCTTGTGCGTAGCCAATGGCGTGCGGGGTCCCGCTGTCGGGCACCGGCACAACGATATCTGCTGCTGCCGGCGCCTCGCGTGCAAGTTGCCGGCCAAGCGCCTGGCGAACCCTATGAACGAGCCGGCCCCCCAGAATGCTGTCCGGTCTGGCAAAGTAAATCTGCTCAAAAGTGCAGAACGCCGCCTTCTCCGCGGGTACGCCCTGCACAATTTCATAGCCGTCCTGGTCAATGCGGACTATTTCGCCGGGACTGATCTCTTGAATTGCGCGGCCGCCGATGGTGGCGAAGGCGCAACTCTCCGACGCGATGGCCAGACCATTCTCAAACTCACCAAGCACCAGCGGCCGCAGTCCCCACGGATCCCTTACGCCATAAATGGCATCTCGGGTCAGGATTGTCAACGAGTACGCTCCCTCTGCAATCGTCATCATCTGACGAATTCGCTGCAGCCAAGTTCCGCGTGCGCCCGCGAGAAGATGTATGATCAGTTCGCTGTCCGTAGAAGTTGATAGCCCTACGCCCCTTTCCAGAAGTTCGCGACGAAGCTGGGGAGCGTTGACCAGATTGCCATTGTGGCTGATCGCGAGTGGGCCGTCGAGCGTCTCCAAAATGTAAGGCTGCGTATTATTCAGGCGGGGCGACCCGGTTGTGGAGTATCGCGTATGTCCAATGCCCAGATGCCCTTGCAGATGGAGCAGGTTGTCCTCGTTGAAGACCTGGGAAACGAGGCCCAACCCTTTGTGGATATGAGCGGTTTTGCCGTCGCAGGTGGCGATACCTGCCGCCTCCTGACCTCGATGCTGCAGAGCGTAGATCGCAAAATAGGCCAGGCGAGCGATATCCATTCCTGGAGCGCTTATGCCAAAAACGCCGCATGCTTCGCGGGGTGAGTCGAACGGAGGCATATCTGCTTCTCCTTGAAGACAGAGTGCTTACATGTTGGCAGCCCGCACTCAACGACATTGCCCAAGCATTTCAACAGGTGCTTCGCAACCGGTAACTCAAACGCGCTGCAAGGCCGCGCGCGCTGCAAGACTCGTCTCCAGGGCGGCGGCAGCCGTTGCTGCCGTCACTGTAATATGCCCCATTTTGCGGCCCGGTCGAGCTTCGCCCTTTCCGTACAGGTGCAACTTTGCGTTTGCGAAAGAAAGCAATTCTTGCCAGTCGGGTTCGCCTCGATGCCAAAGATCCCCCAAAAGGTTAACCATGGCTGCCGGTCGCAGCTGCTCAGTCGACCCGACGCTCAGTCCGCAAACCGTTCGCAGCTGCTGCTCAAACTGGCTTGTCACTGCCCCTTCGATTGTCCAGTGTCCAGAGTTATGGGGACGGGGCGCAATCTCATTGATCAACAAGCGGCCGCCCTTTCTACCCTCCGAAACCACAGACTCGGAGCCCTCCCGCAGGCCGGGCAGGAGAAAGAACTCAATGCAGACGACGCCTACAAGACCGAGGAACTCGCACAGATGACGCCCCAGGCTCTCTGCTTCAGCGCAAACTTCTGGCTCGACCTCGGCCGGCGCAACTGTAACATCCAGAATATGATTGACATGGCGATTCTCAACCAGGGGATAGGCCGCGAAATCGCCTGCCTCGCCTCGGGCAACGACCAGAGAAAGCTCCTTGTCGAAATTGACTTCGGCCTCAATTACGCATGGTTGACCACCCAGAGCATCCCAGGCACCCTCCAGATCGCGATCATCAGCAAGACGTACCTGGCCCTTACCATCATAACCGAAAGCAGCGGTTTTGAGAATGGCAGGTAAGCCTACGCCTTGGACGGCTTCATGCAGATCAGAAAGTTTTGAAACCGCACGGTAGGTCGTTGTGGGCAAGCCTGCTTTGCTGAGCATCGACTTCTCGCGCAGCCTGTTTTGGGCGGCATATAGGATCGCGCCGGCGGGTCGCACAAGGGCCCCCTCCCCCTCCCCTAATTCTGCCGCCAGCGAAGGGACATTTTCGAATTCGAATGTTAATGCATCTACACTTCTGGCAAATGCCCGAATTGAAGCGGGATCGTCGTAGGCTCCCGTAAACTCGCGGTCCGCGATCTGGCCTGTGGGGCTGTTTCGCTCGGGAGAATAGGTGTGAATGCCGTATCCCATTCTGCGGGCCTCCATTGCCAGCATCCGGCCTAACTGGCCGCTGCCAAAAACGCCAATCGTGGAACCTGGGGCTAACGGACGGGGGGGTTCTGGCTCCGGCATCTCAATCCTCTTCGACGAGCCGCGACGAAAGAACCTGCCTGGCACGCGCCTCCCGAAACTCTTGCAGCCTCAGGCGCAGATCCGGCCGCGTCGCCCCTAGAATGGAGACGGCCAGCAAGGCGGCGTTGATGGCCCCAGCTTTGCCAATGGCCATCGTGGCCACAGGCACGCCGGCGGGCATCTGCACGATAGACAGGAGTGAATCCATTCCTCGGAGGGCCTGGCTCTGGACGGGCACACCGATTACCGGCAGGAGAGTATGCCCGGCGACCATGCCGGGGAGATGCGCCGCGCCTCCCGCCCCGGCTATGATGACCTCCAAGCCGCGTGCGGAGGCGCCGTCGGCATATTCGCTCATCCATTCGGGAGTACGATGGGCCGAAACGACACGACGTTCATGGGGTATGTCAAATTCAGTCAGTGTCTCGGCCGTGAAACGCATGCATTGATCCCAGTCGGAGACACTCCCCATAATGACGCCCACTATCGGTGTATTCTCGGAGGCGCTCACGCCAAGTTGCTCCCCATCACCCTGTTAGGCACGCTACACCTCAAAGTATGAACTGAGATTTCGAGTCACTCTGGCAACCACAGGCTTCTCCCCCGGCTCGAACTGTTGACCGGTAAGGAGTTCATAGCTGCGAATATAGCGCCGACTTGCCTGGCGAGCCAGGTCGTCTGCCAGCGGAGGCGGGGGCCCGTCGCCAATGTAACCGCTCGCCGCGTAGGCCAGGCGGACAAATTCCTTGTCGAAGTTTTCGGGCTCAGAGTCGCTTAGATTCCCGCCGCCGTCCTCGCGCTTGACGAGGGCTTCCTCGTAGCTTGCCGTTTTCCAGAATCGGCTGGAATCAGGTGTGTGAATTTCGTCGATCAGCATGAGTGTCCCATCGTCAGACAGGCCAAACTCGTATTTTGTGTCCACCAGGAGAAGACCGCCCCGGGCCGCGATCTCTTGCCCGCGGGAAAAGAGCGCTTGCGCTGCGGCGCAGACGTCTCGCCACAGGCCCGCCTCGACCAATCCCTTCGCAACAATTTCACTGCTGGTGACGGGTTCGTCATGGCCGCCCTTCCCGGCCTTGGTGGTCGGTGTAATGACAGGCTGCGGAAGGGGATCGTTCTTGCGCATTCCGTCGGGAAACGCCAGCCCGTAGATTGTGCGTTCCCCTTGGTTGTAGCGGCGCCAGAGGCTCGTCTTCGTGACCCCCGATATGTAGCCTCGAACCACCACCTCTACCGGAAGGGGGCGGCATTTGCGGCAAACCGTTACATTGGGATCCGGGGAGTCGAGAAAGTGATTGGCGACAATATCCTTCGTCTGTTCAAACCAAAAGGCCGAAAGCTGAGTCAACACCTGTCCCTTATGGGGAACCAGACCAAGGATATGATCAAAGGCAGACAAACGATCAGTCGCAATGAGGACAAGCCGATCCTCGCGCTCGTAAATGTCGCGGACCTTGCCGCTCGACTTGGGACCGAGGAAGTCCAGGTCGATCCCGGCAAAAGCGCCATTCAATTCAGAGTTCACGATGTTCATCTCCCTTCCTCAGTTGGCCGCGTTCCCCGGGTTACTTCTGGTTCAGAGCGAGGCCCTTGAAATGATGGCCCGAAAAACGGACAGACCAAGCCGGCCGCTCTTGCTAAGGGGATTCTGAATCGACTCAATGTGATCCTCCGGGTGAGGCATGAGTCCGATTACGTTGCCAGCCGGATTACAGATTCCCGCGATGTCAGCCACCGAACCATTGGGGTTGATAGGGTAGCGGCCGCCGGCGCGCTCGCCACGGGCGTCGACATATCGGAACGCAACCAGATTGCGCTTCTCCAACTGCCTGAGTGACTCATCGCCATTGACCTGGAAGTTTCCCTCCCCATGGGCTACCGGACAGAAAACCAGATCTTCGATCTGGGCCAGGCAGTCGGCCTTTGTCTCTGGCTCCACCGCCAGGTGCACCCATCTGCACTCGAAATGGCCCCTCGTATTGGTTGTCAGAGTCACATCGCGATTTCCTGAAGACGGCCGCCGCTTTGCGCTACCGCCATGCTCTCTACCGTATCCTGGGAGAAGGCCCGCTTTCACCAGCGTCTGAAACCCATTGCAGATTCCCAATACAGGTCGGCCGGATTCAACGAACTCTGCCAACTCTTCATGAAAGAAGACCTGCAGATCCAGTGCCAGCCGCACGCCAGCTCCGAGGGCATCCCCGTAGGAAAAGCCGCCGGGCAGAACCAGCATACCGAACTCAGAAAAGCGAAATGCGCCCGCTCGCAGTTGATTTATATGCACAATACTCGGCGAGCCGCCGGCCATTTCACAAGCTCGAGCTGCCTCGGCGTCCCGGTTTGTACCTGTGGCGTGGAGGATCAGGACAGGCAAACTCATCTGCGCCAAAGCCGGGCAAATCGCTGATTGATCAGCACGTCAGTTGGATGCTTCATCTTTGGCATCGCCTTTCCAGGAGGTCGCAATCTCATCCAGAGTAAGTTTGAAGAGTCGCTCCGGACCCTTGGTAAAGAGAACCTGCTCGGACGGTAGAACTTCGCCCAAGAGCGCACAGGGCGAACTTGCCATGCTCTCTTCAAAGCGTCCCCTATCGGCAGGCGTCACTTCCACCAAATGTCGACCATTGGTCTCGCAAAAGAGTTGGACATAAGGATGGAAGAGATCATTTCCGCAAATGGCCAGAAGGTCAACCTTTGCTCCGAGGCGTCCCCCCAAACACATTTCAGCCAGGGCTACCGCCAAGCCGCCCTCGCTGAGATCGTGACAGCTCTGGATCAGACCCGACCTCATGGCGGCGTGGAGTGCGCGATAGCGCGCGAGCGGGTCATCCGGCATCGCGGGGGCTTCACCCCCTTCCCATCCCAATAGTTGGCTGAGCAGAGAACCCCCAATTTCCCCGCGAGTCTCCCCCAGAAGGTAGATCAGGTTCCCTGAATCCTTGAAATCAGAAGTGCAAGTGTGGCGCATGTCAGGGACGATGCCGATCGCTGAAATCAGCAGGGTCCCCGGAATTGGATGCCCTTCAAATTCATTGTACAAGCTATCCTTTCCGGAGATAAAGGGCGCATTGTAGGCGACCGCGGCGTCGTAGCAGCCCTGACAGGTCCGAACGAGCGCCCCCAGGCGATCCGGTATCGTGGGATTGCCCCAGCAGAAGTTGTCGAGAAGCGCAATCCGATCGGGGTCCGCGCCGACCGCGACGGCGTTGCGAAATGCTTCATCTACGGCGCTCACCGCCATCGAATAGCTGTCCCTTTTGCCCAAGAGCGGGTTTATCCCTACGCTGAGAGCGAAGGCTCGTTCATTGTCCCATGTTCCAAGCGGCTTCAGTACGGCCGCGTCAGAAGGTCCATCCATATAAGGCCCAACGAATGGACGGACGAGGGTGCCCCCGCGCACTTCGTGATCGTAAGTGCGGACGATTCTTTCCTTGCTCGCCACCGAAGGGTGGCTCAACATCTGTAAGAGGACCGTTCTTTCGTTCAACGACGTTCTGCCCAGTTCATTCTCTGCCGGTTGGGACTTCCAACCTGGCCCGCCTTCATGGTAGTGGGCTTCTCGGCGAGGCAGCGGCAATCCCTCATGCAGGAACTTCATCGGCAATTCGGCGACGGGGCGGTCATTGTATCGGACCCTCAGCCAGCCGTCTCCGCTGAAACGGCCCAAGTCACGCATCTCGACATCCCAAAGATTGGCCAACGCCCCCAGCCGCTCAAGATTGGCCGGCGGGACGGCCAGCACCATTCGTTCTTGGGCCTCAGAAAGCCAGATTTCCCAAGGCGTAAGACCGGGATACTTCAGGGCAACCTCCATCAGCTCAATGTCCGCGCCCAACTCTTCACCCATCTCGCCCACAGCAGATGAGAGGCCCCCGGCGCCGCAGTCGGTGATCGCGTTATAGAGTCGAGCGTCTCTGGCATGTTCCACCAACTCGATCAGACCCTTTTCGGTGATGGGATCGCCGATCTGCACTGCGCTGCCAGACTCCATATGGGTGTCCTGCGTCAACTCGGCAGAGGAAAACGTTGCTCCGTGTATGCCGTCGCGGCCGGTGCGGCCTCCAAGCACAACGACCCGGTCCCCTTTCTGCGGCGCCGTTGGATGGGAGCCCTTTGGCAACAGACCAACCGCGCCGCAGAAAACCAGTGGATTGCCCAAATATCCGCTGTCGTAGATTACAGTTCCATTGACGGTTGGGAGACCAAGTTTGTTCCCGTAGTCCCCAATGCCAGCGACGACGCCGTCCTCCACACGGGCCGGGTGCAAAACGCCGGCAGGCACCGCCTCTTGCGGGAAGTTCTGAGGGCCAAAACAGAGCACGTCCGTGCACGCGATGGGGCGGGCGGAAACGGCGATGATGTCACGCACAACGCCGCCGATGCCCGTGTTCGCGCCGCCAAATGGCTCAAGAGCGGAGGGGTGATTGTGCGTCTCAACTTTGAATGCCAGGTCATATTTGTCATCGAACTCGATGATACCGGCATCGTCGATAAAGGCCGATCTCACCCAGGGGCGCTTGACCTTTTCGGTCGCCGCCTGGATATAGGTATTGAGGAGACCCTGTATTTTCTCAGTCGGATTGGGGCGCCCATGGGGGCCATAGCTTGTAAACTCAACCTCTGCCTTGAATGTCTTGTGGACGCAGTGTTCACTCCAAGTTTGGGCTAAAGTTTCCAACTCGACATCGGTTGGCGCGCGACCAATCTCTTCATAGTAGCTTTGGATCTCCTTCATTTCCCGCACGTCGAGCGAGAGCGTACGCTCATTGCTGAGCAACATAAGCGCCGCTTCATCCAGGCCGACTAGAGGGATCTTTTCAACGTAGTTGCGGGCTTCGCTGCTGCGGCCAAACGGCGGCTCAATGGGACCAAGGCTGTAGCTCTCAATTGTTTCATTGCACAGTAGCCCACGAGCCAGCCGGCGCAATTCGGACTCGGAAAGAACTCCGGTAAGGCGGAACTGCGTTGCCGTCGCAGCCTGCAGGCCAGGTATCCCCAGCTCAGAAGCGCCTTGCTCCAATACTCGGGCAGATACGTCGGTGACGCCAGGACGCAGGGCAACTTCGATAACCTGGTCCCCCGCTGCAGTATCAAACCGGCTATCGACTTCAGAAGGTCCGTTTTCAGATTGAGAGGAGATCAGTGCGGTCTCCACCACCGGATCGACGAGAAGCGCAGCGCAAAGCCTCTCAATCTGTTCCGCGCCGAGTGCCGCGGGCTTATGGTGGGTGAGAAAATACAGACGGGACTTCCTGCAGGACTGCAGCGTATCCACGCCGAGCCGATGCGCGGCGGCCACAATCCCGGGATCCCCGGTCTGGTCCTTGGCAGTGACCTCAATGCGAAAAACTGTCACAGGAGTCCTCTAAATCAAAAAGGCCCAATGTCAAGTCGTGGTAAACCACTTGGAGACACGGGGCTTCTTTGAAAGCGCAGTAATTTGGTCGGCCGGCACTGGTGGCCGGCTCTCTTGTACCCCCAAGGGGATTCGAACCCCTGTTGCAGGCTTGAAAGGCCTGAGTCCTAGTCCTCTAGACGATGGGGGCGTGCGGGAGGCTAGCACAGTGAAGAGTCTATCAGAAGGAGCGGCCAACGGTCAAATTTGGCGGTATTGAAGATCGATTCGGGAAGGCCCGATTCCTACCCACCGTCTCTATCCGAAAACGCCAGAATGCCTTGAGACCTCCTGCGCGCTTCAACCGCTTTGGCCACCGCGAAGCCTGATCTTCCAGAGCTCGACCACGAGCTCTGAAGGGTAGCCGCTCGGGTCAAAATCGTCGGTCTCCCACGCATCGCATCCCACTCTTGCGAACAGCTCCTCAATTGTCCGAGAAGAGTGATGCTGTGCCTCGCCGACCGTATTGTAGAGATAGACGGCGGAGGGGGAGAATGACTGGATGGCCCATTTCATAGAGACCAAAGGCGGCGCAGCCTCTTCCAAGCAGACGCAGAAAGTCCTCCTCTCTCTGGTCAATTTGGTAACCGTCGTATGTCATCTTCACGTTGAAATGGAATGAGAAATGGCTGCGCAGGTAACCCTGGTTGAGAAGAAACTCACCGATTTCGTCGAGTGCGGACCTCAGGCAGCGGAAGTCGGCCTCGCTTTTCAGAGCCCTTGGCAAATCCAGTTCAAGATGTTTGACCAGGCTGGAAAAGAAATGCGCCCCTACATCTACGGCAAATTTCCGCCTCTCAGAGCCCAAAGCGCTTCCGTTGAACTTCGAGGCCAGCAGATCATAGGCGGATCGGTAGAACCCATAGGAGAGCGCGTCAAACTCGCCGGACTGAAGGGGAGCCAATTCGCCGGTCGCCGAAAATGCCCTGACGAGTCCTGGTCGGGCTTCCCGATGATAGACGACAGGAATGTACTCATCGACAATGTCCTGGACCGCGTCTACACTCACGGTCAATCCGACCAGCGACGTCCACTGCGCCAGAATCGCCTCTGACATCATCGACAAAAAACTGCTGCCTAGCGGCCACCATTCCTGGTAATCATCGTAGGGGTGTTGGGCTACGACGGACAAGAGTGTGAGCGACATGGTAGTCTCCCCCCTGGCGATCTTTCCAATTGCCGGATTCTACAGACCTTGTAATATCATATTGACAAACACACTCTTCCCAATTTGGGGAAAATACGTAAGACCGGGAAAGGGAGAATAAAATGAAGCGGCTACTTGTATTGTGGTTAATCGCGGCCCTGGCTTTCTCCGGCTGCGTGACTCCTGTCGTGCAGCCGAACGCTCCGGGTGGCGCAGAAGGCGAAGGCGCCGCCGAGTCCGGCGACCTGCTCGCCCAAATCATGGCGCGTGGATCGATCCGCATCTCTACCGATCCCAACTATGCGCCACAGAGCTTTCTGGACGAAAGCGGCGCCTTCAAGGGTTTCGATGTGGACGTTGCTCTTGAAATTGCCAGCCGCCTCGGCGTCGAGGTGGAGTTCGTAACGCCCGACTGGGACCTGATTACCGCTGGGAACTGGGGCGACCAGTGGGACATGAGCGTCGGGTCGATGACGGTTACAACTGCGCGGCAAGAGGTTCTCGACTTCGCTTCTCCCCCCTATTACTATACACCAGCTCAGTTCGCGGCAACAGTCGATTCCGGGATCGCTACGCTGGACGATCTGAATGGACAGGCCATCTGTGTTGGCGTCTCCACCACATATGAAAGCTGGCTGATGGGTGATATGGAAAGTCTGGGTCTGCCTGCCGCCAGTTTCTTCGTTGACGGGCCGCCAAGCGATGTTACGATCATACCACTTACCGTGGACAACGACTGCGTGCAACAGCTGCAAGCAGGACGGCAAGAGTTTCAGGCGTTTCTCACCTCAAATACAGTGGTGGAAGCCGCTCTGGCCGAAGGCGTCGCCATTCATAAGGTAGGCAAGCCTGTGTTTTCGGAAAACCTTGCCGTGGCCTTTGACAGGAATGCTTCCCTGGAAATAGCCAGTTTGGTCAAAAGGGTAAGTGAAATCATTTCCGATATGCACGCCGACGAAACACTTAGCAGCCTGTCGATGGAATGGTTTGGCGAGGACCTCACGACAGATCCGACCAAATAGATTGCTGGCCAGGCAGTAAAGTCCAGCCGGCCGCCAAACTGAGCCTTCGCGGTGCGCTGCGGCGAGCGCAGAATTTCGTCGCCTGAATCTTGATGACCTCAGCGTTTACTGAAGAGAGATTCGCCGATCAGGCAGATCAAATACTCGCGTCGCAAAGGCGCGACGCCCGAAGATTCGTCATGGGCGTCCGCCTTTCCTATGCCATCCTGCTCCTCGCTTTGGCCTACGCGTTCAGCGGATTCAGCCTCTCTCTCGCCGGTATCCAGTTCAACACAATCTCGCTGGATTGGACCTTCATTCGCAGCCACTGGTTCTTCATCTTCAACGGCGTCTGGCTGACGATTCTGCTTGCTGTACTCTCGATTGCTCTGGCAACAGCACTCTCACTGCTCGGAGCGTTGGGGCGGCTGTCAAAGTCAGCTCCTGCTTATGCATTGGCCACCTTCTACATTTCGCTCATCAGAGGCACGCCTCTGCTGCTGCAGGTGGTCTTCTTCTTCCTCGCACTTCCGCAGCTCGGCATTCGCCTGTCGGGCATTTCGGCGGGCGTTCTGGCGTTGGGGTTGAACTATGGCGCCTACATGACTGAGATCATGAGGGCGGGCATTCAGTCGGTCGACGCAGGGCAGCGCGAGGCTGCCGAGGCAATGGGTATGACCCAGACGCAGATCATGCGCTTCATCGTATTGCCCCAGGCCCTGCGGCTGGTCATCCCGCCGATCGGCAATCAGTTTATCGCCATGTTGAAGGATACCTCGCTGATCTCGGTTACCGGATTTGTTTGGGAGCTTTTGTGGAGGGCACAGAAGCAAGGCCGGGCGAATTTTCGAAGCCTTGAGGCACTGTTGATCGCAGCAATCTTCTACTGGATCATCACGATCATCTTTTCGGCTTTCCAGGCACAGCTCGAGTTGCGGCTATCACGGGGCTATCGATCGGCTCTCTGATTCGAGTCAGTTGACGGCCTCTAAATCAGGCCCGCTTTACAGTAGCTTCGGCTCCTCATTTATTTCGCGGTCAACGCCGGCAGCGCGTTTTCCGCTTCTAGTCGTCAAGGAGGAAATTCGTACATGACACACCGTTTCAGCGTCTGTTCCTACAGCTTTCGACGTTCGTTTGAGAACGGGGCAATGGATTACAGGGGCTATGTTGACTTCCACAAACAACACGGCTTCTCGCAGCTGGACCCGTGGATGAAGCACATCGAGCCGGCCCTGAGCAGCAGGAGCTGGCTGGAGGACGCCAGGAAAGTGGCGGAGGACGCGGGTCTTCCCTACGGCTGCATCGCCGTTGACGGCGGCCACATTTACGAGAGTTCCGCAGCCGAACGCGCAAGGCGCCGCGATTTGGCCTATCGTTGGTTGGACATCGCGGAGGCCCTGGGCGCGTCGCAGGTGCGCATTGATAGCGGGGGTCCGGAAGAGTTGACGGACGAGATTTTCGATGTGATCGTGGATGGCTACGATGATCTCATACCTAGGGCCAGAGCCGCCGGCGTTGAGGTTCTGGTGGAGAACCACTGGGGTCCCACCAAGTTTCCTGATAACACCGTTCGGCTGCTAAACGAAGTCGAAGGGCTCGGCCTTCTGTTCGATACGAACAACTGGGCCGAAGGGACCCAAGAGGAAGCCTGGGAACGATGCGCCAAGTATGCACGTCTAACTCATTTCAAGACATTTTCTTTCGACCGCCTTGGCAATGATCCCTCGGTCGACCTGCACAAGGCGTTCAGGATTCTTCGTGAGAACGGATATGACGGCGTGTGGGGAATCGAATCAGTGCCTGCAGATGGTGACGAGACAGGAGCCGCCATCAAGACTAAAGACCTGATCAGCCGCTTGCTTGGGGAGCAGTAGCCAGACAACCGGGTACGTCATTTCTCCCGCGTCCAGGTCCAGTTTCTCCTAGTCCAAGCATCAACAACCTACAACTAAAGCTAAAGAGTGTCAGACTATGACTGAAGAGAAGACCAGAATCGGCATTATCGGCGTAGGTCAGATAGGAAAAGGCCACGTACAGACTTACATGAACATGCCGCACGTGGAGATTGCGGCGATTGCGGACATCAACGAGGCAGAAGCCCAGAGAGTAGCCGCAGACAACGGTGTCGACAGCGTGTACACCGATTTCCGGGAGTTGCTGGCTCGCGACGACATTGTCGCCGTCGACGTATGCCTGCACAATAACTTTCACATGGCAGCGACTGTGGCGGCCCTCGAGGCGGGCAAGCACGTGTTTTGCGAGAAACCAATGGCCGGCGCCTACATCGATGCCGAAACGATGCTAACGACAGCGCGGGAATGCGGACGGATGCTTAGCATCCAGAACCGGGAGTACTTCATCAATGAGACCAAGGCCGCCAAAGCGCTCATCGACGGCGGTCATCTGGGCAAGCTGTATCATGCACGCTCAACCGGTTACAGAAGACGGGGCCGCCCCTTCGTAGACGGCTACGGCTCTCCTCTGTTTGTGAACAAGGAGACCGCCAGCGGCGGCGCGCTTTATGACATGGGCGTGTATCACATCTCGACCGTGCTCTATTTGTTAGGCAATCCGGACGTGTTGCGCATTTCAGGGAAGACCTATCAGGAAATCGAAATGGATAGCGCCCGCAGAGAGCGCAGCAACTATAATGTCGAAGAGTTAGGTCTGGGCTTTATCCGGCTTGCGGACAACATCACGTTAGACATAATTGAGGCTTGGGCGATCCACTTGGACGCCTTCGAAGGCTCGTATGTCGTCGGCGCCGAAGGAGGCGTGCGGCTCGATCCCTTCGGCTACTTCCACAGCGCCGGCGACCTGGACCTGAACTCGACCGCGAATTTGCAGATGTTCGACTTCCGCCTGCACAATGTGCGCGAACTCGGCGACGTTTACGACGGTACGCAGCAACACTGGATCGCTGCAGTGGAGGGCAGAGTCGAACTGCTGCCCACAGCGGAAATTGCGCTCAACTGTATGCTGATTTCTGAGGGGATTTATCTGTCCAACCAGCTAGGACGGGAGGTCAGCGCAGACGAAGTACGCGCAGCTTCAGTTTCAACCGCAGTAGCGATCTGACGCTGACTCAGGACGCGCCTGAATTCCATCCTCGCCTGTGATTGTCCTGATCGAGCACCACCCCGCCGCGAACGTCGCGCGTCCGATTCCTTCCAATGTCGCGGCGTGTCGCGGCCGGTGACGTTTCACATTGCCTGGCAACGTATTAGCCTGGCGAGTTCACGGCGGTCGTTGCGCACCGTCTGGGTTTCGCCTGGGGGTATGAATGCGCCTTCGTGACGGCCTACCGGGAATGTATCTCTGCCGGATCTGATCGTTACTTCCCCTGCCCAGACAAACCAGATCGCTTCCCGGACCGGGGACGCCTGGGCCTCGACTTCGCCGCCTTGCTCCAGTTCAAAGTATTCGAGCCGCATTTCGGGTGTGCCCGTGGCCGGGTCAGCCGGCTGCCAGCTCTGCGCCGCTGGCTGTTCAGATTGCTCCCCAGATGCGAGTTTTTCAATGCGGACTGCGGTACGGTGATTCTCAGGCGGTCGAGGCGTCGACCCCGTCTGAGAAGGGTCGCGCTCGCCCAGGTACAATGCAAGATCAGGCGGCGCCTGAAAGCTGATCAGCGTGGCTTCCCCCCCGCTCGTATTGACTGTGCCATGCACTTCGGGTGACGGAACGTAGGCGAACTCCCCCGCCTTGATGGGCGTGTAGACCTCCCCTTGCCGCACTGAAACGCCTCCTTCGAGCACAATGAAGATGTCTGCCGAGCCATCGTGAAAGTGCTGCGGGAACTCCTCTCCAGGCTGAAAAACAGAATAGTTGAGGGTAATGTCCTGCGCGCCGGTTGAGGGCCCGACCAGGTTGCGCGAATCCCCTTTTCCCATCTGAAAGGAGGCTGCTTCCTTTGCCGACAGACGTGTAGCCATTGGATCCTTCTCCTGGACATCTTGGACTGACTGGAGTCTTTGGGATAGTGATGCGAGCTCCCGCACAGGGGTTCGTCCTGGGCCGGCCAACGAAACCGGGATGGCCGTTCAAGAGGTCTTGCCCTCAAGGCCGAGAAGCTCTTGCCAATCACCTCAAACACTATAGTGCGATCCGTCGCTCAAATTGTTGGCGGCTCGCACAGGACGGAAGAGCGTCTGGCGCAGAGGAGGCATCGAGCCCACGAGCTCGGGATCCGGGTCCCAGTCGTGCCACTTGCTGTCCACCGTATTGTAACAGCTGAATATCGCCACTCTTGGACTCTCGCTGTTGGTCCAAGGACGGGCGCTGTGCGTCAGCGATTCGGTAAAGAAAAGAACGGAGCCGGCAGGGCAGGTATAGTCGTCCCAGATCGGCGAGTGCTGGTCTAGAATTGAATCCGGCGCTGGATAAGCCGATTTGTGGCTTCCGGTCACCAGGAGCGTGCCGTCGCCCTGGCGCACCGGGTTCAGCTCCCAGACGACGCGAGTGAGCCCGGCGTGTGACTTGCCCGGAACACTGTGATAGAAGTGCGTATCGCCCGGGAAGCGAAAGAAGCCGCTGCCGTTATGGGGCCCAAACTTACCGTCGCCGGCCTCGCGGTAGAATAGATGTGAGGACTCCATGCGGAAGCCGTAGCAGTTCTGGCGCGAAAGAGGGGGGAATGCCACAAATTCGTTCATAAAACCGACAACAACAGGGTGGTCCGCGAGTCTCTGTAGCGGGCCGCCGAGTGTTGAGCGCTCCTTCTCTGGAATGGACTCAGGATCATGTTGAAGGCGCAGGCCGAAATCGCGCATCTCGGCCGCCTCCTCTTCGGCCAGGACGCCTGGAATGAGTAGCCATCCGCGTGCGTCGAAAAGGTACTTCTGCTCCTGGGTCAGGTCAATCACAGGCAGGCCATCCGCGTTGACACTGGGAAACTCCTGCGCGCCCATGTCCAACTGTTGGCCGAGGCTGTGGGCAAAGATGTAGGGTCTGTTCTTGGCGTTGTCGTTGGCAGTCATCGGAATCCCATTCCTTTCGGCAGCATTTGCAGTCAGTCCGCTCTGACATGAGTTGTCTGAGCATTGGATTTTCCATTGCTCAAATCATACATTAGACCCGAGTATTCCTAAAGCCCGATTCTCGCATGGATGGGGGTTCGGAACAGAGCCTGCCACTGGAAACCGACGGCATCGAGACTCCCTCTGTGGGGGACTTGTGCCTGTAAGAACGACTTACTTCATTCCCAGTTCTTCGGCGCGACCGGTCTCAGCCGCCCTCTCCTGTGCGAGGGGAATGACCCCGCAACGGCCCCCTTACCTACTCTACGATGCAGACAGCTGGCAAGGTTCAGGCCGGTCGACGACGACGCCCTGCCCTCCACCCCAATTGACCTCACCTCATGTACCTATCAGCGGGTCCACCCTTAGGGTGTGAGCGCTTTGGGCCCAAAATTGACTCATTGCTTCACTCGTCCAGCGCGCCTTGCGCCAGCGCAGATTGCATGATTCTCGATCGCCTTAAAGCAATCTTTGTAAGGGCCCAGAGCAGCCGCTATCGCCCATACACATCTGTCACAGGCTCTGCCTCAAAGGTCGTCTCAGGTCATCTACGACCTTCGCTTGACGGGGCCATATTGAATTTGTGTTTTCCCTTGCATTAACAAAGTCGTTTCAAATAAATTTACATAGGCCGGAGGACCCGCCCACTGCCGACGCATTCAGTCGCCCCACAAATGCCGGGCTGACGAGCATTTGCATTAGCGGGATTTGGCGTGAGTTATTGTCTTCGCTTATTCTCATGGACATAACCGGTGGCATCAACTAAAGGCTGAGAGTCATTTCAATCCCGCTTGCGCCGCGGTCATAGGAGACTCCGCAGAGGCTGTTTGCCTTCGATGGCACTCGAGTCATCCAAATTCAGGGACGCGCAATCTATGTTGACCCGACAGGGATTTTCGGTTGTGACCATAGAAGCTCTCAAGAAGTGAGACTCCACATCACCGTTTGGCGTGGAGGGAACAGAATTTCAAGCCACTAGACACGGAGCACACCTAAATTTACTATGCTAAGTTCTTTCCCATTGCCTATACAGAATCTAATCAAACCGATTGCCAAGAGGTCTCTTTTGGCCTGGGAGATTCTGGAGTCCGGCGTCAGTTTCGACCTGACTTCAGAAAGCGTTCTCGCCGATCCCTATCCCACTTATAGACGATTGCGAGAAAAAGACCCGATCCACAGAATGCGTCTCGTTGACGGCTGGGCAGTGACCCGGTACGAAGATGTCGAACAGATACTACTCGACCACCAGCGGTTTTCCAATTGGGGCGCCGGGGCGGGAGATCGGGTATACACGAGGGACCGCAGTATGCTGGACTTGGATCCGCCCGATCACACGCGGCTTCGCTCGCTTGTTTCCAAAGCGTTTACGCCCCGATCTGTGACTGCCCTCAAACCCCGCATTAAAGAAATTGTGGATGAATTGCTCGACGGCGTTGACGGTGAGAGGCGGTTCGACCTGATCGACAGTTTCGCCTTTCCTCTGCCGGTCATCGTAATCGCCGAAATGCTGGGCGTCCCCGCCCAGGACCTGGAACAGTTCAAAGAGTGGTCCAATGACATCGTCGTCTCGCTGGAACCTGTCCAGACCAGAGAGCAAAGGGAGCGGTTTCGTCGATCGGAGCAGGAACTGTACGAGTATTTCGAGGGCATTATTGAGCAGAGGCGGCAGGATCCACAGGACGACTTGGTGAGCGCGCTCCTGGCAGCCGAGGAGGAAGGCGACAGGCTCTCGCACGGGGAGCTTCTTGCCACTCTCCTGCTCTTGCTGGTGGCGGGTAACGAAACGACGCGCAATTTGATCGGCAATGGCATGTTGGCTCTGCTGCGGAATCCGGAGGAACTGAATCGATTGAA
Organism: Caldilineaceae bacterium; assembly: GCA_022824025.1. Taxonomy (GTDB): domain Bacteria; phylum Chloroflexota; class Anaerolineae; order Caldilineales; family Caldilineaceae; genus Bin5. Next base: position 43,444 of record JAJEBF010000021.1, read on the forward strand.
GGAACAGCCCGAACTGATTGATTCGGCAATCGACGAGTTGCTCAGGTATGACAGCCCTGTGCAACTTGACGGACGCACGCTGGTCGAGGACGTGGAAATGGGGGGCAAAAGGATGCGCGCGGGCCAGCAGGTCGTCGCTGTTGTCGGCGCTGCCAATCGAGACCCCGCTGCCTTTACTGAACCCAATCGGTTGGACATCGGGCGCCAGGAGAAGAGTCACATTTCTTTTGGCAGGGGCATCCACCATTGCCTGGGGGCGTCACTGGCGAAGCTTGAGGGGAAGATCGCTTTTGCCAGTTTACTCGAACGGTTTTCTACCATTGAACTAGCCGCTGTGCCGCAGCAGAGAAGGCAGGTTGTACTTCGAGGAGTCGAGAACCTGCTTGTCGAGGTGGGTCGTCCCGTCTCGGTCGCTTCTGCCGGAGCTGAGAAGGCACAAGAATTGGCGCAAACTGAGCACGATTCTTGACTTTCCAGATCAGTTAAGTTAGCCTTGGGTCAGATTCAGGCACAGCCATCAAGCACCGCCAGATTTACGAGACGCGAGAATGATCTCAACGAGTCTTGAAGTTGCGAGGAGTAGGCCCGCGGGAAGCGGGTGCAACGTCCTGAAACAGCATTCCTGAAGAATCGCTGTTTCAGTGCGCCATACTCTTCGCTCGTGTCCCGTTAGCCGCTTCGGTTGGTCCGAAGTGGTTTTTTGTTTTTGGGGTAGAGTTCATCTGCGCGTCAAGGCAATGATTTTCATTATGATTCGTAATTCCAACGGGAGAGTTCCGTTGCGCTCCCATTTGTGCCAGACGGCAGTGTTGGCTTAGCGGCGATTGTGATTTGGAGTCCTGTAGGGAACCGAGGGACTGCCTCAGACCAAAAAGGAGAGTGTATGACTGTCAGAGGATCTGTCAGAAAGGCAGTTCTGGCCTATTCCGGGGGGCTGGACACGAGTGTGATCGTGCCCTGGCTCAAAAATAACTATGGCTGCGAAGTGGTCTGCTTTTGTGCCAACCTTGGCCAGGAAGAAGAGCTGGACGGGCTGGAGGAAAAGGCGGTCGCCTCTGGCGCGACTCGCTGCTATGTCGAGGATTTGCGCGCCGAATTCCTGACCGACTACGTCTTTCCGACGATGCAGGCGGGAGCAATCTACGAACGGGACTATCTGCTCGGCACGTCGTTTGCGCGTCCCTTGATCGCCAAACGGTTGGTGGAAATCGCGCAGTTGGAAGGCGCGGACGCCATTTCGCACGGAGCAACCGGCAAAGGAAACGACCAGGTTCGTTTCGAGCTGACAGTGATGGCGTTGAATCCGAAGCTGAAGATCATCGCGCCATGGCGAGAGTGGGACATTCGGGGGCGTTCCGATGCGCTTGAATATGCGGAGGAACACAACGTGCCGGTCAAGGCATCTGCCGACCGCATTTACAGCCAGGACCGCAATCTCTGGCACCTGAGCAATGAGGGCGGGCCGCTGGAAGACCCCTGGACTGAGCCGCCTGCCGACATGTTCGAATGGACGAGCTCCCCAGAGGAGGCCCCCGACGACCCCGGCTACGTGGAAATCTACTTCAGGCGCGGCTTTCCTGAACGCCTGAATGGTGTCGCGATGGGGCCGGTCGAGCTGATGCAGCAACTCAATGAGATTGGCTGCGTCCACGGCATCGGCCGCGTCGACCTGGTAGAGAACCGTCTGGTCGGCATGAAGAGCCGCGGCGTCTACGAGACGCCGGGTGGGACGATCCTCTACAAGGGCCATGCAGCCTTGGAGCAGCTATGCCTGGACAAGGACACGCTGCATTGGAAACAACAGGTCGGGCTGCGCTATGCCGAGCTGGTCTACAACGGACTGTGGTTCACGCCCTTGCGAAGGGCACTGGACGCATTTGTGCAGGAGACGGAGAAGTCAATTAGCGGGACCGTGCGCCTGAAGCTCTACAAAGGCCAGGCGATGCTGGTCGGACGCAGATCGCCCCACAGCCTTTACAGAGAGGATTACGTAACCTTCGACGAGGACGATGTGTATAACCAGTCCGACGCCGAAGGCTTCATTCGCCTATTTGGTCTTCCCTTGAAAGTAGAAGCCTTGCTCCGAGAAGAGCACCCCGCTGACTCCATGCCGCCCCGGCCCATCGGCGGGGCGCCTGCTGAGGGAGACTGGATCAAGAGAGACTAAACGGCGGCGTCGTTTGGTCGAACGGCCCGGTTTCAAAACGAGGAATCAGGAATCGGGCGACCTGGAAGCCTTCAAAATATCTACCTTTATGGAGAATAATGATGTCAACGAAAGAACATGCTTTTGCAGGACCTTCGGCGCCGCCGATTCCAGTCAAGGGCTTTGACGCGGCGGGAATCCATTGCGGTGTAAAGCCAACGGGAGCGCTGGACCTGGCGCTGATCGCGAGCCCAACTGCCTGCCGGTCCGCGGCCGTCTTTACGCAGAACGCTTTTCCCGCGGCGCCGGTGCTGTATGATCGCGATCTGTTGCGCATGAATCCGGACGGTACGCACAGTGTCGTGATCAATAGCGGCAACGCGAATGCCTGTACGAGCGCGGAGGGCAACGCAAATGCCCGGCGCATGGCTGAGGCTGCGGAGAAGAGCTTGGGCAGCACCGACAATACGGCCTATGTGATGAGCACAGGCGTAATTGGCGTACAGCTGCCGATCGGTGTGATCGAGGCCGGCATTCCAGAAGTTGCGGCCAAGCTGCGACCAGACGGATGGAAAGAGGCAGCCGAAGCGATCATGACAACGGATGTCTTTCCCAAGTGGGCGTCGGCCCAGGCGGAAGTTGGCGGCAAGACGGTGACGGTAACCGGAATTGGCAAGGGAGCCGGCATGATCCATCCCAACATGGCAACGATGTTGGGAACGTTGGCGACAGACGTCTCAATTGCCCAGCCGCTCTTGCAAAAGGCTTTGCGCGCCGCCGTCAATCGCAGCTTTAACCGCATCAGTGTAGACGGGGATACGAGCACGAACGACACTGTGCTTGTCATGGCGAATGGCGCCGCAGGGAATGACGAAATCGTGGAAGAAGGCAGCGAATACAGTGCTTTCGTGGATGCTCTGACCGAGGCTTCAATGGAGCTCGCGAAGCTGATCGTCCGCAATGGGGAGGGCGTGACCAAGTTCGTTACAGTTCAGGTTGAGGGCGCAGTTGACGACGCGGAGGCGCATCAAGTCGCCAACTCAATTGCCAAGAGTCCGCTGGTGAAGACCGCCTTTTTCGGGCACGATGCCAACTGGGGTCGGATTCTTTGCGCTGTGGGTTACTCCGGGGCAACCGTTGACCCGACAAAAGCCCATCTTTTCATCGCGGCAGGCCAGCCGGAAGCCGGCAACGCAGAGCTGCAGCTGGTTGACGCGGGCACGCCGACCGCGTATGCCGAAGAGGACGCCTCGGCGATCTTTGCGGAGAGTGAAATAAGCGTGCGGGTTTCCTTGGGGTTGGGTGACGGGTCGGCTACGGTTTGGACGTGCGACCTGAGCTACGACTACGTGTCCATCAATGCGGAGTATAGAACGTAACAGATTCGGCTGAGAAAGTGTGGATGAATGACGCTTGCTCGTGACTCCAGGATCCCTTTGGCAAGCCCCCGGGCGTGCATGGTGGGGAATCGTTCCATGACTGACCAAAGCTGCGGGGAGGAGGCCGGATCCCGGAACGATCCATGAGAACGAAGGCTCGTTTTCCAAATTGCCAGCCACTTGTCTATTGTCTAGGCTAGCTGCTGCAGAGTGGTGGTGAAGGCAGCTTGGCAGCCTTGAAGGCCGGGGCAGCTCTTTCCCGTTGGAGCCGCCCCGGCATAGGACCACTTCCCAGGGGAGTATGAGCGGCTCCAGGTTGCCCACGGAGTGACTCCAATCGAGGTCCCTCTCTTCAATTGACAGGATCATATCCTTCGCTCAAGTCTCATAGAAGCGGACCGGCTGGGCCTGTTCGATGATGCCGAGCTTGGACGCGTAGGCGTAGAACCTCTGCAGGCTGGCGAAGCAGTCTTCATCGAAGCGGTATTGGACGCTTTGGCGCAGGTAGGCCCCGCCGGCAGCCGCCAGGGCCTCGTCCAGGGGGTAGTGTGCGCCGGCGATTGCGTCGAGCGCGGCAACGCCGGATTCGCGTGCATCGCGGATGGCCTGGAGATGGAGTGGGGTCAGGGCCTCTGGCCGGCACGTCCAGAATGCAAAAACAAATGGGAGGCTGGTCAGGCCGCGCCACTCGTTGCAAAGGTCAAACTTGCTGAGCCCTAGCCTGGTATGGTCCACATGTATCGCGCTGTCGCCGATCAGGAGCGCGGCGTCGCAGCGTTTGAGCATCACAGTCAAGTCCGGTTCCATTGTTACAAACACCGGCTCGATGTCGAACCATTCAGCGCAGAGAATTCGCATCAGTGTGGCAGAGGTTCGGGAACTGGGATCGAGCGCGACGGAGCGGGCCCTTGTCAGGGGCTTGCGGCAGAACACTGCAGCCGAGGCGGCCGGCCCCATAGAGGTGACTGCGGCGCCGGGCACAACGCGATAGCGGGGCGTGTATTCGATGGAGGAAAGCAGTGCAAGGTCGACCGCGCCGCTGTGGAGCCAGGCGGAACAGCGCGAGGGTACGTCGTATTGCAACGCAAAAAGGTCGGGTCTACTGCCAAGGCCCTGCCAGAGAGGGCGGGCATTCAAATACTCAACACAGCCGACGCGAACAGGTTTCGTGTCGGCCTGGGGGGTGGGTTCGGGGTGTAGGCGGCGATGCCAATTGGTCATGATTAAGACGTCCTTGTCTTAACGGTCCCCGGAGGGCTATGGAATTTTAGGTATGCAACCTGCGAGTGCCGTGATTGCGCCGGCCGTAGTGTCCGTCATTGGAACTACAGGCCCTATGTTATCTCAGGCCAGGCGGATGTCCAAGGCCCGATTTTTTCAGATGCTGCCACGGCCTGGAGGACAAGCGTGTCGGCGAGATACCTGCCCTTGATTTGGGAAGGCAGGGGACAGGCCGAAGGTGACGCAGCCTCAACAATGTGAGGAGGCAGGCTGACCGGTGAGATAGTAGTGGAAGGTGAAGGGTAGGCGGTCAAGGATGGATGGCGTAGGTTTGCATTCGTTCTGCGCGGGTAATTCGTCGACTCCCCAGGAATCCAAAGGCATCTGGAGTGTCAGAAGTAGATCGCAGTCTTCGTAGGGCTCAGGAGCCTGGATGTAAAGGCGGCCGCGTGCGATGATGACATTTTCCAAGCCATTATATCCCTGGTTAGGATTCCAATGGATTCAGGGGGGGATTCCCATTGCTGTCCCGAACGACTTGGAGAAGTTGCCCTGGAGACAGGCTTGGGGGATCCCCTTAGGCCCCAGACCGTACTGTATCGATGCACTGCTTCACTTACGCGGGTCAAGAATCATAGAATACGACTGTCGGGGTCTGCGGAATGATGCCGAGCTTGGAAGCTGATTTGTAGAACCACTCCAGGCTGGCGAGGCAGTCGTCGTCAAAGCAGTACTGGAAGCTCTTGTGGAGGTATTCGCCGCTGGTGGCGGCGAGGGCCTCGTTGTCGGGATAGTGGGCCCAGGCTACGTCGTCGAGTGCGGTAACTCCGGCCTGGCTTGAATCGCGCAATGCCTGCAAATGCGCTGGGGTCAGTGCATTGGGCCGGCCGGCCCAGAACCCGAATACGAAGGGAAGGCCTGTTAAGCCTCGCCAGGCTTCGCAAAGGTCATTTTTGTGCAGGCCCATGCCGACGTGGTCGACAAAGACGGTGTTGTCGCCGATGAGAAGGGCGGCGTCGCAGCGCTGGAGCATGGAGGACAGGTTCGGGCGCATGGACACGAACTCCGGCTCAATGTCCCACCACTCGGCACAGAGGATACGCATGAGGGCAGCGGCGGTCCGGGAGCTGGTGTCGAGGGCGACGGTCTTGGCTTCTGTCAGCGGCTTGCTGGAAAACGCAGCGAGTGAAGCAACCGATCCCATCGAGGTTACCGCAACTCCGGGCACGATGTTGTAACCGGGCCCGTACTCGATGGATGAGACGAGCGCAAGGTCCACTTCACCGCTGTGCAGCCATGAGGAAACTTCAGAAGGTACAGCAAACTTGAGTGAGAAAAGGTCGGGGCGCTTACTGAGACCTTGCCAGAGAGGGCGTGCAGTGAGGTACTCAATACAGCCAACCCGGACGGGATTCGCGGTGGCCTGCGGGGAGCCTTCAAGGTGTTGGCGCCGTTGCCTGTTTGACATGGTTAAGACCTCCTTGTCTTAACGGGCCCCAAAGGGCGATGGAGATTCAGAAGCGCAAGTTACGAGTGCCGCAGTTGCGCCAACTGACTGTAGAGTCCTTCATTGGACCTACAGGCCCTATGATACATCAGGCCAAACGGATGTCCAAGGCGCGACAGTTTCAAATGCGGCTGCGGCCTGGAGGACAAGCGTGTCTGCGTGATACCTGCCCACGATCTGTAGGGCGACGGGAAGGCCGTCGGAGGCGAAACCACAGGGGACACTGGCGGCTGGCTGGCCGGTAAGGTTGAAGGGGTAGGTGAAGGGCAAGCGGTCGAAGATCGAAGGCGTTGGCGTACCGTTGATTTCGGCGGGCCAGTCGTCTACCCCCCAGGCGGTAAGGGGCATCTGCGGGGTGAGCAGGAGGTCGTAGTCTTCGAAGAATTCGCGGGCCTGGTGATAGAAGACTGTGCGAGACATTTCGGCGCGCCCCAATTCTTCAGCGGTGTAACGGCGGCCCTGCAAGATCATCTTGACAAGGCTCGGTTCAAAGGCTTGTGGATTCTCGTCGTAGGCCTGGCCGACGCGGGCTGCCATAGAGGCGAACCAGCAGACTTCGGCGCCGGGGCGGGGGTTGTCCCAGTCAGGATCGACGGCTTCCACAATGCAACCGAGTTCGGCGAAGCGTTGAGCGGCCTGGCCTGCGAGGCGGCGCACGTCGGGATCGACAGCGGCGTATCCGAAGTCCGCGCTCCAGGCTACGCGCAGGCCTTGTAGCGCAGGCAGGGGGTCGGCCACTGCTGCGAGGTAATCGTCTGGTGGGTGGGCGATTGCTGTGGGGTCGCGGGGGTCCGGACCGGCGGTGGCCTGGATGAAGAGGGCAGCGTCGGCGACGGTGCGGGAGATGGGACCGTTGTGGGAACGGGCGGACCAGATGTCAAGGTTGGGCCAGTAGGGCAGGCGCCCGAACGAGGGCTTATGGCCGAAAACGCCGCAGAGGGCGGCAGGAATGCGGATTGAGCCGGCGCCGTCGGAGCCGTGGGCAAGTGGACAGAGGCCGGCGGCAACTGCGGCGGCCGCGCCGCCGCTGGATCCTCCGGGCGTTCGGTCGGTGTTCCAGGGGTTGCGGCCCGGTTCGCCGAGAAGATTGTCACACATATCCTTGTGGCCGAGATGGGGTGTGTTGGTCTTGCCGATTACGATACCGCCGGCGGCCTTGACACGGCCCGTAACCGCGCCATCATAGTCGGCGACCAAGTCTTTCTGAAGGATCGAGCCGCTTGTATGACGCAGTCCCTCGCTGGGTTCGAGGTCTTTGATCGGCACTGGCAGACCGTGAAGCGGGCCGAGCTCTTCTCCCTTCAGGACCGCGGCCTCGGCGGCGCGGGCACACGCAAGGGCGCGGTCAGCGTCAAAGTCGAGGAAGGCGTTGATGGCGGGGTTGACGGCCTCAATGCGAGCGAGGAAAGATTCGGTCAGTTCGACCGGAGACAGTTTTTTTTCTCGAATGGCTGCGGTCAGTTCGGTGGCAGGTGTGCGGGAAAGTTCTGGAGGAGTCATGGGAGGTAAGCCTTTCATGTCGCGTGTGCACAAGCGGGAAAGGAAGCTTCAGAGTGAACAGTCGAAGCAACGAAGACGTCCAAGCCGAGTGGAAAAGTGATGCGGAATTCGTGCGGGAACGCTTCAAGGGACACCGGTGTCATCACTTCGTGGTGTTCGAATACGGTAAGGAGCCCGAGCAGGGCGATGCCATCGCTGCACTGCTGGTGGTTCCTCCGGGCCTGGGAATCCCGCGGGAGACACAGACAGGACAGAGCATTTGGCGGGCTTCGATCACCGCGACCTCGCCTTTCAGACTGGCCAGAGTCTGGTTCGCGTCGCTGTTAGACCAGCGGATGACTGCCAGCTCAAAAGGAGCTTTGACTTGTGTCTCGCCTGTTACAGCCAGTTGAATCTTCTCAGTCGCTTTGTCCGTTCCTTCTATCGAGCGTAGCCAGCGCGGATCTCAGTTTCTGCGTCCGGGTCAATTGTTCTGCGCAAAGATAAGCCAGACTTCGCCGTTCCCTCCCGACACTGTGAAGCCGAAGTTCTGGCTGTCGCGTTCACCGTTGCCGTCCCTCACGAAGATTGAATAGTTGCCAGCCACATTGCCGTTCGGAACCTGGCCGAGGGGCACAGTCTTCAGATAATTGTACTTGTTTCCCTGCGGCCCCTGGTGGGTGGAGTTTCCTCCCCGGGTAGAGTTATTCACCGCCCCCACGTGAACGCCGTCTTTGTGCAACTCCACGTAGTAGCTGCCTCCGATTCCCTGTACCTCGTCACCGCGACCTTCATGGACGAAGCCAATATAGAGTTTCAGTTCGCTCCCGCCATTGTCTCTGAGATCCGTGTTGCGCAGCCGAAATTTGCAGCCGTCCCCGCCAATGCCCGCGCAAGGGTCGGTGACAGGTTGTGCCGTCGGAGGGGGAACAGGTGTGGGCGGGACAAGCGTGGCCGTTGGGACAGGGGTCGGCGGCGGCGTGGGAACGACTGACGCAACCTGCACGAGCTCTGGATAGGTCGCAGTCACCAGGGGGCTGTAGACCCACGCATACTGCCCGCTGAAAATAATCTGCCACCAGCCGCCGGCAGGATTTTTGCCTGAAATAGGATATTGATCCCCAGGAGAGGCCTGTCCCACGACCGGGTAGTTGGTGCCGGGGCCCGCCCGCACATTCATGACGCGCGAGATACTCACCGTCGGCGACGCGCTGGTGGCCGTAGGTGTTGGGGTTGGCGGTAGTGTTGGGGTTGGCGGCAGCGTTGGCGAAGGAGTCGGTGTCACCGTCGGCGTCGCGGTCGCTTCCAGGGCTGCCAGCCGCTCTTCAAACGAGTTCATACGTTCGGACATGGAGGACACCAGCTCAATCATGGCTTCGACCTGAGCAGCGAGATCTTCAAGGGTCAGACCGGCTTCTTGCGCGTAAAGCGGCGCGGTCAGGCCGAGAAGCGCCACCAACAACAGCAGAACGATTCGTGTTTTTTTCATTATCAATGCCAATCGTTGGAAATTTAGAGTTGTCTAACAGCTGGCTGGTCGCCCTGTGAGGCCGGCAACTTCAGTTGGGTCGTGCGGCGGGTTGGTTGGTCGATTGGGGAAGAGCGAGCCTTCGAATGTTCCCTGGCATCATCCGAGCCAGGCACTCGATTTGGATAGATCGAGTGACGGACTAACTCTCAATCGCAGGGAACCTTTCCAACCGTGACGGGGCCCCCTATAGGCCCACAAACCTTCGCTTTGATGCCAAAGCCCCAAGTTAAGGACTCATACGGGTCCAACAGCCTGTTGAACGCTTCGTCCCTCTTCGCGCAGAGGCGACGGGATTGGCTTCTGTCATTTGCGAGCTCTTCGTCATTTCGCGTACGTTGTCCTATGGTCAGCCAGATGCCTTACAGGATCTGGCTGAGGAAGAGCTTTGTGCGGTCGTGCTGGGCGTTCGTGAAGAAGTGTTCAGGCGTGCCGACTTCCACAATCTCGCCGGCGTCCATAAACACGATGCGGTCGGCGACCTCGCGTGCGAAGCCCATCTCGTGGGTAACGACAAGCATGGTCATTCCGCTTTCGGCAAGCTCCTGCATCACGTCAAGGACCTCTTTGATCATCTCCGGGTCGAGGGCGGAAGTCGGTTCGTCGAACAACATGATCTTGGGCGACATGGCGAGAGAGCGGGCGATCGCGACGCGCTGCTGCTGGCCGCCGGAAAGCTGGCCAGGGTGCTTGTCTGCCTGTTCAGGAATCCCGACCCGGTTGAGCAGGCTCATGGCGGTATCCTGGGCTTCCTCCTTCTTCATCTTGCGCACCTGGATCGGCGCCAAGGTGATGTTTTCGAGGACGGTGAGGTGGGGGAAAAGATTGAATTGCTGGAATACCATGCCCGTCTCGGACCGGATTTGCTCGATGTTGCGCACGTCGCGCGTAAGCGGGATTCCGTCTACGACTATTTCACCGGTCTGGTGCTCCTCCAGCCGGTTGATACAGCGGATGAAGGTGGATTTGCCTGACCCGGAGGGCCCGATGATGACGACCACCTCCTGGGCTTTGACACGCAGGCTGCAGTCCTTCAGGGCCTGAAAGTCGCCGAACCATTTGCAGACATCCTGGCAGATTATGATTTCGCCTTCAGTTTCATTTTCTGACATGATCTATCCCTCTGTGAACGAATTTCCTTGCGAAAGCCTCGGACGGCGCGCTTCCCTGACTAGATTACTTGGTTCAACGAACGCCCACGCCAAGGCGGCGCTCAAGGCGTCGACTGGCGTAAGACATACTGTAACTGAAGATCCAGAAAAGGACGGCAATGATTGCATAGACTTCCTGATGCGTGCCGAGCCAGTCCGGGTTGGCCAGGATAGTGCGTGCAATGCCGAGCAGGTCGAAAATGCCGACAAGCGCGACCAGCGTTGTGTCCTTAAAGAGACTGATGAACTGTCCTACGAGAACTGGAATCACCGCGCGCAGCGCCTGGGGCAGGATGATGTTAATGGTGGACTGGTAGGCGCTGAGGCCCAATGCCTGGGCTGCCTCGTACTGGCCGCGCGGGATCGATTGAAGCCCGCCGCGGACGTTTTCCGCGGTATAGGCAGCGGAAAAGAGCGTTATCGCAACGAGAGCGCGCAGGACGCGGTCAACCAGGGGGAAGCCGTCGGGCAGGAAGAGTTGCAGCATGACCTGGCCCATGAAGAGCAGGCTGATCAGCGGAACGCCGCGAATGAATTCAATGTAGATGACGCTCATCACGCGTATGGCGGGAAGCTGGGACTGGCGGCCCAGGGCGAGGGCGACGCCCAACGGGAATGAGAGAGTGATGCCGAAGAATGCGAGCAGCAGGGAGAGGAGAAGGCCGCCCCACAGGATGGGAGAGACAGGGGGCATCGGGCCATCCTCAGCGCCAACACCGCGCAGAAGGAGAAGCATTATGACGAGGTAGGCAAGGATGAAGTAGACTGCGGCGCGGCCGCGGCGCTGAATTGGCAAGTAGCCTTCAATGTAGTAGCCGGCAGCGGAAGCGACGGCGGTGATAAACAGATTCAGGCGTGTCCCCATGGAGAAGAAAGGAATGAGCATGAGGAAAAAAGGAATTGTGAGCAGAAGGCGAGCGACGCCGCTGAACTGACCGCTGATGAGCCTCCAGGTGACGCCTACGACGGCGCCAAGGAGGTAGATTACCAGCCAGAGGCGCCAAGCTTCGGTGGCGGGATACTGGCCGCGCATGATGAGGTTGAAATTGGCGGGAATGACGCCCCACTCGGCGGTCGCGAATGCCCAGCGCAGGAGATTCCGGGCGACGAAGAAGAGAAAGACCAGGGCGACAAGAGTCAGGATCGAATTGAAGGCGTCGCTGAAAAGGTTGCGACGCAGCCAGCCGAGAAGCCTGTAGCGTTCGGTTATGGGAAGGACAGAGCGGTCCGAGGATGTTTCAGCCGCTGTGGTCATCAGCCGTTCATTCCTTGCAATTGGCGTTGGAACCTGCTGGTTCAGTGTTCAGCGCGACATGCCGAATCGGCATTAGCGTTCGACGAGGCGTATCCGGCGGTTATAAACATTCATGAGGAATGAAGTCAACAAGCTTAGGGACAGGTACGTGCCCATAATCATCGTAAACATTTCGATTTCACGGCCGGTCTGATTCAAGATGGTGTTGCCGGCGACGGCAAACAGATCCGGGTAACCGATGGCAATGGCAAGCGAGGAGTTTTTGGTCAGATTCAAGTACTGGCTTGTCAGCGGTGGAATGATCACGCGCAGTGCCTGAGGGAAAATGACAAGACGCAAAGTTTGGGCAGGTGAAAGCCCCAGCGCGGTTGCTGCCTCGCGCTGTCCCTTGGAAACCGACTGAATCCCAGCGCGCACGACTTCGGCGATAAAGGCCGCGGTATAGATGATAAGGCCGGAGAGCAGAGCCATGAACTGCTGGCTGAGGATCTTCCCGCCTTGTGTATTGAAACCTTCAAGGAACGGCTGGTCGATATTCATCGGCTGAGGCAGGACAATCCAGCCGACGAGGCCGACCGCGGCCACGGTTACGAGGAACCAAAGTGTGACCAGAGGCATGCGCCCGGTGCGTTTGCCTTGTTCGCGCAGGAAGTAGGCGACGACTGCCCCGAGAATAATACCCGCAGCCAAAACCAGGAGATAGGTCGGCCAAGAGTCTGTGGGGATTCCCCAAGGGATGGCAACACCGCGATTGCTGAGAAAAATCGGGCCAGGCAACACGATGGCCTCTGCAACACGGGGCAGTTTAAGGAAGACACCCTGGGCCCAGAATATCAACAGAACAAGCAGAGGAATGTTGCGGAAGATATCGATGTACACGGCGGCGACTCGGCTGACAAGGAAGTTGGCGGAAAGCCGCATTACACCGATGAGGATGCCGAGCGCCGTGGCGAAGACAATGCCCAATATGGCCACCTGGAAGGTATTGAGAAGGCCGACGACAAAGGCGCGCAAATAAGTTCTTTCGCGGGAGTAGTCGATGAGGCTCTCGCCGATGTCGAAGCCTGCGGCCTGGCCCAGGAAGCTGAAACTGATGGGGACGCTGTGTTTTTCGCGCAGCCCTGATATCATGTTTGAGAAAAAGAACAGGCCCAATCCTAGGACGATGACGACGACGAGGACCTGGCTAAAGATCCCCAGAACGCGTTCGTCGCGGTAGAAAGGTGGTCGAACCTGGCTGGCGTGGATGTTTTGCATGGTCGAGCGATCAATTGAGAGCTTGGCGCCGTTCTTGAAGGGCGGTGCGGGCAGCTGCTCAGCCGGCAGTCGGACAGAGAGACAGACGGACAGGGGCACCCGGTTGTAAAGGTACCCCTGTCGGTCTGCCTGAGAGAGCTTATCTGATGGGCGGGGCGTACAGGATTCCGCCGTCGGTGTAGAGGCTGTTCAGGCCGCGGGGCAGGTTGAACACCGTATCCGGGCCCAGGTTGCGGTCATAGATCTCGGCGTAGTTGCCGACCTGTGTGATGACGTCCATGAAGCATCCGGCGTTCGCAATGCCAACCTTGGAGCAGAAGTCACCTTCAAGGCCCAGCAGCCTGCGAATGTTGGGGTCCTCGCTGCCCATGAAGCTGTCGACGTTGCTCGAGGTAATTCCATATTCCTCGGCGAGCATCGTGGCGTAAACGACCCAGTTCACGAGGTCAAACCACTGGTCGTCGCCGTGGCGTACCGCCGGCCCCAGCGGCTCTTTGGAGAGCGTGACGTTGAGAATCACATGGTCTGCGGGAGCCGAGAGAGTGGTCTGGCGGGAGACGAGGCTGGATTTGTCGGTTGTGACGGCGTCACAGCGGCCCTCGTCGTAGGCGGTGAAGGACTGGTCGAAGTCTTCGAAGACAACAGCTTCGTAATCAACGCCGGCCGAAGCGAACTGGTCGGCGAGGTTGAGTTCGGTGGTCGTGCCTGTGACCACACAGACGGAGGCGCCCTGCAGGTCCTGAAGCGTGGCGACGCCGGCCTCCTTACGGACCATGAGACCCTGGCCATCGTAGAAGGTGGTGGGACCGAAGTTCATGCCCAAGTCCGTGTCGCGGGACATCGTCCAGGTTGTGTTGCGGATGATGACGTCACCTTCACCGCTGGAAAGGATGGTGAAGCGCTCTCGTGCGGTGGCAGGCCGGACTTCCAGGGCGTTGGCATCGCCGAAGACGGCTGCTGCGATGGCGCGGCAGTAGTCGACGTCAAAACCGGAGAAGTTGCCTTCGGAATCGAGGAAGCCGAAACCGGGCAGCTGTGAATTGCCGATGCAGACCAACTTGCCGCGTTCCTGCACGATGCTCAATGTAGACTGCACTTCCTGCATGGCCGGCGCGGCCGCCTCGTCGGATTCGACGACTTCAGGTCCCGCCGCAGGGCTCATGCAGGCTGCGATGATCATGCCAATTACCATCGACAGAATCATGCCTACTTTGTTAATCTTCCTCATGCTCTTCATTCTTAGCTCCTTGCTAATCATGGTGGTTGGGATGTAGTTTTGGGCTGCCCGTCAACCGTTGACGGGAAAGAAAAGTTTTTTGGCCGGGCGCATGAGTGGCAAGGGGGCCTCATCGCACGCGCATTTCGGCCTGACTCCCATTCTGATTCTACAAGAAGGAAGCCCACACAAAAAGTATAATACAGTTCTCTAAACCTACCAACAGCGTTCGCGTATCTGCCCAGCCCAAACGGCGCGCCGCTATGGTCATCGTGGAAGCGCCGGTTTGCATGGACTCCGGCGGCAACGGGGGAGAGTCGGGCAGGCCCTCTTATGAGCGTTGTATGTGCGTCTGCGACTGTTGGCAAGCGTTTGCCTGAGAATTACAGGCAGGTGTGAGCGTTTACAAGCGTTTGTGAGAGTCCTTGAGCGTTTCCCAACTCTTTCTTGCGAATCACGAGAGCTGGCGAGCGTTCATGAGCATCCCTGAGCGTTTCCCAACCCTCACTTGAGAATCACGAGTATTTACGTGTGTTTACGAGCGTTCACCTGCGAATGACAAGCGTTGGCATGCGTTTCGGCCGCAGTGGCTTGCCTACAGGTCAGATGTATCGGTAGCGGCGCCGTCTTGCGCCTATCGAAGGACCGCCTGGAGGGGGCATGTCGGCGCGATTCCCTAATTCTCACTTCGAAGCTTCTTCTTTGTCGGCTCAAAGCCTGTCGTGAGCTGGTTTTCGTCGATGGCTGACTCACTGACGCAGCGTATCGGGAGGAAGTCAGCAGCCCGGCGGCACGGTAATGGGCACCCGTTCGCGGCGTTCCGGAAGAAGCGCAGGAAACTTTCTTTTGCTTGTGCAGGGGCTGAAGGAACCAGACCCAGCCGGATTGACGTTAAGGGCACATTACCTGCATGCTTTTGGGCAATTCGGAGCCGTGGGCTATAATCCCCGAATGCCCGGTTCTGGCGCGTTGCACTTCGTTCAGCAGCAGAAAGTGTTTCAGAGCCGGCGCCGCAAACTGACAGGAGAACCGGATGCTGGCGGAACTGTCCAACACAATCGCGACCCTCATTGGGATTTTCGTCGCCTTACTGGGCGCTTTCCTCTTTGCCTTTTGGATCGCGATGGGGATCTGGACGTTCAATGACATTCGCAGCCGGACGAGAGACTGGCTCGCCATCGCCCTCGCAAGTCTGCTGGTTCTGGTTTTTCCACTCGTCGGGCTGGTCCTATACATCATGGTGAGGCCGAGAGATACGCTGGCCGATGTCTTTGACCGTGCCCTGGAAGAGGAGTCTCTGCTGCGGGAGCTAGAGGCTACCCTCTCCTGCCACAGTTGCGGTTTGCCTGTCCAGGAGAGTTGGAACTTCTGCTCGAACTGTCATAGCCAGCTCCGGTTTGCATGCGCCAGTTGCGGCAAGGCGATGCGGCACGAATGGAGCATCTGCGTACACTGCGGGGCGGACCAGCTCGAACAAGGGCCTATGGGCGGTGATGGGCAGATCAGCTCCGGAGACCGTGCAGGCGTCTTCGCTGCCGAAGCAAACCCGGCGCGAGTGGATGTCGATTCCGGCTTCCGACCCTCGCAAGAATCTTCCTCAAGAAGATAGCATCCCCTCGATTCCTCAGTCTATATTCTTCGGCGGCTGCCCAAGTATCGGGGCGCTTCCGTTCCTCGTCACCCGGTCGGACAGGGTCAACCTCTCCCGCTTCGCGCCGAGGGAGCGGACATGCGTGTCCAGGGCGCCGGCATCGCTCCGACAGGGACCTCAATCAGAACCGGCACGTCAGCGTTTAACGAGTCAGACAAAGCGTCTTGAAGCGCTTGCGGCGAGCGGACACGAATCCCGCGCGCGCCGAAGGACTCTGCAAAGGCAACGAAATCCGGGTTCCGCAGTTCGCTTGCGATGATGCGGCCGCCGTATCGTTCCTTCTGCATTCTGCGCACGTTGCCATAGGCCTCGTCGTTGAAGACCACGGTTACTGTTTTTATCTGATGCTTCACCGCAGTTGCCAGTTCGGTCGCTGCGAACAGGAAGCCGCCGTCCCCTGTCACGCTGATTACAGGGCGGTCCGGGACCGCGATTTTCGCGCCGAGGGCGGTCGCGAAGCCCCAGCCCAGTGTTCCTTGATAGTTGGCGCTAAGGTATGTGCGCGGCTGATAGACCGGCATCGTGATGCGGCTGACGTATCCGATCTGCGTAATTTCCTCGACGTATATCCCATTATCCGGCAAGGCTTCGCGAAGGGCGCGCACAAAGCTCATCTGCGGCTGAATTGATTCGTAAACGGATTCCATCTCGTCGTGGAGGGCCAGCATCTCCACTCTGCGAGAGGGGCGTTTGGCATCGCGCCGGCCAAGCGCTGCCAGCAGCGCCCGCAGCGCGTCACGGCAATCCGCAAGGATTGAAACGTCGGCTGGTTCGAACCTGGCCAGCTCCTGGCTGTCAATGTCTATGCGAAGCAGCCGCATTTGGTCGGGCTTCCCCCACTGCATCAGCGGCGTTGACAGGCGTGTGCCGATCGCAACCGCCGCGTCGGCCTGCTCCCAAAGGCGGGGTCCGGCCCCATAGGTATGGCTGAAGGGGTGGCGGCTCGTCAGAACGCCGCGGCCGCTTGCGCTTGCGACGACCGGCGCTTGCAGCGTCTCGGCGAGAGATTGGATTTCTTCCCCTGCGTCCATCGCGCCGCCCCCTACGAGTATCACCGGCTTCTGCGCGTTCGACAGAAGCAGCGCGGCCTCTTCAATGGCGTCAAGGTCTACTTCCGGGCGCCGCAGGTCTAACGGAATTGCGTCTTCGGCCATCTCGGCTTTGCCGGAAAGGACGTCCAGTGGCGCCTCAAGTCCGACGGGGCGCGGGCGATCTGAATGCATGGCGCTGAGGACTTCGGCCAGGATTGCAGGCACTTCTGACGGGTCTTCTATGCGGCGGGCCAGCTTTGTAAGCGAGCGCATGATTCCCAACTGATCGGGGATCTCGTGCAACATGCCATAGCCCCGGCCTATCTGGTCCGTACGAATCTGGCCGGCGAGGCACAGTACCGGCGCGTTTGTGGCGTATGCGGTCGAGAGGGCTGCCGTTGTATTGAGGAAACCGGGTCCGGGCACGACCACATAGACGCCGGTCCTGCCGGAGGCAAGCGCATAGCCCAGCGCCATATAGGCCGCGCCCTGTTCGTGGCGCGTATGGATGACTCGCATTCGATCGCGGACATCGTAGGCGGCCGTATAGAAGTAGTCGTTCTGGACGCCAGGCAGACCGAAGATCGTGTCGATGCCGTAAGCAAGAAGCCCCTCAACAAGAGCCTCGCCGCCGGTTCTGGTTTTCTTCATCGTTCGCAAATCCTCGCCTGGGCTAATGCGCCACCGAGCCATCGGAATGGAAGTTTCCGAAGATCCTCTTGGGTTGATAGGGGAGTTTTCCCAGATTGTCTTCGTCGATCTCGAGTCCGATTCCGGGCCTGTCGGATACGAGCAGGTATCCCCCCTGCCGTTCAACCGGATGGTCGACAATCTCGTTGTAAGCGTCGGCGAAGGGATGGCTCTCCATCAGTACGTAATTGGGAATGGCGGCATTGAGTTGACAGAATGCGGCGATGTTGACAGGACTGCCCATCAGGTGGGGGAATACGCCCACATAGGCGGATTCGGCGATGGCGGCAATCTTCTTGACCTGGGTGAACCCGCCGGCCAGGGACAGATCGGGCCGGATGAGGCTGACGATCTTGCGGTCGACCAGGTCCTTGAACTGAAAGATGTTGTAGAAGCGTTCGCCGGTCGCCATCGGCAAGGGGACGGTCCTGGCGATATACTCCATCGCCTCCAGACTTTCCGGGGCAAGTGGATCTTCGTAGTAGAGGATGCGGAAAGGCAGTAGTTCGCGGGCCAGAATGATCGCCTCCTCCGGCCGCAGGTTGCGGTGGATTTCAAGTCCCAGGTCGATATTCGGGCCAACCGCTTCACGAACGGCCGCGACCAGGGCGACGGCTTCGCCGATCACCTGGGAAGGTGTCCTGCCCTCGAAGCCGGGAAGGAAGGGCGACATGCGCAGGGACAGATAGCCTGCCCCAACCTGCTCCTGCGCGCTGGCCGCACACTCTTTGGCGCTGGCGCCAACAACATTGGCAAAGACCTTGATCTTGTCGCGCACGCGTCCGCCGAGCAGCTGATGCACTGGCTGGCCCGCGGCCTGTCCGGCAATGTCCCACAGGGCGATGTCGATCGCGCTGAGCGCGGCGCTGAGCGCGGCGCCCATGAAGTGCGCATCGCGGCTAACCGTCTGGAAATGGTGCTCAATGCGGGCGGCGTCTTTGCCCGCATAGTAGTCGCCCAGGTCCAGGATAGCCCGGTGGACCATTCCGTGATGCGCCCAGAGTCCTGCCTCGCCGTTGCCGACGATGCCCTGGTCGGTATAGACGCGCACCAGGAGGAACCTGTCTACAAGGAAGGGCGTGATCTTCTCGATTTTCATTGGGTATTCTCTCTTACAGAGCGGCAAATGCTGGTATTGGTCGGGCGGCGCTTATTGCGTCATTGAGCGGCAACCCGGTAGAGATGGCTGCGGCCGGACTGCGCCGAGTTGTACAGGATCTGGCTGCCGTCCAGGCTCCAGAGACAGTGGGGATGTGTGCCGCGATGGGAGTTGTGATCACAGTGGGGGCCAAAAGCGGCAATATGCTCGACGCTCTGCGCATTGAGATCAACCAGGATCACGCCTTCTTTGTCCCAGGTGGTTATCTTGCCGCCGTCGGGGCTGGCGATGGGATGGCCGCCCAATGGCTGGTCGATGACAACCTCTTTGCCGGAGCCGTCGAAGTTGATCATGTAGAGCCGCGGCTCGTCCTGTTTCCCTTCGTCGGTGTGGATGCGATAGCCGGAATAGAGGACCTTTGTCCCTTCCGCGGTCCAACTGTGGTGGTGGCCAAAGAAGGTGAGCCAGCGGCGCTCGCTGCCGTCGCGGCTGACGATATAGATGCTGCGGCGGAAGGGGCTTTTCCAGGGCGAAAGGTCGTCAGGAGTCGACTTGATCCACATTGCGACGAGCATATGCTGGGCGTCCGGCGTCCATTTGGTGTTGCCGACGGTCATCTGGTCGATGTGGAAGAGGTCGTTATTCGGTGTCATCGCATAGAGGGATTCGGTGGAGGCGATGAGAGTGAGGTCGTCGTCATCCTGGGGCCGGGAGCCTGTGTCTGACCGCAACGTATAGACGCCGCGCGGGAGATTTGTGTTGACATCGTTCGTGGTCCAGCTGATCAGGCCGCCATCGGGGCTGATTTGACGAATGCCGCCTTCCATTTTTCGCAGCAGTTTGCCTCCGTCCGGCCCGAGACGGTTCCACTCGGCGTCGACCACGCTGACCTCTCCGGGAGAGGAGTAGTAGAACACTTCACATTCGGCGGGATGCCAGACTGGGTAGGCGCCCGTATGGGTGTTGTAGAAGGCGTTCCTGGCCAGGAGGCGCAGCTCGTAGGTCTCCAGATCCATGAGGTAGAGCCGTCCGTTGTTGGTGGCGAATGTATCACGGTGGGCTTCCGTTACGTCATTCGGGTTGGCAGCGGAGAAGACCATGTAGCGACCGTCGGGCGACCAGGGAGAGATGTCGTAGTAGGTGTGCAGATCGGCCATGGGGCTGCTGGTGAGTTGTTCGATGGTGCGGCCCGTATGCTGGTCAACATAGGTGGCGCGTTCCGGGTGGCATCTTTGGACTGAGGTCATAGAACTGTTCCTTTTTCTGTTCCGGGACGAGAGTTGACGGAAATCCGACGTATTGTGGATTCTGCCGCTGGGCCGGCCATCGCCGCGCTTGACGGCAACGTAGCGGAGCGTGCCACGGGGCGTCCTCCTTCAAGGAGAACGCCCCGCGTTGCGTGTTTCAACTTCCGGCGCCTGCTTCCGCATAGGGGCTTGACGGCGCCTTTCAGAGTGCCAGCTGGAATTCCTCAGAGAACTAACTGTGGCTCGCCGGATCGTCCCAGTAGAAGGTATGCACCTGCACCAGGCCGCCGTGCGATGTCGGATTGCTCAGCGGATAGACGTATTCGGGATCGAGTCCGCGCAGGCCGTTCAACACGATGAGTGGGTTAGGAATCTGACCGAGATAGCCTATTTGCGGCAACTCTTCGGCCCAGACATCCAGAATCTGGAAGAAGAGTTCATTGCGCCGTGCCTCGTCCGGCTCGACCAGGATCTCGTCCCACAGGTTCCACATCGTGCGAATCCAGTGTCCTTGGGGCGGCTCTTCGGCCACCGGGTGCGAGGGATCCAGACGCCAGCGGCCCCACGCTTCGCCCCAGGGCCGGTCGAGACCGGTGCCGAGGAAGAATGCAGGGTCGACCAGGGGCAGGAGAGAACGTCCGCTGCCCCAGAATGCGGCGTCGATTTCGTTGGCTCCCCAGTGCTCCTCGTAGAGCGATCGCTCGATCCCCTTATAGGTGGCTTTGATCCCTACTTCCGCCAGGTAGCCGATGATAATCTGGACAGCGTCCTCGTCCGGTGAGCCTGGCTGGGCGGTTCCTTCGACCACGAAACTGATGGTGTCACCGCTGCCGTCAGGATAGACGCGGAAGCCGTCGCCATCCTTTTCCGCGTAGCCGGCGTCGTCGAGCAACTGGTTGGCGCGGTCCGGATCAAATTCGATGTGGGCGTTGGCCTGCTTGGGATAGGACTGCGGCGATTGTTCCAGCGGGCTATACTGCCTGGGTGTGTAGAGCCCTTCGAAGGCCAACTCGTTGAGCGTGTCCCGGTCCACAGCCAGCGACATGGCAATGCGCACGTCACGGTTCTGGAAGAACTCGCGCAGCCTGGGCTTCTGGACAGTCTGGTTAGGCGTCAAGCAGACGTGCTGGTCGCCGGCGCCCAGTTGGACGCGATAGCCGCCGCCATCCTCGTTTTCCTTATAGAGCGTGAAGTTGGCCGCGCTGACGTGCCGCTGCTGGAAATCGACTTCGCCATTGATGATTCGGAGGTCGAATACATCGTTGGTATCGAACAGCCTGTGGCGAATCGTGTCGATGTAAGGAAGCTGGTTCCCGTCCGGGTCCACCTGCCAGAAGAAGGGATTCCGACCCATGAGGAAGAGCTCCTCCGACAGGGGGTTTGTGGCGGTGAATGAGTAAAGACTGGGCAACTCGGGGTTGAGATACCACCAGTTTCGATCCGAGAAGAGAGCTGTCCAGGTATCGAAACCGCTGTCGGCAACCGCCGCTTCAAGCGCTTCCTTGTCGTCTGTCGTCTCAATGTGGAATTGGGCCACGTAGTGATGGGGAGCGAACAGGTCCCTTGTCAGAGGCGCCACCCGGTCCAGGAACATTGGATTGGGGTGGGCGAAGGAAAACACGACCGTGTGCTTGTCGGGAAACTCCATCGTCATCGGCGTCCGCTCGGGGCCGGTCACCCAGTTGCGGCTCACCGCGGGTGTCAGCTCCTTGTTAAGCATGACGTTTTCCTGCCACCAGGCGAAGTTATCGGAATCGAAGGCTGCCCCGTCCGACCATTTCATGCCTTCGCGCAGGTGGAAAGTCCAGACCGTGGCGTCGTCATTTGTTTCCCACGACTCGGCGATGTTGGGCCGCAGCGACAGCTCAGGCGAATACCAGGTCAACCCCTGGCGCGCAAGCTTTGTAGGCCCCCAGCGATCGGACACGCCTTTGAAGCCGCGGCGCATGGTTCCGCCGTAGTGGCCGATGCCCTCCATGCCTTCGAGGACGAGCGGGTTGGCGGGGAGCCGCTCATCGATCGGAGGCAGGTCTCCCTCTGCCACCATCTCGGCCAACATCGGCGCTTCACTGTAGCCGCCGGGCGAAACTGCCGGCGCGGCAGGCGCTTCGCTTACGGTTTCGGCTGCCGGGGCCGGCATGTCCTCGGCCGCGGGCTCTCCTTCGCCGCCGGCGCATGCCGCAGCAACCACGCCTGCAGCGCTCAGCGCGCTCAGATGGAGAAACCTCCTGCGGCTGAGATCTCCCTGACGAGATTCGATCTTTTTCATACCGTCTTCTCCTTTGTCAGTTGTCAAAACACAAACAGAGATTGTAGCGAGGCAACGCAATTGTACTTCAGGCCGGGTGGCCGGTCAAGAGAGGTTGCCAGATGGGACGAGGGATTTTGTCTGAACGGGGATTTGTCTGGACGGGGATTTGTCTGAACGGGGATTTTGGGCACGAATATTGTCTGAACGGGGATTTGGGGGGATTTTTGGGATTTGGGGGATTAGGGCGAACGGCAAGGTCGAAATTCAACATCTCTTGATCCGCGAAGGGACGCGAAGGGGCGCGAAGAAGGGCAACGGCGAACGGCAGTCGGCAACGGCTGATTTATCAGCGAAGTGACGCGAAGGGGCGCGAGGAACTTCGTTTTGTGATGTACCGAATGTTTGGGAGGGGAAGTTGGCGGTTGCGAAGGAGGGCACACGCACAGGGGGCGCTGCGACAGTAGCATGCAGGCAAGGTACACGCGGCGGGGCGGGCATTCGGCAGGGGTGGTGAGGCTTTGGGGACAGGTCACTCGCGCGGTCCATCTGGAAAGACTAGTGTATCCGGAATGGCGCGTCGGTGAGAGGCCGCAGAGCCCTCATCATTCGGGTTTGACAAATCCCCACGGGGGTCTATCATTCAAGAGAAGAACGGCCTACCGCAGTAAGAGGAGAGAAGAAATGCGCAACGCCTGGCTGGAGAATCAGCTCACCCCGGTAGAAGAGAGCAGTTTCGCTGAGAACGGCTATTTGATCATAGAGAATGCCATTCCTCCTGAACTGGTGGAGCGGGCAACTGCCGCCCTGGATCGGCTTACGGTTGAGGCGAAGGCCAAAGAGGGCTTGGGACCGAACGACGGGATCAACATCTTTGACTTCATCGGCAAGGATGACGTGTTTCTGGAGTTGCTCGACTATCCGACGACTTTCCCCAAAGTATGGGGCATATTGGGCTGGAATATTCAGCTCTATCATTCGCACACAATCGTGACGCCGCCGAACGCAGTCTCCGGGCCGGGGCAACAGGGCTTGAACTGGCACAAGGACAGCGGCCGGCTCAACAATGAGCTGGAAACTGACCCCCAACCACGCATATCGCTGAAGGTGGCATTCTTCTTGACCGACACGTCGGAACTGGGCAGGGCCAACCTCTACGTGATTCCCGGCAGCCATCTTCTGAACAAACTGCCGGTGGATGAAGACAGGAAGCCGGCGGGGGGCATTGCGGTGCGCGCCAAGCCAGGGGATGCCGTGTTTTTTGATCGGCGCATCTGGCATGCTTCCAGCCCGAACACGTCTGACGTACCGCGCAAGGTCCTATTCTACGGCTACAGCTACCGCTGGCTGCGCCCACGCGACGACATGACCGTCGACCACCTGATGGGACGGGTCGATCCCATTCGCCAGCAACTGCTCGGCGCCGCGCCTTCCGGATGGCATGGCTACTCCTCGCCCAAACCGGAGGATGTGCCGCTCCGCGCCTGGATGCAGGAGAGAGCCGGGGAAAACGGCGCGGACTGATCATTTGGGATCGTTTCGTTCTTGGCGCTGACGCGCGGTAGGACTCCCGCTCAAACAAAAAGGGAAATATTGTGAAGTGAGACTTCGCGCGCCGTGCTCACTAGAATCCAGTGTGTAAAGGGCAGGCGAAAAGCTATTGTTGTCTGGTAGACGCCAGGTCGGCCAAGCCTTGTTCAGTTAGCCGGAGTGGGTGGCATCAGTCTTGATACGGCCTAGCCGCCTACTCGGGGTTGAAGCGCGTAGGCACTTTACTCCGGAAAACTCGCGCCGCTGGGCAGGGAAGCCTATGCTGAGGGCAACTGATTGGGATGAGATTGCCGACAGCCGCGGACCGGAATGATTCAGAGTCCGCAAATGGAGGAGCGCCGAGCCCAATGTTGCGCTTAATGCAGGGCACGTTGTCGTACCATTCATGTCGAACAGGAAGGGCTTCTCGCTGGACGCGCACACGGTTGCGCACGAGCGCGGCTGCGCTTGAAACGGCTGGCGAAAGACGTTTGGCTGCAGGCGGGCGTCAGGTCTGATGCCCGTGACACAGAATTGCGTTGCGCCGCCCAGGGAAACCCAGGAGGTCCGTCTTGGCCAGGAAACTACAGAAGTCCCTTCTGTGTAAGCCGCGCTGACAGCGGGTCGGTGGCAGGACACGCTGGCACTAGACAACACGCTACATTTCTGGACAGAGACCGTTTGGTACTGGCTGATGGATGCCATGCCGTCTTCGTTGTCAACGCTCTATCCTACGTTGGAAGATTACGAGCCGGATGCCGCAGCGTTAATCGAAGAGACCCTCGGTGACGCGACCGTGCCCGAATCCTGCAAGCCTTGAACACGCGAAATGGGAGGATGCGAGGGTTGGACTGACAGCCCTCAGGACTCGCGCTTGACCTTGCAAAATCCAGTTTTTGCGGACTCGTAGACAGTCAGGACCTTCGGGATATTGGAGGTCTTGACTGTCTACGTCGCGCAAGGCTGGACACAATGTGGTGGCGACTTTCCCGCAGCCAACCTACTGGCAGGAAAATGCGCTGACCGCTGACCCGAAATTTCAGAGCGCGCCCATGGTCGAATCAGCTGTACGTCTTCCGTGGGCGCGACCGGCGATCTCTCTGGCGGTCGGGGGCAGGATGCCTTTGCCTGGTGTCCTCTGGCCGAAAGATGCTGCAAGATGTAACGCTTTCATACTTCCCCGCCGTTCGACGAGACCGCAGTTACATTGTAGAATTTCACTTGCCGCTCGGAGAAGAGAGGCCCGCGCCGCAAGCCAGGGGGATTCTATCGATGGACAATAAGTCGCGCCGCATGACAGCCAGAATGAGGAGCGTTTGGGTTGTAACCGCCGCTGTCGCGGCATCGCTGACACTCTTCTTCCATTCGGTTCATACCTCAATTGCGCAGACTTCGACCCCGGCAGCCCTGGGCGCGCCAGTCTTGACCGCGCGAACAAGCGGAGACGCAATCGAACTGACCTGGACCGCTGTGCCCGGCGCCGTCCGCTACGACCTGTGGGTGTGGTGGGACAGCGATGTCGACTGGCAACAGTTGGACATGGGCGATCCGACTGAAACTACCTTCGTCCATTCCGAACTTGACGCTGGCACGGCCTATTTCTACCTTGTCCGCGCCGTCAGCAGTACGGGTGAACCTGGACCGTGGTCGGAACGCGAATCCGCCACCGCGCCGGCGCCGCCGCCTTCAATTGCCGCGCCAACACTCTGGGCCGAGGCCGGCGAAGGCAGAGTCGACCTGAATTGGACCCAGCCGGAGGGCGCCGTCCGCTACGAACTTTGGGCCTGGACAAGCGCGGACGGATGGCAGCAGTTAGACGATGGCGCGCTGAGCGCAGCCAGTTATCGTCATTCCGGCCTGGCCGAAGGGGTGACATACTACTACTCTGTTCGGGCTGTCAACGCGGAAGGCGAGATGAGCGAGTGGTCCGAGCAGGTGTCTGCGACCGTGCCCGGCATTCTCCGCGTGCCCGAAGTTCCCGAGCAAAGAGCCGCTCTGGTTGCCCTTTACGAGGCAACGGACGGCCCCAATTGGCGAAAAAGCAGTAACTGGCTAACCGAAAGCCCGATCGTAACCTGGCACGGCGTTTCCACCGATCATCTGGGCAATGTGACGGGCCTGTTTCTCCAGAACAACGGCCTCCGCGGTGAACTCCCGGATCTGAGCCGATTCACCAGCTTGACGAACCTTAATCTCGGCATCAACGAACTGTCCGGGCCGATTCCAGACCTTGGCGCCCTCACCAGCCTCTCGTCCCTTGCCCTCCACCGGAACCAACTGACCGGGCCCGTTCCGGATTTGAGCGCCCTCACCGGCCTCCGCGGACTGTACCTTGACAATAACCAGCTGACCGGCCCTCTGCCCGACTTGAGCGCTCAAACCGGTCTCACCTCGCTCAGGCTCAGCCATAATCAGTTGGCGGGTCCTGTCCCTGACTTGCAGGCGCTCAAAGTCCTCCGTCTGCTGGACCTTGGCTACAGCCAGCTGACCGGGCCCGTGCCCGATCTGTGCGCCTTCCCTGACTTGACGCGCGCCTACCTCGGCTACAACCAGTTGACGGGACAGATCCCGATTGCGTGTCCATTGCCTGAGTTGAGAGCGCTGTACCTCGGCAGCAACCAACTGACCGGACCTGTTCCGGATCTGAGGGCACTCCCAAACCTGGAAGTACTCTACCTGAACGACAACCGGTTGACCGGGCAGGTCCCGGACTTGAGCTCGCTCACAGACCTGTGGCGGCTGTCGCTGGCGTCAAATCTGTTAACCGGTCCGATTCCCGAACTGGATGGCCGCGCCAACCTGACGCAGATCTTCCTTGACCACAACCTGATGACCGGGCCGATCCCTGCCCTGGAAAACCTGCCGAAACTGACTGACGTAAACCTGAGCAACAACGGGCTTGAAGGCCCAATCCCCGATCTGCTTGCCCTTCCAAGATTGACCACTCTGAATCTCGGCTCCAATCGGTTGACCGGAACCATTCCTTCCCTGGGCCCACTTTCTTTCCTGAAAGAGTTGGACATCAGCGCAAACAGCCTGACGGGGGCGTTTCCTGACGTAGGCGCCCTTTTCAGGCTGCAGACTCTGGACCTATCGGAGAACGGATTGAGCGGGCTTGTCCCGAGTCTCAGCGACCTGAAGGGACTGCAGCGGCTTTCAATCGGGCACAACCAGCTGGCTGGCCCTGTCCCGGACGTGAGCGCTCTGACCAGCCTGCAGACCTTACTCCTGAACGATAATGAACTGTCGGGACAGATCCCGGATGTGAGCCTTCTTGCTGATTTGCGGGTGTTAGACCTCAGCAACAATCAGTTGACCGGGCCCGTTCACGGCCTGGGCGGGCTGAACTCCCTTTCCCGGCTTTCCCTGAGCGCGAACCGATTTGCGGGGCCCCTTCCTGAGCTGACTGGCCTTGCCAGATTGATCCGTCTGGATCTTGAAGGCAATCAGTTCTGCCTGCCGGAGGATGTCAGCATTTCAGGACTCAGCGCGACTGTTTCCTCCCATTTGGATGGCCTCGAGACGCCCCCCTGCACAGAGGTCGAAATGGCAACGGCGCCGAATGCCCCTGGCTATCTGAAGGCAACCGCAAGCGAAGGCAAGGTCACGCTCGAATGGGAGGCGGGGGGGAACACGGCCAGTTACGACTTGCGGATATGGGACAGCCTCGACCGGATGTGGGCGACCCTTGCGGTGGAACACACGGACGCCCGGCTTACGCACGATGTACAGACTGACGGCAGGAATTACTATTACCAGGTGCGCGCACGTAACGCCGACGGGGTCCGGAGTGAGTGGTCGGAGCCGTTGTTCGCCGCGGTCACCCAACAGAGGTTTACGCCTGCCCCGTCATCACTCCAACTGGGTCAGTTCTATCAGAAGTATCTGGACGTGGGAGGGGTCGCGGTGGTTGCTCCGTCTGAAGTGCCCGATGAGAGTATGGAACGGGCCCGGGAAATTATTTCGGCTATCCTTTCTGACCGTAACGACCTGATCGAAACGCTGGCCGGCAACAGTGCGAGGGTAGCGTTCTTTGGCTACTGGAGAGAGGCTCCAGGAGGTTCGGACGGCTGGGAGGTACACGTGTCCCCGAATGACCCCTACTGCGGAGATTTCCTGCTGGAATTCGCCGGCCTTGTTCGCAGGGCGCTTGAGGAACAGCCCACCGGTCGGGCGTTCAAGGCGCAGCTCGATGACGCGTACCAGGAGGCTTTGGGCGCGCGTCTATGGAAAGGCAGGCTCGCCTCAACAAGCGGCGAAAACTACTGGGCAGAGGCGGTCAAGTTCTGGTTCTGGCAGACTCTGCCTATCTCGTTAAGCGATCACGGTCTTACACTGGCAGACTACGATCCGCAAGTGGACCAGCTCATCAGGGATGCGTTAGGGGATGCATCCGTACCTGCCTACTGTATGCCATAGACAGAACTGCCCGTCCGCAGTCAAATGATTGCTGATATGTTTCCCAGGTTTGGTACATCCTTGGCTGCGCCATGGAATCTCCGCCCCCCTGAAACCTCCCAGCGATTCCGGTTGTTTTGCACATCCTTGCCGCCAAATCGGAATTGAATCACGAGAAGGGCGAAGTCTCTACGGACGGCTCTGGCGCGGGAGCTTTTGTCAACCCGGGCGTGGCTGGATTCAGCGGCCTCATTGTGAAGCAGAGCCGATCCGGAATCCGGCGCGGGCGCGGCGCGTGCGGCGCTCTTTTTGGGAGGGGGAAAATCGGAAACGGCACACTGGTCTGTCACGCAAAAATGACGTCAGTCGGCCGGCCTGCGCCGACTCCATAACCGTTAAGCCGATGGCGTATATTCGTCACTGTCCTGGGGGAAGGCGCAGTTAGGTCCGGGGGTACGTTTCCGTCGCCCGGCACTCGGCGCGGCGTGCTGGGAGCCAAACTTCAGACGTAACGGTCGGCGTGGGAACGGTCGCGGAACAAACTGACCGTTCGTGCCATGGGCGGCGAGGTCTTCTGCGGCTCCCGTCTGCTTCGGCGAAGTGCGTTGCCGAATATTGGCTTGCAGATTCTGGCCCAAAGGCGCGGCCTGGCTGCATTGTGAACTTGCGCAGGGCGAAACGGAATGAAAAGCACAGCGTATTGGCCTGTGTAGCGTGTAGCCTGACTGTGACAAGCCCTTCGGACGCCACGCGGCGCCAACTATCTGTATCGAGAAAGAATGCAATGAGCCAGACAACAAAGAGTCCGTCGCCAGCCTTGACGGAAGATGCAACGGAATCTAACGAACGAGCGGCATTCCCGCCAAACCTGAATAAGCCGCCGATCGTGGTCGCGGAGCAGATCCACAAGACATTCCGCAACGGAGAAATCGAGGTGCATGCCCTGCGCGGGGTCGACCTGACGATCGGGACAGGCGAAATGGTCGCGATTATGGGCCCCTCCGGCTGCGGAAAGACGACACTCTTGAACACGCTTTCCGGGCTGGACAGCTTTGACGGGGGCGAGGTGACGATTGAGGGCACTTCGCTCGCCGACATGAACGACCGCAAGCGGACAGAATACCGCGCCCAGCGCATGGGATTTGTCTTCCAGTCGTTCAACCTGCTGCCGGTGATCTCGGCAGTGGAGAACGTCGAAATGCCTTTGCTCGTGAGCGGCGTGCGCCCGGCGCAGGCGCGAAAGCGGGCACTCGAAAGCCTGGACAGCGTGGGGTTGGCCGACAGGGCTTCGCACCGACCGATGCAACTCTCGGGCGGACAGATTCAGCGCGTTACCATCGCGCGTGCGCTCGTGAACCAGCCGGCCCTGGTGTGGGCAGACGAGCCGACCGGCAATCTGGACGTGGGGAGCTCGACGGAAGTGCTCTCGTTGATGCAGCGCCTTAACCGGGAACAGGGACAGACCTTCGTCATCGTCACCCACGACCCGCAGGTGGCTGCCCTGTGCGGGCGCATCGTTCGGATGGAGGATGGGGAGATCGCGGGCCATGAGTAGCCTTCTCAGCTCGGTTTCCCTTTACCTGGCGGGGGCCCTCGCCCTGATTCTGGCCGGCGCCGCGCTCATTTCGTTTCGAAACCCGATCATCGGCAAGCTGGGCGTGCGAAACATCCCGCGCCGGCCCACCCAGTCGGCGCTCATCGTATTCGGACTCACACTGAGCACGATGATCATTGTCTCCGCGCTCAGCCTGGGTGACACACTGAACAACACGATACGACGGCAGACGATTGACGCCTACGGGCATATCGATCAGGTGGTCTCGCCGCCGTTCCTGATGGACCTCACCCAGCTGGCCGACGGGGGGGCCATTGATCCTGAAAACGCGAGCAGTCCGGAGAGTGCGGCGCTCTTGAATGCGCTCACCGGCGGCGACCTGAACGCGCTGATCTCTCTATTCAATGAAGGGCTGCCCGGTATCACCGAAGAACGGCTGGCGCAGCTGGAAGGACAGACGGCAGCGTACCCCTTGATTGACGGCGTCGCCGGCTCGATCCTCTTTCCCACGATCGTTCGAAACGTAAGCACGGGCCAGGGCGAGCCGCTTGGTTTCATCTTCGCTGTGGACGAACAGTACGACACTGATTTCGGACTGCACGCCACCGACGGCGCCCCAGTACGCACGGCCGATCTGCGCCCAGGAATCGGTGATGTATTTGTCGACCTGGTCAATCTCTGGGAACTGTCAGGCGAAGCCGCGGAGCCAATCGCCGCCGCACTGGGCGTCGAGGACGCCGGTCTGGTCGGGACGGCGCTGGCGCTTGGCGCAGCAGGGAGTGTCCTTCTGCAGGAGGAAGGTCCCAGCTTTACCCTGCGTCAGATTGAGATTCCTGTGGACGTACTGAGAAACCTTGGATTCCCCGCGGAGCTACTTGACGAGATAGACTCAGACGTGATCAGCCTGGAGGGTTTGGGCATCAGCGATGAGGAGTTGGCGGATTTCGGGCTCGATCCCGACCAGGCTCTGACCGTTCCTACACTGCCCATGCTTGGATTCGATGTTCCCGACGAGCAGGAGCTGCTCGTTGCGGCGACTGAAACGCTGAGCTCGATCAACCTCAATACCCTGGGCCAGGATGTGGACGAACAGCTCGGTCAGTTCGGACTTCAGCTTCGCCAGGGCGAGGTGTACCTGAACGAAGCGGGGGCGCAGCAGCTGAACGCAAGGGAAGGCGACCTGCTGGATATCTTTGTCGGCCCGATTCCTGTCCCTTACCGGGTTCGCGCGATCGTGGCGGAATCAGGCCCGCTGGGGGCCGTTCTCCCGGTGGTGATGATGCACACGGACGAGGCCCAGAAGCTCCTCTTCATGCCGGACAAGGTCAATAACATTCTGATCTCAAATGCCGGTGACGAGGTCAGAGGAATGGCCCACACTTCAGAGGTGAGCGACCAGTTGCGGGCGCTTTCGCTGAATGAAACGCGGCTGTCCGAACTCCTGACGGCTCTGCGCAGACCAGCGGTCGCCGAGGCCATCAGACTGCAGTCGGTAGCGCCGGAAAATCCCCTTTTCGACGACGATGTACCTGATTTCATCATGCAGATCGCCGGCATGTGGACACAGGCGACCAACTTCGAATCGGACCTGGAGGCCCTTTCCGCATACGTTGAAGAACCTGCTGAAGGGGAAATCACAGTGGAACTGCGGAAGGCACTGAGCAGCGCTGCCGTTCAGGACTGGCTGCTTTCCCTGCCGCTGGCGGGGGAGGACCGTCGGGCGGTTGAATCAGGTCTCGCAGATCTGCAAGATTTTGAAGTGCTTGCGCCGCTGAGCAAGCAGTTCGTCACAGACGTGGCCGAGGTGGGTGGAATCGCCCTGGGTACGATCTTTTCCAGTTTCGGAATCCTCTCGATCATTGCCGGCGTGCTGTTGATCTTTCTCATCTTTGTGATGCTGGCCGCGGAGCGCCGCAGCGAATTGGGCATTGCGCGCGCCGTGGGCATGCGACGCATCCATCTGATCCAGATGTTTGTGACCGAAGGGCTGCTTTATGACCTTGCCGCCGCTCTTATCGGCCTCGGCCTCGGGCTCCTGGTGTCGTACGGCATGATCGGCTTTGTGAGCAGCCTTTTGAACAGTATTGCGCAGCAGGTGGAAGGCGCAACCGCGCCCATCCGACTCTACTGGCAGGCGACCCCGTCCACACTGATCATCGCCTATTGCCTGGGTGTCATACTGACTTTCTTTGTCGTGACGATCGCTTCATGGAATGTGAGCCGCCTCAATATCATCGCCGCAATCCGTAATTTGCCCGACACGTCGAACGGCAAGCGGCAGGGCTACGTCGGACTCGCGCTTAAGTCGCTTGCGCTCCTCCTCTGTCTCGGCGGCGGCGGGTACGTCATCTGGCTGGGACGAGAATACGGGCAGACTGTCGCCTTTATCGGCGCGACAATGCTCTTGACGGGGCTCTCCTGGGGAGGCGGGTGGCTCAGCCGGCGCTGGACGCGGGGCAAGGGGGCCTTGCGTCGGCGGCTGGTCAACACGGTCATCGGGATTGGGCTTCTCGCTCTTTGGGGCGTGCCATGGAGCGATCTTCTCAACACAGACTCGCCCTGGTTTAGCCAGAACCCCGGCTTTACCTTGCTTTCGTTCGCGTTGAGCGGGCCGCTCATCATCACCGGCGCGATTATGGTCGTCATGTTCAACGCGGACAGCCTGGCAGGACTCTTCGTGAGGCTGGTCGGGGGCATAGGGCCGTTGACACCTGTGTTGAAGACAGCCGTGGCCTACCCTCTGAGCAATCGATTCCGAACGGGGACGGCGATGCTTCTGTTTGCAATGGTGATCACGACGGTGACGGTAATGAGCGTTGTGATCCGGGCAACGGAAGTGGTAACCGCGCCAAGCGACGAACGTACGGCAGGTTTCGATATCGTCATGTCGCCGAGTCTGCTCAGTCTCTTCGACCCCGTGACAGACATCCACGAGGAGGCGGAAATTCGGTCGGATTTCCCGAGAGAGCAGTTGGACGTACTGGGAACGGTTGCGCGCATGAGGGTAACGGCTCGGCAGGTGGAACCGGTCGACGCCGGCGAAGAGGTCACGCGTTCGGTTGAGATTACCGGAATCGATGCGGGGTATGCGGAGCAAGCCGCGCAGTTCTACGGATTCCAGATGCGCGCGGAGGGTTATGACAGCGATGAGGAGGTATGGCAGGCGCTGGCGCAGCGGGACGACGTCGCCATTGTTGCAGCCAATTGGTTGAACACACCGCCAGAGGAGAGCGGCGACGGCGTGTCAGGCAGGTCCGGGCGGGGCGATCGCCCTGAAGGGCCGCCGTGGCGAAGAGGCATTCGTTTGCAGGGATTCTACCTGGAGGAGGGGGCCGCCTTGCCTACCGTGATGGTTCAGCTCAGCAACCGGCCCAACTCGATTCCTGGCGCCGCCAGCCTTTCACTGGGCGGCCTCCAGGCCCAACTCTCTTCCGGAGGCCAGGGCGAATGGGCCGAAGTTGTCGAGTTGAGGCAAGCGGTGCAGATCATCGGCGTCCTCGCCGATGACGACACGCTGGCAGATGGCAGCTTTCAGATGAACCGACGTGCGTTGGACTATCTCAACGGCGAAGCGGTGCGCCCGGATGCCTTCTATGCCAAGGTTGCGGAAGGCGCGGAATTGGGCGAAACGGCCAGGGCATTGGAGCGATCGATGTTGAGCAGCGGACTGAACGCTGCCCCGCTCGCCGAGCTTTTCGCGGCAGGACAGGCCGTCCTGAGGGGGATCCTGGGGCTTCTGCAGGGCTTCCTGGCCCTGGGGCTGGTGGTCGGCATCGCCGGTCTGGGGGTGATCAGCAGCCGCACCGTTGTCGAACGGCGCCAGCAGATTGGCGTATTGCGTGCGATTGGGTACCCTTCACGCACGGTCGCGATGCTCTTTGTGTTGGAGGCCAACTTTATCGCCCTCACCGGCATTCTTCTGGGGGGAATCACGGGCCTGATCCTGGGCGATAAGACGATTGGCCAGGCATACGATCTGGCGACGCAACAGAGCTTTCCCACGCCGTGGCTCACGATAGCAGTGATGCTGTTCGCGGCCTGGCTGTTCTCGCTGTTGACGACAGTTCTCCCGGCGTGGCAGGCCTCGCGGATCTATCCGGCCGAGGCGCTGCGCTATGAGTGACGCGGAGAAACGGGAGCGATAGGACCAGTGCCCCTGCGCCCAGGTTCCTGCTGAGGAACGCGGGCTTCACCAGTCATAGTGCTTGTACTTCTGCGCCCAGCCGCCGCTCGACGATAGCATTTCGCCGGCTTCGATGAAGAAGAGCCAGCGCGGCTCCTGCATTGTTGCCTCGAGATACTTCAAGCCGGCTTCCCCGCCGTAGCGCTCGGCCATCTCCTGCCCGATGGCGACCCAACGCCCGCCAATGTTCGGCTCCTCTACGACCCTGGCATTCCCCTTCACCAGGACGCGCCGTCCGTCTTCAGCGTCGATGCAGAGAAAGACCCGCCCGTCATTCTTGAGATAGCCGGCCCAGGCCGACCGGGCGCGGGGCACCACATAGAAGCCGCCGTCGGCATAAGTAAACCAGCAGGGCACGACGTAGGGCGCGCCTTCATCGTCCACGCAGGCCAGGCGGCAGATCGTGTTGGAGTGCAGTAGTTCGTCAATCTGTTTCGGGTTCATCACAGGCATGGCGCCCTCCTTCTTCTGGATTCATGCAACGCAATCGTCCCTGTCACATCGACAGCAACTGACTGACTGCCGGTTCCCATTCGATCGGCAGCCGTTCATTCCCCTCCACTGAAGTTCCTGCATTCCACGCCGCCGCTCAATACAGAACGCTGGCCATTTGGCGCGATTCTGAGCGGTTCCGGTTCGGGGGCAGGCGGCCGGATCAGTGGCCGCGGCGGCGCCGGCATCGGGCAACTTTGTCAGGCCAACCCTATACCATTTGCAGAGAATTCTCAAACCCAGTTTCGACATCGACCGGACTTTCTGCTATGATCTTCGGTTAATGCGTCGTGGGCAATGCTGGCCGTTGGGCAAAACGGTCTGAAAATCCCGAGCATTGACCCGCTTATTCCACCATTTCACCGGAGAGAGAGTGCCGCCATGGATGCGCAAGTCTTGGACTTTCTGCAGGCCGACCGCCATGCCATCTTGGCAACAAACGGACGAAACGGAGCACCGCAGTTGACCCCGGTCTGGTACATTTTTGAGGACAACGTACTGTATGTGAGCGCGCAGACCAGGACGGTTAAGGTCAGAAATCTCCGCCGCGACCCGACCGTTACGGTTTGTGTAGACGGCGGACGGGGAGACGCACGCTATGTGACGCTCAGAGGCAAGGCGGAACTGATAGAGCCGGGAGAAAGGCAGAATGCACTGCGCCGGCGAATCATCCGGCACTATCACGCGGATGAAGCGCAGGCAGAGCGGTACTACGAAACGATAAAGGACACCGTGAGTGTGATCATCGCGCTTCGTCCCGAACGAGCCGTGGTGAGCGGCTTTGGGCCGACAGACGAATAGGAGGCGCGGGCCTATGCCGCTGCGCCCGCCAGATCGGAGGCCATGCGGTCTCCATGGCGGTGGAACGCGCCGAAGGAGAGAGAATCTTGTGTCGTAACATCAGGAAATTGCGCCAACCTGAACGGCTGCCGACGGACCAGGAGCTTGAAGACGCCGCATTGCAGTTTGTCCGCAAGGTAAGCGGATATCGTAAGCCTTCAAGAGTCAATGAACAGGCTTTCAGTTGCGCCGTCACTGAGATTGCGGAAGCGACCAGGCGACTCTTTGAAGACCTGCAGACTCGTTAGGTATTTGGCGGGCGCATTTCGAAACCGGCAGCAGAGGACACCGGTCACTGTTGGAAAGGTTTGAGACACTTAGGAGCGTGAGCATGAGCAACTCGACTGTGCCATCCGACCTCGATATTGCCCAGGCTGCAGATCTCCTCCCGATTTGGGAGATTGCAGAGAAGATGGGCCTCGCCAGATCAGACATTGAGCTCTTTGGCGACTATATGGCGAAGGTGCGCCTGGAAGCCATTGAAAGTCTCTCCGAGCGGCCCAACGCCCGCTACATCCTGGTTACGGCGATTACGCCGACTCCATTGGGCGAGGGCAAGTCGACGACGACGGTTGGATTGGGCCAGGGGATGCATCACATAGGCAGGACGGCAACGGTGGCGATCCGCCAGCCCAGCCAGGGCCCCACCTTCGGCATCAAGGGCGGCGCGGCCGGCGGCGGCTACAGCCAGGTTGTGCCGATGGAGCAGTTCAACTTGCACATGACCGGCGATATGCATGCGGTATCGGCCGCGAACAATCTGCTGGCGGCCATGATCGACGCCCACATTTACCAGGGAAACGCGCTGGACATCGACCCCTACAGCATCATGTGGAGGCGCGTGCTGGATGTCAACGACCGGGGGCTCAGGAACATCGTGAGCGGACTTGGCGTCAAGTCAGATGGGCCTCAGCGTCAGACAGGTTTCGACATCACGGCAGCGTCGGAGGTGATGGCGATTCTCGCGCTCACGACCGGCCTGCCCGACATGCGGGAACGCTTTGGCCGCGTCACGGTGGGCAGAGACCGGAAACGGCAACCGGTTACGGCAGAGCAGTTGCAGGCCGCGGGATCAATGACTGTGCTGATGAAGGAGGCCATTAAGCCGAATATCTTTCAGACCCTGGAGAACACGCCGGCATTGGTCCATGCCGGCCCCTTCGCCAACATCGCTCATGGCAACAGTTCGGTGCTTGCCGACCTGATCGGCATCAAGACAAGTGACTACCTGATAACGGAAGCGGGATTCGGCGCCGACATCGGAGCGGAAAAGTTTTTCAACATCAAGTGCCGCTATAGCGGTCTGCGGCCCGACGCGGCTGTGCTGGTGGCCACGGTGCGGGCCTTGAAGTCGCATACGGGCCGGTATCGGGTCATACCGGGAAGACCGCTGCCTGGGGAAATGCTGCAGGAGAACCCCGACGACGTGAGGGAAGGGGGCTCCAATCTGCGGAAGCAGATCCAGAACGTGCGGGCGCATGGCGTGAGCCCCGTGGTCTGCGTGAACTGCTTCGCCAGCGACTTTCAGAGCGAGATCGATGTCATTGGGCAGATTG
This sequence comes from Caldilineaceae bacterium, assembly GCA_022824025.1. GTDB lineage: Bacteria > Chloroflexota > Anaerolineae > Caldilineales > Caldilineaceae > Bin5. Next base: position 80,103 of record JAJEBF010000021.1, read on the forward strand.
CCGAAGAGGAAGGCGCGCGTTGGGCGGTTTCCACGCACTGGGCGGAGGGCGGCGCCGGGGCAAAAGACCTGGCTCGCGCGGTTGCTGAGGCTGCCGAAGAGCCCAGCGCCTTCCGATTCCTATACGAAACGGACGCTCCGCTCAAAGCGAAGATCGAGAAGATCGCCACCACCATTTACGGCGCGGGCGGCGTGGAGTACACGGCGCTGGCGAACCGCCAGATTCGGCAGTACGAGCAAAGCGGATTCGGTTCGCTGCCCATCTGTATGGCAAAGACACATTTGAGCCTGAGCCATGATCCGAAGCTCAAGGGCGCGCCCACAGGGTTCACCGTGCCGGTCCGGGAGGTTCGGGCCAGCGTGGGGGCCGGGTTTGTTTATCCGCTCCTGGGCGAGATGAGGACCATGCCAGGGCTTGGCAGCGCGCCGGCGGCCCAGAATGTGGATATCGACGTGAAAACAGGACAAGTGACGGGCCTGTTCTAGCCGTTCGTCCCCAGGGCCTGATTCACACGCGATGTCCTTGTTCGTTGAATGGGCGTCGACTGATTTTAATTTTGCCTGAGAGAAGCGCCAGGACAGTGTTGTTCAAGTTTGCGCTCAACGGAATCAATGTCGATTTTGGACTGATTTTGGACAATCAAGGTACAATGTAGGTTATGCCTTTTACCTTTCACGCTGCATGGCTCACTTCCGGCAAACTGTTCGGCGGCGAAGAGACGCAGGATGCGTACGGTCTTGCGCATATCCCTCGCTTGCATCAACAGGGCGACAGCCGGAGGCCGCCTGATCATCGATCTCGCGCCCGGCAGGCGGGCAGTGGGGTGACGATGACCGCGGCGGAACAGGGCCGGCCAGCCAGCGTTAAGCAGTCAGGTGAACCGGCTACGGATAGCGGTCCGCGACTGTTCCTCTGGGGCGAAAATCACGATCCCCCCAGCATCTGGGAGGAAAGGGAATCTGAGGGGAATGGGGGCTCTGGCGGATCGAATCTAACAGAGCCCGCCGCGCCTATCGCCTCTTTCGAGGAGAGAATCGGCGGTCGCGAACACGAGGCAAAGAGCAACGGAAAGCTCCCCTCCCACCCTGCGCAGATGCCGGTTGGGACTTTGCGACAGATGTTGCGGCAGTTGGCGACCGCGAGCGAGCTTTCCAGTCTTCTGGGCAGCCCGGCAACGGCCAAAGTGTGGCTCCCCAGCCAGAATGGCCGTCCACAGATGCGGTTGGGATCCTTCCAGAAGGGCGTCAGCGCCTTGTCGGGCGACAAGGATCCGTTTGAACTGCGGCCATGGCAGGTCACCGGTCTGACGCTAGACCCATTCCACACGCTTGCCTTTCTTAGCCGATTCACAAACCAGCGTCTGATTGAGCTTCCCGCCTCAACTTCGCTGTTTCGCCACGCCCGCTTGGGCAATGATCTCCTGTTTTGGAGCCATGCAGCCAAATTCGTGCTGGAGCTCCTTGCCGGCCAGCACTTTCTCCCCGGTCTGATTCCAGACAGCAACGGCCGCTTCTGGGCCGCGTGGCAGCCCTTCTTGCTCGAAGGGAGCCTGCGAGAGCGGCTCGAGTACCTGGTCTCGCTGATGCCTCCAATCTGCAGGGCCTACGAGTTGGAGTCTTTGGAAGACGCGCCTTCGCCTGGCTCGATTATCGAACATTTCATCGGAGTCCTGATCAATCGAGCTGTACGCGAGTGGGCTCCTGGAAATGCGGGAGGGGGCATACAGGATCGTGTAACCGACCAGATGGGCAGGGCCGACCGCTTAGAATGGTCTCACGGCCCGAATATTGGATCCATGTGGTTGGAGGGCCTTCGCGGGGAAGAGCCCCTCTTGAACCTTCCGCCCCAGCCGGCTCATCAGCTCTATAAGCAGTGGATCCGCTGGATGGAGCAGCTCCATTCCTCGGCCGCAGACTCGAATTTCCAGGTTGCGTTCGCGCTGGAACTGCAGACGAAGGACGAGGAACCACCCTTATCGAAGAATGAACCGGGCGATTCTTCCTCCTTCCCTGTTTCGCTCAATCGATGGCATCTCAACTACTACCTGCAGGACAAAGATGATCCGGAGCTGCTCATCCCGGCCCGGGAGATATGGAATCAGAATGGTCAGAGTCTCCGCGTCGACGGTCGGCGCTTTGACCAGCCCCAGGAACGGCTGTTGACCGGTTTGGGGATTGCCAGCCGCCTGTTCGCGCCGATTCGAGATAGCTTGCGCGCTCCCCGGCCCGAAAGGGCGACGCTCTCTCTGGATGAGTCCTACCTTTTTCTCAAGGAGATCGGACCGCTCCTCCAGAGCAGTGGCTTCGGCGTCATCCTGCCAGACTGGTGGGCCGCTCGCAGCCGGTCCCGGCTCGGGCTGCGCCTTCGCCTGGGCAGTCTAATCGACTCCGACTGGGATGGGAACGCCCAGGCAATGGAAGGCGCGCGGAGGCAACGGCGCAGGCCTGGCGAGGGCAACGGCGGGGGAACTTCACTTGACTTGCAGGGTTTGATCCAGTTTCGCTGGGAGCTGACCCTTGGCGACCAGACCTTGAGCAAAGAGGAGTTCGAGCGGCTGGCCGACCTGGGTTCGCCGCTGGTCCGCATTGGTGAAGAGTGGCTGGAGTTGGACCCAGAACAGGTTCAGTCGGCCCGTCAGTTTATCGACGGGAACGAGTCGACGGGGAATATGCCGCTGTTGCAAGCCGTAGGTTTGGCCCAGGCATTTTCCCGGACGCAGGAAGACGGCGACGCGGACGCCTGGCTTGAGTCGCCTCCCGCATCCAATCGTGCGACGGGCCTGCTGTCAGGGCGCGGCGGTCAAACACAGCAGAGCGCGGCAAGGTCGTTCAGGCCGGCGGTTGACTGGGACTTGGCCGGAGGGCTGGAGAGCCCGGACCTGCCTCTGGAAGCAGTTGTGGCAGACGGTTGGCTCGGCGCCGCCATGGAGCGGTTGCAGGGCATGGCGCCGGTTGAAGACATCCAGGAGCCGGAGGGATTTGTTGGCGTGCTGCGACCGTATCAGCGCAGGGGGGTTGGGTGGCTCTCTTTCCTGCGGCAGTTGGGTCTGGGGGCATGCCTTGCCGACGACATGGGACTGGGTAAGACGATTCAGGCGATCGCCCTCTTGCTTCATTCGCGCCAGCAGGCCAAACTGGAGCCGGGCCGGCATGACGATCATGAGAACGGTCAACATCTGCCTGCCCTTCTGATCTGCCCGACAAGCGTTGTTGCCAACTGGCGGCATGAGATAGAGAGATTCGCCCCAGGCCTGCGGCTTCTCCTACATCATGGGAGCGGCAGGCTGAACGGCGACGCGTTTCGAGAGGCACTCACCCAACATGACATGGTGATTACCAGTTTCGGCATCGCCCGCCGCGATATCGATATGTTGGAAGCGCAGGAATGGAGCGATTTAATCCTGGATGAGGCCCAGAACATCAAGAATCCTTCGGCCAAGCAGACCCAGGCCGTCCGCCGCCTGACCGGACAGACTCGCGCCCATCTCCCCAATGGGGCCGGGCAACCATTTCGGGTGGCTTTGACCGGCACCCCAGTCGAGAACCGCCTGCTGGAACTTTGGAGTATCATGGAGTTCCTCAACCCGGGCTATTTGGGCAAAAGGGAGCAGTTTCGTCAACAGTTTGTTCTTCCTGTGGAACGATACAACGACGAATTTGCCGCGGCCGATCTCCGTCGAATGGTCCAGCCTTTCCTGTTGCGCCGACTGAAAACCGATCCGACGATTATCTCGGACCTGCCTGAGAAAAACGAGATGGTCGTCTACTGTTCGCTGACCAAAGAGCAGGAGTCTCTCTATACAAGGGTCATTGAGGAGACGATGGCTCGCGTTGAGAGGAGCGAGGGCGTGCAGCGCCGGGGCCTCGTTCTGGGCCTCCTGCTCAGATTGAAGCAGGTCACCAATCACCCAGCCCACTATCTGGGCGAGAAGGGTCCACTTGTGGAACGAAGCGGCAAGTTGAGCCGCTTGACCGAAATGCTGGAAGAAGCGCTGGCGGTCGGCGACCGGGCGCTTGTCTTTACGCAGTTCGTCGAGATGGGCCACCTCTTGCGGCGTCACATTATGGAAAGCCTGGGACGCGACGCGCTGTTCCTGCATGGAGGGACGCCGGCCTCCCGACGCGAACAGATGGTGCGCTCTTTCCAGGAGGACAGCAACGGGGCGCCGATATTCGTTCTCAGTTTGCGCGCGGGAGGAGTGGGTGTCAACCTGACCAGGGCCAATCACGTCTTTCACTTCGACCGCTGGTGGAATCCGGCCGTTGAGAATCAGGCTACCGATCGGGCGTTCCGCATCGGTCAGCAACGTTCCGTCCAGGTCTATAAGTTCGTCGTATCGGGAACGTTGGAAGAGCAGATCCACAACATGATCGAGAGCAAACAGGATTTGGCGGAATCGATTGTGAACAGTGGCGAAGACTGGTTGACTGAAATGGATACCGACGGCCTGCGCCAGTTGATCGCGCTGCGCACCCCCAGTTAGTCGAGGCCCGATCCGGCCCGGTTTCTTGCCATGAGGGAGCGCCTGAGACATGCAAATCGCGGTGCGGCGCTGATCTGGCTGTCGCCCTGCACCCGTACCCAACCCGGAGAACCGGTAGACCGATGCGTGATGACAAAATGACTGTCGAAGAGAAGGACGCCCCCGAATCCAATGAAACCCAAGCTGATGGATCCAGCGGCAACCGCTCGTGGGCAGATCGATGGTATGAACATTTGAGGGGCCAGGGGTTCGACCCTCGTCGAGGAAAGACGTTGTCTCGGCGTCTGACGGTTGATTCAATCGACATCCATTTCGGACGCATTCAGGCCGAGGTCGTCGAACCCCAGCGAGGCGCTTGCCAGGTGGAAATTGAAGCCCTGCCCTTGCGCGACGACGAGTGGTCAGCTGTGTTGGACGCTCTGGCCGGGGAGGCGCTCTACGCGGCCCAGCTTCTGGCCGGAGGAAACGAAACGGAATCATTCCTGGCCGTCTTGGATTCGGTCTCTGAGGATGCAAATGTCCCGTTGCTGTCACCTTCCTCGAGCGCCGGTGACTTGAAATGGCACTGCTCTGTCTGCAGGAACCAGTCTTCGCCCTGCAGACACGCTCTTGCTGTCCTGTACCGTTTCGGGCAGATGATCGCCGGCAACCCTTGGCTTTTGCTCCGTCTACGCGGACGAGACCGCCAGCAGGTTCTCAACGAGTTGCGCCTCAGGCGCAGCGCCGAGGTTGAGGAAGGGCCGGGAGATTTGGACAGGACGTCAGGCTCGGTTTCGGACACCCCCGCCGCTGGCTACGATGCCTTGCAAGCTCTGAATGATTCGGCCATAGACGGTGGTGATGAACCCGCTTTGGAGGAACAGATCGATTCCTTCTGGGGAGGCCGGCAGCTGGGCCCTGGCGGCACGCGCCAGGATCTGCAGGCATTGCATTACAACATCAGCCCGCCATTAATTCGTCTGGCTCTTCTACGCCGTCTGGGGCCACCCCCATTTCAGCAGGACAGCCCGGACATTCATGAAATGCTTGCCCAAATCTACTTTGATGTCTCCGCAAAGGCATTGGAATTGGCTTTTGCTCCGGAACCCGACAGCGAGGGCTCTGAGAACAATGAACCAGAACGATAGGAACGAACTGTGATTAGCGAGTTGTTGGCCCAAAGGGAAGCGGAATCCAACCCGGTTCGGGTGGGCATTATCGGCACTGGTAAATTCGGCGCTGGTCTGGTGGCGCAGATTTCGCAGATGAAGGGGATGGTGACCGCTGCCATTGCCGACATCAATGCGCGCAACGCCCGCTATGCCTACACGTCCAGCGGGGTGGATTCGCATGAGATCCGCACGGCGGAGACGGGCGACGAACTGGAGGACGCGGTCGGCGCCGGCAAACCTGTAATCGTCGAAGACGGCATGGCGCTCACCGATTGCGAGTCCATTGATGTGATTGTTGAGGCCACCGGCCTGCCTGAGGTTGGCGCCCGGCACGCCTTCCGCGCACTGAGCAATGGCAAGCATGTCGTCATGGTGAACGTTGAGGCTGACGTTACTGTCGGGCCGTTCCTGCGGCGCACTGCTGACGCCGCCGGCGTCGTCTACACGATGGTGGACGGTGATCAACCGGCGGTAACCTGGAATATCATCGAGTGGGCCCGCAGCCTGGGCCTGGAGATCGTGGCCGCGGGCAGGGGAACGATCTACTATGCCGACGATTTTGAAGGCACCCCGGAGACGGCGGCTACTCGATTCGGCTTCACCGAAGAACATATCGAGCGGCGAACGATAAACCTGAAAATGTTCAACTCTTTCCGCGACGGCACGAAGGCGCAGGTCGAAATGACAGCCCTGGCCAATGCCGCCGGGCTTGAACCGGACGTCCGCGGCATGCACGAGCCGTCTGTGAACCTGGAGGACATTCCGGTTCGTTTCAGTTTGCGGGACGAGGGTGGGTTGCTTTCCCGTCATGGGGTGGTCGAGCTGGCAAACTCCGTTGACGAGGACGGCGTTTCCATGCTTCCGAACCCGTTGAAGATGGGCGTCTTTGCCGTGGTTCGATCGGACCATCCCTTCACGAGAGAGGACCTGGCCTACAACGGTTGCCATGTTGGCGGCGATGGCAAGAACTTCCTGCTTTACCGTCCGTACCACCTGGTCGCGGTCCCCGCGCCGCTCAGCATTGCGCGGGCGGTCCTGCTCAACACGTCAAACGGCTCGTGCGCTCCCACGGCAACAGCTGAATGCATTACAGTGGCCAAGCGGGCCCTGCGCGCAGGCGAAAAGCTGGATGGCGGCGGCGGTTACACCGTCGTGGGGCAGTGCGAAAAGGCGTCTGTGGCGCGGCAACAGGGCTTGCTGCCGCTGGGCCTCGCGGACGGCGCGGTTCTTAAACGGGGCTTTGCAAGAGGCGAAGCGATTGGCTACGAGGACGTTTCGTTGAACGAAGGTTCCTTCGTGCTTAAGATGCGGCGGTTGCAGGATGCGCTGACGGAGCAGGCGTAGTCTTGTCGCGGGCGAACGTGATGGGCCTTTAGGGAAACGATGAAACGACACTCGCCGTTCGCGGCCTTTCCCCTGGGTGATGCCGCGGCAGGGCGGCTCCGGCAAGGGCGCTTCCGACCCCGTGCGAGGCAACTCGCCCTATAGCTGTACGTTTTTTGCTTGATTTTCATGTGTTGGCGCAGCGTCTAAAAGGAGGCAGGTATGGATTATCGGCGGCTGGGGCGAACCGGGTTGAAGGTTTCGGAGATCTGCTTGGGAACGATGACCTTCGGCCACGGCACGGATCAGAAGGAGGCCGCGAGCATCGTCGATCTGGCGTTCGATGCCGGGGTGAATTTCTTCGATACGGCGAATTCCTACGCTGACAGCGAGTCAGAGACGATTCTGGGCAACGTTCTGAAGGGACGGCGTCGCAACGCGGTCGTAGCCACCAAGTTCTTCAACCCCATGGGCCCCGATGTAAACAGTTCCGGCACGAGCCGCTTTCATATGATGCACACGGTCGAGGACAGTCTGCGCCGGTTGCAGATGGACTATATCGATATTCTCTATATTCACCACGTGGACTCGCAAACACCTTTGGAAGAGACTCTGCGCGCGCTGGACGACCTCGTGAGACAAGGGAAGGTGCGTTACACGGCATGCAGCAATTTCGAGGCATGGCGACTGATGGAGGCTATGTGGCTCAGCGATCACAATGGCTGGGAGCGGTTTGCCGCATATCAACCCCAATACAGCCTGGTTGTGCGGGATATCGAGCAGGAGATCATCCCCGTTTGCCAGCTGAAGGGCATTGGCGTGGTTGTGTGGAGCCCATTGGGCGGCGGCTTTCTCACCGGCAAATACCGGCCCGGGGAGCGCACACACAGCGGCGCCCGCTCTGAAGAAGGCTGGGCCTTCCCCGGGAGTTACTTTGCCGCCAACGCCGACCAGACGCTCGCTACACTGCTGGAAGTTGCCTCCGAACTGGGGCGGACACCTGCGCAGATTGCTACGCGTTGGGTGCTCGAGCAACCTGCTATAACAAGCGCAATCGTCGGGGCGCGCACCATCGTGCAGGCCCGGGACAATCTCAAAGCCGGCGGTTGGGCTTTGCCGGCTGAAGTGCGCGAACGGCTGAACGACGTGTCCCACCTGCCGGACCGGTATCCGAAGTCGATGGAATTCAACATGCACGAGCGCCGTGACAGCGCCGCTCGGATGCCGTCGTTGGACTAAACTGAAGTGACACTTTACGTCGTTCGCCCCTTTGAGGAGACTGAACAGGAATACGACGACCTGGCTTCTCTGCTCCGGGTCGCGTCGACAGGTGTTCGTCCCGTGTCCGCAGGTGAATTACGACAGGAGGACCAGGATTGGCCGGCCGGGTACCTATTTCAGCGAGTTATGCTTGTATCGAGTGGCAATGTGTTGGCGGCCGTGGGTACCAGTTACCAGGCGTACTGGCAGGAGGCCCCGTTCACGGTTCACATTCGCTTCGATATTCACCCGGAACACGAAGAGGCACAGGTTCTCTCGCTTGTTTACGCGGGACTTCAACGTCTTGTTGCAGAAAGCGGAAAAAAGGTGAAGCGGCTGGCCTCAAGGGTAAGAGAGAACGAGGGTGTTCGAATCCGGTTTTTGCTGGCGCAAGGGTTCCAAGAGACGATGCGTTCTCCAACATCAGTCTTGCGGACGGACGCGGCGGATGGAACTATCTCGGAGGAAGCTGGCGGAAAAATTGCTCAAGACGGCGTAATGATCTTGACGTTGAACCAGCTCAAAGCGGGCGTCCCTGACTGGAAGCGCCGCCTGCGCGATCTTAGATGGGAGATCGTTCAGGATGTGGGTTCGACCGATCCGTTTTCCAAGCCGACTATCGATGAATTCGAGGAGATGGTCCTCCAAGACCCCGCGCTTGATGAGAACGCGTATTTCGTTGCCCTCAACGCGGCGGGAGACCTGATTGGCATGAGCAATCTTTGGCGCAACGATCCCAGCGGCAAACGGCTGGAAACAGGGTTGACCGGCGTTGTGCGAACCCACCGGCGCCGGGGCATTGCGACCGCCCTCAAGAAGCGCACAGTTCTGTACGCCAAATCCTCCGGGGCAGCTACGATCGAGACAAGCAACGAGGAGGGCAGCGCCATGTATGCTCTCAATATGAAGCTGGGGTTCCGGCCCGGGCCGGCCTGGCTCGATTTCTCAAAAGCAGTCACCTCTGAGAGCATCAGTAATCACTGAACGAATACGGGCACAGGGATGCCTGGTTCCATTCTGGCGTCTTGAAGTTGGCAGAGCGCAGTTGGATTTCTCAACAGGACGGGGCGCCGCGGTCTTCGCTGGCCCCCCTTCGGCGACGCTGTCCGAATCTCCCAAAGACGAATCACTCAACCTACAGGAGTTGACTAAATGAAAACAATCGGGGAACAGGCAGCCACGCTGGAGGAAGCCCTGAAGCTCTCACTTCCCCCTCTGGCAATCGCCTTTGCGGACGACCTGCCGGCGGGCATATCGCCCTATGAGGAGGTCGCCCCTGCGGGATGCTATTTCTGGCAGGAGGCGGCGCAGAGAGTCTTTGCAACCAGCGCGCAAGACCACGCGCTTTGCGCCATAGGCATTCACACGCACAATCTGACCGACGCCCCCGCGACGCAGACTGGCGAACTCATGGCCGCGCTGGAGGCGATGCAGGGCCTGGACTACGTGCGCGAGGAGGAAGTGGCGGCCATTCCCGTTCTGTCGCAGCCCGTGCGGCACACTGTGTACGGGCCGCTGGCCGACTTTCCCATGGCTCCCGATATCGTCCTGCTCTTCGCCCACGCCCAGCAGAGCCTGGTTCTGACCGAGGCGGCCGCGCGTGTCGACGATGGTGTACCTCCTGCGATGGGCAGACCGGCCTGCGCGGTGGTTCCCCAGGTCAAGAATGGGGGACGGGCAGCGATGAGCCTGGGCTGTTGCGGGGCACGCGCCTACCTGGACGCGCTGTCAGACGACGTCGCCTTATGGGCCTTGCCGGCGGACAAGCTGGATGCCTACTGCCAGGAGATCGAAGGATTGGCCAAGTCGAATGAAATCCTGACCGTATTTCACGAACGCCGGCGCGAGGACGTGGCGGCGGGCAAACGCCCTACAGTCCAGGATTCTCTCGGACGGCTGTCCGAATAGGCCGGCGAGAGGCATGGGGGCGAAGACACATGCAGAGCAGATGGAATGATAAGGACGCGGCCAGATTCTCCGGTGACCCGCTCGCGCTGCGCGTGTATACCTCGCGCCTGCTGGGAAGCGATCCGTCACTCGTTCTCCACGGCGGCGGCAACACCTCGGTGAAGGCGACCGCTACGAACATCTTTGGCGAGGAAGAGGAGGCGCTCTACGTCAAAGGCAGCGGTTGGGACCTGGCGACGATCGAGGCGCCGGGCTTCGCGCCTGTTCGATTGGAGCCGTTGCGCCGCATGGCAACGCTGGAGACACTTTCGGACAGCGCCATGGTGACGGCGCAGAGAGCCGCGTTGACCGATCCCTACGCGCCGAATCCTTCGGTGGAGGCGATCCTCCATGCCATCATCCCATTCCGATACGTTGACCACACACACGCCGATGCCGTCGTCGCTCTGACGAACACGCCCGATGGCGAGGCTATCGTCCGAGACCTTTACGGCCCGCAGATGTTGATCGTCCCGTATGTGATGCCCGGATTCGTCCTTGCCCGCGCGATTTACGAAATGACGCGAGAGACGAACTGGGAAGATCTGTCCGGCATGATCCTGCTCAATCACGGGGTCTTCACGTTTGACGACGAAGCCCGCGAGAGTTACGAGAAACATATTGAAATCGTGACGGCCGCTGAACAGTACATAGCCCATTCGGCGAGCGAGACAGGTGAGAAAACGGACCCAGTAGAGAAGCCTGTTTCTGCCGATGCGCTGCTTGCGCTTGCACAGCTGCGCAAGGCAGTGGCAGAACTGCGCGGGCAAGCCGTTCTTGCTTCTTTGGATACATCGGCACCCGTAAAGGCGTTTTCTGCGTTGCCAAACGCGCCCGAACTGGCGACGCGCGGACTGCTGACTCCTGACCATGTAATTCGCACCAAGCGGATTCCCATGGTCGTATCGGGCAAGGGCTGTCAACATGATGCGGCTGACTACGCCTCGGCTTATCGTGAATACTTTGCGCGTCATACGGACGGCACGCTTTCCCAACTCGATGCGGCGCCGCGCTGGGCGTTGTGGCCTGGCACGGGCAGCGCGGCCTTTGGCGCCACGCCGGGAGAAGTTGGCGTGATTGACGACATCAAGCGGCACACACTGCGGGCGATCGGCTGGGCCGAGGGGCAGGGCGGCTGGCGGCCGTTGGACGAAGCCGAAATTTTCGCAATCGAATACTGGGAGCTGGAGCAAGCCAAGCTCAAGAACTCGGGTACTGCGCCTCCGTTTCAGGGCAAGGTCGTTCTGGTTACGGGCGGCGCCAGCGGCATCGGCCGCGCGTGCGTAGACGAGTTCCTCGGTCAGGGCGCGGTCGTGGCCGCGCTGGACATCAGCCCGGCTGTATTGGACCTATTTGACGAGGGCAAGGTCCTTGGAATCCGCTGCGACGTTACTGACGATGAGGGACTCACAGCGGCCGTGGAGGCGGTTGTGCAGCGATGGGGCGGATTAGACACGGTCATATGCAATGCCGGGGTCTTTCCAGCCAGCCAGTCGTTATCGGAGATGGATTCCGAACACTGGGACAGAAGCATCCGGGTAAACTTGACAAGCCAGCAGCGGCTCCTGCAGGCGTGCGCGCCCTATTTGGCCCTGGGCTGTGACCCTGCGGTCGTCATCATCGGATCCAAAAACGCGCCGGCGCCAGGACCGGGCGCGGGAGCCTACTCGGTTGCGAAGGCGGGCCTGACTCAGCTGGCCCGCGTCGCCGCTCTCGAAATGGCGCAGAACGGTATTCGGGTCAATGTGCTGCATCCCAATGCGGTTTTCGACACGGCTCTCTGGACTGACGAGCTTCTGCAGAAGCGCGCGTCCAGCTACGGGATCAGCGTCGATGCGTATAAGTCCCGGAACCTGCTGGGCGTTGAGGTAACTTCTGCGGATGTGGCCGCGCTGGCAGCGGCCGCGGCGGGACCGGTTTTTGCAAAGACGACCGGCGCGCAGATTCCCATTGACGGCGGGAACGATCGCGTGATCTGATAATTTGCGCCGTGGAACCCGGGCGACCACTTTGCAGTTGGTCACGTTTTTTGGGCATGGCAGGCTACACCGGCGTCATAGCGCCGCTCCTCGGCGAGGTGGCGTGCGCCTGCCCGGAAAGGGTTGTTGGTGGTGGCCGCCTTCAAGGCACTTTGCGCTGATCTTTTGGGGTTGGTATACTGTTCTGGTTGCGCCGGCGTACGGAGGTTGGGCCGAGGGCGCTGGTGAGACAAAATCCGGCCAGCGAAACGAAAAACTGCTGGCGGCTTGGCCCTTCCCCCTTCCAATTCATGATGTGAGGCTCCGGAGGATCTGGATTCTTCAGAGGAGGCCAGTATGTTTCATTCGATTCGGCGGGTAACGCCCATTCTGCTCGTAATCGCTCTGGTTGCGGCCGGCGCTATACTTGTTCAAAGCGGGCAGCTCGCGACCAGGCTAGGCGTGAATGAAGGCGTTGGCTTCGTCACCGGGGCACAGCCGGGGGCAGTCGAAGCCCAGGCAAGCATACCAACCTACTTTGGCTCTCTTGAGGTTACGACGTCACGCGCTGTAACGCCGGGCGTTGGCGGCGAAGTGATGGAGGTCTACGTTGAAGTGGGCGATCTGGTGGAGGAAGGTCAGGAGCTTTTCCGCCTCGATGCCACACAGCTGGAGTGGGCCGTCCAACGCGCTGAAATCGGGCTGGAACTGGCGCGAATCGCCCTCTTAGAGATAAACGAGCAGTCGTCAGAAAGCGACCTGGCCGTGGCAATGGCCAATTTGGAGCTTGAGAAGACAAACCTGGCGAAGTTGGAGGCAGGAGGCGCCACGGAAGACGAGATGGCCGCCACGCGTGCAAGCGCCGCGGCCGCCTGGGCACGTTACAACGAGCTGCTCGCCGGCCCGACCGAGGCGCGGCTGCAGCAGCTGAGGGCAAACGTTGAGCGGGCCGAACTATCTGTCAACCAGGCCCAGCGCGCCTACAACGAGGTCGCCTGGCGGGGCGATGTAGGGGGCACACCGCAGGCGGCGGCTTTGCAGCGGGTCACGATTGATTTGAACGTAGCGCAGGCATCATACAACGAGGCGACCCAACCGCCGCGCGCCTCGGAATTACAGTCTGCTCTCGCCGCGGCGCACCGGGCTCAGCACGCTGTGAATGAACTGGAAAAGGGAGTCTCCGAAGTAGACTTGGCCGTGGGCAGGGCACGGGTCGCGTCAGCCGAGGCAACCGTGCAGCGGATCATGGAGCTGACCAACAGCCAGAAATCGGCGGAGCTCCGGGTAAGCCAGGCCCTGGTTGGCCTGGAAGAGTCGCAGCAGCGCAGAGACAAGTCGACCGTGCGTGCGCCGATGACGGGCGTCGTGCTTTCTCTGAACGCCGAAGAAGGCCAGGTGATCGGTTCCTCTTCTGCCTCGGCGGTGATCGGTGATCCCTCATCACTGGAGCTGGTTGTTGGGATTCCACAGGACCAGGTGCTGACGATGTCGGTGGGCGATCCGGTGCGGATCACCCGTTATGGAAGCGATGACATTACGGTTCTGTCCACGATCGCCAAGATTGCGCCCATTAGTTTGCCGGGCAAGGGCAACTCGACTTTCCCGGTAACGATTCGACTGCCAGAAGAGGGCACGGCCCAATTCAATCCCGGTATTTTCGTTTCGGCAACTTTTGAATAAGCGCTTAGGTCAATAGGAGTCCGGGCCCGCAGGTCGGCGCCGGACCCGGCTCGGCGGCAGCGCGCATCGTCAAGTCCCGCTGCGGCCAGCCATTCATAATACTTCAATGGGAACCACTGCGCGGCTGCTTGGCGCCAAAGAAGGCGCACGGGTGGCCCAGGTTCCTATTTGCTTCCAAATTTACGTCTATTGCAACCAGGGGAGAACGCATTGACGAGCAGCATTCGAGCGTTGGAGAGAAAATGATGAAGATTCGACTCGTCTTTGGGTTCGGCGCGCTCATATTTCTGGCGATGGTCCAACCGGGCTCGGTTCAGGGCGGCAGACTTGAAAGGGAGGCCGCCCAGGCAACGCCTATCACCACGACTGTACTGGCAGTCGTTCGCAACCAGGGGGCCACCCTCTACGACCGGCCCAACGGCGAAGTCGTACAGACCCTGGTTGGCGGCTCACTGATTCGAGCCCGACTCCGTTCCACCGACCTCCTTTGGGTACTCGTCGAGACTCGGGACGAGACCGAGGGATGGGTCGAAGTGCGCACACTACTGGCCGCCGGATTGGGACGACTTCCCATCGAGGAGCCTACGCCAACAACGACAAGCACCCCTGCCCCTACACTTTCCCCGACGGCCACACTTACGCCATCGCCAACCGTTGAGGCAACCGTCGCGGACGTGATGGCGGTTACCGTGACTGCTACGACGGAGGCCATGGCAGGCGGCCAGATGGCCGGGACGCCCGAGGCGAGCACGACACCGGATTCGATGGCAGTTTCCACCCCGCAGCCAACTGAAGAGGCGATGCCAGAGTCGACCGCTGAGGCAATGCCGGTAGCGACATCGGAGGCCATGCCAGAGGCGACGCCAACTCCCTTCGAACCACCGGATGGGCCAACTGCGCTGACGCTGACCCGGATTGGCGGCGCGGTCCTTTGGGACGGCGAAGACGGAGCGTTTGTCGCGCATTACAGGGCCGGCTCGCGGTTGACCGCGGCCTTCCGCACGGAGGACAACGAGTGGTTTTACGTATACCACGATGAAGGCGTTCACGGTTGGGCGTCAGCTGATGAGCTACTGGTCGTGACGGGCCATCTCCTGACTGTGAAGGAGTTTGTGATCCCACAAGAGGGGATCGTTGCTGTCGAAGTCACGGAAACGCCTACGGCGACACCGGTCGCCACGCCTGACGCGACGACTACGCCCGAGGCCGCCGCGATGCCGGAGGCCACCGCAACGCCCGAGGCCATAACGACGCCCGACGTCACAGCAACGCCGGCCCCCACGCCGCAGAAGGTGATCGTAACCGTCAACAGTTTTGGTCAGCGCTTAAATGTGCGCGCCGGACCGGGCACCGAATACGACATCGTTGCCAAAGCGGTTGGCGGGGTCACGTTCAATGGCATCGGCCGAACTGAATCGGGCGATTGGGTCCAGGTCGCCATCGCCGACCTGCCCAGCGGCTATGGTTGGGTGTCCGCCGCCTTTGTTACAACTGAAGGGCCGTTTGATGAGCTGCCCGTCGGCGGGGAGATGGAGGAGATGGACCAAGAGGATAGCTAGATCGGGATTGAAGGCAAGCACTCGGAATTCTCGGTGGAACATTGTTTCATCTCGATATCCTCTTCCTTGATCGCCTCGGCCGCGAAGGTCTGAAGCCATTCAAACGTTCTTACTCTTCCCCGCAAAGTACGCGTTGTTGGCACTGCGCCGCTCTTCTGGCTGACAGTACCAAGCACGGGCGCATCCAAGAGTCATCATGCAGCGTCCGCGACCGACTTTCCTTTTCGTTGTCCCCTTACGACTTTTTGCATCCTCTTTCCAGAGCTGCCTCCAAAGAGTTCACCGCGCTCAACTGGAATTGATGACAGGGGCGGCAAGTCTTGCCACTTAGGGATTTAATTAGCTGGCGCCATCTGTTTTTTGCGCTTGACAGCCCCCCCCTGCTCATGTATATTGTTGCCCCAAACCCCCACCACGCTGCGAATTTTGGATGACGCGAAAGCACTGCGGAAGAGGCTGCAGTTCAGTTTTCGAGTCCCAAACCGATTGATCCCTGCATAGTAGAATGCTCTGGAAAGGAGAACGGTCGAAATGTCGAACATTAAATCTCTTTCGAGACGCAGATTCCTAAAATTGAGTGGCGCCGCAGGCGCCTCAGTCTTGGTCGCGGCGTGCGCTCCGGCCGATTCACCAGAAACTGAGATGAGCGCAGGCGAAGGTTCGGAGGCGATGCCGCAGGCGTCTACGCAGTCGGTTCAGGAATTGCTAGGGGCTGACATGCCTGGAAGTCCTGGCCAATCAAGGGGTTGGACAACGGTATTGCCTGACTTGCCAGCCGGACTTCCCCCAGCCCCTGGGCAGGAGCCGGTCGAGATTTCAACCACGCGACGGGTGGATGCCCAAACCAGATTTGGCGAAGGCGATTCCATGGAAAACAATCCCTGGTCGCGAATGATTGAAAAGCTTCTAGGCGTCAAGCTAACTGTCGCCTGGACATGGTCAGGCAGCGATGAGGCCACGACCAAATACAATTTGGCCATGGCAAGCGGCGACATGCCAGATTACCTTGAAACAGTGCCGTCCAATATCTTTGTCAAGATGGTGGAAGCCAGTCTGCTTGAGGACATTACCGAAGCTTACACGATGTATGCCAGCCAGCGCTGGCAAGACACTTGGGCAGAATATGGGGAACTACCGTGGATTTTCACCACAGTGGATGGCCGGAAATACGGTCTGCCTCGAGTTGAAGACCTTGCTCACAATGACAATATCCTCTGGTATCGGCAAGACTGGTTTGACGCACTGAACCTGGATGTGCCGCAGACCCTGGACGAACTGCACGACACTGCAGTGGCAATTGTTGAGGCTGATATCGGCAAAGGCGCGCCGGGTACGACTATTGGGCTTCTGGCCAACAAGAGTTTTTCGGCAACCTGGTTTGGCAGCATCGATCCCATCTGGGCGCCCCATGGCGTTGTTCCAGATCACTGGACTGAAGTGGGCGGAGAGCTGGTCTTCGACAGCGTCCGTGAGGAAATGATCGAGCCGTTGGCGCTTTTGAATCAATGGTATCAAGACGGGATATTCCGCGAGGATTTCTTTACCATAAACACGTCTGATTCGATTCAGGATGTCGCAGCAAGCCAGTGCGGCATTCATTACACACCTTCGTGGGGCGCATGGTTGGACACTGTTCGCAATGATCCTGAGACCGTATGGGCATTTGCCGACAATCCTGCCGGCCCAAATGGAGTTCAAGCCCGCCATACGGAGAATAACTTCCGTTCCAGCCCATTCTGTTTCCGAAGAGGCATGGAGCACGTCGATAAGATATTCGAGATCACGAATTTCATGCACGAGCTAACAGAGGACTACGAACGACGCTTCCACGGCTGGGAGGGCCACAACTACGAATGGCTCGAGGACGGTTCAGTTGCCGCCACGGGCATCAGCTGGCATCCTTGGGCGATTGGCCCGATCGGGACACGAGGTAGCGGCATGGTTGATCCCCGCCATATCGCGAACCAGATCAATTACCAGCTTGAGGAGTGGGGAAAGATCCCGCCTGAGGAACGTGACGCATACCAAACACTTTCGCTAGAGGATCCGACTGGGGTGAGCATTTTGGGCAAACAGTCGCGCCTCTTCATTTTGGAGACTGCCGACCAAGGCAAGATTACGCAGTACCAGAGCCTGCCTACACCGACCATGATCGAGCGGGGAAGCGACTTGAGCAAGTTGGTCGAGGAAACCGTGCTTGGCATCATCATTGGGGAGAAACCCCTAAGCGCCTTCGACGAATTTGTCGAGCAATGGAAGAACCTGGGCGGCGACCAGGTGACGCAGGAAGTAAACGAATGGTGGGCGGCCAAGTCATAGATCCCAGCGGACCTGGCGCGATTGGGAAGTGTGTCTACGGGTACCCGTAGACACACTTCCCCTAGTTTCGAGTTTTCAGGAAGGCACTGCCAGCGAGAATGCAGCGTCCTTCGCTCCCCTGGAACAGTGCAATGGCAGTTGGACGAGCCGAACTTTTAACGGTGGACGAGTCGGCCGCGAAGCGAGTGCGAATTCGCAACTACATTGGGCGTACATGGCCTCTGTATGCCATGATGGTGCTCCCGATCATTCAACTGGGACTTTTCCACTATTACCCAATGTATGGAGTGGTAATCGCATTTCAGGATTTCAACCCGGGGTTGGGTTTTGGGGGATCTCCATGGGTTGGACTCAAGCACTTCAGGTTCATTTTCTCTAATCCTGACTTCAAGAACGTACTTGCAAACTCCTTCATCATAGCAGTTGCAAAAATCTCCACTCTCCAATTTATGGCCGTAACCCTTGCCCTGCTTCTCAACGAGATCAGGTCAATGGCCTTCAAGAGAACAGTGCAGACAGTGATTTACCTGCCGCACTTTCTTTCATGGATTGTGCTGGGAGGAATCCTGCTTGACCTTCTAGCGACTTCAGGCATGATCAACAGGGTTATCGAATTTGTGGGATTTGATCCTATTCTCTTTCTCGGCAGTAACAGCTGGTTCCGCCCTATAATCGTGGTTACCAATCTGTGGAAAGAGGCCGGCTGGGCGACTATCATCTACCTGGCGGCACTGACCGGGATCGATCCGGTACTGCATGAGGCTGCCGCAATCGATGGCGCCAATCGCTGGCAGCGAATCCGTCACGTCAATATTCCCGGAATCATCTCAATGATCATTCTGATCGCCTGTTTGAACCTGGGAAATGTTCTTCAAGCCGGATTCGAGCAAGTTCTGACCCTCTACAATCCTGCTGTATATGAAACAGGTGACATCATTGACACTTATGTTTACCGGGCCGGTCTCATCTCCGCTCGATACAGCATGGGGGCAGCGGTGGGGCTCTTTCAGTCGGCAATGGGTTTCGTCCTGATTGTTTTTGCCTACCGTTTAGCGAGTAGGTATGCTGGGTATCGGATTTTCTAAGCCCGCCGCGCCTTCAGAGGCATACTGCAAGAACTCAAATTCACATGATACGGGAAAACAGTCTTGTAAGTCGGTTATTTGACGTCGGGAACTACCTCTTCCTCTTTTTGTTCGGGCTGGCTTGCCTCTTTCCGATGGTGCATGTGGTGGCGGTTTCACTGAGCAACCGCGCTGCTTCGATGGGCGGATTTGTAACGCTTTGGCCGCTTGGGACAACGTTTCAGAACTACCTCGAAATCCTGGAGGCGGGTCCCGTTTACAGAGCCTTCCTCGTCTCAGTTTCGCGCACAGTCTTAGGCACGTCCATCAACATGGCGATGACTGTATTGGCTGCATATCCCCTTTCCAAGACGTCACAGGAGTTGAAGGGACGCTCTGTCTTCATGTGGATTGTCCTGATTGCAATGCTATTCAACGGCGGCCTGATTCCATGGTGGATGGTTATTCGCAACCTGGGCCTTCTCAACAGCCTTTGGGCTCTAGTGTTGCCAGGGGCACTGCCAATTTGGAATGTAATCCTGCTGATGAATTTTTTCCGCGAAATCCCGAAGGAGCTGGAGGAAGCAGCGATTATTGATGGGGCCTCTTACTGGGGTACGCTCTTCTATGTCTACTTGCCCCTTTCCGTGCCTGCGCTGGCGACACTCACTCTATTTGCGGCAGTCTTTCACTGGAACGCATGGTTCGACGGAATGGTGCTGATTATGGACAACGCAAAGTACCCCATTATGACCTTCCTGCGTACGGTCGTTGTGGACATGAACTTGCAGATCCTAACAGTCAACATGGAGGACATTTATAACCTGTCTGACAGGTCGATCCGCGCCGCAAATATCGTCGTCGCAACGGTGCCCATTCTAATCGTCTATCCTTTCTTACAGCGCTATTTCATTCACGGTATTCGCCTCGGCGCTGTGAAGGGCTAAGGGGGGGACCTCACACCATGGGGTCGTTCACTTTTTCCAGGAAACACGCGCTGTCCTCCTCTCCTTAACGGCATTCATCCTCCGTTTCTTCATTGACCCACCGATTGCAGTGCATCCATAACAGGAGCGAGACCTATGGCTACCGCAGTCAAAATCGGCGTGATAGGCGCCGGGAGCGCGACGTTTTCTTTAGGGCTGGTTAAGGATCTGTGTCTAACAGCAAGCCTGAGCGGCAGCCACGTGAGCTTCATGGACGTGGACGCCGAACGCCTGCAGATGATCCACAAGCTGGCGGAACGATATGCGGACGAATTAGGCGCGAACATAACGTTCGACCAGACTCTGGACCGCAAAGAGGCTATGCAGGATGCCGACTTCGTGATCAACACGGCCTCGGTCGTAACATACCGTTCCGGGCTCGAAACGCGCGAACTGATAGAGAGGTTCGGCTACGATTGGGATGGGCCCAGCTCGCTGGAATACTCCTTCTACAATACCTCCTTCATTTTGGAGGTTGCTCGCGACATTGAGGAGATCTGCCCTGACGCCTGGCTTATTCAGTCGGGCAACCCGGTTTATGACGGCTGCACTTTGATTGGCCGCGAGACGGACGTCAAGGTTTGCGGTCTGTGCCACGGCTACTATGGCTATCGCGATATTTGCGACATGCTTGAGATCGACCACAACGAGGTAACGTGGCAGGCGCCGGGGCTGAACCACAATATCTGGCTGACGAAGTTTGAGTACGAGGGCAAGGACGCATACCCGCTGATCGACGAATGGATACAGAGCAAGGGTGAAGAATACTGGGCTGATACTGCAGCCGCCAGAAAGATGCCGGCCGGCAAGTCCGGCTGGTCCGAAGAGTTGAGGCGGGCGTGGGAGATCGACCTGTCAAGGGCGGCTGTGCATATGTACAGACTTTACGGACTGATGCCCTTGGGCGATACGGTCTGGATGAAGTATCTGGGTTGGTGGTACCACAAGGATTTCGCTGCGAAACGCTTCTGGTTCGGCGAGCCCTGGGGTGGACAGCGTTCGCACCTGTCCTGGCCGATGTATGTGGACAACCAGGAGAGACGGGTGGAACAGATCGCCCGCCTTGCCCAAGACCCGCATGCCAGCCTGGTCGACAACCTGGGAAGAAGCATGACGATCGAGCAACAGGTGCCGATCATCGACGCCCTGGTAAACGACAATGAGGGGCAATTCCAGGTCAACGTGCCCAATCGCGGCGCGCTTCCAGGCGTGCCGGACGACATTGCCGTCGAGGTTCCCGCAGTTGTGAACAAGGACGGTATCCACCGCATTCCCGTCGACCCTCTGCCGCCCAAGATCATGCTCACCCAGATCCTTCCCTTGATTCTGTCGCTGGAGCGCACGCTGCTGGCGATCAAAACAGGGGACAGGTCGCTTCTGTTATGGGAAATGCTGGACGCAAACGAGACGCGATCCTACGCGCAGGCCGAGGAAGCGCTGGAGGCGATCCTGGGTCAGGAATTCCACAGGGAGATGGACGAGCACTTCCGCTGGCCATCGGGCTGGGATGCCAACGGCATCGCCAATATGCCTGTGCAAGACGATCCTGCATTGCGAGCCAGGGAGGCAGTCGCCGCCGATTGAGGCAACCTGATTTCGAACGCCACCTGAGGGAAACGACATGAAAATCGTCGACGTAGAGACCATCGTCGTCAGGAACGTCCCGCCGTTTCGCGGTGGGAGCCACTGGCTGTTTGTGCGACTCAAAACGGATGAGGGCATCGTCGGCCTTGGCGAACGTCCATCGGGAAATGCCGTCAACCTTGACGCGCAGGTAGGCCTGATCAAGGATCTTGGAGAGCAGTTCGTCATCGGCGCCAACCCCTTCAACGTCGAAATGCTCTGGCAGACGATTTTTGCTTCGCGTCACGACTATCGCCATCCTGGGCTCGATTTGACGCCTGCCCTGAGCGCGATCGAAATTGCCTGCTGGGACATCATCGGCAAGGCCGTTGGGCAACCGATCTACAACCTTCTGGGCGGGCGCTGTCACGAACAGTTGCGTGCGTACGCTTATATGCCCACCGAAGGGATCTGGGAGGACCCGAAAAAGGCAGGGGAGATCGCCGCAAAACTGGTTGAGGAAGGTAACACGGCCTGCAAGTTCGATCCCTTTACCCCTATTTTTCCGAATCCGCGCGATTTCTCCTTGAAGACGATTCGGCACGTCGCCAAGATCTTCCAGGCAATCCGAGACGCGGTGGGCGATGACCTTGAAATCGGCATCGGAACGCACGGCCAGTTCAGTACGGCTGGCGCCATCCGCGTCGCCAAAATCCTGGAGGAGTTTGATCCGTTCTGGTTCGAGGAACCGGTGCCGCCCGAGAATATCGATGAGATGGCCCGCGTCGCGGCTCATACGAGCATTCCCATCGCCACCGGCGAGCGTCTTGTCAGCAAGTTCGAGTTTGCCCAGCTTCTCGAGAAGCAGGCGGCGCAGGTCATACAGCTGGACGTCGGCCAGTGCGGCGGAATTCTGGAGTCAAAGAAGATCGCGGGGATAGCAGAGGCGCACTACGCCATGATCGCGCCCCACATGTATTGCGGGCCGGTGGCCGCAGCCGCCGCCGTACAGCTTGACACTTGTTCACCCAACTTCCTGATCCAGGAGTACAACGGCGGGGCCCTTCACCAGGAGATATTCAAAGAGCCCATCCGCTTTGAGAACGGGTACATAGTCCCGCCCTCCGGTCCTGGATTGGGTGTGGAGTTGGACGAGTCTGTCGTCAAGAGACAGTCATAGCCCCAATCGTCGCCTGAAAAATAACCTATGAAGAGACTAGAGGGAAGGGTGGCCCTGGTCACTGGAGCGGGGAGGGGTCACGGTGAGGCGATCGCGCTCAGGTTCGCCGAGGAGGGGGCCGCGGTCGCGATCTGCGACATTCTTCCTGTCAGTGAGTTGGACGCAAAAGTCGGCGCTCGCATCAGGGACGCAGGCGGCGCCGCGTTGGCCTGCCAAACCGACGTGTCCAAGGAAGATCAGGTGCGGCGGTTCGTGCGCAGCGCGTTGGACCGCTTCGGGACAATCGATATCCTGGCCAATGTCGTCGGGATTGCCGGGCCGACGAAGGATGTCTGGGGCATGGATTTGGCGGAGTGGCAGAAAACTCTGGCGGTGAATCTTGATTCCGCGTTTCTCTGCTGCAAGTACGCCTTGCCTGAAATGATACGCAAACGCCGCGGCCGCATCATCAACTTCAGTTCGGGCACCGGCAAGCAGCCCCTGTCCCATCGGACACCCTACGCGACTTCGAAGATGGGCATCATTGGATTTACCCGCACACTGGCCGCGGACGTGGGCCGCTACAACATCACCGTCAATGCAATCTGTCCTGGCGCACATGAAGAACGGACAGTCGAATTGGAGCGGGCCCGCGCAGAATACCGTCAGGAGGCCTTCGACGAAGAGGCGGCTCGCACGCGATTCAAGGAGGCCCGGTCGAATGCGATTCTGGCAGGACGGTGGTGTGCAGACGAAGGCTTCGCGGAGAAGGGGGCGGGGTCGGAGGACGCTGCCGCGATCGCGGCATTTCTGGCATCGGACGATGCTGCCAATATGACGGGTCAGGACATCAATTCAGGGGGTTGGGTGATGTGGTGAGGTCCCTGAAACAGCCATAGGCGACAGAGACCGAGGCAGGAATCTTCTTGATATGACACCGCCAAGTCAAACGTGCGGTTTTCCATCGCAGTATGGGGACGGGGAAGAATGGGCGCGTAACAGTTGTGAAGCGCAGTGTTCGGAACTGCAGCGGTCAGAACTGCCGTGGTCAGTGGTCGGTGGTCAGGGGTCAGAATTTGCAGTGGCTCGTGGTAGGGACCCTTTTTTGACGAGGGCAATGAAGGTTGGGGATGGAGTGTGTGGCGGGGTAGGATCCTCCCAAAAGCAAGGAGAGAGGGGAAAGGAGTGAAACGACAGTGTCGTCTGTTCTCGCTCCTTTCAGGTTCACGAGACGGTGATGGCTTAGCGGTTGCACTGTAATCTGCCATCATTCAAATCTGATACTTATAGATGAAGTCCTACGTAAGGCAGGATGGAGAAATGGTCCGAGGCGCAAAACAATGTCAGTAGATTCGGGACAGACTGAGCGAACGTTTCTGTTGGAGTACAATCGCGGCGGCATCAGCAGTCTGAAGCTCAAAGATGATGCCTTTGACACTGAGTACATTACGCCTGGCGAAACGCTCGGTGAGGTTCTGGTTGCGACTCGCAGCGGAAACGGCGAATGGCGAAAAGCGACTACCTTTGCCTCGGGGGACATCCGAAAGGTTGAAGAGCGCGGCAGCGGGTCGCGGGCCTTCGTTTACAGCGGCAACGCTCAGTTGCTGCACGGACTGCGGGGCGTTGGGCTGAAAGAAGAGTTTAGTTTGGAAGGCCGCGACGTCATATGGACATTGGAGTTCCGGAACGAGACCGATCTGCCCTTGGAAATCGGTGACATTGGCTTGCCGTTGCCCTTCAACAAGCGTTTCGTGCGCGACAACCTGGCAAACTACACGCAGGTGGTTGCCCGGCACAGCTTCATCTCGGGGCACGGCTCCTTCCTGTTCTGGCAGCGCCCCAACGGCGTCGGTCCATACCTGGTGATGGCGCCGCTGGCTGGAACGAAACTGGAATACTACGAGGAGATCGATCCGCACCCCTCGACTACCAGCGTCCCTTACCGCGTCTATATCCACTCTGCTATGAGCGGAGGGAACGAAATGCGCGGCAGTTGGCGCCAGCCCCATACAAGTATCACCCTCAAACCCCGCGGCTCTGAAGGCGATCGCGTCGTCTACGGATTCCGCCTGACGTGGGCAGATGACTACGACGGCGTACGCGACGCGCTATACCAGAACGGCCTGTTCGACGTTCATGTCGTCCCGGGCATGACTGTGCCGGTCGATCTGAGCGCGACATTCTCGATTCGTACCCGGCAAAGCGGCTACGAGATTTCTACGGAGTTTCCTGAACAGACCATCGTGGATCTTGTGGGTGAACCGGAAGAGGATACGCGAAGTTACCGGGTCCAATTTGAGCGGCTGGGCGAGAACATCTTGACTGTGCAGTTCGGAGACGGCGGCTACATGAATCTTGAATTCTTCGTCACCGAGCCGCTGGAGACCCTGATCAAAAAAAGAACCGCCTTTCTGGTGGACAAGCAGCAACACCGGGATACCGGGAAATGGTACGAAGGATTGTTCTCTGTATGGGATATGCGCGAAGCGGTCCTGCGCGGCCCGGATAACACTGGCGGCTTCGACGGCTGGTATGGCTACACCTTAACGTGCGACGACACTGCGCTGCCGAAGGCGCCGTTCATCGCGGCCAAGAACGTGCATTTCCCCGTTCAGAGGGAGATCGACGCCGTCGAATACTATATCGAAAAGTTCGTCTGGGGAGGATTGCAACGCACTGATGAGGAGGCCCCGTACCCATACTTCATATACGGCGTTCCCAACTGGTACGAGAACCGGCACAGTGAACATGGTTTTGGCTCGAAAGGGGAAGGCTTGGAACACTTCTGGCGCAGTTATGACTATCCCCACATCATCATGCTTTATTTTCACATGTACCAGATCGCCAGGATCTACCCCGGTTCCACGAGCTACCTGGACGGCGAAGGCTACCTCGAGAGGGCATTTGGGACGGCAGAGGCCCATTTCCTTCTGGCCGGTCTGGACGATCTTCCCCACGGGGCGCGGGGATACTGGGCCTACCGGCTGGGTTTGTACAATGAGATGCTCATTGTCGACCTGATCGACGCCCTGGAAGCGGAAGGATGGCAGGAGCGCGCCGATTGGCTGCGCGGCGAATGGGAAAAGAAGGTCAAGTACTTCGTGTACGACGACCCCTATCCTTTTGACTCCGAATACCCCTTTGACACCACTGCTTTCGAGACCTCCCACGCTGTGGCCAAATACGGCCTGACACGGCGGGTAGAGCCGGATACGCGGCTTTGGCACGACAAATACAACGACAGATGGTACGAGCATCCAGAGGTGCGAAAGGCCGACTTTGAAGCGTTTCTGGGCAGGCAACTCGATGCAAATATCGCGCTGCGAGGTTGGCTGGAGCCATCCTACACGCTGTTGGGCGGCGACAATCGGGGGGGCGACTCATCCCGCTACGGCCTGAGCTATATGTCTCAGCTGGGCGGCTGGGCCATTGTCGACTTCGCGCTGTATTTCGCGGACGATCCATTCCCGTACCTCAGATTGGGATATGCCTCATTTTTGAGTTCCTGGTGCTTGATGAACACCGGGACAGACGAGTCCGACTACGGGTTCTGGTATCCTGGCGAAGAAAACGACGGGGCGTCAGGCTGGGCTATCACACCGGAAAAGTACAGCGGCATGTGGATCAGGCAGGATAACGGGAGAGGGAGCTGGCCGTATGACGGCGAAATCGAATTGGGATACGGGGCCGCGCTGCGCACAGCCGCTACGATTGTCGCCGACGACCCGCTCTTTGGATGGTTTGCTTATGGCGGTCAGCTGGAGGTGACCGATCGAGGCTTTGAAGTCCTGCCGCAGGACGGCATCCGCCAGAGGCTTCACCTGGTGGGAGGGAAGGGGCGCCTCCACTTTTTGCTCGATCGCGACGGCTTCGCCGAAGGTCAACCGCTTGCGGTGGAATACGGTCATTCGGAGTGGGCAGAGTCCGCGGACTCCCCCGCCAGGATCGCGTTTCAGTTGGAGAACAGGAGCGGCGACCGTCACCGAACAGGGCTGAGCCTGCGCGGGCTCAAGCCGGGGCGATACCATGTGCGGGTGGATGGCAATCAGGCCGGGAGCCTGGAATCGGACGGGACCGCGTGGGTTCGAACTGAAATCGAAACTGAAGCCAAGGAGGCCATTGCCGTAGAAATCATTGCGGAATGAAGCGGTAACGCCTCTTTCAAATGGACCGTTCCGACCTAAGCGCGATCCGACTTCTCAGCGCTGTCGCCAACCTTGCTTTCCAGGATTTCCGACCAGTGGCAGGAAGCCCATCTCTCATATTCCGCCCGGAGCGTCCTTACCACGGTTTTTTTTGTTCGCTCCTCGTCGTAGAAATTCCCTTTTTCCATAAATGACGTCAGGGCCTTAAGCCTCTTCAGACACTGCTTGCGGGCCTGTTCCCCAATCTGTTCGGCTGATGCCTCCCGGTTTCTCCAGAAGGCGAACATCCCGTTTCCAGCCGAAGCGTAATCCCCGGAGTCGGCGCCGCGCATTTGCGCCCGAAACGGTTCGACCCATGATTCAGGCGGAGAGCCCTGATTCATGATCGTGTTGGCGTCATCCAACCGTTCCTTATAGGATTCAATCACGCGTGCGCTGACCCTCTGAATCGAGAGGGCGATGAGGGCGAGCGCAATTCCAATCGCGCATGCAAACAGGATGATAGTGACAAGAACTGGCACGCAGGGCTCCCTTCCACACACCTAACTTCAGCATTCCGCAGAAACTATACCATGGATTCCTGTTCACCACAGGTTTGGCGCAGAGGGGATTGTGCGCAGCGGCCCTTTCGAACCAGGTAATCTGGCTGAGGAAATGGCCGCATCCGCATCGCATTCCTCCAGGCGCGGAAGGGGTTTTCTGACACATCTGAACCCCGGTTTCAGGAGGAAAGATACTCTTGGTCTTTGTTTGCAATATCTCATTTTTCTGGAGGTTGACAACCCGACCTGATGGATTTAAGATGTTTGCATTGTACACAAGTTGCGCGTATTATTCACGCGCCAATCTGCCGGCCGCCCTGTTGCGCATGACCGGGGCGCGGCGGGAGTGAACCGAATTGGGGTGTTCGCAACCAGTCCACGCTCAACGAAGGAGGCCGATCCGATTCCAAACCAAGAGGTAGGAAAAGAAAGTTACCCTTCCACAGAACGAGACCAAAGGAGTGGACCGATGAGGAAAACGCTTTTTTATCTGCTCGTCGCGATCGCCGCTGTCGCCTTGCTCTCTGCATGCGCGGGGCAGCCAGACGCGGAGGAGGCCGCCGCAGACGTTCCCGCAGCCGCGGACACGTCTGAAGAAGCGATGACTTCCTCCACCTATGAGAGTTGCCTCGAGGCTCAGGCCGCGGGGATGAGTTTCTGTGAAGCGCCGATGCTGGCGGCAATGGTCGAGGCGGGTGAACTGCCCCCAGTTGATGAGCGCCTCCCCGTCAATCCGGCGGTCGGCAACAACCGTATTCCTGAATGGCAGGCCGTCATGGAGCGGGGCGAGTACGGCGGCACATTGAGATTGGTGGACTTTGACGCCGGTTCGATCGGTCACGACGCCGGCTGGATCTCCAACGAGCCCTGGGTGGAAACTGAGGACATCGCGCACGACTTCGCGACGATGACCGGCAACATTTTCGACCTGGAGATCAGCGACGACGATCAGGAGTTCACCTTCCACATGCGGAAGGGGATGAAGTTCTCAAACGGCGCCGACTTTGACACGGAAGACGTCCAGTTCTTCTGGGACCATATCCTGCACAACGAGACCCTTACGCCGGTGATTGGCACGACGTGGCGTGCGGGCAACTCGCCGACAGGAAACGTCGGCACGTTGGAGGTAATCGATCGATACACGTTCAAGATCTCCTATGACCAGCCGTACGGTGGCTGGCCCGGCCTGTTCACGTACGGCAGCGGCCCCCACCGCTTCATCGACAGCGACTATCTGAAGAAGATCCACGGAGATTTCGCTGATCCGGATGAGCTGGCCGCTTTGCTCGACCAGCACGGCTTCGAGGCTGGTGAGTGGAACCGGCTGTTTGGCATCTACGGCAGCACAAATCGCCAGCATGAGACAGGTCTTCCCTCGCTTGGCCCGTATGTCCTGACAGAGATGGGCGAGACCCTGGCCGTCATGGAGCGCAACCCCTACTATTTCAAGGTGGATGAGTGGGGGCAGCAGCTTCCTTATATCGATCGCCTCGAGATCTCAATCGTTCCCGATGTCAACGCGGCTACGCTGAAGATCATCGCAGGCGAGGTTGACATGGCCCGACGCGGCGTCAACGCCGCCGACATGGCGCTCTACGTTCAGAACGCTGATGAACAGGGCTACGAGGTTGTCATTCTCGACATGCATGCCTCGCTTGGCGAAATCTACCTCAATATGACGTACGCCGATGAGGCCTGGCAGGAGGTCATCAACGACGTTGAATTTCGCAAGGCGCTCTCCTACGCGGTAGACCGCGACACGATCATCGACGCAGTCTACTCCGACTTGGCCGACCCCCCGCAAACGATGGACCCGACGACAGACGTTGCCCAGGCGGAGGCCATTCTCGATTCCCTGGGCCTGGACCAGCGCAACGATGACGGTTGCCGTCTTACTCCGGGTGGCCTGCCAATAGAAATCCAGTTCAACTTCACGCCGTTCACAGGCGAGTCACTGCCGACGGCTGAGATCGTTGCAAAGAACTGGAACGACATTGGCATCTGCACCACGGTCAAGCAGCTGGAGCAGAATCTGTTCCTGACCCAAGCCGCAGCCAATGAGACACAGGCGATGGTCTGGTGGGCGCACTATCCCCGCTGGCCATGGCATGAATCCGGGGACTACATCGGCCAGGCCTGGCAGCGTCACTATGCCCCGCTCTGGATGGCATGGTACGACTGGAACCTGGCCGGCGGCAAGGAAGCGGCCGACAATCCAGACGAGACCGATCCCTTGATCGTAGGCGTCGAGCCGCCGCAGGCCTACAAGGATCTGCGAACGTTGCAGACCGAACTCTTCGCCACCTCCAATGCGGCCGACCACGCGCGCATCTGGGGCGAGATGATCGCCATCTTCCGCGACAACCACTTCTGGATCTCCGCAGCCGACCCGCTGAAGAATCCTCTGATCGTCAATGATGGTCTCGGCAACGTGGCCAAGCTGGGATTCCAGATTCAGTCTGCAAATGAGGCAGAATTTTATTACTGGCAGGATGAGACCCGACGCTAAGTGAGGCTCCGGGTCGACGGGGGGCGGGCGCGGCCCGCTCCCCGCGTCACAACCAGAGCGCTGGCCGCGCGCGTCGCAGGTCTTTCGTTCACACTCCCCATCAGGTTCTGACAGGAATCGGCGTCAATGCTGACTCAGTACATTGGCAGACGGCTGCTGCTCTTGATCCCGCTGCTTCTGCTGATCTCCATTATCTCCTTTGCCCTCATCCAGTTGCCGCCAGGTGATATCCTCAACATGGAGGTCCTGCGGTTGCGGTCCGCGGGCACACAGGTCTCCGAAGAGCAGGTGGAAGGCCTGCGCCAGCTGTACGGTCTGGACAAGTCTTTGCCCGAGCAGTACTGGCTATGGATCTCCAACATCCTGTTCAAGGGAAACTTCGGCACCTCCTTCACCTATGTGAAGTCGGTCAGCGAGATACTGGCGGCGCGCGTCCCGTTGACCGCGCTGGTATCTGTCCTCACCGCGATTTTCGTGTGGATTACGGCGGTGCCGATCGGCGTCTATTCCGCGACCCACCAATACTCCCCGGTCGACTATTTCTGGACGTTCGTTTCGTTCATCGGCGTCGCGACGCCCGGTTTTCTGCTGGCGCTGATCTTTCTTTGGATCGCGTTTGTCCAGTTCGGGATCTCTGCGATCGGACTCTTTTCCCAGGAGTTCGAAGCCGCGCCCTGGAGCCTGGCCAAATTCGTAAATATGCTGCAGCACATCTGGATCCCGATCGTCATCATCGGCATGGCAAATACCGCGGGCATGATGCGAACGATGCGGGGTATGATGCTGGATGAGCTGAACAAGCAGTATGTGATCACGGCGCGATCGAAAGGACTGACTGAGACCCGCCTGCTGGTAAAGTACCCGGTGCGGACCTCGATGAACCCTGTGTTCAGCACGATCGGCTGGATGCTGCCGGGCATTATTTCCGGGGAGGTGCTGGTCTCCATGGTCTTGAATATCCCAACGACCGGTCCGGTCCTTTTGCAGGCTCTCTTAAACCAGGATATGTTTTTGGCCGGCAGCATTGTATTCATTCTGAGCGTCCTGACCGTCATTGGCACGCTGGTCTCCGACATTCTGCTCGTGTGGCTGGATCCCCGCATTCGCTACGAAGGGGTGGCCTGATGAACGAGCGTGTCGAGACTGCGTCCGATCGGGTCGAGGGCGGCGCGCCGCGGGAAGGCCTGCCCAGCCGGGAAAAGCAGGATCTTTACACCGCGTCGCAGTCGCAGTTGATTTGGCGCAGGTTCAAGAGGCACAGATTGGCGCAGGCTTCAATGGTCATGCTGGCCATTCTCTACCTTGTGGCGGCGCTGGCCGAGTTCCTGGCCCCCTACGAAACCAGCCGGGACTTCAAGGGTTTTGTCTATGCCCCGCCTGCCAAGATCCATCTCTTTCATGATGGTCAGTTCGTCGGCCCCTTTGTATACGGGCTGGAAGGGGGCCGGGACGAGAGTTACAACCGCGTATTCGAGGAGGTGAAGGAGGAGCGGTACCCGGTCCGCCTGTTTGTGCGCGGCGATGCCTACGAGATGTGGGGCTTGTTCGAAACCGATCTCCACCTTTTTGGCGTGGATGAGGAGGGCCAGATCTTTCTCTTCGGGACCGACCGACTTGGCCGGGACCTCTTTTCCCGCGTCATCCACGGGACCCGCATCTCGTTGACAATCGGCCTGGTCGGCGTCTTTCTGAGCTTCGTCTTTGGCCTGATCATCGGGGGCATTTCCGGCTATTTCGGCGGCATTGTCGATGAGGTTATTCAGCGGCTGATCGACTTGCTCGTGTCAATCCCTCAGCTCCCCCTCTGGATGGCGCTGGCTGCGGCTGTTCCCCGTGACTGGGATTCGATCCAGACCTACTTCGCGATCACCGTCGTCCTCTCGATCGTGGGCTGGGCCGGGCTGGCCCGGACGGTGCGGGGCCGGCTGCTTTCGTTGCGAGAAGAGGACTTTACGATCGCGGCCCGCGTCTCCGGCGTAAGTGAGTGGCGCATCATCACGAAGCACCTTCTCCCGCTGTTTGCAAGCTACATTATTGTCGCCATTACCTTGTCGGTTCCCGGCATGATCATCGGGGAAACGAGTCTGAGCTTCATTGGGCTGGGCATTCAGCCGCCTGCGGTCAGCTGGGGAACGCTCCTGCAGGATTCCCAGATGATCGCCAACGTCGCGCTCCACCCCTGGCTCCTCATCCCTGCTCTGTTCGTCATCGTAACCGTCCTCATGTTCAATTTCCTTGGTGATGGTCTGCGGGATGCGGCGGACCCCTATTCGATCACGTGACGAGGGTGGCGGCGAGACAAGAGTTCTTCAGATTAAGCTGAGAAAGTATGGCCCAGAACGCGCTGCTTGAAATCAAAGATCTGATGACTCACTTCCACCTGCAGGAAGGAATCGTGCGGGCGGTTGACGGCGTCTCCTTTGAGATCAGGCGTGGCCGGACGTTGGGGATTATCGGCGAGAGCGGGTGCGGCAAATCGGTAACGGCGCACTCGATTCTGCGCTTGGTGCCGTCGCCGCCCGGCAACATTGTGAACGGCCAGATCCTGTTGCGCAGAGGGGACAATGCTTCTGACCAGAAACCGGTTGACCTGGCCCGGCTGGACCCCCGCGGGGGGGAGATTCGTTCAATCCGGGGGGCAGAAATCAGCATGGTCTTCCAGGAACCGATGACTTCGTTCGGGCCGATGCACACGATCGGCAACCAGATCATGGAGAGCATTCTGCTCCATCAGAGCCATGTGGCCGCTTCAGACGCACGAGAGCTGGCGATTGAGAACCTTCGCAGAGTCGGCATTCCCCGCGCTGAACAGATTGTTGACGCCTACCCCCACCAGTTGAGCGGGGGCATGAGGCAGCGGGCGATGATCGCGATGGCGCTCTCCTGTTCCCCGCGGCTGCTGATTGCCGACGAACCGACAACGGCCCTGGACGTCACGATTCAGGCGCAGATACTGGAGCTGCTGACGGCACTGCAGGAGGAGTTCGGCATGGCCGTCATGTTCATCACGCATAATCTGGGCGTGATCGCCGAGGTCGCTGACGAGGTGGCGGTCATGTACCTGGGACGCATCGTCGAGCAATCGGACGTAAACGAGCTATTTGACAACCCCCAGCATCCTTACACGCAGGGCCTGCTGAATTCGATCCCCCATATCGATGAAGAAAAGCTGCCCAGGCTGCGAGCGATAGAGGGCGTCGTACCCGATCCCTACGAAATTCCAGGCGGCTGCGCCTTCAGCGATCGCTGCCCCAGCTTTATGCCCGGAACCTGTGATCGCGCCATGCCAGGCCTGGCTGAAACAAGCCCTGGGCATCGTGTTCGCTGCTACCTGCATTCAGATGTAGAGGACGAGTTGACCGAGGTCACTGATGGCCGTTGAAAACAATCTTCTGCTGGAAGTCAACGACCTGAAGATGTATTTCCCCATCCAGAAGGGTCTGATGAAACGAACGACCGGCTACGTAAAAGCGGTCGACGGCGTAAGCCTTTCGATCAAGAAAGGAGAAACGCTTGGACTGGTCGGCGAAAGCGGTTGCGGCAAGACGACGACGGGACGTTGCATTGTGCGCGTTTACCGGCCAACCGACGGCGAAATCATCTTCCATATCGACGGCGAGGAAGTGCATCTGAACCGCCTGGAGCGCCAGGAGTTGAAGGCGTTCCGCCGCAATATGCAGATGATTTTCCAGGATCCGTTTTCTTCGCTGAATCCTCGCATGACGGTGCTGGAACTGGTCGGCGAACCGCTTCTGGCCCATGGCATTGCCCGCGGGCAGGAGTTGGAGGATAGAGTCGCGGAGATGGTGAACGCGGTTGGATTGAGAGTTGAACATCTGCCCCGCTATCCCCACAGCTTCAGCGGCGGGCAGCGGCAGCGCATCGGCATCGCGCGCGCCCTGGTCCAGCGTCCCAAGCTGGTTGTCTGCGATGAGCCGGTTTCGGCCCTCGACGTGTCGGTGCAGTCTCAGGTTGTCAACCTGCTGCAGGATTTGCAGTCGGAATTGGACTTGACATATCTTTTCGTCGCCCATGACATGAGCGTCGTACGACAGGTAAGCAACCGGATAGCCGTCATGTACGTGGGCAAGCTGGTTGAGGTGGCCGAGTCTGAGGAGTTGCTGCGCAATCCCAGGCACCCATACAGCGAGACCCTTCTCTCGGCGGTGCCTCGCCCCAATCCACACCATGCCATGCAGCGCCTGAGCCTGGAAGGCGAGCCGGCCGACCCGGCGAACGCCCCTCCCGGCTGCGTCTTCCATCCCCGCTGCCGGTACATGGAGGACATCTGCCAGACTGAAGTTCCCGCCCTCAACGAACTTTCGCCTGGTCATCACGTTGCCTGTCACTTTGCCGACCAGTTGCAGTTACAGGGGATCGACAGCGCCAGTCCATCGGGTTCCTGATCGCAGGCATCAAATCCGCGTTTGACTCAATGAGAGGACTATCATGGAAAAGCTCGTCATTACCGTGACCACCGATTCAGCGGGTTCATATCCACGCAACCCGTATCTGACGCCCTGCGACGATACCAAAGGGGTCGCGGAAGAGTATATTCGGGCCATGAACGCCGGGGCCACGATCGTTCATACGCATGGTCAGTACAAGTCTGACCCTGTCATCCAGCCCGACGGCAAACAGCTGTCGATTCCCAATGTTGACGGTTGGCGCGACATAACGGAGCGGGTTCGCGCCGCGGGTGAGCCGATCGTGCAATTTGGGCTGGCCAGCATGCGTCTTGACCAGAAACTGGAGCTGTGGCGGCAACTCAAGCCGGACATGAGCTCGATCAACTTCAACTCTCACGACGAGTATTTTCAGCCCGACCCCGATCACCCGCCCGTTCCGATCTACTCGATTCATCCTATCCCCGAGTTGAGACTGTACTCGAGTCTGGCGAAGGAACATGGCGTAAAGCAGGAGATCGAGTGCTTCAATACGGGGGCGTACTGGGCGATCGGAAAGATTCGCGGCGGCGACTTCTGGACGGAGGAGGGCGTACGCGAGTTTGAGAAGGACCTGCTGCCGGAGCCGCTGTGGCTGACGCTGTTTTTCGGCTGGGCCGGTCAGGGCTGGACGCCGCCCAACGCGAAGGCCCTCCAATACATGGTGGACAACCTGCCGCCGCGGGCCAACTTCAGCATGAGTTGCATGGACCCCCCAAATTACTGGTCGATGGTTGCCCATACGATTGCGATCGGCGGCCACGTACGAATCGGCATGGAAGACTCTCCGTTCATCGAGGACGGCGTCTATGCCAGAACAAACGCGGAACTGGTCGAAAAGGCGGTTCGTATCTCACGCGAGATTGGCAGAGAGATTGCCGGCCCCGCCGAGGCAAGAGAGATCGTTGGACTGCCGCCTACCCAGTAACCCAGAAGACAGTCCGGAGCAGGAGGAGACATGAAGGGTCTGAGCTGCAATTCCGGCTTGTTACACACCTATTCCGTGGAAGAGTCGATCGATGTCCTTGCCAGACAAGGATACCAGGCGATCGACATCAGTTTAGAACTGGCCCCCCCTTTCATCCCTCCGCCCAAACCCCACATGGATTCCGGCGCGGACGCCGCCAGACGACGGGCGGTTCGGAACTATGCCCGATCTGCGGGAATCGCCATCGGCGCGCTGAATGCCCACACCAACGTGATTCACGGCGAACCTGCCGTACGAAGGCAGAATACCGAGTTCATACGCGGCGCGCTGCAACTCGCCTCTGACATGGACGTTCCCTACGTGATCAGCGGCTGCGGCGTAAAACTGTTTTACGGGTGGGAAAGCACCTATTGGGAGTGGTGCCTGGAAGCGATGCTGGATTTGGCCGCGGAGGCCGACCGTCTTGGCGTGATGCTCCTGATCGAAGCGGCCAGCCCGTATGGTTCACTGGTACACAATTTGTCCCGTTTGCAGCGGCTGCTGGCAACCCCCGGACTTGAAGGCCTGGGCGTCCTTTTTGATCCGGCGCACTATCATGTCCGCGGTGATCACGTGTTGGAGGCCTACCAGGCCTTGGGTGACCGGGTCAAGCACATGCACGCCAAGGACGCGCGCGGAGACAGCGAAGACTTCGGATTCCCTCCTCTGGGCGAAGGAGAGATTGACTTCGCAAGTCTGATCACTGCGATGGTCAGAGGCGGTTTTTCCGGTTACATTTCAATCGAGTACGAAGCAATGGCCTGGGGTTACCCGGACAATCCGTTGCAGGTTCTCGAAGATGGCAAGGCTTTCGTAGATGCAATTCTCGAAGCCGTCTAAGGGGGGTTACACCCGAACCGATTCGGCCAAGTCTTGTCGCGTGCAGTCAGTCAGGAGGCACCTCTTTGAAAGCGGCCGTTTTGCGTGCATTCAGTCAGCCTTTGGAATGGCAGGAGGTGACGACACCCTGCCCTGAGCCAGACGAGGCGCTGGTGAAGGTGATGGCTTGCGGGATCGACGGAACCGACCTCAAGCTGCTTGACGGTTTCGGTTACACTCCGGACTTGCCCTTCATCATGGGCCATGAAGTTGCAGGCGTCGTCGCCGAAGCAGGGCACAGGGTGACCGGTTTCAAGCAAGGCGACCGGGTAATCGTCTACAATTTCACGACCTGCGGCGAATGCTTTGCCTGCCTCAATAACCGAGAGCAGATCTGTGTGAATATGGCCGGGGTGTTGGGCGCCAAGGACCGCAGCGGCGGCTATGCCGAGTATGTCGCGGTCCCCGGCCGCCAACTCGTGCGCTTGCCGGATCAGGTCTCCTGGCCTGACGGCGCGATCTGTTGCGATGCCGGAATGACCGCATTCCACGCAATAGAAAGGGCGCGGCTGCGATTGGGCGAGACTGTGCTGATCGTCGGCGTCGGAGGCGTTGGCTCGGTGGCGGTTCAGCTGGCCAAGGCGGCCGGGGCGCGCGTCCTTGCTGTTGAGCTTTCCCAGTCCAAGAGAGAATGGGCGCGTCAGATCGGCGCGGATGCGCTTCTCGACCCGGACGACGCTGAGCTGCCGGATGCTGTTCGGGACCTGACCGGAGGAATTGGCGTTGATTGCGTAATCGATATCGTCGGCCAGACGGGCACGATGGCCGCTGGTTTCGACTCTTTAAGGCATGGCGGGAGAATGGTAATCGTCGGCTACACACCTGATCACTACCCTGTTGAAGGAAAATACCTGGCCCAGAACGAACTGGAAATACTCGGCACGCGGGCGGGACGGAAGCAGGACTTGATGCAGGTCGCTGGTCTGATGGCGTCAGGGAAGATCCGCTCAATTGTCACGCAGACCTTTCCGATGGAAAACGCCAATGAGGCGCTGGCGGTCCTGCGATCCGGGGAAAACCTTGGCAGGATCGTGCTGCTTACGCCGGCGGGTCGGCGCTCTCTCGATACCGCGGCTTGAACTGTTTCCCCTGTTCCGCGAATTCAGAGGGTCAGGAGTGGTTCCCTAAGGTCCTGCAATGATCATTGATGCCCACTGCCATATATTCCCGCGTATCCATGGCCTGAACGCGGCCGGCCCCACGAGAGGCCTGGGATTTGGGAAGGCAATGGTCGGCGAGAATGAGGTTCAGATAACGCCCCCTTTGGGGGAAGGGCTCGCCTATTCTCCGGAGCAACTCCTGGCCACTTTGAACTGGGCCGGAGTAGATAGAGCGGTCCTGCTGCAGGGGCCGCTCTACGGAGAGTGCAACCAATACGTTGACGACGCGCTCCAACGTCATCCAGACCGGCTTGCGGGGGCCGCCTACTTTGACCCGTGGAGCGCCAACTGCCTTCAGACCTTCGAGGCTACGCTGGCAT
The DNA here is from genome assembly GCA_022824025.1 of Caldilineaceae bacterium. Taxonomy (GTDB): domain Bacteria; phylum Chloroflexota; class Anaerolineae; order Caldilineales; family Caldilineaceae; genus Bin5. Next base: position 117,522 of record JAJEBF010000021.1, read on the forward strand.
CGCGCGCTTTCTGCGCCGTAAAACTGGAGTGCTCAGAACCTTCAGGGTTGTTCGGCATTCACCCGCACGCGCGGCTTGACGCGTCCGAGCTTTGCTGGCTCTGGGAGGAACTTGAAGTGCGGGGTCTGATCCTGGTTCTTGACCTGGGCGGAATCGGCAGCCGCTCCTACCAGACCGAGGCGGTGCGCAACATCGCCCAAAGGCACCCCAAGCTGCGAATCGTGATCGCCCATCTTGGTCAACCGAGACCTGACGCGGAGGCAGACCCGAATCAGTGGGAACTTTGGGAGGCGCAGATCGATTTAGGTCTGCTGGACAACGTCTGGTTCGATTGCGCTTCGCTGGTAGCCTTCGTCCATGAGGAAGGCTACCCATTCCCCAGCGTAGAACGCTATCTGCGGCTGGCGACCGAGCGCATCGGCGCCGGCAGAATAATGTGGGGCACGGACCAGCCAGGAACACTGGTCCACGCGACCTATCGTCAGTATGTAGAGTTGGCGAAAATCCACACAGCTTTTCTTTCTCCTTGCGAACAGGCTCTTGTTCTGGGAGAGACGGCGCAACACGTATACGGCTTATGAGGAACCCGGTACCGTGCCGGTCGACAAGTTAAGGTATAGACAAACAGCCATGTTGTTACTTTGATTCCCGCGGAGGTTAACCGATGCCAGGACAGCCACTCACGCAACAGTTGGAGTCTTGTATTGAGGCTTTTCAAGAGGGAACGCTCAAGGTGGAGGCGCTGCAGGACGCGCTTGCCACCGCCCAACGTGTGGTCTCAAAAACCCAGGATATCCTTTACCTGCAAGCGGCGAGCACCTCTCTGACCAGCCAGGTGCACGGAATGTTGCTGATGCAGGATGGCGAAATTTCGGAGGAAGTTCCCGACGCAGGGGACTGGCCGTATCAAACAGTGCTGGAGGCCGTTCGGGACGGGTGGAGGATTATCCAGTTTCCAAACCTGGCGCTGCTTCTGGATGAGAAAAAGACGTACGGACTCGGTTGCGAGTTCATTCTTGAAAGGTGAACCGCCAACCCACGACGATGAGGGGGAAGGGAAACGTGAGCGTACAAGAGGCCATCGACCACCTGGACCTGTTCGGTTACTGCGTATTGGAAAATGCGATCCCGGAAGAACAAGCAGACCGAATGGCGGAGCAGCTGTTTGCATTGCATGAAGACCCTGAGAACCGCAAGTACTTCCAGGATCCAGACGACGATCTTTACCAGACCCTGTTTGGGCTGCTGAACCTTGATGAGGCGAGTTGGGCCTGCGCGGCCCATCCGGATGTTCTGGCGGTGGTCAGGCACTTCCTGGGGGAGGACATTCGCCTGGCAGAGGCTTGCTCCAAGTGGGTCAAACCTGGCGCGCCGGCAGGGGGCGTGCATACGGACTCGGCCCAGGATCTTCCCGATCTTCTGCCCGACACGCCGTGGATGATCAATTCGATCTGGATGATTACGGACTTTTCCGAAGAGATCGGGGCCACACGCATCATGCCGACCAGTCATCGCTTGCGCCGCAGACCCCCAAGAGGCATGAAAGCGGACGACAGACGGCTTTTGCCAATCACCGGTCGGCGCGGTTCAGTTTTCTTGTGGCACGGAGGCGTATGGCACGCCAATGGCGCCAACACAACGATAGACCATCACAGAATGGCGCTTAACATCGCCTACTATCCGCCCTGGTGGAATCTGGCGCGTGAAGGAGGCCATCAGCCTGTGTGGCCCGAGACATACGACCGCATGCCTCCTGCGCTGCAGAGGCTGACCCGGACCAGGGTCGCACGCGATCGCGGGGAGATTTACGAGCGCTGAGTCGCTTTTTGACGTGCAGCCAAGTTCGAACAGTGCGCTTCCCCGCCATTCCCAGTACAGGCCAAAGGAGATAGAAGTCTATGAAAACACACTCTTGCCGACCGGGACTGAAAGATTCGCAGGTACTTGAATTCTGCAAACAGGGCTTCATGGTATTCGAGGGGGTGGTGCCGGATGAGATCAATCGCCGCGCCGTCGACTTTCTGGACCGTTGCCCTGGGCATGAACCGACGGAAATACTGGAGGAGGACTGGTTTGTCGAGAATGTGATTCTGAATGAACAGGCGGCGGGGGCGGTTCGCTCTCTCCTGGGCCAGAATTTCGGCTTGCCAATACTCATGAGCAATCACCGAGTCCAGTGCCCCTCGCCGGCTCAGAACTGGCATCGCGACGGCAACTCCAAGCACGGTCCGGCGCTCAACTACCTCCAGGTCTTTTACTATCCCGAAGATTGTCCGATCGAGTTGGGCCCGACCGAGCTGTTGCCCGGCTCCCACTTTCTGTTCTCTCTGTCCAGACAGATGGGCCACTACGGAGGGATTCGGGGCGCCTACCGCGCGGCCGCGCCCGCAGGAACGATTTTTCTCACCGTCTATTCGATCTGGCACCGCCGCTCCCCAGCTCCAGGAACCGGGTTGCGCAATCTTCTCAAATACAACTACTGGCGAACGGAGTCGCCGCACCGGGACTGGATTCGCGAGCCTGGCTTTGACATTGCGAGCGCGAACTACAAGCTACCGGACCCGACCTATCGTGAGCAGTTCCGTGACTGCAATGATGCCGCGGAAATGTTCTTCTGGCTGCTGGGCAAATCGGACACCTTTGCCGTTTCAGGCGGCCAGGGCTGGCCTCTGAATCAACATGTCGGAAAATATATGGGCAGCCCGTATGGTGTTCCTGAATAAAATCAGGGCGTCCAACCCAGTACGGCAAGCGACATACAGGGCATAGCGAAGAGTTCACTGTTTTGAAAGTCAGGCTGCACGAAGAACAGGAAAGGCCTAAGTCTATGGCTCGAATGCGCTGCGCCGAAGCCTTGGTAAAGGCGTTGGAGTTGGAAGGGGTCAGGTATGTTTTCGGCCATCCCGGACACGGAAACACAAATGTCCTGGATGCGATTCACGACTCTTCGCAGATTGAGTTCAAACTGACGCGCCATGAACAGGGCGCCGCCCATATTGCCGACGGCTACGCCCGCATTTCCGGTGACATCGGCGTGTGCTGCGCCTCGGTCGGCCCGGGCCCCGCCAACATGGTGATGGGCCTTGCTTCAGCCGCAGCCGCATCCAGCCCGGTCGCGGCCATCTTTGGCGGGGTCATATCCCGCTGGGTTGGCCGGGGCCAGCTTCAGGAGACCAGCCCGTTTTACGGGCCCCCGGACCAGAGCTTTGTGCAGGTCCTGCAACCGGTTGTCAAGAAGGTGTGGCAGGTTCAGCACCCAGATCTCGTGCCCGAGGTGGTCCGCCGGGCCTGCGCCCTTTCACGCGCTGGCAATCCCGGCCCGGTCGCAATCGAAATACCGTGGGACCTCCAGGCCACTTTCCACGACTATCCCGATCTGCCCGACCCGGGCCGTTTCGGCTACGCAAGCCGCGTCCGCGCGGACGCACGCGCGATCGCCAAGGCGGCCGATGCCCTGCGCCGGGCTGCCCATCCCGTCATCCTGGCCGGTTACGGCGCCGTTCTCGCCGGCGCGGGGCCGGAAATCCGGGAGCTGGCAGAGCTTCTCGGCGCCCCAGTCGCCACCTCCTACGCCGCCAAGGGTATCCTGCCCGAGGATCATCCGCTCAGTGTAGGGAACGTGGGCTGGCTGGGACATCCGAGCGCGCACGAGTTGATTCGCCAGCACGCCGATGTCGTCCTGGCAGTGGGCTTCAGCTTCTCCGATCTTTCGACATGTTGGTGGACGGAAGGCATGCCGTTTGTCGAGCAGAACCGGTTCATTCAGATCGACATTGACGCAAACCAGATTGGCCGTACGTATCCCGTGGAAATCGGGCTGCTGGGCGACGCCAAGGCAACGTTGCAGGAAACGCTTGCCGCCCTATCCGATAGGGAAGCCCCAAAGAGCCGGGGGGAAAACATGGAGCTCACCGCAAGCGTCAAAGCCGGCTTTCAGTTGGAACTCCCAGATGGCGAAAGCAGTGAAACGGGAATGGAGCCCTTGCGCGTGGTCGAGGCGTTACGGCGCGCCCTGCCAAGGGACCTCCTTTTTTCTCTGGATACGGGCGACCACAATCACTACTTTGGCGCGTTCTTTCCAATCTTTGCCCCCCGCCGCCTGCTCTACCCTGGCGGCTGGACGCCGATGGGCTTCGGGCCCACCTCCATCATCGGGGCAAAACTCGCCCGGCCGGACCTGCCCGCAGTATGCGTAACCGGGGACGGCGGCTTTCTGATGGTCTGCCAGGAGGTGATCACCGCGGTTGAGTGGGGGCTTCCTGTCGTGTGGGTCGTGTTCAACAACCAGACGCTTGGCGCCATCCGCGGCGGCCAGCTGGCCAGCTATGACGGCAAAGTCATCGGCACAGAGTTTCGCGAAGAGACTGATTACGCGGCACTGGGCCGCGCCCTCGGAGCGGAAGGGCTGCGGGTCAACTGTTACCCTGAAATCGGGGACGCTCTGCGCTATGCCTTGGAGTGCGGCAAGCCGTGCGTAGTCGACATGCGCATCGCCCGGGATCCAGCGCCGCCGCCGATCGCAGGCATGTGGTTCGAACCTGAAAGAGACGAGATTCCGCCCAAGCCTCGGACCTGACAAGGCGTGCGCTCAAGGGGGCGCAATGGCCGGTCAGCCGACCGCGTAGCAGAGAATATCCCATTTCATTCGGGCCCACATGGCCCGCGACCGGGCAGAAGAGGAGAACAGAGTATGCGATTGGGCAGCGGCCAATTTGTCTATGAGGAGGTCGATGGCTGGGGAGAGGTCCCTGAAGGCCGGACTATCATCGAGGCGCCGGGCGTGGCGGTGGACTCGCAGGATAGGGTGTATGTCTTCTGCCGCAGCGAACATCCTGTTATTGTCTTTGACAGAGAAGGACGGTTCCTGCGCTCTTGGGGCGAGGGGATGATAAAGCGGGCCCATGACATTATTGTTGGCCCGGATGACTCGATCTACTGTGTTGACGACTGGGGGCACGCCGTCCACAAATTCACGCCCGACGGCGAACTCCTCATGTCAATCGAAACCGCAGACGATCCGGCAGAAACCGGGTACATTTGGGATGTCCAGAAAGAGGTGCTGCGCGCCGGTAGGCCTTTCAACTTTCCAACCGGCATCGCGCTCTCCCCGGAGGGAGCTCTATACGTGTCGGATGGGTACGGCAACGCACGCGTACACCATTTCACAGCAGAGGGCGACCTTCTGAATTCCTGGGGCGAACCAGGGACCGGCGCAGGGCAGTTCGTCACACCGCACAACGTCTGCGTGGACAGCGAGGGCACTGTCTATGTGGCCGACAGGCAGAATCAACGCATCCAACTTTTCGATCCGCAGGGCGGTTACCTGTGCCAGTGGGACAATGTCTGGTGGCCTTGCGATATGTGCATTGACGCCGACGACAACATGTATGTGGCCGAGGTTGGCGGCATTTTCATGGGGGAAACAAAGACGCCGGTCCTGGAGAATCCGCCGGCCCGAATCACTGTGCGCGATCTGGACGGCAAGATTCTGAGCGAGTGGGGAATGGAAGATCCGCACGGCGCCGGCCGCTACTTCAGTCCCCACAATATCGCCTTCGATTCACGCGGCGACCTCTATGTGGGAGAGGTTGCCGTGTCGTATCCTGACGGAACAACACCCGCGGACTGGCGTGTACTCAGGAAATACGCGCGAGCCTGACATTTTGCCCCGAGAGGACCGTGCTGGCGCGCGGGACCAACATGATGTTGTCGTTTGCTTTCCTTCATTGACTCAATCGTAAACACGTCCGGGAAGACGTTGACGGATGTCGGTTGCGTAGGGTTGTCCTGACCACTTTCTAAGCGCTGCGGCGGGTCGGTTCTGTGGTAATCCCAACCGGCGTCGGGATCTGAATCGGCTCCGCACACCTTAAGCGGACATGTTCAGGCCGCAGGCTTCTACGCGAAGGACGCCGGCCCGGGCTAACGCGGCAGGCAGTTGGCCAACCGGGAGGACACGGGCGAACAGCTCGTCAACGAAAGTGGATGTCGTTGCGCAACAGTGGAAAAGCCGACAGCGAGAGTTTCCCATGTGCGGACGGAAGCGTTCTGCAAAGAGTCAGCGGCTGCTCTCAGACGTTCTCTCGCTGTCGAGGCAGCGGCTATTCAACCAGTCAACCACCGCGCCGATCGGTCTCTCGCGTCCCAGATCGTTGTGCAGTTCGTGGTAGTAGCCCTCATATAGCCTCAGATTCTTGTCCTCGGAGGCAATCCTGGCAAAAAACTCCTGTGTGGCCGTGGGGACGACGACTGCGTCGGCTAATCCTTGCATCATCAGAATCGGAAGCTGGATTTCGCCGGCCCGTTCGCTGACCTCCTGCATTGTCTCGAAGAATTCCACCACCCAGCGGGCGCTGCGCAATGGCACGCCCAGGGAGTCGGCCATCGCAATCTGCACCTCTTCCCAATCCCGTGACAGGATGTCCAAACTTCCGCGCTGACGGAAGGTGAGTTGGGGCCGGACGCGATGGACCAGTTCCAGGATCCGCTTGAGCACCAGATTGACGAAAGAGAGATCGTGGGCTTGAATCGAAGGCGAGGAGATCACGGCCAAATCCACTGCACCCGGCGCTTCCATCAGGTATAGGAGACCGATTAGCCCACCCATTGAATGGCCGTAGAGACAGAAGGGGAGACCCGGATCGCGTTGCCGGGCAAGAGACACGACCTGGGTAATGTCGCTCAGGTAGTCGTGAAACCCTTGAACATAGCAGCGGGCGCCGCCGGACCGACCGAAGCCCTGGTGGTCGTGCGCATAGACTTTGTAGCCGGCCTGAAGCAGCGCGTTGACCAAGTGACGATAGCGTCCACCATGTTCGCCTAGCCCGTGAAGAATCAGGACAGTTCCCTGAATTGGGCCGTCCGGTTTCCACTGGTTGTAGAATATCGGGAGTCCGCTCTCACTGCGGAGATAACCTGTGGCGTGTTCTGCATTTCGCCACAATGAGTCATCCACTTCTGAGCCCGTTTTGCGATATTCCTCTTCCGTTGGGCTGAATTGAATGCCCTTACCGGATGTAGAAGGATGTAGGCTCTTCTGGCTGTTCTGGGGTTGGTGTTCGTTGTTCTGGACTGCGGGACTATGGGCTGCCCTCTCAGCCTGGCTGTTCATCTCCTCGTCCTGTTTTGCGCTCTTCGTTCTCTGCGGCTTGTTCGCCGGTTTCAACATCGTTGTCCTGAACCGTGTGCGGAGCCTCCGGAGGCCAGACGGAGCCCTTGTCTCGCGTTGACGGCTGCGGTTCAGATGAATCCCCCTCTTGCGTGTCTCCCTCCAGCGCCACCACCCAGCGTTGCCAGGGGGCCTTCTGCCAGACAAGACCCAGACTCTCTAAAGACTGACGGGCCCGGTCCATATGGGCGGCGCTGAATGTTCTCAGCCTCAAGCGGCGCGTTTTGCCCTGCAATGTCCGCGCCAGGTAGGCGATTAACTGGCGCTCCTTTTCAGTTCCCCAATGCCCGGGAGGTAGCGCGTAAAGTAGACGCAGTTCGTCCCGCCAGCGGAACTGCTGCACAAAACCGATCTCGGCGTCTTCCTCAAGTACCAGGAAGACTTTGGACGAACGCAGCGTGCTTGAGTGGATGGAAGCTATCATCTCCGTATCCTCATCCTCTGCGTCAGGATAGACTGCGGGCAGGAGTTCGGAAATTTTCGCCCCGGATCGGGCCGAAATCTGGGGGGCTATTCTCATGCCCTCGGGAAGGGCAGATGCTTCAGCCAAGGGCAGATCGCCAACCACCTGCGTATTTTGATAGTCGGCGGCGCCCAAGCCAAGCTCTTCAAGGACCTGGCGGACCTCCGCCTCCGAGGCAGTAGCAAATCCAAAATAAAAGTAGGGGTGGATCCCCTGGTCTTCGACGAAGTCCAGGGCCGTGTCCAGGAGGTCGGCGAATTCTTCTCGGTTTTCTTCGACATCGAGGGGCTTGAGAAAGGCCCAATCAAAGGTGCCGGCCGCATCGCCATCATATTGGATGATGACAAATCCGTTGATACGGGCGCCCTCCGTTGCCACAAACGTATCCATCTGTTTGCCCAAAAATCTCGGCCCGAACCAGCGCATGAACAGGAATCGCCGCCACCAGCTGCCGGCAATTTCCTCCATACTGCTTACGTCACTCGTTGTGCCCGAAACGAGCAGTTTCAGGACCTCGCGGACCTGTTCAGGTGTAGCCTTCCCTATCTCAGTGACCATTCAGATATTCCAGCGCCAACTCTATGCAGTCCCGTTCTCCATCGTATGCCAGTCGATCCCGCGCTTCATCGACCGCGGCCCACTCAACTTTTTGTACTTCCGCGCTCTGGTCAGAGAGGCGGCCGCCAACGACCCGCAGCAGATAGAAATCCACTTTCTTATAGACCTTTTCCGGAACCGTTCTGGCGTATGTATCGAAATAATCGTACTGAACGGTCTTCAGGAAAGATTCGTACTCTGTTTCCAACCCAGTCTCCTCCTCCACCTCGCGGAGGGCCGCGGCGAGCGACTCCTCAGAGGGATTGAGGCGCCCCTTTGGCAGCTGCCAGCGCCGGCACTCCTTGTCGGTAGCGATGAGAGCTACCTGGACGAAATGGTGGTCCTCTTTCCGTTGGATTCGATAGGCAATCCCGCCAGCGGAATGAATGTGTCGCACCGTGTAGCCGTTCGAGTTCTCCTTTGCGGCTTCAACAGAGCGCGCGGACGGTTCAATTGCGCTGTCCGTTTTACAGTGCGATGTCTCATTCCTGTCTTCGTCACAATGTCTTCTATCATTCATAGCTGGTCTTTCAACGAAGAACCTGCCAGATTAAGCCTTCGTTCATACTGGCCCGCATCGCCTCTCCCAGAACCGGAACAGGGTTGGCTTAAGTCGAGAAGTCCCGTCGGCCGGTCCTGTGATCTTCCTGTCGGTTCGAGGGCAATGACCCGTCGGCGACGATTGCCGCCATGCCCTGGGCTACCTGATCCCAGTTGTTCGGCGGGAATTGGACGAGAGAACGGGGCAGCATGGACGGCGAGGTAAAGGGTAGGGCGGCTGCGATTTCGGCAACTGTCCACACAGGGCGGGCGCGTGCCAGAACGACGTGAATCTCCATCCACTTTGACAGGAGCACCAGCCATTGAGCCAGGCCTTCGCCGGCGCCTACCTCAGGCAGGGGGACCGGCGCCTCTGAAGGGAAACGAACAGCCAAGCCCCCTGCCTGGTCAATCCACAACCTGTGTGGAATCACAGGCCCTGGAGACATGCTCGCCGAGGTCCAGCGCGAGAACCGCACGTGCAGTTCGGATACCAGGTCCGGACTGAGCCACTCCACTGCGGTGGCTATAGGGCGGCTGCCAGGAGGATGGCTGTACGATGCCATCAGATTGCTTTCGTCGTCGTACCAGTACCACCTCGCCATCGCTTTGTCTCTGACATTTTGCTTGAAACTTCCTCTTCCCTATTGCCAGGGGGACAGGTCTTTCGATTCTGTCGAGGGAAGGACCGAATCCAAGTTGCCCGAACGGAGCCCGCCTTCCCATGCCATTGGTCTTCGGCGCCGGGACAGGAGGTTGAGCGGTCGCTTCGTCGCCTGGAATATAGGATCGGTACGAATCATATCACATACGAAAAGATTTGGCAGACCAGGAGGCTGCATTAGAGAGTGTGGGGGCAGTTCAAATCTGGCCTCTGGCGCACAAGTTGGGGTTGACAGTTCCTTTGTAAACTGCACAAATATGGCGCCGATCTCAGCGACCTGCAACCAGACACAACCATATCGTCCTTTCGCCGGCGCTCGGCCACCAAGCGAGGTGTCTCTATTCTCGCTACACCAGTTGAACGCCTGGTTTTTTGGCGGGACTGTGATCGAGCTGAACTCACCACCGCGTCCCCAATTTGGATGCCTTGTACTGCCGTGTGCAAGGTTCAGGATATGGGGCGGGGCCGTACAAGCGCGACGGGCCACGCCGCAGGGCATTCCTTGGCTATGCGAAATGCTCGAATCACAGGCGGTTGACTCGCCCCGCATTACCCTCGTTCCAGGTTCCGGACAGGATTCAAGTCAGTCCGTTTTCCTGCATTCCGAAGGCCAGATGACTGCGCTTCAAGTTGGACGGCGGAAAGGGTGGCTCCGGTTGGCCGGGCGGGTTGTTCAACCATTAGGCAAGATCGCCCCCTCCGCACCGGGATGTGACCGAGAAGCATGGTCATCGAGGGTGGGAGGCAGGGAGCTGAAATTGTAGAGAGGGGGTAGTTAGGGTATGATTCAGCCGCTGCTTCAGAGAAAGTTGAGTCCGGGAGAAGAGGAGAAACACGAAAGAATGTCGCGATCACGGAATCGAAACAGGCGTCGCCGTTCACGGCAGAGCGGAAAAAGGCCGGCGGCCATTGAACCGCCGAAACTCGTACAGTCCGCGCCAGAGTTTCGGCATTTTCTGGCCTATCTCTCCGGTCAGCCCTGGCTAGCGCTGGATACGGAGAGCGACAGCCTTTTCCGCTACACGCCGCGGGTTTGCCTTATTCAGGTTACCGTTCCTGACACGACGCCGGACGAGACCTGGTCCGGAAATCCTGCTGACGTTGTCGATTTCCTGATCGATCCTCTACGCGTCAATGATCTCACAGGACTGGGGGGGATTCTGGGCGACGACAGGAGTGAGGTCATTCTCCATGCCGCGGAGAATGACATGTTGATTCTGCAGAGGGACTTCGGCTTCAAAATTCGGCGGCTGTATGACACACAATTGGGCGCGCGTATTCTGGGGAGAAAGGGCGTGGGGCTGGCGAATGTCCTGCAGGAGGAATTCGGTGTCGTCAGCGACAAAAGAATGCAGCGCACCAATTGGGGGCAACGTCCGCTGACATCGAAACAGTTGACCTACGCGCAGATTGACACGCATTATCTGCCCGCGCTGCGACAACGTCAGATCAGCGCATTGAAGGAGGACGGTCGTTGGGAAGAGGCTCAGGACGCCTTTCAGATGCTGGAGACGATCAGGTATAGGGAGCCGGAACCGCGAACCGTCTGGCATATGAAGCAGATTCGCGCTGTCGATGAGAAGGATCTGGGTGTTTTGCAGGCAGTCTGGGAGTGGCGGGAGAGCGCCTCACAGCAGTTGGACAGGCCGCCATTCAAAGTTCTGGGCGAGAGTGTCCTGGTGGCACTGGCTCAGCGGCGTCCGCAGACGCTGGCGTCACTAGAGTCAATCCCGCAACTCGGCGGATGGCAGATCGAGAGATTTGGCAGAGAGCTTCTCGCTGCCGTTCAAAAGGGGGAGCTGCAGGATCCACCTCGGCGTCCGTCGCCTGTCAGAAAGGCTGAGGCGCTGCGTACGGCTGCCGGAAGAAGACAGTTCGACCAGTTGAGGCGCTGGCGGACTGAAACGGCAACCGAACGCGGGGTCGATCCGGACATTGTCTTCAGCAATGACACGCTTCTGCGAATTGCGGCTTGTCAACCTGCCTCGGTTGACGATCTGCTTGAGATTCCTACCGTCAGTCCATGGAAGGCGCAGGCCTACGGGCAGGCTCTTCTGCGCGTTCTCGAGTCCGACCGGAAGCGCTGAGGGGCAGCGCGAAAGAGCCCATCAGCCACTGGTTCCTGCTTTCTCCCCCAGTAGAAGACGGGCCCCAAGTTCGAAATCTGAGCGGGCAATCGGTCAGGCTGGCTGGCCGGCCAGCGGATTCGGAAGACTGTCCGGGCTGACTCTTCCTTCGAAGACTTCCACAAACTCAACATCGTCAAGCGTTTCGCGAGCGAGCAGCGCTTCGGCCACCGCATCCAATCGAAGGCGGTGAATTCGCAGGATGTTCCGAACGCGATCGTGCTGCTCCTTCACGATTCTCTGAACTTCGCTGTCCAACGCCTCGGCCACTTCCTCACTGTAGTCCCGCTGCTCGGTAAGCTCCCGGCCCAGGAATGGGTTCTCCTCCTGGCTACCAATTTGTAGAGGTCCCATCGCGTCGCTCATTCCATATTTCATGACCATTGCCCGCGCCATCCGCGTGATATTTTGAATGTCGATGCTGGCGCCGTTTGAGATGTCAGAATAGACAATCTCTTCGGCAACCCGTCCTCCCAGACCCACTGCGATATGGTCCAGGAAATAGGACTTAGGCAAGAGATATCTGTCCCGCTCCGGCACGGTCAGCGTGACCCCGCCGGTCATGCCGCGCGGAATAATGGTCACCTTCCGCAGGGGGTCCGCGCCTTTGACAACGTGGGCGATGATGGCGTGGCCGGCCTCGTGGTACGCTACAATCCTGCGTTCGCGATCGGTGATAAGGCGGCTGCGGCGCTCCGGCCCCCCCATCGCGATTCGCTCAATCGACTCCTGCATCTCGGACATCGCGATCGTTCGCCGGTTGCGTCTCGCGGCAAGGATGGCGGCCTCATTGACCAGGTTCTCAAGATCCGCGCCAACAAAACCGGGCGTCTGGCGGGCAATCAAATCCAGGTTTACGTCGGAGTCCAGTGGCTTTCCCTTGACATGCACATCGAGGATGGCCCTGCGGCCCTGAAGGTCCGGACGATCCATGGTCACGCGCCGGTCAAAGCGACCGGGGCGAAGCAAGGCCGGGTCCAAAATGTCCGGCCGGTTGGTCGCGGCCACCAGGATCACATTCGTATCGGTGCCGAAGCCGTCCATCTCCACCAGGATCTGATTGAGTGTCTGTTCACGCTCGTCGTGGGAACCGCCCAGTCCGGTGCCGCGATAGCGGCCAACCGCATCGATCTCATCGATGAAGACAATACAGGGGCTGTTGCGCTTTGCCTGCTCAAACAGATCGCGCACGCGACTGGCGCCAACGCCCACAAACATCTCGACAAATTCCGACCCGCTGATGCTGAAGAAGGGAACGCCGGCTTCGCCGGAAACTGCCTTGGCCATCAGCGTTTTGCCGGTGCCGGGCGGCCCCACCAGGAGGACTCCTTTGGGGATTCTGGCGCCCAAGGCAACAAACTTCTGCGGTTCCTTCAGGAACTCTACGATTTCCTCCAGTTCCTCTTTCGCCTCGTCGGCGCCTGCAACGTCACCAAATCCGACAGTGGGCCGGTCGCCAACAAACATGCGCGCTTTGCTCTTCCCGAATGAAAGGGCCTGGTTGTTCCCGCTCTGGCTCTGGCGGAAGAGGAAAAGGAAAAGGCCTGCGATCAGAATGAGGGGCAGCAGGTTGATGATCAGGGCAAACCAGTTGCCCGAATTGGATGGAGGCTGAACGTTGATCTTGACCTGGGACAGTCTTTCTTCGGAGACGCCCATGCCCTGAAGTGTTCGCGTCAGTGCGACGCTTTCTTCCTTACGACTGGCAAGGGGCTGGGTGCCTCCTTGCGAAAATACTTGCAGCCTCTCGCCGCGGACGTCTATGCGCGAGACCTCCCCGCGCTCGATCTGTTGAGCGACATCGCTCAGACTTATGTTCTGCGGCCTCTCATTGGGGCCGTAAACATTCAGAAACAGCGCGGCGGCCGCCACCAAAATCAGCAAATATACAAAGGCGTTTCTTGTCCAGTTTCCGCTCACTTGATCTCCTTGGAAAACAGATTTCACTTCACTGCGAGTATAGCATAGAGACCGCGCCATCACGAAAGTGCCTGAGAATTGGGTGCGATCCGCAATGGGAGAAGTTCTAGGCTGCTTTTGGGATGTCAAATTGAGAACTGCAGCCTCAACCGCAGCAGGCGGTATTCGGTTGGTGAATGTGAGCGACCGCGCTGGAGCAGGGGGAATAGTGGGGCTTCGCTGGCTGGTGGGGCGCCCACAAGAGGCGGCTCTGCAGGGGGTGGCGGGAAAGGAAAAGGTGGCGGCGCGGGCAAACGGGGGCTTGAGGGGGAGGGCGCTGGGGTGGCAGTCGCTGTGCGTCGCATTGATGGCATAGGCAGGACGCGTTGGGCTGGACAGCCCTGGCTAATGTCCACGCATCACAGGCGGGGCACCTTTCTGCGGGGAGCGTTGCGGGGGGTGTCCCCCCGCATAAGGGAAGCCGGTTGCAGCTGACCGCCCCAAATGAGAAGAATCTGGAGAGAAGAGAGAGAATGACAGGTTAAAGCCGGGAGCGGTCAAGAGTGAGGCAAGCCATGGGGAATGGCTGGGAGATTCGAATGAAGGCCGCGTCCCGATTGCCCCGGCGATCGCAGGTTTGGACTGCGTCCGATAACGCCAAACTGTTTCGGGCGCTGGAATGGCTGTGCTAGAATGGGCAGCTATGGACAGTAGCCTTTCGGCCTGGTCAGCGCTGATTGCTCCGGTCGCGCCGCCGCTCTTCTTAACTTTGGGTAGCCTGGTTCTCTGGATATTGGGGCGCTTTGTCCGGCCTGGCGAATCCTGGCGGGGCTTTGGGAGCGCGACCGGGATCCTCAGTGGCGTCGCCTTGCTCTTCTGGTGTATTGCGGCTGGTCTAACTGTGTCGCTGCGCTTTCAACCGGTCATCCCAGCTTTCAGTATTCCGTGGCGCCCGTTTTTTTCACAAGGCGCAGATCTGCTCTGGATTAGCAATGGTTGGAACTGGTATATTTCGTGTTTGATCCTTTTGCTGGGAGGGGGCGGCCTGCTTTTCAGCGGCGTTTCCGGCCCAAACCGCGAACTGAACGCTGACGAAAACTGGCACTTTCGGGCGCTGACGCTGGCTCTGTCGCTGACAGCGATAGCCAGCGCGCTGTTCCTCGTCAGCAGCGGAAATCTCCTGACCGTAACCCTTATGTGGGTCGTGATGGATCTGTTTGTCATTGCCCGCAGCACTGTTGTGCCGGAAGGTCCCGGCCTGTCTACCACGCGCCAGTTTCAGGGCTTGAGCATGATGGGAGCGCTTCTGCTCCTGATAGGATTGCTGCCGGCCGGTCAGAGTGGGCCCGCGGAACTGTTGGCCGGGGGCCAGCTGCCGCAGGAAACGGTAATCCTGATGCTGGTTGCCGGCGTTATACGAGCCGGTGTCTATCCCCTTCATCTGTGGCTCCTGCCTCAGAGCGGAGAGCGCATGTATATGCCGGATCGGCTCATTGACCAGATGCCGCCGGCGCTGTGCGGGCTTTGGCTTTTAGGATGGTCGAGCGGCCTGGCCGGGGAGGAGCTTCTTGCGCGTCCTGAGATTGTCGCTCTCGCGCTGCTTGGCCTGCTCGGCTCCGCTATCGCAACGTTCACAACAACGACCCGGCAGGAGCATACGACTTTCGTGCTGGTCACGGCTGTCGGGATCGCTGGTTTGACGAGCATTCTGTCGGAGATTCGAGGCCCGGCTGCCGTACTCTGGCCGACCACAACTTTCGCTCTAGGGGGAGGCCTCTGGCTGATTGGAGAACGCATCTGGCGCGCTTGGCACTGGCAGATACCGATAAGTGTGGGCGTGCTTGCGCTTGTTGGCGTGCCGTTTACGCCCGGCTTTTTGACGCAGTCGGTCGTCGCTCAGCTGTTAATGGTCGGAAACTGCCCTGACGAAGGCAGCCTCTGCCAAAGTTTGGGGGGGCTGATGTGGCCGCTTTTTGCGGCCTATATCATCACGCAGATGATTTACGTCTCCTCGCTGCTGCGCAGTTGGGACGGCGAACCCGGCAGCGCGGTCTGGGAACTGAAACCGGACACCTGGATCGTTGGCAGACTTCTTGTCTATGTGGTGATTCTCGCCATCCCCCTGGCTATAGCTGGTGTCTTTCCTGAGATGATGACCAGCCTGGCTAATCTCCCTGACGCCATCCCCCGCGGCGCGGGGAACCCTCCCAGCGCAGTTGCCAGCTGGCAGGTCTGGCTGACTTTGGCAGGCCCGCTCACCTTGGGAATAGGGCTGGCGATCGCCCGTACTCAGGTCAGAGAGATGCTTAGCGCCAGTGGCAACAGGGCCGAAACGTTGCCATCTATCCGTACATGGTTCAGTCGTATCGCCCGCCTCGCGACGCTTGACTGGCTTTCGGGCCTTACCCGTTGGAGCACGAACCGAATGGGCAACGTTTGGGATGTGGGTCTGGAGATTGTCGAAGGCACGGGAAACATGGGCTGGGTCGTCGTCTTCGGCATAATCGGCTACCTCCTGCTAAATGTTTGATAGCGAGCGCTCTGCGAATCCGCGAATCGCTCGGAAAGCCCACCTCGAAAGAGGCATTGTATTTCTGAAGGGCTGCAAGGCGTTTTCTTGGCGCAACGGGCCCAGCCTGGGCCGCCATTCGAAACCGATTGCGTAAGCTTTTATATTATTGAACCTGAAGAGCACGGTACATGGCCGAACTGTGGGCATCGGTTCCCATTCACATTCTGCTAGGACTGGCCGCGGTATTGCCCGTGGTCTTGTGGGATTGGCGCATCGCGTTGCCCGGCCTGCTGGTCGTTCAGATTGGCACAAGCGCTTTGATTGGCGCCGTCTATGGGCTGCCGGGGCCTTGGCCGACCGTGCATTTCGGCGTGCAGGTGTTGGCCTGCCTCATTCTCTTGCTATCGATTTTGCAGACAAGCAATGTTCAGGTCCGATCTTCCGGCGAATTCAGTTCCAGACTGTTTCGCCTGCTTATCCTCGGAATCGCGAGCCTGTTGGTTTGGAATGCAAGCGAAGCCATTGAACTGCCTCTCCTGTCAAACTCGACCAAGGCACTCTTTCTGTGGTTGGCAACCGTTGCGCTGATCACCTTGGGAATGACCGAGACCGCCCTTTTTGGCGGCTTTGGCCTGCTCTTGTGGCTGATTCCAGTTCAGGCTTTCCTATCGATATTGTTTCCTTTGCCCGCCGTCGTCGTCTTATTGGGCGTCCTGCAGATTCTGGTCGCTCTGGCATGCAGCTATCTGCTGCTGGCCGAAGACGACGCACTAACTCTTGTCGAGGTTTCGGCTACCGATCCCGACCTGAACCCGGGTGTTCAGCCCCGTCATACCATTGCTTCGGGCGCGAGAGTCCTTGGCTATGGATTCGGATACTGGTTTTACACTCTAATCAGCCGTCGTCAGAACACTGATCCCCGCAACGGGTGAAGAAACGAAGCTTTCCCGCGTTCAGGCTGTTTCGGCGATGAACTGAAGGGCGACACAAAAAGGGGACCGAGTTGTTGGAATTGTCTCTGAGCGGTAATCAGGAAGTGCCTGAATGCTTGTGCCAATGAGTGAATAGCTGCGTTCCATGATCCAACTTGCCCTACCATCTTTTTTGCTCAGTCTCCTGCTGTTATGCATACTTTCGAGCTACTTCCTGCGTATATGGGAGCGGGGTGTTCTGCTTGCCAACGGCGTGACGCTGAATCTTGTTGGCATTTTGCTCTGGCGGTTTCCTCTGGACGCGACTTCACTCGCCATTCCATTCATGCCCGTCGAATTGAACCTGCGGGCGGGGATCTGGCAGTTCGGATTTCGCCTGCAGTTGACACAGACCAATGAACCGATCGTTGTCATCGCGCTTCTTCTGCTTGGATCCGGCATGCTTCTGGCTGCGGCTGCGAGCCAGGGCAAAGTATTTCCGCCGTCAATGCTGCTCGTGGGGGCAGGCTACATTGGTATGGCCCTGGTGACGGATGCGCCGCTTTCGCCCGTTTTCCTTGCCCCGGCCATGCTGGCAATCCTGATGACGGTTAGCGTTTTTCCCATTCAGGTCGGCATCCCCGGGGAGGCGATGAGCTCCTTGCGGGCGATACTGCCGCCCATTTTGGCGACTCCGTTTGTGTTGCTTGCCGCGTGGAACATGGAACAGTTGCCCCTCAATCCCCAGGACATTCGGCTGGCGGCCGCCGGGGCTCAGCTTCTAGGCGTCGGACTGCTTTTGCTTCTGGCGCCGGTCCCTTTGCATAGCGCCCAGCCGCAACTGGCCGAGTCGGCCCCCCCGATCGCGATGGCGTTGGCCTTACTGCTTTACCAGTCGCTCGCTCTCTATATCTTCTACCTTGCGACTTCAAGTTTCCCAATGCTATTTGACAGCACCGTACTCAACGTCTGGTTGACCTCAACTGCCGCCATCACTCTGGTTTGGGGAGGGGTTGCCGCGGCCGCGGCCAGTCATCCGGGCCGCCTGTTGGGTTACGCAATGCTGCACGACTGGGGCCTGATTCTCTTGCTATTGACCGGGACCGACGAACGCAGTCGACCATTGGTCATCTCTCTCTTCGCGCTCCGCATCCTGAGCACGATGAGCGCGGCGACCGGCCTTGCCCAGATTCGACAGGCGGCAGGTAGTCTGAATCCCGAACACCTGCGCGGGGTAGGCGCACGACTGCCATGGAGTACGGCGGCATTTCTGTTGGGCAGTCTTGGCCTGGCCGGTTTTCCTTTGACGGCCGGGTTCTCCGGGCATTGGTCGGCGATTCAGGCCTTGGCAGAAGGCGATTGGCGCTTCGCGGCAGTTGTCCTGGTGGCAAGCGCCAGCGTCATTCTCGGTTTCGTGCGCATGGTCGGCATCTTTTTCGGCCCTCTGAGCAACCCATTGCTTCCGCGTGAGCGGCCTGTCGGCGTTGTCTTTGCCGTGATCGCAATTGTATTGGTCACCAGCATGGCAATCGCCCCGCAGCTCTTTGAAGGCCCAATCGCAAAAACACTTCTGGCATTTGACTGACCAGAAGCTGTCAGAACCTTTCCCTGAGACATCTGATAGAGATTGGCAGCCCCGTCCTGCTATTGTTTGGATAGCAGCCGCGGTAGGCTGGCGTAGCCGGGGATGCAGGCAGACCCAAACATCTGTGTTGCATGGCGTCAGGACGCCGCCCTAAATGGAGGAGGCCAAGTATTATTCTTAACAGTGACCGACGTTCTTCGAGACTCGAGGGCTTCTACCGGCGCGGTTTGAATGACCGCGTGGAGATTCTTGCTGGCTGGGCGGATCTAAGCCGGGCGGAAACGGCGCGCCTGGCTGAGAGTATCGGCGCCGAGGAGGCCGACGCGATGATTGAAAACGTCGTCGGGCGGTTTGCTCTGCCGCTGGGAATCGGCGCCAATTTCCTGATTAACGGCAAGAACTACCTGATTCCCATGGCGGTGGAAGAATCGTCAGTGGTGGCGGCCGTCAGTTTTGGAGCCCTGCTCGCCCGGGCAGGCGGGGGGTTCCTGGCAGGCAGCACGCAGCCTGTCATGATCGCTCAGATCCAACTACTGGATGTGCGTGATCCTTGCCAGGCAGAGAATGAGATCCTTGCGGCACGAGAAGAGATTCTGGCATGCGCCGAGACCAGCCCATCGCTGACGCGCCTGGGCGGGGGCCCGCAGGGCCTTGAGGTGCGGCATCTGCCCGACACCCCCGCAGGACCTATGCTGATCGTCCATATTTTCATCGATTGCCGCGATGCAATGGGGGCAAACGCCGCCAACACGGCCGCTGAAGCAGTTGCGCCGCTTCTGGAACGGCTCACAAGGGGCCGGGCTGGTCTGCGGATTCTATCGAATTTGAACGATAGGCGGCGCGCCTGGGCAGAGGTCGGGATACCCGCAAGCGCGTTTGACGGCGACGAGTTTTCGGGACGCGATGTCGTTCTTCGGATCGCGGAAGCGAGCGCATTCGCATACGCGGACCCTTACCGGGCTGCAACACACAATAAGGGCATTTTCAACGGTGTGGACGCCGTGCTGCTGGCGACCGGCAACGATTGGCGGGCGGCGGAGGCCGGGGCCCACGCCTGGGCAGCGCGGGATGGGCAGTATCGCGCCCTTACCAACTGGCGCGTGCAGGGCGGCCCCGGATCGGAACTGTTGCATGGCCGCCTGGAAATGCCGCTGGCGGTCGGCACTGTGGGAGGGGCAACGCGGAGCCATCCCTCGGCCCGAATCGCGCTGAAGATCCTGGGGCTGGACTCCGGTATGGACGATGGGCCGGACCACGGTCAGTCTGGTTCACGCGGCGACGAATCTTCGCCCCCGCGCAGTGGCGGCGCGGGCAGGCTGAGCGAGATCGTGGCCTCTGTGGGCCTGGCGCAGAATCTGGCTGCTCTTCGGGCCCTGGCGACCACGGGAATTCAGAAGGGACATATGCGTCTCCATGCGCGCCAAGTGGCCGCGTCCGCGGGCGCAAAAGGAAAGGCGGTCGAAGTGATCGCCGGCAAGCTGGTGTCGGAAGGAAACATCCGAGTGGAACGAGCCAGGGAACTCCTGCGACGTTCAGGAAACTGTACAGGAAACTGACGCGCAGCGCGGCCGGCCAGACCATCCCCCCAAGAGGCATACACATGTTAAATCAACCAGTAAAGCAAGTAGGAATTGTCGGATACGGAGCCTACGTTCCGCGTTTTCGCCTGCCGGGCGAAGAGATTGGCCGGATCTGGATGGGCGAGATCGGCGTCGTTGACCGTGAGACCGGCGCGAAGGGAGCAGGTCACCGAACACTGTCGGAAGCCAGCCCGGTAAGGGAGAAGGCGGTGCCGGGGCTTGACGAGGACACAGCGACTATGAGTATCGAAGCGGCCCGTAACGCGCTTGCGCGTTCACAGGTCGATCCGAAGGACATCCGGGCAGTTTGGGTGGGCAGTGAGAGCCATCCCTACGCAGTGAAGCCGACCGGCACAATTGTGGCTGAGGCCATCGGCGCCACGCCCGCCACACAGGCAGGAGACTGGCAGTTCGCCTGCAAAGCCGGAACGGAAGCGTTGCAAGGCGCAATCGGACTTGTGGGCAGCGGAATGGCCCCCTACGCGATGGCAATCGGAATGGACACAGCGCAAAGCCGTCCGGGCGATGCCCTCGAATACACGGCTGGGGCGGGCGGCGCCGCCGTTCTGCTGGGGGCCGCGGACAGGTCGGTCGCCGTCATTGAACAAAGCCTTAGCTATGTCTCAGATACGACGGATTTCTGGCGCCGGCCCGGCGCGCAATATCCCAGCCATGCGGAACGCTTCAGCGGAGACCCCGGGTACTTCGGCCACGTCATCCCCGCAGCCGAGCAGTTGTTGCGGGAAACAGGTGTGACTGCCGCGGAAATCGATCATGTGGTCGTACACCAACCAAACGTCAAGTTTCCTGTCCGAGCGATGCGCGCGCTGGGATTCAGTGAGGAGCAGTGGAAGATCGGAATGCTGGTCGGGGATATCGGCAACACGTACGCCGGGTCAGCGCTCATCGGCCTCACTGCAGTTCTCGACGTCGCTCTTGAAGAACAGCTTGTCCTGGCGGTGAGTTATGGCAGCGGGGCAGGCTCTGACGCTTTCCTCCTGCGCACGACCCATCTGATTGCAGGCGCCCAAAGGCGGGCTCCCCGAACACAGGATTACATCGGTCGGCGAATTGAGATTGACTATGCGCAGTACGTGCGGCTACGCGGGAAACTTTCGACCAACTGATTGGGCGGCAAGAAAGTCAAGATTTAACCTCACTGAATAATTTCGCGTGGCAAGCCGCAAGTTGAGATTCCGTTTTGGTCTAAGTGGGGTCAGGTCGTTTCATTCGCTCATGTGATGAAAGTGAATAGGCGTTAAGCGCCGCAGTCTCGGCTCAACCGCGAGTTCGGCCTTGGACCGTTAACTGCGCCTCATGCCCGTTTGACCGTGCCAGCACGCCGGCCCGGCTCTACTTGTTTCCCGCTAGCGCTTTCAGCGAATGCAGCAGATCGGTCCGCCACCGTCCCTCTTCATCGATAGGAATATAGACGGCTTCCCGCCCGACATGGATTGAGTTGTTCGGTATGAATTCTCCTTCGTCGGTCGTGCCGCCCAGCGCCATACGCAGGAACTCCTGCAGCCTTCGCCTGTGTCCGACCGCAATCTCCCCTTTGACTACTTCGTCCCTTCCAATCGCGTGCAACGGAAAGCCTTGCGGAATCCGAATGGCAATCTGGTCGCGGCGGCGGCCAATATTGAGGATCCCGGTTCGCAGCGCCTCGATCTTCACGCGAATCTGGTAGAACAGATTCTCCACTTCAATTGGCACGGAGCCCGTTTCAAGGTCCTTGCCAAAACGGTCCTCAGTTTCCCTGCGCATTTCATCCAGATCTTGTTGCGATTTCAGCCCAGCGATGCGCCGGTACAGTTGCAGACGCAACGCCTCTTCCTGGACGTAGTCCGGCGGGATTTCGGCCCGCAACGGGAGGTCGAGCGTCACGGGCGGAGCAAGCGGATCGTCCATGGCGCTCGGGAAGGGCAGTTCAGTGGGCATTTGTTGAGGGGGTGGGGCGGCGCTGTGCCCGTTTTCTGATAGCTGTAAGCCGCCCTTTGCGCCGTCTTCCTGGCTTCCAGCCAGACGGTCTCTCTTCTCTCTCAGCTCATTGACGGATTGCGCAAGCAGTCGGGTATAGAGATCGAATCCAACGCTGGCGATTTGACCGTGCTGGCGGGAGCCAAGCAGTTCCCCCGCGCCGCGGATTTCAAGGTCGCGCATGGCAATGCGGAAGCCAGCGCCCAGCTCGTCGCTGCTTTCCAGCAGCGCTTCCAAACGGCGCCGGGCGTCGAAGGACAGGGTGGTATGCCGATCATAGAATAGATAGCAGTAGCCTCTGACCGCCCCGCGTCCCACCCGCCCGCGCAACTGATAGAGTTGAGCCAGTCCGAAGTGATCGGCCCGGTTAACGATGATCGTATTGGCCCGTCGAATGTCTAGCCCATTCTCGACGATGGTCGTGCAGACGAGAACGTCGATTTCGCCGTCCGCATATCGCATCATCGTGTCCTCCAACTCGCGCTCGGCCATCTGACCGTGGGCGATGGCAACAACTGCTTCCGGGACTTCCCGCTGAAGTCGTGATGCAAGCGTTTGCAGGCCCCGAACCCGATTATGGACGAAAAACACCTGTCCATTTCGTTCCAACTCTCTCTGCACAGCCTGGCGCAACAAGGTATTGTCAAATTCTGATAGGATGGTTCGCACTGGCAGTCGTTCTCTGGGCGGCGTATTGATCGTACTCATGTCGCGCACGCCGCTTAGGCTCATGTGCAGAGTGCGGGGAATGGGCGTTGCGCTCAACGTAAGCACGTCCATCCGCGTCCGCAGCTGCTTGAGCCGCTCCTTGTGACTGACCCCGAACCGCTGCTCTTCGTCAATGATGAGAAGCCCCAGCGACTTGAATTGGACATCCTTCGACAGCAATCGATGTGTGCCAATCACGATGTCAACAGCGCCGTGCTGCATCTTTTGCAGCACCTTCTCTTGCTGGGACTGCGTCCTGAAGCGGGAGAGCATCTCCACCAGGACTGGAAACTGACTCAGCCGCTCACTGAAAACTCGAAAATGCTGCTGCGCAAGCACTGTAGTCGGCACGAGCACCGCAGCTTGTTTGCCGTCCATGACAGCCTTGAACGCGGCGCGAATCGCGACTTCGGTCTTTCCGTATCCGACGTCGCCGATAATAATGCGGTCCATCGGCCGGTCGGTTTCCATATCCTGTTTGACGTCGACGATCGCGTCCATCTGATCCGCCGTTTCGCGGAAGGGGAATGCCCCCTCCATCTCCTCCTGCCAGGGCCCATCCGGGCTGAAGGCATAGCCAGGTACGACCTCCCTTTCGGCATACAGTTTAAGCAGATCCTCAGCAATGTCTTCAACAGCCTTCTTGGCGCGGGCCTTCACCGTCTGCCAGTCACTCGTCCCCAAACGAGTTACGGACGGAGGAATGCCCGCATCTCCCGCGCCTACGTATCGGCTTAGCCGGTCGGCCTGGTGAACCGGCACGTAGAGTTTGTCTCCTCTGGCATAGTTCACCTGTAGGTACTCTCGCTCAACTCCTCCCAGCTCGAGTCTGATCAGGCCTTCATAGACGCCGATGCCGTGCTCCATGTGGACGACAAAGTCGTTGGGGTTTACGTCGGCAAAGAATAGCTCCGGCGCCACAGTAGATTGGGAACTACGCTGCCGCTGCCGCGACTGCCTGGTCCAACCGAACAGCTCGGAATCGGTCAAGAGGCGCAGTCCCTGGGCCCGCGTCCCGATGTCTGTAGCCGCCGCCTCCTCCGATGCGCTCATGGCAAACCCCTCCGTCAAGGCGCCCTGCATGAGGGAGATACCTTTGCGAGGGGTCCTGTCCAGATCCGGGATAAGGAAGGACGGCAGCTGCGCCTCTTTCAACTCCTCTTCGAGCCGGGCGCACTGCCGCGAAATGAGAACAACCGAATCAGGAGAGTCGGCGAACTTGCGCATTTCCTGGAGGATGCGTTTGGTTTGACCGGCAAAGTGAGGGCTGGGTACAAAGTGGCGTGAAAGCGCGGAGCCCTCGCTTTCGACCGCGGCCCCAGGCAAACCGGTGGAACCAAGCACAAGCGGGCCGAGGGATTCAATCTGCGCCAGCAGTTGCTGCGGCTTGAAGAAACTTGATATGGATTTCGATGGAATTTCGTGACCCCGCACCAGATCCTGGTAGGTCCGGCCCGCCTCTTCTTCGGCCTCGTTCAGTCCTGCGGCCACCTGCTCTCCGTCATCGATAACCAATTTTCCGTTTGCGGGCAGGTGGTCCAACAGCGAAGCCGGGCGGCTGAACAGGTATGGCAGATACCATTCGATTCCGCGAAAGGTACGGCCGGCGTCCAAGTCTTCCAACTCCTGGGCTATCTCCTCCCTGACGGCAAGGAGCAGATTGGGCTCCCCCAACAGAGTCTCCCGCAGGCCGTTGA
Source organism: Caldilineaceae bacterium (assembly GCA_022824025.1). Lineage (GTDB taxonomy): Bacteria > Chloroflexota > Anaerolineae > Caldilineales > Caldilineaceae > Bin5. The sequence continues at coordinate 141,949 of JAJEBF010000021.1, forward strand.
CATTGTCCTGGGAGGCGGAGGGGGCTCCGGACTTCGCCGCTGATACGGCAGTCTCGTCGCGAGCGGACCGGCCTGTCAGAGCGGCGCCCTCTTGTCTACCCAGCAGCGGGGGGCTGAGAGTTTCCGGTTCGGGCTTTGGCTCGGCGTTCAGAGTAATGGAGCCGCCAAGGGCTTCACTTCCGGGCCCAATCAGAACCCGTTGCAGCTGCCGCTCACTGCGTTGGGTTGCCGGGTCAAATGACCGAAGCGTGTCAACCTCGTCGCCAAAAAGATCGACGCGAACAGGGTGAGGGAGGTTTGGCGGCCAGATGTCGACAATGCCGCCGCGACGGGCGAAAGTTCCCGGCTCCTCCACAACCTGAACCGGTTCGTAGCCGCTCTGCGCCCATCGCCCGGTCAACTCGTCCAACTGAACGAAACTGCCGACTCGCAAGGGCCGCAGCGCGATGCGAAAAGGCCGGGCGGGCAGCGTCTTTTGCATGGCGGCGCGTGCCGTAGAGACGACAACCGATGGTCCCCCTCCCTTCTGCTGCAAGGCAGCCAGCGCCGTCAGCCTTAGCTGTCGCGTCTTGCCCGTCCAGGGAATGCGCTCAAAAGGCAGGGCGTCAGGCTCAGCATAGAGGGAAACATGCGGCGCGCCTTGCGCGGGCGGCAGAAACAGCTCTAACCGCTCTACCCACCTCTGGGCCTGTTCGGCGGTTCCCGTGATCACCAGAACCGGCCCCCCCACTTCAGTCGCGAGCCCGGCGACAACGAAGGCGCGTGCGGCCTCATACATTTTCTGGGGCGCGGCGTCATGCCCCTTAAGGAGTTCCTGAAAGGATGGTAGATTCTTCAGCAGGGGAAGCAGGCCGGAAAGATTCATATTGTCAGGCTGCAATTGTTGTCTGGCTATTGGTCATAGGGCTTATTTCCGGGGAGCGCGGCGGGGCTATGTGAGCTGGTCGGGTCGATCCTGGTTCGAGGTCGAAGCCTTCTGGGCCACGTTGTACCGATTCATGGCCAGATCGATTCCGAAAGAGAGCCAGCGCTCGGCGGCATCGGCTATCTGCGGGCGCAGCGTTTCGAATTCAATCTCTTCGCTGGCGCTGAAGTTCTGCAAAACGTAGTCAGCTGGCCTCATTGGACTTTGGGGCCGGCCGATCCCAACCCTGGCCCTTGGGAACCTGTCAGTTCCCAGCCTGGCGATGAGCGATTTCATGCCATTGTGACCGCCGCTTCCGCCGAAAGGGCGAAGCCGCAGTTGACCGCTGGGCAGGTCGAGCTCGTCATAGATCACGAAGATGTCCGGCGGTTCAATCCGATAGAAATTCGCCAGCGGCGCAACAGCGTTGCCACACAAGTTCATGAAAGTTAGTGGTCGCACGATCAGCGTTTTCTGGCCAGCGGCATTTGCTCCGGGGGGTCGACCATACTCCCCCCTTCGCGCAGAACCAATCGCGCCGATTCCAAATAGGGCGTTGAATTTGGACCGGGAAAGTGAAATGTCATGGCGGTGGGCCAAAATGTCCACGACCTGAAAGCCAATATTGTGCCGATGGCGCGCGTATTTGGGCCCAGGATTGCCCAGACCCACGATCATTTTCATTGCAGTATTACCCTACAGTAACCGGCGCTAACTCTTCTCGAAAACAGTCCTATGCAGGATGCAGCTAAAGAGTGCGTGACGAACCGGTACGCTATGGGCCCCGGTGATGCCGGATCGTCCCACCGGGCTTCGGTGCGCACTGAGCCCAATTCAGGTTCGCTCAACCACCAGCAGTTGATTATCCCGCATCTGCAGCTCCATTCAAAACTGAGGGGGCCGTTCACCGGAGCCGCGCTCAAACCGGTTCGGCTACGGCGTGGAAATTGGCTCTCCTTTCCCGATAAACCGACCACAGCCTCGGGAGAGGGCCGACGCGGTTCTTGACAGTCGGGTGACTGCCGCGGGTTCAGCAAGGGCCGGTTGCTGGCAGACGGGGGGCTGTGGAGGAGGGCTATCCCGCCACCGGGTTGAAGCTTCGACCGGTGGCGCAATCAGGGAGATTCAGGCTTGTCAGATGAGCGGCCGCGCTCGGCCCCAAGGTTGTCAGGTCGTAGTCTGCGGGCAGGCAGAACTGATTTGCGGAAAGATCCAGGGCCGCCAACTTGGTCAGGGCGCTCAGGTCCGGAACCGGACCTGACAACTGGTTCGACGCAAGAATCAGGCTGGTCAAGCTGGTGAGCTGGCTCAAATCTGACACAGTGCCTGTCAACTGGTTCGAGCCCAGATCCAGATGGAGCAGCTTCGAGAGCCTACTCAGAGATGGAATCGTCCCCGAAAGTTGGTTGTGGCTCAGGCCCATTCGCGTGAGAGCGGTCAGAGAACTGGGATCGGGAAGGCTTCCTGTCAGTTGGTTGTCGCTCAGATCAAGCCAGGAAAGTTTCGAAAGGGAATTGAGATTGGTGATCGACCCGGTAAACTGGTTGTTTGGCATGGACAGTTCAGTCAAGTTGGTCAGCGCGCTCAGGTCAGGGAGGGGACCGCTCAGCTGGTTGTGGCCCAGGTTCAACAGCCTGAGACTGGTATGGGCGCTCAGATCGGGCGCGCTGCCGCTCAGCCGGTTGTTGCCAATCTCCAGCACAGCCAGATTGCTGAGGTTGCCGAGATCCGGAATCGCGCCGCTCAACTCATTGTCCGACAGAGAAAGCGATCTGAGGCCGGTCAGCGCACTCAGATCCGGTATCGGACCGTTCAGCTTGTTTGCGCCCAGGTGAAGGTCTGTCAGGTCCGTTAGTGCGCTCAGATCCGGAATGGAGCCGCTCAATTCGTTGCCGGAAAGCGATAGGCTGCCAAGTTGTGTGAGCGCGTTCACCGACGGGATGGACCCTGTCAACTGGTTGTTGCTGAGGTCGAGGATCGTAAGGCCTGTTAGAGAACTCAAAGCCGGGATTTGGCCCGAGAACTGGTTGTTGCTGAGTGACAACCACTCCAACGCAGTCAATGCGGACAGGTCGGGGATTGATCCGGTCATCTGATTCGAATCGAAGTCAAGTGCCACCAGATTGGCGAAATAGCTCAAATCAGGAACTGAACCGCTCAGGCGGTTTGAACCGAGCGAGAGGATTCTGAGCTCCGTGAGCGCGCTTAAGGATGGAATCGTCCCTTGCAAACCGTTGCTCGCGAGCGAAAGCTCGATAACACGGCCCTCTTCATTGGTGACAACTCCGTGCCATGTTGCGATCGAAGACTCGCTTAACCAATTGGCGTTCCGTGCCCAGTTCGGTCCATCCGTCGCGTTGTAGAGTGCCGAGAGGGCTGCCCTTTCCGCCGGAAGGTCCGGATTCGCCGGGGATTCGGGCACGGTGACTGAAGCATTTTGCGCCCATGCCCCGAGGACACCGGCCCCATCCAAAGCCGCCACTGTGTAGTAGTAGGTCAATCCGGAGGTCACACCGCTATGAACGTACGTTGTCGCAGTCAAATTGCCGTCGTCGAGCTTTTGCCAGCCGGTAGTGGCACCCCACCAAGTATAGAGCGCGTAGCGTGAGGCATTGGGCACAGCCGTCCAGTTGAGTTCGACCGTGGACGTCAACCGGGACGTCGCGGTCAGCGTCGGGGCGTCCAGATTGCCTGATGTTCCGGGAACGGTGGCGGACACCAGGGTCGACCAGGCTCCGCGGAGCGCGTTTGCGTCCACAGCGGCAGCCGCATAGTAGTACGTACTGCCTGCCGAAAGCCCTGTGTGGGAAAAACTCGTAACTGCCAGGCTGCCGTCATCAAGTTGCTGCCATCCGCTTTCCCTGTTCACCCAAAACCAAAGCTCGTATCTGGATGCCCCTGCAACCTGATTCCAGGTGACCGCGATTGAATCCGCCCCCGAAGATGTCGCCGCAACAGTCGGGGCAGGAAGCGCCTGCGACGTCGACGGCAGAGTTACTGGCACTTGCGATGACCATGCGCCCCTTACACTGTTTTGGTCGATTCCAGCGACTACATAGTAGTAGGTTCTCCCGGGCGTGAGGCCGGAATGGGCAAAGGACGTCCCTGTAAGGTCGCCGCTATCCAGCCGTTGCCAGCCGGACTCGTCGTCCCACCACACCCAAAGCTCATACCTTGCAGCGCCGGTGACAGGCGTCCAACTGACTTCGATTGCCGAAGCCCCGGAGGCGGCGGCGGTCAGGGATGGCGAACCCAGAGCTTCCTGCTGCAGCGGCTGCGCGCGAACGGTTGCCCCCGATGACAGATACCAGGAGACCACCACTACAACAACAAAAACCGCGCGATGAAAACGCAAGGCCGAATTGATCACGTTTCTTGCTTCGAGCTTCCTGGCTATACTTTCTGGCTAACTGAACGGACAGGTCGTACGCCTTCGCAGCTGGATGGGGCTAGCCGTTCGTACGACCATCTCCGTCAGGCTTCAGGGGGCAACCGCTGCGGAGGCCGCCGCCAGTGTCTTGAGCTGCCGAGCTGATGTTCCGCAGGTCAGACTCCGACAATCGCCACAACGGCACTGTCTTCAAACCTGTGTCGCAGCGTGTGACACGGACAGGATCCGGCCTTATATCAGAACCGCTTCCCCGCGGCGGACATCCCGGGCGCGTATCCGCCGACTGCCATGTGGCTTGCGGCTCTGGCCGGACTGAAATACCACAAAGATCAGTCTCACGGCCCGGTCGATTCTATTCATTCCTGGCGACAACCCACTCCAGGAGGCGTTTGGCGGCGAAAACGGCCGCGAGCAGAAGGAAGAGGCCGGCGCTCCAGCGCACACCGGTGAAGAATCGCACACGCAGCCGATCCAGGGACAGCGATTCACCCAGGTCACCGAGAATGCCTGGTTGGGGCGCGATTGCTCCTTGGCCGGTTGTCGCGGCCTGTTCCCCGGAGTCGTTTCCGCCCCCATTCTGGGCGGGAGGCGGAGGCGTCACTGTCGGCTCGTCGTCCGATCCGCCGATATTCGGCTGCTCGACCTGAACAGTTGGAACTGTAGGCTGTGGGTAAGGCGTGGGCGTGTCGATGGGTATGGGTGTAGCCGTTGGCGCGTCCGGGGTTGGCGTTGCCGGTTCGCTGCCGACGGTGATGTTTGGTACGAAGAACTCGCCATAGTTCCCATCGGGGCGGACGACCCGCATCCTGAGTGTATACGTGCCCGGCTGGAGAACATCGGTCTGCCAGATCCCCAGTTGACCATTGACGATTTGCCTGGTCTCGCCGGCAAAATATGAATAGGCTTCGTCTCCGCTCGGTTCCTGCTTGAAATAAAGCTCAAAGCGGGCGAACGATGAGCCGGTTGCCGATCCAATGATGGGGACAGGTCCGGAAACGGTGCTGCCGGGCGCGGGGGAGGTGATGCCTGACTGACCCGTCTGCCCAACCGGGGCTTGCACGCTGTCCAACTGGATTCCTGGCCCGTGATCGCCAAGGGCTTTTCCGCTGTCCTGGAGTTCGGCCGCGTTCGATTTGCCGGCTGCGAGACCAAGCCCGACCGGGGCCAGCGCAAAAACAAAACATAGATGGAAGAACACATTTCGGAAGGAGCAACTGTGAATTGCAGAGAGAAAGGGACTTCGACCTGTCATGCGCAACATGGTCCTTTGGGGTGTTTCCAGGCGGCGCCTGCATTTCTGGGTACTCCGGCCAATACCATTCTGGTTGAATGCCGGCTGGTTGCGGCGAAGTAGCTTACTGCCAGGATTTTATGTAGTTCATTATGTCAACAATCTGTTCATCAGTCAGATTCGCGGAGGCCCCGCTACCCGGCATGGCTATGCCCGAGCGGTTGTCAGGCGCCCCGGCTGCGCGACCATTCCGGATCAATGCCGTCAGTTCGCTGTCTGTCAGACCTGAAACGTAAGGAGAGTTTGTCAGAGCGGTACCCAACCCGTCTGCGCCTTCGCCATTCACTCCGTGGCAGGACGCGCACAGTTGAGAATACAGGGTCTCGCCATTCTCCATGCTTGAGGGCGTAGGGGTTGGGCCGGGCGTCGCGGTGGGGTCGGCAGAGAAGTCGATCAAAGGCAGATTATCGAGCATGGGAATATCTATCGCGGGCAGTGAAAAGTAGACCTTACCGGCGCGGTAGGAACCGGCCAGGTAGAGGCCAACGACGACCAGCGCGATCAGAGGGACGGGCCAGCGCGGCCACCGATACGGCCCGATTGTCCCGGCGCCTCCTGAATCGGCTGCGATGACGATCAGCATGCCGGTCGTGATAATCATGAAGCCGGCCATAGCCAGGAGGGGAATTGTCACGACCCCGAACCAGTCAATCCATACAGTTGTGCACGTTACGCCGACTCCGCAGGAGGACGGAGAGCCGAGGTAGGGCGTCTTTTGCAGCAGAAAGTGGTATACCGAGACACCTTGACCCAACAGTGAAAACGGCAGGACAAGATGGGGAAGGTGGCTGTCTCGACGCAGGATGCCAAAGGCCAGCAGGCCGGCGAGGGGATACATCAAGATGCGCTGATACCAACAAAGCGTACAGGGCGTGAAGCCGCTCACCTCGCTGAAGTAGAGACTGCCCATCATTGCAGTCCATGCGGCGATGAGGGACCCGAAAAGTCCGAGCTTGGACCAGAAGCGTGCGCTTTTCATAGGAAGTGTTAGTTGGGCTCTTATTGCCCCGTCGACAACCGCTCGTCGATCGCCGCGGAGACAGCTTCGTAGTCCAGCGGGTTGTCAACCCGGACACCGTCAACAAGAACAGTTGGCGTGCTGTTATGGCCAGCAGTCCGAGCCTGTTGGAGGCTTTCCGAAATGGTTATCAGGTGCGTCTGGCTGGTAAGACAGGAGGTGAAGGATTCTTCGTCGAGCCCCAGTTCAGCGGCATAGTCGATCAATCTTTCCATCAGGAATGCGCTTGGCCCTGAGGCGGTCACTTCGAAAACTCGATCGTGATAGACCCAGAACTGACCTTGGTCGGCGGCGCATTCACTGGCCTGCGCCGCCAAAGAGGCGCCGGGCTCGTGTTGCTGCAGAGGGAAGTGGTGGAATTCCAACTTTACCTGGCCGCTGGCGACGTAGTTCTCCACTAGTCCCGGCTTAACCCGCTGATTGAATGCGGCGCATGCAGGACAGCGGAAATCCTCCCATGCTTGCACGGTTACTGGGGCATCGGGGTCACCCAATGCGTTTCGGTTTTGCCACGCCGCGGGGATGCCAGAATAATCGAGCGCAGGACTTGAGGGCCCCTGTTCATTCGCTGTCCCAGCCAGAACGACAGCTATCACGCCGGCCAGAACGACCACGCCGGCGATCAGGTACAGACCCATTTTGTTAAGGCGTCTGCCCTGGTTTGAACTTTCTCTCTGTTGGTTTCTGTTTGAACGAGTCATGTTTCCTTGTTTCGGCAAAGAGGCTCACGCATGGAAATCCTGACGCGCTTTACGGCAGAGGCCGAATCTTGACGGGTGCGAGCGCTCGGCTGCGATCACGCCCTAATATTTGAATATAGCACCGATTTCAGTTGTTCACAAAACCGACTTCGATTTCTGTCGCCGGCAGCAGGCGCTTCTTTTCCGTAAGACGATTTCAAAGTAAGCTAATTCTGGAAACTGTTCGCGATTGGTTCATGAAAATGCATGAGCCAATCGCTGCTGAATTCTCCTATCATGGAGAGAGGCATGCCGGCGGCAAGCACGGCCAAGGCGCCGCCTTGATTCCATGGCTCCAGGGGGAAGGAATCCAACCGGCCCCGCAGCAGGATTGGCTGTGCCATAGGCGACCGCCTTCGGCCATTCTACACAGGGATTCATGAAATGACAGACAACAGAAGACCGGCTCACCGCTTGGAAGGCAGTTCGCTCAAGGGGAAGGTGGCCGTCGTGACCGGAGCAAGCAGGGGCATCGGCGCGGCAATTGCGGAGGCGCTTGCGGAGGAGGGGTGCCGGCTGGTTCTGGCAGCGCGTAGCGTTGACCGGTTAGAGGAGGTCGCAGCGTACCTGACTAGACGGCATGGCAACGCCGTCTTGACCATTCCCACCGATATTGGCGACGAGAGCCAGGCCCGAAATCTGATCGAGAGAGCGGCGGACCAGTTCGGCGCTGTGGACATTCTGGTAAATAACGCCGGCGTCGGCATCTATGGAGCCGTGGACGAACTGCGCCTGGATGATTTGCGGCATGTTTTTGAGGTCAACTTTTTTGGGCCGATGGCGGCGATGCAAGAGGCCGTGCGTGTCATGCGGCAAAATGGCGGCGGTACGATCGTCAACGTCAGCAGTATCGTCGGAAAGTTCCCTCAGCCACTGGGAGGGGGCTACACGGCAACGAAATTTGCGCTTCAGGGCGCGAGCGGGGCAGCCCGAGCCGAACTGAAGCGCGACAACATTGATGTAGTCCTGATATGCCCAGGATTGACTGACACCGAGTTTTCCGAGCACAGCCGGATCAGTGTTCCCGGCGCCGAACACCGCCAGGGCGAACGCCACTCACTCGGCCAGGGCATCGAACCCGAGAGAGTAGGACGCCGCACCGTCACGGCGATCAAGCGGGGCGAAAGGGAAGTCTACATCACTCTCTTTGACCGAGCTCTCGTCTGGACCGCCGTGCATTTGCCCGCGTTGTTCCATTGGGCCCTGATCTATGTCACCCGCTACCGGCGCAGACTCTTCGAGGCGGAAGCGGAAGATAGCAGTTCACAGTAGCGGTATGCGCCCGCGTCATGCAGCTTGTTTGCAGACGAAACAGCGAGATGAATCGCTTCCTCTGTCAATCTTCTCGGAACAGAACCCACATCGGCCTGTTGCCCACTTCGTACAAGTCCAGCGGGGCCAACATACCGGTGTCCGGGTCGATAACGTATGAAATCGCGTTGCCTGAACCTTGTCCCGCGGCCACGAGAAAGCGACCGGAAGGGTCTATTTTGAAAACACGCGGGACCGGCTCCGTGTATTTCCAGCCAAGCTGGCTGAGCGCGCCACTCTCAGAATCTACCGAGAAGATGGCGATACTGTCATGGCCCCGGTTTGAGACGTACAACGTACGTCCTGAAGGGTGCAGGTGAATCTGGGCACAGGTATTCGAGTCATCGAACCCGTCAGGCAGAGACGAAATCGTCTGGAGATGGCGAAGCGAGCAACCGCTCTTCTCTGGTTGCTCCGAATCCATGGACGGTCTCTCGAAGTGGTAGGCGCTCACGCTCGACCCGTCCTCGTCGGATGTGTATACGAATCTCTGGTCCAGCGAAAACACGAAGTGGCGGGGACCGAGCCCTTTTGCGGCGACAACGCGGGGCAGGCCCGAATTGGGAGACAGTTGACCAGACCCTTCGTCAAACCGGAACAGGAAGATGCTGTTGGCGTCCAGTGGATGGGGGATCAAGGCGAACCGGTTGGATGCGTCCGTTTCGATGCAGTGGGCGCGCCGCGCCGTATCCACCCGGCATACTTCAGGCCCAACGGAACCGTCGGATTCGAGCCGGTGAACGGTCGCCATTCCCGCACCGTAGTAGGCGCTGAGCAGGAATCTGCCAGTCTTGTCCGGGGCGAGGTAACAGGCATCAGCGGAGAGTTGTCTCGACCCCAGCAGCTGTAACCCACCATCGTTCTCAAAGCGCAGCGCCGCTATCTCATTGTTGCCCCGCAACGAACAGTACAGTATTTGTCCATCGGTAGAGGCAGCCAGGGCGGACGGCCCGCCTTCCAGAGGGACACACTGGCGCAGTTGCAGGTGGCCATCCATATCCATTTCATAGGAGCGGATGCTATCGTCCTCGGCAAGGGAAATATAGACGTTTGTGGTCATTCGGACCTCTCCTTATCCAGTTTGACGGCGATTCTGCTTCCCGGGATTCATAGGTTGGGAGTCGCCGCTATTGGGGTGTTTGACCGGCAAGCTGTCGAAATGTCCTGCCGCCGGCCTGTCGATGACTGTTGTCAGACCATCGGTTTGTGCGAATGTGCGGGCTGATGTTATGTTGGCGGAGCGCTAATCTTTCAACCCCTCCGGAAAGGCAAAGAAAGCAATGACCAGAAGAGTTTGGATGGAATGGCCGCTGTCGCCAGGTCTCCTGTCGCAGCTCACAGAATTTGCTGAGGTTGTCGACGACGGCGATATGGAAAAACTGCCTGGATCCACAGTGATCACCGGAATCCGCCGCTACTACGACGGCGCATTCATGGACCGCGTGGGGCCGAGTCTGAAGCAGATCGCCAAGCCCGGAATCGGCGTCGACAATATCGATCTGGGGGCCGCCACTGCGCGCGGCATTCTCGTTTGCAACACGCCGGACGCGCCTTCCGAATCAACAGCAGAGCACGCCGTCGCCCTGCTGATGGCGGTTGCCAAGCGGGTCATGGTCGGTGACAGACAGATTCGCGGCGCCGCCGATATTGGGCGGGAAGAAATGCGCGGCACTGAACTGCTTGGCAGTACGCTTGGCATCGTTGGCTACGGACGCATTGGACGGCGAGTGGCCGAGATGTGCGCTCTTGGCATCAGGATGAACGTAACCATCTATGATCCGCTTCTGCCCGGCGATGTCCAACTCCCTCCCGGTGTGGGCCGGACTGACGATCTCGACCAGATATTTGCCCGGAATCAGTTTGTCACGCTGCACACGCCCCTTCTTCCGGCCACCCGCCATTTGGCCAATGAAAGGCGGTTGCGGATGATGCAGCCGGGCAGCTACCTGATAAACGCCTCCCGCGGAGGCGTCGTTGATGAGTCAGCGCTGATTCGAGTACTCCAAGAGGGGCGCCTGGCGGGGGCGGGGCTGGATGTCTTTGATCCGGAGCCCCCGCTGGCGGACAACCCGCTTCTCAAGATGCAGAACGTCGTCTTGACGCCCCATATCGCCTCCAATACCGATGCTGGCGTGTCCGCGATGCAGGCAGGCACCGTCGAGAACATGGTGAAGGTGTTGAAGGGTGAACGGCCGACGTGGATCGCAAATCCGGAAGCGTGGCCGGGCAGAATGAAGGATGAAACAGTCTGACAGAGCCGGGCTGCATTTGGCGCCTGGCATGGCCCCCTGCCTTTTTGCCAAAGGAGACTTAGCAAGGGGCAGTCAGTCTTACCAACGAATTCGGCTCTGAACGGGACCGGTATGCTGATCGGAGCGTTTCGTGATCGGCCAGGTGCGCCACTCCTTTGCGACCTCGATCAACCCCGTCACCGCAGCCTCAAAGATCGCTTCTCCCTTTTCCGGCGTCGCAGATGTCGGGTCCCCATGCACTCCCAAACGCGTCCAGCGGCCCCAGTAGTCATTGAATCGAACGGGATTGGTATAGACACTGTCTGAACTGACGTATTTGCCGCGCACGTCGTCGTCGGCCTCGGCTTTATCCATCTGAACCCGCTCAGGCGCCAGATGGAGATAGAGCGAGGTTTCAAATTCGTCAGCGTGCGCCATCACTTCCGTCTCCTTGACCCGGTTAAACGCCTCCATTGCGAGCCCGAAATAACCAAGAGCTCCGCAAAGTGAGTCGGTCTCCAGCACGGTCTTGCGCGCGACCAGGTCGATCAAGGGCGTGTTGGAACCGTGGCCATTGACGAGAAGAATCTTCTCGAAGCCATGGTAGGCGACGCTCTTCGTGATGTTGAGGCAAAAGGAAATGAAGACGTCGGGCTCAATGTGGATCGTGCCGGGAAAGTCGATGTGGTGGAGATTCAGGCCGTAGGAGATCGGAGGGAGGACCAGAATCGAATCCGGCGCCCGCCGGCCGGCCTCCAAGCAGACGGATTCACACAGAAACACGTCCACGTCCAGCGGCAGATGGCGGCCATGCTGCTCAGTCGAGGCCACCGGGAGCAGAACAACCTTCTGCGCTGCGATGGCGTCGTTCATCTCGGCCCACGTAAGGCGGTTGAAACGGTGTTCCAGAAGAGGGTCCATTGGGCTTAACTCTACTTTCTTGGCAGTATGAAAAACTGTCAGAGGGATGTATGCGCTTCGCGCGCAGATGGTGAACCGGAGGCCCCTGCGGGAAGGATCAACTGATCGGCCGAGAGTCCTGGCCTTGGTTGGCGTTCAACGGAAGGCTTCAGCCTCGTCGCGAGGCTCGAATCCGACAACTTCGCGGGCATGCGAGAGGTCGCGGTAGCTCCACTTGTTCCTGGATAGGACATAGAAGATGTCAAACTTGAGTGCAGGGGGCGCTTCGATGCAACTCTCTACCATCCGGCTGATGTCTCTCTGGCTGCACCAGACGGAGAACTGACGCGAATCAGTTGGTCGATCTGCGGCGTTTACGAGGCCAATGCGAAGGCAAATGATCGAAAGTTCAGAACTGTCTGTAAAGTGCCGGGCAAGGGCTTCACCCCACACCTTCGTTGCGCCGTAAACGCCTGTTGGACGGACGGGCGTCTCGTGGGTAATCATCGGCCATGGAGATTGGATGCTTTCATAGTCTCCGCTCACGAGCGCGCTGTATGGGTGTTCCTGTTCCCAGCCAGAAATTGTCGAGCCGCTGCTGGCGAAAACTACCCTGGAGACCCCGGCCTGTAGGGCGGCCTCAAAGACGTTGCGCACACCGATCAGATTGGGATCACGCACTCGTTCCCAAGGGTCTCCCCCGCGTGCGGAGGCGGCAAGATGGACCACGGTGTGCTGGTCTTCGAACGCGGGCCTGATGGTAGCAAAGTCGGCGATGTCCGCCTGTACGGTAGGCACGCCCTCTACCTGGCTACGGTTGAGGGCGGTCAGTTCGTAGTTTCCCTCAAGATGTCTGCGCACGGCCCCGCCGATCAAGCCGCTCATACCGGTCACCAGGATTCGTTTGGACATGGATTTTCTCCAGGCGGGTTCAAGAAGGAGGGGCGCCGTCAGTCGAAGGCGCTTTCCAGGCATACGCTGCGGCCACACTCGGACGCGCGAACTTGGCGCCTTCTCGACACCAGATCAGATTCACTATTCCTGGGTAAGTAGAATGCGGCCGCAAGAAGGGCAGGTGAGGAGCTCATCGCGATAGCGAATGTTGTCGAGGATTCCGACCGCAACTTGTGTGTGGCAGGCGCCGCAATTTTCGTCTTCCAAGAGGGCTACTGCCACGCCGTTTTTGCGGCGGCGCAGGTGTTCGTACAGCTCAAGGTTGTCGTCGGACAGCGTTTCCGCTACCTGTTCACGGGCCCTTTTCAGATAGACATACTCTTTTTTGCGCTGTTCAATTTCTTTTTCGATCGTAGCTTGACGAGTGGTCCATTCTTCCTCCACTTCAGCAAGCGCCGCCTGCTTCTGCTCCAATGTGCCCTGAAGAGAATCGGACATGACCAGGCGCTCTACGCTTCTGTTCTCCAAATCCGTTCTTTGGCCTTTCATCGCGTCAATACTGGCCTGCAGAGCCTCCAGCTCCCTCGGGTTTTGAAGTTCGCCGCTCATCAAGCTTTGTTCCGATTCACGTATTCTCTCGGTAAGCGAACGTGATTCAAGTTCCAGATCCTGCTGTTCTGTGCGAGTGGTCTGCAGTTCCTGATCAAGGGAATCGACTTCCTCGCGCAGCGCAGTCAGTTCTTTCGAACCTTCGACAGCGCGGTTGAGAAGGAGGATCCGTCGACGAACCTTGTCATAGAGTGAATCGATTTCATGCATCTTGAGCAATGCGACTTTAGCCTTCACATTTTTCCCCAATCCGCTTAGAGTTTTTTTGGTGTGCAGCCGCGCGAGTGCCAGATTGTCGCGCGGCTTCTTGCCTCAAGAAGACAAGACCTTGGCAGGTGGCGGGAACCACCAGAGAGTCATTTCTTTCCCTGCGTGCCCCTGCAAGCTGTAAGACAGGCCCCATTGGGACCGTGCGACTCAATGTCGCGCCGCAGTTCCTGAACACTTTATTTTCACGCAGGGTTAATGTCTGCAGGTGCTTGCCTTGCAGACATCTTGTTCTACCGGGGGCCCTCCTCCTATGTCTATCATATCACTCAACCGCCCAATCTAAGAAGTCCCAGAAAACGTGCATTTCAGATTACGGTGCGTTTCGGGCTGCATCCGGGCAGCTGCGCTGAATGCTGCAACAGGAGGCTCCGGACAACCTGTCGCTGAGAAGGCTGCCAGTCACGGCTACGGGGGGCAGACCGACGATGCCCGACTGAAGTTGTGTTTTCGTAGGGCCGGAAACAGGAGGCGCTGCAGTCCATCATCCAAGTAGCCCGCGATTAAGCGCCCCGAGTCGAACTTGAAAAATTCTGTAGCCGATCTTGTTTGTGAACCGTACAAACGCCGGGCTAAAATTGCGTTTCTTCCGATTTTCCGCAAGAATAGCATTGGGGATAGAGGGACGCGAGAAAAGGGCAATTTGAACGGTTGCCACTCCCTCTGGGCGCCGAGAGGAAGGACAATCCCATGTCGATGTTCAGATCTTCTCCGGGCCGCGGTGGCCAGAGTTTCATAGAGTATGCCTTACTGTTAATCCTTGTGTCGATAGTCCTGCTGTCAATCTTGTTGATTCTGGGCAACGACCTGCGGACTTTGATCAGTGACATACTTCAACGCTGGTTCCCAGCAACGGAAGAGGCTTCGCAGGAACTGCAGATTCTGTCACTGGCTTTGGCGCTGCCATTTGGCCGCGTTCCAAAGACTTGATCCGTAGGGCGCATTCAACTTGCTCCGGAGCCTCAGTTCCTACCTGCTAGACCTGGTCTTTCCGCCCCGTTGCGCCGGCTGCCTTCGTATCGGGCACTGGTTCTGCGACGCATGCGCCCAGGAAGTTCTCCCGGCGTCGGCGCGGCTGGCGTGCCTGTTCTGCGGCCAGGAGCTACCGAAAACCGTGCAATCGGCCGGATTCCCGTGCCCAGCTTGCGGTGAGAGCTGGGGATGGATGGGCGCGGCTGCGCTGCATGAAGGACCAATTCGACCGGCAATTCACGCTTTCAAGTACGAAGGGCGGGTTGAACTGGCTCCGAGCTTGGCCCGTTACCTGCGCGCTGTGACTGCAGAGACGCCATGGGCCGCCGTCTTTCCCCAACTGGATGCCATGGCGCCGGTGCCGCTCCATTCCGACAGATTCCGGGAGAGGGGATTCAATCAGGCGGAGCTGCTGACCAGATCACTTGCTTCAAGCGCAAATAAGCCAGTCCTGAAAGAGGCGATTCTGCGGACCGAGGCAACCCGATCCCAGGTAGGCCTTTCACCCGCGGAACGCGCCGACAATGTAGCGGGAAAGTTCTGGGCCGATTCGCAGACAGTGGCAGGGTTGACCCTGCTGCTGGTTGACGACGTTCTAACAACCGGCGCGACGATGCGAGAATGCGCCGCGGCCTTACGGAGCCAGGGGGCGAGCGCGGTTTATGGCCTTGCACTGGCAAGACCGACCATGGGGCCGGGAGCCAAGGATTTGACAGCTCTATAGGCGCACGCTATACCGCGCCTACAGAGAAACTGTCTTTTCTGGCCGATGAATCTTTAGGATTACGAATTGACATTGGGAAGAAGGGAGAGGTTGGAATGAACTTGACGGTACACGGAAGGAATGTGGCAGTCTCTGACAGAGTTCAGGATTACGTCGAGACGAAGGTGGGCAGGCTTGAAAAGTACCTGCCGCAGATTCGCGAGGCAAGAACGGAGTTGGTCAGGAGCGAGACGCGGGCCGCTGCCGACCGCTACACGGCCCAACTGACCATTTGGACGAGCGGTCAGATTTTGCGTGCGGAGGAGTCGAGCGAAGATCTTTTTGCGTCGATTGATGCGATTGCCGACAAAATGTACCGCCAGATTGAGCGCTTCAAGGGGAGGCGGTTTGAGAGAAAGAGGCGTGACGCGGCGGCCGCGGCGGCGGCTGTGGAAATCTCGTCGACTCAGCTGCAGGAAGATCCTGTTAATATCGTTCGCACAAAGCAGTTTGTCGCGGAACCGATGTTGCCGGAGGAGGCGGTCGAACAGATGGAGTTGCTCGGCCACGACTTCTTCATTTTCTACAATGTCGACACGCGTTCTCTGAACATCGTATACGGCAGACGCGACGGCAATTACGGGCTCCTCCAGCCCAGAATAAACTAGGCATCGGGGTGATTGGGCTGAGGCGGGACGGGCCTGACCAGAATTTGGGGCGAGTCTCTTTGGCCTGTAGGACAATCTGCAGGTGTGGTGAAAAAACGCCAGCCGCTGCGCCTTTCGAGCACGACGAAGCCGCGTATGTATCATTTGGGGGAGCCATTTCGATCAGAGGAAACGACAAGCGGTGGACGCGCCCCTCCTGGGCGCGTCTTTCTTTGCGACATTGAGCGGTCCTAGTAATCTGGTGAGTCGGGAGACATCCATTTCTCGATGCGCGTATCAGTCGTTGCCACGGTCTATAATGAAGGAGAGAGCATTCGATCTCTGATGGACTCCCTCCTGAACCAGACTCGCCAGCCTGACGAGGTGGTCATTTGTGACGGGGGCAGCAGTGACGAAACCGTTGCGAATCTGAGGGAATACAGTGGCAGCATCGCCGGGTTGCGGATTCTGATCGAGGAAGGCGCAAATATCAGCCAGGGACGCAATCGGGCAATCGCTGAGGCGTCCGGCCCGATAGTCGCCGCCACCGACGCCGGCGTCCGCCTGGATCCGCGCTGGTTGGAAAGGCTGGTAGCGCCCTTTGAGCAGGGCTCCGGCCCGGAAGGGAGTCGCGTACAGGCGGTGGCCGGGTTCTTCCTGCCAGACGTTTCGGGGCCGTTTCAACTGGCTATGGGGGCAACCGTCCTGCCCCATATTTCGGAAATCGTCCCGGCCAGCTTTCTTCCCAGCAGCCGATCGGTGGCTTTCCATAAGGAGATATGGAAACAGGTTGGCGGCTATCCTGAATGGCTCGACTACAGTGAAGACCTGGTCTTCGACCTATGCATCAAGGAGAAGGAGCAGGCTGCCTTTGCCTGGGCTCCGGAGGCGGTCGTTTACTTTCGACCCCGCGCCAGCCTGAGATCATTCTGGCAGCAGTATTTCCGATACGCCAGGGGGGACGGGAAAGCTGACCTTTGGAGGAGGCGGCATGCCATCCGCTATGCCACCTATCTCCTCCTGATCCCGGCGCTGTTGGGCCACGCGCTGTGGGGCCAGGAAGCGCGCTGGTTGGGCTGGCTTGGGCTGTTTGCCGGCGGCATCGTTAATTGCGCCAGACCGTGGCGGCGGCTCTGGCTTTTGGGGGAGGAAACCCACTTTGTCGACATGTTGCAGTCAGCCATGATGGTACCGGTGATCCGTTTTGTAGGCGACGCGGCGAAGATGGTCGGCTATCCGTTCGGGTTGCTCTGGCGCAGACGCAATCGACACAGGGCAGAGATTCAGTGGCGTGAAAGTTGACTTTCGGGTTGAAACTACTGCAGTACAGGATTGCGTGTTGAGTGGCTCCGCTTCTCATTGACGGTCACAACATCATCGGGTCGGGCGTTCTACAGGATATCAGCCTGGAGGACGAGGACGACGAGCAACGGTTCGTTTCACGATTGCGCGTCTGGCGGAGCACTTACCGGGGCAACATTACGGTCGTCTTCGATCGGGGCATTGTCGGCGGTTCCTCCCGAGAGTTGAGCGGGGCCGGTGTGGACGTCATTTTTGCCCGCGATCCCCAGGAAGCGGATGACCTCATCAGGCGGCGCATTCACAAGCGCATGGCGCGTCTGATTGTGGTGACCAATGACTGGGCGCTCCGAAAGGAAGCGGAGCTGTACGATGTCGAGACCTGGCAGGCGGAGGAGTTTGTGCAGCGCATGGAACGCGGGCGCTCCGCTACTGGCCGCCGCGACGATCCGCGGCAGGCCGGTGGGTCCCCTGCGTCAGGGGAGGCGGATGCGGGTCCTGACGACGAGGGCGCCGAAAGTCACGTCAACCTGTCCGGGCAAGAAGTGAATGAATGGATGGACCTCTTTGGGCCGCCGAAGCCGGCGCCAAAGCGGCAGAGCCCTGCGGCGCGCAGGCCGCAGAACTCGAACCGGACCGCGTTTTCCCGCGACCAGGAGGCTCTGCGCAAGAGGTTGCAGGGAAAACGGCGCAGACGCTGAGCCTTCCACCTTGATTTCCGAAACTGGTTTGGACAAAACGCGCTTCGTACATCCTTCAGTCCACTCAGGAGAACGACCGCCAATTTCGGCCCCAGCGCAGGGAGTGACCCGTTGACACTCGACGCCAATGCGAAGCGAAAAGGGCGGAGGAAGGTCCAGGCGCACCTTGTCGAGGCCACGCCAAGCGCAGGCGGCTTGGGCCACTGGATTTTGGCGGCGCCGGGAATCGGCTTTTTGGGATGGTTGTGGTTGGATCTTTTTTCTCTTCTCAGCCCGGTCGAGCCGCGCCCAGTTGAACTTCTCATCGGTACCGCAGCTTATGTCGCGTTCGTTCTACTTCCCTTCGGCTATGGCGCGCATCGATTTGTAACTTCCTTCCCGGGCATCTTTCAGCAGGCCGGTTGGACCGTCATGCCCCTCGAGAAGGTCGAGCCGTCGGAGCAGCATGTCGTCAGATATGTTGCACGCACAAGAGAGCGCGCCGCCACAGATGGAAAGCGCGTTTGGCTTCGGACGGCACAGGGTTTGGTGTACCTGGAAATCATGGCAATTCTCTTTGGCGCCGTCGCGATGATTCCCCTATTCTTCAGCGCAGTTGAATTTGGCTTCGGAAGGTAGAAATTCCGTCGGGATTGGACCGGTAGAGCGGCGGAAACAGAGAACGGCCCTCCCAGAAGGAGCGACGAATGAACCCCATTGAACTGATCGGCTTCTATAAGGAACAGGAGACTCAGATCCTGCAGACCATCGGCGAATTGGTAAGGGAGGAGACGCCCTCCAACGATAAAGAGCGGCTGGACCTCTTTGTCGAACGCCTTGCGGATCGCTTTTCGGGAGCCGGTTTAGAGACAGAAATTATTTCCAGTCCGACAAGAGGCAACCACTTGCGGGGCCTCTTTGAGAATGGGCAATTTGTGGAGAATCCGGACGCGGCGCCGGCCCTGATTCTCTGCCACTATGACACCGTGTGGCCGATCGGCTCTTTGGCAACCCATCCATTTCGCGTGGACGACCAGGGCTGGGCATACGGGCCCGGCATCTTCGACATGCAATCAAGCCTGGCGCTGGCCGAATATACTTTGCGGGGGATTCAGAGCCTTGCATTGCGGTTGCCCCGTCCGGTGACTTTGCTGGCGACCTCAGACGAGGAGGTCGGCAGCCAGACTTCCCGCGAGCTGATCGAGGAGGAGGCGAGGCGCTCGGCGTACGTTTTGGTGCTGGAGCCGCCACTTCCCGGCGGCAAACTGAAAACTACCCGTAAGGGCGGTTCTCACTTTTCCCTGAAGATAAAGGGCAGGGCTGCCCACGCCGGGGTGGAGCCGGAAAAGGGCATCAGCGCCGTTCAGGAAATGGCCCATCAGATACTCGCCCTCCACGACCTCACGGACCTTGCGGCCGGCACGACAGTGAACGTCGGAGTCGTTGCCGCGGGCACGCGCCCAAACGTAGTGGCCGCCCATGCCGAGGCGTACATCGATGTTCGCGCCTGGACTGCAAAGGAGATGCGCCGGGTAAGCGAGGCCATCCTGGCTCTTCAGCCGAACGTGAGCGGCACGGAACTGGTGGTGACAGGAGGAGAGAACCGCCCGCCTTTGGAAAGAAGCGTTACTGGGGGGCTCTTCGAACAAGCGCGGCGGATCGCGCGTCCACTGGGAATCGACTTGGAGGAGGCTGGGACTGGGGGTGGCAGCGACGGCAACCTGACAGGCGCCATGGGCGTCCCAACGTTGGACGGCCTCGGCATTCCGGGTGACGGCGCCCATGCCGATCATGAACATATTGAGGTGGACAAGATCGCCGAAAGGGCGGCCATATTGACTTTGCTTCTGCAGGAACTTTCTCCTTGATTCCGTTCATTACTGCGCCCGCAGACAAATGTCCTAGAATGGCGTTTCCCCTTTTTTGGTTAGCCTGGAGACGGAAATAGACATGGATTTTTGCCGCTATTTCAAGAATGAGGAGTTGGCCACCATTCTGCTGGAGTGGACGGAAAGCTATCCCCATCTGGCTCGGCTTTCCGAACTTGGCAGAAGCCACGAAGGCAGACCTATCCATCTGCTGACATTGACAAATCGTGCGACCGGTTCAGATGAGGAAAAGCCTGCCCTGTGGGTCGACGCAAACATCCATGCAACCGAAGTCGCCGGCACGACTGTGGCCCTCCGTATCGCCTACACTCTTCTTTCAGGTTTCGGAACCGACGCGCAATGCGGACGGCTGCTCGACAATGCTGCCTTCTACATTGTGCCCCGTCTGAATCCAGACGGGGCCGCCCTCGCGCTCGCAGACCGACCACAATATGTTCGGTCCGGAACGCGTCCCTACCCCTTTCCAGAGCCCTTGGCCGGCTTGCATGAAGAGGACATTGATGGCGACGGGCGCATTTTGCAGATGCGCGTTCCTGATCCCCACGGCGACTGGAAAGTCAGTTCGCTGGACCCGCGGCTGATGGAGAAAAGAGGGCCGGACGAGCATGATGGCAGCTTCTACCGCCTGTTGCCTGAGGGAAAGATTGAAGATTACGACGGTGTGACATTCAGCGTGGCCAGGCCGTGGCAAGGACTGGATTTCAACCGTAACTTCCCCTTTGAATGGCAGCCTGAATCAACCCAGCCAGGGGCAGGCCCATTTCCAGGATCTGAAGAGGAGATACGGGCTGTCGTTGACTTTGTCAGTCGGCACAACAACATTAATGTTGCGCTCACCTACCACACGCAAAGCGGCGTCATCCTGCGGCCATTCAGCACAAGGCCGGACGAAAAGATGGAGACGGGCGACCTCTGGGTCTATGAGATGATGGGCGAAAGAGGTAAGGAGGCGACCGGGTACCCCTGTCTGTCAGTCTTCCATGGCTTTCGCTATCATCCCAAGCAAGTTACAACGGGAGGTTTCGACGACTGGGTCTATGACCATATAGGGATATATTCGTTCACGATCGAACTGTGGGATCTGCCGGGCCGAGCAGGGATAAAGGACCGGGATTTCATCGATTGGTTTCGGAAGCATCCTCATCAGGATGACGTGAAAATCCTGGAATGGTTGGAGGAGAACTGTGAAGACCCGCCTTTGGTGGCGTGGTACCCGTTCGAGCATCCGCAACTTGGGCCAGTTGAGATCGGTGGATACGACCGGATGTACACCTGGCGGAACCCGCCTCCCAGTTTTATGGGCGAAGAGGCGAAGGCGAACGCAGCGTTCGTCCTTTCGCTGGCCGATATGTTGCCGCGATTAACACTCCATACCCTCTTATTGGAACGACTCTCAAAAGAAGGGGACTACCGATTGCGGCTGGTTGTCGAGAACAGCGGCTTCTTCCCAACCTATACAAGCGCCCAGGGGCGGAACCGCAAAGCAATGAGGCCCATTCGCGTCGAGCTCAAAGTGTCCCCGGACGTTCAGATCACGAGCGGGCGCAAAAAGCTGGAGATTGGACACCTGGAGGGACGAAGCAGCAAGCTCTCGGTAACGCCCATCTACGCCGCAAGCCCGACCGACAATCGCGCCTGGGTCGAATGGATTTTGCGGGGCCCCGCCGGAGCTGAAATCGATCTCAACATTCTCAGCGACCGCGCCGGCTCTTTGCACGAAAGCGTCCTGCTGGAGTAAGGTCGGGGAGGCGGCGCGGACAGGCTGTCCACCGGGAAGGCGTTGCGAGGGAACTTCGACCGGTTTCGGCGGCATCGGATCGTCGATTCGCAACCCTTCGACTATGACTTCGGGAGGGCTCGTTCCTTGAGCAAAACAAAACTGTTAATTGTTGAAGACGAGCCGACGCTGCTTGAAACGCTCAAGTACAATCTGGTACGACAGGGATATGAGGTCGTTACTGCGTCAGACGGCGCCATGGCGTTGCCGACGGCGAGAAGCGAGAGACCGGACCTTGTGATCCTCGATGTCATGTTGCCTGGGCTGGATGGCTTCGAGATTTGCCGAATTTTGCGGCAGGAGATGAGCCTCCCGATTATCATGTTAACGGCGAAGGATGAAGAGGTAGACAAGATTGTCGGTCTCGAAGTAGGCGCAGACGACTATCTGACAAAACCGTTCAGCATGAGGGAACTTCAGGCTAGAGTTAAGGCGCACCTGCGTCGGGTACGACTACTGCGCGAAGAGATCGAGAGCTCAGGACAGGCAGTTCCCGCAGCGCTTGACATCGGTACGGTCTTCACCTTTGACGACCTGGTGATCGATGAAGGCAGAAGAGAAATCCGACGCGATGGGCAAGTGCTGGCAATGAAACCGAAGGAGTTTGAGCTGCTCATCTTTCTGGCGCGCAACCGGGGCATCGCCTTGGGGCGGAGCCTGATTCTCGAACGGGTTTGGGGGTGGGACTTCGACGGCGGCAGCCGCACAGTCGATGTTCACGTTCGCTGGCTGAGAGAGAAGATCGAGGTTGATCCGGCTAACCCGCAACGAATTCTGACTGTCCGGGGCATTGGATATCGATTTGACGGATAGCCCCGCCGCTTCCGCTGCAGGACCTCGTGCCTTGCAGGGGACCAAGAGCGTCCCGCTTTACACTTTCAAACCAATGCCCCGGTTTCGCTCAATCCGCTGGCGAATCACCGTACAGTTCTTTTTCTTTACCGCCGCCCTGCTTGCGGCCCTCTCTTTCTTTGCCCTCTACCAGTTCAATCTATACCATGCCGGCCAGGCGCGTGAACGCCTGACGTCCCAGGCCCGACTGCTTGCCAGTGACGCCTACTTGCGGAAGGGGTTAGCCGAGTCGCGCTGGCAAGCGGGTGACAGGGAACTGGCGCGCATGGCGCTTGCCTGGAGCGATCAGCTGGACGCGCGGGTTACGGTGTCCCTTGCAGACGGGAATGTTTTGGCGGACTCGCACACCAACCCTTTGACCATGACAGGCGTAGCCCAGCAGCCTGAATTCCGTGCCGCCATTGCCGAAGGGACAGGGTATGCCATTCGCAGAAGCAGGACGCTGGGCTCAGAGATGATATACGCGGCCGCGGCCGCGCCCCCCATTGCGGAGGAGCTGGCCGACAGCGACCAAAGGAATCTTGATAGCGTCGTGGGCGTCCTGCGCATTTCGGTCCCGAGTACGGATGCTGCAATTGCGGCAAATCAGCTGCGAAGAGCCATCCTGTTCGCAACCCTGCTGGCCCTGGCCATTGCTGGCGGCGCAGCCTATTTCGTTGCCCAGCGGACGTCGCTCCCCTTCCGGGATTTGGTGCGCGTTGCCGCCGGAATGGCCCAAAGTGAACTTGGCATCCGGCTTGAACCGCGGGCGTCCGACGAGGCTGGACAGCTTTCCAGGGTCTTCATCCGTTTGAGCGAACGCCTTCATTCACAGGTCGCAACTGTCTCACGTGAACGGGAACGGCTCACCTCCGTACTGGATAATCTGGTTGACGGCGTATTCATCCTGGACAGCGAGGGGCGAGTCCGGCTATGCAACTTGGTTGCAGCCCACATGGTCGGGGTGGACGGTGCAAGGGAAGCCCCTTCCCAGGCGGACGTCGGACATGAAACACCAGGACCGACGAATGAGACCGCGCCGCGTCCCACAGAGGCCGGCTCCCCTCACCTGCATGGCCGCCGGCAAGGTTTTCGAGGGCTTCCGTTGGCCCAGATTGTGAAGGATCACCGAATCGTTGAAACGTGGCAGGATTGCCGCAATGACGGGCAGCAGGCGGAGAACATCTTTCAGTGGGGAAACCGCACTTTGCGTGTTATTGCCCTGCCATTTGTCGCAGGCGGAAGTGATGGCTTCATCGTGCTTCTCCAGGACATGACCAAGGTTCACCGGTTGGAGAGAATCCGGCGCGATTTTGTCAGCAATATCTCCCACGAATTGCGTACCCCTCTTGCCTCGCTGCAGGCTCTTACCGAGACGCTGCGCGACGGCGCGATTGACGATCCGGATGCCGCGCCCCTCTTTCTCGACCGGATTGAAACTGAGGTCGATTCGCTTGCCCAAATGGTAAGGGAGTTACTTGAGCTCTCGCGCATTGAATCTGGCCAGGTACCCTTTCGCTTCCAGCCTGTCCCGGTCAGCGAGACTGTATTGACCCCCGTAGAGCGACTGCAACCGCTTGCGGCCCGCAGCCAAATCGACCTTATCGTCGATCTGCCGCCCCGCCTCCCGCGTGTTTACGCTGATGCCGAACGAATCCACCAGGTGATCACTAATCTCGTGCACAATGCGTTGAAATTTTCCTCTGCCGGCGGCTCGGTCAACATCTCTGCAGTCGCAGAACCGGACTCGCGCCGGGTAACAATTTCCGTCAATGACACGGGTATTGGCGTCCCGTTGGAGGACACCGACCGTATATTCGAGCGGTTCTACAAAACCGACCGGGCCCGCGCCGGCGGCGGCACCGGGTTGGGCCTGGCAATTGCCAAGCATATTGTTCAGGCACACAACGGGCGGATTTGGGTTGAGAGCATCGAGAATCGCGGCAGCACCTTTTCGTTTACGCTCTCCGTCGCCGCGAACGGTGATCAAGGCCAGTTTACGACCTAGCCTGGACACCCGCCCCGACCGAAGAGGACGACCAGGTCGGCTGAAACTGCACCGGCCGAACTATTTGCGACAAAAAATTCAATTTCATTCCGTCGAGCCCGCTCTTTCATGAGTTCGGCGCAAGCGGCCTCCCTTTGTGGGGAGACCACACCCGGCAGCACTGCCAACCTCTTCTCCTTTACCCCCTTCCGCCCAATCTGCCTGAACTGGTCCAAGATGACGGGCGCACGCGCCCTGTGAAAACCGCCATACTGACCGTTTCCCGGCAACAGGTTTGGCCCAATCCGGGATGCGCCTCTTGTCGATTTCTGACCTCGGCGCTTCAGAATACGACAGCGCCTATCCCTTACCGGCACCTCAGGACTTTTTTCGGGCCCTTTCCTCTGTTCATACTTCAGGTTCCAGGGCAGCGAATGAGGGAGTTGATTCAGGGTGGCTCGCGGCCCACGGCGAGTTGGGTTCAATGGGTCTCGCGAGCCAGCCGCATCCTGTCTCACACGACTCACTCCCCTGGGCTTTGATGAGGCCTACCCCATTTTTACTGGATCCTAACTCCTCATTTACATCTTCTCTACGACACGTTAATCGAATTCCCTTAAGCTTCAAGTCGACATGAAGAAAATGACAAAGAAAACTAGCCCGGAACAGCCTGACGTCCCGCCTCAGGCGCCTTTGAGAAGGAGAAAGTTTCCCCAGGCAATGCGATCCGGGCCTCAAAAAAGGAGAGGGTGGCACATGCTGCCGGATTCACTGGAAAAGTTCATTCTGCATCGAAGGATCGATTCGTTCCACAAGATCTGGTTCCTGCTGTTTATGCACCAGCATTCGCTGCAGGACAAGATCAATCGTGAATATGTGCGTCAAGTGACCTTCACGGACGCGCCGACTCTGGATGAAGTGATTGAAGAGTTGAAAGAGTCTGGCCTCTTGACGTCCTCTAACGAGCTCCTAAGGCTTGCGGATACACCTGAAGTACGCGCCGACCTGGACACGATGGCCCATGTCTTTGAAGATCCGTCGGGCCGGCAGGAACTGTTGCGAAGACTATACCGGCACGCTTCAGTTCCACTTTAGGGAGGTCGTTACACAGAGCGCCCTGGCGACTCTTACGTTACTGGAGAGGACCATGGCCCGGTAAGAAGGCTGCGGTTGGACCCAGAGAACTTTCATTGGGCAGTATGAATGGTCAGCTATCTGGCGCTGACCGGATTCCAATCAGAAGCTGCCCAGGACCCGCCGTTAAACAGGTTTTAACATAACCAATAAGGGTTGTTAACGCCTGGCCCGGGTTTCATCACATTACATTAACTTCGTTGGGTTAGGTTTATAGCTGCATTGGAACAGGACATTCGTAACTGATTCCGTTGCGCCGTATCCGCGGGGGCAAATCACCCCCGATTTGCAATGCCCAACCCTCCACAGTAGGTCAACCAACGTGACATACGTCAAAGGAGTGAAAATGCGTCGTTTACTGCTTGTATGGTTCCTTATCGCAGGACTCGTTCTTGCTGCGTGCGGGGGCTCATCTGAAGAGGAAGCTTCAGCCGATGAGCCTGCCATGAACGAGAGTGCGATGGCTGCCGCCGATCCATCTGATGGGCTGCCCGAGGTAAATCCTCTGGAAGTGACCGGTGACATCATCACCGCGGGCAGCTCCACTGTCTTCCCCTTGTCCGAGGCCATGGCCGAGCGCTTCAAGGACGAAGGCTACGCCGACAATATCACCATCGACAGCATCGGCAGCGGCGCCGGGTTCGAGCGATTCTGCGTCGCCGGCGAATCTGACGTCTCCAACGCCAGCAGAGCGATCAAAGACTCCGAACGGGAATCCTGCGCCGCTATCGACCGCATCCCGATCGAGTTCCGCGTCGGCACCGATGCCCTTGCCGTGACCGTCAGCAAGGACAATGATTTCGTCGACAACCTCTCCCTCGATGAGCTCGCTCTCGTCTTCTCTACGGCCGCCACCTGGGCCGACGTCAACCCGGACTGGCCGGCAGAGCCGATTCAGCGCTTCAGCCCCGGCACCGACAGCGGCACCTTCGACTACTTCGTTGAAGAGGTCTTCGACGAGGACAAGGAACCCATCCTGAGCGCCGACGCCATCCAGCTGTCCGAGGATGACAACGTCCTCGTTCAGGGCGTCACCGGCAGCCCCTACGCGGTCGGCTACTTCGGCTACGCCTACTACCAGGAAAATGCCGATACGCTCAAGATCGTCGCCATCAACGGCGTCGACGCCACTGCCGCCAATGTTGACAATGGCAGCTACCCGCTCGCACGGCCGCTGTACATCTACTCCGATGCCGGCATC
>JAJEBF010000054.1 GCA_022824025.1 Caldilineaceae bacterium
CTGGCTCATCAGGCGGGCCTGCAGCCCGACGTGGCTGTCTCCCATCTCCCCTTCGATCTCGGCACGCGGCACCAGCGCGGCCACGCTGTCCACCACGACCACATCCATCGCGCCCGAGCGCACCAGCGCTTCAGCGATCTCCAGCGCCTGCTCGCCCGTATCCGGCTGCGAGATGTAGAGGTTTTCAATATCAACCCCGATTTTGCGCGCATAGCTCGGGTCCAGCGCATGCTCCACATCCACAAAGCCGCACACGCCTCCCATCCGCTGCGATTCCGCGATCGCATGCAGACACAGGGTCGTCTTGCCCGAACTTTCCGGCCCGTACACTTCGATGATGCGCCCCCGCGGAATCCCGCCGATGCCCAGCGCGATGTCCAGGCTGAGACTTCCCGTCGGGATCGACGCCACGTCCAGCCGGGTCGCTTCGCCCAGCTTCATGATGATCCCCTCGCCATAGCGTTTATTCAGATTGGCAATTGTTACTTCCAGCGCTTTGGCCGGACCACTGTCGGCAGCTCGCTTTTTCGCCATTGTTCTCCTCTGCAGTCTGTTTTGACGATGCGTTGACCTGTCTGGCGTGCATTTGCGCACAAGGCCATGACGATGATTATTATAGAACATGCGTTCAGATTGTGTCAAAATGCCGCTGGCGCTGAATGCAGTTCCGAATGGGGACGGTTTCAGGCCAACTATGGGAATTTACGCTGAAACCTGCGGCTCGCTTCTCCTGAAGGGGGCAGGGCTCAGTGGAACTGCAGTGGCCAGCGGTTCGTGGTCAGTGCGGGGCGGGGAATGGGACTGACATTGGTATGTGCGAATCCAATCAGGATTTTCCGTATACCAATTCTTGTCTATTGACGCGATCACCGACTATAATCCATGCGCGGTTCAGATCCCCTCACCTTCGGATTACAGATCTCAGCTACGTCATACGGGTATAGAAAAGCCTCAATTCGGGAAAGATACTGACGCTGCAACTGCGCCGATCAGTGGCGCGCCATTGGGACCCGGCATGAGTGTAAATCGTCGCAAACTGAATAGAGCCTGGGAAACGCTGCGGTCGCTGCCGATTCCTGCCATTGGGTCCGATCGCCTTGTCGACCTGCACGATGACCTGCTGCATTACGATACGGTGATCGCGCAGGAGATGCGGGAGTATCTGCGGGGGCGTGTCATAGATCGGTTCCGGGTGCAGATCGACTGGGAGCTGGAGGAGACGCTGCGGTCGTTCAAGCCGCAATCCCCGGCGGAGATGGAGTGCAGGCGGGAGTTGCTGCGATACAAACGCCGCATTGATGATGTCGTGCGCCAGCTGCTCCACGGCCAGCCGGAAGATTCCCCTCTTGAATAGAAAGGCGGCCCTGTCTTTCCTCGCCGTCTAGACGACATCCCGCAGCAGGAGATCATCGACTGTTTCGCGACGCTGGATCAGACGCGCGCTGCCATGGCGCAGCATGGTGAGGGCTGGGCGCAACGCCCCGTTGTAGTTGCTCGCCATCATCAGCTGGTACGCCCCGCTGGCCGGCACTGCCAGCAACTCTCCCATTTCGATTTCAGGCAAAGGCAGATCCTCGATGAGCAGGTCGCCGCTTTCGCAGAAAGGGCCGGCCAGCCATGCGTTCGGGGAGACGGGAGGCCTGCCCAGCGGGTCTGTGACCGGCAGGGCCGAGTAACGCGCATGATAGAGGGCCGGGCGGATATTGTCGGCCATCCCGCCGTCAAGAAGGAGCCAGCGGCGGGAGCCGGCCCGCTTAATGGTTCCGACCCGGTAGAGGGCGACGCCGGCGCGGGCGACAAGGCTGCGCCCCGGTTCCATTTGGAGGCGGGGCAAGGGCAGAGAAAAGGAAGAGAGGCTTTCCGCCAGGGCCGCGGCAGTGGTGGCGACGTAGCGCTCGATCGATTGGTGCGGGAGGTCATCTTCATGGTAGGCGATGCCCCAACCCCCGCCGGGGCTGAGGGCCTGGGGCCACCAGCTGCGTTCCCGCTGCAGCCGGCCGATAAGAGCGCAGACCATCTCCAGGGCGGGCAGCACTTCTTCGGCTTTGTGAAAGTGTGAGCCCTGGTGGAAGTGCAGCCCGGCGGCGGGAAGCTGATGACGCTGGCAGAAGGCCACCGCTTCAACACATTCGTCGGCGTCCATTCCGAATTTGCTGTCGTGCTGTCCTGTCTGGCGGAAGCGATGGGTGTCCACGGCGAAACCGGGCCGGACCCGCAGCCAGAGAGCCGGCATGGCGTCGCGAGCATGCGCCAGTTGGGCGATACGCGCCAGCTCCGGCAGATTGTCGACGACGATCGTGCCGGCGTGCGCGAGACCGGCCTGCAGATCTGCATGGCTCTTGTTGACGCCGTGCAGCAGGATCTGCGCGGGCGGCACGCCGGCCGCGCGGGCGATGTGCAACTCTCCGACACCGGTACAGTCCAGTAGAAGGCCGTGCGCCGCCATCAGACGGGCCATGGCGAGGTTCATTCCTGCTTTGCCTGCATAGGTGATGCCGGCCGGGCCGGGGTAGTGGCGGCTGAGGGCAACTTGATAGGCCTGTACGGCGCCGTCGATGGTCACCTGATCGTAGAGATAGAGAGGGGTGTCGAACGCCGCGGCCAGCTCGTTCAGGTCACAGCCGCCGACGTGGAGGGTGGGTACCCCATTTCCGGCGGGGCGTAGGGCGATGGTATCGGGGAAGAGGGAGAGGCGGTCACGGTACATCGCGGGATCCTTTTCGGCATGGAAGCGGCCGGCGACGCTTGCGTTAGCGGGTTGACGCCGCCTGACTCGCAGGGCTGGCAGAGGGCGGGGCTTACAGAAGCACGATGAGGATTCCGCCGATGGTGATGAGAGCGCCGACGAGGCTGCTGGCGGAAGGGAATTCCTGCAACAGGAGCGCGCCGAGCAGAATGCCGCCCAGAACCTCCTGGGTTGCGATGAGGTTGACGTAGGTGGCGCTTACCCGGCGCAGGGCGGCGTTGTAGAGGGTATGGCCGCAGGCCAGTGGGAAGACACCGAGCGCGGCGATGCTGGCGACGGCGGGCCAGTTGAGGCTGCCGGGGACATGCGCCGCGGCTGCGGCGGGTAGCAGCCAGAGCGCGGCCACGATGTAGACTGCGCCGGCATACACCAGGAGAGGAAGGCGCTGCCGCTGGGCGCGGCCGGCAATGCTGTAGAGGGCGAAGGTGACGGCGCTGCCCAACGCCAGCAGGTCGCCGATCAGGGCGCGGGGGGTGAAGTTGTAGGATGCGCTGCCGCCTTGCCGAATGAGCGCGAGCGCAGGCTCGAACCCGGACAGGATGGAAACGCCCACGACGGCTACGACAATGCCGAGCCATTTGCGCTGCGCCAGGGGTTCTTTAAGCAGGAAGCGGGAGAGCAGCGCGACCCAGATGGGGGCGGTATACATGATGGCCAGACTGTTGGCAATTGACGTGAATTCCAGGGAGTAGGCGTAGAAGAAAAAGTGGAGGGCGGCGACCAATCCGACGAGGAGAAGCCAGGGCCAGGCCGAGAGCAGTTTGCCGGGCCGGGTTGCGGCGTCGCCCGGCGTGCGGCTGCGGAGGAGGACCAGGCCCAAGACGACGATGCCGGCGACGAGGAGACGGCCGGCCGCGATCTCGAAGGAAGAGACGGAGCGTGCGGCCCACCGCACCAGCACGGGGCTGGTGCTGAAAAAGAGAACGGCGATCGCAACCAGCGCCAGCCCGCGGCGTTCTTCGACTGTCACGGTATCGGTCCGGATCCGGGCGCGGGCGTGCGGCCCGCGCTAACAGGGGTGGAGATCTGCGGCCGTTCTAGGGAACGGCGGGCGTAATCGCCACGTAGACCAGGCTCAACACCATGCTGAGCGCAATCAGCAGGCTGAGAAAGTAGAATATCTTTTCATTGCGGCTCAAGCGGCGTCTGCGCCGTCTGCGGCTCATGCCCTGTCCCTTTCCGACCTGTATACGACGTGATGCGGACCGGAATGCCCTTCGCGGATGATCAAATCATCTGATGGGCGGTTCGCCGCGTCGAGAGAACGATGGATGACCTGTGAACGAGAGGAATGATAGTCGAAATTCTGCTGTGAATCAAGGCGCGGGGAGGTCTGTATTTGCGGCGGCGGTCTATTCGATGCGCAATGGCCCGAGCAGCAGCCGGTCTTCCTGGGCCGGATTGATTCTGTCGAGCACGCGCAGGCGGCGAAAGTCGGGGCGCGTGTACAGCCCGATCTCGACCTGATAGAGACCGGGGCGGGCGTTGGCGGGAACGGTAAATGTATGCACGGTCGCGACGGTTTCACCAGCGGACCAGTCTTGGGTTGGGGGCGAGGGTTCCAGGTCGGCGCCGCCGAACATTTCGAAGCCGTCGGTGAGGAGGTGGGCGAAGGCCGTGTACGATTCGGCCACCGGTCCGGTTGCGGTCCAGTACAGGGTAACGGTCATCTCCTGGCCGGGAACCGGGGTGCGGGTGCTGAAGAGATAGCCGGCCAGGGAAACATTGTCGGCAAACTGCGCATTGACGGTGATTGCGCGGTTGCCGTCCAGGAGATCGGGGTCCTGCGCGCCGGCCCGGCAATCGGACGGGGTAGCCTCAGCGGGACAGATGATCACTTCGCCGAAGGAATAGCTTGTGCCGCCGCTTTGCCGGGGCAGGCGTTCGCCGTTGCTGTGTTTGTAGAAGCCCACTTGCCAGCTGGCCCGATTCGGCGCGTGGGCCGTTTCCGGAATGGCAATGGCGTAGCTGTCGAGAAGGCGGCGGCCCGGCTGCCAGCCACTGGTCGGGCGCAGCCCCCCGCCGGGCATCGTGTCCAACTGCGCGACGGTCAGACCGGCGCCGTCCACGAGGTGGATGAACAGGGACCAGTCATGGTGGAGCATTGCGTCGGCCTGGAAGCCCAGGTCCAGCTGCGCTTCGCGACCGGGATAGACGATGGGGGGCTGGCCGTCTGCTTCACCTGCCGGTTCCGTCAGATTTTCATACGAAGCCGTGGCGCCGTGTAGCGCAATCGTGGCGTTGCCGGCGATATAGGCGGCGAGCGGCGGCGAGGAGATGACGATGTTTGGATCGCTGTTCGGGATGTGCATCGGCGGGGGCGTGTACGCGGGGCGGAGCAGAGCGAAGGGTGTAGCCAGCGTCAGGAGCCCGAGGGCAGAGGTGGCCCCCCAGCCGATTCGGCCGCCGAACCGGCTTCCCCATCCTGTCCAGCCCAGCGTCCACAGCAGCGCCAGGGCGGGCAGCGCGGCGAAGAAATAACGTCCTTGCGCGGCGGGCGCCACGCGCATGAAGCGCAGCCAGGAGATGGTGAGGACGAGCAGCCACAGGAACAGGAAGAGGTGGGGCCGAAGAGGGGGCGCGCTTCTTGTGCGGCGGGCGTATCGGTCGAGCGCGGCGCGTGCCGCGCGCAAGAGCAGCCCAAGCGCCGCGACCGCGGCGGCGGCGCGGAGCGCCAGGTATACCCAGGGAGGATAGGGCAGGTTGAGCCAGCCAAACAGACCCCAGAAGGAGCGTTCGAGGCCCCCCAGTTCGCTCAGGATCTGCGCCGGCCCGGCAGGGATGACGCGCAGGAGGATGTTGGCCTCCCACATATCCCAGGCAAGGGGATCGCCATAGAGCCGCCAGTTGCGCAGATACCACCAGCCGGCGATCAGGATCGCGGGCAAGGCAGCCCAAAGCGCGGCATCGACGATTGGACGAAGGCTGCGAGTGCGCCAGGCCAGCCACAGAACGGCCGCCGCGGACACCGCGGCGAGGCCGAGCCCGCTCAGTTTGGAGAGCAGCGCCAGGCCGAGAGCGAGCCCGAGTTTCAGCAGGCGGGCCGGTCGCGGCCGCCCTCCATCTGCCAGCAGCTCCATCAGCTGCCAGAGAACGAGCGCGGCGGCGGCGTTGACGGCGTTGTCGTTGCTGACGGAGGCGCTGATGAAAACAAATTGGGGCAAAAAAGCGGCAAACGCCGCGCCGAGCAGGGCATCCTGCGCCGAGAGGAGAGGGAGCAGGGCGCGATAGACGGCATAGACAGTGACGGCGCCGAGCAAGACGGAGAACAGCCGGGCAAGGCGCAGGGCCAGGATCGACTGCCGCCAGGGGAAGCGTTCGGTCTCCTGGTGGTGGATCAGGTAGTTGCGGTTGATGGTTGCGCCGGGCTGGCCGATGGCGCGGTGGGGGTTGGCGCGTGCGAAGAGTTGGGGGAAGTCGGACTGGTCGATGAACGCGGTGAGCAGGGCGGCGGCGGCGTAATAGGCGGGGGCTTGCGTCCCCTGCTGCCGCCAGAGCGCTTGTGTATTCGGCTCCGCTACCGGCAGCGTTTTCTGCGTAGCCAGGTGCTGCACAAAGGCGAAATGCCAGATTTCATCCGGCGCTTCAAATGGAGGGGTGACAAGACTGAACAGGCTGGCAAGAAGGAGGAAGACCGCCAGGAGGCGGTGAATGGTGGGACGGACAACAGGAAGAGCGGGAGCGAACCGGCGCGGCGCCTTCCCCGTTTGACGGGATGGGGACATTTACCTGGAGCTGGCTTTCGGGATCTGTTCTCCTGACGCGGACAGTTTAGAAGAGGGGGTGGCAACTGTTTCCTCTGCGTGGTTGCCGCCCTGGCCCTGGCTGCCCGTGTTGACGTTTTGCGCAGCCCTTTTGGGCGGTCGCCAGATGAAGAGAAAGTAGAGCCAGTTTTTCAGATATTTGAACCAGACATCCAGCACGCGAAAGTTGGAATCGCCGTTGGAGCGGACGTATTCGTGGGTGGCGACTTCAGTGATGCGGTAGCCGCTGCGCACGGTCTTGATGATCATCTCCTGCTCGATGGTTGTGATCTCCGATTGCAGCGCGAGCCTGCGCGCCAGATCGGCGCGGATGGCGCGGAACCCGTTCTGGGAATCGGTGAGGCTCACGCCTTGTGTGTAGTTGATGCTCAGCGTGATCACCTGGCTGCCGAAGAGGCGGACGAACTGGTTGATGGTGGCGTGCAGCTCGTCGCTGCCCCCCAACATGCGGGAGCCGGATACATGATCGGCGGCGCCGTCGATAATAGGTTGGACGAGCGCGGGGATGTCGCGGGGGTCGTGGGAACCGTCGGCGTCGATAAAGACGATAACATCGCCGCTGGCGTGATCGATGCCGACCCGCAGGGCATCGCCTTTGCCTTTGCCGTTATCCAGGAGCACGGTCGCGCCCATTTCGGCGGCGATGGCTCGCGTATCATCGCTGCTGTGGCCGTCGATGACAAGCAGCTCGTCGGCATAGGGCGCGGCCCACTCGAGCACCGGTCGGATGTTGCGGCCCTCGTTTCGGCAGGGCACAATGATCGAAATTCGGACCGCGCGCCCGTCGGGCCCCTTGCTTGGGATTGCAGTGGGACGGTCGGGCTGGGTATACCAGTTGGGCAGGATATCGGTCACGGATCGTCTCAGGAAAAGAGAAAGATGGATGGGCCGCGGCTTGGCAGGCCGGTGGGCCCTACTTTAGCAGCATTCAATACCGATGCCAAGCCCCAATGCGACCATTCCGCAGGAATTGACCGGCGACGGGCGATGCTATAGAGTGCAAAGATGCCGTTCACTGTGGACAGGTGTTCGCGGGGTCGGGGACAGATGGAAGCGGCGCAAGTGACGGGGCTGGAGGACGATGACGATAGTTGATCGAATGGAAACGGTGGCGGCGGCGGCCCAACTCGTCGGCATTGACCTGGACGAGGGCGTGCAGATCATCGGCGCGGCGCGGCTGGCGGCCCGCCATCATCCGCCGTTTGATCTGGGGCAGCCGGCGCTGGTGCTGGGGATCAACAGCAGGCAGACTGCGCAGGCGGTCGGCGCAGTGTTGGGCAACGCCTACCCGGATGACCACCCCCTACAGCTGATTTTCACGGACGGGGATAGAGTGGTTTCGGCGCGCGCTGTGGCGCTGGCTGAAGCGGGCGAGCAGTGCGGCGCGGCGGGTGCCTCATGCCTGTATGTGCCCCCGCTGCCGCGCAGCAGCTATGGTGATCTGCAGGATGTAATGGCGCACTTGCGCGCACCCTACGGCTGCCCGTGGGACCGGGAACAGACGTTGGCGAGCACGCGGGCCTTTCTACTCGAAGAGGTAGGGGAGGCGCTGGAAGCAATGGACGCCGAGGACGGGAGCCATATCGCGGAAGAGCTGGGCGATGTGCTGGGTATCATCGCGATGATCGCGCAGATCGCGACAGACGAAGGCCGGTTCCAGATGGCTGACGCGGTGCGCCACAGCGTGGAAAAGTTGATCCGGCGCCATCCGCACGTCTTTGGCGAAGAAGAGATCGACAACATGGAGCAGTTGTTCACGCGCTGGGAAGAGATCAAGACGGAGGAGCGGGCGGCGCAGGACAGGCCGTCACGCGGCCCGCTGGATGCTGTGCCGGCGGCTTTGCCGGCGCTGCGCAAGGCGCGCCAGATGCAGTCCAAGGCAGACAAGGCCGGGTTGCTCGACCGGGCGGCGCTGGCGCAGAGCAGCCCGGAGCTGGCTGCTCTCCTGCCGGAGGGCAGCGATGAAGAGGCGCTGGGGCTGCTGTTGTGGCGGCTGGTGGCGCTTACGAGCGCGCGCGGCCTGGACGCGGAGGACGCGCTGCGCGCCTACACAGGCCGGTGGCGAACGCGGATTCTTGCGGGCGCGTGAGGTAAGAGGAGAAGGAGACTGTCAGCGGGGCAGGTTGCCGGCTTCCCCGGGCGGTCACTTTTTGAATGCGGGGCGCCAGACGTGCTATACTCCGGGGTGCTTGTTTGCCCCGGTAGCTCAGTGGATTAGAGCATCTGACTTCGGATCAGAGGGTCGTGGGTTCGAATCCTACCCGGGGTGCTCACGAAAGCGGCGCGGCCGAAGCCGTCCCCACCAAGCGCTCCCAGAGTGGAGTTGCGAAGGAGGGGGCGGCTTTTCGCTTTGGAGTCGAGCGCTCCATGCAGTGGGTTGGGAGGCGTTCCCGAAGCCGCTTGCGGCTGATCGCCCGAAAACAATGGAGAGAAAAGGGAGAGGAGCGGGGCGTCGAAGACTCCTGTGCTCGCCCCGTTCAGGTTCGCGCCACCGCGATGGCTTAGCAGATACGGATTGGGCGCTACTGGACCTCCTCAGTCTGCTCGACTGTGTTGACGAACTGGCCGAAAACCCAGCCCGGCTGTCCATGGTTGTCGATTTGCCACCAGTTCCCCACCACATTTCTGCCGGTAACCGGGTACTGATAGCCGGGAACGGTTGTGTCGATGACGGGGAAGCGGCTGCCAGGACCGCCATACACGTTCATGCGGCGGTTGAAAGTCAGCACGGCTTCGGTTGCCGGCAGCAAGGGAGGAAGCGGATATCTGACCACCACTTGCACGTTGCCGGCGTTGACCAGTTCGGCCAACTCGCCATAGACCCACCCGATCCGGCCGTCTTCGTCGATCTGCCACCAGTCGCCGGCCGCATTTCTGCCTGTGATCAGGTAGCGGCGTCCGGGCACGGTTTCGCCGACGATGGGGTAGCTGTTGTCCGGCCCGACGCGTACGTTCAGGGGTCTGTTGACCGTCATCAAGGCCTCGGTCACCGGTAGCATGGGCGGGGAGGGGAACTTGACGACGGCGACCTGCACACCCCCCGCGTCGACAGGATTGATCAGTTCACCAAAGACCCAGCCAGTCTGGCCGTTCTTGTCGATTTGCCACCAGTCGCCGGCCGCATTTCTGCCTGTGATGAGAAACTGCTGACCGGCTACAGCCAGGCCGATCACAGGGTTATTTGCGCCGGGCCCGCTGCGCACACTGACGCGCCGGTCGATCATTGCCACGGGAACGGCTACGGGCGCATCCGGCATATTGGCGGCTGCGATGGGATCCGAAACCCAGCCGGGCTGGCCGCCATAGCTGACCCGCCACCAGTTGCCCGTGAAATCCCGCTCCAGAATTGAGAACGGCGTTCCAGCGTCAATCTTTCCGATAATTGGACTGAAAGAAGCAGGTTCGTTGTAGACGACCATGGCCCGGTTCGTTATTGTGACCGGGCCGGCGCCAAGCCCATCCTCGCTGGCGTCTTCGGTCCACCGAATGCGGTGGACCATCTCTGTAAGCAGGGGTTCCAGCTCCGCGAACTGCTCGCCAAAAACGGTAAAGGTCAGGACAAGCAGATGTTTGCCGTCAGGCGAGAGCAGGATAACCTGCCAGCCCGCAGTTCTCGCGCCGGTCAGAACTGATTGGGAGGTTGCGGGCGCGGGCAGTTCGCCTCGGAACCTGATTGAGATGGTCTCTTCTCTGTGGGGCCGCAGTCTGGTGACAAGATCGAAACTGTCCACATCGGTTCCGATTTGGCGATCCAGCGCCGCGGCCGCGCCTTGTCCGAACTCGTACATCGTCAGACCCCTGGTGGGGAAAACCTCGACGACAACGTTGTTGGCATGGAGCGAAACAGGGGGCTCCTGTGGGAAGGCGAAGCCAAAGCCAAGCAACGAACTCGGCTGCGCATTGGACTGCAGCTTCATCAGCAGATGCACGATGTCGGCTCTGCCCTGGGCGGACATGTCCCGGTGGAGGGCGTCTGCCTGCGTCCAGTCGAAGAAGAGCCAGCCGGGCGGGTAGGACAAAGTAAGGCCGTGGGCAGGGGCGTCGAACGTCTGCCAGTCTGGCGAGATGGTGTCGGTCTCGAGGTCGGCGGCTGGCGGAAGATCGTCTATGCCTGCGGGGTCAGGCGCCGGTGTGGGGGCGGGGGAAGGCGACTGGGAAGGGCGGACCTGGGAGGAGAGAGCAAAGGCGCCCGGCGCCCTTTCGAGCTTGTGGGAGATGTCGGGCCCGGCAGGGCTGGCAAGCGGGAGCAGGCTGCGGACAGCGGCTGGGCCGGTGAGCGGCGGAACGACGGGCGCCGCTCGCGCGAAGCAGCTGAGGCAACAGAGGCATAGGGGCAACAGAAACAGAATTCCCCGCATAGGCGCTTTCTGAAACCAAAATTAGGCGAGTTGCGGCGCGTGAAGCGAGCGATCCACGCGCCGCGGTTCACTCGTCCCACTGAACCCGCTGCACGATTTCCGCGAGCAGCGGCTCGGACTCCATGAAGTCTTCGCTGCGGATACTGAAGGTCAGGATGACAATCCTCTCTGCATCAGGCGAAAGCACCCCTACCTGCCAGCCGACGACTTCCAAATCCGGCTGATCAAAGAGGGCGCCTTGTGAACGGTAACGGACCGATACCACCTCCGCGCCTTGGGGCCGCAAACCGGCGACCACGTCGGCGCTGTCAACTTGGAAACTTTCCATGCTGTCCAGCTGGGCAGCGATCATTTGCGCTAGCAACTGCAGAGGAAGCCCTTCGGCGGGGAAGGAGATCGCGTTGAAGTTGTTGACAAAACTGGCGTCCGGGGCGTTTTGGCTGGCATACTGGAAACCCAGGCCGACAAACAGATCTTCCTGTATCGCCTGGCCAGACGTTGCCAGCAGCGCCTCTATCTCGTCGCTGTTGGCCCTGTCGCCCACCTCCTCCATCAGCTCTGCCAGGCCCTTTTTGATTGGATCGACGAAG
The DNA here is from genome assembly GCA_022824025.1 of Caldilineaceae bacterium. Taxonomy (GTDB): domain Bacteria; phylum Chloroflexota; class Anaerolineae; order Caldilineales; family Caldilineaceae; genus Bin5. Next base: position 11,459 of record JAJEBF010000054.1, read on the forward strand.
AGCCAACCGGGGGGGTAGGCGATCGACAACCCGCGCGCGTCATCGACAAAGACCTGCCAGTCATTTGAGGGGAGCGGTTCCGGCGCGGCGGCTGCCGGCTCGGCGTTTTCCTGGGAAGGGTCTGGCGCTGACGCGGCCGCCAAGGGTTCGCCGCCGGCGGGCAGCGGCGGGATCGGCGCGCAGCCGGCCAGAGCAAGCGTGACGCAGACAGATGCGAGCAGGAAAAGACGGTCAACTCCCCACATGCGCGTTGCCCCACTCGTTCATTTGCCGATGTCCTGCATTTGCCGATGTCCTGTGCGCATAGACGGGTCCGGTCTACGCCCTTCAGGCCCTGACCATGGTCTGCAGGGAGCCCTGCAGGAACTGACCGGTGTAGCTCTTCTCCACGGAGGCGACCTGCTCCGGTGTGCCTTCGGCCACCACGTAGCCGCCCTTGCCTCCGCCTTCGGGCCCCATGTCGATCACCCAGTCGCAGTTTTTGATTACATCGAGGTTGTGCTCGATGACCAGAACGGTGTTGCCGCGATCGGCCAGCTCATGCAAGACGGCCAGCAGCTTGCGCACATCTTCGAAATGGAGGCCGGTCGTCGGCTCATCGAGGATGTAGAAGGTGTTGCCGGTGTCGCGGCGGCTGAGTTCCTTGCTCAGCTTGATACGCTGGGCCTCGCCGCCGGAAAGCGTGGTCGCGGGCTGGCCGAGACGAATGTAGCCAAGCCCGACAGCCATCAGCGTTTCCAGGCGGGAGCGGATGCGGGGGATGTTCTGGAAGAAGTCGAGGGCCTCTTCGACGGTCATGTTCAGGACGTCGGAGATCGACTTGCCGCGGAAACGGATTTCCAGCGTTTCGCGGTTGTAGCGATCGCCGTGGCACTCCTCGCAGGGGACGTAGACATCGGGCAGAAACTGCATTTCAATCCTGATGATGCCGTCCCCGCGGCAGGCTTCGCAACGGCCGCCCTTGACGTTGAAACTGAAGCGTCCGCTCTTGTAGCCGCGCGCCTTGGCCTCCGGGATGCTGGCAAACAGTTCACGTATGGGCGTGAACAGGCCGACATAGGTGGCCGGGTTGCTGCGCGGCGTGCGTCCGATCGGGCTCTGGTCGATTTCGATGACCTTATCCAGATGCTCGATGCCCTCGACTCTCTCGCACTTTCCGGGGCGGGCCTTGGCCCGGTAAAAGCTCTGCGCCAGCCGTTTGTAGAGCACCTCCACCACCAGGCTGGACTTGCCGCTGCCGCTGACTCCGGTGACTGCGACCAGCCGGCCCAGAGGAAAACGAACGTCGACCTTTTTGAGGTTGTTCTCGGTTGCGCCGCGTACATGCAGGTACTCGCCGTTTCCTTCCCGCCGTTCGAATGGCACTTCGATGCGCCGTTCGCCGCGAATGAACTGCGCGGTCAGGCTATCCGGGTGGTTGACGAAGGCGTCATGCACATCAGAGACGACGACTTCGCCGCCGTGTTCGCCGGCGCCCGGCCCCATATCGACTATCCAGTCGGCGGCGCGAATCGTTTCTTCGTCATGCTCGACAACGAGCACCGTATTGCCCAGATCCCTCATGCCCTGCAACGTGTTGATCAGCCGGGCATTGTCGCGCTGGTGGAGGCCGATGCTCGGTTCATCCAGGATATAGAGGACGCCCATCAGCTGGCTGCCGATCTGGGTGGCGAGCCGAATCCGCTGTGACTCGCCGCCGGACAGTGAAACGGCGGTGCGGTTGAGCGTCAGGTAGTCGAGACCGACGTTCACCATGAACTCCAACCGGGCCTCGATCTCTTTCAGCACCTGGCCGCCGATTGCAAGCTGACGGGAGGAGAAGAGCGGTTCAGCGCCGTTTCGGCCCGCGGCTGACCGAACCCATGCCAGGGAATCGCTGACCGCCATCGCGGTGATGTCATGGATGCTTTTGCCGGCGATGGTAACAGCAAGAGCCATTGGACGCAGCCGCCGCCCCTCGCATACGGGGCAGGGGTTGATCCCCATATAATCTTCCAGCTTGCCGCGGATCCAATCGCTGTCAGTCTCCCGATAGCGCCGCTGCAGGTTGGTGAGCACGCCCCCGAAATTGGTATCGTATTGGCGTTCATAGCCGCGTGCGTTGCGGTAGTGAACGCGCACTTTCTCGCGTCCTGGGGGCCCGTTCAGGATGATGTCGCGCTGTTTGCTGCTCAACTCTTTTACGGGCACGGTGCGGGGGATCGAAAACTGGTTGCAGACTGAGCGCAGCAGCTGCTTGTAGTAGCCCTCATCACCATTGCCGGGGTTCGCGCCTTGCCAGGGCCGCACGGCCCCTTCGGCGATACTGAGATCGCTGTCGAGAATCAGATCGGGGTCGAACTCCTTCTGCACGCCGAGCCCATCGCAGGAAGGGCAGGCGCCGTGGGGGCTGTTGAAGCTGAAGGTGCGGGGTTCGATTTCGGAGAAGCTGAGCTCGCAGCGCATACAGGCAAAGTGTTCGCTGAAGACGCGGTCGGTGGTGACGTCGCGCAGGCTGCCGTTTCCGTCGACCGGCACACGTTTCACTTCTGAGATGATCACCGAGCCCTCGCCCAATTTGAGAGCTGTTTCGACGGAGTCGGTGAGCCGCGTGCGGTCGGTGCCGGGCATCACGGAGCCGGGGTTGTCGGGATCAGACCGTTCCGCGCGCACGATGATGCGGTCGATCACCGCTTCAATCGTGTGCATTTTGTAGCGATCCAGCTCGGGCGCCTCCCCGACTTCGAAGAGCTCTCCGTTGACGCGCACGCGAATATAGCCCTGCGACTGCAGGTCCTCGAAGACACCTTTGTGCTCGCCTTTGCGGTCTTTGATGATGGGGGCCAGGATCAGAAGCCGGGCGCCCTCCTCCATTTCGAGGATCGAGTTGACGATCTGTTGGGGCGTCTGCTGGGTGATGGGGTCGCCGCACTCGGGGCAGTGGGGCTGGCCGACGCGGGCGTAGAGGAGACGCAGATAGTCGTAGACCTCGGTAACCGTGCCGACTGTTGACCGGGGGTTGCGGCCGGCGCCCTTCTGGTCGATTGAGATAGCGGGGCTAAGTCCTTCGATCTGGTCCACATCGGGCTTTTCCATCAAGCCCAGGAACTGTCGCGCGTAGGAGGAGAGAGACTCGACGTAGCGGCGCTGCCCTTCGGCGTAGATCGTGTCGAAGGCCAAGCTGCTCTTCCCGCTGCCGCTCAACCCCGTGATCACAACCATCTTGTCGCGAGGGATCTCCAGATCCACATCGCGCAGATTGTGTTCGCGCGCGCCCCGAATGATGAGTTTATCTAGGGCCATGCAGCCTCCGAACTGTTTTCTGTTTCCTGTTATCGGTTCCTGGCTATCGGGCTGCCGGTTGCGGCGCCCAGCACAGGCAAACAGGAATCTGTGAACAAATGTTCTTGAAACCTATCATATCATTCCCGCCCGCAACTGTCCACATACGGGTCCTATATGATACCAAAACGGGCCCTCTCTTGAGAAAGCTGTCGTGTGATCTGTTTTATTGGCAAGTTGGGGATGGAATCCGGCGAAAGGCTGGGTGATTACACTGGTAATGCGGGGAAACCTGTCTCCCTTTCCATTTTTGCGCCCCCGAAAAAGCATCGATTGGGGCGCCGAACAATATATCTACGATCTATCTACGAACTGTCCACAGCGGGAGATTTCGCCCTCAATCCTGGGGCGCGTCGTGCTGCCATGTCGCGTGCGGCTGCCAGCGGGGCGGGTCGTAGAAGGGACGCAAAGAGGGGTCCTGCCGCCACTTGAAGGCGAAGCGGATGCGGGCGGGATGGGCAGGATGCAGGGCATCCCACGGGACCTCTTGGGGGGAAAACCAGCCTACGTCCAGCGTTTCTCGGGTGACGATTGGCGTTCCTTCGATGTGGCGGGCCGCGAAGAGCAGGCAGTAAAGATGATGAAGGCCGCCGCCGCCGTGATAGTTGTTGTCGAATATGCCGAGAAATCCGTTCAGAGCGACCCGGCAGCCGGTCTCTTCCCACACCTCTCGCACGGCGCCCTCGGCCGGCAGCTCGTTTACTTCGCACCACCCGCCCGGCAGGGCCCAACGACCGTTGTCCTTCCGCTGGATCAGGAGAATGCGGCCGGCGTTATCAAAGGGAGCTGTATCGACCACGGTATAGGGCGATATGTAGCGTTGATCATCAAAGAAATGGCGTTGGATTTCGGCGGGCGGGCGCGCGTCGACCAGCGCCGTCAGCTCGGCGCTTAGCGCCAAAACCTGCTCGAAGGTCTCGACCTGGTACGGATTGTCGGCAAAATGGAGCCCGCTGTTGCTGAGCGCGCGCAGCTTGCCGGCCACGTGCAGAATCGTGTCCTCCGCCGAACGCGCCTCCGCGGCGCTGCGATCATTCGTTTCCATCGTCACTCCAGCTCGAACTGTCGATGTGGCCCTTGCGGCCTGTGGCCGTCAGGCGCAGACGGCGAGAGTCTTTTCCATGGCGAGCAGACGCACCAGGCGTTTGCCTGACCGGATGCGTTGGGCCTCGCCGGTGAGGGTGAAGCCAAGAGATCGGAAGAAGCTGAGCGCGCCGGGGTTGAACTGTTCGACGCCCAACTTGACTTCGTTCACGCCGCCCTCGGCGGCCAGCCAGGGTTCGAGCAGGGCCCAGGCATGGGAGCCGACGCGCTGCCGCTGGAACGGCTCTGCCACCAGGAGGATGCCGATATAGGCGGTTTCGGGGTCGGGCCAGTGAAGGCGCAGGTCGATCAGCCCGACCAGTTGGGCGCCGGCCTCGGGGTTGCCCGGCTCATTGGCGGCGACGATTCCCAGCCCCATGCGGCCCGGCTCCTCTTCAATGGCGGCCAGATCGCGCGCGGCCTGCCCTGCGGGCGCCTGCGCCAGGTGATACATCGTCCAGTAGGCGGGGGACAGCTCGTATACGCGTTGCAGCGCGTCGGCGTGCAGCGCGGCGTCCAAGGGAAGCAGGGAGATGGAATGCGTCATGACGGCAGGGGCGCGTGATTGGCGGCCAGCTCTTCCACGTTGCGGCGGAGTTCAGCCCACTCGGCTTCGGCGCGCTGCAGCTCGGCCGCCAGCGTTTCCAGTTTTTCCCGTTCCACGCGCACGAAGCGCGTATAGGGCGCCACTGCCTCGCGGATGCGTTGAATGCTGGCGGTCAGCTCGGATTCAAACTGCTGGGAGATGGCGGCATCAAGCCGCCGGCGCAGGTCGCCGATACGCGTGCGCAGCTGTGTCTTGACTTTCTGCCTTCGGTAGGGGAGGACGTAAAGGCCGAGGGCGGCGAGCGCGCTGGCGCCGAGGACGCCGGTCACATCGAGAAAGGTCGTATTCAGGATAACGACGAGAATGGCGCCGAGGCCGATGGCGCCGGCCTCGACCGCGGCCGTCTGGATGATGGCGCGCTGCACGTCCTGGGCCAGTTTGAGGGCTTCGGCCTCGCGGTCGTAGGAGTCGACGACCTCCTGCGCGCTGCGGCCGATGCTTTTGAGAAGGTTCTGGCGGTTGAAATCGAACTCTCCGCGTACCTGGCCGATCATCTGATCGGTGTGATGGAGGGTGCGGCGTTCGATGAACTCCATCACTGCCTGCCACTGGCGGTAGTCGCGTTCAATCAGCCAGTCGATCAGCTCGTCCACGTGCCGTTCGACGGCGCGGCTGCTGTCGGCCAGAACGCGGCGCTCGAACTCGCCGCGCAGGCGTTCGCTGTTGACGAGCTCGACGATGCGGGTTATGCGCAGGTTTTCATCGAAAAAGCGGTCGCCGCGCTCCGCCATTTCATAGAGGACATTGTCAACGCGGTCGCTCTGGTAGCGGAAGTCGCGCCGCATATCGGCCTGGTAGGCGGCCAACTGCTGGTCGATGGCGTCCAGGGCCTGGAAGTCGCCCTTGAGCAGGGCTTGGCGCTGTCCGATCACATCCTGGTAGTTGGCGATCAGGGCGGAGGCGATGCCGATTGGGTTGGAGAGCTGCAGGCGCACGCGCTCGCCGGCGTCGAGGAAGTCGAGGATATACTGTTCCAGCGGGCCGAACCGGCTGCGCTGCCAGAGCGAGGGGCGGGAGGATTGTCTCGAGTCTTCAGTCTGCCTGTTATTCTCTCCGGTCTTCTTTGCTTCCAGTGCGAGGCGGGCGCTGACGGCGAAAAGCGCCGGCGCAACGCCGAGAAGCTCGCGGGCGTTCTGGCGTACGAACTCGAGCACCTCTTGTTGCTCCTCTGCGGTGGTCAGCAGCTCAATTTTGTTGACCACGATCACGATCTTTTTGCCCCAGTCCCGGATCTGCTGGAGGAAGGCGCGCTCCGATTCGCTGAATGGCCGGTCCGCGCTGGTCACGAAGAGGACGAGGTCGCTGCGGGGCACGAAGTGTTCGGTCAGCTCCTGGTGTTGGCGGATGACGGCGTTGGTGCCGGGCGTATCGACCAGGTTGACTTCCTGGAGCCAGGGAACGGGCAGGCGGCGCACGGCCATGGGGCCGTCGGCGCCGGGCTGTTCTGGGGCGTCGCTGTGGCGGATGAGGACGAGTTCGCTGGTGGTGGGCACGACGCCTTCGGCCAGGTATTCACCGCCAAGGAGCGCGTTGATGACGGCGCTCTTGCCGGCGTTGAACTCGCCCACGACGACCATGAGGAAGAGCTCTTCCAGCTGGGCGAGCGCGTTGCGGATCAAGCCCAGGTCGGTGTCGGGCGCGTCGAGGCGGGCGAGGGCGACCTGCAGGTCCCCCAGGAGTTGGCGCTCTTCCTGTAAGATTCGGCCCTGCTCAGCGGTCAGTACCTGCTGCACGACAATCCTCGGTGTGGGCGGGTATCCATGTCGGACGCGGCAAAGGGCATTCTAGCACAGGGGGGCTTGCGTTCATATTGGCTGGGAGGGAGGCAATAGGGCGGCAAAAGGGCGGGAATTGGGAATCCGGCTGGCTACAGCCGCAGGGGAGCCGCGTTCGAGCCACTGTGTTGCCATACGACCTACACGTACGGTTGGCCCCAATGACTGGACCACGAAAAGGAGAAAATGAACTCCAACATTGAGGTTGGATTACAGAGCATTGGCCGGAGGTGCCTCTTTGGTCGAACTCAAACGCGAATGTGAAATATAAGAGATCGAACACACCGGCTCTGCGTTGTTCTGTCGTCAGACTTGATGTAAAGTCAAGTAGAATTTTGGATTTAGGTAAACCTATACTTCTCACTCCATGACCCCGGTACGCTACCACTCAGGACGGTTTCCACCACAAGATCTGGACTGGCAGAGGTTGGCGCCGCTGATCGGGCCGGCCCATGCCGCCGTAGCCGGCTATGAAGGGATGTTGAAAGGGCTTCCCAATGCCAATGTGCTTCTGTCGCCTCTTGCCTCGCAAGAAGCTGTCCTTTCCAGCCGCATAGAAGGCATACAGACGACCCTGACCGAACTCCTGACCTTCGAGGCGGAAGGGAACCTGTCGGACGCGAGCACACAGGCAAAAGCCGACGTTCGTGAGGTTCTCAATTATCGACTCGCCCTCGATGCCGCAATCGACATGTTGAAGGAAATCCCCCTGTCACAGAGATTGGTCCGAGCTTCACATGAGATTCTGATGCAGGGCGTCCGGGGATATAACAAAGCGCCCGGCAACTATCGCCGCCTGCCCGACACCTGTTGGATTGGGCCGCCGGGCTCGACGTTGGAAACGGCTCGGTATATCCCCTGCCCAGTCGAAGAGCTGCGCTCCGCCATGGATATGCTGGAGTCCTATTTGCACGAGGAGCCGCTGGACAGTCTTGTACAACTTGCCATCGTCCACGCAGAATTCGAAGCCATCCATCCTTTCCTGGACGGCAACGGACGAATGGGCCGGTTGATCGTTCCTCTTTTCATGTTTACAAAGCAGCTCCTGTCTTCCCCGAGCTTCTATATCAGCGAATATCTTGAGAGTCACCGTGATGAGTACTACGATGGTTTGCTAGCGGTGTCGCGCGACGGTGATTGGACCGGTTGGTGCGTGTTTTTCCTGACGGCGTTGACGGAGCAGGCGCGAACATACCAGCAGAAAAGCCAGGATCTGCTAACGCTCTACAGCGAACTCAGAGACCTGGTGGTGGAGGTAGTACCGTCCCAGTACAGTGGCAGAGCGCTTGATTGGATATTCAACAAGCCGATTTTTCGTTCAATCGACTTTGTAAACGGCGCCGAAATCCCCAAATCTACCGCGCGGCGGCTACTAAACCTTTTCAAGACGCGTGGTTTGTTGAAGGAGTTGAGACAAGGCGGTGGCCGCCGCTCTTCCATACTTGCATTCCCTGAGTTGCTTAACATCGCAGAAGGCCGAAAGGTCTTTTGAGTTTCATCTGTTGAACTCAAAGGACGTTGAGATTCAAAAAACGCCATTTTTGAATCTCAACGCAGTTCGTTAAGCACACATTAGCAACAGATGCTGACTCTTGCCAAAGTATGCCCGCCTTCCCAATGGTCTCCTTTACTGAAACGCGAGCCAAACAGGCTGTACTCCCGTCGGCAGGCAGAGCAACGTCCTGCAGCGCCAGCGGAAGCCTTGCGCCTCACTCACGGGCGCGGGAAAGGCGTTCACCTCCGCATCAGGCCTTGCAGGCGTTTTTTCACAGCGGGCCACTCGCTTTCGATGACACTGAAGTAGACGGTGTGGCGGTCTGCGCCGTCGCGGGCGATGCGGTGGTTGCGGAGTGTCCCCTCCTCTACTGCGCCCAAGCGCAGAATCGCGCGCCGCGAGCGTACGTTACGGCTGTCCGCCTTGAGGGAGACGCGGCGCGCGGCCAGATCCTCGAAAGCGTGGCGCAGCAGCAGGTATTTGCACTCGGTGTTCACGCCGGTCCGTTGCCAGGCGGAGCCATACCATGTCATGCCGATTTCCAGCGTACGGTGCTCGCGGACGATGTCGATGTAGGCGGTTGAACCTACTGCCCTGCCGGTCTCCAGGTGGATCACGGCAAATGTAACGCGGGCGCCGTCGGCCCCCTCCTGCAGGCATGCCTTGATCCAGTCCTCAGCGTCAGCAACGCCTTTAAGAGCGGGACGGGCCGCGTAGCGCCATATCAGCTCCTCCGCGCCCGCGGCGTACAGGTCGGCTGCGTGGACGGGCGCGATGGGTTCGAGGCGCGCCAGGTTGCCGGTCAGCGTGACCGGATGGGGATCGAAACTTGTACTGGTTCTGGCCATGTCGGGATGCCTCACGGTCTGCGGCGCAATCTGGTTGGACCTGTGAATGGTAGCGGCAGTCCGAATGACAGGCAACTGGCTGAGAAATCCGGGTTGCGAGCCCGAACTGTTGAGCAGGCTCTGCCCCTCTCAGGGTATGCGCGGTTCAATGATAGGCGGATTCCGGGAGGGAAAGGTCGAATTCGGATGGGCGTTCCTTCACCTAAAGAATGAGGAGACGGCGATTCCCGTCAGTTTGGCATACGGTGCGGCGGGAGGGACGCGCGGGGAGAAAAAGTTGCGCGATACTCCTGAATCCGTTAGAATCCGCCTGAATCAACGGTGTTTGCTTCAGTCCCCCGCGACGACAGTAATATACGCATACCATTCCTACTATACTCCAGACGAAAAGGAGCGAGAATTTCATGACTCACAATACGACACTCAGCCGGCGCCGCTTCCTGCAGTGGGGCGCGGTCGGCATCGGCGGCGCGGCCATTGCGGCGTGCGCTGCGCCTGCAGCCCCGGCGGCGGCCCCCGAAGAGGCGGAGATGGCAGCCGAAGAGGTGGTTACGATCTCCTGGTGGCACCAGTGGGGCGGCACCACCGGCATGGCGGCCATGGAAGGCGTCGCGGCGGCCTTTAACGAGGAGGACCGCAACGTCAAGGTCGAGCGCCTCCACGTGACCGAAATGAACGACAAGCTGCTCGCCGCGATCGCCGGCGGTACCCCGCCCGATGTCGGCGTCTGCTGTGTCCAGTATGCCGAACTCTATTCGCGCGGCGCGGTGATGGCGCTTGACGACCGCATCGACAACAGCGAGGCTATCGGCCGTGACGACTTTGTGCCCGGTCTGCTCGAATCAATGCAGTGGCAGGGCGCCACCTACGGCATTCCCGGATTCGAGGCGGGCCCCCGCTACGGCCTCATGTACAACAAGGCGATTATTGACGAGGCCGGCCTCGACCCCATGAACCTGCCGCGCACATGGGATGAGATGTTCGAGTGGCACGTTGAGCTGACGAAATTCGACGACGCCGGCAACGTGGAAATCGTCGGCTTCGATCCGCGCGACGCCACCGCCGGCAACGGCCCGGCCACCAACATTCCGCAGTTCTGGGCCCTCACCTACGGCCTTGACATGTGGGACGACGAGACCAGCACGTTCAACTACGACAACGAACTCTTCGTAAGCGCGCTGCAGACGATCAAGCGCTTCACCGACCATGTTGGCGTGCAGCAGATGGAGTCGTTCCGTTCCAGTTTCGGCGGCTGGACGCAGAGCCCCTCTTCGTCCTTCCCGAGCGGCGTCCAGGCGATGATTGTTACCGGCTACTACGCGCCCGGCGAACTGTTCCACTCGGCCCCCGACAAGGAGTTCGGCGTCGGATGGGTCCCGGTGTCGGACGCCCGCAGCGAAATCACCTTCCAGAATGTCGGCGGCCATCCGATGTACATCCCCAACGGCGTCACGGAAATCGACGCCGCATTCGAGTTCATCGAGTTCTGCTCCGAGGAAAAGGCCCAGGGCGTCATCTTCGACAACACCGGCTGGCTGGGCGGCCGCAAGGCTCTCTACGACCCCGACCTGCCCAAGTACCAGCGTTACGAAAACCTGGACTGGTTCCTGCGCTCGGTCAACGAGGCCGATGAGTTGTGGGCCTGCCCTGTCATCCCCATTCAGGGCTTCGTCAACCAGCAGCGTTCGCGTGCGTACGAATCGGTTATCTTCGGCGACAAGGACCCCGAACAGGCGGCAGCCGATTTGCAGGCGGCCTGCACGGAGGAGATGCTGAAGCAGTTCCCCGAGTTGGTCGGATAGTTGGAGAGACGAACCATATCGGTGGCCGGCGGTTGTACGGAATGACCGCCGGCCACTGAATACGGGCCCTAAACATGTCACAGCGTTGGACTCCCGCCCAGATCCGCAGCCTGTTGAAGGGGCTGGCCTTCATCTCGCCCTGGATTGTGGGCTTTGGTGGATTCGTACTATACCCGATCGCGGCCTCTGCCTATTTCAGCCTCACTCGCTACGATGTGCTGCGTCCGGCCCGTTTCATCGGCCTGGAAAACTACGTCGAACTCTTCACCAAGGACGAGACCTTCCGAACCGTGATCGGCAACACGGTTTACCTGGTGGTGATTGGCGTACCGGCTGGGCTGGTGGTCGCTTTCCTGCTTGCGAGCCTGCTCAACCGCGAGATGCAGTTTCGGCCGCTTTTTCGCACCATCTTTTTCTTGCCGGTGCTGGTGCCGGCGGTGGCATCGGCAGAAGTGTGGCGCTGGGTCTACAACACCAACTATGGCGTAATCAACTCATTCATCAAGAGTTGGGGCCTGGCCGTCATCCCCTTCATCTCTTCGGTCGAGCTGGCCAAACCATCCCTGATTCTGATTCACGTGTGGGCGCAGGGCACCGCCATCATCATCTTTCTCGCCGCGTTGCAGGACGTTCCCCGCTCGTTGATGGACGCGGCCGAAGTCGACGGCGCCAACCCTCTGCAGCGCTTCTGGCACGTTACCATTCCCATCTGCACCCCGGCGATCCTGTTCGTGATGCTGACCGGCATGATCGGCATGTTCCAATACTTCACCCTGGGCTGGCTGCTCACGCAGGGCGGGCCCAACGAGTCGACCGAGTTCTTCAGCCTCTATCTCTATCGAAACGCCTTTCAGTTTTTCAAGATGGGGTATGCCTCGGCTCAGGCCTGGATACTGTTCATAATCATTCTTGCTTTCACTCTGCTCATCTTCCGCAGCTCGGCCCGCTGGGTCTACTACGCCGGGGAGTCCGACTGACCGCAAAGGTCAACCGTCCGCCACTACGATGCAACAAGCCGAATCTTTCGCCAGCAGACCAATACAGCAACCTTCGCTCATGCAGCGACCGCTTTTCAAGATTGCGCAACGCGCGCTCTTCTACGTGATGATGGTCGTTCTGGCGCTCATCTTCGCCGGGCCTCTGCTTTGGATGCTTTCAACCTCGTTCAAGACCGACCCCCAGGTTTACACTGTCCCGCCGACCTGGTTTCCCAATCCCTTTCGCCTGGTCAACTACCCGGAGGCGCTCTCCTCCCGCCCCTTCGGCGCCTATACCTATAATACGTTGCGATACGCTCTTGGCGCGGTGGCCGGCGCGCTGATTTCGAATACGCTGGTCGCTTACGGTTTCGCCCGCATCCGCTGGCCCGGACGGGATATCTTCTTCATCATCTGCCTTTCGACGATGATGATCCCGTTCCAGGTGCGCATGATCCCGCTCTATCTCACCTTTAAGAATCTTGGCTGGCTCAACACGTACCTGCCTCTCATTGTCCCGACTTTCCTTGGCGTGAACGCTTACTATACCTTTTTGCTGCGCCAGTTCTTCCTTACCATCCCCAGCGAACTGTCCGACGCCGCTCGCGTCGACGGCTGCACGGAACTGGGCATACTCATCCGTATCATTCTGCCTCTGGCCAAGCCGGCGCTGGCGGTCATCGGCCTGCTCCAGTTCATGTTCGCCTGGGACAACTATATCGGACCGCTGATCTACCTCAACAACGAGTCCCTTTATCCGATCGCGCTCGGCCTGCAACAGTTCCGCACCATGTTCCAGGAAGAGTTGATGTGGCCGTACATGATGGCGGCCAGCACGGCCACGGTGGCGCCGGTCATCATCCTCTACTTCTTCGTCCAGCGCACATTCGTCGAAGGCATCTCAATCACCGGTCTGAAAGGATAATCTGGCGGCTCGCGGTGCGCGGCCCATTTCCTGTTCTGGCCGGCGGCTCTCTCGCCCAACAACTTCAATCCCCATAGATCCGAGGTGAAGAACCATGCCAGCAGACAGCCGGCCCAACATTCTTTTTATCTGCGTTGACCAGTGGCGCGCCGACGCGCTGAGCCTGACCGGCCACCCTGTGGCAGAGACGCCCCACCTGGACAGACTGGCCCGTGAGGGCATCAACTTCACGCAGGCCTATGCGGCCACGCCCACCTGCGTGCCGGCGCGGGCGACGATCTTCACCGGCCTGAACCAGCGGCATACCGGATTTGTCGGCTATAACGACCAGATCGACTGGCATTACGACTGCACGATGCCCGGGCTGCTGGCCGACGCGGGCTACCATACACAGTGTGTCGGCAAGATGCACACGCATCCCTCGCGCAATCTGATGGGCTTCCACAACGTCCTCCTGCACGACGGCTACCTGCACCGCGAGCGTTCCAAGCGGGACGACTACGGGCTGGTTGACGACTACACGCCGTGGCTGCGGGAGCGGCTTGGCCCGGACGCGGACTACATCGATACCGGCGTGGGCTGCAATGGCTACGCGGCGCGGCCCTGGGTGTACGAGGAGATGCTGCACCCGACCAGCTGGGTCACGACGATGGGCATCGACTTTCTGCGCCGCCGCGACCCGACCAAACCGTTCTTCCTGATGCTCTCCTACCACCGGCCGCACCCCCCATTGGACCCGCCGCAAGCGTTTATGGACCGCTACATGTCGAAGCCGCTGCCGGACCCGGCAATGGGGGATTGGGCGCCGGACAGCCTGCCGGTGCGGGGGCTGGACAGCCCAATCCCGACGGATGCGGCGCAGCGCGACTATGCGCGGCGGGCCTACTACGCCCAGATCAGCCATATCGATTACAGCCTCAACCGCGTGTTTCAGGCGCTGTTTGAGAACGGGGAGCTGGACAATACCGCGATCGTGTTCACCTCCGACCATGGTGAAATGCTCTACGACCACAACCACGTCGCCAAGGGCTATCCCTTTGACAGCTCGGCGCGCCTGCCGTTCATTCTGCGGCTGCCGCACGCGGGCAGCCCGCACCACCAGGCGAGGCAGGCCGATGAGCCGCTGCGACAGGTCGACCAGGTGGTAGAGCTACGCGACCTGCTGCCGACCTTCTGCGATCTCGCCGGATGCGACACGCCCGCGCACGTTGACGGGCAGAGTATATTGCCGCTGGCGCGCGGGGAGACCGATGGCTGGCGCGAATATCTGCACGGCGAGCACTTCATGAACGCTGACTCCAACCAGTGGGTGACGGACGGCCGCGAGAAATACATCTGGTACAGCCAGAGCGGGCGCGAGCTGCTGTTCGACCTGGACGCGGATCCCACGGAGCTGCATGACCTGGCCGCGGCGCGCCCGCAACGCGTTGCCTTCTGGCGCGAGCGGTTGATCGCGGAGCTGGATGGGCGCGAGGAGGGGTTTGTTCAAAACGGGGCGCTGGTGAGCGGTATGCCGCAAAGCCCGACACTGGCCGACGCGGGGCGCTATCGCGAGCGGTGACCTTCGAGTGTCGGATGGTTGGCCGCCAGCTCTAATGGACGGAAATCCCTTCCATCTCCAGGATGCGATGCACGTTGGCCGCGGCAAGGGGGTACTTCTCGTTGGGCAGGTGTTCGAGCATCATGTAGCCGTCGGGATGCTCGTTGTGCCAGAGACGCAAAGCAGTGGCCAGGTTCAACTCTCCTTCGCCTGGAACCTCTTCATCCATATGAAGCAAAAGACCGTCGCGCACGCTGATATCCTTACAGTGCGCGATGGCGCTGATTGGCCCCATGCATTCGAAGATGTGTTGGAGTCGCGGCCTGCTGTCATAGACCTGGTGCAGCGTCTGGAAGTGATTCACGTAGTCCATCACCAACCGCATACGCGGGCTGCCCACATCACGGATGACGGCGCGGTTGAACTCGGGCGAATTCATGATTGTCAGCACGTGCGTTTCGACGGCGACAGTCTGGCCGATTGCTTCGGCCGCCTCAGCCAGCCAGGACAGGGATTCCACCAGCAGGGCGCGGCGCCCCGGCCGGTGATTTTCCCGGTGGGGACTGTAGGGGCCATTGGGGCTTAAGCTGCCGGTGCGGATGAGGGCGACGTGGCCGCCCAACTCGCGTGCGACGCCAAAACCGCGGCGGATATTCTCCAACAGCCGCCGCCGCGCTTCGTCGTCCGGGTCGAAAAGACATTCCCTGAAACCGATGCCGACCTGCACAAGGTCCATACCTTCGTCGGCGAAGAGCCGCCGCACGCGCTGCCAGACCGGCGCGGAAGCCGGCGGCGAACCGGAGGCAGAGACGGAGAGGGCGCCCCCCGTCAGTCCCAGGTCGCGGATGGCGACCAGATGCGGGCCGTGAATATCGGCGGGATCCGGGGGCAACATGCCGACAACGCCTAATCTCATGGGAAGACTCCATACGGTGATCGGTGGACGGTGCTGTGGGCTGCAACCGGCAATGGGCCAAGGTTGAGGACCGCCAGGTTGACATTCGCCAGACTTACGGTAAAATCGGGGCGTTCCCACCAATACATATCATCAGAAAATCCTGAAAAGCGCAAACGCCCGGCCAGGAACTTTGCGCCGGGGTCTGCGCCATGAGGAGGAAACGATTGACCGCAAAGGAGAGCCACCCTCCCGCACTGGCCGAGGTGCTCGCCTATGTCGACGCCCACCGGCAGGCGTTTATCGACCGCCTGCTGGCCTATGTTGCCCGGCCCAGCATCAGCGCGCACGGGGTCGGCATCCGGGAGACTGCCGAGTTCCTGTTCGGCTATCTGCAGGGGCTGGGGATGGAGGCGCGGTTGCTGGAAGGCGCGGGCTGGCCCTTTGTTTACGGCCGCTATGGGGAGAGCCCGAACGCGCCGACGGTGCTGCTCTACGGCCACTACGACGTGCAGCCGCCGGATCCCCTGGACGCATGGGACTCGCCGCCGTTTGAGCCGGAGATCCGGGATGGGCGCATCTGGGGGCGGGGCGTGGGCGACAACAAAGGGCAGCATCTGGCCCAGCTTCTGGCGATTGAGTCCTGGCTGGCGGTCACCGGCGGCCTGCCGTGCAACGTCATCGTCCTGCTGGAGGGTGAGGAGGAGGTCGGCAGCCCGCATATCAGCGACTGCGTGCGCGAGCACCGCGCCCTGCTTGCCGACGCCGACCTGGTGATCACCGCGGACGGCCCCGTGCATGAGAGCGGGCGGCCCTGCATCAAGTTCGGCCCGCGCGGGATTGCATCGTTCGAGCTGCGAGTGGAACATGGGGCGCGCGACTTTCATTCGGGCAACTGGGGCGGCGTGGCGCCCAACCCGATCTGGACGCTGGTCCATCTGCTGGCGACGATGAAGGACAGCCGCGGCGCCATGACAATCGACGGATTCTACGACAACGTCGCGCCGCTGAGCGAGCTGGAACGTGAGGCGCTGGACGCCCTGCCGGTGGATGTCGCGGCGGTGATGGCAGGGGCCGGCCTGGCGCGGCTGGATGAGCCGCGGGACCGGCCTTTTTTCGACCGCCTCGCGGCGTGGCCGACCTTTACAATCAACGGATTTCATGGCGGGTACGGCGGGCCGGGTATGAAGACGGTGCTGCCGCATCAGGCGACGGTGAAGTGCGACATGCGCCTGATCGAAAACCAGCGCGTTGAGGAGATTCTGGACAAGGTGGAGGCGCATGTTCGCCGCCATGCGCCGGAGGTCGAGGTGATCCGCCAGGGCGGCATGGAGCCTTCGCGCACACCGCTGGATTCGCCCTACACGCGGCCGCTGCAGCGGGCCTTTCGCGCGGCCCAGGGCGTCGAGCCGCTCCTCATTCCGGCGATGGGCGGGAGCCTGCCCGACTATGTCTGGACCAAGGTTCTGGGCGTTCACTCCTTTACCACGCCCTATGCCAACCATGACGAGGCCAACCATGCGCCGAATGAAAACCTGGAGGTAGAGCGCTTCGTCGCCGGCATACGCACCGGCGCCGCGGCGCTGGCCTGTCTGGGTGAGGAGGGTTGAGACGTTTCATGGCATCCGGATTGCCAGCGGCATCATCACAGCGAGCCAGTTACAGAAGCCGACAAAGTTGAAAGGAGCACTCATGTTACGCGTAGGCATCATCGGATATGGCCGCCGCATTGCGGGCATGGCCAAAGGGCTGGATATTTTCGACATCCCCTACCGGGTAACGGCCATTGCCGACCCGGGCAGCGACCGCATCCAGGCCGCGAACGATCCTTTTCTCTCCGACGCCCGTTTCTACAACTCGGCGGACGAACTGCTGGCCGGGGCGGACGAGCTGGACGGCATCATGATCGGGACTCGCTGCAATTTGCACACGGAGATGGCGCTCAAGGTCGCGCCCACGCAGCTCCCGCTCTTCCTGGAAAAGCCGGTCGCAATCACCTTCGACGAGGTGCGCCGCCTGCACGCGGCCTATAAGGACTACAGCGCGCCCACCGTGGTCTCTTTCCCGCTGCGGCTGAGCCCCGTGGCCCAGAAGGTGCGGGAGATCATCGAATCCGACCAGGTTGGCAGTATCGAACAGGTGGTCGCGTTCAACGATGTCGGCTACGGCAGCGTCTACTTCAGAAGCTGGTACCGCAATTACGAGTTGGACGGCGGGCTGTGGCTGCAGAAGTTCACGCACGACGTGGACTATATCAACTATCTGCTCGACGCCCGCCCGCGCTGGGTGAGCGCGATGAATTCCCGCCGCGTCTATGGCGGCGACAAACCATGGGATCTGCAGTGCAGGGACTGCGCCGAGCAGGAGACTTGCCCGGAGAGCCCCTTTGTGCGCTTCCGCACCGGCTTTGAGGGCGGTCGCGTGCGCTTTGCCGAGGAGCAGGTCTACCGCGACGACCAGTTCTGTGTCTTTTCCGAGGGGCATCAGCTTCAGGACAATGGCGCCTGCATGTTGGAATATGAGAGTGGCGTCCAGGCCAGCTACACGCAGAATTTCTTTACCCGCTATCGCGGGGCCCGCCGCGGGGCAAGACTCTATGGTTACCGCGGCATTATCGAGTTCAACTGGAATGAAAACTATATCAAGATCTTCAGCCACACATCGCCGGTGGTGGAGACGATCGACTTTAGCGGGGACATGCCCCATTTCGGCGGCGACCGCGAGCTGAGCTTCGACTTTCTGATGGCGATGCGCGACGGGCGGCCCTCGCGCAGCCCGATCGGGGCGGGCATACTCAGCGCGCTGACCTGTCTTTGGGCGCGTGAATCGGCCAACACCCGGCAGGGGTATGAGGTCGTGATGCCGCAAGCTGAAGAAGAGGCGATGGCTGGCGGCTAATGGACTGAGACGACAACGGATCGCTTACTGAAGGTTAGATTAGGAGAAGGAGGAGTCCGACGAGGCCGATGAGGCCGGAGATGTGGTCGATCTGGAGGATGAACCAGAGCGCGAGGCCGTGCACGGCGAACCGCGCGGCCCAGACGCCCCAGCGGTGCGGCGCCGCGGCCAGCGCGGTGATCAGCACGAACCACAGATATGGAGTCAGTTGACCCCACTCCATGCCTGTGCGCAGGAACTCCCACCCCGCCCAGACTAGCGAAAGCGCCCGCAGGCCTGTGGCCGCCCCTACCCGGGGATACGCGGCGGCCAGGTGCGCCAGCCACGTCCACGGCGCGGCGTAGGAAGCGCCGATGAACCAGCAGGCGCCGACCGCAACGAGCCACTCCAGTGTGCCCGCGATCAGCGGCGCCACCGACATCTGGCAGAAGAGGCCCCAGCCGCGGTCCTGCTGTAAGAGGGATCTATAGGTAGCCACGCATCTCCTCCAGGGCCTCGTCTCCCAGTGTTTTGGCGGCGCTGGCCATGTAGGCCAGCTGTTCCGAGACCAGGGACGAGAAGGCGAAGAAGAGGTTGAAGGCGCGCAGCGGCGTGGTCAGATAGAAGCTGGCGTCGGTGGCCATGTCGAAGATCTGGGAGGGCCAGTAGAGCGCGATCAGGAAGGACATGCCCGACCACTCCTTGGCCAGCTTGCCGTACTCGATCGTAAAGACGGAGCCGTAGTTGGCGCTGTTGAACTTGAGGCTCTTGCGGCCGAGGATGGAGCCGATCAGCCAGACGTAGAAGCCGACGCCCGCCATGTAGGGGTTGGTCTTGGCGCGGTAGGCCATGCCGCTCGACACCATCTGGATGCCGGTGGTGAGCATCCAGATGAGCATGGTCATGATGACCCCCCAGTTTGAGATCGGGTTGTTGAAGAGATAGAAGAGCGTTTCGCCCTGAATGCGGCCCTGGACCCATCCCATGCTTCCGAGGAGGTCGGCCACGAACATGGCCGCCACCAGGGCCAGAATTGGCCTTGAGGAGAGGAGGGCAACACGTCCGATCGAGGTTTTGGCGATATCGTTTTTCATGGTTCGCTCCTTGGTCGTTCGGTCGAGCAATTGGTCTGCGGTTGATGCCGGCGGGCGCCGGTTTGCGAGATGATATTCTGACATATTAGCACATCTGTTCTAGTGTGTCAAGGGGATATCAGCCCGAATCTGTGTAGAGTATGGACGCCTTGTTAATTTCACAACGCAGAGGGAAAACCAGCTATGCGCTTGCCCCTGGTTTCGAGGTCACTGGTTTCAACAATTGGAATACGGTGAAGGCGTACCCGGACGTCTGACGACCGGTTGGTCCGGCGCCGCTCTTCGAAACAGGTAAAGGTTGAAATGGCCGGAGTACAGAGCGGAATCCCTGATTCCGATCGTGAACGCCTTGTTGGGTAAGCGCGGCGGGAATGAATGTCTTTGAGCGCGTGGCTGCGCGTTGCCGGCCGGGCATGCCTTAAAGGGCCGCAGCGCGCGAGACCCTTCGCCTCAGCGGAAGATGCTATGGCGTCCTTCCCGGCGTGTGACGACCCGGACGGCTTCGAAGTGGGACCGGACCGGTGCGAGCATCTCCGGGTCATCAATGCGTCGCGCGCGAGCAAAGTGGCAGGCAAGTGATTTTTGTCGATCACGACTGTGATCATTTACGCGGTTGTCCGGCTTCTTCCGCCCCATCTTCCCGCTAATTCACCTCGTTATTAACGTTTCGGGGCCCAAACGTTAATAACGCAATTCGCAATTCAAGTTGCGTTAATAGGGGGCGGCCACAGTACGGCGGGGCAGGGAAGGCGTCGGCGAGTGCCGGGAGGCCACCGCCCCGGCACTCGCCGAGCGAAGTCAAAAATGGGGGTGAGTTTCGAGCCACCGCTGAGAGAATACACTCAATCCTGCAGCCCGCTTCTCCAAACAACCCAATATCTTCCCTTCCCCCCGCACACGTCGGGCAGATTGACACTGACTTGAGGCCGTGTTATCTTCACGGACAGCACCCCCAACTGTTTCAGAATGCATCTCTTCAGTCAGGCCGCATAAAGCTGCTCTCGGGCGACGTTGGCGGGCTCGGCGGGGCGTTAAGGGCGATTTCGTTTTTGTAATCAGTCTGTCGCTTTCAGCAGCGGCTCGCGGCCGCGTTCCGGGTGGTGACAGGAGTATAGAAAAGAGCCCGCGGTTCAAGGTTGCCAGGAGCCGACCACATAAGATTTCTGGAGTACAGCTTATGCAGAGCCCAAACGGAAACGAAACGCCGACCGACCGCAAGGCGTTGACAGAGGAGCAGATCAACCGCTTCTGGATCGACGGCTATCTGACGATTGGCAAGATTCTGGAGGAAGACGAGATCGAGCTGTTGCGGCGGGAGTATGACCACGAGTTTGAGCGGGCGCGCAGCGGCCGGAATCCCAGGTTCCGCAACCTGTCGATCGACGATACAGATGACCTGGACGCCAAAAACCAGGCTGAGTCGCAGATGCTCCAGATCATGCAGATGTGCGAATACAACATTCACTTTCGCCGCCTGCTCTACGATGACCGCATCCTGGACATGGTCGAAGATCTGATTGGGCCGAATATCCAACTCTTCCACGACCAGGCGCTGTTCAAACCGGCACACCACGGAGGCCCCGTCCACTGGCACCAGGACAACGCCTACTGGAAATGCAGCCCGCCCAACCTGGTGAGCTGCTGGCTGACACTGGACGACGTGGACATCCACAACGGCGCGATGCAGTTCTTGCCGGGCTCCCACTTCCACTCGGTTCAGCATGAAGACTCTGCCGACGACAGCGTTCTCCTCGACTATGGCGACAACATTGACCCGTCCAAGGCTGCGGTCATCGCCCTGCCGGCCGGCGGGGTGACGCTGCACCACTGCCAGACCCTGCACTACACAGCGCCAAACGTCACGGACAACCAGCGCCGCGCCTTCGCCATCCACTTCATGAATCCCGGCACCAAGTCGCTGCGCGAGATGCAGTATCTGGAGGTGTCGTTCGAACGGCCGATGCTGCGAATGCGGGTGTGAGGCAACTCTTGGTAGTCAGTTCTTAATGACGGCAAGCGCCCAATTCTTGGGCAGTAGCCTTGTACACGGAATCAGCAGACCGGGGCTGATATCACCGGCAGCCGAGTAGAATTGAATTCTGGAGGAACTGAGATGCAGACCGCAAATGGGAACATGACGGCGGTCGAGCGCAAGGCGCTGACCGAAGAGCAGGTCAACCGCTTCTGGACCGAGGGGTACCTGGGCATTGGCAAGATCCTGGAAGATGACGAAATCGAGCTGCTGCGCAGGGAGTATGATCACGAGTTTGAACGGGCCAATAATGGCCTTCATCCCAGATTTCGCAGCCACGCCGTCGGTGAAAAGAAGATGTTGCAGATCATGCAGATGTGCGAATACAACATCCACTTTCGGCGCCTGCTCTATGACGACCGCATCCTGGATATGGTCGAAGACCTGATCGGACCGAACATCCAGCTTTTCCACGACCAGGCGCTGTACAAACCGGCCCGCCACGGCGGCCCCGCGCTCTGGCACCAGGACAACGCCTACTGGCGCTGCTCGCCGCCCAACCTGGTGAGCTGCTGGCTGACGCTTGACGATGTGGACGTTCACAACGGCGCGATGCAGTTTCTGCCAGGCACGCACTTCCTTTCGCAGGAACACGAGCGGCTCGCCGATGACAGCGCGCTGCTCGATCTGGGAGACAAGGTGGATGACGCCAAGGCGGTCGTCGTGCCCCTCCCGGCCGGCGGCGTGACGCTGCACCACTGCCAGACGTTGCACTACACCGCGCCCAACGAAACCGACCGCCAGCGCAGGGCCTTCGCCATCCACTTCATGAATCCCGGCACCCGATCGCTGCGCGACATGAAGTATCTGGAGGTGTCGTTTGAGCAGCCGATGCTGCGGATGCGGGTGTGAGGATAGTTCTCAGAAGTCAGTTTCCAGTTTTTCCTAACGGCAGACACCCTCGCCATGGCTTGGCCTGACGGGGTAGAGGAATCGGATAGACGTCTGTGTTTCCCAATCCGAGTTCGGCATGAGTGGATTGGAAACGAGGAGACCGAACACATTCATTCAGACAAGGAGAAACGCAATGGGTAGAACGGCAGAAAGAAACGGCTCGAGTCGACGTGAATTCCTGCGCGCCGGCGCTCTGACGGTGGCGGGAGCGGCTGTGGTTGCATGCGCGCCGCCGGCTGCGCCGGCTGAAGAAGCGACCGGGTCGCAGGCGCCCGCTGTGACGCAGGCTTCGGTTGCGACCAATGATTTCGAAGCCGCGTACGAGGAAGTGGGCCGCCAGTGGGAGGGCACGCTGCTGCGGGTCCCCGTTGGAGGCGTCGGACACTGGGCTGTGAACGAGGCGGCTTCGGCCCGCTTTACCGAACTGACCGGTATCGAGACCGAATGGGAAAACAACCCCTACGACCAGGTGTATGACAAGACGTTCCTGGACCTGGGTTCGCAAAGCGGCACCTACGACATAATCGACCTCAACTTCGCCTGGTTCGGCCAGTTCATCGCCACGGACGGCCTGATGCGGTTGGAGGACTATGTGGACAATCCTGCCTTCCCGCCCATCGACCTGGATGCCTTTGTGCCTGCCGTGCTGGAGGTTTACGGCAAGTGGGAAGGCGGCCTTTACGGTCTGCCGTGGCTCGGCGACGCCATGATCTTCCCCTATAACCAGACCCACTTTGAGGCCGCCGGTCTCGATCCGGATGCGCCGCCCGCGACCTGGGACGAGGTGCATTCGTTCGGCCTGGAGCTGACGCAGGACGACCAGTACGGCTTCGCGCTGATGGGCGGCCGTCAGATTCAGGCGATGTGCACCTATGCGGCGATCTTCTTTGGCCTGGCAAATAAGGGCTTCTACGACGACGCGGGCGTGCCGCAGTTTGACAGTGATGAAGGATTGGAAGCGATGGAGATCATGGCGGTGAAACTGCCGGAGATCTCGCCGCCGGCGGCAATTTCCTGGGACATTGTGCAGGCTGCCGAAGCGGTCGCGCAGGGCGCCTGCTCGATGGAGATTCAGTGGCCCGGCATTCTGCAGGGACTGATCGTCGAGGATTCGCCGGTCTACGGTCAGATGGGCTTCTCCGCGCCTCCTGGCGGCACCCCGCTGGGCGGCCACGGGATTGCGGTGTCCAACTACTCGAGGAACAAGGACGCCGCGTATCTGCTGTGTCACTACCTGGTGTCGCCGGAGATCCAGCGCCAGTATGTGAGCGAAGGGTACGCCATCACGCTGACCGACCTGTTTGAGGATCCCGAAGTGCAGGCGATCAACCCCTACCTGAAGACGATGGGCGACGCCATGTCGATCGGGCTGAGCTGGCCGCGCACGGAGGAGACCAACGAGGTCTTCGACATCATGGTCAAGCACATCAACGCAGCGATCACCGGAGAAGAAGCGCCGGATGAAGCGACGCTGCTGATGAATGACGAGATCCTGGAGCTGCGCCGGGAGCGCGGCTACGTCAGCTAGTCGGGAACCGGTCGCGGGAGCGCGGGGAATCAGGCTGCAATGACATCGGGCGAACAGCACGCCTCTACTGAGCAAGGGCAGGTTTCAGTTGGAATGCAGGGGCAGGTCCGCACGGCCGGCGCGGAACGGCGAAACCGGCTGTTGGGCCTGCCCCTTCACTTCATTCTGATCGCACCCACCTTCCTGATCGTATTCGGCCTGCTGGTCTATCCGCTGGGCTATGCGATTGTGCTCGGCTTTTCCAACAAGATCCTGACCGGTTCGGTCCCGTTCAAATGGGTGGGGCTGGAGAACTATTTCGATCTGTTGGGGGCCGATAGCGAAATGTGGACGTCGGTCGGTGTGACGTTGCGCTTCGCGCTGGTGGGCGTGTTTTTCGAGTTCATCATTGGGCTCAGCCTGGCGCTGCTGCTCAACCGGGAGTTCCGGGGGCGCACGTGGCTGCGGGTGGGGTTGCTGGTGCCGCTGATGGTGCCGCCGCTGGCGTCGGGGCTGATCTGGCGCATCATCTATGATGACCAGTTCGGTGTCTTCCCCCACCTGATCCGGACGGTGGGCGCGAACCCGCCGATCCTCTTGGGCGACCCGGATTGGGCGCTGTATGCCGTGGTCGCCACCGAAGTTTGGCGTTCGAGTCCATTCATGGTGCTGGTTCTGCTGGCGGCGCTGCAAGCCCAGCCGGTAGAGACGATCGAGGCGGCGGAGGTGGACGGGGCGAGCGGCTGGCAGGTGTTCCGGCTGATCACGCTGCCCTTTATCACGCCGGTCATCATCGTGGCGCTGCTGTTCCGCACGGTTGATGCCCTGCGCACATTCGACTTGATCTTTCTGTTGACGGCTGGCGGTCCCGGCACGACGACTGAAGTGATCAGCATGTTCATCTATCGCTGGGGTTTCCGGCATTTCAAGCTGGGCTTTACCTCAGCGGCGTCGATTCTGCTGATGATCGCCACGCTGATTATCTGCATCTTTTATTTGCGGATGCTGGTGGCGCGGCAGGCCGAAGTGCAGCTCACGCAGGAGTAGCGGCCAGGCCGCGGCGCCCGCACGGTTCGGGCTGCGATTCCAACGGGAATGTCCACGATGGCTACGAAAAATCTGAAGCGGATCCGGAATGTGGCCATGATCTTTGTGGTGGCGGCAGTCTGGATATTCTACTTCTTCCCGATCTATTGGATGGTGTCGTCCTCCTTCAAGACACGGGTGGACACGTTCGCGATCCCGCCCAAATGGCTTTTCTGGCCGACGCTCCAGTTCTATCTCAACAGCTTTACCGATCCGAAGTTTCTGAAGGTGATTCAGAACAGTGTGATTATCACGGGGACAACGGTGCTACTGTCGCTTTTGCTGGGCGCCTGGACTGCGTACGCCTTTGCCCGCTTCCGATTCAAAGGTTCGTTGACATTGAGTTTCTCGCTCATTATCGCGCGCATGATGCCCCCGATTGTCTTCATCGTCCCGCTCTATCTGCTTTTCAATTCGCTCAAATTACGCAATTCGCATATCGGACTGATCCTGGTCTTCACTGTCTTCAACCTGCCGTTTACGGTGTGGATGCTCAAGAGCTTCTTTGAAGAGGTGCCGATTGAATTGGAGGAGGCGGCGTGGATCGACGGCGCCTCGCGGCTGCAGGCGATGGGGCGGGTGATCCTGCCCCTGATCGCGCCGGGGCTGGCCGCGACCGCTGTTTTCGCCGCGCTGCTGGCATGGAACGAGTTCCTGTTTGCGCTGCTGCTGGGCGGGCCCGATACAACCACGCTGCCGGTCTTCCTTTCGGGTTTTCTCGGTGAACGGGACGTTGAGTGGGGCGACATCATGGCCACGGCGACGGTGGCGGTCCTGCCCCCCACGCTTTTGGTGATGCTGGTGCAGCAGAATCTGATCAAGGGGCTTACGCTGGGCGCGGTGAAGGGGTAGGACCAGGAGCGGCCTGCGGCGGCCTGACAACATGGAGAGATGCGAAAGATGACACAAGCGACGGCAACACAGACGCCGGCAGTTGTGGACGGCGTCAACATTGATGCGTTGATCACGCCGGCGGTGCTGGAGGAGTACCGGGAGCGGGGCTATTGGATCAGCCCCAAACTGTACAGCGATGAGCAGCTCAAGCAGATGCGTGAGGCGCATGAGCGTCTGTGGCGCGGTGAACATGATTCGGAGATCCCGTCGCAGTACGGCACGCGGGAGGTGACGCCGGGCTCGCCGGACGTACGGCAGCAGTGCAACGCCTTCTGGGTCAGCAACGTGATTGCGGATTTCACGACCAGCCCAATGCTGGGCGCGATCGGCGCACGCTTTATGGGCGTCGACACGGTGCGGCTGTGGCATGACCAGGCCGTCTACAAGCCGGGCATCGGGCCGGACGGCAAAGACGAGACGGCCGGCAACATCGGCTGGCACCAGGACTACGGGCACTGGAAGTCGTCGAGCACGTCGAATATGTGTACCGCGTGGATTGCGCTGCAGGACACCGATTTGCGGAACGGCGGCATGCGCACGATCGTGGGGTCGCACAAGTGGGGATTGCTGGAGGACAGCGACACGTTCGCCCACAAGGACCTGGACGGGTTGCGGGACCGCTTTGCGAACCAGGAGATCAGCGGAGACTGGCTGGACGAGCCGTGCATCATGCAGGCGGGCCAGGTGAGCTTCCACCACGCGCTGACGCTGCACGGTTCGGGCCCGAACCTGACTTGGGAGCCGCGCATGTGCCTGATCTCACACATGATGCCGGGGGACACGACCTATCTGCCCGGGCGGCAGTATCACCCCAACCTGGTCTTTCTGGGGCCGCATGCGCAGGAGGGCGAGCCGTTTGCGGGGCCGTTCTGGCCGCAGATGTGGCCCAGTGGCGAGAAGTAAGTGAAGAGGAGTGAGGAGAGAGTGAACGGCAAGGAGTGAGGAACGAGTTCCTCACTCCTTTTTTATTCCTTGATTTCTCCGGTGGCCCGGAGGAGGGTCTCCTGCACGAGCAGCTCGTGTGAGTACGGGCGGGCGGGCGGCTGTTTCCCCTGGATGGTTTTCAGAAAATCCACCAGCTCCAGGTCATAGAGCTGCTGGCGCGTCTGTGTCTCGATGGCGACCATCGTGTCTCCCGCATCGAAGCCGCCCTGGGCCTCGGCGAGGCAGAGCCGGATCTCTGTGGCCGGCTCAAGCGGTTCCATGATCGCGCTGCCGCGGCTGCCGTAGACCTCGAAACGGCGGGCCGCGGGCCGCGTTTCCATGGCCGAAGTGTCGACCAGCGCCATGGCATTCTCGTATTCGAAGACGCCGAGCGTGTTGTCGGGGCATTCGACGACCAGGCCGGTCTCGTTGCGCAGAAAGGCGGTCACCTTTTGGGGGCGGCCGAGCAGCCAGACGACCTGATCGAGCATGTGGCAGCCGAGCTCGTAGAAGACGCCGCCGAGATGGCGGCTGACGTCGCGGCGCGCCCGTTCGTCCATCGCGGTGCCAATACGCGTGCGCAGGGCGAAAATGTCGCCCAGGAACCCCGATTTCACCCACTCGTCGATCTGCTGGAAGCCGGCGTGATAGCGGAACATGTAGCCCATCTGGACGGTCAGCCCCTGCTTCTCGGCCGCAGCGATTGTACGCTGCCACTGGGGCCAGTTGTCGCCCGCCGGTTTGTCATACCAGACGTGCTTGCCGGCCTCCACGCAGTGCTCGGTCTGGTCGAGGCCGTGGTGGGTGGGGCCTTCGGAGGCGACGGCGACGATGGTGTCGTCGTCGAGCATTTCGCTCTCGCTGCCGAACCAGCGCACGTTCTGATAGGGTCCGTCCGCGGCGGCCATGGCCCGGCGCCGCGCCTCGTCGGGCTCGAGGACGCCGGCCAGCTCCACGTCGGGATTGTCGATGATCGCGCGCAGCTTGCCGGCGGCGTGGGCGTGTTTGGTGCCGTATTGAGCGACTCGAACTGTTGCCATGTCTGGCTCCTGGGTTCCTTTTTATGCGCTGCCGCTTCGCGATTTGAGCGCTGGCGAAAGCGCTGCCTCTCCGCTAATTGGATGCGATTTGGGGCGGCAGTTCGATCGTCTGCGGCTGTCCGGTGTGGACCGACTCGATGAGTTTTTCTACGACCAGAGTGGCGAGAATGCCGGGATAGGCGGGCACATAGGGCTCGGTATCGTTGCGGATGGCCTCGACGAGCAGTGGGATGCGGTCGATGAAGGGGGGCGAGAATGACTCGGTGGTGAGCTCGCCGCTGACGGGGTCGGGCGTAGTGATCGTGGCGCGGCTGAAATGTCTGTCGAGGACCGCGCTTTGCTGGCCGTCGTTAAAGGTGAAAAACCATTTGGTGAGCTTCTCGCTGAAGCCCGCGTCGCTCATCAGATAGGTGGCAACGGAACCGTTGGCGAAGCGGATGTGGGCGGCGACGGTATCGATGATTTCGGGCGACGCCAGCTGGCCGGGGTGGGTAACCTGGCCGCCGGTGGCGGAGATCTCGACCGGCTGCGAGTCGTGCATCCAGCAGACCAGATCGGCGAGGTGGACGCCGACGTCGAAGAGGGGGCCGCCGCCGATGCCGGGCAGCCACTGCCAGCGCGTAAGGTCTTCCCGGCCGAGCATGACCTGGGCGTGGCTGACCATGGCCGGTTGGATGCGGCTCTTGATAGCCCGCGCGGCGCCGGAGAAGCGAATGGAAAAGTTGATCATCAGCTTCTTGCCGGCTTTCTGCATGGCTTCGTAGATGCGCAGGCAGTCGTCGGTGGTCATGGCCATCGGCTTTTCGAGGTAGACGTGCTTGCCGGCCTCAAACGCGGCGAGAGCAAGCTCAGCGTGGGTGCCGTGGGTGGTGGCGATGGTGACGATCTCAATGTCGTCGTCGGCGAAGATGCGGTCGGCGTCGGTGGTGTAATACCGGCCTTCAAACTGCTCGTAGTAGCGGCTGGCGGCCTCTTCGTTGATGTCGCAAAAGGCGTACACGTCGATATCGGGCGTCGCGACGGCCCCCCGGGAATGGGAGTTGCCGACGCTGCCGCAACCGATGAGGGCCCAGCCGAAGGGTTGGTCGTGTGAGCTGGTCATGCTGGCTTCCTCCTTATTGCTTTCATTGTGGGAGTAATTGTGCGGTATTCGGTGTCTAAAGACAAGAAGCGCGAGCAGGATTTGCGAGATCTGGAGAATCCGCCGGTTCTGGACGGGGAACGGGACTCCGGGGGATGGGCGGGATGAGGGCTTGCTGGATCTGGAGGGATTAGGCTTGGGAGGATGTGGCTTCTTTAAGAAACTCGTTGAGCGGCGTCAGCGCGGTGACTTCGGCGACGAGGTCCAGAGGCAGGTCATCCAGTTTGCGGAAACGGACGCAGGACTTGCCCATGTTGAGCTTCTTGCCGGTGGCGAGATAGCGCTGCTTGAACCAGTCGGACAGCGCCGGGTCGGCGTAGACGGTGGTGAGGTAAAGGGACATGTACTGCTTCTGGGATGCGAGAGCGATGTACATGAGAGGCTTGCCGTTGTACGTGTCCGCGAATTCGCTGAAGGGAACGACGTAGGAAAGCATGCCGTACTGCATGACCTCTTCGTAGCCGTCGGGCAGATTTTCGAGGATGACGTCGCGGACCGCGGAGATGGCCTCGCGTCGTTTGGGTTCGAGTTCGGACAGGTACTCTTCGGGGGTCTTGGCGTCGCTTTGCATCTTCGGATTCCCTCCGGGAAGTTCTTTGTCTCTGATCTTATGGCATCGGCTACGACCCGATCTTTTCGCGGCCCAGAGCGAAAAAAGCGCCGTCTTCTGTAGCCGCTGACCGCTGCGGTCCCCCCATTGTAGCAGGGGGCGGGTAGGCGGCAAGTCGCGTGGG
The DNA here is from genome assembly GCA_022824025.1 of Caldilineaceae bacterium. Taxonomy (GTDB): domain Bacteria; phylum Chloroflexota; class Anaerolineae; order Caldilineales; family Caldilineaceae; genus Bin5. The sequence goes on from JAJEBF010000054.1 coordinate 40,950, forward strand.
GGCGGATCAAGCGGTTTGTGGCGGCGGCGGCCAAGGGTTACAGTTGTAAATCCACAGAGGGCCGGAAGGGTCACTTGGGTAATCGAGGGTTAGGGAGAGCAACGATGGACGGACAGAGCGGTTTGCAGAATTTCTCGCTTGAAGGCGACCAGGTGGCGCTGCCGAAGGGGGCGTGGGCGCAGTCGCACCGGCTGAATGTGCGCTGGCGGGGCCGGGATCTGACGGCGCTGAGCCAGGGCGCGTTTCGGGCCTACCTGTATCCCGTGTATACGCCGGCGGGCTTTGCGATTACGAGCGAATCGCCGCTGGACCATCCGCACCACAATTCGCTGTGGATCGGCGCCGACCACGTGAACTGCTATCTGCCGTTTGCGGGCGGCGCGCGGGAAGAGGCGAACTACAATTTCTACGTGAACGACATCTTCCAGGGGCGGGCGCCGGGGCGCATTTTCAGCGTCGACGTGGAGGCGGAGGAAATAGCGGAGGACCATCTGCGGCTGGCGCAGACGCTGCACTGGCAGGGTCCCATCGAGTGGGGCGCGCCGGAGCGGCGCACGCTGGCGGTGGAGACGCGGACGATCGATATCCGGCCGGGCGAGACGGCCAATCTGTTCGACATCCGTTCCCAGCTGCGCGCCGCGGAGTGGGACCTGCATATCGGGCCGACGCGGCATGCCTATTTCGGGCTGCGCATGACCGAAGGGCTGCGGGTGACGGACGGAGCGACGATGGTGGACGCCGAAGGCCGGGTTGGGGGAAAGGCGATCAGCGGGCAGGTGTCGGACTGGGTGGACTGTTCGGGCGAGGTTGCGGGTGGCAGGCGGGCCGGCGCGGCGCTGATTCCGTTCGCGAGCGCGCGCGGATTCCCCTGGTTCGTGTCTGATTGGGGAACGCTGACGGTGAATCCGATGGCGCGCGAGGGGTATGCGTTAGAGGAGGGGGATACGCTGGATTTTGCGGTGCGCTTTGTGGTGCATGACGGGGATGTAGAGGAGGCGGATGTCGCGGGGATGTGGGGCGCGGCCGGCTCCTATCCGGGATGAAAAGTCCCCGCTGCCTGGAAGGCGCGGACTTTTTCCTGTCAGCAGAGAGCAACTGAAGAAGGCTGTCACCTGTTTACAGCGATGGAAAGCCGGATGTCCAAGGCTTCCAGGACTTTGAACAGTGTATCGATCCGGGGGTTGCCCTTGTCTGAGAGCGCCCGGTAAAGGGATTGCCGCCCTACCCCACTGACATCGGAAACGGATGACATCCCTTTGGCGCGTGCTACGTTGCCGAGCGCCTTGGCGAAGTACCGCGGGTCGTTTTCAGCCAGCGCCGCGTTCAGGTACGCCTCTAAAGCCTCGTCGCTGTCTAAGAAATCGACTACGTCGAACTTCCTTAGTTTCATCTCTCCCCCCCTTTGAATCACATTTGCCACAGTTACCCTGTGGAGCCTCCTTCAAGTTCACCAGCTATCTGCTGCGCTCGATTTATGTCTCTCTGTTGACCCGACTTATCGCCGCCACAAAGCAGGATCACCACTTTGCGTCGACAGATCATGTCGTAGACGCGATAATCCCTGCCCGACGTGATGTCGGAGTTCGGTGTAAACGATTTCCGCACATCTACTGTCTCATATGAGAGACACAGGGTCAAGCTGGAAGAATGAGACTCTACCCGGAATTTGGGTGGACTGTTTGGGCGCGGTTGCGGCCGGCGGGCCGCCGCGGCGCTGTTTCCGTACGTGAGCACGCTTGGGTTCCCGTGGTTCGTGTCGGACTGGGAGACGCTGACGGTCAATCCGATGGCGCGAGAGGGGATGTTGGGGGGCTTGCAATGCAGGGTGACTGGAGTGAGGCGTGTGAGATTGGAAGGTATGGTTGTGCCAGCGATGTTGCCATGGTGTAGGGTAGACCGTGTGCGTCATGCCTTGCCTGGAGGCAACTTTTGAGTCTGAATATCAGCGACCAGCGCTGCGCGATGATTTCGCGCCGGACAGCGATTTCGATCCGCTGGTCGAGTTCGAGCCGGACCGTATCCCCGGCTGCTGATTGTGGCCGGGATGGAGATAACGCTGTCGAAACCGTTCGCAGCGCGCTAAGTGGACCTGAGGACGGCGGAGGACCTGAGTCCCCGTTTCCGGCAGGAAGTGCTGGACATGGTCGAAGTACAGTATGCGCGGACGTGCCAGAATTCGCTTGAATCTTGTCGAGACTGAATCTTTGATCCTCACAAGCCCCATGTTGCAGTTGCCCGCGTTCTTGGTTACGCCCGCTTGCCTCCACTTTAGAACACCCTCTAAACACCCAAACAACTGATAAGGTCCTTCCCGCATAGCCCCGTTCGATCTACAGACAATAGAATGCAGGACTTCCTGTTTTGTATCGTTCTATGATACACTTTTGCCTGGAGGACTGCACTGAGGGCACTGATTCGCATGAGGATATTGCATGCTGACCGTGGTAATGGAGGGCCAGTTCCGTTTCGTTGTCAATACAAGGGAGAACAGCTTTGAGCCGCCCCATGTACACGTCTGGGTCGGCGGTGAAGATGTGTGCCGCATAGAGTTGAACGGAGGCGCCTTTATGGAAGATCCACCGGCCGGAACCCATAGGGACATATTGAGAGCTTATGCCAGGCATGCCGAGGATATCAGGAAGACTTGGGATTCCATTCACGGAGGGAGCCGATGATTGACGCCGTTCTCGTCAAAAACGCCAATCGCATGATGACGGTCGCAAGCCTCTTGGAACACGGCATCGAACTTAGCTTCGCCGACGGCGCAAAGGGTCTCATTCCATATTCCGCTCTTCCTGAGATCGGAGAACGTGCGACCTTGTCGGCCCTGGAGTTGCCCAACCCGTACGAAATGGTTCTGAAGACGGCCCAAGGCGAAACAGTTGAGATTCCTTGGGACTTCGCCCGTCACTACTGTGACGCCCTGTACCGCCCGGCTGTCGAGGCCGTAGCCATGCGAGGTAGGCATACGCTTGGCCAACGCATCCGGCGGCTGCGGAAATCCGCCGGACTGTCCCAGGATGCGCTCGCCCGTGCAGCAGGCATCGGGCGGGTGACACTGGTGCGGCTGGAGAAGGGTGGGCAGTCGCCGAGGTACAAGACCCTGGGGGCGATCGCCAAGGCGCTGAAAGTGGGCGTTTCGGAGTTGTTGGTGGAGGGGGAGATGCTGCGACGGTAGAGGGTGAGGGAGGCCGTGCGGGGGCAGGTCAGCGCCGGACAGCGATTTCGATCCGCTGGTCGAGTTCGAGCCGGACCATATCCCCGACTGCTGGATCCTGCCGGAATGGAGATAACGCTTTGTCTCCCCCGCACCCATAAATCCGCGCTTCAGGGCAACATCGGCATTCGGAAGATTCAACGAACTGAGGAAGAGTAGCAATGCAGAGCGTCACAAATCGCCGGGTGGAGCTGATTACTGCCATCCGTCCCCATACGCGCAAAGCAGTGGAATACGCCCAGAGGGCGGAGGAAGCGGGCTGGCATGGCATCGGGATTCTTGACAATCAGAACCTGTGCGGGGACATTTACGTTTCTTTGGCGCTGGCCGCTTCTGCTACGGAGCGGATCCAGCTGAGCACGGATGTGACGAACCCGGTGACCCGCCACCCGGCGGTGACTGCAGGGGCGATTGCGAGCATTCAGGAGGCGTCGGAGGGGCGGGCGGTGCTGGGAATCGGGCGCGGCGACTCGGCGCTGGCCTTCGTCGGACACGCGCCCGCCTACGTGAGGGTGCTGGACAGCTACCTGCAAGCCCTGCAGGCCTATCTGAAGGGAAGCAGCGTGGCCTTCGACGACCTGACACACTGCCGCGGCCTGGCCCCGCCCGTTGATACGCTAAAGCTGGCGGATACCCCCGCCGACAGCAGGCTCACGTGGCTCAACGCCCAGGACAAGAAGGTGCCCGTGGCCGTTGCAGCGAGCGGGCCGCGGGTAATCGGAACGGCGGCGCGCCGCGCCGACATCGTCATGTTCGCGTTGGGGGCGGACCTCAACAGGCTGGCGTGGGGATTGGAGCAGGCCCGCACCGCGCGTTGCGAAGCAGGGCTGGATCCGGACGGAATCCGGTACGGCGCGTACCTGAACATCGTGTGCCATCCGCAGCTGGAGGCGGCCCGGAAGATGGTCCAGTTCCTGGACACATTCGTGCGGTTTTCCGTGATGCATGGGAAGACGCATGGGCCGGTAACGCAGGCGGAGAAAGAAGTCCTGACGAATCTGCACGGGGAGTACAACATGCGGGACCGCACCGTATCGGTAGTTCCCCCCGCCGAGTTCGTGGACCAATTTGCGGTCGTCGGTCCGCCGGAAAGGTGCATCAGGCGGATCCAGCAGATCGTCGACCTGGGGATAGACAGGATCGTGGTGATGGGCCCGACCGTGGACGCAGACGACGATGAGGAGAAGCGGTGCGCGGAACTGCTGACGCGGGAAGTGCTGCCGGCATTTTCAGGCTGAGGCGCAACCCCGCCAGCCGCGAGGTCAGGCGATTCGGGTAACAGTCAGTCCCGGGATGCAGTCCAGCCACAATGCAATTCGTGTCCGGTTCTGAATGCCAGTTCAACTTGATACCAGGATTTTCTTGTATTCTGGGTCGAGTTCAAATCTAGGCCAGAAAAGGCGGCCAAGGAACGGCGACTACTCGTTCAGCAATTTACCATCATTGGTCTGTTTGTACGTCCTTCGACTCATTGCAAGGTCCAAGCATGGAGGCTCACCATAGTATTCCCGCGTGATTCCCACCTTCACACAATTATGAACCGTGCAATTTGGATTTCGTCGTTTTTCGGTTTAAGAAAAACGCCCTTATCGCTTGTGAAAAAGCGGCCACCTAGAGGCCTCTCGCTTAACACAACTTCCACTATTTGAACCAGTTGGGGGATTTGCCTTTCCAGGTATACTCTCCGCGCCTCATCTGTGAAACCCCACGCGCTTTGAGGCCAAACCTGATTGAATTTGTTACAGCTAAATGTGGCAGGCCAGTCCCATCGTGGTTGAATTTGGACGTACCGGAATTCCTCGAACTCGTCTTGAGTAAGGACTATCTCCTGCATGCAAAGCTCCTTTAGGGGCTGCACTCGGGCTGTACCTGTGAACTTGGTCGGGATTCTCAGGACTTTAGTTGGTGGGCGGTTCTTCAAGCCAGTTCAACAACGTCTCATACGCGTCTGACACTAACTCTTTTGCCTTCTAATCGCTTCAGTGCATCCCGCATCTCCAGAATCAAACCCGCAACGTCGTAATAATCAGGCTCAAGGCTATAAATTGCATCGTCGTCATCAAGAATGGTGTCTGCCCTCCGTATCAGATCTGCAGTGGCACTTTCCTCAATCGTCTCGTATAAGCCGTCTAGATCCGAAGTTCCTCTTCCTTCTCTCTTCGTAAAGACTCCGATTTTACCCCCAACAAATATGATCCACGCTCCTCCCCTCACGTGTCGTTCTACGCGAAGCATGAACCCACCGTTGTTGCTGATCAATTGGCGCAGTTCGTCATAGTTGCTTTCAGGTTCTTTTGCCATGCTCTCTTCTCCCGTGTCAATTCGCGGCGATTGGGCTGCATTGAGGTTCCATCCGGGCATCTCAGATGACTGGATATGGTAGAACCATATGTACGACTAGTGGATGACCCTTTGGCCAGTACGGTTTAGACAGGGCGAAATTCTTGAGGCTGGCAGCACCACACTCATGTAGGCCTGGCGCCTTTATCGTTTCGGACTGACGTAAAATGTGAATGGGACTATTCTGAAGTTCTAGCAGCGCATCCAGTTAGTCCATTTCCATTGGATCCCATTGCTTCTTCTCGACACACTCTTCCGCATGGTAGCCCAACCCCAGAGTGATTGGAATCTATGCATGAAAGCGTCTGAATGTTATACGTTTGCACTTGGACCCATCGCTATTCGTTCCGTTTTCTTTAACATAGAGGGACTGAATCCTGTCGCCGTTTTCTTTCAGCCATTTCGCCTTGAGCAGTAACTCCCGGCCATTGATTACTGAAGTGGGCCCCAAAAACTGGACCACTGGCTAAGGTGTATAATGGAGCCAAACACCAAGCAAGAGTTGCCGCAGGCAAGGGGCAGGTAGCTCACTTAGCGGGATTTCATGCAATTCCTTCTACGACATCAACTTCCTCTTCGGTCAGTCCATAAAGGTTGTACACCAACCGATCTACCTCGGATTCTAGCTCCTTGGTATCCGCGGACCAATCGATCTCTTTGGCGGAGATGATGCGACTTGCCAGGCTGTCCAGCTTTTTGCGATCGGCGGCATCCATGAGGGGGATAGGTAACTGCTTCAGTTCGTAACCCTGTACATGATTATTCGTGGAAGTTATGCGGAAAAACCAATCCATAAACTTAGAGTTTAGCACCGCCAAGAACATTTTGCTGTCTTCTTGATCATTTAGACGTATCTTATTTACCGAGTTCCCCCACAAGTGTGCAACCGGAGATTCATGGACCAGAGCGAAATGCAAACGACGCTGGTCTGTCGTGCCCGTAATCTGCTGGGAAACTAAGAATGCCTGCAGCCTGTTGGCATCAACCTTTTCAGTCATAAATCCAATGTCACAGTATTCTGTCGTGGCATCGTACTTTATGGAATAACGGGAAACGTGTCGACCCCTCAGTAGCCGCACGGGAGTAAAAAGAGTGGAAAACTTTGCAGAATGGTTGGTCAGATTGAGGTCCCCCTGAACTATGCTTGCAGTGTAATGTCCCAAGGGTCTCATTTCCCTGTCACCAGCGATTTTCTCCAAAATGGGAATGCTTCCTTTTCTGACATGTGGGAAGCAGCGTAGATCGGGATACAAAGCCAGAATCGTTTTCTTTGTAACCGGTGCAAATCGCAAGTTCGCAATTGAAAGTGCATCATTGCCCACAGACATCCCGATTGGCTCGCTACTTGGCAGAGCCTTTTCAAACTGATAAATGCATGTACCTTGTGTCACATTCATGAAGACCTTGGCATCTCGTGACTTGGCGTCTTTTGGAAATTCTATGATGTGTTTCAGACGGGTATGTTCTAGGAGGAGTTCGCGGGTTGCGGCTGACGAAAGGTCACACATCAGACTGCTTTGCACAATGAGAGTCGCTAATCCCTTGTCTTTACAAAGATTGTACGACAATTCCACAAACAGCTTATACAGATTCTGCTTTCCCTTGTCCCTACCTTCAGAGTAGGGAAACTGGGCCGCCGAATAAGTACCCTTCTTAACTTGATAATATGGCGGATTGCCAAATACAATGTCGAAACCTTTGTTAACACCGAACATATATTTTGCGTCAAACCAGTCCGCATGGGCGTTTTGGTCGTAGGGGTCCCAGAGGGCGATCTTGGCAGCATCTGCCTCGGGCATGCCGACTACCCGATGCAATGCATTCGCCAGTTGGTTCCGCAATTCTTTATCTCGGTTACGGTACTCCTTTTTCTTCTGCCGAGTTGTAGCGTGAAAGTGGCTCTCGCGGTTGGCATTTAGTTCCTCTTGTAGATTTGTTACTTCTGGGGAGGTCAGGCTCATCTGCATGCCTGGCTTGTTCAGGGCCAACAGCGTATTGGCTGCTACGAAGCGGGTTTCCAGGTTGGGAAGCGGCTTAATGTCGAAGTTATCTGCAGCTTGCCCGCTGGCATCCTGCTCAATGGCCAGTGAAATGAAAAAACGTAGCCGGGCGATTTGGCAAGCGATAGGCTGTATATCGACGCCGTAGATACTGTTTTGAATCAAATAAAGTTTGCGTCCGAAATCGGAGTCGCGGTACTTTTCGAAAGTGGCGCTAATCTCATCTAGTTCAGCATCTCTTTCGGCTTGATCCCTAGTATCAAAGGCAGCCGCAGCGCGGCGTCCCGCCATTTCCTTTTGGAGACTCTCCCAACGCAGATTATCAGGATCGAGGCGGCGCAAAGCCAAGGTTAGCTTGTGCAGTGCCCCCATAGGAAATGCGCCGGAGCCTACCGCGGGGTCGATCAGCTTCAGGCCGGCAATCGCGCGTACGAGACACTCCCTTTCCGATTCCTCAAACAGTTCATGGGCGTCATCGAAAGCGTCCTCATAGTCCAGCAGATAGTTGAGCCGCTCCTTCCAGAACTCAGTATCGCCAACCTTGGGCGGGCAGCTCTGCGCCAAAGAGGCCACTAGTGCTTCATCCACCATGTATTCGACTACCTTGCGAGGTGTGTAGTAGGAGCCGGTCTGCTTACGCGCCGTTCTACGTGTTTCCGGGTTGTAGGCGGCCAGCAGATTCTCAAAGACCTTGCCCAAAAGCTCCGGATCTAGCGCGACCTCCTGCTCGGCGGGGGTATTCTCTTCAACCGTAAACTGGAATCGGTTAAAGAGGCATATCAGGCCTTCCGCGTCAAAAAAGAGTCGGTTAGGGATCGACAGGATCCCGTACTCCTTGCGCTTGGGATCGATGACATTGTCGGTAAAGGAGTCGATGCGGTAGCCGCCCTCGGTTGTCGATTCAAAACTATCCAGGCAGTCGAACAGGCCGCCATTGATAAAGGGCGTTCTTGCAAATAGTTCCAACAGTCCATCGGGGTTGGCAATCTCCGCCAGGTAGCGGTAGCGGGAGAAATCGCGGTGGGTTGAATGGCTCCTCTTGCTGAAACCGCGCTCTCCAATTTCACTGTTCAGGGTGGCAAAAAAGAGGTTCTGCAGCACGGCTCGGTAGTAGGAATCCCCGTTCTCACGATTGTAATCGCGCAGGAGAGGGCCGACCTGCTCCTCAATGAACAGGTCCTGCGCGATCAGTCCCTTCTCCTTGATGAACCAGACAAACAGCAGACGTGTAATGAGACGAATGATATGCTCTTCGGACGAAAGAACCTTGGCTTGATCGGTGGGAAATCTGGCCTCTTCGACTGCACGCACGAACCATTTGAACAGCTGTTTGTAGAAGCTGCGGTTCAGTTCCTCGGTGTCAAGCGCGTCCAGCCAGGCGTCCAGCAGGCCGTCAAAGTTGCTCGGCTTGTGATGGGCGTTCATCCATTTCAACCGTTCTGGAAGGGCAAGTTTTGCCAGAATGTCGAGATGGGCGCGGTGGGGATTGGTGGTGTCGATTTCACGAATCAGAGAGACACTGCCGAGGACCTTGCGCCTCCGGTCGCGCTTGTGCGGGCGGCGATGAACAAAGGCTAATGTGAGCAGTTTATCTGCCGTCTTGAATAAAACGACTGTAGGCTGGTTAAGCCGCTTGTTGATCTCTCGAGTGAATTTGGCATAGTCGCCGCGGGGATATGTCTTTTCATTGAGTTCAACAGCAATGAATACGAAGCTCTTGCTGTTGCCTTTGTCAATGTCGCCGACCGTGAACTGGCCCCCTTGCGCATTCACAGACTCCGCAATTTCAGCGTTGGTTATCTGAAATACGACGTGTACAGAAGCCACTTCCTGACGAAAGTCTCTTTCCGTCAGCGTATCCGGGGTGGGGGCGCTAAATGCTTCTATGAATTCGTGGACAGAGCCCGTCAACTCCAGAGTTCGCTCGCTGCGGTATCCCAATGTTTCGAGCAGGCGACGCGCGCCGGCTATCGCGTCGTCCCGGGGCACGTCGGACAGGGCGGCCTTGATCTCGGTCGTCATGTTATCGATCGGCATCGAACTCGCTCCAGTGTATTTTTACTTTTTCTGCGGCAGTACTGCCAGCCAGGTTACCAATTCGAAATCCTCAGCGCGGCTGGGCGTTTCGGAGGCTTTGGGTAGCTTGAAGTCTCCCGATCCTTGTAGACCGAGTCCTGCGATCTGGGTTCTGCCGTGTGCTCTACGGATATGCGCGATGGAGGCGTTAAGCAGAGAATCGTATTTTGACATGTCGACGCCGTTAGCAGTTGCGCGATTGAATGCATCGCACAGTTCGTGGATTGCCTCGGTCTTGCCCAGGCTCAACTCCTGAAACAGATCGAGCGTCTGGCTGACGCTGGCACAGCCGTGACGAATCTTGCCATCATTGCGCACGTGGACGATATAGAAGGGGTGAACGGGGCTCGCCACCTGGGTCTGCATCTCTTGGCTGGCATTGCGCTGCCGGAGGACCCAGATGACGCCTGCATCCCTTTCGCTGTCGACCACGGCGTACGCGCCCAGGGCGGTCTGTTCAAGCTGTTCGCGGTTTTCCTGCAGATAATGCAGCAGCTGCGTGAAGAACTGGTCGAGCGTAAAGTCGCTCATCGTCACGCCGTCGTCGGTGAGATCATCCAGGTCGAGTTCCTCATCCAGTAGCTGCTTCAGCTGCTGCGCCCGGAAGTTGAGTTCCCCCTGGATGCCTTCGTAGTTGTCGAGCGGGTTCTCGTCCCCGCTGGCGGCGGCGTCGGCCAGCGCCATGCGCGCCTCCACGCGTGTCTGCAGTCGCAGATACTCCTCCATCTCCTCCGTGGGCCAATAGTTGATCATGCGCACTGAACTGCTCTGGCTGCCGATGCGATCGATGCGCCCAAAACGCTGGATGATGCGGATAGGATTCCAGTGGATGTCGTAGTTGAGAACAGTGTCGCAGTCCTGCAGGTTCTGACCCTCAGAGATACAGTCTGTGGCGATGAGGAGATCGATATCGCAGCCACTGTCAGTGTCACCGCGCCCGCGGGCGACCGGCGCGAAGTTGTCGAGGATGCTGTTGAAGTTGTTGGGTACTGCTGAAGCCAGAGTGGCATCGCCTGCGACCATAGCCATGTTCAGATTCAGATTGTCCGCCAAGTCCTGCAGATTGTTGTAAAGATATTCGGCGGTGTCTTTGAAGGTGGTAAAGACCAGCAGTTTGCGGTTTTCACAGCCATGGCGGTCGGTGGTCGGGTTGACAGCTCTTTCTTTGATTTGTTGTCTGATGCGCGCCAGCTTGCCGTCCCTTTGCGGTGTAATCTGCACGACGCTGGCGTGAGCCTCGCTGAGCGTCTCTTTGTCCTGGAGCAAGTCCTTCTTCCAAGTGCATAGATCCAGATCTGCCAGATTGAAAGGATGGCGGGCGCGGTTGATCAAAAACTCCTCGTCATCCTCGTCATCGTCCGGCAGGGCGTCCTTCAGATCGAGTGCGTCCTGCCGGCTCTCGAAAAGGTCGATCTTCTCCAGCAACTCGTCGATCTTGCCGATTGTACGTTCCAGTGTCAGGGTGAGGGAATGGGCCGAGCTTTCCAGTCGCTTAAGAAAGTTTGTGCGGATCATGGCGATCAGGAATCGTTCGCGGTCGGCCTGATTGAAGTTGCGTGCCTTTTTCTCCTCTGCCAACTGCTGCAAGCCCTTTTCGCTGACTACATAGTCTGATGGGCGATAGATCGAGAGCGTGAACTCACTGATAGTCTCTGCCAGTTCCTTATAGGACAGACTCCTCTTCGCGTCGGTCGGGGGGTAGACGTTTACCGGTCTCTCTCGGCCAGGAAAACGCCCTATGCGGTCTATCTCCGCCGCGTAAAACTCCTCGATCTGTCTCCGGGAGCGGGCGATGGAAACGCCGCCGAGCAGCCGGTAGAAGTCGCTGCCCAAATTGTCGAGGAGTTCCCTCTTGTTCCGCTGGCCGTTAATCGGCGCTTGCGACTCCCACTGCTTGAATTGGGTCTGCGCGCGTTTCAGCAGGCCGCCGATATCAGAAACGCCCAGACTTTCACGAAAGCTGTCCTGACGCTTTTCGGTCATCAGGTAAATCTGGTTGCGCAGGTCGATCAGCGAGGTATTGACAGGCGTGGCCGACAGCATGAGGACCTTGGTCTTAACACCCTGGCTAATCACCCTGTTGATCAGCCTTTCATAGCGTTGGCCCTCGTGATTGCGGAAGTTGTGGGATTCATCAATAACGATTAGATCGAAGTTCTGCCAGTTGAAGTTGGCAAGATCAATGTCGCCGACTTTGCCGCCGTCACGAGAAAGATCAGTATGGGAAAGAAGAGTGTAGGCGAAGCGGTCATCAGTAAAAGGGTTGCGTGTGTGTCCAATTTGGTCCAGGTAAAGCGACCAGTTCTCGCGAAGTTTGCGCGGGCACAACACCAGGACCCGGTCATTATTCAGCTCGAAGTGCTTGATCACTGCCAGGGCGGTGTAGGTCTTTCCCAGCCCTACGCTGTCGGCGAGTATGCAGCCGTTGTGGCGCTCCAGCTTCGTTATTGCGCTGAGGGCGCCGTCCTTCTGAAACTGGTAGAGTGTGTTCCAAATGGCAGTGTCGCCGAGTTCCACATCGCCTATGCGGCCCTCCTGATCGAGACGGGCATCAATGTCAGCGCGGAAGAGCTCGTAGAGCGTCTTGTAATAGATGAGTTCGGGGGCGTGTTCCTTGCCGACGCGGCCCAGAGCGTCCAATACCTGCTGCTTGGCGTCGGTGGTCAGCTTGTCGTCGGCCCAGATCTGGTCAAACCACGCTCGCAGTTCGGCACAGATCTCGATGTCGGTGCTGGCGAGGTTGATCTCGATGTTTGAATGGCTGCTGGCTCCGAGCCCGCGCCGCGTAAAGTTCGAGCTGCCGACAATGCTGCTGGGGTTCGGAGCGGTGAGATAAAGTTTGCCATGCAGAAAATTGGCCTGGGCTATGGAGCGGATGTTGACGGAATCGCGGCGTACCCACTCCGCACAACGCTGGGCAAGGAACTTCTGCTGCAAGGCGTGGTTTGGCGCGAGCCCTTGCTCTGTAACTTCGTACGACTTTGGTTCTGCGCTGCCCGGGTCGACGTCTTCTACTGAGGTGGGGTCACCGAAGAGAAAGCGAACTTCGTCCACCGTGTCCAGGGCCTCCTCCAGTTGAGCGTAGCCATAGATGCTGAAATAGGCCGATACAAGGCGGAAAGCATCGGCGCTGAGCAGATTCTTTCGCAAGTAGTCGGCGACTGTATAGGTCCGATTATCCAAAATGCGATGGGAGGCCATGATCCTGTGTCGTTGGTCGTTAATGGAGATCAGAGTGCTGTTTGCGGCGGCCGACAGATGGCCAGCGACCTCTGTCCTGTTGATTCGTGAATTGCTCCATTGTACCGGAGAATCTTATTCCTTAATAAAAATAATTACCACACAGAATGCTTCTCGCCATTCTTGCTCTGTCCAGTAGAACGGGGGCGGAAGGCAGGGCAATCGCATCTTATTGGGAGAGAACTTTCAGCAGATAGTCAGTTTTCCAACCAGCTCGTTTCCGTTTGGCGGCAATACCGACTTTGGCGCTTTTTTCTTTGCGTAGGAGGTTCAGGGCCAGTTTGCGTAAGATGGC
>JAJEBF010000018.1 GCA_022824025.1 Caldilineaceae bacterium
CTGGCTCATCAGGCGGGCCTGCAGCCCGACGTGGCTGTCTCCCATCTCCCCTTCGATCTCGGCACGCGGCACCAGCGCGGCCACGCTGTCCACCACGACCACATCCATCGCGCCCGAGCGCACCAGCGCTTCAGCGATCTCAAGCGCCTGCTCGCCCGTATCCGGCTGCGAGATGTAGAGGTTTTCGATATCCACGCCGATTTTGCGCGCATAGCTCGGGTCCAGCGCATGCTCCACATCCACAAAGCCGCACACGCCGCCCATGCGCTGCGATTCCGCAATCGCATGCAGACACAGGGTCGTCTTGCCCGAACTTTCCGGCCCGTACACTTCGATGATGCGCCCCCGCGGAATCCCGCCTATGCCCAGCGCGATGTCCAGGCTGAGGCTTCCCGTCGGGATCGACGCCACGTCCAGCCGGGTCGCTTCGCCCAGCTTCATGATGATCCCCTCGCCATAGCGTTTGTTCAGGGTGGCGAGGGTTGTATCCAGCGCTTTCTGACGACCGGTATTCGCCATTGCAGGCTCCGCTGCTCCACCGGCTTTGAGCCGAATAGATGTTCCAGGAAAGATTGATACCACCGTGCCAAAGATCCTTGCGCCGGCGGCCGAATCGCCTCACCGCCGTCATAAGGCAAGAGAAAATGGCAACCAAATGCAGAGTCTGGCTATGCGGTGGCAGAGTGATGACTCTGTTTGTAAGTGTACTGTATGTACATGGAGGATGCAAGCACCCAAACGAGGGAGCGAGTCGTCGGGATCGGTGGGCGTTCCTGGCGATCCGTTGACAGACGGCGCCGGTTTCGGTTGGAAGACGCCGCCCTGTGCGGAAGGCGGGGGAGTTGCAGTGGTCAAAGGCAACTGGTTCGCGGCGGGAAAGCGATGTTTGGGACTGCTGAGGATTGTGGACGGGGAAGGAGGATGGATCAGCGGTTATGTCGCATGTGGGTTGTCAACCGCGATGGCCTGGACTTCAGGAGCCGGGCGGCTCGTAGATCTTTTCTCGCAAGGCCACAACTTCGCGTCGGACCCCTTCATCCCGTTCGATATCCTGGGCGATTTTCTCGACGCCGTGGCGCACGGTGCTGTGATCCCGCCCGCCGAGCAGCTCGCCGATATTGATCAGGGACAGCCCGTTTTCTTCACGCAGCAGATACATTGCGAGCTGGCGGGCATTGGCGATCTCTTTTGTGCGTGAACGCCCGAGCAGAGCCTCACTTGTCAGATTATAGTGCCTGGCAACGATGTGGACGACGCTTGCGGCTTCGCGTGGCCGTCGCTGCGGCACCAGTGTGTCCAGGATTCCTTCGGCGACAGACCTGTTCAGCTGTCCGTCGTGGAAGGGGGCCTGAATGATCAGGCGGTTGAGGGCGCCCTCCAACTCCCGGATGTTGCTCTCCACCCGTTCGGCGATCAGCATCAGCACATCGGTTGACACGGTCTGATTGATCGACTGGGCCTTTGACTGCAGGATGGCGACGCGCGTTTCCAGGTCCGGTTGCGAGATATCGGCCTGCAAGCCCCCTTCAAACCGGCTGCGCAGGCGGGCCTCCAGGGTTGCGATTTCCTTCGGCGGCCGGTCACTGCTGATCACCAACTGGCGGCCGCCGGCGTGGAGGTGATTAAATGTGTGGAAGAACTCCTCTTGCGTACTTTCTTTGCCGCCGATAAACTGGATGTCATCGATCAGGAGAAGGTCAACCTGACGGTACTTGTTGCGATATTCTTCAGTGTTTTGCTGTCGGATGGCGCTGATGAGGTCATTTGTAAACTGTTCGGAGGAACAGTAGAGGACCTGCATTCCCAGCCTGGTCATGGCGTGGCCGATGGCGTGGAGAAGGTGTGTTTTGCCCAAGCCAACGCCGCCATATACGAAGAGAGGGTTGAAGCGGTGCCCCGGTTGCTCCACAATGGACTGGGCTGCGGCGTGGGCGAGCCGGTTGTGGTTGCCGACGACAAAAGTGTCGAAGGTGTAGCGGGGGTTGAACGCGCCGCTTCTGAGCGTCACGTCTGACCTGGATGCGGCGGGTTTCTCAGCTATGGCGCGCTGGCGGGGGGCGCCGGTCGGGTTGCGGCGAACCGCAGGGGCGGCCCGGGGCGCGGCTTCGGGGTCGGTCCTGGCAGCTTGCGGCGCAGCTTGCGAGGGCGTGTCCGGCATATCCGCATACAGGGGCGCGGACTCAGCCGGATCGGACTGCTTCTGCGGGTGGGGACGCACCCGGAAGACCACCTGCGCCGAACGGCGAGTCAACTGGCTCAGCACGTCTTTAATCTTGCTGCGCAGACGTCGGTGGAGCCAGTCCCGAGCGAAGGCATGGGGTACGCCGACGATGAATTCGCCGTTTCTGTAGTCGATAATCGATGTATCGCGCACCCACGTTTCAAAGGTGGTCGCGGGCATCTGCAAGGCCAGCTCGTGCAGCGCCTTCTGCCAGATCTGTTCGGGTTCCAGGCTGTCGCGCTCTGGCTGGCCCTGCACGTCAGCGTCAGCGGCTCGCATCCCCTGTGCGGACTGTTCTGCCTGTTCTGCCGTCTCTTCATCTCCCGCCGGGGTCTTCGTCGGCCGGGGGGAAGCCGCGGAAGGCGGGACGCGCCCGTAGAGTGCGCTGTCTTTACGGCGTGATGACGGTTCGGATCGCCATTCAGTACTCAAAACGACTCCTTCTCACTTTCCTGTTCCATATAGAGGACGCAGCGCAGGGGATTTTTGTTCGCGCAGACGCAGAAAAGCAGGCAAAGGCGCGGGAAAGAGATGCTCGAAACCACAGGCAGTTCAGCTTGACTGATGGTGGGGGCAGCCGCGATGCAGAAGCCAATCTGTCAGGTTTTTTCCGGGCGCCCGGGCTGCTGGAGCGGGTGAAAATCGAGCCCCAACAGCGCCTCTTCACGACACACGTATGAACAGGTAGTGTATCAAATCCGGCGGCGGTAGACAATCGCATTGAGGAAGAAGCGGCAGCGCAAACAACGTGTGAAACAGTCATGGATCGGCTGGTTGGCACTATATATAGGTATCTTTGGGAAGCCCAGTCAATATGTGGGAATTTGTACGATGCTGACGGGTTCCATACGCCTTGGAATTTCGCGTTGAGTAGAGGGATCAAATTTGGTTCGTAGACGAACAGTAGAGTTATCCGCAAAAAAGCGGCAGTTATCCCGAACTGAGTGGAGTTATCCCCGTGGTTTTCCCCAAGACATAGGCTTTGGCGGCATCAGAAATGGCGCAATATTTTAATTTTCGGGTAGAGTCTGCCGACGGATACTGGGATCGCGTAGGTTTTCTACGCAAATGGTGGCGCATTTACGCAGACGACGCGCGCTGGACGCCGCCGGCGTGGAACCGGATGCGTCAGGCCGTTGTGACGCGGCGATTCGCCCACCTGGAACGGAGCCGGCCCCGATACATTGTGGTTGAGGCGCTCCCGCGGCGCCGGCAGACCCATGTCGGCAATCAGCCGTTCCCGAACATGGGTCAGGGTGTTCTGATGGAGGAGCCGGTTGCCGCCGCGATTGCCATGATCGACCCGCGGCGCACAGACGACACTGCGCATCTGGCCATGCTGCACGCGGCCAATAGCCGGGAAAGCCTGGAGCGTATTCTGTACGCGGCGCAGGAGCAGGTTGGTCATGAGGGAATCCGCCGTCTGATTTTGCCGGTTGGGCTGTCCCCATATCTGGGCACCGGTGTGCTACAGGATCATTTCCACCGCGCGCCGCCGCTGCATGCGCCCTATGCCCCGCCCTATGTGCCCGAACTGTTTTCAACCGTCTGCCGGCCGTTGGGACGCAGCCTGCTCTACACGAGCGATGGAGACGCAAACACAGGCGGACCGGCGCCGGCATCCGGTCCGGCGGTTATTCGCCCCCTGGATCCGAACCGACTGGCCACTGACCTGTTGCCGCTTTTTGCCCAGACCATGCCCTCATGGGCCGAGTTCCCGCTTCCGGATGGGCCGGAGGCTGAGTTTCTGCTCTGGTGGATCCTGCGTCGTCCGGCGCTGGCATGGACGGCGGAGGTGGAGGGCAGACCGGTGGGCTATCTTCTGGCGCAGCCGGATGGGGGCGGCCCTTTGCGCCGCTGCCGCGGCGGGCGCTCTCTGCTGGGGCGCTTGCTGCTGCAGTCTCTGGAGCTGTGGCAGCCGCGTTCTGTGCGCGTCCTGTTTGCGGGGGTGGACCCTGACTACCGGCGGCGGGGAATAGGCAGACAGTTGTGGCAGCAGATGCTGTCGGCGGGGCCCGTGAACGGCTGGCAGACGATTACGGCGGGGCCGCTGCCGTCAACCGCCCGCGCCGGCCTGGCCTTCCTCAAAGCGCTGGGGCTCTCTGCGCGGGAAACGTACCTGCTGCACCGTTATGACTTTGACTGAGCTATTGGGGCAGGGCCGCCGGGCGGGCCGCTGATTTCACGGCGGCAGCCAGGCGACTCTTATCGATAGGCGATTTCGTAGGTCAGCGGCACTACGCTGATCCAGGTCTGGCCCGCCTTCAGGGGGATTTCAACGCCGTCGGCCGCGAAGAATCGGGGCAGTTCGCCGCTGCTTTCGTTGCGCCAGGTTCCTTCGAAGGCGAGACCGTCACGGAACAGGATGGCCCTGCCGGCGCCGAAGGGGTTGACGAGAAGGCTCAGGTTGCCGTATGCGTCTTCGACGATATTCACAGGTGTGTGGGGGATGTACTGAACGATGACGTTTTCGACCGCAATCTGCTGGCCGTTGTTGCTGTCCCGATGCGCAGCGCCCCCCAGAGAGCGCAGATAGTGTCCATTGCCTGCATCGTAGCGGTATGTCACCTGGCTGGCCGTGACAGAGGGATAGGGGATTTGGATCGTGGTGGCGAGAGCGCCGCCGGGAGCGGGTCCGCCGAAGGTGAAGCCCTGGATGGAGGGCGGCTGCTCGGCGACCCAGTCTGCCAGCCAGAGGCGCAGCATCTCTTCGCTGGTGCGAAGGCGCGTGCGGTAGTCGTTGCCGACAGAGCGGGCGTAGCGGACGCTCTCCGGGTCGTCCAGGTCTAAATCCAGATAGGGGAAGAGGGGATTGTTGTTCTTGAGCTGATAGCGGACGCCGTCGCTGGCGCCGGAGCAAAACACCCCTGCATCGTAGAGCGCGCCGAGATAATAGTTGAAGAGGCGGGCGCTGCGCACCGGCCCGATCTCGTCGCTGGCGGCGCCGTAGAAGACCCCGCTGAACCGTGTCAGGCTGAACCCTTCCATCAGGAATTCATACATTACATCAGCCTGGCTGATTCCAAACTGGGGACGGGCGGCGATGTCGTTGTTGATGCAGACGACGACCGGACGCAACCCCTGTCGTGCCGCGTCCAGGGGTTGTCCTGTGAGGGGATTTACGCCGCTGGGCGAGCCGAATCCCCCCTTGGCCGGCAGCGTGAGATTGACCTCGTCGAGGTTGGGCGCATCGATCGTGGCGGTGGGAGTCGGCGTTGGCGGAGCCTGGGCGACCGGCAGGCCTGAGACCGGCAGATTGGTCTGCGCGAAGTCGGCGCTGATCCAGCTCTCCCTGTTCGCTCCTGCAGGGCAGCAGATCAGCAGCCAGTCTCCGATTCCATTGCGGCCTGTGATGCGGAAACTCTGTCCTGCGAGCACCTGGCCGACGATTCCGTACACTGTACCCGGCCCGGCCCGCAAGTTCAGGGTCTCCGCGAGGACGACCGCCTGCGGATATTCCGGTGTGGGCGTGTCTGTCGGTATGGGCGGGGGTGTATGGGTCGGCGTGTATTGCGGCGCCGGCGTGAAGGTGGCGACCACTGGCATCGTTTGCGCGGCAGCCGGCTCTGTGGGGCCCGTTTCGACCCCGCCATTGGGGCCGCCCCCGAGGTTCCATCCGAGCAAGGTGACATTCGACAGACCTGAGCCAAACAGGAGCATGCTGCCGATGATGGCGACAACGAGGATGACGCCCAGCGCGGCCGCAGCGATCATAAGCCGGGGCCACTTCCCCGACAGTTGTGGACGAGGACCTTCAGCCATAACGATTTTCCTCAGCGGATGTCAACAGGCGCTCGGCGCTTCTCTCCCGCTAAATCTTAGCGAGAGGATGGCGCTGCGTCAATTCGCGCGCCCTGCAATATGGGCTCCGGATTGGAGCGGATGATGACGGAGTAAGTCAGCGGGGGCAATTTTCTGAACTGTCGGTTTCCGAGCTTCACCTGGCCCTGCACGAGAACGGGAGGTTTGGGTGATTCGGGGTTGTTTGGGACTGCGCGCCGACGCCCGCGGACGTTGGGAACAGTTGAATTGAATGCAGCAGCGCGGGCAGATTTCCATTGTAAACCTCTTCCGGCGAAGCGGCAACGCATGAATCTGCGGGGCGTTTTGGGGAAAACGGCTGAATCGGGGGGCAAAAGGAGGAGCGTTCCAGATCAGTTGCCGCCTGGTGTGGTAAAAGATATAATGATAGCGGGGACGCTGTCACGCGAGGGCGTGACCTGCCGACAGGAGCCTACCGATGGAAGGCCTACTTACAAACTTACCGATTTATATTGTCGCCATTCTGCTGCTGCTCTGGCTGTTGCGGGCGTCATTGCGCATTGTCAAAGAGTACGAGCGCGGTGTTATTTTCCGTTTGGGGCGGGTGACGGGCGCCAAGGGGCCCGGCCTGTTCTGGTTGATTCCATTTATCGACCAGATGCGGCCGGTTGATTTGCGGGTTGTCACCCTGGATGTGCCGACACAGGAGGCGATCACCAAGGACAATGTAACCGTCAAGGTCAATGCGGTCTGCTATTTTCGGGTGTTGTCGCCCCAGGACGCGGTCATCAACGTGGCCAACTATCTACTGGCGACGCAGCAGATCGCCCAGACGACGCTGCGTTCGGTTCTGGGGCAGAGTGAACTGGATGAACTGCTGTCGGAGCGGGATCAGATCAACCAGCAACTTCAGCAGATCATTGATGAGCAGACCGAGCCGTGGGGCGTAAAGGTCAGTGTCGTCGAGGTGAAGGATGTGGAGCTTCCGCAGTCGATGCAGCGGGCGATGGCCCGTCAGGCCGAGGCGGAACGCGAAAAGCGGGCCAAGATCATCCATGCTGAGGGAGAATTGCAGGCTTCCCAGACGTTGGCGGAGGCGGCCGGCGTCATGGCCACGCAGGCCGGCTCGCTGCAGTTGCGATACTTGCAGACCTTGTCGGAGATCAGCGCGGAACACAACAGCACGATCATCTTCCCATTGCCCATAGAGCTGATGGAAGCGCTGATAAGCAGGACCGGAAACAACGCATGAGCGTGGCGCAGACTCGGGAGGCGTGCCAGCCGACGGATCTGACCGTTGACCGGTCGGCGGGAGCCTTAACCATCGATTGGGCGGATGGGCATCGCAGCGTTTACCGTCTGGCCTGGATGCGAAGCGTCTGTCCGTGCGCTTCCTGCCGGGAGGACAGGCGCCAGGCCGAGGCTGACCCGCTGCGGTTGGCGGTTGGTCCGCCGCCCGACCCAAATGTGGGCAGCGCGGAGTTGGTTGGCAACTACGCCATCCGCTTTACCTGGGCCGACGACCACGGCAACGGCATTTACGGCTTTTCCTCATTGCGGGCATCCTGTCCATGTTCCGCCTGCAACCAGGGTGAGCCGGGCGAATTGCTCGGCAGTTGAGCGGCGGCGCTGGTTGTTTCAGCACGAGGCAGCCCGCGGCAATGGAATATGGCCGGCGCAAACCGGCACGGGAAAAAGCCGATGATCAAAGGCATGCAAATGGGTAGTTCACTGAAAATCGCCCGAATCTGGGGTGTTGATGTCCAGGTTCACTGGTCTTTTGTCCTGATTCTCGTCTATGGCGCGTTTCTCTTCAGTCGAAATGCCAGCAATGTGCTGGTCGGCGCGCTATACGGCGTGGTTGTCATTCTTCTGCTTTTTATCTGTGTGGCTTTGCATGAATTCGGCCACGCCATTACGGCGAAGCATTTTGGCATAAAGGTGCCGCACATCACGCTGCTGCCAATCGGCGGGGTGGCGCAGTTGGAGCGGATGCCCCGCAAACCGCTGCAGGAGTTTCTTATTGCGATTGCCGGCCCGGCCGTCAATTTCGCGCTGGCTGCGGTGCTGCTGCCGGTTGCGCTGGTGGTCGTGTTCACGACGATGCGCGTCGGCCCGGTGTGGTTGATGATTCCGACTCTGATGCGCACAGCGCAATCGGTGAGCCTGACGGGGTTGTTGCTCTTTTTGGCGGGCACAAATATCCTGCTTGGGATTTTCAACCTGTTGCCGGCGTTTCCGATGGATGGCGGCCGGATTCTGCGCGCTCTGCTGGCGTTGCGGCTGCGCTATATCCCGGCCACGCGGGTTGCCGTTCTGGTTGGGCGGGGGATGGCGATCATATTTGCCATTGCCGGCATTTTTGGGCGTGACATATTTCTTCTGTTGATCGCGTTTTTCGTCTATGTGGGCGGCCGCGGCGAGTTGGAGGCGGTACAGAGCCGGTATATCTTGAAGGATTTCAACGCTCGCCAGGCTGTGAACAAGGATGCGCACGCGCTCTATACAAGTGAACCGATCAGCCGGGCGGTCGACTATATCATGACGACCTATCAGGGGGATTTTCCGGTGTACGACCTGGCCAATAATCTGGTCGGCGTTCTCACGCGCCCGCGCCTGGTGGCCACGCTGCGGGGGCAGGGGCAGGAAGGGCGCGTCGTCGACGTGATGATTCCACGCGAACGGGTGCCGGTTACCTCGGGCAGTACGACCCTGGCTGACGTATGGGAGCAGATGTTGGAGAGGGGGAGCCGGGTTGTCATCGTGCAAGATCAGGAGGAGTTTCTGGGGCTGATTACCCTGGACGACATCAGTGAGCTGATTCAGGTGATGGGCGCGGCCAAAGAGCGTGAAGATATGATTTCCGGAGGACCAGGCGGCCGCGTTGCGGCGACAACTGCAGAGGCTCGATCCACAATTGACATAAATTGAGGAGGTGCTTGCGATGGTGGCTCATGCGACCAAACTGGCCCCATCCATTCTTACCGCTGATTTTGGTCGTTTGGAGGAGCAGATTCAGGCGGCGGAACAGGGCGGCGCGGACCTGCTCCATCTGGATGTCATGGATGGCAGATTTGTGCCCAATATCACCTTCGGCCCGCTGGTGGTGGAGGCAGCCCACCGGATCACGCAGTTGCCCCTGGACGTACACTTGATGATCGAGGAGCCGGAGCGGCATTTGGATGCATTCGCGCATGCCGGCGCCCATATCATCACCGTTCACCTGGAAGCGTGTGTTCATCTGCATCGGGCGGTCCAGCAGATCGTGGATCTGGGATGTCAGGTTGGTGTGGCCATGAATCCTTCTACCCCAATCGAAAGTGTTCGTGAGATCGCGCCATTTGTCGATCAGATATTGGTGATGAGTGTCAATCCCGGTTTCGGCGGCCAGCGTTTCATCCAGACCATGACGAGCAAACTGCGGCGCACGCGCAAGCTGCTGGATGAGTACAACCCCACCTGTGATCTGGAGGTGGACGGCGGCATTGGCGCGGGCAATATCCGGGACGTGCTGCGCAACGGCGCCAATGTCATCGTTGTCGGCAGCGCCGTTTTCAACGCTGACAGAAGTGTCGGTGAGAATTTGACCGCGCTGCGGGATGCCTGCGGCGCCTCCTCTGCCTGAGGCTGCGGGCGAAACAGAATCGGATCACAGTTCGCTAAACCCGCTGACGTTCCTCTGTGTCCCCCAGGAGGCACGCGATGCGACCGACTTTTCAGCTATATTGGCGTCTGCTCGTGCGCTATCTGCGCCCGCAGTTGGGGCAGACGCTGCTGCTCCTCTTGATCCTCTGCATCAACATCCTCCTGCAACTGATCAACCCCTTGATCATGCGTCGTTTTCTGGATTCGGCGCTGGCCGGGGGGGCGATGGAACTCCTCACGCGCCTGGCGCTGCTGTTCATCGTCATTGCCGCCGTGCAACAGGTCGCGGCGGTCAGCAGTACTGTGCTGGCGGAGAATGTAGGGTGGCGGGCGACCAACGCGCTGCGCCGCGACCTGGCCCGGCACTGTCTGCGTCTGGATCTCACATTTCACCAGCAGCATACGCCCGGCGAGATGATCGAGCGCATCGACGGCGACATCAACGCGCTGACGCGTTTCTTCGCGCAACTGGTGGTACAGCTTTTCGGCAATGGCCTGCTTCTGATCGGCGTGTTGGCTGTGCTGCTGCGTGAAGATATGCGGGTTGGCGCCGCGATGGGGACCTTTGCCGTCATCACGCTGCTGGTGTTGGGGCGCTTGCGCAACCTGGCGGTGCCCCACTGGCAGCGCTCGCGCGAGGCGAGCGCCCGCTTTTTTGGCTTTGTCGAAGAGCGCCTGGCCGGCACAGAGGACATCCGCGCAAGCAATGCGCGCGCGTTCACGCTTTTCCGTTTCCATCAGCTCCTGCGCACGTTCTGGCGGGCGACGATACGTGCGGAGCTGCTGGGCTTCTCGATGATCAACATCGCCTGGTTTCTCTTTTCAGTCGGGGTCGCCGTCGCCTTCGTCATGGGCGCGTCTCTATATTTCAGCGGCGCGCTCACGATCGGCACTGTCTATCTCATATTTCACTATGCAAATCTGATCTCGCAGCCGATTGAACGGATCGCGCAGGAGTTCGAACAGTTCCAGCGCGCCGGGGCCGGCATCGCCCGCATACAGGAGCTGTTTGCGACGGAAAGCCGCCTGGCCGATACGCCGGCCGCCGCCGGTGAGGGAGAATCAGCGCAAGGGCGCGCCGGGCCGGCAGGCGCGCTGGCCGTGGAGTTCGAGCAGGTGCGCTTTGCCTATCCGACGGACGCGCCGCCGGAAGAAGCCACGGCAGGACTCGGGCAGTTCGCGCTGGATGGGTTTCAGCTGCGGTTGGAGCCAAACGAGGTGCTGGGCCTGTTGGGGCGCACGGGCAGCGGCAAGACGACGCTGGCGCGGCTGCTGCTGCGCCTGTATGACGTGGACAGCGGCCGCGTGCTGGTGGCGGGGAAAGATGTGCGCCGGTGGCCTCTGCAACAGCTGCGCGCGCAGGTGGGCATGGTGACCCAGAACGTCCAGCTGTTTCAAGCCTCGATACGGGACAACCTGACCTTTTTTGACAGGAGCGTGCCCGATGCGCGGATTTGGGAGGCAATTGACACATTGGGGCTTACAGAGTGGTATGCCTCTCTGGGTGATGGCCTGGACGCGCAGTTGCAGATCGGCAGCGGCGGGCTGTCCGCCGGCGAGTCACAGCTTGTGGCCTTTACGCGGATATTTTTGCGCGATCCGGGGGTCATCGTCCTGGACGAAGCATCTTCGCGGCTGGACCCGGCGACGGAGGCCTTTCTGGAGAGGGCGGTGACGCGGCTTCTGAGCAGCCGGACGGGAATCCTCATCGCGCACCGCCTCGCCACAGTGCAGAGGGCGGATAAAATCGTGATCGTGGAAAACGGAGAGATCCGGGAGCAGGGCGATCGGGGCACGCTTGCTGCGGACCCCGCCTCCCACTACTATCGTCTGTTGCAACTGGGTATAGAAGATATGGGGGTAGGGGAGTTGGGCGCAGGGGAGCTGGATCGATGAGGCAGGACACAGAACGTCCTCCGATTTCGGTTGTCAGGGCCTGGTGGGGCTTGATCCGCTGTTTTCCCGGCCTGTATTCGCTGACGATGGCGTTGCGGATATTCGTGTTTGTCGGGATTTTCCAGGCAACCGGGCTGATTATTCGATTCTACTTCGATTCGCTGTCGGGCTCGGCTCCGCTGGCGTGGGGGCCGAACGCCTGGGCCGCGGTGATGCTGGCGGCGGCGCTGCTGCGCAACGGGCTGATATTCACCGATATGTACGTGTTCTTTCGCTGGACGTTCAGCACCGCGGCCACGATGCGCAAGAATCTCTTGGAGCACATACTCAGCATGCCGGGCGCGCGCGCCTTGCCCAGCTCGACCGGCGAGGCGATCAGCCGCTTCCGCGAGGATGCGGATGAGGTGGGCAACTACACGGTATGGGCAGTTTTTCTTCTGGCAACGGGCATCTTTGGGTCGGTCGCGCTGATCACGATGGCGCGCATCAATCTGCGCGTCACGGTCTTCGCCTTCATGCCGCTGCTGCTGGTGGTCGCGGTGGCCAACCTGGCGAGGGCCAGGGTCCAGCAGTATCGCGAGGCCAACCGGTCTGCGGCCGGCGATGTGACCGGTTTCATCGGTGAAATGTTTGAGCACGTGCAGGCGGTGCAGGTGGCCGGCGCGGAGGAGAGTCTGCTGGCGCAGTTTGAGAGGTTGAACGAGAGCCGCCGCAAGAACGCGCTGCGCGACCGCCTTTTCAACGAAGTCCTCAACTCGACCTTTCACAATGTCGCCAATGTCGGAATGGGGTTGATCCTGCTGCTGGCCGGCGCGGCGCTGCGGGACGGCTCGTTTACGATCGGCGATTTCTCGCTGTTTGCCTACTACCTGACCTTCGTTACCAACATGATCAATACAATCGGCGTATTTTTCGCGCGCTGGAAACAGGCAGGGGTTTCGATAGAGCGCATGGAACGGCTGCTGCAGGGAGCGCAACCCACCGCGCTGGTGCGTAAAACGCCGATCCATCTGAGCGGCCCCCTGCCCCCGGCGCAGGAAAGCGCACACGTCGGGAGCGAACCGCTGCAAACTCTTTCGGTCTCGGGCCTGACCTATCGCTTTCCGGGATCGGAGAAGGGTATCGTCGACGTCGATCTGCGTCTGGCGCGGGGCAGCTTCACGGTCGTTACGGGCCGGATCGGCGCGGGCAAGACGACGCTGCTGCGCGTGCTGCTGGGGCTGCTGCCGGCCGAATCCGGCAAGGTCCACTGGAACGAGCGCCTTATCCATGAACCGGCCTCATTTTTTGTGCCGCCGGTGAGCGCGTACATTGCGCAGACGCCGGGCCTGTTCAGCGAATCGTTGCGGGAGAATATCCTGCTGGGGCTGGATGCGGACGATGCGGAGGTGGCGCAGGCGGTGCGGGCCGCGGCGCTGGAAGCGGATCTTGAGCAGTTTGAGAACGGGTTGGAGACGGTGGTGGGGCCGCGGGGCGTGCGGTTGTCGGGCGGCCAGAGGCAGCGGGCGGCGGCGGCGCGCATGTTCATCCGCAAAGCGGCGTTGCTGGTGTGCGACGATCTGTCGAGCGCGCTGGATGTGGAGACTGAGCAGCAGCTGTGGGAGCGGCTCTTCGCGCGGCAGGACGCGACCTATCTGGTCGTTTCGCATCGGCGTCCTCTGCTGCGGCGCGCGGACCAGATCATTGTGCTCAAGTCGGGCCGCGTGGAGGATGCGGGCAGGCTGGAGCCTTTGCTGGAACGCTGCGCGGAGATGCGCAGCCTGTGGGAGGGCCGCGTCTTGGAGGAGGATGAATAGGAGCTAGCCGGCGCCGAGAAGCAGGGCCATCTGGTAGACGAACGGCAGCACGAACATGATGCTGTCGAGTCGGTCGAGGAAGCCGCCGTGGCCGGGCAGGAAGAGGCCGCTGTCTTTCACGCCGCTCTGCCGTTTGAGCATGCTGATGGCGAGGTCGCCGAAGAGGGCGAGGATTCCGCCCACGAGCCCAATTGAAGCGCCGAGCCAGACGGCCAGATCGAGGGGCGTCCAGAACGCCACGGCTGCGCCGGCAAGTGTGGCCGCGATCCAGCCGCCAACGGTTCCTTCCCAGCTCTTTTTGGGGCTGAGCGCGGGCAGAATGCGTTTACGGCCCATGGTGACGCCGACAAAATAGGCGGCGCTGTCGTTGAGCATGGTGACTGCGAGCCCGAGCAGCATCCAGTAGAGACCGTTGGGCAGGAGACGCAAGGCCAGAGCCTGGCCCATCATCAGGCCGAGGTAGGCGGCTCCGGCAACGGTGAGGGCCCAGTTGTGGAAGGGTCTGTGGTCCTGCGCTGGGGAGGCGGCTTTTGGCGCGGGTTGTTGTGGGCCGCCCGCGTCCGGTATGCCGTCTTCCTGTTGGGGGGAGGGACCCTGCTGGGAAAGGAGGATGCGGATGAAAATGATGATGAATCCGAATGTGAGGACAAGCTCCGGCTGCAGGGGAACATACGACCAGAAGGAGAGGAGCAACGCCAGCGTCCAGGCAAAGCCGAACCAGCGGGCCGGCCTGTAGCCGCTCCTCTCGATCAGGACATAGTATTCGTATGCCCCCAACGCTGTAAAGAAGGTGAGCAGCAGGACCCACCACAGTCCGCCGAACCAGAGCGCAAGCAGGACAGGCGCCAGCGCAATCAGGCCGGCGATGACTCGTCGTTTCACCGTTTTCGCTATCCGAATGAAAGGTTACAAGATCGAGGGAGGAAGGGGGAACGGGACGATCTGCAGGGCGGCCGGGGTTATTCCGCGTCCGGCACGCCGCCGAAGCGACGGTCTCGCCGGTTAAACTCGGTCAGCGCCTTGTATAACTCCACCTTATCGAAGGCCGGCCAATAGGTGGGGGTTGAATAATATTCGGCATAGACTGACTGCCAGATCAGGAAGTTGCTCATTCGCCAATCGCCGCCGGTGCGGATGATCAGATCAGGGTCGGGCAGGCCCTCGGTGTACAGATAGCGGCTGAAGGTTTCTTCGCTGAGAGATTCGGGGTCGATTCCGTCTCTGATGATTTTGCGGGTCGCGTCGAGGATTTCGCCGCGTCCGCCATAGTTGAAGGCCACATTGAGGATGATTCTGTCGTTGCGCTTGGTGTAATCGATTGCGTGCAGAATCTGTTTCTGAAGTTCCTCGTTGATCCCGGTCAGGCGTCCGCTGTGGCGAATCTGCACACCGTTTTCGTGCAGTTCCTGCAGCCGGTTGCGCAGCGCTGTTCCCAGCAGCCGCATAAGTCCGGACACTTCTTCGATGGGGCGGGACCAGTTTTCGGTGGAAAAGGCGTAGATAGACAGGACTTTGATACCGAATTCGACAGAGGCCTCGAGAACCGGTTGGATATTGTCGACGCCGGCGCGATGGCCGATATATCGAATCAGGCCTCTTTCCTTGGCCCAGCGGCCATTCCCGTCCATGATAATTCCTACATGGTAAGGGACTCTGGCGAGAGGGGGGAAGGCGTCTTCGATCAGGTTATCTGGGCTCTGTCGAACTGTATCGGGACTGCTCAATGGAACGCTGACTCCTTGTCGGTCAGATCGTCATGATTTCCGTTTCTTTTTCGCTTGCAATTTCGTCCACGTCGGCCACAAATTTGTTGGTGACTTCCTGCGCCTGGTCCTGGCCGTCACGGAGGTCATCTTCGGTGATGAGGCCCTCGTTTTCAAAGGAGCGCATGTCCTTGATGGCATCGCGCCTGATGTTGCGAATTGCGACGCGAGCCTCCTCTGCGCGGCTGGAAACCTGTTTTGTCAGGTCGCGGCGGCGTTCTTCCGTGAGAGGGGGAATTGTCAGGTGGATCTGCTTGCCGTCGTTGCTCGGCGTCAGACCGATATCGGACACGGCGATGGCGCGTTCGATCGCGCCGATGTCGGTTGGCGTATAGGGACGAATCTGGAGTGTTTGCGCTTCCGGAACTGAAATCGATGCGATCTGCATCAGCGGGGTGGGAACGCCATGATAGTCGACGCTCAGGCGCTCCACGAGGGTGGGGCTGGCCCGCCCGGTGCGGATCGTCATCAGGTCTGTGCGTAAACTGTCGATCGCTTTGCCCATGCGATCTCGCGTTTCATCCAAAATGTCTTCAATCACAACGGAACTCCTTCCACATCAACGGCGCGATAGGGCTTGCCTGCAATCCTGAGGCCATTTGTGGGCCCTTTCGGTTGGCATCGGCGTCATGGCCACTCGCAAGTCGGAGCATAGGGGGCGGATCGTCGGCTGAAGCAGTACGCATGGAATTTCAAGAAAAGAAGGAACAGTTCAATCCGAGGTCCATGATCGGTATTTTCGTTTCTTCTTTTCTTTGGTTGTTGGTTATTTTAGCAGAGGTTCAAATCAAATGAAAAACGTAGCTGCCTGGCCCGGTCCCGCGTTCGACCGCGGAATTCGATCGCAGAAGGGGCAAAGGGGTCATCGCGATGTAGTGAATAATGTTCAGAAAGCGATGGGAGCGTGAAGAGCCGTGCGTGACGACGGCAACAGCGCCGCTTGCTTCGCATAGGACGGCGAATCGGCAGCGGGGCGGCGTAATCGTTTGGGTTGGCGGACCCGTTCGGGCCGGCCGCCATCCAGCCGGCGCAAAGGCGTGCTGTCAGGAGGGGAGGAGCAGCGAGGGGCGGAGGTCAACCGGAGACGACGGTGCCCACCGGTTCGCCTTTGACGACCTGTACCAAGGCATCCTCTGCCCAGACATTGACAACCGAGATCGGCAGGTTGTTGTCCATGCACATGGCGATGGCGGTGCTGTCCATTACGCCCAGGCGCATATTGAGGGCCTCGATATAGGAGAGCCGTTTGAAGCGGCGGGCATCACTGTTTTCCTTGGGGTCTTTGTCGTAAACTGCGTCCACCTTTGTTGCTTTGATCAGGATTTCGGCGTCGATTTCCATGGCCCGCAGGCTGGCAGCGGTGTCGGTGGTAAAGTAGGGATTGCCGGTGCCGGCGCCGAAGATGACGACCCTGCCTTTTTCCAGATGCCGAATGGCTCTTCGTTGAATGTAGGGCTCGGCCACGGCGCGAATTTCGATACCGGTCATGACGCGGGTGGGCAGGCCGGCGTGTTCAAGGGCGTCTTGCAGCGCCAGCGAGTTCATCACAGTCGCGAGCATGCCCATGTGGTCGGCAGTCACCCGCTCCATGCCGTGATCGAGGCCGTCCTCCTTGCCGCGCCACATGTTGCCGCCGCCGATCACCAAGGCCACCTCCGCTCCCATATTGACGATGGCCAGGATCTTTTGGGCAGCTTCCTGCGCCCGTCTGGGATCTATGCCGAAACCGCCTTCGCCGGCCATTGCCTCGCCTCCCATTTTGAGCAGAACACGGCGGTATTTGAGAGAATCCATACCATCAACTCCTTGGATTAGGCGCCGCTTGCTGACGGGGCGGCGATGACATAAAAAAGCCCAGCCTGAGGAAGGCTGGGCTGATCTTGCAACGGGCTTAGCCGACTTGCAAACGGCTAAATCGTCGGATCTGGATATTTTCGCCTAGGCTGGCGATGTTTTCGACGAGAACGTCTTTGACGACTTTGTCAGAGTCTTTGAAGTAGTCCTGCTCCATCAGGCAGACGTCGCTGTACCACTTTTCCAGTTTCCCTTCCGCGATGCGGTCGAGAATCCGATCGGGTTTGCCGCTCTCTTTGGCCTGGGCCTTGTAGATGGCCATCTCCCTGTCGCGGACATCGGCGGGGATCTCTTCCCGCGCCACATATTCAGGGTTGGATGCCACAATGTGCATGGCCAGGTCATGCGCCAGCCCTTGAAACTGCTCGGTGCGGGCAACGAAATCGGTCTCGCAATTGAGCTCGACCATTGCCGCGACTTTGCTGCCGTGATGGACATAGGTGCCGATGATCCCTTCATGGGCGTCCCGGTCGGCCTTCTTGGCCGCGGCGGCCAGTCCTTTTTCGCGCAGATATTCCACCGCTTTGTCGAAATCCCCGTTATTTTCGTTCAGCGCTGTTTTGCAGTCGAGAATGCCGGCCCCGGTCGCGCCGCGCAGTTCTTTCACCATTTGTGCTGTAATCGCAGCCATACTTCTCCTCCTGATTCCCTTGCTGGCTGATCGCCTTTCGGCATTATAATCCACGCGTGGACGCGTGCATGTATCTTCCGCGTAATCGTCCGCACGGGGCAAATGGTTCGCCTCTGCAGCCGTGCGGACGATTACATCTGAATGTCGGATTGCGGCGCGCACTGTAATCTGCGGCGCCGATTCGACAAGACATTGCTGCTGATCTACGCTGTGCGCCGGGCCCGGTGTCCAAAGGGGGCCAGCGCACAGCAGCGGCGGCTACCCTTCTTCGCCGACCGGCTGCGTTTCCGCCGGTTCGGGTTCCACCGGTTCGGGGGGCGTTTCATCATCCGGCTGAGACAGTTCCGCCTCAGCGACTGCCGCCTGGTTTTCTTCCTCAGCGACATCGGCGGCCTGCTCTGCCGGTTCACCTCCCGCTTCTTGCTCTCCTTCTTCCTCTTCGTCCATGCCTTGCAGTTTGGCCAGCGTGCTCGGCCCGAGGTACTGTTCCAGTTCCGCCAGCTCATCGTCAGAAACCTGTCCGGTTTCAACCATGTCCACTTCGCGGAAACGCCGTCCCTCCTCAACTGCATCTGCGACAATGCGGGTAATCAGCTTCACGGCTCGAATCGCATCGTCATTCCCCGGAATGACATAGGTGATTTCATCCGGGTCGGAGTTTGTATCCGCCACTGCGATCAGAGGGATGCCGATTTTGTTGGATTCCTTGACGGCCAGCTCTTCCCGCTGCGTATCGATCACAAAGATCAGATTGGGCATGTCGGTGAGCGTCTTGATCCCGCCGATACGCCGATTCAACTTGGCGAGTTCCCGGTCGATGACCAGCTGCTCGATCTTGGGAAGCGACTGAAATTCGCCATTGGCTTTCCGGCGTTCCTGGCGGTTCAGGTAGTCGATTCTCTGTTTGATCGTGGCCCAGTTTGTCAGTGTGCCCCCCAGCCAGCGATTGTGGATGTAGGGCATACCGCAACGGGTCGCCTCCAGTTCGACTGTGCCCTGCGCCTGTCTTTTTGTGCCGACGAACAGGACTGTGCCGCCCTCGGCGACCAGACGACGCACCATTTCATAGTATTCATTGATCCTCGTCATCGTCTGGTGCAGATCGATGATGTGGATGCCGCTGCGCTCAGTAAAGATATACTGGCGCATCTTCGGATTCCAGCGCCGGGTTCTGTGCCCGAAATGTACGCCTGCTTCCAACAGCTCCTTCATGCTAACGACTGATGCCACGAGAACCTCCAGGGGTTGCGCTTCCGTCCTGTTCACACTGAGAATGACCGCGCATCGGCGGCACCCCATTCCGCAGTCCCAGGACGTGTTGAATGGATAGAAACTTGATCTGGTTTGCAATCATGCCCAATCATCACAGACCGACTGCACATTTTAACATAGTCGGCGCTGTGCGCAAAAGACGACCATGACGGATCGTTTAACAGTTCCGCCAGAGGTCAGGACTGTTCTGAATCATTGAAGTCGCGGAATCGGTAACCCAGGCCCCGCTCTGTAAAGATGTAGCGCGGTTTCGAAGGATCCGGCTCGATCTTTTTGCGGAGGTAGGTGATATACAGACGCAGCAGGTGATTGTCGTTTACGTATTCGTGCCCCCAGACTTTGGTGAGCAGCACTTCGTGGAGGACGACCCACCCGGCGTTTTGGATGAGCTGGTGGAGAAGTCGATATTCGGTTGGGCGCAAGCTCAGACGTTCTCCGTCGACAATCACATCGCGCCGCTGCAGATCCACCTGTAACCGGTCATCGATTGTGATAATCTGGTCTTCGGGCCGGGTGTTGGTCACTTCGAAGCGGCGCAGCACGGCACGTATACGGCTGGAAAGCTGGCGCGGGCTGAACGGCTTTGTCACGTAGTCGTCGGCGCCGAGATCCAGCCCTCTGATCTGGTCATCCTCGTCGGAGCGCACGGTAAGCATAATGGCAGGAATGTCGCTGATTTCGCGCAGCCGTTTGAGTGTTTCGAAGCCGTCCAGGCCGGGCATTTCGACATCCAGAAGGACGAGATTGGGTTCGTATTCGCGGATCTTGTCCAGCGCCTGGAACCCGTCATTGGCCTCCAGCGTCTGATAGCCTTCCTTGTCCAGATTCATTTTCACGAGCCGCACCATGCGCGGTTCGTCGTCGACGACCAGGATCTGTTTGGCGGGCCCTGTTTTCGACATAACGGCGTTCCCCCAGAATTCTACGCCCCTGTGGGTGGGACGGACGATAGTCTCTATGATAGCATGAACCCCTTGCGCGCGAATAGTTGCCGCCACTGGGTCGAAGTGTAAAGGCCATTTGATTCTGCCTGTGCGCGTTTCGTCTGCCTCGGGCGCGGCGGCGCCTGTTTTTGCCTGGTTTGCGGAGTCGGGATTGTAACTGAAATTGGTTCAAACCCGATTTGACAACCTCAAGCGGATGGGATAACCTATGAATCCTTGTCTCCGGGATCGTGCGGGGGATTCACCCGCAGGGTTGATGACAAATGGGTCTGGCTGGGTGACATGCGTCGTGGAAGATTTGTGACGTTGTGATTCAACCGGATCGGGATTTGTCAAGCAGAGACAGGATGTAGTAAGGTAATAGGGTTGCGGCACATTAACAGCTGAAGAGTGGCAAGATAAGCGAGTCCAGCAGACCTGTCAATCGTTTTCGGGTTGTTTCGTATTCTGGCGTAGCCGGGGTGCGGGGTGGTTTGGGAGCGAAATGGCTTGAGAGTTTAGAAGAGCTTTGCGTAGAGGTGCTGGTGTAGTCGGGTGTACTGGGAGTAGGAGGTATGTTCGGTGTGCACTGGCGAAAATACGGAGAGTTTGATCCTGGCTCAGGATGAACGCTGGCGGCGTGCTT